>CAWHZY010000023.1:0-39525 GCA_963833955.1 uncultured Alphaproteobacteria bacterium | reverse complement strand
TCCTGCCCTTGCCGGAATTGCGCGCCCGCCTCCGGGAATCGCTGACCCTTAATCCTTCGACCTATGTCACCGGCGGCCCGGCGCGCTACGACGACGTTCAGGAAACAGGTGGGCGGCTTGGGTTCATTACCCCGCTCACGCACAATTTCTGCGAAAGCTGCAATCGGGTGCGAGTCACCTGCACGGGCACACTCTACATGTGCCTTGGCCAGGAGGACGCGGTCGATTTGCGTGAGCCGCTTCGCCGCTCCCCTTCCGACGGGCCGCTCATGGAGGCGATCCGCGCAGGCATAAAGCGTAAGCCGAAGGGCCACGACTTCGTGATCGCCCGATCGGCCGCGCCCGCCGTTCACCGCCATATGAACGCCACCGGCGGCTGAGGGCGCCTCTTTTTGCGAGCGATCCGCTGGCAGGGACCGTTTCCCCGCGCTATATCAGTCGGGCGAAAGGCGGAGACCTTGACTCTCCGTTCCTAATGAGGACCAGCGCCATGGCGAATGCTCGCGAACGTATCGAGAAGCTTATCTCGGAAAATCCAGTCGTCCTGTTCATGAAGGGGACGCCTGAGTTTCCGCAATGCGGGTTTTCCGGCCAGGTGATCCAGATCCTGGAATATGTCGGCGCGCCGGTCGTCGGCGTGAACGTGCTCGAGGACCCGGATATTCGTCAGGGCGTGAAGGAATACGCCAATTGGCCGACGGTCCCCCAGCTGTACGTCAAGGGCGAGTTCGTGGGCGGGTGCGATATTGTGCGTGAGATGTTCCAGTCGGGCGAACTGGCGTCGGTTTTGACGGATGCCGGCGTTCGGTTGAAGAGCGCCGCCGGGGCCTGATTCGCTGCGGCGACGACCATCGCGCCCCCGGTAGCAGGAGGGCGCGATGGCTCGGTTCCCCGCACGCCGATCGTGCGTTTTCGCCGAAAATCTCTGAAAATATGCTCTGCCGTGGGCGTTTAGCGCATGCCCTGAGCCGTCGCCGAGCCAGGGAAGGTTGTGACCTTATCCTTAAGGCTTAATTGCTAAGTTGCGTCGCAAAATCTAGGCTGACATGTCAGCCCGCTCGGTTGCGCCAGACAGGTCAATCTCTATGTCGCCCACCTATCCCTACCAATTCTATGAGATGGCTCACGCCGCCCTGGCCCCGGCGCGCGCCTTCTCCGACGCGACGCATTTGATCTTCAGCAATCCCTGGAACCCGCTCTCCAAGACCCTCCTGGGCAAGAACATCTCGGCCAGCACGGAGCTGTTCGAGCGCATGACCCGCCGGTACGGGAAGCCGCCCTTTCGGCTCGACGACTTTGACGTCAACGGCGTCGTCTACCCGATCCTCGAGGAAATTGTCTGGAGCCGGCCGTTCTGCAATCTGCTCCGTTTCGCCAGACCTGATTTCACCGGGGCCGTGGGTCAGCCGAAGCTTCTGATCGTGGCCCCCATGTCGGGGCATTATTCAACGCTGCTTCGTGGCACGGTCGAGGCTTTCCTGCCCCATTACGACGTCTACATCACCGACTGGACCGACGCGCGCATGGTGCCGCTCGCGCTCGGACCCTTCGACCTCGACGACTATATCGTCTACCTGCGCGAGATGCTCGTTCATCTCGGCCCGGGCGTGCATACGATCGGGGTCTGCCAGCCCTCCGTGCCGCTGCTCGCGGCCGCGGCGCTGATGGAGGCCGACGGCGACCGCGCCGCGCCCGCCAGCATGACGCTCATGGGCGGCCCTGTGGACACCCGCCGAAGCCCGACCGAGGTCAACAAGCTGGCCGAGAAGCGCGGCGTCGAGTGGTTCCGCCGCCACTGCCTGCATACGGCGCCGTTCCCCTATCCCGGCGTCGGACGGGAGGTCTATCCGGGCTTTCTTCAGCTCAGCGGCTTCATGGCGATGAACATCGACCGCCACGTCACCGCTCACCTCGACATGTTCCAGCATCTTGTCTCGGGCGACGGCGATTCGGCCGAGAAGCATCGCGAGTTTTATGACGAGTATCTGGCGGTGATGGACCTCGCCGCCGAATATTATATGCAGACGATCGAGACCGTGTTCGTGCGCCACGCTTTGCCGAAAGGCGAGATGACTCACCATGGACGGCCGGTCGACCTGAGGGCGATCCACAAGGGCGGACTTTTGAGCGTGGAAGGGGAAAAGGACGACATCTCGGGCGTCGGCCAGACCTGCGCCGCCAACGAATTGTGCGTCAACATCCCCGAGTCAAGAAAGCATTATCACCTGGCCCAAGGGGTGGGCCATTACGGCGTGTTCAACGGCTCCCGGTTCCGTAACGAGATCGCCCCGCGCATTCGCGAGTTCATCGCCGGAATTGATTCCGGTGCCGAACCCACGAAACCGGCCAAGCTCAACGGGTCGCGGCGCGCGAAGAGCGCCTGATACGAGTCCAACCGCATCGTCATTGCGAGCGAAGCAAAGCAATCCAGGGATCATAGGGCATCGTCGCTCTTCATCCCTGGATCGCCGCGTCGGCCCTCGGCCTCCTCGCGATGAGGATTCCCCGCGGCTGGCTCTGAAAAGAATCAGGCCGCGGACGCCTGGGGCCGAGCGATAAACTTGTCGCACGGAATCTCGACATCGATCTCCAGCGTCGAAACCGAATCCGAGCGCTCCATCTTCACCGACAGCTTTTCCGGATCGAATTCGATGTGGCGCGCGATGGTGGCGAGCAATTCGTCGCGCAGGATGGCGACGAGATCGCGGGGCCCCAGCGCGACACGCTCGTGCGCAAGCAGGATCTGGAGCCGCTCTCGGGCGACCGGCGCGGTGCCGCGTGCTTTAAGGAATCCGAACAGGTTCATGCTGCCCTCCGGCCGAACAGGCGGGTGAAGAAGGTCTTCTTCTCATCCGGGATCGCGACCGGGGCCGCCGTTTCGCCGCCAAGACGTCGGGCCGCTTCGAGGTAGGCCAGCCGGGCCGGGCCCCCGGCGGCGTTGGTCGTCACGGGAGCGCCGATGTTCGAGGCGCGCAGGATCTCTCGGCTTTCCGGGATCACGCCCAGGAGCGGAATGGACAGAATCTCGAGCACGTCCTCGATGCTCAGCATCTCGCCCGAGTTCGAACGAGCGGGATCGAACCGGGTGAGCAGCAGGTGCTTCTCCATCGACTCGCCGCGTTCGGCGCGCAGGGTCTTGGAATCGAGGAGGCCGATGATCCGGTCGGAATTGCGCACCGAGGAGACTTCCGGGTTGGCGACCACGATCGCTTGGTCCGCGTGTCGCATCGCCAAAAGCGCGCCTCGCTCGATGCCTGCCGGACTGTCGCAAAGCACGTAGTCGAAAGTCTCGCGCAATTCGCCGATGACCCGCTCGACGCCATCGGTGGTCAGCGCGTCCTTGTCGCGTGTCTGCGAGGCCGCGAGCAGGTGCAGAGTGTCGATGCGCTTATCGCGGATCAATGCCTGCGAGAGCTTGGCGTCGCCCTGCGCAACGTTGATGAAATCGAAGACGACCCGCCGCTCAGCGCCCATCACCAGGTCGAGATTGCGTAAGCCCACGTCGAAATCGACGACGCAGACGCGCCTTCCGCCCTGCGCGAGCGCCACGCCCAACGAGGCGGTCGAGGTGGTTTTGCCTACACCACCCTTTCCTGATGTAACGACAATCACCTTGCTCATGCGCGTTGTCCCCTTGAAGTGCCCTTCAGCTTAAGATTTGGATTTTGAGTTCGTCACCGTCCAGCCGCGCCTCAAGGGCGTGACCCTCCATGTCGGACGTTATGTTTTCCGCGGTGACATAGGCGCCGCCGATGCAGAGCAGTTCGGCCCTCGCTTCGGTGCAGAAGATGCGCGCGGATCGCGAGCCCGAGATCCCGGCGATCACCCGGCCCTGCAGCGCTCCATAGATGTGCACCGACCCGCCCGCGACGATCTCGGCGCCCGAGGCGACGCGGCCGATGATCGTCACGTCTCCCTGAGGATGCATGATCGTCTGGCCGGAGCGTATGTTGCCGTCCACGATCAGCGACTTGGTCCTCTCAGGCGCGGTTTGCGCGGCGGCCGCCGGGTCTTCCTCTTGCGGGGTTGGCGCATCCTCGCGGAGCGTCGGCGGATCGATTGGCCGCCCGCCGGAGACGACCGGAGGCAGATGCGGCCCGACCAGGCCGCGGTCGACGTTCTCCGCGCCCATGACCCTGATGTGGCGCCGCGCGAGGCCGCTCAAGAGGTCGCGGTATTCCTTGAGGGTGATGTCGAGCGCCGCCATGTCGAGAATGACGGGCCTGGCGATAAAGAAAGTCGGCGAGCGGGCAAGCCAGCCATCGAGCGCCGTAAACCATTCGTCGAGCGGTTGAACCGGCTCGAGGACGTAGGCCAGAAGGGATTGCGCTCGAAACTTGAGGGTCTGAGCAGGGCCTACATGCGCGTTCATCGCACCAGTCCGTTGGCGTTTCGTTAACCACGTTTGCGTCGGAATGGTTTATGAAGAGTTAAGAGCCGGGCCTTCCTCTGCTGATTGTCGGTGGAAATAAGCCCTGCTCTCCCCCATGGGGCAGCTCTGCTGCGGAAGATCGAACGTGGTCACCCACACCCTGCGGACCGTGAGTTCGATTCCCGTTTGATGTCTTCCGATTTTGAGGATCGGGCGCTAAGTTCAATATCTATTGAGGCCGAGCCTTTTAGCTGGGTGACAGTTAAGCCTTCCGGGAGCCGAGGAGCTATGCAGCCGATGAAACGCGCCAACACGATGAAACGCGCCAACACGATGGAACGCTTCCGCAGGATGGGCTTGCTGGTTGCAATGGGCTCGGTCGCCACGATCGCCCGCGCCACTTCAGGCCATGCGGCTGAGGCTTGCGCTTCGCTTAAGGACCTCAAGGTCGAAAACATAACGATCACCGCGGCGGAGAGCGTGCCCGCAGGGACGTTCACCGCGCCCAACTCGAAGAGCTACGCCAATCTGCCGGCCTTCTGCCGGGTGACGGCCACCCTATCACCCGTGCATGATTCGGCGATCCGCATCGAAATGTGGCTGCCGCAGGATGGATGGAAAGGCGTCTTCGAGGGGACCGGGAACGGCGGCTACAGCGGCGTATTCAACTACCCCATTCTGGCGGCGGGCTTGAGTCGCGGTTACGCCGTCATCAACACCGATGAGGGTACGGCTCCCGCGACCGCGCTGAACGGCGACGCTGTCGTCGGTCACCCCGTGAAATGGCGAGATTGGGGCTTTCGCTCGACGCATTTGATGACGGTCGCCGGCAAACAGATCGCGCAGGCTTTTTACAGCCAGGCGCCGGCCCATGCCTATTTCTCCGGTTGCTCCACCGGCGGCCAGCAGGCGCTTAGCGAGGCCCAGCTTTATCCGGCGGATTACGATGGCGTCGCCGCCGGCGCGCCAGTCGTCAACCGCACGCATCTGCACGCCGCCTTCGTCTGGAGCCGCCAGGCGGCGGACCGTTCGGCCGGCGGCACGCTTGGGCACGACAAGCTCATGCTGCTCAAGAAGGCGGTCGTCGCGGCCTGCGCGCCAGGCGCCGGCGGGGTTGCTTCGGATATGTTCGTCGCCGACCCGCTCCATTGCGCGTTCGATCCGGCCTCCCTCGTTTGCAAGGCCGGAGACGCGCCCGATTGTCTGACGCCGGAACAGGTCGAGACGGTGAAGCGCTTCTATGCAGGTCCGACGAACCCGCGCACCGGCGAGCAGATCTACCCCGGTTGGCCGCGAGGAAGCGAAGGTCCGGCCTTCGGCTGGGCGCTTGAAGAGGGCGACGCGCCCTTCTCCCTCAAGGAGCCGGCCTTCGACAGCCTGTTCAAATGGGTGTTCAGCCCGTCCTGGGACTGGCGCAGTTTCGACTTCGACCACGACATGGCGGAAGTCGACGCGGTGCTCGGGCCCGATGTGAACGGCAACACGGTCGCCAACATCGACGCGTTCAAGGCGCATGGCGGGAAATTGCTTCTTTATCACGGGTGGGCGGACTCGATCGTCAACCCGTTGGACACGGTCGCCTTCTACGAAACGCTCGCTAAGGCTCCGGGGGGTCGCGACAAGTTGCAAGGCTCGGCGCGCCTGTTCCTTCTGCCGGGCGTTGAGCATTGCGGTTCGGGCGGCGGCGAGGGGCCGGATGCGGTCGGGAGCGAGCATGGGCTGCCGGCGCCGGAGGTTGACGCGGAACACGACGTTCTCGCCGCGCTGGCCCAATGGGTTGAGACCGGAACCGCGCCGGAGAAGCTGATCGCCACCAAATATCAGGGCGACGACCCGACGAAGCCCATCATCATGCAGCGCCCCGCCTGCGCCTATCCGAAGATGGCGCACTATACCGGCTCAGGCGCCACCAACGCGGCGGCAAGCTTCGTCTGCGAATAGGCGGCCCTCGATTTGACGGTACAAGGACCGAACCGGACGTAAAAATCGATGCGTTCTACGGAAGCTGAGCAATGCGTGATGTGTACTTGGCATAAGGTAAGGTCCACAATAAAATATACTGTTCCTCTATTGTGCGGAGCAGCCGTCATAGCATTAATTATATATCTCTCATTTTTCTATACATTTTCACCAGGTTATTTGCCAGATATTCCAAGTGGAAAAATGGATGTGCACGCTATCACTGCCGGTGCGCTTCAGGCTAACGCGGATCTACTCAACACAATCGCTCTAGCTCTAAGCGCTTTGTTCGGATTTAGCGTGAGCATACATTTTGGTGTGGACAATCTAGCTCGTTACATTGGTATGATCCTAACGACTGGTTTTGGTTTTAGTATCACCTTTGTATTTGTAAATGCCTATAATGTGTACCACTCTATAGCTATTCAAACCGATCATGACGTTTTTTTTCTGGACAGAATTGAGCCCTTGATTAACAATCAGACTACGTGGGTTATGGTGTGTGCCGGATTATCAGTTGCTGCCTTTTGCTGGCGGTGCATGAAGATCATTCACAATGGAGATATCTGATGTGGAGTATATTTTCGACTTTTGTAATAATATTATACACTTTTGGTGGTTTATCAAGTAACTTTTTCTTATAGCTCTGATCTTAGTCAGGTAAATCTCGCGGTTAGTTTTGATAGCAGCCCATCTGATACCCTACCTATGTTTGTGTTCATCAAGGGTGCGTTATCTGGTATAGTACCGGGTGTCATTGCTGTGTCTTCGCAAGAGGAGGTTCCTGTGGAGATTGGAGTTGTTCAATTAAATAGAAGCCCGCTGTACACCTTCAAATTCGGTCAAGAGGCCTTAAAGAATAGGAAAGTCGAAGTTGTAACCACCAATATTGGGTCGGCGTCCGACTTCAAAAGCCAAATTTCTTACTTTACACAAGGACATCGTAAAAACCGTGGAACTTGTAAGCATCAAAGATAATTTATACTCAATCAAATTGCCTACCACGGCATACCTTGAGATTGCGAAATTCAAGAATGACAATAAAGAATTCGGAGCATTGCCGGTAAAGAAGGCTGAAGATTATGGTTACAGCCCGCATCTCGTATATGACAAAGTTGATGAAAAAACAATTTATATGGGTAATGTGGATAGTTGGTCGGGTGCAAATATGATCGCCCTTACCACTGGTGGCATAGGATATAAATCGGAGAAGCAAAAATGGACTATAAATTCAAATCCCCCGGGAGCGGATATTTACACTGATGCTTATCTTGCACCTGTTGGAAAAACAAAATCGACAGTTGACATTGTTAAATCGATTAGTTCGTATGTTATTCTGAAAATGGATGGATATACCCAATGTATTATTCAGATGGATGAGTATCGGCAGTGCACACCAAGGGATTGCACCAAGAACGAGGGCGGCGATGGTTCTGTGTCGCTTACCTGTAACCTCAAGAAGGTTCAATAAAGTCGAACCGAGCGATCGGGTCCGGCTCTAGACTAATTCATCGCTTTCAAGATCTGGGGCTTGATCTGGCTCTCGAGGGTCGCGGCGGTGATCGGCCCGACGAGCTTGAAGACGAGCTTTCCATCGCCCTTGACGATGAATGTCTCGGGCACGCCGTAAACGCCCCAGTCGATGCCGGCGCGGTTATCCTGGTCGAGACCCACCTTGGCGTAAGGGTCGCCTTTGGCGCCGAGAAAGCGGCGAATGTTCTCAGCCGAGTCCCTTTGCGCCACGCCGTAGATGGCGACGCCCTTGGCTTTGAGCTCGGGATCGGCGGCGAGCGCCATCAAATATTGATGCTCGAAATGACACGGCTCGCACCACGAGCCGAACACATTGACCAGGCTGACATGGCCGTTGCGCAGGTCTGCGTCGCTCAGGCCCGGGGCGCCGTCGAGCCCGGGCAACGCGAGCGGCGGAGCGGACTGGCCGATCAGGACGGAGGGAATGCTTGCTGGGTCGCCGGCGCCCAGCCGCTCGAACAACAGCCACGCGAGCGCCATGAAGACGACCAGCGGCGCGTAGGCGAGCCAGCGGCGCCGGGGACGCGCCGCGGCGGTTTCAACCTCGACACTCATGAGCGCTCGCCGTTCTCGGCCCCGCGCGCGCCGTCGAGGGCGCGCGTCGCCTGGTCCAGTTGGGTGTTCAAACGACGGAAATCCAGGACCACCCAGCCGATCATCGCGCCGATTGTCACCGCCGCGACCGCATAGGCCGCGACGATGAAGCCGATATGCGGGTCGCCCATCATGCGCCCCTCGCAGCAAATTCCGGCGCGAGCCGGTCGCCCGCGACGGCCGCGAGCATCGTGACCCGGGCGATCCGCCGGCGCAGGATTTCGTTGCGGATCGCCATCAGGTGCAGCGTCAGGAAAAGGCAGGTGAAGGCGAGCGACATGACGAGCAGAGGGATGAGCAGTTCGGGCGCGATCGTCGGACCGCCAAGCCGGAACACCGACGCCGGCTGATGCAGGGTGTTCCACCAGTCGACGGAGAATTTGATGATCGGCAGGTCGACAGCGCCCACCAGCGTCAGGATCGCCGCCGCCCTGGCCGCGCGGCCCGGATCATCGATCGCGCGCCAGAGCGCAATGAGGCCGAGATAGAGAATGAATAGCACCAGCACCGAAGTCAGGCGCGCGTCCCAGACCCAATAGGTGCCCCACATCGGCTTGCCCCAGAGCGAGCCGGTGACGAGGCAGATGAAGGTGAATCCCGCGCCGAGCGGCGCCGCCGCCTTCTGCGCCGCGTCGGCGAGGGGATGGCGCCAGACCAGCGTGCCGAGGGCCGCCGCCGTCATGACGGCGTAGACGAAGGTCGCCATCCAGGCGGCCGGCACGTGCAGGTACATGATCTTGACCGTCTCGCCCTGCTGGTAGTCGGGCGGGGCGGCGAAGGAGAGCCACAGGCCGGCGACAAACAGGACGGCCGTCGCCGCCACGAGCCAGGGCAGAACCCGGCGCGTCAGCTCGACGAAAGCCGTCGGATTGGCGAGATTAATCATTGGGTGCTCTTTTTATCGCTGCGTCCTTTGAGGGACAATTGCGGCGGATCGGTGCAGCCTCCCCTCGAACGCGGCAGCTTAAGCAATCCGGTTCTCCACAGGGACATGCCGAATATGTAGGGTGTCGATGGAATCTTCGCATACACGATAGATCGTCTTGTACGAATAACTTAGCGTGATTTTAGCGAGAAGCCCGCAGAGCGTAATTTTTGGCCCGAAGAGCGGATCGACAACAAAAGAGCCGCGCGGCGGTTACCGCGCGGCTCGCCTTTGAGGGTCTGCCGTCTGACCTACCGCGCCGGCCAAGCGCCGGGCGGAACCGGCAGTTCTGCAGACGGAACCAGCGTCGCCACCGAGACGTGCGGCCAGGTGAGGCCGGAGAAGTTCAGAAACACGGATTGCGAATATTGGATTTGTGTTGAATGGACGATAATCTCGATCGGAGCTGTGACATCGAGTGGGGGGTTGACAAGGAAGACCGGCGTTGGCTTCCCGTGCCTCGCGGGCGCTGAGATCTTTTTCGATTCGCCCCTCTTTAGGATCGGAATCGGCAGCCGATGCTCCACCGTCTCGATCCAGAACGTTGCGGTCATCGAGACAGTGTTGGCGTTAGGGGTCGTGATGGCCGCGTTCCCCTCGAGGAACGCGATGTTGTCGGTGCCCCCGCCGAACACAAGCGAGTTTGGTGGAGTGCCGACGGTGAACACGATGGTCTGCGTGATCTTCTGACCCGCTATAGCCTCGCGCAACACGGTGTTGGGGTCATCCAAAATGGCCTGCGTGATCGTCCCTGCCGCGATGAATAGTGTAAGGTCCTGGGGAATGCGCGGCGTGTCGCCATTCGCCGCGATTTGGCTCCCGAAGGGAATGAGATTAGGCGGGCTCGAGCCGATGACGAATGGCGTAATCGAAACGGGCAGGATCGTCGGCGGACCAGGGATCGTCACGATATTCGCGGTCTGGGCGTTTATCGTTGTTCCGTGCGGAATAGACGCCATTCGCACCAGACTTTCGCCCAGCACTGGTACATTTTTCGTTGCCGGAACATGCACCCATAGACCCGGTTCGAAGTGGATGCCGGTCGCCGGACCGTCAGCCCTGCCAGTCGCGGGATTGGTAACGTCGTTGATCGCCTGAACGTACGGCACTGAATTGAGAAAGATGTCGTTTTGGACTTGCAGTCCTCGATTGGGAACATTGCCGAGCGGATCGGAGAACTTGAGCGTTTCGGTGGTCAGGTTGAGTTCGAGAACATTCTCATTGGGCACGGCCGGGGGTGGCGGCGGCGGAAGGGGATTTGGGAACAACGTGGTGGTCGGCGCATTGCTGTTGGGACGAAAAATCATGTTGAAACCGCGCCCAGCAAACTCTCCAGTAAAGTTCACGAGTGGGCCGAGAGGAGCCTGAGCCGGAGGCGCGGGCGCCTCCTCGGCTACCCCAGGAGCGGGTCTGACTTCGTTGAAGTGAAAGTCGCCCTTCGTGATAGAAGCCCCCGGAAGATTGGGAATTAGCGCAAGTGTTTCATCAGGCATGTTCTTTGTCCTTTGAAATGAGATTCGAAAAATACGGGCCGCTGCGGCAACAAGCCGCTGCCTACCGCTATAAAATTTCTGGCATCGGCGTCTGTGATCTAGGTCACAGGTCTCTGACAGCCGTCAGGGCCTCGCAGAGCGAAGAGGGCGACAATGCTGCGCACGCGTCGAAACGAAACGCCGGTGGCACCCGGATCAACGGCGAAGAACTTTATGTTGTCCGTAATTCTTGGAAGAGGACGCCCGTAGGATCGAGCTTTCTGGGGTCCCGGGCCTTGGTCGAAGGCGGGATCATATTGCACTATTCATAAATGTAACTAAGAACTCGTCCTGCGAAATTACGCCCGGCGCGTGTGCGACGAGGCCGGCGCACTGACTCATTAATCGCGCCGCAAGTCCCTGAAAAGGTTCAGTCGCGACTCGCAAACACGCCAGCCGCCCGGGCCTCAGGTGATGACGGTCGGTTCCTTGCGACCGGTCCGCTTCTCGATTTCGGCCAGGCTTCGTGAAAGCGCGATGAGGTCGGCAAGCGCGGCTTGCGTCTCCTGATCGAGCTTGCCCGAGGGCGGCTCGTAATGCTCGATATAGACGCGCAGCGTCGCCCCGACCGTTCCGGTGCCTGAGAGGCGATAGACGATGCGCGAGCCGCCTTCGAACATCACCCGGATGCCCTGATCGGCCGCATCCGAGCCGTCGACCGGATCGTGATAGGCGAAATCATCGGCCGCCTCGACCTTGTGGGCGCCGAAGCTCTTGCCGGGAAGGGTCTTGGTCGCGTCGCCGAGCGCCGCCATCAGGCCCTTTGCGGCGGTGAGATCAATCGCCTCGTAGTCGTGGCGCGTATAATAGTTGCGGCCGTAGGTTCGCCAGTGCTCGCGCACGAGGTCGAGCACGGACATGCGCCGCTGGGCAAGGATATTGAGCCAGAACAAAACCGCCCACACGCCGTCCTTCTCGCGGATGTGGTTCGAGCCGGTGCCGAAGCTTTCCTCGCCGCACAGTGTCGCCAGGCCGGCGTCGAGCAGGTTGCCGAAGAACTTCCATCCCGTCGGTGTCTCGTACGATTTGACGCCAAGCTTGGCGGCGACGCGGTCGGCGGCGGCGCTGGTCGGCATGGAACGTGCGACGCCGGCAAGACCCTTCGCGTAACCGGGAGCGAGCGTCGCATTGGCGCTGAGGATCGCGAGCGAATCGGAGGGCGTGACATAGGCGTTGCGCCCTAAGATCATGTTGCGGTCGCCGTCGCCGTCCGACGCGGCTCCGAAGTCCGGCGCGTTCGCCGACATCATGAAGTCGAACAGGTCCTTGGCGTAGGTCGGGTTGGGATCGGGGTGATGCCCCCCGAAGTCGGGCAGAGGCGTGCCGTTGACCACCGTTCCGGCGCCAGCCTTCAGCTCGTCCTCGAAGATCACATGCGCGTAAGGACCGGTCACCGCATGCAACGCGTCGAAGCGCATGCGGAAGCCCGACGCGAACAAGGCGCGGATGGCGTCGAAGTCGAACAGCGTCTTCATCAGCGAGAGGTATTGCGTGACCGGGTCGATGATTTCGATCTCGGTCCCCTCGACCTTGACGGTCCCGAGGCGGTCGATGTCGACGTCAGCGGCGTCGGCGATCTTGTAGGCGGAGATCGTCTTGGTATGGCCGAAGATCGCCTCGGTGACGTTCTCCGGGGCCGGTCCGCCGGCGCCGATGTTGTACTTGACGCCGAAATCGCCGTGCGGGCCGCCGGGATTGTGGCTCGCCGACAAGATGATCCCGCCATAGGCGGAGAGCGCGCGAATCAACGCCGAGACGGCGGGCGTCGAGAGAATGCCGCCTTTGCCGACGAGGATTTGCCCGAAGCCGTTGGCCGCGGCGATCTTGATCACGATCTGGATCGCCTCGCGGTTGAAGAAGCGCCCGTCGCCGCCGAGGACGAGCGTTTTGCCTTGAAAGCCCTCGAGGGAATTGAAAGTCGACTGAATGAAGTTTTCGAGGTAGTGCGGCTCCTGAAAGACCGTGACCTGCTTGCGCAGACCCGAAGTGCCGGGCCTTTGGTCGGCGAACGGCTTGGTGGCGACGGTCCGGATCATCAGGCGTACTCCCAAAGGGCGACTGGATTTTATGGGCGCGGGTGTTGCACTCTAGGCGCCGGGCGCGGGGTGGGCAACGCCGCCTGATAGCGTTAACGTCTATCAACGAATTGTGAAACTTTTGTCCCCACATATGCTATATGACAACCGCCCGGCGTTCGTTTGGCGGCGACAAATCGCCTGGGGAACTAACATATGGCGCGAAGGTATTTTGGCACCGACGGCATTCGGGGTCGAGCCAACAGCCAGATCACGGCGGATATGGCGCTGAAGGTCGGCCAGGCGGCCGGCCTTGCGTTTCACCGGGGCGACCACCGCCATCGGGTGGTGATCGGCAAGGATACGCGGCTCTCGAGCTACATGATCGAATATGCGCTGGTCGCGGGCTTCACCTCGGTCGGCGCCGACGTCCTGCTGCTGGGGCCGGTTCCGACGCCGGCGGTGGCGATGCTGACGCGCTCGATGCGCTGCGACCTCGGGGTGATGATCTCCGCTTCCCACAATCCTTACGAGGACAACGGCATCAAGCTGTTCGGGCCGGACGGCTATAAATTGTCCGACGAGGTCGAGGCGCGCATCGAAGCTTTGATGGACGGCGACGTTGCGCCGAAACTCGCCAATTCCCCCGACCTCGGCCGCGCCAAGCGCATCGACGACGTCGAGGCCCGCTACATCGAATACGCGAAGCGGACGCTCTCCCGCGAAGTGTCGCTCGAAGGCTTGCGCGTGGTCGTCGACTGCGCCAATGGCGCGGGTTACAAGGTCGCGCCCGAAGCGTTGTGGGAACTCGGCGCCGAGGTGATCAAGATCGGCGTCGAGCCCAACGGGCTCAACATCAATTTCGAGGTCGGTTCGACCGCCCCCGAGGCTTTGTCGCGCAAGGTCCGCGAGATGCGGGCGGACATCGGCATCGCGCTCGACGGCGACGCCGACCGGATGATCCTGATCGACGAGAAGGGCCACCTGATCGACGGCGATCAGGTGATGGCGGTCGTCGCCGAGAGCTGGCGTGA
Organism: uncultured Alphaproteobacteria bacterium; assembly: GCA_963833955.1. Classification (GTDB taxonomy): domain Bacteria; phylum Pseudomonadota; class Alphaproteobacteria; order Rhizobiales; family Beijerinckiaceae; genus Roseiarcus. The sequence goes on along the minus strand of CAWHZY010000023.1, from coordinate 25,561 downwards.
CGAGGGCCGATTGTCGAAGCCGGGCGTCGTGGCCACCGTGATGTCGAACCTGGGCCTCGAGCGGCATCTCATGAGCCTGGGGCTCACGCTCGAGCGCACCGCGGTCGGTGATCGCTATGTGATTGAGCGCATGCGCGAAAAAGGCTTCAACGTGGGCGGCGAGCAATCCGGCCATATCATCCTGTCCGACTATTCGACCACCGGCGACGGTCTCGTGGCGGCGATGCAGGTGCTGGCGGTGGTGCAGAAGCTCGGCAAGCCCGCGAGCGAAGTCTGCCGGCGGTTCGAGCCGGTGCCACAGGTGCTGCGCAACGTTCGTTTCAAGGGCGGCCGGCCGCTCGAGAATCCGGCAGTGGCGAAGGCGATCGCGGACGCGACCGCTCGCCTGGGCGAACGTGGCCGGCTTCTGGTCCGCCCGTCGGGCACCGAGCCGGTCATCCGGGTGATGGGTGAAGCGGACGACCAGGCCCTGGTCGACGCTCTGGTCAGCGATGTCTGCGAAGCGGTCGCCGGCGCCGCCTAGAGCCAGATTGCAATTCCGTCGACTCGGGCGCGGCGACAAGGGCCAGGTCCACCCAAAGGCAATCTGCGCTAGGCGCACGAAGGATTTGGGCCCCTTTCCGGACGCAGAACGCTAGCCCTAAAGAATTCTTAACCGCGCGAAAAAAATCCTGCTTTCAAATTTTTCGAATCACCGTAACATGCCAGTGTCGTCAACCAGCCGAAAGGAGGTGATCCAGTGTCTCATTGTCTTACGCCCCGCGTGATCGACGAGGCCTGGGTTATTGCCCCCGCGAAGGAATTTCGCGCATAGCTCTCGCTAGGCAAGAACTCTAGGGCGCCGACGAGCTTTGCGTGGCGCGACAATGGAAGGGTCGTTCCGAAAGGAGCGGCCCTTCTCTTTTGTGGGCAGGTCCGCCTTGTCGCCGCCCATCTTGACGAAAGTCTAATTGACGATTCGGACCCGAGCCGAGATTACCTTATGATCGAGGAGATTGCTCACTTTGTTGGAGCAAACTGGCCTGGGTTTTTGGACCTAAAGCCGGATCAACTTAAAAGTCGTCGATGGGAGGATTGATCATGTCGCGGACAATAAACCGGATCCTGGACACCAGTGTGTCGCGCCGCGCGGCGCTGCACAGCGCAGCTGGGATTCTCGGCGGGGCGATGTTGCCTGGCGGCCTGATCTTGCCGGCGCGCGCCGCGGACAACCCGCCGCTCGGAACCTATCCCGAGGGCTCCTCCGGCCCCTCCGTCTTCGTCGGCATATCGGTGCCCCGCACCGGCACTTACGCCGCGGCCGGAGAGGACCTCATCAAGGGCTATCAGCTGGCCATCGAGCATCTGAACGAAGGCAATGCGCTGATGGGGAAGATCTCGCCTAACATCAAGAAGGGCGTCCTCGGCAAAGAGGTCAAATTCGGCATCGCCGACAGCGAGGCCAAGCCGAACACCGCCGTGCAGAACCTGTCGAAGTTCATCAGCGACAACAAGGCGGTCATGGTCACCGGAAGCGTCTCCAGCGCCGAAGCGGTGGCCGACAACAAAATCGCCGATCGTGAGAAGGTGATCTACCTCCCGGGAATTTCGGGCTCGAACGACACCACGGGCAAGGACTGCGTCCGCTATTCCTTCCGCGAGTGCTTCTATGGCCAGACCGCCGCCAAAGCGATCGCTCCCCAACTCATCAAAACGGTCGGCAAGAACAAGAAGGTCGCCTATCTGACGCCTGACTACACGTATGGCCACACCGTTCAGAAGTCGATGGAGGAGTATCTGAAGGAGGGCGGCTGGACCACCGCCACCGACCAGGTCTCCCCCTTGGGCACGACGGAGTTCAGCTCCTATCTCTTGAACGTCGCCAACAGCGGCGCCGACGTCGTCGTCAATATCAACTTTGGCCGCGACGCGGTCCTGTCGATCAAACAGGCCAAGCAGTTCGGCGTTCTCGACAAGATGGTCCTCGCGGTGCCCTACAACACCCCATTCCTGGCCAAGGAGGTCGGCGCCGAGACGATGCAGGGCGTCCTCGCCGCGACCGACTACTGGTGGACCTTGGAGGACAAGTTCCCGCTCGCGAAGATGTTCAACGACGCCTTCCGCGCCAAATACGGCAGCCTCCCGGAGTGGAGCGCCAACGCCGCCTACATGCAGGTGGCGATGTGGGCGGATGCGGTCGAGCGGGCCAAGTCCTTCTATCCGCCGGATGTCGTCAAGGCCTATGAAGCCGGCGCGAAAGTGCAGTCGACGGTTGGCGAGGTTTATTTCCGCGGCGCCGACCATCAGCTGGTGCGGCCCGTCATCATCGAGCGCGGGAAAAAGCCGGCGGACATGAAGAACCCCGACGACTTTTACGAGATCGTCGAGGTCGTGCCCGGCGAAGGTCTGATGCAGGCGCCGGACGCGTTCGGGTGCAAGATGGGCGGCTATACCTGAGCCGAGCCCGAGCGTCGCTCAAGCGCGGAGTCGCAATTGCTCTCTTGGGCGAATCTGCTTTCGCAGACCTTCAACGGATTGGTGATCGGCGCCCTCTTGGCGCTGATCAGCTCGGGTCTGACGATCATCTACGGCACTTTGGGCGTGCTCAACCTCGCCCATGGCGCGATGTTCATGGTGGGCGGCTACGCGGGCGTGGTCGCCTACCAGTATACCGGCTCCTTTCTCGTCGCGATCGCCGCCGGGGCGTGTTTCGTCCTGGTTCTCGGCGTTCTGATGGAGCGGTTGATCATCAGACATTTTTACGAACGGCCCGCCGAGGATCAGATCCTGGTGACGTTCGGCTTGGGGATCGTGTTCGTCGAAACCATCCGCTTCTTCTTCGGGAGCCTGTCGCAATCCATGCCTCCACCGAGTTGGGCGGAGGGCGTGACCTCGCTCGGCTTCATGATCTATCCGACGTACCGCCTTGCGGTCGTGGGCATCATCGCGGTCGCGCTGCTGGCGCTCTACCTCGTTCTCTACCGCTCGCGTCTCGGCATGATCGTGCGCGCGGGGATCGAGGATTCGGTCATGGTCGATTCGCTCGGCATCAATGTCATGCGGGTGTTCATGATCGTCTTCGGCATCGGCTCGATGGCGGCCGGCTTCGCGGGCATCGTCAACGTCCCGATCGCGCCGATAACGCCGGACATCGGCGAGGCGATTTTGGTCGAGGCCTTCGTCGTCGTCGTGATCGGGGGGGTAGGCTCCTTTCCCGGAGCGGTTCTCGGCGGCCTGGTCGCCGGCGAGATCTTGAGCCTGACATCGATGATCGATCCGAGCTATTCGCAAGTCATGCTGTTCGCCGTGATGACTCTCGTCCTCGTGCTTCGTCCGCGCGGGCTGCTCGGATCCGAGGGACGTAGCTGACGATGAACCAGCGTCGGCGCGGACTGCGAGCCCTCCTGCCCGAAGCGTCGATCGCGCTCGTCCTCCTGGTCGCGCCGTTTGTTCTCCCCAAAATCGGGCTCGTCCCCGATACGATGAACCGCATTCTGGTTTTCGGCCTGTTCGGCATCGGATTTGACTTGCTGTTCGGCTATGCTGGGATGTTGTCCTTTGGGCAGTCGGCTTTCTTCGGCACCGGCGGCTTCATCGCAGCCTATCTGCTGACCCAGACAGGCCTGACCAGCGTGATGCTGGGCCTTGCGATCGGGACCGTCGGCGCGGCCATCGCCGGCTATTTCGTTGGTTTGATCGCGCTGAGACGCACCGGCATCTATTTTGCGATGATCACCGTCGCCATTGGGGAAGTCTTTTTCTTCATGGAAAACGGACCGCTATCGTCATTCACCGGCGGCGAGAACGGTCTGCCGGGAGTGCCGGGGCCGACTTTCAATCTCGGCTTTGCGACGATCCACGCAACCAGCGGCTGGTCGATGTATGGATTTCTCGCGGTCTGTTATGTTGTCGGCATCGTGATTGGGCGGCGCATCGTCGCCTCGCCGGTCGGTCTCATCTGGGTCGCGATCCGCGAAAACCCGCTACGCGCGGCGGCGGTCGGCCACAACGTGCATGCGTACAAGCTGCTCGCGTTCGTCATCGCCGCGGCCTATTCCGGCGCTGCGGGCGGACTGCTGGGCGTCATGCAGGGCTATATGCCCCCCGACGCCTTCACCTTCGATACGTCGGGGCAGGTCATCATGATGACCGTGATCGGCGGCCTGGAGACGCTGTTCGGCCCTCTGGTGGGCGCGACCGTCTGGCTCTACCTGCGCGACTTTCTGCAGGGCGGACTGGGTCTTGGCGCTTCCTGGAAGCTCGTGCTCGGCCTCGTCTTCGTGCTGCTCGTCTCATTCCTGCGACGCGGAATCCTCGGCGGCGTCGCGGACCTTTACGCGCGCTTCGCCCGCGGCGGAGCGACCGCCGCATAGCGAGGCCGCAGCGCCGGATCTGTCGCCGGATGAGCTTGGCGCCTCGACGGGCCAAGCGGCTGCGCGGACGCCGCCACTCCCCAGCCGTCCCATCCCAGCATATACCGGACCGATCCTGGTGACCAAGGGCCTGACGAAGCGATACGCCGGGTTGCTCGCCAACAGCGACATTGATTTCTCGGTTGAGCAAGGCGAGCTTCGCGGCATTATCGGCCCGAACGGCGCGGGCAAGAGCACTTTCTTCAAAATGCTCACCTGCGAGATTCATCCGACGTCGGGAACGATCACTTTCGAGGGCCGTGACATAACGGGGCGCGAAGTCACCGAAGTCTGCCAGACGGGCCTGACCAAGAGCTACCAGGTCAACCAATTGTTCAACCGGCTGACGGCGCGCCAGAACGTTGTGATCTCGGCGCTAGCGGAAAAGCGCGGGCCCTTCCGGCTGGACCTGCTGCGCGATCCGGCGCACATCCCGGAGTTCGACGACCTTGTCGACCATACGCTTGAGCTGGTCGAATTGACGAGCCGCGCAGACGTTGCGGTTTCGGATCTCGCTTATGGCGAGAAGCGGCGCCTCGAGATCGGCCTTGCGCTGGCGACCTCGCCCAAGCCTGCTTCTGCTCGACGAGCCGTTGGCCGGCATGAGCCCGCGAGAACGGGTCGAAACGGTGAAGCTTTTGAAGTCGATCAGCCGCGGCCGCACGACCATCATCATCGATCACGACATGGACGCGATGTTTGAGCTGGTGGAGCGCGTGACGGTTCTTCAGGAAGGGCGAATCCTCGTCGAGGGCACTCCCGACGAAATCAAGGGCAACGCGATCGTGCGGGAAGCTTATCTCGGAGGCGTCCTGGCATAATGAGCCTTCTGCAGGTCAGCGGCCTCAACAGCTATTATGGGGATTCCCATATTCTCTTTGATATTTCGCTCCGGGTGGAGCGGAACGAAGTGGTCGCCCTCCTGGGCCGCAACGGCGCGGGCAAGAGCACGACGCTGAAGAGCCTGATGGGGGTGGTGCGTCCCCGTTCCGGCTCGGTGATGCTGGATGGCGTCGAATACGCCGGCCAGCCGAGTCATGCGCTGGCCAGGAACGGCATGCAGTTGGTGCATGAGGACCGACGCATTTTTGGCAGCCTGAACGTCGAGGACAACATCGTCCTGGCGAGCCTCACAGCCCAGCAGCCCTGGCCGCTGGACCGCGTCTACACCATGTTTCCGCGCCTGAGGGAACGCCGCGGCAGCCGTGGCACCGATCTGTCGGGCGGCGAGCAGCAGATGCTTGCGATCGCCCGCGCGCTCGTGCGCGATCCCAAGATCGTCCTGCTCGACGAGCCATTCGAGGGCCTGGCGCCGGTCATCGTGCGCGACCTGGTTCACGCCTGTCGCGCTCTCGCGGCCGCCGGGCAGACGATTGTGCTGGTCGAACAGAACATTGCGGCGGCGCTGGCGCTCTCCCATCGCGTTTACATCCTCAACAATGGCCATGTGGTGCATGAAGGTCCCGCGAGCGAACTGAGAGAGGATCCGCAGGTCCTGCATCGCTATCTCGGGGTGTAAAATAATCCGAGGCGGCCGGTCGGGAAACGGCGCAAAAATTGGTCCGAAATCGCGCTCGGGGCGAGGATTCGTCGAACGGGACAACGCTGCGGGCGCCATTTCGCTTTGATTTTCAACCCCCTCCGGGGCCAGGTCTCTCTCGTTTGGCTGGCGAACCGCGCCTCCGCTCGCAGATAAGTTTGTGCCGGGGCCGGCAATCAGGTAGATTGCCGAATACGGGGCAGGCCCCGGGTCCGGACGAGTCCAATGGTTGGGTTTCGCGGTCCGAATCCCCATATCCCAAGCCTGTCATCGCGGCTTCTCCGGGATAGCCGTCAGAAAAGGCCACGCGAATGGATTTCCTCAAGCCACGGTCGCACCGCATGAATCGCCGCAGACGCATTTATGAAGGTAAAGCCAAGGTCCTCTATGAGGGCCCGGAGCCCGGCACCCTCATCCAGTATTTCAAGGATGACGCGACCGCGTTCAACGCCAAGAAGCATGAGGTCATCGAAGGCAAGGGCGTTCTCAACAACCGAATCTCGGAATACGTTTTCCAGCGGCTCAATGACATCGGCGTGCCAACTCATTTTATCCGTCGAATCAACATGCGCGAGCAATTGATTCGCGAGGTCGAGATCATTCCGCTCGAGGTCGTGGTGCGCAATGTGGCGGCGGGCTCCTTGTCCACCCGCCTTGGCCTCGAGGAAGGGACCCAGCTCCCCCGGTCGATCATCGAGTTTTACTACAAGAACGACCAGCTGAACGATCCGATGGTCTCGGAGGAGCATATCACCGCTTTCGGCTGGGCCGCGCCGCAGGAAATCGACGACATCATGGCGCTCGCGATTCGCGTCAACGACTTCCTGTCCGGGCTCTTCCTCGGGGTCGGCATCCGGCTGGTCGATTTCAAGATCGAAACCGGGCGGTTGTGGGAGGGCGAGACGATGCGAATTGTGCTCGCCGACGAGATCAGCCCCAACTCGTGCCGTCTGTGGGACGTCAAGACCAACGACAAGATGGACAAGGACCGCTTCCGCAAGGACCTAGGGGGCATGATCGAGGCTTATACCGAAGTCGCCCGCCGGCTCGGCGTTGTGCAGGAGAACGAATATACGCGCGCCGCGGCCGGTCCCCGGCTGGTGAAGTAGCCGTTAAGCGTCGGCGATTATTAGCGGCGACGCTTAGTGCTCTAGGAAGCAGCGCCCCTCACTGGACGAGGGGGCTTCTGCGCCCGACCGGACTTGCGCCTTGAAGCCCCCGCATTCGCCACGGAAGGCCGTATTGTTCAGCGGCCACATGATCGATGCTCCCGGTCGCAAGAAGTCGCGCTTTCCACCCGAAAAGGAGGCGATCGCCGAGCAAGCGATCGCCGGCGCTTTGGCGGACCTCCACGTTGGCCCGGATGACCTTTGCATTTGCGGCGGCGCCTGTGGCGGCGATCTTTTGTTCGCGGAAGCCGCGCTCGCGCGATCTGCGCTGCTCGAGATCTACATCCCCTTCGAAGAGCCAATTTTCCTCGACAAGTCGGTCGACTTCGCCAACAAAGACTGGCGCGCGCGGTTCTTCGCCGCCAAAGCGCGGTCGACGCTGCATCTCGCGTCGCGCGAGCTCGGTCCGCTGCAGGAGGGCGAGGATCCCTATGAGCGCAACAATCGGCGGATGCTGGAAGCAGCCCTGCGCTTCGGCGCCGCCAAGGTCGATTTTCTCTGCCTGTGGAATGGCGAGGGTGGCGACGGGCCAGGCGGCGCGCAGCACATGATGGAAGAGGTTCGCGGCAAGGGAGGCCGGACGGTCTGGCTCGACACGAGGAAGTTGTGGGGTTGACTGCATGCCTGAACCGCCGCCAAGCGAAAAAACTCCGACGGCAATTTGGCGTTTATAGCGATACGTGTTGATTTTGATTAGGGTGGGGCGGGCTTGAGGAGCGTGATTCGATGAAGGCCGAAGAGTTTTCCGTCTGCGGGGCGGCTGAGCGTCGAGCAACGCCGGGAAGTGGGCGCCGCTTTAGCAATGACTAAATCGCTTCAATGGCGTCGCCACCAAGAACCTGCCCAACTATCTCGGCTGGCGCCGCGCTCTCGAAGCCTGGGGCGATCAAGCTACGCAGCAGAGATGGATCAAGGGCGCAATCGGAAACGGCCCATACCAACAGCTAGAGCATCGGACGCTCATTTGAATCCGTACCCTGCGGCTTCGAAGTAATTTGCGCATTCTTCTGAGGTGAAGAGATCGCAGATTTGGCCGATCGCCTTCCAGAGTTCGTTGATGGTGCGCATGGCCAAGGCGCGCAGATGCGCCTTGAGTTTGGCGAAGGCCATTTCGATGGGATTGAGGTCGGGGCTGTAGGGCGGCAGAAACATGAGCCAAGCGCCGCGCTCGCGGATGGCTTGTTCGGCGGCCGGGCTTTTGTGGGCGGGCGGGTTGTCCAGGATGACGATGTCGCCTTTTTCGAGGGTCGGGGCGAGTTGGGTACTCACGTAGGTCTCGAAGATTGTCCGGTCCATCGGCGCGTCGATGACCCACGGCGCGGTCAGGGCGCCGCAGCGCAGCCCGGCGACGAAAGTCTGGGTCTTCCAATGGCCAAAGGGGGCCTTGGAGTGAAGGCGCTCGCCCCTCTCGCAGCGTCCGCGCGCGCGGGTCATCTTTGTGTTGGTTCCCGTTTCGTCGATGAAGATCAGCCGATGCGGCTCGGTCCGCATCTTGGGCTGCCGTTCAGCCTTCCACGCCTCGCGCGCCTGGCGCACGTCGGGCCGATCGCATTCGCTGGCCTGAAGGCTTTTTTTTAAAGCTCAGGCCGTTGCGGATCAGCCAAGCCGCGACAGCGAGGCGGGGTCGACTTTCACGCCGCTGGCGGCTTGAAGTTCGCGCGCCAGCTCCGGCATGCTGATGTCGTCCTTCTCCGCCACGCGGCGCAAGATGAAGTCGCGGTGCGGGTCGAGCTTGCTGTGTCGCCAGCCGCCAAGCGCCTTGGGCGCAACCGCCCCGCGTTGGCGAAAAGCCGTCATCAAATTGATCACAAACGAGGGCGACACCCTGAAATGGGCCGCCGCCGCACGCCGCGAACACCCGCCCTCAACGTAACTCACCACACGCTCGCGAGGATCAAGCGAATAGGGCTTCGGCATCGCAAATCACCTCCAACCGGAAGTGAATCACATTCCCATCCCCGCGGGAATCCCCGACGATTCAATCTGACAGTCCGATGCTCTAGGAGCCCGTCCAGATAGCGTGTGGACGGGGTGATGATTTGAGATAGGCGCGCTCAGATCGCCTTGGCGAGCTTTGTGATGTTGTGGGCGGTGCGGATCAGCGCCCAGTCTGCCTGTGCCTCAAGGCCGCGCAGCAGGAATTGTCGAAATCCTAGTGCTTGCTTGATCTGCCGAACACCGGCTCCACGATCTGCTTTCGCAATCGGTACCGGCTGCGATAACCGGCGCGCTTCAGCTTCTGCCGCATTTTCTGCGTCATCTCGCCGCCGACCTTGCGCGTGGTCTCGGCCGGATGCTGGGCTCGCCCGGTAGCGGCATAAGCGTGGATCTTCCGGGCCGCGAGCGCCAAAAGATTGTCCTCACTGCAATAGCCAGCGTCCGCCGAAATCTCCCTGGGCTTGCGTCCGAGGTTGGCCCGAACGGCATCGACCAGGGGAACAAGTTGCGGCCAGTCGCTCATGCTCTGCCTCATACCAATTCTATTTGAGCGCGATGAGTTGCGCTCAAATAGAATTGGTATAAGCGCTTCTGCTTGTCGGCGATCCAGCCGGGCATTTCGTCGCCGCGACGGCTTGCGCCGTGGAGTTTGTCCTCTTGCGCGTCGGCTGCTTGCGCAGCTTCAAGCCAGCGATCCACTTCCGCGCGAAGCTCGGTCTCGCGCCTCTTCATGCGTTCGTAGCTCATCGGCTTGTGTTTGGAGGCGTTCGCCTTGATCTTCGCGCCGTCGAGCGCGACATGCCCCAGCTTCGCCAGCCCGACTTTTTCCGCCAGCTTCAGCACCTGCAAAAACAGCCTCCCAGCGCCGGCAGATGACGCTTCCTGAAGTCGGCGATCGTGCGAAAATCTGGCGCGTCGTGCGCGACGATCATCATGAAATCGACCCGCTCGGCGCAGGCCTTCGCGATCCTCCGCGAGGAACAAAGACCCGAGCAATAGGCATAGAGCAGCAGGGCCGTCATCTGCGCGGATCGAATGGCGGCTGACCAAGCCCGCTTTTGTAGCTCGCCACGATCTCCGACAGATCCAGGTGCTCGCGCGCCAAAGCGACGACGAACTGCGCCAGATGGTCCCAAGGCACATAATCGACGACCGCCGCCGGCAACAGTCGTGTCTGATCAATTGTCCAAGGACGAAAATGTCTGCTCAGGCCTCAAACGGAATCAGATTCGTCCCGAAAATGCCACCACTACTCGGACACGCTCCTAGTCGCGCGCTTCAACTAAGTTGCAACCTTTTATTGATTCACTCGCGCTGGTCACCTTTATGGATGGAGGCGAGGATGGGGTCGCGAGAGGTTGCAGTAAAGCGATACGTGGTTCGTCTGAGCGCTGAGGAGCGCGAGCGCCTTGAGGGCCTGAGAAGGAAAGGCGAGATCCCGGCGACGCGGCTGACGAAGGTCCAGATCTTGCTGAAGGCGGACATTTCGGAAGCGGGGGAAGGTTGGAGCGACAGCGAGATCGTCAAGGCGTTGGATACGACCGCCTCGATGGTTTACCGGACTCGCAGGCAATTGGTCGAGGAAGGTCTGGACGCGGTGCTAAGCCGCAAGGCGCGAGAGACGCCGCCTGTGCCGCGGATCTTCGACGGGGAGAAGGAGGCGAAGCTGATCGCCTTGGCGTGCTCCGATCCTCCCGAGGGTTTCGCGCGCTGGAGCCTGCGGTTGTTGGAGGAGAAGGTCGTGGAGCTGCAGATCGTCGATCGCGCCAGCGACAGCACGATTGGCCGTGTTTTAAAAAAACATCCTCAAGCCCCATACGAGGAAGTGTTGGGTGATTCCGCCGCAGGCCAACGCCGCCTTCGTCGCGGGAATGGAGGAGGTGCTGGAGGCCTACCGGCGGCCGCACGATCCCAAGCGCCCGCTGGTCTGTCTCGACGAGACGTCGAAGCAGCTGATTTCCGAGACGCGCGCCCCGATCCCCATGAAGCCGGGGAGCCCCGCCCGTTGTGACTACGAGTATGAACGCAACGGCGTCGCCAACCTCTTCATGATGTTCGCCCCTCTTGAAGGATGGCGACACGTCAAGGTGACGGACCGGCACACGGCCATCGATTACGCCCAGGTTTTAAAAGAGATCTCGGACAGTCGCTTCGCCGACGCCGAGCCGATCACGCTCGTGCAGGACAATTTGAACATCCACGACAAGTCCTCGCTCTACAAGGCCTTCCCAGCGCCAGAGGCTCGACGCCTCGTCCAGCGATTTGAGTGGGTGTACACTCCCAAGCATGGGTCGTGGCTAGACCTGGCGGAGTTGGAACTCGCGGTCCTCTCCACTCAATGTCTGGATCGTCGCATCCCCGACAAAGCCGCCCTCGAACGCGAAGTCGCCGCCTGGGCCAATCACCGCAACCAGCATCACGCCAAGGCTGACTGGCGCTTCACAACCGAGACCGCTCGGATCAAGCTCAAGAGCTTATATCCTGTCCTTTGAGATGAATCGGCCGACTAGGCGCAATCATCCCGTTACAGACGGGCGGCTTCGCAGTAATCGGCAAACGAGAGCCCCAGACCAACGATGAACAGCACCAGTGTCGCCGCCGCAAGCCAGGGCAGAACCCGGCGCGTCAGTTCGACGAAGGCCGTCGGATTGGCGAGATTGATCATGGGCCGGGCCTCTTATGCCAGAGCGAAGGGGTGGCAATGCGGCGCGCTGGTGGAAACGAACCGGCCTTTTTCTCTCTCGGTGATCGAAGGCACGAAGCAGGTGATCTACGCCGATTTCTGTCGAAAGACGCCCAATAGGCGAACTCCTCCGCCCCGGATATTTTTGCTTCAAGATTGTCGGCAAACGCAGGTGAGCAGTCGAGGGTCATGCGCAGCCCATCGTCGAATTTTCTTAAAATCCGCGTTGGCAGCGACGTCTGCGGCGTAAGCTCCTGCGTCGAAGACGCCTGCCTTTAGCTTGAACCTGTGGAATATGACGCCCAACGTGTAGCTAAACGCCGCCTTGGCGATCGTCGAGAGGCGAGATCCGCCTGACGCCCGGAGCGCAATTCTATCGCTCTCAAGGGCGTCGCGACACCCAGCATATCCACCGTCACAGGCCGCTCGGAGGCCGAGGCGTCGAGCGCCATTTTCACGATCTCCCCCACAAGGCTGGCGAACCGCGGATCCTCGCCGCGCGGCGCGACAATGACCGAAAGGACAACGCCATTACGCGCGGGCGCGACGCCCGAACGGCACGACAGTCCCGAAAGGTCGGGTCGCGCGTCGGGCGGAGCAACGGGAAGTGCGTATCGGCCATTCTTCGCCTGCGCCTCGAACCAGGTTAGGCCGCCCCCCGAGAACCTTGCATAGACGCAGCGCTCGGAGGCAGCGAAGCGCGACGCGAACGTCGTTCCCGGAGCCGCGGATCTCGCTGACCGGAATCATCGCCGCGCGCAGATCGAGCTTGAACTCGGCGTGCGCGAACGACGCCATGGCCGCCAGGGCGTCCGACGTTGCGGGCGCATCCGCGCCTGAGACGGCCAGGCTCACGCCGTCTCCACCAAAGACAAAGGGAAAAGGTCGTCGCCCGAGCGCATTGGCGACGGCGGCGATGGCGCCTGCGCCGACCATGTTGACCGCTTTGTAGCGCCCGGCGGCAATCGCTGCGGTCGAGCCAGTCACGTCGCTGAAGCCGACATACCATTCTTCCGGCAGAGGCGAGAAACTTTCCGCCCGTACAACCTCGGCAAAATCGCTGAACAGGGGAAGAGAGACGTAGAAGTCCTTTTGGTTGGCCATCGTGCTTCCCCGCTCTCCCGTATCAGAGCCGGAACGCCTGGAACACCAGCCTGGACGTGAAGACAGTCAGCTTAATGGACTTGCGCCCAACCACCGTCTTGCACAGCAGGCGCGCAAGCACACATCCTCTCGTCTTCATGGCCTGATTTCCGAGCGTGATGTCAACCGTATACGTCAGTCCCCTTTTGGGATCATAGGCGGTTCCGGAAAACTCGGTGCCGGACGACCACTTCACCGACATAACCAGCCGGTCCCCCGGCGCTTCGCCCTTACTCGTGTCGCGGATCCACACATTCGTCGCACAGGTCTTTTCACCGCAAAGCACAATTCGAACTCGGGCGTTCCCGTCGTCGCGCATCCACAGGCCATCCATATCGGCAGCCGCGGCTCCTGCCACTTGCGCCAAGACGAGACAGAGTCCGGCAGAAGCGCGTCCCAACTCGGTCAGCATGATCAAGACCTTTTCCGATTGAGCCTCCCTTTCTTACGCGGGTGACGTGATCCAGTTTCAAAGAAGCGTCGTACAATTGCATCACGGCCGGGAATCAATATGCGAGCTTATGGGGTCGCGTGGATTGCGACGGCGGTCGTTTTCCTTGGCCTGGATGCCGTCTGGCTTAGCTTCAGCGCTTCGCTTCTCTATCGGCCTCTGCTCGGTCGCCTGCTGAGGGACGGTTTTCTCCTCGCGCCGGCGGCGCTATTTTACCTAATATACACAATCGGCATCGTCGTCTTTGCGATCTGGCCTGAGTTTGCCTCGGGCAGGTGGGCTGCCGCTGGGCTTCGCGGCGCGTTCCTTGGCCTGTTCGGCTACGCCGTCTACGACCTGACCAACCAGGCGACGCTTCGGGACTGGCCCCTCGCCGTGACAGTGGCCGACCTTATGTGGGGTACGCTTCTGACCGCAGTCGCCGCGATTGCGGGCCTGTTGGCGGCGCGTGCAGCCGGGCCGGCGAGATAAGCCCGCTCAGTCCTTCACCAAACCAGAGAGCATGAGGCCTAGGAGGGCCACAAGCGCGCTGGCGCTCAAGGCGTTCAATCGAACGAAGGCGGCGTATTCAGACTGCGAATAGGTGTGGATAGGATTAGACGCATAGCTGTCGATCCCAAGGAAGATCGCTAGGGCCAGGGCGAGCAGCGCGAAGGCAAAGATCCTTTCAGAAGGTCGGAAGAACGCGGCGGCGATCAACGCGCACGGGACAATGAACATCGCCACGCCCGAGGCCGCGCCGAATGCTTTTGCGCTCACAACGACATTGGCGAGGCCGGTCAGCGGCAGAAGCGCGCGACCGAAAACCGGAAACCGTCGCGAGATTGCGGGGATCGCTAAGAAGAATGGCGTTGAAAGAAACGTCAGCAGCGTCGGCGCGATGTGTCGGCTCACGGAGAAACCTACGTAGAGCGGATAAAACGGCTGGTTCGAGGCGACCAGAAGCGCAATCGTATTGCAGCTTGCAACACGCGGATCGGAGTCCGTCGCATAGGCGCCGACCCAGCGCCATGCATCGCGCGTGAAACCGCCGAGGCGCGTCAAGTCGGGCGCAAGCGGTAGTGGCTGACGCCCCATTCCTCGCCATTCGCATGCCCGAACAAGCCTGCGGTAGCGAGAAAGAACAAACGCCAGCGACGCCGCCATAGGTTGGCATCGGCGCCGTAGATCTTAGCCAAGATGGCGTCGATTGCGGTCCTGTTCGTGTCGAAATTGTCCAGCCAGTCCAGCGCGGTCCTCTGGTAGTGAGCGCCGCTCCAGCGCCAATCTTGCTCGACCGTGAGAAACTCCGGAAAGCGCATCATCAGCTTATGGCTCGGCATAATACCGCCGGTGAAGAAATGCTGCGCAATCCAATCGGATTCGTCGCCGTGATCGAAGCGATAGGGTTTGCTGCGATGGGTGAACACATGAACGAAGAGCCGCCCGTCCGCTGCGAGCCACGCACGGATCCGCGCCAGCAGTTCAGTCCGGTTGGACATGTGCTCAAACATCTCGACCGAAACGACACGGTCGTAGACCTGTCCCGGCTGAAAGGCGTTCATATCGGCGGTAACGACGCGCAGGTTTTCGAGACGACGTTCGGCCGCGGCCTGTTCGATGGTGCGCCGCTGCGAGGCAGAGTTTGACACGGTTGTGATGCGCGCCAAGGGGAAGCGCTCCGCCATGAACAGACTGAGCGAGCCCCAGCCGCATCCGAGCTCTAGAATTTGCTGTCCGTCTTTAAGGTCCGCGCGCTCGACGGTTGCTTCGAGGGCGAGGGCCTCCGCTTCGGCGAGCGTCTCTTCGCCCGTCGGATGAAGGCAGCAGGAGTATTTTCTTCGCGGCCCGAGCGTGAGCGCGAAAAAGTCCGCGGGCAGCTCATAATGCTGCTGGTTGGCAGCCCCAACATGCAGAGCGATTGGAAGCTGATCCATCACACGGACAAATTCGAGCTCTCCTGTCGTCGGTCGGCTGGAAAGGGAGCGGCTCGCCCGGTCGACAAGCGCGGCCACTCCCAGTTTTGAGAGAGCGTCGGGAAGCGGCGCGCGTTCCACAAATCGTGTCGCCAGAGCGATAAGGCTCATGAAACGGCTCCTGATCGAAGGGCCTCGGCGGGGGACCTCGGCGGCCCGGGCCAGAACGCATTCACGCGCGCCTGGTAGAGGTGGAATGCATCGCCCCGCGAGCGGAGCATGTGGGCTTCTAGCGGCGGGATTCCCGACACGTGGACAAGCAGCACGTACATAAGGACGGGGGCCGCCAGGCCGAACCAACCCCATGGATAATAGCCACCGGGCGCGATCGCGATGATTGCGAAGGCGACCCAGACGAGCCACTCAAAGAAATAGTTCGGATGGCGAGAATAACCCCAGAGCCCTACATCGCAGATCTTCGACTTATTCTTGGGGTCTGCCCCGAAGCGCGTCAGTTGCCGGTCCGCCGCTCTTTCGCCAAGGGCGGCGGCCAGAAAAAGCACGACGCCCAACGCGTCGCGAATATTCAGCCGGGTCTCGGGCCGATGAGCTGCCGCG
The DNA here is from genome assembly GCA_963833955.1 of uncultured Alphaproteobacteria bacterium. Taxonomy (GTDB): domain Bacteria; phylum Pseudomonadota; class Alphaproteobacteria; order Rhizobiales; family Beijerinckiaceae; genus Roseiarcus. The sequence continues at coordinate 9,733 of CAWHZY010000023.1, read as the reverse complement.
GCGATCGACAGCGCGAGAACGAGAGCCGCCGCCGCCTGCACCTGGAGAAACCAGAAAAGCCGCCAGCTCGCTCTGTCTCCCCATTCGGCGCGCAACTGGCGATAGCGCGGATCGTCGCCTCCCCGCGCGGTGCGCAGAACAATGTGAACGCCAAGGCGAAGGGACCACAACACTGCGAGGCCCGCGACGAGAATGGGCCGTAGAGCTCCGGGGGAAGCGGGCAAGAGGGCAAGGGCAACGCCTGCAAGCCCCGTCGCAAAGGTCCAGATGGCGTCGATCCATCCCGAGCGTCCCGTTCGCTCCGCGACCAGCCAAGCGACGGCCATCGCGGCCGACAGAGCGATGGCAACGGCCAGTACTTCTAGAGTGAAACCCATTGCCAACCTTCAGACGAAAGCGTGCGGCGGCCTTTCAGAACCCCACAAGCGGCCGCAACAACCGGCCAAGCCGGCTATGGAGCCGCGTATCGCCGTCGAGCGCTGCGAGACAAATGCATTCCGCATCCGGGCCGACGACAGGCTGATGGTCGATCTCGTTGCCCGCCTCGTCGAAGTCTCCCGGGCCGTAGGCGCCGCGGTCGTCAAACAACCACCCTTTCAGAATGAGGGTGAATTCCTCGCCAGTGTGCCCGTGGGCAGGCAATTGCAGGCCTGGCCGCCCCCGAAGAAGCATGACCTTCGCATCGGGGTTGCCGGGAACGGTGATCCAACTCCATCGAAAGCCGGGTCCCAGCCATCGCCATGGGCCGATGCCGCAATCACGCAAGGATGCGGGAAGCGCCATTCCGAGATCCGCTCGCCGAGGCGCCTTCGGAACTGGCCCTGGAAATGTGGCGGACGGCGTCTGATCGAGTCTTTCCAACGCTCGTGCGAGCGCATCGGGCCGCATCGGCTCCCGCGCGGCGTCAGCTAGGAAAGCGCCGCCAAGTCGTTCGAATCTTGTGACTTGCGCACGGCACGCGGGGCACACCTCAAGGTGCGCGGCGACGACAAGCGATGGGCCAGCGCTGAGCGAGCCCGCGGCGTAACGCAACAGGCTCTCGTCGCTCGGGTGACGCTCCAGCGTCATACCTGACCCTCCAGCAGGCCGCGCAGGCGAGCCAACGCGAGGCGAGCGCGTGACTTCACGGTGCCGAGCGGAATACCGAGTTCCCGAGCGATCTCCGCATGAGGCTTCTCCGCGAAGAAGGAGAGGCGAACGATCTCAGCTTGGTTGTCTGGAAGCGCCGCGATGGCCGCCCGCACCTGCTCGGCCATCTCCGCTGCGATCGCGAGTTCTTCACTTGACCCGCAGTTATCCATCTCGTCGCTTGCATCGAAGCGCGCCATTGCGGCGCCACGGTCTCGACGCAGGCGATCGATGCGCTTGTTGCGAGCAATGGTGAAAATCCATGTGGAGACGCCAGCGCGTGCAGGGTCGAACCGGTCGGCCTTGCGCCACACAGTCAGCATCGTTTCCTGAGCCAGATCGTCGGAAAGAATGTCCGAGAGGCCGTAACGCATCAAAAATCCCTTCACCCGCGGGGCGAAGTGACCGAACAGCTCGGCGAAGGCGGTACGGTCCCTGTCCAGGGCGATACTTCTTAACAATCCACAGCACTCCTCCTCGGAGGGAACGCGATCGTTCCGGTCCGCCGGTCTCAACGTGACAATCCGCGCCGTGCGCGGCGCAGCGTTCCCAAGTTTCTCCCCGGATGAAACCCCTGCAAGCGCCATGACCCTTCTACGAGACGAAACTCTGACTGGATCACCCCGTATCCAACCGGAGTGATCCAGACAGCGGCGGCGCGCGTATCTTATCCGGTTCTCCCAAGACCGGGAGCCGAGCCGTCCAACGCCGGAGGGGTTTTTGCAGAGCGCCGAGAACCCAGAAGCCAGGAGGCTAGAGGTCGCGGTCATCGGAAGCGGGATATCGGGCCTCTCGGCGGCGTGGCTTCTGTCGAAGCGCCATCACGTCACTTTGTACGAAGCGGACTCCCGAATTGGGGGGCACAGCAATACAGTGGACGTGGGCGGCGTCGCGGTCGATACGGGCTTCATCGTCTACAACGAAACGACCTATCCAAATTTCTCGGCGCTGCTTGATCATCTCGGAGTAGCGACCAAAACCTCAGATATGACGTTCGCCGTTTCGCTTGATGACGGTCGCCTGGAATATTCCGGAACAAGCCTGTCCGGCCTTTTTGCCCAACCTCGGAACGCCGTGAGCTTCAGATTCTGGGGAATGTTGCGCGACCTTTTGCGCTTCTACCGCGAAGCGCCGCAAGCGGCCGATGCTATGGGCGATATATCGCTAGACGCCTATCTCGACGCGTCTGGATACGGGAAGGCGTTTCGCGTTGATCACCTCTATCCGATGGCGGCCGCAATCTGGTCGACGCCGGCTGCGGAGATTGGGGAATACCCCGCCCGAGCCTTCGTTCGGTTCTGCGAGAATCACGGCCTGCTAAAGCTAACCAACCGTCCCGTCTGGAGAACATTGGCGGGTGGAAGCCGCGCCTATGTCGAGAAGCTCGCCAAGGCGATCCCCGAGATTCTTACGACCACGCCTATTTCCGCTGTTCGGCGCCATCCGGACTGCGTGGAGATAGTGTCGGCTGGAGGAGAGACCCGGCGCTTCGATCATGTCGTCATTGCGACGCACGCCGATCAGGCGCTCAGGATGTTAGCCGACCCAACCCCCGAGGAAGATCGGCTGCTTGGCGCCTTCTGCTATTGCGCGAATAGCGCCGTGCTCCACTCCGACGCAACGCTGATGCCGCGCCGACGCCGTGTCTGGTCGAGTTGGAATTATCTGTCTGGCGATCGCGGAAACAGGAGAAGATTGTCGGTCAGTTATTGGATGAATCGTCTTCAAGGGCTGCCGAACGCGAAGCCACTGTTTTTGACCTTGAATGCGCACCAGCCAATCCGCCAGGATTCAATCCTGTACGCGACTGACTATACGCACCCGATCTTCGACGCGCGCGCCATGAACGCGCAAAGCCGGCTTTGGTCACTTCAGGGCCAACGGAACACTTGGTTCTGCGGTGCTTATTTCGGGGCTGGCTTTCATGAAGATGGACTGCAGGCGGGCTTGGCTGTCGCCGAGGCGCTTGGCGGCTGTCGACGGCCCTGGATCGTCGCGAACGAGTTGGGCCGCATCTCCATAGACGAGAAAGCGGTCGATAGGCCGCGGGCGCTCGTACAGCTCGAGATAGCCTAATGGAGTTACGCTCTTGCTTATTTGCTGGCCACGTGGTGCACCAGCGCACGCGGCCCAAGCGGCATCGGCTCCGATACAGCGTCTTTTATCTGGCTCTCGATCTGGAAGAGGCGCCTGCGGTCGGCGCGGCTTTGCGATTGTTCTCGGTCAACCGCTTCAATTTTTTCAGCTTCCATGAGCGGGACCACGGCGACACGTCGAGTTTGTCTCTCCTAGAGCAGATTCGAACGAAACTGCGCGCTGCGGAGCTCGACGCCAGCGGCGCAATCGTCCTCACGACGATGCCACGCATACTCGGTTATGCCTTCAACCCGTTGAGCGTCTATTTTTGCTATCGCAAGGACGGAGCGTTGGCGGCAATTCTCTACGAGGTGAACAACACTTTTGGGCAGCGCCACACCTATCTCATCCCGGCTATCCCTGACGCAGACGGGCTTGTGCGCCAGGAAAGCACCAAATCGCTCTATGTATCGCCGTTCCTCGATACGGACATGAGCTATGCGTTTGTGGTTGCGCCGCCAAAGGAACGTGTTGCGATCTCGATAACGGCTCTGGACGCGCAAGGACCCGTCCTCTTCACGAGGTTGTCAGCCAATCGTGTTCCGCTCGCGGATAGGACGCTGCTGCGCACTCTCCTCGCATTTCCGTTTCTTACCCTGAAAGTCGTCGCAGCAATCCATTGGGAGGCGCTGCAACTCTGGCTCAAGGGCGTTCGTGTGACCGAGCGGCCAAGGCAACTCAGCGGCCAAATGACGATAAGCCATGCATCGCAGCCCGCCGCGCTTCTGACCAAGGGTGTGACCCATGTCGTCTCCTGATCGGACCGCCGACGTTATCAGGAATGACGGCGGCTCATTCCTCGAACCTCTGGTTCGACGCTTCCTCGCGCGCATAGACATGGGGGACCTGACGGTCGAACTCCCGTCCGGCGCTCGGTTGGCCCACAAGGGGGCACAACCAGGTCCGCAGGCATATCTCACAATCCATCGCTGGCGAGCGATCTGGCGGCTGATCCTCCTCGGCGATGTCGGATTTGCCGAGAGCTACATTGCAGGCGACTGGACCAGCCCTAATCTGCCCGCCTTCATCGAGCTCGCGGCGAGGAATATCGAGTCGTTGGAAGCGAAAATCGATGGAAGCTTTGCTACGCGTCTGGTTAGACGCCTGCGCCATTTCGCGCGCGCCAACACGCGGACCGGCAGCCGCAAGAACATCGCGTTCCACTACGATCTCGGCAATTCCTTCTACGAATGCTGGCTCGACCCGAGCATGAGCTATTCGTCAGCCCTTTACGCTGGAGCTTTCCACACGCTCGAAGAGGCGCAGGCCCGGAAGATCAGGCGGATCGCCGAACTTCTCGACGTCAAGGCTGACGACGAGGTCCTCGAGATTGGATGCGGTTGGGGCGCGCTTGCGGTCGCGCTCGCCGAGCGGTGCCGAACCGTGAAAGGCGTGACCCTGTCCACAGAGCAGCTTGAGTATGCGAGGGGCCGCGTCCAGAACGCCGGGCTCGAGGATAAGGTCACGCTCGAACTCCGCGACTATCGCGATATCACCGGCTCCTTCGAGCGCATCGTATCGATCGAGATGGTCGAGGCGGTTGGCGAGGCCTTCTGGCCGAACTATTTCCAGACGCTCTACGATCGCCTGCGCCCCGGCGGAACCGCCCTACTTCAGGCGATCACGATCGACGAGAGCCGCTTCGAATCCTACTCGTAAATCGCCGGACTTTATTCAGCGCCACGTCTTTCCAGGTGGCATGCTTCCGACGAGAAAGGCGATTGTGCGCGAGGCGGAGAAAGTCGGGCTCGTATTTTCGTTCTCCGAGCGTTTCGGAGAGAGCTATGCGCGGACGCTTGCCGAGTGGCGGCGGCGTTTCCTGGCATCGCGGAAACAGGTTGAAGCAATGGGCTTCTCTGAACAGTTTCAGAGAATGTGGGACTACTACCTAAGCTATTCCGAAGGCGCCTTCCGAGCAGGTGTCATCGACGTTGGATTTTATGGATTCCGACGTGCTGCCGCACGATGAGATCCTGTGATATCCTCGGAGCGAGGGTCCCGCCGCAGGCTTTGGCCTGTCGTGATGCGCGTCGGGATGGCGGGCGTTCTCATTTCTACGGTCGATCTCCGCTAGCGGATTTGGCGGTTACCGAGATCGCGATAGCATTTAGACGAAGGTCGCCTAGCCGTTCACTCGTGATTTGCGGTCGAAAGTTCGAGAGCGTAACGAATACGGGTCGAACGCCCTTCGCCGATTTGGCCCTGTTTCACCATCAGCCACCAGATCTCTGCATTTAGGTGACGCGGCAATATTGTAATCGACCCATTAGTCGACTTCGGCTCGGCCTTAATCGTAGCCGAAAAACTAAGCTTGTTTGTCGCGGAGTCGGGCTGACCCATTCTATTCTGCTGGGGCATTCGCCGCAAGGACGACACCGTGAGTTTGTCGGTAGCAGACGATATGTCCGGTTTAGGTAGCGCACGATCTGTCCGGTAGATCCGGCCCCTTTTGGAGGGGTTGGATGCGCCGGACAGAAGCCCTTCAGGGGGTGCGCATGGCGATGTTTTTGAACATTCTGAACCGCTGGGAATCGGCGGAGCTCAACCAGGAGGAGGCGGCGGAGCTTTTGGGGGTGAGCGAGCGGACGTTCCGGCGCTGGACGCGGCGCTATGAGGAGGAGGGCGAGGCCGGACTCTTGGACCGCAAACTCGGCAAGGCGTCGGGCCGGCGCGTTCCGAGCGACCGGGCGGACGAAGTGGAGCGCCTTTATCGCGAGCGCTACCAGGGTTTCACGGTCAAGCATTTCCACGAGCATCTGGTGAGGGACCACGGCTTTGGTTAGGGCTACACCTGGTTGAAGCTGCATCTGCAATGGGCGGGGGTTGTTCCCAAGGCGCCGCGCAAGGGCGCCCACCGCAGGAAGCGCGAGCGGCGGCCGCTGCCGGGCATGATGCCGCATCAGGACGGCTCGCGGCACGAATGGCCTGAAGGCCAAGCGCCGCTCGACCTGATTGTGACCCTCGATGACGCGACGGGGTCGATCTATTCGGCGTTTCTCGTCGAGGCGGAGGGCACGGCCTCGACTTTCCGGGCGCTGAACGAGGTTTTCTCCCAGCATGGCCTGCCGATGAGCCTCTACACCGACCGGGGCAGCCACTATTTCCGCACCACCAAGGCCGGCGAGATCGACCGCGGCTGTCCGACCCAGGTCGGAAGGGCCCTTGAGCAACTCGGGGTCGAGCATATCGGGGCTTTCTCACCGCAGGCCCGGGGTCGCTCGGAGCGGGCGTTTAAGACGCTGCAGGACTGGCTGCCGAAGGAACTCAAGCGCGCCGCCGTCACCACCGCCGAGGCGGCCAACGCCTTCATCCAGGACATCTACCTGCCGGAGCACAACGCCCGCTTCGCCGTCGATCCGGCCGGCGAAGGCTCGGCCTTCACGCCCATTCCAGGCGTCGATCTCGACGAGATCCTGTGCGTGCAGGAGGAGCGTCAGGTCGGAAACGACAATTGCGTCTCCTGCCGGACGCTGAAACTGCAGATCCCCGAAAGCCCGATGCGGCCCCACTTCGTCAAGGCGCGGGTCAAGGTCCACGTCTACCCCGACGGCTCGCACGCCCTCTTCCACGGACCCAGATGCATCGGACGCTACGACGAGAAAGAAGCGCTCAAGGACAGCCACGATGAAAAACGCGCCGCTTAAATCCGCTCGGCGGCGAGCCCCTCGCGGACGGCATGGACAAGCCTCCGGCTTGCCCACCCCGCCCACGAGGTAGAACAAAAGCAGAAGAAGCGGACAAATGACGCGCTACCAAAACCGGACAACCTAATTCGCTATCGACAGGACGACACCGTGAGTTCTTGTCGAGACCGGCGATACCTTTGGACGCTCGAGCCATGAGGGCGCCAGTTGGAATGGCCGAGCCAAGGTGGCCGCGGTGGGGGGTCGTTTGAAGGCCCCCAGACGGGGGCCAATCAAACTCATGGGAACTTGAGGCGTCCAAGTTCGTTTACACCTGCACTGAGGGTGTCAACAAACTTCGACTAAGCACCGAGCGCTATCGGGAGTGAGATGCGGATGATCAAGGCCTTTGCTTACGCGATCGCGGCTGTTTTGATGACGTTCTCGATGGTCGCAAGTTCACGAGCGTCAGATGCGCGTAGCGCGTCCGATCCCGCGCTTGTGGCACGAGGCTCCTACCTCGCCCGGGCCGGAGACTGCGAAGCCTGTCACACAAGGCCAGGCGGCGCCCCCTATGCGGGAGGCGAAGCGATCAACTCGCCCTTCGGCGCCCTCTACGCGCCGAACCTTACGCCCGACCCCGTCCATGGGATTGGCGCGTGGTCCGATGACGACTTCTATCGCGCGATGCACGAGGGCGTCGGCCGCCATGGCGAATATCTCTATCCGGCCTTCCCCTACCAGTGGTTCACGAAGGTGACGCGGGACGACGTGCTGGCGATCCGGGCCTTTCTGAAAACCGTCGCGCCCTCGAGCGAAGAGTCGAAGCCCAATCGGTTGATGTTTCCTTTCGACGTTCGGGCAGGCCTGGGACCGTGGAATGCTCTTTATTTCCACCCTGGCGAGTTCAAGCCGGATTCGGCTAAGTCAGAAAAGTGGAACCGTGGAGCCTATCTTGTCGAGGGCCTCGGGCATTGCGCTGATTGCCACACGTCCAAGGGACTTGCGATGGAGCCTCAAAACTCCAAGGCCTTCTCAGGCGGCTCGATCGACAATTGGTACGCGCCGAACATAACCTCCGATCCCGAGCAGGGAATTGGGCGCTGGTCCGAAGACGAGCTGGTTCAATATTTCAAGACCGGTACCGCCCACGGAAAGGGCGTCGTCGTGGGACCCATGGCGCAGGTGGTGCACGACAGTCTGTCGCACCTTTCAGACAGCGACCTTCAGGCGATCGCCGCCTATGTCAAGTCGATCCCGCCCCTCGAGAGCTACAAGGCCGACCGGCCCAGCGGGGAAATCGGGCCTCATGCCTCGGGTGAGAACGTCTATATCCAACATTGCAGCTTTTGCCATCAGTTGGACGGCCGGGGCCGGCCGGGCGCAATGCCGGCGCTCGCGGGCAATGGCGCAGTCCAGGCCAAAGGGCCGGAGGACGTCATCCGCGTCATCCTCGGCGGACATCTTGCGACAGGGACCTTCGCCCCGATGCCGCCGGTCGGAGCGACGATGACGGACCAGGAGATAGCCGACGTCACCGACTACGTCCGCGCGGCATGGTCCAACGCCGCCCCGGTGGTTCAAAAGACTGGCCTCGTGGCCGACATCCGCGCGAAAACGGTAAGCGGGCTCGCGGGGCCCGGCGCGCGGGAAGACAACAACGACCCTTGCCTGATCGGGCCGGATTCGACGCCGGTTCCGTCGATCGACGACCCACAGATCAACAAGACCCTCGCCGACATCAACCCCGAGTCGATGCAACAGACGATCCCGTCGCTGATCGCCCGGGTGAAGCAGGTTTCCCCGGACAAACCGCAGGCGGACATCATCAACGGCCTGATGCTCGCCTATTGCCGAATCGAAGCCCGTACGCCTGACTTTCTCAAGCCCCATGGGCGCGACCAGCTCAATCGGTTCGGACAGCTCGTCTACAGCGAACTCGCCTCGAAGGGGCACGAGTGAGGCATGGCGGCCGAAAAAGAGAGCGCGCCGGGATCGTTTGATGAGTCCAAGCATCTAGACCCGGCGGAGAAGGACCAGGCGGCCCGACATGCGGCGCCCCCGGCGGTCGTCATTCACGAGATCCTCCGCAAGGAGGGCAAAGCCGAACTCGGACGGCGACCTGGCGCGGTCTTCTGGTCGGGCCTCGCCGCCGGATTATCGATGGGATTTTCGTTTCTGGCTATGGCGCTTATCCAGAGCGAACTTCCGGAGGGACCGGCGCGCCACCTGATCGGTAGCGTGGGTTATTCACTGGGCTTCGTTATCGTCGTTCTTGGACGACAGGAGCTCTTCACCGAAAGCACCTTGACTGCGGTGCTCCCGTTGCTCGTTCGGCGCAACTGGGAAACATGGCTGTCTCTGCTCAGGTTCTGGGCGGTGGTTCTCGCCGCCAATCTCCTCGGAACGCTGATCTTCGCGCGCCTCCTCGCGATCGACGGCCTTTTTAGCGATGCCGTGCGGGCCGCGTTGCAGGAGATCGGCCGCCAAGCCGTCAGCGGACCATTCTGGCCGACTGCGATCAAGTCGATTTTCGCCGGCTGGCTGATCGCCCTCATGATTTGGCTGCTCCCAAGCGCCCGGTCCGCGCGTCTGTTGGTGATCATGCTGTTGACCTATGTCGTCGCACTCGGCGGTTTCTCTCATGTGATCGCCGGGTCGGTCGAAGCGTTCTACGCAGTGTTCGTGGGCCAGGCTTCGGTTTATGATTATCTGACGGGCTTTTTCGCACCCACGATCCTCGGGAACACGATCGGCGGAGTGGCGCTCGTGGCGCTCCTCAACCACGCGCCACTTGTATCGGAATTGCGGGACTGAGAACGGGGCAAGCCCGCGATTTCGACGTC
>CAWHZY010000022.1:0-31238 GCA_963833955.1 uncultured Alphaproteobacteria bacterium | reverse complement strand
ATCGGGACTTTTCAAAGAGTTGCGGCGAATCCAAATAAAAAAATCTGGCTCCGTCTCAACTCGCCTCTGGGGTTGCGAGCCGATCCCGGACGGACATCCAGTTGGCCGCCTGACTTTGGCCCTCCTGTGGCCCTTCGGCCAGGCTCGCCCGGCCCGCCGCCGCATCGCTCTCATCCAGGCCCGGCGGCTCTTCGACCGCCGCCGCCTCGCCCGGCTCGTCAGCGGGGATCTCGCCGATCGCCTTCAAATGCGCCTCCACCGCCGCGGCGAAGTCCTCGTTGATGCCGAAATTCTCGGCCATGCGGTTGATCTTGTCCATGAGCTTCTTGCGCGCTTCATCGTCATAGACTTGGTGGCCGACGGCGACCGTCTGATAACGGTCGAGCCGATCGAGCACCTTCAAATAGGGCGTAATGGCGCTGACGTCGCCGGCTGCGATGGCTTCGGCCGCGAGCTGCATCACGGGCGTGAGACGATCCAATTGCAGCTTCGCATGATCGGCGCCGCTGTCGACCGCCCTTTTCTGCAAGACCTCGGAGACGATCTGCCGGATGCGCTCGCGGCTCACGCTTTCCTCGCCCGCAATCTCCTCGTAGCTTGCGCCTTCCCGCAACCGGGCGAAGATCCGCTTCCGTCGCGCCATTTTGCCGAGCGCGCCCAACCGCCGGCGCTCCGGCGCCATCTCGTGAACCATCCCTCAACTCTCCTTCCGCGAGGGACGCCGCCGCTTTAAGGTAAAACGTCACAGAATAGCATATATTCTGAAAAACGTAAATATAAAGTCGCAAAAAAGCTCCGGCCGAGCGCGGGATAGACAAAGAAACGCTCGTAAATCAACGATTGCCGAGGAACCCCGCCGCTTTCGTCGGGAAGCGGCGGGTCTGTTCTTGCTCAGTTCGCGGTCCCGAAACGACTCCACAAGTTCGCCGATCTGTCGTCCGGCGGCTTAGGTTTCGGGCGTGGCCTTCACGCCGCACGCCGCTCGCGAAGTGTGCTTGATGTGCCATTCCGAAGCTCGATCCGGGCCTCGATGCTGTGCACGCGGCGCGCAGCGCCCGTTCGTCTCTCTCGGGCGAGTCTGCGACCAGGCCTTCGAGCAGTTCCTGCCCATTGGACCGTGGCTATCGCCATCGAGCTGATGTGCCGTTCGATGTAGTAGATGAAATGACGCAAGGAAGCATTGTCGCCTCGCGCGCCAGCGAGCGTCTTTTGAAGCCGGCTGAACATCTCCGGAATGATATCCTCGCGACCGTAAAAAAATGCGGCCACGACTTCTTCCGTTGACCCCGACTGGGCCAGCGTCATCGTATGCGCGACAAAAGCTCGGACATGAGCCGGCACGCCGGTCCGCACCAGGCCCCCTTCGACCGAAGTCCCAACTCGCGCCAGCGAGCGGAACGTGTCGAATTGACGGGTGCGGCGCCGACGTCCGCCATGGCCCGGAGGTAGAGCTCGAGGTGGCTGACATAGGAGCCATCCGGGTCGACATCCGTTTCCTCGCCGATGACGATGTCGTTGATCAAGCGCGCAGCCCGGGCGTTGTCGGCCGGGAACCACGGAACTCTCGTGCACGTCAAATCTTGCTGCAGCCGCTTCAGGAGCGACATGAAATCCCAGACGGCGAAGACATGATCTTCATGAATTGCCTCAGATCCTGGACCGAAGTGACCTCCGCGTACACGGGGTGCTCCAGTAGCTGCGCGCGAAGGGTGTTGAGGCGGTGACGGTCCTGTTTCGGCATGTTTGACCTCCATTTCAGTTGCGTCGCTTGTTCGTCTGTAGAGGGGACCCGGGTCGCGGTCAGTTGCGATTTCTGCCGTTTGCAACATCGTTGGCGGCCTGCCCGGTCGGGCCGTGGGGTCCGCTTGCCGTCGTCGGGACGTTGACGGTGAACGGCGCCGCGGCCACGCCCGCGCTACCCGTCACCGGATAAAGCGAGGCCATATTTGCGCCCTGGTTCGAAATCCAGATGGGATTTCCCCGGACGCGAACGAGCCACCCCAGGGGTTCACCAGGCTGGTTATCGTTGCGAGGCCGGGCTTGTCCGAAACAAGGTTTGTTTGAGAAAAGCCGTCGGCATTGGCAACTCCAGCGCCCGCGCACAGTGCAGCGAACGTCACGGAGGTAGTCGTGGAAGTAATATCTTCATTGCGCGCAGTCTCCTTGATCCTTGACGTAAGTACAGCGCTCTTGTTGGAAATGCCGCGGCAAACCGCTTAGGTTCGACGAGCAGCAAACACTGATCCGGTCGATTTATTCGTGGCGGAAGTCGGAGCGGAGATAACGATCGTGTGATCTGGTCGATTTATTCGCGACCGAAGTCGGAAGGGAGATAACGCTCGCGTGATCGATTTGGTCGAAACGAATAGGCTTAAGAGAGTTATAAGGACGAGCGATCAACGGCATTGTCAAACGAACTATGGACGTCGTCTGCTCAGCGCAGCGTGCTTGTTCCAAGCAGCAACCTATGTCGCTGGCGCCACACTCTTTCTGATCGTGCAGCCGAACAAGGGGTGGGCGATCGGGGCGGGAAGCGCGTCCGAACGCATGTCGTGAACGTCAGGGACGCGCTGATCGCGTGGTATCTTCGCCGCAGCTACCACAAAACCGGCGAGACCGGGCCTTTTCCCTACGGCGACGATCGTTTTGGCGCGCCGCTCCGCGATGATCTGAGCTTCCTGGTCCTTGAGAAGGACCCCTAATACAATCGCATTTCGGGGGGAAAGACGCCAGAAGCGCGTCGACGTGATGTCGATTTGCGCCGGTATGTCGCCGGCGCCACACTGTTTCTGATTGTGCAGCCGGGGCCGAAAGCTGGAGCCTCCCGCGCTTGCCTCGAACCGCGGGCGCCTCTATTCAAGTTCACGCGGGGTGCGGAAATCGAGGTTTGAGTTGGGGGCGGGGCGGCAAGCGCTCATTGCGGGACTCGCGTGGGCTGCGCTGGCGATTGCGCCGGCGGCAGCCGCCGACATGTCCTCTCTTGGCATCGACAATACGATGCCCGCGCCCGCGCCGGTCATCGCGCCGGGACCGACCACCTGGATCAACTTTGTGGATGAGGCGCGGGTCGGCGTTTACGCCCACAACTGGATTCACGACGAGGGCGCGCCGGTCGACGTCTCGGGCGAACTCCTGTCCAATCCGATCGGCTACGCCAATAACATCGGCGGTCCGTGGTTTTCCTGGTTCTTCAATCCGCGCATCAACATCGGCGCGATGATCAACACCGGCGGCAAGACGAGCTACGGCTTCACCGGCCTCACCTGGCGCATTCCGATCTATAAGGGGTTCTTCTTCGAGGGCGAGTTCGGCGCCGCGGTCAACACTTCGCCATTGCGGGACGAGCCGGACCGCGTCAACACCGGCTGCCGCTGGGATTTCCGCGAATCCGGCGGCTTCGGCTACCAGTTCAGCGAACACTGGGATTTCATCGCCAATATCGAGCACATCAGCCATGCGAGCCTGTGCACCCATATCAACCCGGGCCTGACCCAGGTCGGCGCGCGGATCGGGTATAAGTTCTGAGGCAAGTCGGCGCCGGAGCGGTCACGGCCGGCCATATTGTCATTCCCGCGAAAGCGGGAATCCATTGCCCTTTCAAGTCCGTGCTGGATGCCCGCTTTCGCGGGCATGACAGACGATGGAGGTGAAGGAGCCGAGGCGCTACCACCCGACCGTTTCGTCTGAGCCGCCGAAACGCGCCGGCATGCCCTTGTAATGCGGCAGGTCGTCGACGATGGGCCGGACCGCGAACTGGCATTGCGTGTGAAAGGCGGGCTGAAATTCGCCCGGCGGGAGCAAATATCCATTGACGCCCCGCAGGCGTAGTGGTTCGAGATCGATAAACAGGCGCGTGCCGCATTCGCGGCAGGTGACGCGGGGATTGCGCTTCGGTTTCCACGCCATCGGATCGCCGCGGACGACCTTCACGGCGTCTGCGGGATAGACGGATTCCGGCGCATAGGCGCCTCCGTGCACCGCCTGGCAATCGTCGCAATGGCAGAAGAATTGCACGATCGGCTCGGCGCTGATCTCGATCTCGACAGCGCCGCAGCGGCATTGGACTTTGGTCATTCGCTCCGCTCTAACTCTGCCGCGACGGCGCGATCGAGGGCCGGCAGGTCTTCCAAGACGGTGCGCCAAACCTGTTCTTCCGCGACATCATCGTAATTGTGGCGCAGAACGTTTCCGACACCGATGATCGCGCGCCAGGGAAGCTCGGATGGCGCTCGCGCACCGAGGGAGCAAGCCGCCGTGCCGCCTCCGATATGATTTCGAGGGCGCGCGTCGCAGCATAAAAGGCGCGGCGATCGGTCTTGAATTCAATTAAGGTGAGGGTCCCCACGAAGCCCCGCGCGAGAGCCGCGTTGTCCCGGATATCGAAGAGGGCGGAGCGATCCTTGCTAGAACGCATAGATCGCTTCGCGCTCGGCTGTCGGTCGGACGAAGGGTTTCAGGCGGCTTCGGTCGGCAACGTCGACAGGCTCGGGAAACAGGCCCTCGATGAACTGCGTCAAGCCGACATAGCCCCACAGGCTCATCGGTCCGATCTCCACGAGAATGTCGATGTCGCTGTCGGGGCGGTTATCGCCCCGCGCGCGCGAGCCAAACACCGCGGCGTGGCTCACGCCGCGTTCGCGCAAGGCGGGCTCATGTTCGCGAAGCCTGGCGAGGATGGCGGCCTTGTCCATGGATCTTTTATATCGCATGTGATGGGGACGCGTTCAGGGCGCCTATCGGGCCAAGTCGCCCAAGGACTTCTCTGAAGCCCAGCGTCGCGCTGAATTCTCGGAAGAATTGGCCCTTTCAACCGCGCCCTTCCGCGCCACGCCGATTTCGGCTAGGGAGCGCGGAAGGCCGATCCCGCGTTCGTTGCCCGAGAGTTGCGCCCCTTCCGGTCCATTAGGCCGCGAAGGAGCATTTTCTTGCGCGTGACCCCGCCGAGCGGCGAGCCCAGGAACCCAATGCCCAAACGGACCGACATCTCCACCATTCTCATCATCGGCGCCGGCCCGATCATCATCGGCCAGGCGTGCGAGTTCGATTATTCGGGGACGCAGGCCTGCAAGACGTTGCGCGCGGAAGGCTATCGAATCGTCCTCATCAATTCCAATCCCGCCACCATCATGACCGATCCCGACATGGCGGACCGGACCTATATCGAGCCGATCACGCCCGAGATCGTCGAGAAGATCATCATGAAGGAACGCCACGCGATCCCGGGCGGCTTCGCTTTGCTGCCGACCATGGGCGGGCAGACGGCGCTCAATTGCGCGCTGAGCCTCAGAAAGATGGGCGTGCTCGATAAGTACGACGTCGAGATGATCGGCGCGACCGCCGACGCGATCGACAAGGCGGAGGACCGCGAGCGGTTTCGCGAGGCGATGACGCGCATCGGCCTCAAGACGCCACGCTCGCATCAGGTGAAGACGCTGAGCCAGGCGCTGACCGCGGTAGCCGACATCGGCTTGCCGGCGATCATCCGCCCAAGCTTCACCATGGGCGGCACCGGCGGGGGCATCGCCTACACGAGAAGCGAATTGATCGAGATCGTCGAGCGCGGCATCGACGCTTCGCCCACCGACGAGGTCCTGATCGAGGAGAGCGTGCTCGGCTGGAAAGAGTTCGAGATGGAGGTGGTGCGCGACAAGCAGGATAATTGCATCATCATCTGCTCGATCGAAAACATCGATCCGATGGGCGTGCATACCGGCGATTCGATCACCGTCGCTCCGGCGCTGACGCTGACCGACAAGGAATTCCAGATCATGCGCGACGCCTCGATCGCGGTCCTGCGCGAGATCGGGGTCGAGACCGGCGGCTCGAATGTGCAGTTCGCGGTCAATCCGGCTGACGGGCGCATGGTGGTGATCGAAATGAACCCGCGCGTCTCGCGCTCGTCGGCGCTCGCCTCGAAGGCGACCGGGTTTCCGATCGCCAAGGTCGCGGCCAAGCTCGCGGTCGGCTATACGCTCGACGAGATCGCCAATGACATCACCGGCGGCGCGACGCCGGCGTCGTTCGAGCCGACGATCGACTACATCGTCACCAAGGTCCCGCGCTTCGCCTTCGAGAAGTTTCCCGGCGCCGAGCCGACGCTGACGACGGCAATGAAATCGGTCGGCGAAGCGATGGCGATCGGCCGCACCTTCCCCGAATCGCTGCAGAAGGCGCTGCGCTCGCTGGAGACCGGCCTCGACGGGCTCGACGAGATCGAAATCGAGGGGCTCGGCCACGGCGACGACCACAACGTGCTGCGCGCCGCAATCGGCCAGCCGACGCCCGACCGCCTGCTCAAAGTGGCGCAGGCGATGCGCTTGGGGATGGGCGTCGAAGAGATCCACGAGTGCAGCAAGATCGACCCCTGGTTCCTCGAACGGATCGCCGAGATCGTCGCGCTCGAAGGCAGGGTGCGCGCGCATGGCCTGCCGCCTGACGCTGGCAATATGAGAGCCTTGAAGGCGAGCGGCTTCTCGGACGCGCGCCTCGCAGCCCTTTCGGCCAAGGCCGAAGCCGACGTCGCCGCGGCCCGCAGACGGCTCGGCGTCCAGCCGGTGTTCAAGCGCATCGACACCTGCGCCGCTGAGTTCGCTTCCCCTACGGCTTACATGTACTCGACCTACGAGGCGCCGTTCGCCGGCAAGGCGAGATGCGAAGCCGACCCTTCGGAGCGCGAGAAGATCGTCATCCTCGGCGGCGGCCCGAACCGGATCGGGCAGGGGATCGAGTTCGACTATTGCTGCTGCCACGCCGCGTTCGCGCTGAGCGCGGCGGGCTACGAGACGATCATGATCAACTGCAATCCGGAGACCGTCTCGACCGACTACGACACCTCGGACCGGCTCTATTTCGAGCCGCTCACCGCCGAGGACGTGCTGGCGATTCTCGACAAGGAGCGCGAGCGCGGATCGCTCAAGGGCGTGATCGTTCAGTTCGGCGGCCAGACGCCGCTCAAGCTCGCCCATGTCATCGAACAGTCTGGCGCGCCGATCCTCGGCACTTCGGTCGAACTCGATCGATCTCGCCGAGGACCGCGACCGCTTCAAGCGCCTGCTCGACAAGCTTGGGCTGAAGCAGCCGAAGAACGGCATCGCCTATTCGGTCGAGCAGGCCCGCCTCATCGCCGCCGATCTCGGGCTGCCGCTCGTGGTGCGTCCGTCCTATGTGCTGGGCGGGCGGGCGATGGCGATCATCCACGATTCTAGCGCGCTCGACGATTATCTCCTGGGCGTGCTGCCGAGCCTGGTGCCCTCCGACGTCAAGGCGCGCTACCCGAACGACAAGACGGGCCAGATCAACACGGTTCTGGGCAAGAACCCGCTGCTGTTCGACCGCTACCTCGCCGACGCGATCGAGATCGACGTCGACGCGTTGAGCGACGGCGCGACGGTGGTCGTGGCCGGGATCATGGAACATATCGAGGAGGCCGGCATTCACTCGGGCGACAGCGCCTGCTCGCTGCCGCCGCGATCGCTCACGCCCGAGACGATCTTAAGCCTCAAGGAGCAGACGCAGAAGCTGGCGCGCGCGCTCGAAGTCGGCGGGCTCATGAACGTGCAATATGCGCTCAAAGACGGCGAGATCTACGTGCTCGAGGTCAACCCGCGCGCTTCCCGCACGGTGCCGTTCGTCGCCAAGGTGATCGGCAAGCCGATCGCCGCAATCGCGGCCCGCATCATGGCGGGCGAAGAGCTCGCTTCGTTCGATCTGAAGCTCGAACGGCTCGATCACGTCGGGGTCAAGGAGGCGGTGTTCCCGTTCGCCCGCTTCCCCGGCGTCGACACTGTGCTGGGGCCGGAAATGCGCTCCACCGGCGAGGTGATGGGGATCGACCGCTCGTTCGAAATCGCCTTCGCCAAGAGCCAGCTTGGCGCGGGTTCCCGGCCCCCGACTTCGGGCGCCGTGTTCGTCTCCGTGCGCGATGCGGATAAGGAAAAGATCGTCGAGCCTTTGCGCAAGCTGCAGGCGCTCGGGTTCAAGATCCTGGCGACAGGGGGGACCCAGCGCTATCTCACCGCCCATGGGCTGAAGGCGGAGAAGGTCAACAAAGTGTCGGAAGGCCGCCCGCATGCGGCGGATGCGGTGCGCAACGGCGCCGTGCAGCTCATGTTCAACACCACCGAAGGCGCGACCTCGCTCGCCGATTCCAAGCCTTTGCGCCGCGCCGCCCTCTTGCAAAAGACGCCCTACTACACCACAATTTCAGGGGCCATCGCGGCGGCCGACGGGATCCGCGCCGTCGCGAGCGGCGAACTCGAAGTCAGAGCGTTGCAGGATTATCTGGCGTGACGGCGCAGAAAGACGCCGTGGCGGCAGTATTTTTTTACGGATAGACAATGGACAAGCTACCTATGACCGCCGCAGGCTATGCAGCCCTGGAGGCGGAATTTCAGCGTCGCCAGCAGGTCGAGCGACCGCGTATCGTCGCGGCGATCGCGGAGGCGCGATCGCACGGCGATCTTTCGGAAAACGCCGAATATCACTCCGCCAAAGAGGCGCAGTCGCACAACGAGGGCCGGATCGTCGAACTCGAGGACCTGTTGCAGCGCGCCGAAGTGATCGACGTGACGAAACTGAACGGAACGACGATCAAGTTTGGCGCGACCGTCACCCTGATCGACGACGACACCGAAAAAGAGCGCAAGTTTCAGCTCGTCGGCGAGAGCGAGGCGGACGTGAAGTCGGGCAAGGTGTCGATCACCTCGCCGACCGCGCGCGCGCTGATCGGCAAGAAGGCGGGCGACAGCGTCGAGGTGAACACCCCTGGCGGCGGCAAGAGCTATGAAATCGTGAAGGTTGCCTATATATAATTGACGATGTTGGCGGGCTGAAACCTGGCGCGACCGGCTACCTTAGGGTCCTGGAAGCGCCGTAACGAGGAGGTTTGGTCATGTCGACGTTGGTCTTCACTCGCCGGGCCGGGCTCGTCGCTCTCGGGGCTCTCGCGGTTGAGGGTTGCGCCAACGCGGTTCCAACGACGACAACGAGCAGCCTGCGGATCCGCGATATTAAGGTCGATGTGCGCGCGCAGGTCGGCGATCCGACGGTTACTTGGTTGCAACAAGCACTTCCCGGCGCGATCGCCCAGGCGTTGGGGCCGTACTACGCGCCCGGGGATCGCGGCGGCGCGACCCTGGTGGCGCGAATCGACTATCTTTATCTCGGGCCGAGCAGCGGCGGGACCGGGCCGGGGGGAGGGTCGCAAGATACAATGAGCGGCGTCCTTATTGTTGGGGGGCCGCGGGGCGGCGTTGATACGCATCTGCGCGCAATCAGCTTTTACTACCCGATGGCGATTGATCAGACGTTGTGGGAGCGAGCCTATCACGACCGAGTGACAGCGCTCGCGCAGGCGTTTGCCGGCTGGGTTCCGAGGAAGCTCGGGTTGGCGCAGGGCTAGCCGGACGGGCTGGATTGCCGGCGCGATACGCCAAGGAGGAGAACCATGTCCGCATTTCCCTTAACTCGCCGCGCCGGGCTCCTCGCTCTCGGGGCTCTCGCGCTTCAGGGCTGCGCGGGCGCAGTTCCAAAGGCGACGGCGAGCGGCGTGCGCATTCGCGCAATCAAAGTCGACGTTTCACCGATCCGCGCCAGCATGGGAGATCCGACCGCGGCGTGGGTGGAAGAGGCGCTTCCCGGCGCGCTCGCCCAGGCGCTGGCGCCCTATATGGCGCCGGGCGACCGCAACGGGGCGACGCTGGTGGCGCGCATCGACACCCTCTATCTGGGGCCAAGCAGCGGCGGACCGGAGTTCTTTGGACAAACCCAGGACACCATCAGCGGAGCGCTCCTGCTGAAGGCGCCGCGAGGCGGCGCAGTCGCGAATGTGCCGCTGCGGGCGATTGCGTCCTATTTCCCGATGGCGGTGGACCAGGCCATGGTCGAGCAGGCCCTGCAAGGCCGCGTGACCGCCCTTGCGCAGGCGTTTGCGGGATGGGCGCCGAGGGAGCTGGGTCTCTAGACAATGCCGGTGTGAGAGGGCGGCGCGCCTTCAAGGCCCGTGGTTTCGTCACGGCCGGCCCTTGTGCGCGCTGTTTGGGTCGGGCGGGAAAGGGAAGGATAAAATGGTCGCCAGCGCCATGACGCGCCGGGACGCGCTCGCCGCCATTGGCGCATTCGGCCTTGCGTCGACAGGCGCAGCCTCTCGCGCGCGAGCCCAAAGCGGTCTCAGGTTTAGCAACATCTTGGTCAACGTCGAGCCGCTGCGCGCGTTCATCGGCGATCCGACCGCAGCCTGGATGGATCAGGCGCTGAGGCAGGCGTTGCCTCAGGTCGTCGGGGCCCATCTCGCGCCGGGCGACCGGAACGCCCCGGTCCTCGGGGTCCGGATCGACTACATCTATTTCGGCCCGAGCACCGGGGGGACGGGACCGGGGGGCGGTTCGCAAGACACGGTTGCGGGAACCTTCGCGGTTTTTGGCCCGCGAGGCGGAATCGAGTCGGAAATCCCGTTGCGAGCGATTGCCTCCTATTATCCGAGCGCGGTCGACCAGGCGATGGTCGAGCAGGCGTACTATTGGCGCACGGTCGCTTTGGCGAAGGTCTTCGCTGGCTGGGCGCCGAGGGAGCTTGGGCTTTAGGGCCGCACCTGGATCGGCTGTCGCGGCTAGCTACGCAGCCGCCACGGCCTCAATCTCTATGAGAAACTCGGGGCCGTAGAGCTTTGAAACTTCAACGAGCGTGATCGCAGGCGCCGCTGGCGGACTTACGCTTGCGAAGAAGCGATTGCGGGCCTCTCTATAGGCGCCGAGGTTATTCATATCGCGCAGGAAGACCGTCAATTTCACCAAGTTGGCCGCGGTGCAAGCAACGGCTTGCAGCGCCACGGCGAGGTTGCGGAAAACCTGCTCGGCCTGGGCGGCGAAGTCATCTTTGCCAACCAACGCGCCCGCTTCATCGAGCGCGGTCTGGCCTGCGATAAAGATGATACGACCTGCTCGGACCTCTACGACTTGGGAATAGCCGGGAGGCGGGCCCAGATCCGGCGGGTTCAAACGCCGTATTGGTATCTCTGTGTCACAGCCCATGCGGTCTCCTCACAAATCTGGAGCAAGTAGAGCATGTGTCGTGCTTTTCGGCGATGCTGCTTACTGCCATTGCAGTGGTTCGCGCGACCCAATCGTTTGCCTCGGCGGTATTAGGGATCAGCTACGGCAATCAGCGCGGCCTGCGGCGCCTGACCTCATCGACATAAGAGCGCAGGACAGCATTGATCCGGGTCTGATAGCCACGTCCTTGCTTGCGAAAGAACGCCAGGACATCCGCGTCAATCCGCAGATTCGTATGTTCCTTTCGCTTCGGCATGGGCAGCTTGGTCGTCGCCCATTCGATACGCTCCATGGCGTCGTCGGGGTTGCTCCCGTCAGGCACGGGCTTCGCCGCCGCCGCCTCCCAATTGGTGCGCGTCTTCCCTGCCGCTTTCATCGCGTCAAGTTCACCCGCCGTATGTCGCACGATATTTCCGTTCTTCTTGTTCATGGCTTCGCCTCATCGAAATCACCCGGATGACCGCGCCGCGCCACATCCAAACGACGGTGAAAAACTTGCCGTCGAAAAGCGCTATTGATTTCCACCGATCCTCATGTCCGCGTGGCGTTGGCTGATGGATCACAGGTCGGCCGTCGAAAAACTGAAAGGCGTCCGCGAAATCGAGACTTCGCTCCGCCAAGACTTTCTGGCGCTTTTCCTCATCCCATTCGAATTCCACTGCGACAATCTCGCACATGTAGCCACAATTTGCAATCACACCTGTAGCCACACGAGACCCATCGCAGGCGCGCGGGCGCACGAGTTCGGCGCGGATGTTTGCCTCCGCCGTGTCGTGCTATAGCCCGCCGCCATGGTTGGCGCGGGCACGGACAGGACAAGACCGCCGCTCGGCGGCGGTCCAGCGATCATTCTGGTTCGGCCGCAACTCGCCGTGAACATCGGCATGTGCGCACGCGCCATGGCCAATTTCGGACTCGACGACCTGCGCCTGGTCAATCCGCGCCAGGGCTGGCCGCGCACCGACGAATATCGAGAGGTCGCCTATTCGGCCGCGGCGGGCGCGACCGACCTGTTGGACGCCGCGAAACTCTTTCCGAGCGTCGAGGCCGCGGTCGGCGACCTCCATGCGGTCTACGCTACGACGGCGCGCGAGCGCGGGCAGATGAAGGCGGTTTTCAGCCCCTGCGTCGCCATGGGCGCGACCGCCGCGGCGGCCGGCGAAAAGCGCGGCATCCTGTTCGGGCCGGAGCGCACGGGGTTGGACAATGACGAAGTCGCCCTCGCCAACGCGATCATCACCTTCCCGTCGAGCCCAACTTACGCCTCGCTCAACCTGTCTCAGGCGGTTCTGCTCTGCGGCTACGAGTGGTTCAAGGCCGCCCACGGCGACGCGCCGCCGCCCTCGACCATCCCGCGCGTCCAGTCGCCGCCGGCCCAGCGCGAGATGCTGCTCGCCTTTTTCAATTTCCTCGAGGACAAGCTTGAGGAGAATGGCTTTTTCCGCCCGGTGACCAAGAAGCCGGGGATGCGGCGGAACCTGCGCAACATGTTCCATCGCATGGAGCCGACGCAACAGGATGTCCGCACGTTGTGGGGAGCGGTGGTGCGTCTGGTCGAGGGGCCCAGGATCGAGGTCAAGACGCGCAAGCGGGCGCGGCCGAAAAAGACCGAGACTTGATCCTCAATCTCAGGCGGCGCGTTCTCATTTCGGTTCAACTTGGACATAAAAAAGCTCTCCAAACACGTGTTTGTCTGGAGAGCTTGAGAGTTCACGCGAGCTGGAGAGCCCGCCTTCGGGATCTGTTTATTGCGCGGGAGCCGCCGGAGCCGCGGCAGGAGCCATATCATGATGCATGTGGTGCATGTGATGATGATGGACATAATGATGATGGTGATGATGGTGATGATGATGATGGTGCATCGGCGGTTCGGCGTTCACCGAAGCCGACCCGGCGGGCGCGCCGGTCGTTGTTTCCTGCGCGACGGCGTAGCCGGCGAGGCCGAGCGAGAGAACGGCCGCGGCCGCAAGGGTCTTGATCATGGGGGGACTTTCCTGTGGTTAGCGAACCCAAACGGGGTCGGCGCGACTCATAGTGACCGCCGCCTGAACTTCATATGAACCAAGAGGGCGGCTATTCATTCGCGCGAAGCGGCCATCGAAGGGGGATCAGGCTTAATGTCCGTGAGCAGCATGACCGGATTTGCCCGCGCCGCCGGCAGCGGCGGCGCGTGGCGGTGGACCTTCGAGCTCAAGACCGTCAACGCCAAGGGCCTGGACATTCGCTTGCGCATGCCCGCGCCCTTCGATCGGGCGGAAGGCGAGGCGCGCGCGCGGCTCGCCAAGGCGCTGGGGCGCGGGACCTGCTTCGCCAATCTCTCCGCGCAGCGGGAGGGGGCGACCACTGCGGCGCGCATTGATCTCGCGGCGCTCGAATCGATCGCCGCGGCCGCCCGCGCCGCCGCAGTCAAGGCCGGGCTCGCGCCGCCGACCATGGACGGACTGCTGGCGCTACGCGGCGTGCTCGAGGCGGTTGACATCGAGGACGACGAGGCGGCCGTGAACGTGGCCTGCGCGGGCGCGCTCTTAAGCCTCGACGAGGCGATTGCGGCGCTCACCGCAGCGCGCCGGGGAGAAGGAGGGGCGCTCGCGCATCTGCTCGAGACCATGCTCGCGGCCATCGCCGGGCTGGTCGAGGCCGCCGACGCCAATCCGGCGCCGGCCCGAGGCGGTGCGTGAGCGACTGGCCCAAAACATTCAGACGCTGATGGAATCTTCGCGCGGCTTCGATGAGAACCGCCTCCACCAGGAGGCGATGCTGCTGGCGGCCAAGGCCGACATCCGCGAGGAACTCGACCGGCTCAAGACCCACGTCGCCGCCGCGCGGGCGCTGATCGACCAGGGCGGGCCGATCGGCCGGCGGCTCGATTTCCTGGCCCAGGAGCTGGGGCGGGAGGCCAGCACGCTCTGCGCCAAGGCCAATGACGTGAGCCTGACCGCGCAGGGACTTGAACTCAGAGCGCAAATCGAGCAATTCCGCGAGCAGGTGCAGAACGTCGAGTGAGATTCGAACCGATGGCGGCGAGCCGGCGAGGCATGATCCTGATTCTGTCCTCGCCGTCGGGGGCCGGCAAGACCACGCTGACCCGGATGCTCATGCAGGACAGCGCGCTCGATCTCACGCTCTCGGTCTCGGTGACGACGCGCGAACAACGACCGTCCGAGGCGGACGGCATCCATTATCACTTTATCAAGCCGAGCGAATTCGAACGCATGAAGGCGCGGGATGAACTGCTCGAATTGGCCGAAGTGCACGGCAACGCCTATGGTACGCCGCGGGCGCCGGTGGAGAAGGTGCTGGCTCAGGGGCGCGATATGCTGTTCGACATCGACTGGCAGGGCGCCGCTCAAGTGCGCGAACGGCTGGGCGACGACGTCGTCAGCATTTTCGTTCTCCCACCCTCGATGCGGGAATTGCGCGCGCGCCTCGAGCGGCGGGCGGAGGACACGGCCTCTTCGATCGAGGCCCGGTTCCAGAACGCCCGAACGGAGATCGAGCGCTGGCGCGATTACCATTACGCGGTGGTCAATGACGACCTCAACCGCGCCTATGGCGACGTGAAGACGATCGTCGCGGCCGAGCGGCTGCGGACAAGACGAATCCAGGCAGGCGTCGAGCAACTGGTCGAGCGGCTGATGGCCGAGTGAGTTGGCGCGGATAAAATTGTTTCAATATCAACATATTGTTCAATTAACCTAAGGCGGCTCATCCAATACTTTATAATTTGCCGGGCGCCTGTCTCTCGGCGCTTGAGCCCGGACATGGGGCTGTCCCTCGGCACGCTGACATAAGGCTGGGCGCACCGGATGACGATGCGGGACCCATGCGCGCCGACGAAACCAGTTGCTGACGCCGCCCGAATGTGCAGCTATGAGGTTGCCGGTTGAAGGGAGCGGAAGAATGACCACGTGGGCGCCTTCCAAGCGCGCTCGGAGCGAACGTATCGAGGCCGAGGCCGATGGCCTGATCCATGACCTGGGCGACCGGGCCTATCAGGAGGCGCGCCGAAGGGAGCACGAGGCCAGTTCCGATGCGACCGCCGAGGATTGGGCGCTCGTCGCCAAGGCGATTGCGCGCAAGACCGGCGCCCGGGTGGGCCTTAATCTATCGACTCAACTGGCTATGAACACCTTCTTCGTGCTGGATCGCGAGCCGGACGTGGCGCACAAGGTTCCACCCCGCGCGGAGCCGGCGCCGGAAAGCCAAACGAAGGCGCCCGGCGTCCCGACGCCGCAGCCATTCCGGATTCAGTTCATGGGCGCGGGCGCCGATTCCACACCATCGGTCTTGCGCGAGGATAAGATCCGCGCCTCCGATGTCTCCGCCGCGATCATCGCCGCCGCGATCGCCGCATGGCCGCCCCACACCATCGCGCTACGCATTCTCGATCGCGAAGGGCATGAGGTTTTCGGCCGGCAGAAAGCCGCCGGCTGACAAGGCGACGCCAGTCGGCTCACTCGGCCGCGGCGGCCGCCGCGCGTTCGCGCACCTCGAAGATCTCGAACTCGTCGCTCAGTCCTCGAAGCTGCGACGACCGCGGGGTCGTCCGGTAGCTCCCTTCGTTGAGCACGCGCCCCACCTCGGCGCTTTCGATGATCGGCTTGGTCGCCAGGATCGCGGTCGGGTCGGCGAGTTCGTTCACGCGCGAGGCGATGTTGACCGTCTGGCCGAAATAGTCCTGCCGATCGTCGAGCATGACGGCGAGGCACGGACCCGAATGCAGGCCGATATTGAGCGCCAGGTCCTCGCCGCCGCGCGTCTGGTTGATTCCGCGCATCGCCTCGCGCATGCGCATCGCCGCCCGGAGCGCCCGGTCGGGCGTCGGGAACGTCGCCATCACCGCATCGCCGATGGTCTTGACCACCGCGCCGCCCTCGACTGAGACCGCCTCGAGCAGCGCGCCGAAGTGGTTCCGCACGAGATCGAAAGCGGCAAGATCGCCGATCCGGTCGTAGAGCGCCGTCGAGCCCCTGAGGTCTGTGAACAGGATGGTCAGGCTCGTGATCTTGAACCGCTGCTCGGGATCGAACGTCCCGCTGCGATAGAGATCGCGGAACGCCTGATTGCTGAGCAGGCGTGTCGCCGTGAGGAATGGCCGGCGGGTGTTGGTGAGCTTGCTCATCTCGTCGCTATGCAGCCAGATCCCCGGCATCGTCCGGCGTTCGGCCTTGTTTTCAAACGAGATGCGCGCGGGACCCGGCTGGATCTTCAGCGTGCCGCTGTGGGTATGGGCGTCAGCGAAGACGAGCGACAGATTCCGCCGCTCCCTGGTCTCCTCGCCTTCGACCTCGAGAAAGAGCGACGAGTGGGTGACAGGCTCGAAAACAATCGCAAATCCCTTGGGGACGTTGAGCGACATCGCCGCCTTTTCGCCCCCTCCGAGCTCCATCGTGTCGAGCGTCACTTTTTGGACAGCGCTTTCGACATCGTCCGGGAATTCGTTGCTCGAGCTCCAGAAGATCTGGCGCATGTATTCGGCGAAAGGAAGGGAATCCGGGTCGTGCGCGGCGATGCGGCGAATCCGGGGGTTGACCGTGAATGTGACCTCGACCAGCTTATCGAGCGTCGGCTCGCAATCGACGGTGCAGAACGAACAATAATACTGGGGCTGATTGAGGCTCTTGAGCGCCGCGCCGCTCTCGATCACGCCGCCGCATGACGGGCACAGCATATTCCACGACATATCGAACAGCCCGAGCCGCGCCGCATGGACAAAGGCGCCGATCGTCTGCTCCTCGTCGAGGCCATGCGCGCTCGCATAGGCCAAGGGATTGATGCGGTTGAGCAGCCGATCCGGGTCGGTTTCAACCGATGTCTTCAGGGCCTCGACCACCGCCGGATTCGCGGTTTGCCGCAAAAGCCCAAATAGCGCTTCGTCAGCCATAACAATTCCTCGAAAGTTGGTTTGCGGCCGATCAACATTGGCCGGCGCCGGCCTTCAAAAAAAGGGCCAGCGAGATCCTCTTTCATATAGGTCGGAAGCTGGGTTTTGATAGGGCGAACCGCGCTCGGGCCTCCGGCCAGAAGTGACAGCTTTTGCTAAATCATCTCTTGAGAACGAAGCAAGAACATTTCTTCCGCGACCTGTGCGCTTCCAACTGATGCGTCGCCCGCTCGCCCGGCGCGCCACGAAACTTGCGGTCAAATCGACCCGAGGATTTTGCGCGCCGCTTTCAGATGCGGAAGGTCGACCATCTTGCCGTCCATTCCCAGCGCGCCCGAGCCCGGATTGGCTTCGAATGCGGCGACAATCTTGCGCGCATGCGCGACCTCGGCTTCGGATGGCGCATAACAGCTGTTGATCGTGGCGACCTGATCGGGATGGATCGCGAGGCGCCCGACGAAACCGTCGCGCCGGGAGCGCCGGCAATCGCGCTCGAGGCCCTCGGGATCGCGAAAATCCGTATACACCGTATCGATGGCCATAACCTCGGCGGCGGACGCCGCGAACAGGCACTGCGCGCGGGCGAGCTGATACGGAAAGGTCCACGACCCGTCCGGCTCCTTGTTGTCGGTCGCGCCGAGCGCCGCCGCGAGGTCCTCCGCGCCCCAGGTCAAGGCGATCAGGCGCGGAAGGGCTGGAGCATAGGAGCCAAGCGCGAACATCGCCTTTGGCGTTTCAGTCGCCACGCTCGCCAGTTTGACCGAGCCCGAGGCCATGCCGGCTTTCGCCTCGAGCGCGTCGAGGTAATAGCCGAAGCGCTCGAGGTCGGCCGCGCCATCGACCTTGGGAATCAGGAGCGCATTGAGGCCGGGCTTCACGACGGCCGCGAGGTCATCGAGCGTAAGCCCGGTATCGAGCGCATTGACGCGCACGATGCACGTCCAGGCGCGCCGGGGCTCGCTCCCGATGAGACGGGCGGCAAGGGCGCGAGCACCGGCCTTCTCGGAGGGCGCGACAGAATCTTCGAGATCGAGAATGAGGGCGTCGGCCCCGCAATCGCGCGCGCGAGCAAACTTGCGTTCGGAATCGCCGGGAACGAAGAGGAGCGAGCGCAGTCTCATGTCGCTTTCCGCGATGCCCCAGACGCTGGATGGTCAACGCCATCACCGACCGCGACGGCGCGGAATAATAAACCTCGCTCCAATTTGTCCTCTCAAGGCCTACGGAGCGCGCCTTTGCGATAGATATCGCTCCAGATAACGTCGTCCGATTTGTTCGCCCTTGTAGCCGAGAACGGCGCCGATGAGAGCCGCGGCGATCAGGACCCACGGGTTGGACGAATAGATCGCGCAGAGTCCGCCGAAGATCGCGGCGCCGGCCAACGCCACCCAGGTGGTAAATTCGGATGAGCCTGTCATTATTCTCTGCCAATCGCGTCGCGGGCGCGCCGGCCATCGGGGCTGGAAAATTTGGGAGCCGGGACCCCGCGCGCGCGTCATTATGACCGCGCCGGCGGGGGATGAATAGGCGCCGTCCGGCGAGCCGTCGCGGGCTGAACTCTGAAGATTACGGCGCGGCCGGTCGCCGCGCACAAAAAACAGGGCGGCGGAACGAACCGCCACCCTGTTTGGCCATCAGGCGGACTGCCCCTGATGGCGCACTACTCGAAACGAGCGTCAAAGCGGGCGTGGAATGCTCCAGTAGGGGCCGACGCCGTAATAGTCGTGGAGCTTGCCCTCATATTCAGGATCGCCCCAGGCCGGGTCGGTGCCGACCGGATAGGAAGGCGCGGCCTCAAGCTGGCTCTCGTCGATCTCGACGACATAGCCGCCGAGGTTCGTGTCGTATCGGAGGAGCGACCAGGGCAGCGGGTGATAGGAGCCGCCCACTCCAAGAAATCCGCCGAATGACAGAATCGCGTAAGCGACCTGACCGGTCTGCTTGTCGATCATCAGGTCATGAACCGAGCCCAGGCGATCGCCTCCATTGTTGAAGACGTCCGTGCCTTGGACTTTGTCGGCAGCGATTAAGGTCGTTGTTTCGCGGACGGCGTCCATGAGGAATTCTCCTTGGCTGTTGTCCGAGGAGAAAACGTCGACACGAGTTGGAATGTTCCCGACGGCGGGCGCTACCTTTTACGGCAGCGCCGGCCCGCGGACCCCCGTTTTTAAACCAGGTTGATCGCGACCGATTTCGTCTCGGTATAGTGCTCCATCACTTCCTTGCCCATCTCGCGGCCCCAGCCGGATTGTTTGAAACCGCCGAAGGGCCAGGCCGGATCGCCGTAGTTGTGCGTGTTGACGCAGATCGTGCCCGCCTTGATCTTGCGCGCGAGCGAATGGGCGACCTTCAGATTGTGGGTCCAGATGCTCGCCTGAAGGCCATATTCGGTATCGTTGGCGAATTTGGCGACTTGATCGAGGTTGTCATCGTCGAACGACTGCACGCACACGACCGGGCCGAAGATCTCCTCCCGCAC
The DNA here is from genome assembly GCA_963833955.1 of uncultured Alphaproteobacteria bacterium. Classification (GTDB taxonomy): domain Bacteria; phylum Pseudomonadota; class Alphaproteobacteria; order Rhizobiales; family Beijerinckiaceae; genus Roseiarcus. The sequence goes on along the minus strand of CAWHZY010000022.1, from coordinate 11,827 downwards.
GACCTTCATGTCGCGATTGGTCCTGGTCAGCACCGTCGGCTCGACGAAGTATCCTTGATTGCCGACGACGCCGCCGCCGGTCGCGACCGTGACGCCTTCCTTGCGGCCGGACGCGATGAAGCCCTGCACCTTCGTGTGCTGCTCCTTGGAGACCAGCGGCCCGAGCTGGACGGAGGGATCGAGGCCGTGCCCGACCTTGATCTTGGCCGCCTTGCTGACCATGCCCTCGACGACCTTGTCGTAGACGGACTTGTGCGCGAACAGGCGCGAGCCCGCGGTGCAGCATTGGCCCTGGTTGTAGAAGATCGCGTCCGCAACGCCGCCGATCGCGTGATCGAGATTGGCGTCGGGGAACACGATCGCCGGCGACTTGCCGCCGAGCTCGAGCGAGACGCGCTTGAGATTCCCGGCCGCGGCCTGCACGATGAGCTTGCCGACTTCCGTCGACCCGGTGAAGGCGACCTTGTCGACATCGGGATGATTGGCGAGCGCCGCGCCCGCGGTTTCGCCGTAGCCGGTGACGATGTTGACGACGCCGTCGGGGATGCCGGCTTCCGCCAGCAGTTCACCGAAGCGCAAAGCCGAGAGCGGCGTCTGCTCGGCCGGCTTGAGCACGATCGTGCAGCCCGCGGCGAGCGCCGGCGCGAGCTTCCAGGCGGCCATCATGAGCGGGAAGTTCCACGGGATGATCTGCCCGACCACGCCGACCGGCTGGCGCACCGTATAGGCGTGCCAATTGCCCGGGCTCGAGACCGGAATGGTCTCGCCAACAAGGCGCGTCGACCATCCAGCCATGTAGCGGAACATGTTGATCGAGCCGCCGACGTCGTCGCGGCGCGCATTGGTGACCGGCTTGCCATTGTCGAGCGCCTCGATCTCGGCGAACTCGTCAGCATGCTTTTCGAGCAGGTCGCCGAGGTTCCATACGAGCCTCGAGCGCTCGGCGGGCGAGATGCGCGACCACGGACCGGTTTCAAGCGCCTTGCGCGCCGCCTTCACCGCAAGGTCGATGTCCGCTTTGTCGCCCGCCGGAACGCGCGCGATGATTTCCTGCGTCGCCGGGTCCTCGACCTCGAAGGTCTTGCCGCTCTTCGCCTCGACCCATTTGCCGTCGATCAGCATGTGATGCTTCCTGGCCAGAAACGCCTTCGAGTCTTTGCCAAGCTGCGGTTTGGTGATGGCGATGTTCATGACGTCCTCCCGTGTTGGAGTTGGTGGGTTTGGAGCTGATAGGATCGCTATATCTCGAAGAATATATCGCTAGGCGGCCTGCGTCCAGCGGGGGGCGGCGGCTGATCGTGCCGTCGAACGCGGTCTGGGTCGATTTTTTTGACACCCCCGGCATCGACCTTCCCGCACGCGACCAGAGCTGATGGGTCGCTATATTCCAAAGAATATACCGATTGGGCCTAAGTCTAGACAAGTATCGACGGGTAATTCCGCCGCTGTATCCCAGGTAGACGTTGACAACCGATCGGTTGTAGTTATAAATCACTTTGGGTGGCTGTTATAATTTACAGGGAGACAGTGATGAAAATTGGTGCAATAGCGACTTCGGCATTGGCCGGGGCTCTCGCGCTGGCCGGAGTTTCCATCACAGCCGGCGGCGCTTTGGCGACCACCGTGTGTTTAGGCGGTGATTTAGGCTCCCCGTCGTGCACAGCGAGCGACGAGAGCAAGATATTTCTGGATTCGGCGTCGGCCGTGATGACGGGCTTTGGACATACCGGCTCGCAGACCGGGCTGCCTATCGATCAGTTCACTTCCGACTCGAGCCTTGATTTTGCCAATGGCTTTGCGACGATAAAACCCTCGGCAACGGGCGGAAAGGCGTCGTTCGGCGATCTGGAATTCACGATTCCTGGCCACACGTTCACCGACCTGGTTTTCGACCTGCAGATGCTGAAAGCCGACACCACGGACCTGACAATCGAGGCCATTGACGGAGCCACGTTGGTTCAGACTTTCAACTTGACGGGACTCAAGCACAACGCGGATCTCAGTTTCATCCTCGCGGCGACAGGAGGCCCCTTGACGGAAATCAGCTTGTTTTCGGACAGCGGCATCAAGGAAGCCAAGCATTTCGAGGTTTCCGGGATCGCCGCCATTCCGGAACCCTCGACCTGGGCGATGCTGATCCTTGGTTTCGCGGGACTCGGCTACGCCAGTTTCCGCAAGTCGAAGAGCGCTCGGGCCACGTTGTCGATCGCCTGATCGTTTTCACACCGACTTGGGAGAGGCCGTCCCTTGGGCGGCCTTTCCTTTTTATGCCGCTTTGCGCCGCGCAACTTCCGCGTGAAACAACGGAATTTCCGTCGCCAAAGCCGCGGCGACGATCGAACTGCTCACAAGCTGTGCGCCTCCGTATTACGCGGCGGAATTCCAAACCGAGGTTGACAATCGATCGGTTGTTATAATAAATCCCCTTACACGGCCGTTATAATTGACTGGGAGAAGGTGATGAAAATTGAGGCATTGGCAGGGGCTCTCGCCTTGGCCGGGGTTTTCGCGATCCCAGGCAGCGCGCATGCGGCTCTACAGACCCTGACGGTCGACTTGAACGACTACGCCAGGGGCGTGAACTCTCCGGCCGGCCAGACCTTGGCGACCATGACCGTCATGGATTTGGTGGGTGGCGGCGTGAGCGTGAGCTTTGCTTTGGATTCGCCGGCGACGTTCTTCGCAAGCACCGGAGGCGGCCACATCACTGCGGCCTTCAACTTGGACACGTCGATAACGGCGGCTGACATCACCGACACAACTCCCTCATCCCCGGGCTTCACCAAAGTGATACCGGTGACTGGCGTTCCCGGCGGCACCGGCACGGGATTCGGCGATTTTACCGCCGGTCTTCAGGGTGACTGGAAAGGGACAAGCAATCACTTTGCTGGCCCGATCGACTTCACGATCGCCGGCGTAACTGTGGCCAACTTCGTGGTTAATAGCGACGGCTTTTACGCGGTCGCCGACGCTCTCGGAAATAAGGGCACGGGTGACATAGGAGGCAAGATCGGAACCATCGTTGGAACACCCGAGCCTTCGACCTGGGCGATGATGCTCCTCGGCTTCGCAGGTCTCGGCTTCGCGGGCTACCGCAACGCGCAGCGCGACCGGATCGCGCCGTCAGTCGCCTGATCTCGGGGAATTGGACGACTTTTGCAGGGCCGCCGCGAGGCGGCCCTTCTTTTTGGGGCGAGAGCCAGGCTTCTCACGCCGCCTTGCGCCGCGCGACTTCCGCATGGAACAGCGGAATTTCCGTCGCCAAGGCCGCCGCGACGCTCGGCCTTGAGCGCATGCGCTCGAGATAGGCTTTCACGTTGGGATAGTCGGAGAGATCGATCTCCGGCGTCGCGCGCGTCCAGTTCAGGACCGTCGTCAGATAACCGTCCGCGACGCTGAAGCGGTCGAGCAGGAATTCCCGGCCTTTCAAATGGGCGTCGAGATAGGCGAGGCGCGGGGCGTATTTGCTGATCGCCCACGCCTTCACCTCGCGTGGCGTCTTGTCGCCGAGCAGCGGCGTCATGAGCCCCTTGTGCAGTTCGGCGCCGATAAAGCTCAGCCATTGGCGAAGTTTTGCGCGCCCGATGCGGTCGGAAGCCGGCGGCGCAAGCTGGGCGTCCGGATATTGCTCGGCGATATATTGCAGGATCGCGGAATTCTCAGTCAGCACGGTTCCATCGTCGAGTTTCAGCGCCGGCACGTAGCCGAGCGGGTTGATGGCGCGATAGTCGTCGTGGGTCGCGAGGACGCGTCCGGCGTGGGTGTCGACCTCGACGAGATCGATGGCGGCGCCGGCTTCGGCAAGCGCAATGCGGGCCGACATCGAACAGGCGAGCGGGGCGAAGAACAGCTCCATGGGATCCTCCTTTGCAATTTTTGTACTATCTCGCATATAATAGCGCCGGTCAATAATTTTGTTCAACATGGTACAAAAAACTGTGAGCTCCGTTCCGAAGGCCATCGCGCGAGGCCGTGGCCGCCCCCGCGCCTTCGAACCCGAGATCGCGCTCGCCCGGGCGATGGACGTTTTTTGGAGCGACGGCTTCGCCGCCACCTCGCTCGACGACATCAGCGCCGCGACCGGCCTGAACCGGCCGAGCCTGTACGGGGCCTTCGGCGACAAGCGGGCGCTCTATCTGCAGGCTTACGGCCAGTACCGGAAGCGCATGAACGAGTCCTTTGCGCCCCTGTTTGCGGCGAAGGAGCCGCTGCGGGTCAAGTTGAGGCGCATTCTCACCGCCGCGCTCGATCTCTATCTTAGCGGCGCGGACGGCCCGCGCGGCTGCTTCACGGTGCTCAGCGCCGCCTCCGAGGCGATCGCCGATCCGGATCTTCATGAACGCGTCGGCGAGGCGATCGACGGCACGGATCGCGCGTTCGGGCGCCTGTTCGCCGACGCCCGGGCGACGGGCGAATTGCCGGAGAGCGTCGATCCGCGCCGGCTCGCGCGCGTGGCGTCGGCGACCCTCCACACGCTGTCGATCCGCGCCCGCGCCCGCATTCCGCGCGACGAACTCCTGCCAATCATCGACGACGCGGTGACGACGATCTGCGGGGCCGAAAGGGAGTAGAGGGTCGAAGGTTCGTCACTTTTGTGGGGAAGGCGCGGTTTTGCCGCTTGACAGCATACCAACTGATCGGTATGTCATTAGCCAGGAAGCCCGGGCAATCGCTGAAGCGGAACACCCGGCGCCTGAAGGCGTTGGCCCACGGAGGATATGACCCATGAGCGAGCAGAAAATCACGCCCTGTCTCTGGTTCGACTTCGCCGCCGAAGAGGCGGTCGCTCACTACCTGTCGATCTTTCCCGGGGCCCGCATTCTGTCGACGGCGCGCTACGGCGCGCTACGGCGAGTTCGCGGGGGCGCGGAAAGGCGCCGTGATGACGATTTTGTTTGAGATCGATGGGCAGCGTCTGCTGGCGCTGAATGGCGGCCCGCAATACAAGTTCACCCCAGCGCTGTCGCTCATGGTCAATTGCGATGACCAGGCTGAAATCGACGCGCTGTGGGTGAAGCTTGCCGAGGGTGGCGAGCATGTCCAGTGCGGCTGGCTCACCGACAAGTTCGGCGTCTCCTGGCAAATCGTGCCCCGCGCCCTGCCGGAGCTTCTGGGCGGCGCGGCTGATCGCACCGATCGCGTCATGCACGCCGTCATGGGCATGAAGAAGCTCGATATCGCGCAAATGGAAGAGGCCGCTTCGCCGAACTAGGCGCCAGGCGTGACCGGTTGAATTTCTGGGCCGGGCGCCCAACGCGGGCTTCCGGAAAACAAAACACCCGATGCGAAGGAGGAGGAGCGGCATGGTCAGCGATGTGTTCGCCTTCTACGCCACCCACTCTCCGATGACCGATCCCGGCGAAGCGAGCGCGCTCGTCGAAGCGCTCCCCGATGACGTCGCCGCCTTGACCAGCGTCATTCAGGGCCTCGGAATCTATGACGTGGTCGCGCGCGATTTTTACGGCTTCGAGCCGCCCGCGAATCGCCTGGGCGAAATCCATTTGCGCCCGATGGCCGATCGCCTTGCTCGCATGATCGAACTCGATGACCGGCCTTTGCATGTCGCGAGGGAGCCGGCCTATCGGGTGCTCGGGCGCTGCAATTCGTTCGCGCTCGCGCTCGTGACGATGCTGCGCGCCAAAGGCGTGCCGGCGCGTTCGCGTTGCGGGTTCGCCGCCTATTTCAATCCGCCGAACTTCGAAGACCATTGGGTGTGCGAATATTGGGACGCGCATGACCGCCGATGGCGCCTGGCGGACTCGCAGATCGATGACGTCTGGCGGCAACGCCTCAACATCCGGTTCGATACGCTCGATCTGCTTCGAACGCAGTTTATGACAGCGTCGGAGGCGTGGCGCCGATGCGGCAGCGGCGAAGCGGATGCGCAGCAGTTTGGCATTTCCTTCGCGAGCCTTCGCGGCCTCTGGTTCGTCGCCGGCAGCCTCGTCCGCGACATGGCGGCGCTGAACACGATGGAGATGGCGCCCTGGGACGTATGGGGCGCGCAGCCGCAGCCAGAAAAAGAATTCGACCGCGCGTTTTTTGATGAGCTGGCGGCGCTGACGCGTGACCCGGAGACCACATTCGCCGGGCTGCAGCGCCGTTACGACGAGGACGACAGCCTGCGCGTGCCGCCGACCGTCTTCAACGCGCTCAGTGGACGGCCGGAAGCGATCAATCGGCCGTCACATTTGGGGCCGACAACGGCGTCTGCTGCGGCGCGCCGTCACGACGAAGGCGACAGTCAATTGCGTCAGGCGTCCGCGCCGCTTTGAAGGAGGAAACCATGGCTAACGCTACTCAATCGGACGGGCTCGGCAAATTTGTCTGGTACGATCAGATGTCGAACGATCTTCCCGGCGCAGAAAAATTCTATTCCAAGGTCGTCGGCTGGGAACTCGCGCCCAACACGATGAACGCGCAGACATACACGCTGCTCAAAGCCGGCGAGACCATGGTCGGCGGCCTGATGCCGATCCCTCAGGACGCCGCGGGCGTGCGCCCGGCATGGATGGGCTATATCGCCGTCGACGACGTCAAGGCTTACGCCGACAAGGTGAAGGCCGCCGGCGGCGCGATCCATCGGCCGCCGACCGCAATTCCCAATGTCGGGACCTTCGCGGTCGCCGGCGATCCGAGCGGCGCGGGCTTCCTGTTGTTCAAGGGCGAAGGCGGTGAGGCGCCGATCCAGGATCCGATGAAGCCCGGCCATGTCGGCTGGCATGAGCTGCACGGCGGCGATCCCGAGAAATCCTTCGCCTTCTACTCCGGCCTGTTCGGCTGGACCAAGGGCGAGGCGTTGAATATGGGCGCCATGGGGGCCTACCAGATCTTCAGCACCGGAGGTCAGCAGTCCGGCGGCATGATGAAGAAGATGGACCAGGAGCCCATGGCGCATTGGCTCTACTACATCAGCGTCGACGCGATCGACGCGGCGCAAGAGCGCGTGAAGTCGGCCGGCGGGCAGGTGATCCACGGGCCGATGGAGGTTCCCGGCGGGGCCTGGATCATCAATGGCCTTGATCCGCAAGGCGCGATGTTCGCGCTCGTCGCGCCCAAGCGATAGGGCGCGCGGCGCGTCCGACCCGGCGCCTTTCTGGATGATGCTCGACTGCACGCCGGAGGGTCGCGGCGCGGATTGGTGTCCGAAGCTCAAATACGTCTAGCGGTCCGCAAATTGATCGGAGGGAACGATGCGCGTGATGGTGATCGTGAAGGCGACGAACGAGAGTGAGGATGGCCAGATGCCGACGCCGGAGCTGCTCGAGCAGATGGGAGCGTTCAACCAGCAGCTCAAGGACGCCGGGATTTTGGTCGACGCGGATGGCCTGAGGCCGAGCGCCAAGGGCGCGCGCGTCGCCTTTTCCGGCCAGAATTGATCGGTGACCAAGGGTCCGTTTCCCAACGTTCATGACCTCGTCGCGGGCTATTGGATCTGGAAGGTGCACGATCTCGACCAGGCGATCGAGTGGGTGAAACGCTGCCCCAATCCCATGCCCGGACCGTCAGTCGTCGAAATCCGTCCGCTTTATGAGATGGAAGATTTTGATCGATCAAAGTAGGGACGAAAGCCCGTGCCGTGGCAGGCTTTACGCAACTGCCTGAGGTAACAGCATAATATCGAGATGAGGCTTTAGCGCCCGCTATGCAGAATAGGACATAGCGAGCATTGGCCGTTGATAATTTCATCCGTCGCTTGTCATTGCAGCGCCAACCAATAGCATTAGCGACTCAAGCGACATGCCTTCACATCGAAGGCGGAAGCGTTCAAAACGACGGCCGATGACAAAAGCAAAAACACCGACCACCGCCGCTTTCGTCAGCCAGAAGGGAGGCGTCGGCAAAAGCACGCTGGCCCGTTTGCTGGCGGTCGGCGCGATCCATCGTGGCCGCAAGACCCTGCTCGCGGACTTCGATCTCGATCAATTGACCTGTGTCGAATGGGGCGCGCTCAGAATGCGCGCGGGGCTCGAGCCGGAGGTCGACACGCGGGCGTTCAAGAGCCTGAAGAAGCTGCGCCGCGAGGACGGCGTCGCCGATTTCATCGTCGCCGACACGCGCGGTCTCGCAGACGATCTCTCGACCGAAATCGCCGAGGATAGCGACGTCGTCTTTCTGCCGACGGGCGTCTCGGGCGATGATCTGAGGCCCACGCTTGCGCTCGCGCGCAAGCTCGCGCGACGCGGCGCGGAGGGACGCCTCGTCGTGGTCTTGTCCAAGGTCGGCCGCTCGGAGACGCAGTTCTCGAAGGCGGTGGAGGCGATCGAGGACGCTGGCTTCGAACTTCTCAGCGAACATTGGCCGCAGCGCGACGGCTTCCAGGCCGACCTCGATTCCGGACGCGCCGGCCGCGAGGCGCGCAACCCTTACCTGCGCGAGATCGCGGAGCGGATGGAGGAGGCTCTGTGGACGCGCGCGATGAAGGCGAAGCCGCGTTGATGAACCGGCCTGGCGGTCCACGTTACGGCTGCGCCAATATGAAGAGCCGTCGCGACCGCAACAAAACTCGGCCGTCGGGCAGAGCCGGATAGGCTTGGCGCAATTCGTCGGCGTAGCGATCGAGAAACTCGCGACGATCGGCCTCATTCAGCGCCGCCAGGAAGGGCGCGAGGCCGGTCGGCTCCATCCATTCGACGATCGCTGCGACGTCCGGCATCGCGTGGAGATAAGTCGCTTCCCAGATATCGACCGCGGCGCAGATCGGACTGAGGAGAGCGTATAGGCCTTCCATCGTTTCGTTGAACGGCCGCGTCTTGGCGATCGGCAGGAGCGTCTTCGCCCACGGTCCGTCAGCGGCGATCATGCGCGTCAGCGCGCGGATCGGCTCATACAAATCGTTGGGAAATTCGACCGCGAGGCAACCGCCCGCCGCGACGATGCCGACCAGCATGGGCAACAACTCCGGCAGCGATGGCACCATCTCCAACGAGCCATTCGAACAGATCAGGTCGAACTTATGGCCTGTGCTCAGGCATTGGGCGCCTGGGTTTGGATCATGATCGGTCAACCGCAAAAGGTCGAAGGCTTCGATCTGGGCGCCGGGGAAGCGGCGAGCGAGCAGCGCCCTCATCGAGCCTCGTCCCTTATACACATCGGCAATGCGGCGCGGCGCCCGATTGGGAATTCGGCGCATGAGATCGAGCGCCGCTCTCATCCGATGTTCCGGCAGCGGACGGCCGGAGCTGTTTCGGCCGGAGGCGCTCTCATTCATGGGGTTTCGTCAGATGGTCGCGGGCAAAAACTGAAGCGCCTGGCCGAGCCGCCGGTCGATAACCGGCGGCTCATTCTCAAACACGCCAATAGAGCGGGCGGTCGTTAGGTCGCAGGCTTGATCGACGTGGCGTCCATCTTGCCGCCACTCGTGCTGTAGCTCACCGTCACCTTCTGGCCGACTTTAAAGTCGGAGAGCTTGACGCTCTTGGGCGCCATGTAACTCGAGCCATTGTCAAGGGTGACCATGTCCTTGGTCGTATCCAGGCTCTTGATCTTGCCAGTGGCGTCGGCCGCGTAGGCGATGGACGCCGAGCCAAGCAACGCCGTCGCCAAGACGGCGCCTACGAACATTCTCATAGGGCTTCTCCATTGTTAGTAGAGGCGCGACTACGTCAGAACGCATGATCTCCCAGGCGTACTCGCGCCTTCGCAGAGCGTAGGGCGCGTTCCCTGACGTCGCGCTGGCCGAAAAATTAAATCTTGTTCATCGACGCCAGAGGTTCTGCATCCGCGGCGCGCTTCGAAGGCCTGGATTTTGATGTCCTAAGATTAACCCGCCGGCCAATTTCCGGATACCCGACAAAGCGCATTGTGCCGCCCTTGACCGCGGCTGGCGGTCGCTCGCTTTCGGTGTGGAGCGCCGTTCGGGGGTGGCGTTGATGATGATGCGTTCGAAGTTCAGCCCGAGGGAGATCGTCCAGAGGCTTCAGATGATCGAGGCGCTGACGGCGGACGGTCTCCCAATAGCGGAAGCGCTTCGCTCGGTCGGGATGCGCGCGGCGGAATACGATCGTTGGCGGCTCGAATACAACGGCCTTGGGCGCACGCTTGGTTCGTTGTTGTCCGCGCCGCCGAAGCTCGCGAAGAAGACGCGCCGCGTCGGTTCCACGCGTCCGCGCAAGCCGCCCTTGTAACTCGCTTGTGAAGGCGAGGGTGGCGGAACAGCCCTTTCTCTGGATTGTCGACAGGCGGCGCAACATGCGATGGTGCGCGCGCCCGCTTGGCGCCGTCGCGAACTGCGCGGCTGCTTGAGCCAACGACAGACGGGGGGTCTTTGAATGATCTACGAGCTTCGCATTTACCGCTGCGTGCCCAACCGGCTGCCGGCGTTGTTGAAGCGGTTCGAAACCAACACTCTGCGGATATGGGAGAAGCATGGCATACGCCAGGCTGGTTTCTGGACGACGGTGATCGGCGAATCCAATCAGGAACTCACTTACCTCCTGGCGTGGGAATCCCTTGCCGAGCGGGAGAAGAAATGGGCCGCTTTTCAGACCGATCCTGAGTGGATCGCCGCGCGAGACGCGAGCGAGAAGGACGGCCCTATTGTCGCCACCCTCGCGAGTTCGATCCTGCAGCCGACATCGTTCTCGAGCGTGCGCTAGGACGTTCTCCGCTGCCGGTTTAGGGCCGCGCACGTCTCAGGCTGCGCGGCCTCTCACCATGCGGACGATCCAGATCAACAAGCAGGCGCCGATGAAGCCAAGGATCAGATAGCCGATCCATCCGCCAAGGACGATCCCAAACAGGCTGAGGATGGCGCTGGCGATCGCCGCGCCGACGATGCCGAGCACGATATTCATCAGCAAGCCCATGTCGCTCTTCATGAATTGCTCGGCCAGCCAGCCAGCAATTCCGCCGATGATGATGGCCGCGATCCAACCCACTTCAGCATCCGACGACATGGCGCGTCTCCTCAAAGCGAAATGTTGCTCTCTGCCCGTCTTGCGCGGTCAACGAGAGCAGTTCGCCGTTCCATGGTGGATCAGATCGACGCGTACCGTCAACTTCAGTCGACGCAAGCGGAACGAAATCGCGCTTCACTCTTGCGTGCGAGACGCACGACGAGCGCTTTCGGGTTTCTGGGCTATCCCACGATCTCGTTGCCGGCGAAGAATTGCGCGATCTCTTGCGCCGCCGTCTCCGGCGCGTCGGAGCCATGAGCGGAATTCTCGCCCATCGACAGCGCGAAGTCCTTGCGGATCGTCCCGGCCGCAGCTTTCTCGGGGTTGGTCGCGCCCATCACGTCGCGATAGCGCTGGATCGCATTCTCCCCTTCGAGCACCTGCACGACGACCGGCGCCGCGGTCATCATCTCGACCAGCTCGCCGAAGAACGGGCGCTCGCGATGCACGCCATAGAACGTCTCCGCCTGCGCGCGCGTCATATGCACGCGCTTCTGCGCCACGATGCGAAGCCCCGCCGCCTCGATCCGCTGATTGACGGCGCCCGTCAGGTTGCGGCGAGTGACGTCGGGTTTGAGGATCGAGAAGGTGCGTTGGACGGCCATGGCGTCTTGATCTCTGTTCGGGTCGTTGCGGGAAAACGCCGCGGCTTATAGCGGCGCTCGGGCGGGGCGGCAAGGCGGAGGCGGAACGGCGTGGCCCGCGGAAACCGGAGTTTGCAATCGGTTAAGTTACGCATTTGGGATCGCGCCGCCGCAGGACCCGGTTTTCAGCCACGACGAAATGGCGCTAGAACGTGTTGCGATTGGCGCGGAGGCCCTGGGCGAAACATGTCAAGACTTGGAATTCTCACCGCTGTCGCAATCATTGCGACGATCACATCCGTCCGCGCTGACGAGCAAACTTGGACCCTGCAGAACTGGCCTGGC
>CAWHZY010000021.1:0-474291 GCA_963833955.1 uncultured Alphaproteobacteria bacterium | reverse complement strand
GGAGCGCGCGCTGGCGCTGCTCGCCCGTCCGGCCGAGATTGCGCGCGACGAGGCGCCGCGGCGCCGCGCGGAGTCGCCCTGATGGCGATGAACCCGCGCAAGGTCGGCGAAGGCCTTTATCAGCCGGTTGCCGAAATCAACGTCACGCCGCTCGTCGACGTGATGCTGGTTCTCTTGATCATCTTCATGGTGACCGCGCCGATGCTGGCGACCGGCATCAAAGTCAATCTGCCGAGCGCCAAGACCGCCCAGCCGCTCGAAAACAAAGAGCCAGTCATCGTCATCGTCGCCAAAGACGGCTCGCTGTCGGTCGGAAAAGATCCAGTGTCTCGGGACGAGCTGGCGGCGAAGGTCAAGGCCGGGCTTGGCGATTCCAATGGAATCGTGCAATTGCGCGGCGATCGCGACGCGCCTTACGGCGACGTCGTGTCGGTGATGGACGAACTCGCGGCGAACGGAATCTCGCGGATCGCCATCGTGTCCGGTCCTCGCCGTGCCGTGTCGCCGGCTCGGGCCGCGCCAAACCCTGCGGCGCCCGGCGCGCCTATCCCAGCCGCGCCGAACGCGCAGGCGCCGTGACCCTCACGACCCTGGACGGTCGGGCCTTCGAGCCGCCGCCGCTCCGCCCGCCCTGGCTCCGCCCTCTCGTCATCGCCGTCGTGATCGCGCTCCATGCCGCGGCGCTTACGCTCGTCTATCTGGCGCCCCGGCCGGCCGAACTGCCGAGGGAAGTGGTCGTCGACATTGAGCCTGAGGCTCCGCCCGCGGACACGCCGGCGCCCCCCGTCGAACCGGCTAAGCCCGACCAAGCCGCGCCTCCGCCGGCTCAAGACGCTGCGCCGGCTCCGGCCGAGCCGACGCCGATCCCGTTGACCCCGCCCGTCCCAGATCAGCCGCCCCCGCCGCCTGTTGAGGCGCAACATCCGCTGCCCCCGCCCGAAACCCGTGCGCCGCCGGTCGTCGACCAGCAACCCCCGCCGTCCGCGGAGCAACCCCCGCTTCCCTCGCCCGAGCCGCCACCGCCTCCGGTCGCCGAGCAGCCGTCTCCGCCCATCGAGGAGCCTCTTCCGCCCCCTCGGCCAGAAACGCCTCCGCCCCCTCCGGCGCCTGTCGAGCTTGCGCCGCGTCCGCCACCGCCTCCGAAGCCGGTCGAGGCGCCCCGGCCAAAACCGCCGCCGCCCCGCGTCGAAGCGGCGAAACCCCAGCCGAAACCTGCGCTCAGGTTGGCGCCCCGACCAGCCGAGACGCAATCGCGGTCCGCCCCTTCTCAGGCCGCCCGCAGCAGTTCCTCGACGAGCGGGCCTTCGAGCGCGGCGGCGAGCGCCGCCTCGTCTTCGGCCTATAGCGGAGAGGTGAGCTCAGCCATTCGCAGCCGCCTGTTCTATCCGCCCGCCGCGCGCGCCCGCGGCGCGAAAGGAGTTGTGGGCGTATCGTTCTCCATCGGCCCGTCGGGCGCGGTGAGTTCGTTTGCGATCACGCGCTCCTCCGGCGATAGCGATCTCGACGCGGCGGCGCGCTCCCTGGTGCAAGGGGCGCATTTTCCGCCGCCGCCCGGCGGCTCGGCCCACATCTCGACAAGCTTCAACTATGTCCCCCACTAGCCCGCGACTGAGAGCGCTCGTGCTCGGCTCGGGCGCTGGCGGCGGCGTGCCGCAGTGGAACTGCGGCTGCCCCGTCTGCCGCCTCGCCTGGAGCGGCGACAGCCGTGTCAAGCCGCGCACGCAGGTGGGCGTCGCGCTCACCGTGGACGGAGCAAACTGGGTCCTGCTCAACGCCTCGATCGATCTGCGCCAGCAAATCCTGGCGACGCCCGCGCTGCACCCGAAGGGCGCTGGGCGCCATTCGCCGATCGGCGCCGTCGTCCTGACCAACGCCGAGGTCGATTCCTCGGCGGGCCTTCTGGCGCTGCGCGAGCGTCAGCCGCTTGTCCTGTTCGGCACGCAGGCGACGCTCGACGCGATCGGCGCCAACCGCATGTTCGATGTTGTCGACCGCGATGTCGCGCCGCGCCGCGCCGTCCGTCTCGGCGAGCCGTTCGAGCCGCTGCCGGGCATAAAGCTCGAATTGTTCGCGATTCCCGGCAAGGTCCCGCTATGGCTCGAGGAAGGAAATGTTACGACCGACGACATCGGCGAGGGCACGGTCTGCGTCGCGGTGGAAGCGGCCGGCAGGCGGCTCGTCTATGCGCCGGCTTGCGCCCATGTTACGGAGGACCTCGACGCTCGCATCGCCAATGCGGACGTGTTGTTTTTCGACGGCACCTTGTTCGCCGACGACGAAATGATCGTCAATGGCCTTGGCGACAAAACCGGGAGGCGCATGGGCCACATGCCCGTGTCGGGACCAGGAGGAACGCTCGAGTCGCTCGCGCGCCACGCGCATGTGCGGCGCATCCTCATCCACATCAACAATTCGAACCCGATCCTCATCGAGGGATCGCCGGAAGAGGCGAAGGTGAAGGCGGCTGGCTGGGAGATCGCGTTCGACGGAATGGAGGTTTCCCCATGAACGTACACACGCCCTCGGAACCCATGAGCCCCGACGCGCTCGAGGCGGCGCTGCGGGCCATCGGACCCGTGCGTTATCACGACCTGCATCCGTTCCACGGGCTTCTGCATGACGGCAAGCTCAACAAGGGCCAGGTGCAGGCCTGGGCGCTCAACCGCTTCGTCTATCAGTCGGCGATCCCTCGCAAGGATGCTTCGCTGATCGCGCGCTGCGAGGATCGCGAGTTGCGCCGCGAATGGGTGCACCGGATCACCGACCATGACGGCTCGGGCGACGACAAGGGCGGTATCGAGCGCTGGCTGATCCTCACTGAAGGATTGGGGCTCGATCGCGATTACGTGATCTCGCAGGAAGGCGCGCTGCCGGCGACCAAATTCGCCGTCGAAGCTTACGTGCGTTTCGTGCGCGAGCGGCCGCTGGTTGAAGCCGTGGCGTCGAGCCTGACCGAACTCTTCGCCCCCTCGCTTCACAAGCGCCGCATCGCCGGAATGCTGGCCAATTACAGCTTCATCGACGAGAAAGTGGTCGCCTATTTCCGCCGCCGGCTCGATCAGGCGCCGAGGGACGCTGAGTTCGCGCTGGATTTCGTCAAGCGTAACGCCCGCACCGTCGAAGAGCAGCGCGGCGCCCTTGCGGCCTTGAAGTTCAAGACCGATGTATTGTGGGCGCAACTCGACGCGCTCCATCACGCCTATGTGGATGGCGCAATCCCTCCAGGGGCCTTCCGGCCGGATTGAAGGCGATGGACAAGTTAGAGGAGATCCATGCCGAGTCGCGGCCTCATCTCCCGAGGGGCGTGAGGCTCAAACGCGATGAAGCGCGCGGGCGATGGACGCTGCTCGCGCCGGAGCGGATCTTCGAAATCGACGATACGGCGGCGACCGTGCTTGAGCTTTGCAATGGAGAACGCGAGTTCTCTCAAATCGTCGCCGAACTGTCGGCGCGCTACGCAGCGCCCCCGGCGGTCATCGAAAAAGACGTCCTCGCGATGCTCGCCGACCTCAAGGCCAAGAGAGTGCTCGAGACATGACCGCTCACACCCCGCCTCCGCCCGCCCCGCCGATCGGGCTTCTGGTCGAGCTTACCCATCGCTGCCCGCTCGGTTGCCTTTATTGCTCCAATCCGGTGGCGCTCGAGCGCCCGGGCAACGAGCTCGATGGCGAGACCTGGAGACGTGTGTTCAGCGAAGCCGCCGCGCTCGGCGCCCTGCACGTGCATCTCTCCGGCGGCGAGCCGACGGCGCGGCGCGACATTGTCGATCTCACACGCCACGCCTCGCAAAGCGGCCTTTACACCAACCTCATCACCTCAGGGATCGGGGTGAACGAGACGCGGACCGGCGAACTGGCCGACGCCGGCCTCGACCATGCGCAGCTTTCCTTCCAGGGCGCCGACAAGGACACCAACGATCGCCTTGGCCATTACAAAGGCTCGTGGGAGCGCAAGCGCGCTTTCGCCGGCTACGTCACCAAGGCGGGCCTGCCGCTGACCATCAACGCGGTCATTCATCGCTCGAACATTCATCAGGTCGCGGCTTTCATCGATCTTGCGGTCGAGCTGGGCGCGCGGCGGCTCGAAGTGGCGCATACGCAATATTACGGCTGGGCGCTCGCCAATCGCGCGGCGCTGATGCCGCCGAAAGCCCAAGTCGACGAGTCGATCGCCATCGTGCAGGCCGCCCGCGAGCGCCTCAAGGGCGAACTGGTCATCGACATGGTGGTCCCCGACTATTACGCGCGCTATCCGAAGCCTTGCGCCGGCGGTTGGGGGCGGGTCGCCATCAACGTATCGCCGACTGGCAAGGCGCTGCCGTGCCATGCCGCCGAATCGATTCCGGGGCTCGAATTTTGGAACGTGCGCGATCACTCGTTGAGCGAAATTTGGCTCTCAAATCCCGCCTTCAAGGCGTTCCGCGGCACGGATTGGATGCCCGAACCCTGCCGTTCGTGCGACCGGCGCGAGATCGACTGGGGCGGATGCCGCTGCCAGGCGCTAGCCCTGACCGGGGACGCGCGCAACACCGACCCCGCCTGCCACAAGTCGCCCCATCACGAGCGCATTGCGGCGATGGCGATGGCGGAGTCCGAATCGGGCGACGGCGTGCTGCGCTGGCGGTCGTACAAGACAGATAAGGTCGAGGCCTGACGCCATTCGCTCTCGGCAGACGGACCGGCGTCAATCCGGCTGGACAATTTTGATCCAAGCATTTGAATCTACGAAAAAACTTATATAAGAGCGGACATTTTAGAGCGGACATTTTATTGCAAGTCTCAGAATGTTGTGCTATAATTGCTGAAAATTAAACATCGAAGGCCGGCGCCATATGTCCGAAGCTCCATTGCCCGCCCCCGAGCGGATCTGAATCCGCGCCCTCCGACCGCCGAGCGACTCGCTAATCGCGTCCCAACCCCTTGAAAAGGCTCGTTTCGGACTCGCTAAGACAAGCCGCCTCGGACTACTGACAGAGCGCGCGCGCGTTGGCCGTCCATTGCCCGAAACCGCTCGCGACCATGTTGCGGATGACCGAGCAGACGTAGGTTTTCTCCGCCGCCGGATTGCCGGGCCCGGCATTGTAGCGCGCCACGGCAAGCGTCCACGATCCTTCCTGCGCCTTGAGCGACTTGAGGAAGTTCGCGGCATATTCGACGTTGCGCGCGGGGTCGAACATTTCGCCCAGGGAATGAAAGTCGGCGCTGTGGAAGCGGTGGTTGATCTGCATGCAGCCGATGTCGATGAACTTCGCGCCGCGCCCCTTCGCCTGCGCAAAGCGCGCCATCGACGCCATCGCCTGCAAGGCTCCCATCGCCCAATCCATCCGCGACGCCGGAGCCGACCATCTGCTCGCCGTCAAAGGCAATCAGCCGTCCCTGCAGGCCGATATCGAGGCCCGGTCGAGACCGCCGACAAGGGCCACGGCCGCATCGAGACCCGCTCCGTCTCGGTGTTGCGTCCTCATGATCCAACCCGTTAAGTTCAAATTAACCCGGATCCGGAGCCCTGGGCGCCGGGCCGACGCCGGCGACGGCGCGCCATACGGTGGCCTATGGAGCAACCCAGGCCGCGGCGCCGAACAGCCCCAACGCGCCGAGGAGCGATCAGGCGCGCTGTGGGCCCCTCGCGGGCCCCCTCAGGGTGAGGGATGCAGCTCGGACCCCTCCTTGGGCGCGAGCCGCGGAAACGCGACGGAACGGTCTTGATCGCCGAGCTTCGCGACCGCGGCGCAGAAGACGTAGCCGACGCCCCGCACGGAGCGAATCAACGGGGGACGGTCGGAACCATCGTCGAGCTTCTTCCGGAGTCGCGCGACCAGCGTGTCGATCGAGCGATCGAAATATGTCCACTGGCGCCCGCGCAACACGCCGAGAAGGGCGGCGCGCGACAGCGGCTGGCCGGGGTGCCGCAGAAACGCCATCAGGAGGTCGAACTCAGACGACGTCAGGTCGACCCGCTGCCCGGCGGGGCTCATGAGGTCTCGCGTCGTCTCATCGAGGGTCCAGCCCGCGAACGCGTAGGGTCGGTCGATTGGCTCGACGGGTTGCGCGCGTCGAATCTCGAGCTCGCGCCGCCGCACGGCGCCGTCAATTGCAGCCAGCTCCGGCCTAATCTCTTCAAGAATATGGATCTGCATCGCGCCCGCCTCTGATTACCGCCCTGCGAATTGTCACAGTCAAATTGATTCGGAACAGGACATGTATCGTTGTCAATGAGTTACGGTACGTCAGCCGGATCTTTATTTGATTCGAGGCTGGAGACGGTGTTCGAGAGCCGCATGAAGCCCAGGATTATAATTTCACTTTGTGTTCTTTGTTTCGATATTGAGATCTGTACTTCCTCTTACATGCCGATGCGTCAATCAACGCGAGTGTAAGAAGAGTCGAAGCTTGGGCCATCGCAACCGACCGTTTGTCACTCCGTAACCGACGGCGTGCGGCCGCCACACGCGAATGGTTGCATGTTTACGGCTTATGCCCGTAACGAGAACATTGTATACTTGGAATAAGAGTCCTATCCGAGGGGCTTCCGATGCGTGGCATTCCCATCGACATTTTACGAGCCTTTGTCGCCGTCGTCGAAGCGAAAGGGTTTACCCGCGCCGCGGAGGAGCTAGGGCGAACGCAGCCGACAATCAGCCTTCAGGTAAAACGGCTCGAGGAGCTCGTCGAAGCGCCGCTGTTCAAGAAAGGCGGCCGCTTTGAGTTATCGCCCATCGGGGAAGTCTGCTTCGATTACGGAAAGCGTCTGCTGCGGCTGCATGACGACATGCTGGACGAGCTCGGCCGCAACAATCCGAACGACGCGATCCGGATCGGCATGTCCAGCGAATTTGTCCCCATTCTGGCGTGGCGGCTCAATGAGCTGCGCGCGTATGCCCCGGCCGCCACGACATTCGAGGTCATCGTCGATAGCTCGCAAGCGCTTTCGGCCGCCTTTCGTCAAAACGCGCTTGATATCGCTTTCATCGTCGGGACCGGCGAGAGCGAGCCTAGCAGGATCGAACAATGGCGGGGTCAGCTGCGCTGGTTCGGCAAGACGCCGGAAGATGAACACAACGGGCGGATGCTGCCGCTCGTTCTCCCGCCGCAAGGCTGGGCGTTTCATGAGGCGGCGATTGCCGCGCTTCGCGCCCAGGAACGGCGATTCGAGATCGTCTGCACAAGTTCAAATTTTGCAGTGCTGGCAGCCGCCGCGGCTGCGGGGCTGGGCCTTACGCCAATGATCGACGGGCTCGCGCCGGGTGGACTTGAGGTGTTTTCCGACAAGCAGCTTCCGCCACTACCTGAGGTTACGTTGTCGCTGTTGGCCCGTTCGCAGGCGCTCGCGCTTGCAAGCCGCCGCTGGGTCGAAAACGTTGTCGAGCGCTTCAGTCAGAGTGACGCATAGACGTCATAACTCTCGCTGTAGTTGCAATTTGTTACAATTCGTCATGCATTTCCCAATCCAACGATGGCACAATCCGGCCATTCCGGGTCAGGGGATTGCCGATCATGCGGAGATTGCGGGGCCAGCCGAGGGCGGAGGGGGACGACCGTCTTCGCCTGCGCGCGGCAGAGGAGGAGGCCGAACTGGCGCTCCTTGCCCAGTTCATGAGGCACGATTCCGTCGCTTCGTTGGCTAACGCGATCGCCGAGCGTGCGGGCGTCCGAAGCCGAGACCTCATCGCCGCCGCCGGGCTCGACCGACGTCGCGTCGACAGCTGACCCGAAGTTGGTCGGCGCAATGCAATTCTTCTTAACCGAGGCGCAGGACTTGGCTCCTAGAGTCAGGGCGTCAGGCTGGCCGCGGCTCCGCGCTTCCAGCCAAGCTTCCGCGAACCGCCCATGACCAGCACGACAACCGCCTTTCTCGCCGTATCGCAGAATCTTCCTCGCTATCAGGCGATGACTGCGGCCGAGCCGGCGGTAAAGACTGCGACCGCCTATTACGAGGCCAATATCGGCTCCGTGAAGTCGGTCAGCGATCTCGTCGGCAATTATCGGCTCTTGTCCTACGCGCTCAACGCCTATGGCCTCGGCGACCAGATCAACGCGAAAGGGCTCGTCACACAGGTGCTGGAAGGTGGAGTGTCCAATCCGAAGAGCCTCGCCAACACTCTGCCGAACTCGCAATGGAAGGCGTTCGCCGCGGCCTTCAATTTCGTCGACAGCGGCGCAACGCCCCCCTCATCGACCAGCACGGTTGCGACGACGACGAGCGATTATGTCGAACAGCAACTGGAGAGCGATCAGGGCAACCAGGACGTCGGCGTCCAGCTTGCGCTGTATTTCCAGCGCGTTGCGCCGACGGTGACCAACGAATATGGAATCCTGGCCGATCCGAATCTTCTGCAAGTTGCAGCAACAATCATGGGGCTCCCGCCGGCGGCCGCGGCCGATCTGCAGCCGCAGACGCTCTCCGAGCTCATGCCGATCTCCGACCTGCAGGACCCGGCCAAGCTCAACCGGCTGACCGAGCGGTTCACGGCGATGTACGACTATACCTACGGACCCAGCTCCGGCGCGACCTCGGGCCTGTCGGTCGATTCGGGCAATTCGAGCTCGGAGCAATCGGGCGCAGCCTCCGTCCTCGCCAGCGTCATCAGGTCAAACGGCTCGGTGCTGGGCAGCGCGCTCAACGACTTCACTGGCTCAACACAGCCAATCTTCTCGACCGCCCTCATGTCGAGCATGTCGAGGCTCACTCTGGGCGGGTGAGCCCGTCGCCAAGCCTGCATCGCCTTAGAAAGGTCCACGCAAGCGCCGCGCTTTAAGCGGAGGGGCATGCTTTCGCGCAACCCCAATGCCTAACGCCCTGCACACGATCCGCGCCGTGGCGAACGAAGCCCAGCGCGGGCCCCAAGCGCTTTACGCCGCCGCCGTCGGGTTGTGGCGGGAACAGCAGCGCGACGAGGCGATCAAGCTCATGGACGAGGCGTTGCGGCTAAGGCCCGATTTCGCCGACGCTCTATGCATGGGCGGGTACATGCTGAGCGAATGCGGCAAGCCCGATTCCGCGATGCGTTTCTATCGCCGCGCGCTCGAGCTCGACGCCTCGCTTGTGGTCGCGCATGTCAATCTTGGCAAGCTCCTGTTCGGCGCCGGCCGATTCAAGGAAGCGCTCGCTTCTTTTGCCGCGGCGACGAACCTCGCGCCTCATGATCCAGACGCGTGGTGCAGCCGCGCGGGAGCTTTGCGGGAGCTTGGGCGTCTGGAGGAATTGGCCGAAGCGGCTGAGCGCGCGCTTGAACTGCGCCATGATTTTCCTGAAGCCGCAATCAATCTCGGCAATGCGCTCCTGAAGCTCGATCGGAGCGAAGAGGCGCTTGAAGCCTATCTCCGGGCAAGCGAGCCGGGGGCTTGCCTGGCCAAGGCGCTACTGGGGCAGGGTCTGGCGTTGCGGAGTCTTGGCCGGTTCTCGGAGGCTATGGCGGCGTTTGACAGGGCCGCCGCGCTCGGCAGCCGCGAGGCTGTCGCGGGCAAGGGCTGCCTGATGTTGACGCTCGGGGACTTCGAACAGGGGCTTGACGGCTACGAGGCGCGCTGGCTTGAGGGAAAGTCGCTCAGTGAGGCGCTCGGGACGCGCTTTGAGACCTGGAAGGGGCCGGGACGGAAGGCCAGGCGCGTGCTGGTGCTCAACGATCACGGCCTTGGCGATACGATCCAGTTCTTTCGCTATCTGCCTTTGATGGCCGCGGCTGGCGTCGAAACGACCCTCGTATGTCCGCCGCGCGCTGCGCCGGCTCCTTTCGTCGAAGGCCAAAGTGCGATTCGCGGATTCTCCGCCCGAGCGGAGAGCCGTTCGACGCGCAGATCGCGATCAGCAGCCTGCCGCGGGCATTCGGCACGCGCCTCGAGACGATTCCGGCTTCGATTCCCTATCTCTCGGCTGAGCCGGGGTTGCGCGAAATCTGGTTTAAGCGCATCGGCGCGGAGGGCTTCAAGGTCGGAGTCGTCTGGCAAGGCAACCCCAATCCGGAGGCCGATCGGGCGCCGCTCCATGCCGCTCGCGGCGCTCGCGCCGCTTGCCAGCAATCGCGGGTGTGAGACTCATCTCGCTGCAGAAAGGCGCAGGCGAGGAGCAGCTTGCCGATCTGCCGCCCTCGAT
Organism: uncultured Alphaproteobacteria bacterium; assembly: GCA_963833955.1. GTDB lineage: Bacteria > Pseudomonadota > Alphaproteobacteria > Rhizobiales > Beijerinckiaceae > Roseiarcus. Next base: position 464,202 of record CAWHZY010000021.1, on the reverse strand, counting down.
CCAGGTCGAGACGCTCGGCGCCGGCTTCGACGCCGGCGCCGACGCATTCGTCGATACGGCGGCGGCGATGGCCTGCCTCGATCTCGTCGTCACTTGCGACACCTCGATCGCGCATCTCGCGGGAGCCCTGGCTGTTCCGGTTTGGGTCGCGCTCAAGACGCGACGCGGAATGGCGCTGGCTGACCGGACGGGCTGATTCGCCCTGGTATCCAACCATGCGCCTCTTTCGTCAGCCGCGTCGCGGCGTCTGGAGCGACGTGTTCGAAGCCATGGCGAGCGAGCTCGCTCAGCTTGCCGAGCGGCGCAGGGCGCCGTGCACGGTATCGACGCCATGCTCGCTCGGCGAACTGATCGACAAGATCACGATCCTGCGGATCAAGGCCGACCGAATCCGCGAACCTGAAAAACTCGCCAATGTGCGTCGCGAACTGAACTTGCTCGAGCGTTCGGCGCCACGAGGACGGCGCGACCCTGCCACCGATCGATCTGCTGACCGATCAGCTCGCTCTTGTGAACGAGCGCCTGTGGACAATCGAAGACGCGCTTCGCGCCTGCGAGCGCGAAGGAGACTTCGGGCCGCGCTTCGTCGCGCTCGCGCGATCCGTGTATTGCGAAAACGATACGCGCGCGGCGATCAAACGCGCCATCAACACGCTCGCGCAGCTCAGCCTTGGTCGAGGAGAAGAGCTATGCGTGAAGAGGCTCAGCCCGGAATCGCGTAATAGCGTTCTCGCAGCGCATACCGTTGGCTTGCCGTCATCGCGTCTCGCCGGCGCGGCACGAGCTGCAGTCGAATTCCGATTGTCGACCCGCGCCGCCAGACGACCTTCGCCTCGCGCACTTCGGATGTTTCGTCGATGTGCACCGCCAATTGGGGCGGAAGCGAAACGTCACGAGCAAGCGCAAGACGCAGACCGTCGCGAGACCGGTCGCAGATCCGGCCTTCGCAAAGGAAACGACAAGCGCCGTCGAGCAGTTTGGCCGAGCGCAACCGGGTCCGTTCCCGAGGCGTGCGCGCGAGATCGGCGCGCTTGCTCTGCGGGCGAGGCGCCCTTCCGGAAATACGACCCAATAGGCGATCTCGCCGCGCCCCGCGAGTTTGCGGCCGAGCTTGAGCGCCGCCTCGGATTGAGCCCGCCAATCCTGGCGCTTGACCCCGACCAACATCGGGCGCGTGCGCGTCGCCCGGCTTCCCAACCTCGGGGACGGCCCGATTTAAGGTCTCATCAACCATTTACACGACACATAACCATATTAACTTCATCAATATCTTGTTAACCAACGCCGGCGTAGTTTTCCTGACGTCGGAAGCTTTTGTCAAGCAACATCTCGGCTCGACAAAAAACGACGAAGTCAGTAATAATCTGTCACAGTTAATAACAAAGTCTTTGTTGCATAATAATTAGCAAACATCAAAATGGTTAACTCACTGAGCTTGCTTAGTCTGATGTTGCGTGCCTGCGTTGGCGTAGCGGAAGGCGTCCCCTTGTCAATTCAGTGGGCTGGAGCACGAGTATGTATATTATTGTTGACGATCGGAACATGGTGGCCGGAGGCTACGCCAATGGTTTTGATCGGGAGGGCGTTTCCTCGGCGGGAATCGAAGCCTCCGAGTTTCGCGAATGGATCGGCAAGATCAGCGATTCGGACATGAACGCGGTCGAAGCCTTCGTGATCGGCGACTGCAATGAGCGCGAGGCGCTGTCGAGGCTCATCCGCGAGCGCTCGAGCGCCCCGGTTCTCTGTCTCAATGAGCGTCAGTCGCTTGACGACACGCTGGGTCTATTCGCTGCCGGGGCGGACGACGTCCTGCGCAAGCCGGTCCATGTGCGCGAGATCGTCGCCCGGGTCGGGGCGATCAACCGGCGCGTGTTCGGCGAAAACGGCAACGTGACGATCGGCGAACTGCGCGTCTATTTTGATGGGCGCGAGCCCGAGGTGAACGGCGAGCCTTTTCCTCTTCCGCGCCGGGAGCGGCGGATCCTCGAGTTCCTGCTGCGCTGTCGCGGCCGGCGCGTCAGCAAGACGCAAATCTTCAACGCCGTCTATGGGCTGTTCGACGAGGATGTCGACGAGAACGTGATCGAGAGCCACATCAGCAAATTGCGCAAGAAACTCAAGCATCGGCTGGGTTTCGACCCCATCGATTCCAAGCGGTTCCTCGGCTATTGCATCGAGAAACAGGGCGCTTGATCGGATCGCGCTGAAACCGTCTTTGCGAGCGAATCAGAGGGCGTTCGGAAGAGCGCCTTTTTCATTGGCTATGATCGCGAAAGCCGTTCGGGAAGTCGACGCCTCTGTCGGCCCCCAGGATGCTCCCTCGCTGCATTTGCCGATGAGGGTGACGGCCTAGTTTAATACGTGTTAGAGCTATCACGTAATTAAACTCCTTTTCCGCCATCGCTTCGACCATCGCTGGAAGCGGAAGGAAATGGCGCCGCAAGAGATTGTATCGTTGGCTCAATCCCGCGGAACGGCCTAACTGGCCGCCGCGAGAGGACCGCCCGAGCGCCTCAGCGCCTTAAGCGGCACGCCGGGGAAACTGCCGGGGAAGTGAGGGCTTGATCCTGAGCCGAAACGCCGGGCGGCTAGACGAAGCCAGCCGCCCGGCTCGCCGTCTTAATGCCCGAACAGCTTCAGGATGAGCTGCGCGTTCTGGTTGGCGATCGACAGCGACTGGATGCCAAGCTGCTCCTGCGTCTGGAGCGCCTGCAACTGGGTCGACGCCGTGTTCATATTCGCATCGACCATGCCCGAAATGCCATCGGAATAGTTGGTCATCAAGGCGGTGTTGAACGTGGCCGCTGTCGTCATGCGATTCTGCGTCGCGCCGATTGAGCGGCGTAGTTGGTGACTGCCGCCAAAGCCTGGTCGATGGCGCTCAGGGAAGTTTGCGCATCCGCGGCGCCGGTAACACTGAGGTCAGTCAGATCCTTTCCGCTTTGCACGAGCAGGTTTTGGGAGTTTGGAGTGGTGGTCGTCGTGGTCACCGCATAGGACGCCGCGGTCGCGAAGGTCGGGGCTCCCGCCCTGGGCGATCGAATTGCCGTTGGCGTCGAGAGCCGTATAGGTCGTAGTCGTCACAGCTCCCGTCCAGCCCCATCGACTGGACCGTCAAGGCCTGGTTGGTCGTGTCCTCGATAGACCGCATTCTTGCCGTACGTCGCCGTGGGAGTGCTCGTGCTTACGGCGGTCCTGTCTTGGCGGCGAAGGTCGGCCGCAAACTGAGTCTGCACTTGGCTCATTGTCGCGGCGTCTGAGACGCTTGACGTGGCGCGTCGACTCGATGTCGACGTGGTGCCGGTGCGTCAGCCCGTAAAGCGCCTGAGTGGTGAAGGAGATTGTGTTGATGCTCCCGCCCGTTGCGCTGGCGTTGTAGCCGGAAACGAAGTTGAGCGCCGTCACGCTGCCGTTCAAAACGTTCAAGCCATTGAACGAGGCGGCGTTCACCGCGTCGGTCAGCTGTTTGCCGAGCGAAGCAAGCGATGTGTTGATGGTGCCGATGTTGGCGCCGGGTTCAGTCGCCTGCGTCAGCGCGGTCTGAATCGAATTGATGGTCGTGATGACCGAGTTGATCGCCGAGCTTGCGGTCGCCAGAAGCGACTGCCCCTGCGATAGGGCGTCATTGGAGGCCGACACGACGCCGCTGTCGGCGGTGAGCTGGGCGGCGATCGACCAATAGGACGAATTGTCGGCGGCGGTCGCGACCTTGAGGCCGGTCGAAACTTGATTCTGGACCGTCGAAAGCGACTGCTGCGTCATCTGCAAGGACTGCAGCGCGCTAAGGGCGGCCGGATTGTTTAAGAGTGAACTCATGGCTGTGCTCCTGTCGAAAATGTTCACGCTGATGGGGCGACATTTCGGACTCGCACCGAGACGACGGACCGGCCGCATGCCTAAGGCTCGACGTCAGGAGCCTAACCGTCGTGTAGAGCCTGGGCGACGCGCGCTCATCGCGCCCGTCCTCGCCCTGGCCAGCCGAAACTAACGGCGCGCCCGCTAATGGCCAGTTAACGGGCGCAAGAATTTTGCTTGTGGCGCCGACTGAGGCCGCGCTCGAACCCGCCCGCGCAATGCCGGCGCAAGCTCCGCTCCCCACGATGGCCGTCGCGAATTCTCACCCGGGCCCCGATGTGGCGACGAATTTGTTGGCGCAAATCGAGCGGCTTTGGGCGAACCTGCGGGGGCTGGGCGTCCGGCGCCTGTCCGCGTTGGCGCTGATCGGCGTCGCCGTGTTCGCGACGACGGGGCTCGCCGGCTACTACTTGAGCCGCCCGACGATGGAGACGCTCTATTCCGGGCTCGATCGCGACGATATCTCCGCCATCGGGGCCGCGTTGCGCGAGGCGGGCGTTCCTTTCGACGTCAACGCCGAGAGCACAGTCGTCCTGACACCGGCCGGTCAGGCCGCAGCCGCGCGGATGATCCTGGCGGAAAAGGGCCTGCCGCGCAGCGGCGCGGTCGGAAACGAACTGTACGATAAGCTCGGATCGCTCGGCCTGACGTCATTCATGCAGGACGTCACGCGCTTGAGAGCGCTCGAAGGCGAACTTGCGCGCACGATCCAGATGATGCGAACCGTCAAGGCCGCACGGGTGCACATCGTCCTTGCCGATGAAGGCTCCTTCCGCCGCGAGCGCCAGCCCTCGTCAGCCTCCGTGGTCATCCGCACCGACGGCGGCGACGATCGCTTGACCGGCCAGGCGATTCGCCACCTCGTCGCCTCAGCGGTCCCCGGAATGAAGCTTGAGGACGTGACCGTGCTCAACGTCGACGGCAGCCTCCTCGCCTACGGCGCCGATTCGGTCGAGAAGTCGCCTGACAATCTGCTCGCGCTCGAAAAGGAAGTGTCGCAGCAAATCCGCGAAAACGTGAGCCGCACGCTGACCCCTTACCTCAGCGCGCAAAACTTTCAGATCTCCGTCGCCGCAAGGCTCAACGCCGACAAAACGCAAACGAATGAGACGATCTATAATCCCGACAGCCGTGTCGAACGGTCGGTGCGCGTCACCAAGGAACAGCAGAGCTCGCAGAACGCGGCCGGCGAGCAACCCGCCGGCGTCGAGGCCAATCTTCCAAAGCCGAAACCGACAGGCGGCGAATCGAAGCAATCGAACGATCAGACGCAAAAGCGCGAGGAACTGACAAACTACGAGGTCTCGTCGAAGTCGATTCAGACGACCAGCGCCGGCTTCGTGGTCCAGAATCTCTCGGTGGCTGTGCTGATCAATCGCGCCGCGCTCGCCGCATCGCTTGGGGGCAAACCATCGGCCGAGGCGATCGACGCACAAATCCACGAGATCGAACAACTCGTCGGCTCAGCCGCCGGGCTCAATCGGCAGCGTGGCGACGCGGTCAAGATTTCGGTTGTCGATTTCGTCGATTTCGAGCCACGACCTCGAGCCCGCGCCGGGTCCTTCGCTGGTTGAAATCGTCGCCCGCCAAACAGGATCGATCCTCAACGCCGGCGCCATCGTGGCGGTCGCGGCGATGCTGCTCTGGTTCGGGGTTCGGCCCGGCCTCAGAATGGCGTTCGCTCCCCCAAGCCCCGCCGCGTTGATGGACGGGCGCGGCGCGTCCGCTGGCCAGACGCCTGCATTGGGGGCGCCGGACGGCGGCGGTCAGCCCGGCGAAAGCATCCTCATCGAGACCGACTCCAATCGAGATGAGTTCATGGAGGCGCTGCTCGCCCGGCGCGACAATGGTTCCGAGCGCAAGCTCATGAAGATGATCGAATTCGACGAGAACCACGCCGCTACGGTTCTCAAACAGTGGATTCGTCAAGGAGCGAACGGATGAGACCGCTTTCCATAGCCGATTATCTTGACCGCCTCGGGAGCTCGGCCGAAGAGAAGGGGCCGCCGCGACCCGAGGGCTCGCCGTTTCGCCCCCGAAGCCTGCCGAGTCCGCAGACCGCCGCATCCGGCGCCAAGCCAGTCTTCGATCGTATCACGAACAAGGGCGGCGAAACGCAAGGGGAAGAAGCCCCCCGGCGCACGCCATGGGCGCCGAAGCCGGTTTTGCTCGAGTCTGCGGCGCGGGGGTCGCCCCCGACGGGAGAGCCGGCGAAGCCAGAGGATATGGCGGCGAAGCTCGCCGACGCTTACGCCCGCGGCCGCGAGCAAGGCCTTTCGGAAGGCCGTGTCGACGGTGCGGACCGCCACGCGGCCGAGCTCGCCGCAGCGCGGGAGTTGGCGGAAACGCAGCAGCAAGAGTTTCGTCTCAAGGAATTGGCGGAGCTCGAAGGCGCGATCCAGTCCGGGATCAAAGAGATCGAGGACAATGTCGGCGCCGCCGTCACCCGTATTCTCGCGCCGTTTCTCTCGCAGCAGGTCGTCAAGCGCGCCGTGGACGAGTTAGCCAGGGCGATTGCCCGGATCGCCGCGAGCACTTCGCCCGGATTGATCAAGATTTCGCGGACCCGAGCGCGTGCTTGCGCTCCTGCGCCCAGCGAATCGTCGATCTGCCGGTCGAGGTCGAATATGTCGAGGATGACGGAGCGGAAACCGTCGTCGAGACCAACGCCACGCGGATTGTCGCCGAGCTTCGCCCGTGGGCCGAGTTGCTGGCCTCGTTCGAGGCCTGAGCGGAGCCGATGACCGAGACGCATCCGGAAATCATCATCGTCAAGCGCCATAGCGCGCACGAGGAGGAGCATCACGGCGGCGCGTGGAAGATCGCGTTCGCCGATTTCATGACCGCGATGATGGCCTTTTTTCTGGTGCTGTGGATCATCAGCGCGACGGACAAAAACACCAAGACGCTGATCGCACGATACTTCAATCCGGTGAAAGTGGAGGAGCCGGCGAAGGCGCAAAAGGGCATCCATGGCGCGCCGGAGAAAGGCGCGGTCTACGCGCCGGAAGACGGCAATGGCGCCCCCAATGCGGGAATGCCTTCTGCGGAACACGGCGAAGGTCCCGCGGAAAACGGAAACGAAAACCCTGCGAGCTCTTCAAAGCAAAACGAGCAAGCGCGCCCGCCCACCCCGTCGCCTTTGCCGCCGCCCGATCCAGCGAAACCCTATCCGACAATGTCGGAGCAGGAATTGTTCAGCGATCCTCGCGCGAGCCTCGACAAGATCGCTGGCGCGCCGCCGCCCGGCCCCCGTATTGATCTTTCAGCGACGCTCAGGGGATACGGGGAAGTCGGTCCCAGCGCCGACGAGGCCTTGCGCGATCCGTTCCGCCCGCTCGGCAGCGACAAAGCCGTCAATGTGGTTGCGGAGGATCCCGGCGCCCCGCCGGCAGCCGCCGCTCCCAGCGACGAACCGGCTTCCACTCCGACTTCGATCGCCCCGGCGGCGCGGGCGTCTCCGGGACCCGCTCAAGCTCCAGCCGGGGCCGAAGCCCCAAGCGCTGGATCGCCGGCTCCGTCAACGGCGAATCCGCCAGCTCCGGACCCCGCCGAAGCGCGCCAGGCAGCCGCGTCCAACCTGCTCGCCGACTTGAAGAAGCGTCTCGCCGGAGAGTCCAAGTCGATGCAAGGCCCGCAACTCGACGTCCAGGCGACCGAAGAAGGAATCCTCATCAGCCTCACCGACCGGCAGAATTTCTCCATGTTCCCCATCGGCTCCGCCGAGCCGCAACCCCGCGTCCTGCACATGATGGAGGCCATCGCCGCAAGCCTGCAAGGCTTGCAGGGCGCGATCGTCGTGCGCGGCCACACGGACGGGCGTCCCTACCGGTCCGCCACTTACGACAATTGGCGGCTCTCCTCGGCGCGCGCGCAAATGGCCTATTACATGCTGATCCGCGGCGGCCTGCCGGAAAAGCGGTTCGAGCGGGTCGAAGGCTATGCCGACCACCATCTGAAAGACGCGTCCCATCCCCTCGCGGCCGAAAATCGCCGCATCGAGATTCTTGTACGCGAGGCCAAGCCATGACCTCCCCTTGGCGCATGCTGGCTTTGGCGGCGTTTGCTGCACTGACGCCGGCCGCGGCGTTTGCCGATCCGCCGAAGATCTCCGACCTCGTCGACGAACTGCGACGGGTCCAGTTCAGGGTCGCTCAGGGCGACAAAGCGGCCTACCCGGACGAGCTCAATCAGTTGAAGACGATCGGCGCCGCGATCGCGACCGCAAGCCCTGAAACCTGGAAGAACAAACGCGAAGCCGATTTGCTCATCATCGACATCCTGAGCGGCGGATCTCTCGCCGACGTCGGGCCGCTGCTCAAAGGCGACGCTCTTATCGAGTCCGAGCGATCGCTCGCGCGTGGCGCGCTCGCCTACGTCACCAGTCACGAGGCCGACGCGATCGCTCTGCTGAAGGAAACGGATTTGACTGCGCTCGACGCGCGGCTTGCGGGCGAGGTCGCCTTTGCCCGCTCCGTCCTCGAGACGAAGCGGGATGCGAAGGCGGCAGTCGATCTTCTCGATTGGGCGCGCCTGCTTGCGCCGGGCGGATTGGTCGAGGAAGCAGCGCTGCGGCGCGAGATCGCGCTCCTTGCGGAGGCCAAGGACATGAGCCGCCTGGCCGTCCTGACCCGGCAGTACGTGACTCGCTTTGGCGCCTCGCTCTATGCCGCGGATTTCTTGCGCGATTTGGCTAGCGCCGTAGCGCGGCTTGGCCTCGCCGACGATCCCGCAAATTACAAGCTCATCTCGAGCGCGTTAGCGTCGTTGCCCCCCGACAGCCGCCGGGAATTCTTGCTCAACCTGGCCAAGTCCGGGGTGGTGAGCGGGCGCTTCGTCGCCGCCGCTTCCGCGGCGACAGAGGCCCTCGAAAGCTCCAAGGCCGACAGCCCGGAGGCGATGCGCGCCCGCCTCTATCTGGCCGCTAGCCGACTGTTCTCGGACGCATACGATGCGGCGATAGCCGATCTGCGGGCTCTGTCGGCGGCAAAACTCGACCGGGCCGACGCCAGCCTGCTGGCTGCGGCTCGAAGGGTGGCGGCGGAGCTCCGTGTCGTTCCCGACCAGAGTGTCTTCAATACGCAAAACGCCGCCGCTCTGCCTGACGCCGACAAGAGCAAGCCCAGCGGGCCCGCGCTGACGATCGCGCAAGCGCAGGATGCGCTTCAACGTACGTCGAGCCTCGCGCCGCCAACCCAAATTGAAGGCACGCCATGACCGCGCCCGCCGCCGCAGCCACGTCCGGGCCAATCGCGCCGGCGGTGCCTCGCCCCGCTCCGCAAGCGGCAGCCGACCCGTTCGCTTTCGGGGCCGTGCTCGACTCGCTTCCCGGCGCGTCGGCGAAAGCGGATGCCTCGACTACCGAGGAAGGGCAGCGTCCTTCGAACGAAACGCCGCAAGAAGATTCCTCGCGCGGACAGACGGCGCGTCATTCTCTGCTCAATGACAGCGCGCTCTTGGCGGCTTTGCCGTTTGCCTTGCGGGCCGCCTCGATGATGGGCGAAAACCCGCAAGCCGCGAACAATTCGCCTTCGTCGACCTCCCCTGCGATGAGAGGTCCGAAATCCGTGGACAGCGGCGCATCCCTTGCCGCCGGCGCGAAGGCGGCGACCGTTGGGCGACTGGTCGGCGAACGCGCTTTTCACTTTGGCCCCCCCACGTTCGCGGGCGCGATCGCGAGCCGCACGCTCGGGGTCAACGCGCCGTTCGCGCTGGGCGCCGCTTCCGCTGCCAACCTTGCGGCCCGACCCGCTCTCGACGGCGAAAGCGCCGTTGCTTCCGGCTTCTCGCCGGCCGAGGCCATGCCAGTGAAAGCCTCGGCCGACGCCGTTCCGCCGATTGCAAACGCGGCCTCTCCGACGCCGATCGCACCTCGGTCGGGCGCGCCCCCAACGCATCGCGCGACCCTCACTCGAGCCGCCGCGCAGGAGGCCGCGCGCATCGGGCAAAAGCCGGATGTCTCGGCGTCTCCGCCGGTCGCCCGGGTCGCGACCTCCGCCGCAGTCCACGCGCCGACGGAATCGAGCGGCAAGGCGGCCGACGGTCGGCCCCCAGACCCGGTTACCGCCGCCGCTCCATCGGAGGCGCGAACAGACCTGTTCGGCGTGCAGCTTTCCGCGCCCTTCTCCACAGGGGCGTCGTTGCAACTCGACGGCTCGACGGCCGGCGCCGGACAAGCAGACGTCACGCCCCGCGCGAACGCGCTCGCCGCCGGCGCCGCCCCCTCGGCGCCGCCGATCCGGGAGATCGACGTCGATCTTTCGCCGGGAGGCCTCGAGGATGTCTCGATGACGATGCGGCTCGCGGGCGACAAACTCTCCGTCGTCATTCGCGCCGCGAGCTCTCAGACCCTGGGTTCAATCGAAGGCGCGCGCGACGCAATCGCCGATCGAATGGCGGCGATCGGCCAGCCGCTCGAACTCGCTCATCGTCAGGCAGACGGGCGTCAACACGGATGGGAATGCGAACGGAAATGGGTCTTCCGCCGACGGCGGCTCGGCGAGAGGCGAGCAGCGATCGGCGCAAGGCTCGGGGGAACGGGGCGATTCGAATGATGCGCACTCTCGGCGCGGCGCTGGTCGCGATCGCAGTTTCTAGCGGCGGCGCCGCGCGCGCCGATGGGCCGCTCGCTTGCGAGCGGGAAATGACGCGCGCCTCGGCGCAGCACGGCGTGCCGCTCAACGTGCTTTATTCGGTCGGCCTGACCGAAACCGGCAGCCGGAACGGGCTCAGTCCCTATGACATGAACGTCGATGGCCAGGCGGTGCATTCGACAAGTCTCGCCGAAGCGATGGCGCGCTTTGCGCAGGCGAAGGGGCGCGGCGCGAAGTTCATCGACATCGGCTGCATGCAGATCAACCACCGCTTCCACAGCGCCGACTTTCATTCCCTGGGCGAAATGTTCGACCCCGCGCGCAACGTCGAATATGCCGCGAACTTCCTCAAGTCGCTCAAGGCGCAGGAAGGATCGTGGACGCTTGCCGTGGCGCGCTACAATGCCGGGCCCGGCAATCCGGCGGCGGAGAAAACCTACGTCTGCTCGGTCATCCGCAACATGGTCGCGAGCGGTTTCGGGCAATGGACGGCCAACGCGCGCGCGCTCTGTCAGTAGTCCGAGGCGGCTTGTCTTAGCGAGTCCGAAACGAGCCTTTTCAAGGGGTTGGGACGCGATTAGCGAGTTGCTCGGCGGTCGGAGGGCGCGGATTCAGATCCGCTCGGGGGCGGGCAATGGAGCTTCGGACATATGGCGCCGGCCTTCGATGTTTAATTTTCAGCAATTATAGCACAACATTCTGAGACTTGCAATAAAATGTCCGACATAAAATGTCCGCTCTTATATAAGTTTTTTCGTGGGAGTTCGGAGCCCTGGGCGAGGCCCGCCAGAAACGCCCGGAAGCGATCGAGAATCCCTTGCCTCGCCCATCGAAGGACAGCACGCAGCACAGGCGTGCTATGCTTAGATCGCATGCATGTTCACGGATTGATAACAAATTGTTAACTTATTCTGCATTCGAGTGCCGATTGTGGCGCCTACTCACTCGCAACATGCTCAACGCCATGCAGTTTTCACATTTATTTTTGCATCGCACCATTGACTTCCGCAGTGCAGCAATCTAACTACGGCTGGTCTAGGTAAGGGAACGAGTTCCTCGGGCTCGAAGGGTCGGGTTCGGGTCTGGAGGGCGGTCATCAAAAGGAGACCGCCATGAAGAAGTTCTCTCTTTCACGCTTCTTGCGCACACGTCGCGTATATTGGAACGTCTTGCAGGAGCTTTCGGCTTATACCGATCGCGAGCTGCACGACATCGGCATCGACCGCGCCGACATTTACCAAATCGCGCGCCTGGCTTCGCAGGAGCAGCACTAACAACCTGAATGGCGGCGCCGCCTGACGGCGCCGCCATTAGTTCATTTACGGTTATAGACGTCGTCGATCCGGACGATATCGTCCTCTCCAAAGTAGCTGCCGGTCTGAACCTCGATCAGCTCCACGTCGATCTTGCCGGGGTTGGCGAGCCGGTGCGTCGAGCCAATCGGCAGGTAGATCGATTCGTTCTCGTGAACGAGCGTGACTTGCTCGTTGAGGGTGACCTCGGCGGCGCCGCGCACGACCACCCAGTGCTCGGCCCGGTGGTGGTGCTTTTGCAGCGAGAGGCGCCCGCCAGGCCGCACGACAATGCGTTTGACCTGATAGCGCGAGCCCCGGTCGATGCTCTGATAATAGCCCCATGGCCGGTAATTGCGCCGATGCTCCGTCGCTTCCGAATGGCCCTGCGCCTTGAGGCTCTCGACCAGTTTTTTGACTTTGGCGGTCTGTGACCGGTCGGCGACCAGAACCGCGTCGCCGGTGGCGACGACGACCACGTCCTTGAGGCCGATCACAGCGGCCAACTGCCCTTCCGAACGCACCAGCACGTTCGAGGAGTCGAATAACCACCGCCGGTCCGCGCAAGCTGTTGCCGTCGGCGTCGCGTGGACTGAGGCGCCAGACCGCGCTCCATTCGCCGACATCCGACCATCCGACATCCGCCGTCAACACGACCGCCCTGTCGGTTCGCTCCATCACCGCATAATCGATCGAGGTCTTCGGCGCCTTGGCGAAGGATTCGTGGTCGAGGATGACGAAGCCGAGGTCCTTTTTTGCCGCCGACACCGCGGCCACGGTCGCCGCCGCGATCTCCGGCTCGAAACGCTGAAGCTCCTCCAGCATGATGTCGGCGCGGAAGACGAAATTGCCGGAGTTCCAGAGATAACCCTCCTCGATGAACGCGCGCGCGTGCGCTTCGTCGGGCTTCTCCACGAATCGCTCGATTCGCCGCACTTGCGGATCGCGTTCCAGCGGCGCGCCGGGGTGAATGTAACCATAGCCGGTCGCGGGATGGTCGGGGGTGACGCCGAAAGTGACGATCTTCCCCCCATGGGCCGGCGCGTAGGCCTGCGCGCAAAGGGTGGCGAAGCGCTTTCCGTCCTCGAAAACATGGTCGGCGGCGAGCACGGCGACGACCGTCGTCGGCTCGCTCGCAGCCGCCCAGGCGGCCGCCGCGCCGACAGCGGCGGCGCTATCGCGCCGGTCCGGCTCGAGCAGGATCACCGCCTCGGCGCCGATTTCCCTCAATTGCTCGGCGACCCGAAACCGATACTCGATATTCGTGATGACGATCGCCGGGTCGAAGATCGCGGGGTCGCTGACCAGGCTGACGATGGATTGAAAAGTCGAACGCTGCCCGATCAAGGGGATGAACTGCTTCGGCAAGCTCTCCCGCGATTCGGGCCACATGCGGGTGCCAGACCCGCCGCACATGATCACAGGCCTGATCTTGGCCATTCGTTCCCCTGGTTTGCGCGCAGCGATTGCAATCGCCAGCCGAGCCTCCTCTGCAATAATGGCGGCGCCAAAGCAATGCCCGATCCGAGGCGCCCCGAGGCGCCCGACGAGAGCCGCACAGAGGTTGCGCGAACCAGGGTGCATTCTGCTCATACGGGCGTTGGACAGGGCCGACGTGCTTCCGGTCATTCTCTATGTTGGCAATCTCAAGCCGGGCGCGGCTGTTCCCCACGGCGCCTTTGGCGGCGCCAATCGGCCGGATGTCCTCCTGACGAGGGTCGGCGAGGCGTTCACCCGAATGGGACGGGGATGAGAGCCCGTCATGAGGCTTTGGGCCTATTCTGACCGTTTCCTGCCCTGGCCGTCACGCTTCGCGCGTCGCTCGCTTCGCGCGGCCGAGGTAAGCGACGATCGACACGACGGCGGCTGTCGTTACCAATGCGAGCGCGAAGGCGGCGAATGCGGCTGACAGCGACAAGGCTTGCGCGATCGCGCCGGTCGCCAACGGCGCCGGCAGGCGGGTCAACGCGCTGAACAATGAGGCTGACGCGAGCCCGACCGCGGGTCCGGCCGCCGCCTGACGCGCGGCAAGCGCGAAACTGCACGGAACGATAGGCCCGGTGCCAACGCCGATCAGGGCGAAGCCCGCGACGCTCGCCCCGAACCCGGCCTGGACGCTGACCAGAGCGAAGCCGGCGGCCGCGATCGCGAACGAAGCGATGATGATGCGAAGGTCGCTGACCCGAAGGCGAATCGCGTCGACGTTGAAGCGCAGCGCAGCCTGGCAAGCGGAAAAGAACGCCGCGCCGAGGCCGGAAATCGCCGCCAGCCTCGGCGCTTCCTCGCGCAACAGCAGCGACGACCACACCGACGCGGCGAGTTCCGCCGCGATCGAGACGCCGACCGCGACGCCAAGCCCGATCAGAGCCGGCGCGAAGGACAATCCGCTTCGCCCTACCGACCCGACGACTGCCGAAGGAGCACGACCGGTCCGCGCCGCGCGATGGTAGGCGACGCCAGCGCCGGCGAGCCCCAGCGCAGCGACAATGCCGGCTGCCCACGGCGCCGGCCCGACGACGATCAAACTGCCGAGGATCGCGCCGAGCGCCATGCCGGCGGACGCAGCGGCGTGCAGACGCGCCAGGATCGGGCGGCCAAGCCGGCGCTCGATCCGCGCGCCCTCGGCGTTCATCAAGAGGTCGACGACGCCGCCGACGAATCCCGAGACGATCAGAGCGATCGCGACCCAAGCCCCGCTCGAGGCGTTGAGCAGCGCGCACAAAGCCGCGCCAAAGAGGATCGCCGAGACGGAGAGCGCCTGATCGACGCCAAAACGATGCGCGACCGCCCCGCCCGCCGACATCGCGATGAGATAGGCGCCGGTGTAGACGGTCAAGAGAACGCCGAACGTCGCCGCATCGACGCCGGCGCGAATCAAGATCGCGCCCGAGGCGCCGCCCCAGAGGCCGGCGCCGATGCCGAAGGCGAAGAACATCGCGGCGACCGCGGCATGCAGGCGCATGCGGGAGTCGCCCGGCGGCGTGAGAGCGCTCAAAAGTCGGTCGGCGCGCCGCCTTCTTGCTTGCGGCGGGCGACGAAGGCGGTCAGCGCCTCGAAGGCGTTCGGCCTCGAGCGGAGGCGCGACGAAATCGCGCAGGCGGTCGGCGACGATGCGCTCGGCCGCATCCACCGCGGTCGGCGAGCCGGCTTCGCGCCAAGTCTCATAATTGCGCCAGTCGGAGATGGTGGGCTGGAAAAAGGCGGTGCGATAGCGCGACTGCGTGTGCTCGGCGCCGAAGAAATGCCCGCCGGGGCCGACTTCCCGCATCGCCTCAAGCGCCAGCTCCGCTTCGTCAACGCGCAGCGGCCGCAGGAACTCGGCGACCATGGCTAAAAGATCGGCGTCGAGCGCCATTTTCTCAAACGAGGCTTGCAAGCCCCCCTCCATCCAGCCCGCGCCATGCATGAGAAAGTTGACGCCGCCCATGATCGCGCCCCAGAGCGAGAACACGCTTTCGTAGGCCGCCTGGGCGTCGAGCGAATTGGCGGCGTTGGCGTTCGAGGAGCGATAGGGCAGGCCAAGGCGGCGCGCCAGCTGCCCACCGACGATCGCTGTCTTCATATATTCCGGCGTGCCGAAGGCCGGCGCGCCCGACTTCATGTCCACGTTCGAGGTGAATCCGCCATAGACGAAGGGCGCGCCCGGCCGCGCCGCCTGGGTCATGACCAGGCCCGCAAGCGCTTCGGCATGCTGCTGCGCGAGCGCGCCGGCGAGCGTTACCGGCGCCATCGCGCCCGCGAGCGTGAACGGCGTCATCACCACCACCTGGTTGCGGCGCGCCATCTGGATGATTCCTTCCAGCATCGGCGCGTCGATCCTCAACGGCGACGACGAGTTGATGACCGTGAATAGCGAGGGCTCGCGCTCCAGCGTCTCGTCGTCGAGCCCACGCGCAATTTTGACCATCTCGATGGCGTCCAGATTGCGCTCGCGCCCGAGGCTGTAGGCGTGCACCGGCTTGTCGGACAGCGTCAGCATGTCGAACAGCGCATCGAGATGGCGGATCGAGGCGGGAATGTCGATCGGCTCGACCGGATAGCCGCCGATGAAATGAATCGAATCGAAGCTCTGCCCGAGGCGAATGAAGTTCTGATAGTCGCGCCTGGCGCCGGGCCGCCGTCCCCCAACCGGTCAAACGAATTGGGGGCGCTCGCCACGGTGCCGAAAGCGACGTGCCGGCCGCCGATCGAAAGATCACGCGCGGAGTTGCGCGCATGCAGCCTGAACGCCCGCGGCGCAAGCCCGATATGCGCCTCGACCAACGCGGGCTCGAAGCGGACGCGGCGCGAGGCGGGATCGACCTCGGCGCCGGCGTCCTTCAGGATGGTTCGCGCTTCATCGTGCAGGAAGTCGATCCCGATCTCTTTCAGCACAGCGAGCGCGGCCTGATGGATCGATTCGAGCTCGTCGCGCGAAACAAGCTCGACCGGAGCGAACGGAGACTCTGGCTGGCCCAGGGGCTGAGGCGCGGCGGACCCTCCGCCCCGCTCGGTCGTGCGCCGGCGCGGCGCCCGGTTTCCTGCGGCGGCGAATCCGTCGTCATGACCTTCCCCGGATTCTCGTCAGAGAGCGCCGATCGCAATTCGCCGCCAGCCGTGTTCTAACGCAGCCGGCTCACCACGCGCACGCCAAAATGGCGTCTGGCCATGCCAATTCAGCGCCAGGCTTCTCAGGCGCCTATTTCGCCGCGCGCAGCTTTGGCGGCTCGGCCGGGGCGGCTTGCAGCTTCGGCCCGTCGGCGGCGGGTTCCGGTTCCGGCGCCGGCGCGCCCCCGGAAAACCGCGCAATGAGCCAGGAGCGGAACAACGCCACCGCCTCGTTGCTCAGGTCCTCGGGATGGGTGGTCAGATAATAGCCGTAGCCTTCGTCAAGCCAAAGATCGAAGGGGCGCACCAGTCGTCCGGCCTTGATCTCCTCGTGGAACAGCAGCGGATCAAGCAGCGCGAGCCCGTCGCCCATCATCGCGTATTGCGCCGCGAGCTGCTGGGTGTCGAAAACCAAGCCGCGATCGACGGCGAGATCGGGACGTCCGATCGAGCGCACAAACATTTCCCAGAAAAAGTGGCGCGGCCGGCCATCGATCTTGAGATGCAGGAGGTCGCTCGCGGCAATGAGCCGCCACGGATCGCTGGCGTCGGTCCCTTCGAGCAGCTTCGGGCTGCACAGAAGGGTCGAGCGCACCATCCACAAGAGGTCATGGATCGCGTCGGTGACGCGGGGCTCGGAATAGACGATGGCGATGTCAATGTCGCCGTCCACTTCCGGCCCGGTCGTCGGCTTGGAGACGATTTCGAGCGAGATGCCGGCGTTTTCGGAGCGGAAATCCCTTAAGATTGGAATGGCGAGGCGGTGAGCGAACGAGGTCGGAAGCGCGACCTTGAGCACTCGCTTCGGGCGACCCTTCTCCTTGATCACTTCGCCCAGCGCCTGGTCGATACGGTCGAAGGACTTCGAGACGACCGGCAGGATGTGCCGCCCCGCCTCGGTCAGCACCAGCTGTTGGGGCCGGCGCTCGAACAGCGCCACGCCGAGAAAATTCTCGAGCACGATCACGTGACGGCTGACCGCGCTCTGCGCGACCGTCAGACTGTTGGCGGCGGCGGTGAAGCTGAGATGTTGTCCGGCCGCTTCAAACGCTCTGAGCGCGTTGAGCGGCAGCCACTTGCGATCCATTCCTCCTCCGCGCGCGGCGCATTCGTCTCACCGGTTTTTTGCGGGCGCGTCAATATCAAGTTCATAACCCATACCAAACGTATCGGACAATATGGTCAAGCCGAAGAATCCAAAGCTGGATAGGGCGCTGTCCGATCGACGGAGGCCTGCGGTGCGCCGTCCCTCGACGCCCTCGAGCGGGTGCGCTCTTCCCTCTCCGGTCCATCCACACTAAGTAAGGGGCTTCTTCCCTACAACCCAAAGACCATGACTGACCCGAACCCCGTCGCGCGCCGACGCACCTTCGCGATCATCTCGCACCCCGACGCCGGCAAGACGACGCTGACTGAAAAGCTGCTCTTGTTTGGCGGCGCCATTCAGCTCGCCGGCGAAGTGCGCGCCAAGGCCAATCGCCGCCAGACCCGCTCCGACTGGATGGGCATCGAACGCGAGCGCGGCATTTCCGTCGTGACCTCGGTGATGACGTTCGAATATGGCGATTGCGTTTTCAATCTTCTCGATACGCCCGGCCACGAGGACTTTTCCGAGGACACCTACCGGACCCTCACCGCCGTCGACTCGGCCGTCATGGTCATCGATGCGGCCAAGGGCATCGAGGCGCGTACACGAAAATTGTTCGAGGTCTGCCGTCTGCGCGATATCCCGATCGTCACCTTCATCAACAAGATGGACCGCGAAACCCGCGATCCGTTCGATCTCATCGACGAGGTCGAGAAGACGCTTGCGCTCGAGACGGCGCCGCTCACCTGGACGATCGGCCGCGGACGCTCGCTCGCCGGCGCTTATGACATTCGGCGTAGCCGCTTGACGCCACTCGGCAAGGACGCCCGGACGTTCGCCGTCAACGGGCCCGACGACCCGCGCGTCGCGGAGCTCCTGCCTGAGCACGAGCGCGCCCAAGCGATCGAAGAGCTCAACCTCGCGGTCGAGGGCCTGAAGCCGTTCGACAAGAAGGCGTTTCTCGAAGGCCATATGACCCCCGTCCTGTGGGGCAGCGCGCTCAAGGATTTTGGCGTGAAGGACCTCATCGACGCTTTGGCCGAATTCGCACCGAGCCCGCGCGCGCAGGAAGCGGCGAGCCGCACGGTGAAGGCCGATGAGCCCAAGATGACCGGCTTCGTGTTCAAGATCCAGGCGAACATGGATCCCAACCATCGCGACCGCATCGCCTTCATGCGCGTCTGTTCGGGCAAGCTCCAGCGCGGCATGCGGGCGAAGCTCGTCCGGACCGGCAAGCCGGTCACGCTGTCGGCGCCCCAATTCTTCTTCGCCCAGGATCGCTCGCTCGCGGAGGAGGCCTTCGCCGGCGACGTGGTCGGCATTCCCAATCATGGGCTCTTGCGGATCGGCGATACGCTTTCCGAGGGCGAGGAGATCGTCTTTCGCGGCGTGCCGAGCTTCGCGCCGGAAATTCTGCGCCGGGTCAAACTTTCGGATGCGATGAAAGCCAAGAAACTTCGCGAGGCGTTGCAGCAGATGGCGGAAGAAGGCGTGGTGCAGGTCTTCCTGCCGCATGACGGCGCGGCGGCGATCGTTGGCGTGGTCGGGGCGCTGCAGCTCGACGTGCTCACCGAGCGGCTCAACGCTGAATACGGCTTGCCGGTGACTTTCGAGCCGAGCCGCTTCGAGATCTGCCGCTGGGTCTCATCTAGCGACAAGGCGGAGATGGGCAGGTTTCTCGACGCCTATCCGTCCTCGATCGCTTCCGATCTCGACGGCGCGCCCGTGTTCATGGCCTCGAGCGCCTTCAATCTGCGCTACGAGCAGGAGCGCTGGCCGAAGGTCGCCTTCGCCGACATCAAGGACTATCAGAAGGCGGCGGCTTGAACCTTTCCTAACGCTCCTTCCGCCGCCTTGCTTCGAGTTTTACGCACAGCAAGGCGGCGCCCGCCGAAAGCGAAAGTAAATACGCGTTTGTGTAGCGAGGAGTAGCGCCCGCCGATCTGGTCGATCTCGCGGAAGCTCGGGCGCCGCATAGGCGACGCCTTGAAACTTTATGTCCTTAAGCGCCGCCAACACGCCGGCGCGATCCGACATGCCGGCCTTCTTCGTCGCCGCCCCCTCGATTGCGGACATTACGACGCGCGCTCTTGCAGCCGTATGGAGGCGCGCTTGAGCCGCAGCCAGACGATCGGGCTCGTAGGCTGGAAATGTTTCGAGCCGGCGGAATGGGATGACGCGCCGGGCCTGTTCGTTCCCCACTATCTCGTGAGGATGCTGAGCCGGATTGCTTCTGGCTCGCGAGCGGACGATTGCTGGCGCTTGTATGACGGCGGTGGACAACAGAAATCGCCGCGCGGCGGCGGCTTGACCGGCGGTTTGATCCAGTTCAGGGAGATTTGTGTGAACAGTGTGGACTGAACGCGGCGCAACCGATATCCGCTCAACCGCCTTCGAAACGCAGCCGCGCTTGAGTTGGGGAGGGAACAAATGAAATTCATGATATCGCTTTGTGCGATGGCGCTGTTTGGCGCCAGCGCGGCGCAAGCTCAGGTCGAGCTGAACACCTATGCGGACGCGAAGGGCAACCTGGATGTCCAGAAGCTGACTTGCGCTCAGCTCGCCAACACCTTCCAGGAAGACGCCGACTTTATGACGGTTTGGTACAGCGGCTGGTACAACGGCCTCGCTGGCTACAGCAAATTGAAGGTCGATCGCGCCAAGGAGCTGGAGCACCGGGTCATCGTCTATTGCAAAGCGAACCCGAAGACGAAGGTCATCACGGCGATGGACATCAACATCAAGCTGATGCGCAAGGAACAGGGCATCAAGGTCAACGACGAGAAATAGCTTCGCCTTGCGCGCTCGCTGCTCTACCGGACAGCCAAAGGCGCGCCTCGTTGAACTCATGAGATCGGAAAGAGAGAAACATGGTTGCCTCAAGCACAAGGCTTTCAGCAAGGCTTGGTCGGATCGATTTGCGTGTCGCGCTCATCGCGGCGGCGGGCCTGATCGCGTCCGTTTCGGCGTCGCAAGCCCAGGTCGAATTGAAGACCTACATGGACGACAAAGGCTATCTCAATGTGCGGGCGCTGACCTGCGCTCAGCTCGCCGGCACCTTCCAGGAGGACGCGGACTTTCTCGGCGCCTGGTACAGCGGCTGGTGGAACGGCCACATGAAGCGACACGTGGTGAACATCCCGCGCGCCAAACAGGGGATCCATGAAGTCATCGTCTTCTGCAAGGATCACCCGGACGAGAAGGTCGTCGACGCGGTCGACGACTATGTGAAGAAGGTGCAGGCAGGCGGGAAATAGGCGCCCCCTCCAGCCGGCGCAATCCAAAGACGACGCCCCTGTCATGCCCGCCATAAGCGGGCATCCAGGCTGGCCTGACCCGACCCATGGATTCCCGCGTTGCGTGGAATGACAACACGGCAGGGCGCGATTCGATCCTGAGAGCGCGTCGCCACAGCGCGGCGCGGGTTGCGTAGCGTGGCTCGACCTCCTAGCTGAGAGGCATGAGCCCCAAAACCCCGACGTCCCCCTCGCCTACCGACACGAACCCGCTTCTCGAACCCTGGACCGGGCCATTCGAGGCGCCGCCGTTCGACCGCTTCGAGCCTCGCCAATTTCCGCCGGCCTTCGACGCGGCGCTCGCCCAAGCGCGCGCGGAGATCGAAGCCGTCGCCGCCAATCCCGAACCGCCGTCCTTCGCCAATACGATTGACGCGCTGGAGCGCAGCGGCCGCAGCCTCGACAAAGTGGCGAGCGTTTTTTTCAATCTCGCCGGCGCTCACACGAATGACGAGCTGCAGGCGATCGAGCGCGAGATCGCGCCCGTTCTCGCGCGCCATCGCAGCGAGACCTATCTGAACGAGGCTTTGTTCAAGCGCATCGACGCGATCAGCGCCGAGAAGGAGAATCTCGGCCTTTCGGCCGAGCAGGCGCGTGTGCTCGACCGCTATCATCTCGATTTCACCCGCGCGGGCGCGGCCGCCTCGTCCGAGGCCAAAGTGCGACTGGCCGCAATCGCCGAGCGGTTGGCGACGCTCGCCGCTCAGTTCGGCCAGAATGTGCTTGGGGACGAAAAAGACTGGCTCATGCTGCTCGACGAGTCGGATCTCGAGGGCCTGCCCGATTTCTTCATCGCGAGCGCCGCGCGCAGCGCCGCCGATCGGGGCCATCCGGGGAAGTATGCGATCACGCTCTCGCGATCGAGCATCGAGCCATTCCTGCAATTCTCGGCGCGCCGCGATCTTCGCGAGACCGCGTTCCGTGCCTGGACGGCTCGAGGAGAAAACGGCGGCGCGACAGACAATCGCGCCATCGCCGCGGAGCTGGTGCGCCTGCGAGCCGAGCGCGCGCGGCTTTTGGGCTACGAGACTTACGCCCACTACCGCCTCGCTGACACGATGGCGAAAACGCCGCGGGCGGCGCTCGATTTGCTCGAGTCGGTCTGGGCTCCCGGCGTCGCCAGCGCGCGCAAGGATGAGGAGGCGCTGCAGGCGTTCGCCGCCGGCGAAGGCGGAAACTTCAAACTCGCGCCCTGGGACTGGCGCTATCTCGCGGAGAAGCGGCGCAAGGCCGAGTTCGACTTGGACGAGAGCGAGCTCAAGCCTTATTTGCAGCTCGACCGCATCGTCGAGGCCGCCTTTTACGCCGCAAGCCGCCTGTTCGGCCTTGGCTTTACCGAGCGCTTCGACCTCAACCTCTATCATCCCGACGTTCGCGCATGGGAAGTGAGAGCGCGCGACGGCGCGCCAAAAGCGCTGTTTCTGGGCGATTACTTCGCGAGGCCATCAAAGCGGAGCGGCGCGTGGATGAGCGGCTTCCGCGGCCAGCAGAAGCTTGACGGACCGCAATTGCCGATCGTCGTCAACGTGATGAACTTCGCCAGGAGCGGCGACGGCGAGGCCAGTCTGTTGAGCGTCGACGACGCGCGGACGCTGTTTCATGAATTCGGCCATGGCTTGCACGGCATGCTGTCGGATGTCGTCTACCCGCGCATTTCGGGCACGCATGTCGCCGGCGATTTCGTCGAGTTTCCCTCCCAGGTCTTTGAGCATTGGATCTTGCAGCCAGAGATGCTGCGACGCTTTGCGCTCCACTATAAAACCGGCGAGCCGATGCCCGAGGCGCTGGTCGACAAACTCCTCAAGGCGCGCCGGTTCAATCAGGGCTGGGCGACCGTCGAATACACAGCCTCCGCGCTGGTCGACTTGAAGCTCCATCTCGATCCCTCGCCTGAAGGGGTCGATGTCGTTGCGTTCGAGCGCCAGGAACTCAAGCGGATCGGCATGCCCGACGCGATCGGCATGCGTCACAGAACTCCGCATTTCCAGCACATTTTCTCGGGCGGGTATTCGGCCGCCTATTACAGCTATCTGTGGTCGGAGGTTCTGGACGCTGACGGTTTCGAGGCGTTCGAGGAGAGCGGCGACATCTTCGATCCCGCGATCGCCAAGCGTCTCAATGATTTCGTTTATGCGGCCGGCGGCAGCCGCGACTATGACGAAGCCTATCGCGCCTTTCGCGGCCGATCGCCGTCGCCGGAAGCGCTTTTCCGCAAGCGGGGACTCGAACTCGAAGCGGGCTGAAGCTCACGGGAGGCGGGCGTCATTTCGACGCCCGCACACCCTTTCATCTCAGCCTTACGCGTCAATGGAACCTCTCAATTGCAGCCCGGTTTTGCTGCGTTTGCAGGCACCCGTCAGTTCTGCAGGGGGGATCCTTTTTGAATACGGCTGTGCACGCCGCTCAAGATCTTGATCAGCGTTGACTTGCCGGCGCCGTTCTCTCCGAGAAGCGCATGGACCTCGCCCGCCCGCACTTCCAAGCTCACTCCGCGGAGCGCTCGAACTCCTCCGAAGCTCTTGGTCATTCCTGCGACGCGCACCAGCGACGCGCCCGAAGATGCGGTTCGATCGACCGGAGGAGGAATCATGAGAAGCCGGGATTTCGCTGAATTGTTGGTCCCATGAAGTTGTGGCGAACATTTCACGCCGCCGCAAAGTTCGTCAAGCCTTGTCGAGCCGGCTCAAGGAGCGATAGGATCTGAAATGGCGAGCCGCTCCTCGCCTAACCGCCTCCCTCCAACGTTTCGCAAAACGTCTTGAATTCATCCGCGGATGCATAGGCTTTCTGGGTGCCGCGCCGGGTGACGGAGTCCGCGGCGTAACGCGCCGCCTGCTTCAAGGCAGCCTCCAGAGGAACGCCGTCGGCAAAGAAACGCGCAAAACTCCCCACGAAGGCGTCGCCGGCGCCCGTCGTATCGACAGCCTTCACCGGAACCGGCTCAATTCTTCGCGCGTCGGTCGGCGTTGTGAGAAGCGCGCCGCGCGATCCCAGCGTGACAATCACGGTCCCAAAACCTTTGTCGAGCAAACTTCGCGCGGCGGTCACGATGCTCGATTCCGTATCAACCGGCATGCCGGTCAGGATCGCGAGCTCGGTTTCGTTGGGGATGAAGAACGTCACATCGCGAATTCGATCCACGTCGAGCGCCGCCGTCGCCGGAGCCGGGTTGAGGACTGTCTTCACGCCGTGGCGCTTGCCGAAGGCGATGGCCGCGTAGACGGTTTCGAGCGGGACTTCGAGCTGCATAAGAATGAGATCGCAGGTCTTCAGAACATCGGCGGCGCGATCGATGTCGGCGGGCGAGAGATCGGCGTTCGCGCCTTTCACGATCAGGATCGAGTTTTCGCCGTTCGGCTCGACCATGATCGGCGCAACCCCGCTCGGCTTTCCCTTGACGCGCCGCACATGGCTCGTATCGACCCCAACCGCCTCGAGATTGCGTATGGTGGCGTCCGCAAACATGTCGTCGCCGACGGCCGTGACCATCACAACCGAGGCGCCCAGCTTGGCGGCGGCGACCGCCTGATTGGCGCCTTTGCCGCCGTGGCCCATTTCAAAGCTCGGCGCCTCGACGGTCTCACCCTTGATCGGCATCCGATCGACATAGGTGACGAGGTCCACCATGTTGCTGCCGACGACGGCGATGCGCGGCCTGTGCCCCTCGGTCATTTCCCCTGTCTTTCGATGTTTGCGCCGGCGCCAAGCTCGCTATTGGCGTCAGTCGCGTTTACGTTTTCCAGGTATACGCCTCTGACTCGCAAGCCGCCCTCCCGAATTGCCCTATCGCGTGTCTCCGCGCTCGACGCCAATTCAGCAATGAACTACGCTGAACCCTGGCATCGCACTGGAAATCGCGTTTGGAGAGAAGAATGGCGTCGGTCGACGTTGTCAATGCGCGCAAAGCTTACGGCGGCGTCGAAGTCATTCACGGCGTCTCGCTTTCGATCGCCGATGGCGAATTCGTCACGCTCGTCGGACCGTCCGGATGCGGGAAATCGACGCTTCTGCGAATGATTGCCGGCCTTGAGTTGATCACCGAGGGAAAGGTCAAGATCGGACCGCGGGTGGTCAACAACCTGCCGCCGCGGGATCGCGACATTGCGATGGTGTTTCAGAACTACGCGCTCTACCCGCACAAAACCGTCGAACAGAACATGAGCTTTGGGCTAAAACTGCGCAATACGCCGAAGGAGGAGATCCAGGCGCGCGTCAAGCGGGCCGCCGATATCCTCCATGTTGCTCCTTATCTTTCCCGCTACCCGCGGCAATTGTCGGGCGGACAACGGCAGCGTGTCGCGATGGGGCGGGCGATCGTGCGCGATCCGCAGGTCTTTCTGTTCGACGAGCCGCTCTCAAATCTGGACGCTCAGTTACGCGTGCAGATGCGCGCCGAAATCAAGGAGCTGCATCAACGCCTGAAAACCACGACGGTCTATGTGACGCACGACCAGATCGAGGCAATGACGATGGCCGATCGAATTGTGGTCATGCGCGACGGCGTGGTGGAGCAGATGGGCGCTCCGCTTGAACTCTACGACCGGCCGGCGACCCGTTTCGTCGCGGGTTTTATCGGATCTCCCTCGATGAATTTGCTCAAAGGGGCTGTCGCCGTGAAAGGCAAGCCTGTTTTCGTTACCGAAGGCGGCGTGGAGCTGCCTCTCAAATCGGCGCCGAGTAACATTGACGGACGCCCTTGCATCTATGGTATTCGGCCGGAGCATCTCGCCATCGGCAGCGACTTCAAGGCCGAGGTTTCCGTGGTCGAGCCGACCGGCTCGGAAACCCAGGTGTTCGCCAAGGTCGGAGGCCATCCGATCGTCACCGTCTTCCGTGACCGCATATCGGCGCAGCCGGGCCAAAGCCTGCTGCTCTCGCCAAACCTGGACGCGGTCCACCTGTTCGACGCCGAAAGCGGCAAGCGGCTGCAATAGAAGCGCGAGGACGAATGGCATTCCCGCTCCGCCCGCGAGGCGGGCGTCGAGCTTGGAGTAAAAGGGCGGGACCGCATTCTCGCGCACTTGCGCAAAGCGCTCGCCTTGGAGCGGGCAAATGCCCGGGGTTCCGGCAATTGACTTTGGCTCAAAACGCCAGCTTAAGTCCTGGAACTTGCGCTAGCCGCGCGTTGGGTAAGTGCGAGCGTGGTGCGACGTCCGCCTGTCCGGAATCGCTATGTCGGCGCAAGAGGGAGGAATAATCGATGCGTGTCCAAATCTACGAACAACTCATGGCGATGCAGAGAAGCCGGCGCGATGTCCTGAAAGGGGCAGCCGGCGCCGCCGCGCTGGCCGCAAGCTCGTCCGTCCTGTCCTCTACGCCGTCCTTTGCCGAAGACAGCATCGTCTCCCAGATCATGAAGATCCCGGGCGCCGGCAACGGCTCGCCGACCGACGCCGATTGGCAGAAGGTCGGCGCCCTCTGCCTCGGGCCGACCAAGGCCAACGTCAAGCCGGGCGAATTCGCTGGCGTCGAGTTCTCCTTCATGGGACTCAACAACCAGAACCTCCACAACTTCCTGTTTCGCGGCTTCCTGACGCCATGGGAGGCCTATACCGGCGCGAAGATCAAGTGGATCGATCTCGCCCAGGGCGACTACAACGCCCGCCTGCAGCAATCGATTGCGACCGGCACCGTCGACTTCGACATCATCGAGATGGGTGCGCCGTTCGAAGGCGACATGGGCGTGAAAGACCTTCTGTCGGAAATGCCCGACTGGGTGAAGACACAGGTCGACTTCGACGACTACGTCAATTACCTCAAGCCGCCGGTCGGCACCTGGAACGGCAAGATCCATCGCACCTGCATCGACAGCGACTGTCACACGATGAACAGACGCACCGACGTGTTCGGCGATTCCGATCTCGCCAAGCAATGGGCGGACTGGAAGGACAAGGCGGGGCTCGAGACCTGGGGCCCGCCGAAGACCTGGCAGCAGGTGCAGCAGGTCACCAAGTTCCTCAAGGGCAAGAAGGTCAAGGGCAAGGAAGTCTACGGGTTCCTCGACCAGCCGAAACCTTGGGGCGGGTTCCAGTTCTATTTCACCGCGAGCCGCTCGACGGCCTATACGAAGTATCCTGGCGAAAAGAACTGGATGTTCGACGAGAACATGAAGCCGCTCGTCAACAACCCCGGCTGGGTGCGCGCGATCCAGGATGTCGTCGACCTTCTGCCCTACGAGCCGGCGGACCAGATCAACGCCGATCCCGGCACGACCGCCTTCCAGCAATTCCTGCCGGGCACGGGATCGCTCCTGGAATGGTGGGGCGACATCGGCACGGTCGCCAAGACCAGCGACACCGCGACGATCGGCGACGTGCTCGACTTCGACATCCTGCCCGCCTCGGACGACGTCTATAACTTCCGCAAGGGTGCGTGGGAGAAGCTGCCTACCGGGCCGAACGTCGCCCCCAACATGGCCTATCTCGGCTGGGGCATCTATGTGATGAAGACGGTCGACAGCGATCCGAAGCGGCATAAGGCCGCGTGGAGCGCGGCCGCGCACCTCGGCGGCAAGGACCTGTCCATGTGGACCGCGGCCTATCCGTCGGGATTCCAGCCCTATCGGAAGAGCCACACCAACCTCGACCTGTGGGCGCTCGCCGGCTACGACAAGAAGTATATCGGATCGTACATGGACTCGCAGTCGACCTCCTACAACCACCCGAACTCGGCGATCGAACCCCGCATTCCGGGCATCTTCCAATATTACAGCATCGCCGAAGACGAGCTGAGCAAAGTCTTCGCGGGCAAGGAAACCGCCCAGCAGGGCGCCGACAATGTCGCGGCCGCCTGGGACAAGCTGACCGACAAGCTCGGTCGCGAGAACCAGGTCAAGTACTATCGGATCGCGATGGGTCTGACTTAAGGGACGCAGCTCTCGGCTCGATTCCGTCCGCGCGCTTCGCGCGTCGCGGACGGAATTGCTCCGGGTTTTTTTGCTTTTGAAATGCGAAGCGCGAAGACGGACAGGGCGCTGTGAGCAGCGGGAGACTTGAAGCAGCGCACGAAGACGTGCTCCCCGGGCGATTGTCGCTCGGCAAGTGGATCTTCCGTCTCGCTTCGGCCCTGCTGGTTGTCGTCGCGGCGCTGCAAATCGCCGATGCGGCCGGCCTCGCCTCGATCGGCTTTGCCGACTGGCGCCCGACGCTCTATGCGTTCTTCGTCTGGTGCATGGCGCTGGCGATCGCCCAGGTTCTGGAGCATGGCGTGCTCGGACAGCAACGCTTGTTCGTGCTGCCCGCCCTCTTGTTCACCGGCGCCATGGTGATCTTCCCGACGCTCTTTGGCCTCTCCATCGCCTTCACCGACTGGAACCTCAACGCGCAGGGCGGTCATCACTTCAACGGCCTCGACAATCTGCGCACGCTTTGGGGCGACGCCTACTTTTGGAACGCGCTCGGCAACATGGTCTTCTACGTGTTGACGGTCCTCGTTCAGTATGTGATCGCTTTCGGACTTGCGCTGCTGCTCAACGCCGACATTCGCGGCCGCAAGTTCTTCCGCATCGCCTTCCTCCTGCCCTTCATGCTGAGCCCGGTGGCGATCAGCTGGATGATCGGGAAGTCGCTGATGGAGAACCGCTTCGGGCCTCTGGCGAATTTCGCCAGATGGCTCGGCTGGTCGAACGCCGCCTTTTTTACCGACCCCTGGATCGCCCGCACCGCCATCATCGCCATGGACGCCTGGGTCTGGATCCCCTTCATGGTGATCCTGCTGCTCGCCGGCTTGCAGGCGCTGCCCCATGAGGTGAAGGAGGCCGCCAAGGTCGACGGCGCCACCGGCTGGCAGTCCTTCTGGGAGATCACCTTCCCCCTGATGCTGCCGGTCAGCATAACGGCGATCGTGCTGCGCACGATCTTCGAACTGAAGCTCGCCGACATCGTCATCAACGTCACCGCGGGCGGGCCGGGCGGCGCGACGGACACGATTTCGAGCTTCGTCTACCGCGAGTACCGCGATCGCTCGAATGTCGGCTATGCGACGATGGTGGCCGAGGTCTATCTCGTTATTATCATCATCTTCATCACCCTCATCCTGAACGTAGCCAACCGCTACGTGCGGAAGGTGACATGAGGCGCGCGATCAGGACGGAGAGCCCATGATGACCGTCGACGCGGCCGCGGACGCCAATGCGCTCGCTGAGCGCGACGACGCCGTCGCGCCACGGAGTTTTACGCGAGTCATCGGACGCATCGCGATCTACGCACTTCTGATCATTTGGACCTTCATTGCGCTCTTTCCCATCTACTGGACCCTATCGACCTCGGTAAAACTCGGGCGCGACGTTACGCAAGGTCATCTCATTCCGTGGGTCGACTTCATGCCGAGCTGGAGGGGCTGGCAATCGCTCGGCCTTTCACCCGACACGTTCTTCAACACGTCGAACGTGCGCGAGGAGTTCTTAAGCAAATTCATCAACAGCGTTATCTGCTCGATCGGCGCCTCCGCCTTCGCGATTGTCATCGGCTCGCTTGCCGCCTACGGGCTCAGCCGTTTCGACTACAAGTTCGGCCCGTGGCGCAACAAGGACATCTCGTTCTTCTTCGTTTCGCAACTCATTCTTCCCCCCGTCGTCCTCGCGCTGCCGTTTCTGGTTCTCTACAAGGGACTGGCGCTGCTCGACACGCGGATCGGCCTTATTCTCATCTACACCTTGATGGTTCTGCCGATCGTTATTTGGGTGATGCGCGATCAGTTCGACACCATCCCGATGGAGATGGAGCAGGCGGCGCTGGTGGACGGTTGCACGATCTGGGGAGCTTTCCTGCGCATCGTCTTGCCGATCGCGCTGCCCGGCATGGTCGCCGCCTTCATCCTGTCGCTCGTCCTCTGCTGGAACGAATATTTCTTCGCTTCGCTCCTGACCGGGTCCGACGCGCAGACTCTGCCCGTCATGGTGGCGAGTCAGACAGGCTCGTCGGGCATCAATTGGTGGACGATCGCGGCGCTCGCGACCGCGGCCATCACGCCGCTTCTCCTGATAGGAATTTTCCTCGAGCGCTACATCGTCATGGGCCTCACGGCGGGAGCAGGCAAATAGCCGGGGATCCAGTGTCCGGCGCCGGTCCGTCGCGCGAGCGCCTCCGGGCGCTCACGATGGAGCTCATGCTGATCCCCGGCCTTAGCGGGCACGAAGGGCGTGTGCGCCGGCGCCTCGCCGTCGAAATGGCGGGCTTAGGCCTCGCTGCGACGACCGACCGGCTCGGCAATTTGATCGCCACTGCTGAAGGCGACACGAGCCGGCCAAGCGTGATGCTGTTCGCCCACATGGACCAACTCGGATTCGTCGTCCGGAAAATCGAGCCGACCGGGTTCCTAGGGCTGGAGCGTCTCGGCGGCGTCCCCGAACGCGCGCTCGCCGCGCAGGAGCTCCTCATCTGCGTTGGCGAGGGCCGCGACGTTCGCGCGATCGTCGGCAACAAGAGCCATCACGCGACAAGCCCAGAGGAAAAGTATCGAGTTCGTCCCCTACCAGGAGATTCTGGTCGACGCCGGCTTCTCAAACGCCGACGAGGCTGCGAGGGCAGGCGTCAAGATTGGCTCTCCCGTTGTCTATGCGCCGAGAGCCGTCACGCTTGCCGACGACAAGATCGCCGGCGCCTCGGTCGACGATCGCGCTGGCTGCGCTGTGATCGTGGAGGTGGCGCGGCTTCTCGCGCCCATGCGTCAACGACCGACGATCCATTTCGTTTTCTCGACGCAGGAAGAATATAATCTGCGCGGCGCGATGCCCGCGGCTCAGGCGCTCAAGCCCGACATCGCGATCCAGCTTGATCTCATGCTTGCGACCGATACGCCCGACATGCAGGCTCGTGGCGATCTTGCGCTCGGGCGCGGTCCAGGCATGAGCCTCTACAGCTTCCATGGACGTGGCACGCTGAACGGCACGATTCCGCATCCCGCGCTGGTCTCGCTTTTTGAACGCGCCGCGGAGCAAGCGGGTCTGCCGTTGCAGCGTAGCGCGCAAGTCGGCGTGCTCACCGATTCGTCCTATGTGCAGCTTGTCCATCACGGCGTCGCCGCGATCGACCTCGGCTTCCCTTGCCGCTACACGCATTCGGCTCTCGAGGTGTGCGATCTCTCCGATCTTGTCAGCCTCTCGGCGCTGCTCGTCGCCGGACTCTCGAGCATTGAGGCCGACTTCAGCCTCAATCGCGACGACTATCCGGAATGAACGCCACCCTCGGCATTGACATCGGGACCTACGAATCGAAAGGCGTCCTCGTCGACGCCGACGGCCGCGTGGTGGCGAGCGCGTCTCGTCCGCATGAGCTCATCGTGCCGCGCGCAGGTTGGGCCGAGCATCGCGCCGAGCAAGATTGGTGGGGCGATTTCGTCTGGCTATGTCGAAAGCTTCTCGCCGATAGCAGGCTCGATGCGTCCGACGTAAAGGCCGTCGGCGCAAGCGCGATCGGCCCGTGCATGCTGCCCGTCGACGCGAACGGCGCGCCGCTGATGAACGCCGTGCTTTACGGCGTCGACACCCGCGCCGCTCGCGAAATCGAGGAGCTGACCGCCCGCATCGGCGCCGATCGCGTCCTCTCGCACGGCGGCAACGCGCTGACGTCGCAGGCCGTCGGCCCGAAAATCCTGTGGCTCAAGCGCAACCGGCCGGACATTTACGCAAAGGCGCGGATGTTTCTTAATTCAACGTCGTTCCTGGTGCACCGGCTGACCGGACGCTTTGTGACGGACCATTACAGCGCGTCCAGCGTCGCGCCTCTTTACGACATCGAGAGCCGAACATGGAGCGATGCTCTCGCGCCGGACATCACGGACCTTGAGCGCTTGCCGGAGATCGCCTGGACGACGGAGATCGCCGGGACGGTCACGGGGACCGCCGCCGAGCAAACGGGGCTCGCGCCTGGGACGCCGGTGATCGTTGGAACGATTGACGCCGCGGCCGAAGCGATCAGCGTCGGCGTCCTCGACGCGGGCGAGATGATGCTGATGTACGGCTCGACCATATTCACGATCCGGGTCGGGTCCGAACGCATCCGGGATCCTCGGCTCTGGCATGCCCCGTGGCTGTTCGCCGACCAATATGCCTCGATGGCCGGGCTTGCGACCAGCGGGACGCTCACCCATTGGTTCGCCGATCAGCTGGCGCGAGACCTCAGTCCGGAAGCGGCGATGGGCGCGCTGGCGACGGAGGCTCAAGCCTCGCCGCCCGGCGCCAGCGGCCTCGTTTTTCTCCCCTATTTCTCGGGCGAGCGCACGCCGATTCATGATCCGAACGCCAAAGGCGCAATCGTCGGTCTGACTTTGGCGCACACCCGCGCCGACCTATACCGGGCCGCGCTCGAGGGCATCGCCTTCGCGACCAAGCATATCTTCGACACTTACGCCGAGGCTGGCGCGCCGCCCTCGACAATCATCGCGGTCGGCGGAGGATTGCGGAACCGGATCTGGACGCAAGCCACGTCCGATGTCTCCGGACTCGCACAGGAGGCGCCTGAGGTCAGCATTGGCGCTGCCTATGGCGACGCGTTCTTGGCGAGACTTGCAATCGGCGATGTCCCGAGATCAGCGATCAAGCAGTGGAACCCGGCCGCTTTCAGAATTGTGCCTAATTCGCGCAACGCACGCCTCTACGAGAAGCGCTATAAAACCTTCCGCGAGCTTTATCCCCGCATCCGCGACATTATGGCGGAGCTTCGCGCGGGCGACGAGACCAGCGGCGTGGCGTGATCCGGGAAGCCAGGGGGCCGAGGCTAGCGACGGTCGCAAATTGAATTTGCGTCGAACCGCGATCGTCATGTATGGACGGCCCCCGTTTCGCAAGGGGTTTTGGAAGACTTGGGCGACTGGTCTGGAGCAGTCATGTATTCGGCCTTTTTTGTGCGGTCGATGACCGCGGGCCACGATGGGGGCTGCGGATCGGGTTCCCAGCCTTGCGGCGCGCTTGGATAGCGCGATGACGAAGCGGATTTTCCCGACCCAGGTCCTGACCATTTTGCCGTCGCTTTCCTTGGCTCCTTGCTCAGCCTGCCTTCGACCGGGTTGATCGAAGGAAGAGGGGATTGGGTCTTTCGCTCAGGCCGCCGCGGGCTCGTACTCCTTGCCCGAGGCGAGGACCGCCCAGACGATCCTGGCGGTCTTGGCGGCCTGGGCCATCACCGCCACCTTCATTGGCCGCCTGGCGAGAATGCCGCGCTGCCATCGGGTGGCCCGATCTTGGCGCGAGCGGGCGTTGCGCGGGAGCGTGACCGCCCCGAGGGCGAACAGTTTGCGCAATCGGCTTTCCCCCTGCCGGCTCATGCCCCTTATTCGCCGCTTGCCGGCGGACGATGTCTCGCGCGGGGTCATGCCGCCCCAGGCGGTGAAGTCGCGCCCGCTCTTAAACCGCCGTCCGTCGCCGATCGCCGCCACCACCGGGTGGGCGGTCAGAAAGCCGACGCTGGGCACGCGGGCGGGCCGCCGCATGTCCGGATCGGCCTTGACGACCGCCTTGATCCTGTTCTCCAGCGCCGCGATCGCCGGGGTCAGCGTGTCGAGCTGGGCGAGAACGACACGCAACGCGCCGACCAATGTCTCCGGAAGCCCCGGCTCGTCGCTCGTCAGGCGCGCCGTCAGTTCGGCGAAGCCGCGAGCCCCCTGCGCCGCTACGACCCCGAACTCGGCCAGCATCGCCCGCAGGCTGTTCATCGCTTGCGTGCGTTGCTTGACCAGGAGCTCGCGCGAACGCTCCAAAGCCCGCGAAGCCTGCTGCTCCTCGCTCTTGATCGCGACCTCCCGCATGTCCGGCCTCAGCGCCGCAACGCAAATCGCCGCCGCGTCGCGCGCGTCGGTCTTGTTGCGCTTGACGAAAGGCTTCACGTAAGCGGCCGCGATCAGCCGGACGTCGTGGCCCAAAGCCCGCAGCGTGCGGCCCCAATAATGCGACGTGCCACAAGCCTCGAGCGCCACCACGCATGGCGGAAGCTTCTCGAAGAAGCTCACCATCCCCTTCCGGCCGAGCCGCTTCTGCACAAGGACGCGCCCTTCGGCGTCCTCCCCGTGAACCTGAAACACGCTCTTGGCGATATCGAGCCCAATGATGCCAATGGTCATGACGGACGGTCTCCTTGCTGGGACAAAGCACCCGCAGCTTGGCACAACAGATGCCGTCGGGGGCCGTCCACCCAGCATTGCGAGCCCTAGGGCGTCGACAGACGCCCGTCCTTCTGGACGGGCTATGGCGAAGCAATCCAGGGGAACGTAGCGCGCCTCGCGACTCCTGGATCGCCGCGTCGCTTCGCGCCTCGCGATGACGATCTATTCGGACACGCGCAGCTCTAGTCGAACACTCTGCGCACTACCGATTCCGCGACGCGTAGAATGCGGATCGAGCCGAGCGGTCGTAGATACCCGCCGGAATAGAAATGCTGGATCGCAGCCACTCTCGACTTCAGGGTGTGGTTGAAAGCGACCGCGAACGCATCCCCGTCGCGCCGCACGATCTTTGCGGAAACGGAAAAGTTCGGCAGCTCGAGCTCGATGGATTGCCCTGGAGCGGCTGGCGGAACGCCAAAGATGCGCGCGCCGGTGATGGAAACGTCGGCGAGTTGCATGAGTTGCGTGCGGTCGGCCGTCTTGACCGAAACCAGTTCGCGCGATGCGAACCGCTCAGCGGCTCGGTGACGAGGCCGCTCGACGCAAACAAAGCAGAGCACGACGAGGACAATGAGATTGTACCAGGTCCAGGCCAGCGCCGGGCTCGAGTAGCGAATTTCGTTCGATCCCCCGTTCACGTAGAAGGCCCACAGGACCGCCGCAAGCGACAGGACGATGAGGATGACGAAGGGACGCATGACCGTCCATTCGACAAAGCCATGATTGCGATCGCCGCCTTTCGCCGTCACCTCGAATTTTTGCCCCTGGGGCCGCGCGAGCCCAAATAATGCGGCCTTCAAGATCTGGGGCATCACGATGATCTGACTCACGTCGAACAGGATCGGCATGACTTTTCCGCCGGAGAGCCAGCTCATCACGAGACCGCTCCACAGGAAATACGGCAGGAAGCGAGTCGCGAGGTCGTAAAGCGAGGCATGGAAAGGGTGGAGACCGAAGGCCAGAGAAACGGGCGGGATGATCAGACCGATGGCCCGCGAAAGGGGAACCGCGGTCCAATTGAGGAACACCTCGGTCAGCGACAGGCGGTCGATGAACGCGAGCGGCGAACATGAGGAAAGCGGGCCGCTGCGGCCGCGCGCAATCTGCATGAAGCCAAGGCACCACCGGCTCCGCTGCGTGATGTATTCCTTCAGGCCTTCCGGAGCGAGCCCATAGGTCAGAGGCTCATTCAGATAGGCTGTGAGTAAGCCCTTCTCCTTGAGGCGCAGGCTTAGGAGATAATCCTCGGTCACCGAATCCGTCGGGAAGCCGCCGATCTCCATCAGCGGCCCCATCCTGACGATCGACGACGTGCCGCAACAGAATGCGGCGGACCACGCATCCTTGGCCGGGAGCACGATGTCGAAGAAGAAGCGCTGTTCGTCGGGCCAGAATTTCGTCGCGCCGAGATTGATCTGAATAGGGTCCGGATTGACGAAATGTTGCGGCGTTTGCACGACGCCAATTCCTCGATCGCGAAACAGCGACATCGCGCGTTTCAAGAACTGCGGGGTGGGCACGAAATCGGCGTCGAGGATCGAGACGAATTCGGGAGGGTTGGACGACGCCGCGATATGTTTCAGCGCGTGGTTGATGTTTCCGGCCTTGGCATACGCATTGTCTGACCGCGAGAGGTAGCGGCATCCGAGTTCGACGCAGAGCGTCTGCACCCAGGCGCGGCGGCTGTCGTCGAGCATCCAGACACGAAAATTGGGATAATCCATGCCGAGCGCGCCGACGATCGTGCGCTCCAGGATCTCTTTCTCTTCGTTGTACGAGCAGATGAGCACGTCGATCGAGGGAGGGTGTTCCAGCGTCGAAAGCCATTCGGCATTCGCGTCTGCGTCAGGAGATCGATTTCGCGTCCGGGTGAGAAACATGAGCGAGAGCGCGGCGGTCAGGATTCCAATCAGCTCGGCGATGAGAAAGGCGAGCGCGAGCGCGTATTCGAAGCTGAATGCCGGCGCGGGCAGCGTCTCCGCAATCCGCCACCACACATATTGGGTCATCATCGCGAAGCTGCCCGCGACCATGAAGGCTCGCGCCGTCGTAACGGGTTTTGGCCAGAGCGCCGCGCAAATGACGAAAAGCCCCAGCGTCACCAACGCCGGCTGGATGGCCGCGAGAACAGAATCGTCGACAAAGGCCAGCACGGCTTCAGCTCTCGGAGAGAGATCCTTTGAGATGTGGGCGGCTATCGACGCTGTCCGCGCGGGCGGAAGCGGCGTCACCATTTCCGAAGGTGACCGTTCCGGTTCGCCCGATTGAGCAGCCGGCGTCGCCCATGTCGTCCATCGCGATCGTCACGTAGAACGGGCTTTTGCGCAGATTGATCGGAGCGATGGCGAAATTCGCGGGCGCTCCGGCCGCGCCCGTCAAATTCACGACGGTCCCGTGATAGATCGTGCCGTCCTCGAGCGGGCGAAACGTCGCCGGGCTTCCGACCTCCAGACGGTTGTAGACCCGCTCGTCGACATTCGCGCTAACAATCGGATGCGAGCAATCGAGCACGCGCAAGAGGTCCTGACCCTTGTTCACAAACTCGCCCGGCCCGACCAGCATCTCCCAGACCCGGCCCTTCGACGGCAGAGCGACGGTCGCATCGGACCGGAGCCGCACGCGCGCCTCTTCCTCCGAAATCTGATCGTCGATGTGCTTGATTTGCGTCCGCACCCCGGCAAGCTGGGCGTCAAGCTCGCCTTTTTTCATCTTGAGTTCGGTCTCGCGCTGAATCGAGCTTGGGGCATCGTTGTAGCTGTCGCCGATGAACACGCCGTCGGCGACCGCGTCGCGTTCGACTTTCGTTTCCTCGAGACGCTTCTGAGCCGCGGCTTCAGCGGAGGCCGCGGCGTTGAATTCGTAATTGACCCGATCGCTTTCGGCTCCTGAAATGAAGCCTGTCTGCTGCAGATGGTCGCCGCGTTGCTTGGCGGCCGTCGTTTCAGACCTTTTCGCGCTCGTGGCCTCAAGCTCCGCTGTCTGCCTCGCAAGTCTCGCTTCGATCAGCTTGAGGCGGCCGGAGCGGTATTTTTCGGCCTGAACGGCGATCGTGTCGAGCGCGGTCTGCGTCAATTGCGACTGGCGCCCAAGTGTCTCTTCTTGCGAACTCGAGCGTGCTCAGGTCCCGCCGAAGCTCATCGAGGCGGCTTCGATCGGCATAGGGGTTATTGATGATGAGTTTGGGAGGCGCGGCGGTCGAGCTCCAGCTCGTGGTCTTGTCGCTAGGCGCCTGGACGATGCCTTCGATGGGCGCCCGGATCGTCTCGATTCGGGCATTGACGATGGCCTCGACGCTGGTTGTCGCCAGCATCGCTCGAAGCGGGGCCCAGCCGAAGGCGACCACGAGCCCAACCCCCAGCGCGACCTTGAGAAAGCGCCTCGCCATCACGGCATTGATGAAGCGCTTGGTCGCTGAAGGCGCTTTCTCGACCGCGGCTTCCTCGGCGCCGGGTGAAAAGCTGCGCTCCAAAATGGCTTGGACGGATCGCGCCCCGGGCGATCGCTGTTGTGCGTTCGTTCCGTCGTCGCGCGGATTGCCGGCCGCCTTGGTGATCCCGCTTCCCGCGGTCGAGATCGGACTGGCCGTCGCAATCGAGGCGCCGGCCGCGGGCCGCGATCCTTCTGCGTATTTTAGATTGGAGGACGGCATTCAGACGACGCTCAGTTGGGGTGAGGGGATGAAGATGCGAAGGCTGGCGAGTGGCGCCGGGTCCCAAATGCTCTCGAGACCACTCGAGCCGCGGCTCCTATTTGCCGTGCGTCCTCTAAAAGAATGAATAACTGAATGGCGCAGATAATAATGATTAGAGCGACTTGATCGGTTCGCTCTAAGCCCCGCGGAGCTTTACGCAGCGTCCGCTTCTCGCCGCGTAATAGGCTGCCGGTCCAACCGACGACGGCGGCGAACCTGAGTTGCCAAATCCGAAAATCCTGGGCTTACTCTAATTCTATTTGAGCGCGACTCATCGCGCTCAAACCCGCGCAACGGCGCGGGCGCGCATTCGCGCTTCGGTGTGGCGTCAGATCAAGCAGCAGCGCAGATGACCGCCCTCACCAACGACGCAAGCGTTCGTGACATGGGCCGCGAGGCTCCCCTCCTCTTTGGCGGCTGGGAGATAGGCCTTCTCGTCATCATGGCGTTCCTCTACGCGGCTGGGCTCTATCTCAATCCCGCCTTCTTCGGATCGACCGACGCGCTCTTTTCTGTTCTGCGCGACGCCTCGCGCCATGGCGTGCTTGCGATCGGCATGACCTTCGTCATCGTCAACAAGGAGTTGGACCTTTCGGTCGGGTCCACCTTCGGCCTGACGGCAACGATCTTCGGCATGATTTTCGCGCCGACCTACTTCGACATGGGCGTCTGGACGGCCGTGTGCTGGCGCCTGGTCATGGGTCTGACGATCGGGCTCATCAACGGCTTCATGATCACGGTTCTCGAAGTTCCGGCGTTCATCGAAACGCTGACGATGCCGTTCATCGGCCGCGGCGTGATCCTCGGCCTCACCGGCGGCAAAAACATCGCCTTCGAAATCAAGGCCGGGGATCATCCCGCTTCTTCCATTTGGGCGAGATCAACGCGTTCGGCTTCAACAACCAGATCATTCTCTTCATCATCATCGCTGCGATCGCCGCGGCGGCGCTTGCATACACCACGATCGGCTGGACGACCTATTCCGTCGGTGGCAACGAACAGGCGGCGCGCTACGCCGGCATCAATACCCGGTTCGCGCGCATGCGCTCCTATGGGCTGTCTTCGCTCTGCGCGGTCATCGCCGGCCTCATGAGCGTTGCGCAGAACAAGGACGCCGATCCGCTGGCTGGCTTTGGCCTGGAGCTCATCGCCATCTCATCGGTGATCGTCGGCGGCGCGGCGATTTTTGGCGGCCGGGGACGGATCCTCGGCTCCTGCCTCGGCGCGATCCTCATCGGGCTCATCGACAAGGTTCTTCGGGAAGGCATCCCAACCACGCGCGACGCTCAACGTTTGAGCGCCCGTGCAATGGCCTGGCGCCGTCTCGTGTCATGCTCGGGAAGGCGGGCATCCAGGGCTTGGCCAAGACGATGGATTCCTGCTTTCGCCGGAATACAAGCGCCTGGCTTCGCCTCGCCAGCCCATGCTTGACAATAGGCGAGCCGGCGTGCTGGTCTAGTCACCGGACCAGCCCGGTGTGGAGCGATTTGGCGGAATGAGTTTGCGTGCGCCGCCGATGAGCGTCTTCGCCCAGGTTCCGCATCTGAGAGCCGAGATCGGCCGGCGCACGGTGCGCGAACGGATCAGCGACAAGCTTGCCTCGCTCATCGCGTCGGGCATCCTTCAGGTCGGCGAGGAACTGCCGAGCGAGCGGGACCTCGCCGCGCTTCTCGCGGTCAGCCGTGAGACCGTGCGTGGCGCGATCCAGACGCTGGCGGCGACCGGGGTCGTCGCGGTGAGCCAGGGCTCGCGCACGCGCGTCGTCAGCCGGAAGATCGATACGTTCAAGATCGGCGTCACGAGCCCGAGCGCGATCAACGCCTATGAGCTCGATTCCGTTCACAAGGCGCGCGTCCTCATCGAGCGCTCCGTCGCCGCGGAAGCGGCTGCTCATATCGACGATTCGACGCTTGCCCGCCTTGAGCAGTCGCTCGCGATCCAGAAGCAAACGATGCGCGATCCCGTCCATTTCCTGATCTGCGACCGGGAATTTCATCTCACGATCTATCGCTCTTGCGGCAATCCGTTGCTCGCAGACTTTGTCACCGACCTCTATATGTTCATGCTCGACCACCGCAGGACGGCGATCTCTCAACCGGGCGCGATCGAGAAGAGCTATCGCGATCATGTCGCGATCTTCAACGCTCTGAACGCCCGCGATCCGCAGGCCGCGACGGACGCGATCGGGCGGCATATCGACCGCATCTACGCGACCACCGTCGAGATCCTCGCGGACACGCCGAAGTCGAAGAAGAGTGCTTGACTTCGACCGCGTCGCGAGAGCAGAGCCGCAATCGTTTCATGCCGGATGGTCCGGCAAATTGGGAGGAAAAAAATGAAACTCAGCCGTCGAGGCCTCATATCCGTCGTGTCGGCGCTCGCCGCGACGACGATGGGATTCGCCGCGCCTGCGCGCGCTGCGGATACGAAGGAGATTGTTTACCTGACGCCAGGGCTCGACCTGCCATTCTGGCGCTATCTCTCGAAGGGGATCGAGGCGGAAGCCAAAAAGGCCGGCTATAGCTATACGGCGCTCGATTCCCACAACAGCGCCGAAACCCAGCTCAAGAACGCGCAGGACGCGATCGCGCGCGGCGTCGCCGGCATCGCGATCTCGCCCACTGACAGTTCGACAGCGCCGAGCGTTCTAGCCCTCGCTGCGCGCGCAAAAATCCCGGTCGTCGTCGCGGACATCGGCACCAACAGCGGCGAGTACGTCTCGTTCATCATCTCCGACAACTATCAAGGCGCGCACGGAGTCGGCGAGGCGTTGGCTGCGGCTCTGAAGGACAGGGGCTGGACCGACGGCTCCGTCGGCCTCATCACCATCTCGCAGGCGCGCAAGAACGGCCAGGCGCGCACCGCTGGCTTCCGCGACGCCATGAAGGCAGCCGGGC
Organism: uncultured Alphaproteobacteria bacterium; assembly: GCA_963833955.1. Lineage (GTDB taxonomy): Bacteria > Pseudomonadota > Alphaproteobacteria > Rhizobiales > Beijerinckiaceae > Roseiarcus. The sequence continues at coordinate 423,809 of CAWHZY010000021.1, read as the reverse complement.
TCACCAAAGAAGCGGGCCTGCAGCAGATGCAGTCCTATACGGCTGACGAGACGTTCAAGTTCACACAGGATATGCTCACCGCCAACCCGAATATGAAGGCCATGTTCATCCAGACCGACCAGCCGACGCTTGGCGCGCTTCGCGCGATCAAGGCGGGCCACCGCGATGGCACGCTTCTCGTCGCCGCCTTCGACGGCATTCCGGAGTTTGTCGACCTCTTGAAGAAGGGCGAGATCGTCGCCTCCGGCATGCAGCAGCCCTATCTCATGGGCGTGAAGTCGGGCGAGGCGTTGATCGACTCGCTCAACGGCAAGACACCGGAAAAGACGATCACCGTTCCGATCGTCGTCGCCACGAGCAAGAACATCGAACAGATCCTGCCGACCATCAAAGAGACAGTGTTCGCCAACGAAATCCAATAGCAAAGACATGAGGCCGGCGTGTCAGCGCCGGCCTCATTCATGACTGAAACCATGACAGACCCGGCAGCTCCCCTTCTGGAGGCGCGCGCGATCTCGAAGAGCTTCGCGCAAACGCGCGCGCTCGTCGGCGCCAATCTCACCTTGCGGCCGGGCGTCACCCATGCGCTGCTCGGCGCCAACGGCGCGGGCAAGTCGACGCTCTCCCGCGTCATCTCCGGCCACGTCCGTCGTGACGGCGGCGAGATCCTCTATCGCGGCGAACCACGAGACGTGCGCAGCCCACGCGAGGCTTTGGATGCGGGCATCGCCATGGTCATGCAGGAGACCAGCCTCGCGCCGGACCTTTCGGTGCCCGAGAACATCTTCCTCCCCGATCTCGGCCGGCCGGGCCGCCTGTCGCGCCCGACCATGCGTCGCCGGGCGAGCGAGATTCTCGCCGATCTCGGTCAGGAGCACGCAGTCTCCCTCGATGCGGAGGCGCGTGACCTTTCCGCCGCACAGCGCCAGCTCGTCGAGATTGCGAAAGCGCTCGCGCTCAAGGCCAATCTCATCATTTTCGACGAACCCACCGCATCCTTGAGCCCGAGTGAAGTTGAGCGGCTCTTTGATGTGATCGCGCGGCTCGAAGCTGCGCAATGCGCGGTCGTGTTCGTCTCGCATCGTCTGGAAGAGGTGTTTGCGATCTCGGACGAGATCACCGTTATGCGCGAAGGACGCACGGTCGCCGCCTCGATGCCCACTTCGAGCCTGAATCAGACCGAGCTCGTGCGCCTGATGGTCGGCCGCGATCTAGGCTCGATCTACGCGACCTCGGCCGTTGCAATCGACAAGCGCGGTGAGCCGGTGCTATCCGTTCGGGCGCTGCGCGCGCCCCCGATGGTCCGCGACATCTCACTCGATTTGCATCGCGGCGAGATTCTCGGCCTCGGCGGCCTGGTCGGCGCCGGGCGCTCAGAGACAGTCGAGACGCTCTTCGGCCTGCGCCCCCGCGCCCGCGGTGAGATGCGTTATCAGGGGAAGCCGTTCGCGCCACGCTCTCCGTCCGAGGCGATCCGCGCCGGCATCGGTTTCGTCGCCGAGGATCGGCGCCGCCAGTCCATCGTGCCAGACCTTTCCGTGCGCGAGAACCTGCTTCTCGCACACCTTGGCGCGCATCGTGGCTTCGGCCTCGGCTACGGCAAGCGAGAAAAGAAAATCGATGAACTGATGGCGCGTCTCGAGTTGCCCCCCGATCGGCTATCCGAGCCCAATCTCTTGAACTTCTCCGGCGGCATGCAGCAGAAGATCATCATCGCGCGATGGCTGCTGCTTGGAGCCCAAGGTGTTGATCCTTGACGAGCCGACCAAGGGCGTGGACATCGGCACGCGAGCCTCGATCTACGCAATCCTGCGCGACATCGCCGCGACCGGCGCTGCGATCCTCATTGTTTCGTCCGAATTCGAGGAACTGCTCGGGCTCGCCGATCGCGTGATCGTGGTCAGCGATGGAGCTTCGATCGCCAACGTCCCGGCCGCTTATCTCGATGAAGAGAAGCTGACCCTTTTGGCCGCCCCTCGCGCATCGATGGAGCGCTACCGGCGCTTGTTGCAGGAGCTCGCCAATCAGTGCGACGGCGCCGCGTTCTGGGCGATCCTCGACAACGAGCGGGTGTTCTGCCTCAACACCGCGACCGCGAACCCGAACGCTGACCCTTCGCTCAGCGCCGGATCGGCCCCGCGATTCGACGAGACGCCGATCTCAACGGCTTTGCGGGCGCGCTCCTCGGACTTCGTGCTCGATCCGACAAGCGGCCTGAAAAGCCTGCTGGTTGACGTCCATAGCCATCGCGGCCACGAGCTGGGATCGATCGGCGTCGTGATCCAGCCCGACGGCGCCGCCCCACCGGCTGAGGCGATGCGGTCAGCGATTCAAGACCGGTTCCGTGCGACGCTATGACCCAGGAAACCTCGAAACCGATCGGCGCCGTCGCCCCTGAGCCCACTTCCGAGCGCTCCCCGGCGCGAAGCTTTAGCCTTCGTTCGGCGCCGCTCGAACTCAGGATGCTGGCGCTCGCGATTATCATTGCTGTGGCGTTGTCGCTGCTCTCGCCCTACTTCCTCAAGACCAACAATCTTCTCAATCTGCTCGACCAATCGGTCGTCACCGGCATTGTGGCGATCGGCATGACCTTCGTCATTCTGACCGGCGGCATTGATCTGTCGGTCGGCTCCGTGGTCGGTCTCACCGGCGTCATCCTCGGCCTGGCGCTGCATCACTTTTCGATTCCCATCGCGATCGCGATCGCAACGCTTGCGGGCGCTGGGATCGGGCTCTTCTCAGGATTGCTGATCGCTTACTTCGACCTCGCCGCGTTTGTCATCACCCTCGGCGTCATGGCGATCGGACGGAGTCTTGCCTACATATTCTCGGGGCAAACCTCGATCAGCGACATTCCGCCGCAACTGAACGATCTCGTCTACACCGAGGTTTTCGGCATCCAGACCAACGTCCTCACCTTGCTCGTGCTCTACGCGCTCGCCTGGGCCTACCTCACTTACACCAAGGGCGGGCGCACAATTTACGCGGTCGGCTCCAACCGCGAGGCGGCGCGCACGGCCGGACTCAACGTGCTGTTCTACAGCGTCGTCCCCTACGTGGTCTCGGGCGCGCTCTCCGCCATCGCCGCGACGCTCATGTCGTCCCAGATCCTGTCCATCGATCCGCTCGCCGGCACCGGGCTCGAACTGGACGCCATCGCCGCCGTGGTGATCGGTGGCGCGAGCCTCTATGGCGGCCGAGGCACGATCATCGGCACGCTGATCGGCGTGTTTATCATGGTGATGATCCGCAACGGCCTCAATCTGCTCGGCGTCTCGCCATTCTGGCAAGGTTCGGCAATTGGCGCGATCATCATCGCGGCCGTTCTCGCGGAGCGGCTCTTGAGCCCGCGAACGCGACGCTAGCCTTACGGAGCGAAAACAGTGCCCAAGTTCGCCGCCAATCTATCGATGATGTTCACCGAACACGCGTTTCTCGACCGTTTCGACGCGGCCGCGGAAGCGGGCTTCGCGGCGGTCGAGTTTCTGTTTCCTTACGACCATCCGCCAGAGGCGATCGCCGAGCGGCTCGAGCGAAATCGTCTGACCCAGGCTTTGTTCAACCTGCCGCCTGGACGCTGGGACGAAGGCGAGCGGGGACTGGCCGCTCTGCCCGCGCGGTTCAATGACTTCAAAAGCGGCCTCACGCGCGCGCTCGATTATGTCACGGCGACCAAAGTCAAACGTGTGCACATGATGGCCGGCAATGCCTCGCGCAAGGATGCCGAGGCTGAGGCGAGCTACCGTCGTGCCATCGCCCATGCGGCCCCGATCCTCGCCGAGCGCGGCGTCGACCTGCTTCTCGAGCCGATCAACACGCGCAACATGCCCGCCTACTTCCTCAACGATTTCGCCTATACGAGCGCGCTCATCGAGAGCCTCAGCTTGCCGAACGTGAAGCTGCAATTCGATGTCTATCATCGGCAAATCCTGCACGGGGACGTGACGATGTCTTTCCGCGCCCTGCAACCGATCGTCGGCCACATCCAAGTGGCGTCCGTTCCGTCTCGAAACGAGCCGGACGGCGAGGAGCTCAACTATCCGTTCCTGTTCGCCGAGTTCGATCGGCTTGGCTACGACGGCGCCATCGGGTGCGAATACAACCCGCGCGCCGGCACGCTCGAGGGCCTCGCCTGGTTTAAGCCCTACAGGAGGGTCTGACATGCCGCTTTTGTTGGGCGCCGTCGCCGACGACTACACAGGCGCGTCCGATCTCGCTAACACGCTCAACCGCAATGGCCTCTCGACCATTCAAACCATCGGCGTACCCCCGCCCGGCTTGAAGGTCGATGACGCCGAAGCGATTGTCGTCGCTCTGAAGATCCGCTCAGTCGAGGCGAGCCAAGCCGTCGAGGCGGCGACAGCCGCCTATGACTGGCTCTCTGCGCGCGGCGCGCGGCATGTGATGTACAAGGTCTGCTCCACTTTCGACTCGACCGACGCCGGCAACATCGGCCCCGTAGCGGACGCTCTTGGAGCGAAAGCGCGCGGCGGCTGCGCTTTGGTGACGCCGGCCTTTCCAGAGACGGGACGGACCGTCTATCTGGGTCATCTGTTCGTCGGCCTGATGCCCCTGAACGAGAGCCCGCTCAAGGACCATCCGCTCAATCCGATGCACGATTCCAATCTTGTGCGGGTGTTGCAGCGGCAGTCGAAAGGGTCCGTCGGACTCATCGACCTCATGACCGTCGAACAGGGAAGCGAAGCGGTCTCCCGCGCCCGCGCCGAGCTCACGGCGCAAGGCTATGGCTCGGCGATTGTCGACGCTGTTTTCGAGCGCGATCTCGAAGCGCTCGGCGACGCCGCGGCTGAGAGCACGTTCTCTGTCGGCGCCTCGGGCCTTGGCCTTGGCCTTGCGCGCGCGCTGGCCCGCGGCCGCGCCGGGACGGCGCACGCCGCTGCCCTCGAGGCGGTAGGCGGGAGCGCTGCGATCCTCGCGGGCTCGTGCTCGCGCGCGACGCTCGAGCAGATCGCGGCGGTCGAGAATGAGATTCCCGTGCTGCGTCTCTCTTCCGAAGCGCTGATCAAGGGCGCTGGCGAGACCGATCGGGCGCTGAACTGGGCAAAGGACCGCATCGGGTCAGGCCCAGTCGTGATCGCGTCGAGCGAGGCGCCGGAGCAGGTCGCGGCGCTCCAGGCGCGCTACGGCCGAGACAAGTCCGGCCACGCGATCGAACACGCGCTGGCCGAGATCGCGTCCGGACTTGTCGACTTCGGCGTGCGCCGGCTCGTCGTCGCAGGCGGCGAGACCTCTGGGGCCGCAGTCGATCGGCTGGGCGTCTCGGCGTTCCGCCTGGGGCCGGAAATCGCGCCGGGCGTGCCGCTCATGCGCACCGTCGGGCGAAACGGCGGCGAATTGCAGATGGCGCTCAAGTCCGGCAATTTCGGCGGCCGCGATTTCTTCACCCGCGCGCTCACGATGACGCGATAAGGATGGTCCATGGGTGACGAGACGCGGGCGCGCGACGAGATCTGCGAGGTCGGGCTCTCGCTCTTCTCCCGTGGGCTCACTTTCGGATCGACGGGAAACATCAGCGTTCGCTTGGGCGATGGCGGCTGGCTGATGACGCCGACCAACGCTTCGCTCGGCAAGCTCGATCCGGCGAACTTGACGAAGTTCGATCATCGAGGGCCGCTTGCTCTCGGGCGGCAAGCCGACCAAGGAAGCGTTCCTGCACTTTTGCATGTACGAGCAGCGACCGGACGCCCGCGCGGTGGTGCATCTTCATTCGACCCATTCGGTCGCCGTGAGCCTGCTCGCCGACGTCGACCCGCGTGACGCGCTGCCGCCGCTCACTGCTTATTTCGTGATGCGCGTCGGGCGCTTGCCGCTTGCGCCCTATTATCCGCCTGGCGACGAAAGTCTGGCCAAAGCGGTCGGCGCCCTCGCCGGCGAGCACCATGCCGTGCTGCTCGCCAATCACGGTCCCGTTGTCGCCGGCACGTCGCTCGAGAACGCCCAATATGCGACGGAGGAGCTTGAGGAGACGGCCAAGCTCTTCCTCATGCTGCGCGGCCAGTCGATCAGCCCGCTGACGCCGGCTGAAGTGAGCGACTTGCGCGAACGCTACAATCTGCGCTGACGCGCCCACGCTTTCCGCGCGCAAACGTCAAAAGCCTGTACTAAGATGCGCGCGATATTCGAAGGGCACTAACGATGGCGTTTTCAGAAATTTTCTCCCGTGTCGTCGAGCAGATCGGCGCTGCAACGATCGTGTTGCGGGGGCAGGATGGCCGAAAGGTCACACAAGCCTTCGGCGGCAATCCTACCATTCCACTCGCCAAGCCGCAGGGCAGCCTCCCGACGCTCAAGATGCCGACCGCCAGGGGTTGGAGCCCGGGACAGGCGCCGAACCCCGCTCCCGGGCTCAAGGTCAACGCGTTTGCGACCGACCTCAAGCATCCGCGATGGATCCACGTGCTGCCGAATGGCGACATCCTCGTCGCCGAAGCGCTGACCACGCCGGACCCGGTCAACACCCTGTTCGACTACGCCATGGTCGCGACGATGAGACGGGCGGCGGCGCTCGGCGACAGCCCGAACCGCATCACGCTCTTGCGCGACAGCGATCGCGACGGCGTCGCCGAGACGAAGAACACGTTCCTCGACGGCCTCAAGCAGCCATTCGGCATGGCGCTTCTCGCCGATACGCTCTACGTCGGCAACACCGATGGCGTGGTTGCCTATCCCTACACGACGGGCGCGAACAGCATCACCGAGCCCGGTCGCAGGCTGACCACGCACAATGGCGGCGGGCACTGGACCCGCAGCCTGCTTTTGTCGCCCGACAAGACGAGGCTCTATATCGGAGTCGGCTCGCTGACCAACATCGCCGATAAGGGCATGGTCGTGGAACAGGGCCGCGCCGCCATTCATGAGCTCGACCTCGCGAGCGGCAAGAGCCGCATCTTTGCCTCCGGCCTGCGCAATCCCGTCGGGCTCGCCTGGGAGCCTCACACCGGCGCGCTCTGGACAGTGGTCAACGAGCGCGATGGCCTGGGCGATGAGACGCCGCCCGATTATCTCACCTCGGTTCGCGATGGCGGCTTCTACGGCTGGCCCTATTGCTATTGGGGCAAGACGGTCGACGACCGCGTGCCTCAAGATGCGGCGTTGGTCGCGAGCGCAATCCAGCCGGACTATGCGCTCGGCGGCCACACCGCCTCGCTCGGGCTCTGCTGGCTGCCCGCCGGCGTTCTCCCGGGGTTTCCCGAGGGCATGGTGATCGGGCAGCACGGCTCCTGGAACCGGAGCACGCTGAGCGGCTACAAGGTTATCTTCGTGCCGTTCTCGAATGGGCGTCCGGTCGGGCCGTCGCGCGAAATTCTGAGCGGATTCCTCGCGCCCGACGAGCGCTCCTCGTTCGGGCGGCCGGTCGGCGTGGCGCTGGGACCGGACGGGTCGCTCCTGGTCGCCGACGACGTGGGCAATGTGATCTGGCGCGTGACGGGGGCGTGACCTTATAGACGCGGTCGGCGACCCCGTCGCCGCGCTGGAGCCGAGCGCGGCGACAATTCGCGCCTCGTCTTCAGACGCTTCAGCCTGCCGCCTTGACCGCGTTGAGCCGCGCCTTGCGCCTCTCGTAGCGCGCGTTCATCCGCGCCTCAGCGTCGGGCGAGCCGTCGTGCCAGGTGCCGAACAGCTTGTCCAAAGGCACGAGCCCGTCGCCGTAGTTCACCTCGAAATGCTTATGGTGCAAGTAGTGGCCGTAGGCATGGCTGTCGAAGGCGCTCTTGGCGCCGGTCTCGATCTTGTCGAAGCCGATATGGCCGACGACCGCGCCGAAGCCTGCGTAATGCAATTGATAGATCGCCAGCACCGGGTTCGAGGGAATGATCACATGGATGAGCGAGGATGAGAAATAAAGGAGCTGCTCGACCGGATGCATCGACAGCGACGACCATGGCGACGGATTGACCGAGTGGTGATGGACGCTGTGAACGGAGCGATAAAGCGGCGGCCAGTGGATCAGCCGGTGAATACAGAAGAAGTGGAACTCGTGGAAGATCGGCACGAGCAGAGCAACGCACCCGAGATAGAAGGGATGCTGGGCGAAGGAGAGCCAGGGCGCGTAGCCATTGGCGAAGGCGTAGAGGATGCCGACCTCGTAGGCCGTCCAGATCGGCACGCCAGTTCCAAATCCGCGGATGATGCCCTCGAGGTTCTGGCTCTGGAACAGAAAGGCGTTGTTCTTCTGGTCGTTGGGAAATTTGGCGTGGTACTTGAACCGGTTTCCTTGAGCGCGCGACATATAGAGCCGGTATTCGAAGGCGCTATAAAACAGGAGAACCGCCACGCAGTTCACAATAAAGAGTCTCAGAACCCAGCCCCAGGCGAAGGTCTTCATGATTTCGACGTCCGGAAGCACGAAAAGCGCATAGGCGACCGCGGACGCGGCAAACAGCAAGTTCCACGGCAGAAAATATCCAGGCAGCCATTTGAGAAAAGCGAGAGGTTTAGGCGGCAGCACGAAGACGGGAGCGATCGTGAGGAAGGCGCTCGGCGTCCAGTCGCCTCGCTTGTTCCGTTTGCCATAGGCGAGGTCGTCCATGAGACCTTCCTCCGCTGAATTCCATCGACCGCCCCCGGCCCGCTGTTGAAGTAACTGCCAACCACCTCGTCCTGAGGCGCCTCGCTCCTCAAGGATTAGGTCAGTTGAGGCGACGCCGTTCCGCAGCTCCACCTTGCAGTTACAAGTTGGAGGTAAATAAACCGAAGATCTCAGTCGCGCACGCAGTTTCTTGGCCTCGAACAAATTGCTTTGGGTCGACCCGCGATCGTCGTTGCGACCCCCGGGCTCGGGGACCCGGGGGCAGCAATTCAGCGGAACGAACGAAGGCCGTCTCTCGACTCCTGGATCGCCGCGTCGCCATGAGGGTTCAACAAGGGCTCGGCCGCCGTCAACCCGGCGCGCTCGCCGCTGGCTCCGCCGCAGGAGGCTCCGATTTCGCCGACCGCAGACGCGCCGCCCCCTCCCACGTGCTCAAGCTATGCGCCGCATTGATGAGCGCGAGATGCGAGAAAGCCTGAGGAAAGTTGCCGAGCTGGCGATTGCTGTGCGGATCGTATTCCTCCGCCAGAAGCCCGACGTCATTGCGCAACGCCAGCAGGCGCTCGAACAGCGCATGCGCTTCATCGTAGCGCCCGAGCAGCACATAATTGTCGACAAGCCAGAAGCTGCAGGCGAGGAAAGCGCCCTCCCCTGGCGGCAAGCCGTCGACCGCGGTTCCGGTGTCGTAGCGCATCACGAATCCCTCGCGAAGGAGCTTGCGCTCGACTGCGGCGACCGTGCCTTGGACACGGGGATCGTCAGGCGGCAAAAAGCCGACGATGGGAATGAGGAGCAGGCTCGCGTCCATCGTCGCATCGCCGAAAGACTGGACGAACGTGTTTTCGTTTCCGTCATACCCGTGCTCGCACACCTCGTCATGAATCGCGTCGCGGACTCCTCGCCAGCGCTCGAGCGGTCCCTCGAGCCCGAAGTCTTCGATGGATCGAACCGCGCGGTCGAACGCGACCCACGCCATGACCTTCGAATGCGTGAAGTGGCGCCGCCCGCCGCGCACTTCCCAGATGCCTTCGTCCGGCTCTCGCCAGATTTTCTCGAGGTGCAAAAGGAGGGAGCATTCCAGCGCCCAGGTCGCATCGCTCGTCGAGAGACCGGCGCGGCGCGCGACGTAAAAGGCGTCGAGCACTTCGCCGTAGACGTCGAGTTGGAGTTGTCCCACCGCGCCGTTGCCGATTCGGACCGGAGCCGAGCCTTCGTAGCCCCGCAGCCAGGGAATCTCGAATTCCTGGAGCCGCCGTTCGCCCGCCACGCCGTAGAGGATCTGCAAGTCGTCCGGGGAGCCGGCGACCGCGCGCAGGAGCCATTCGTGCCAGGCCTTCGCTTCGTCGAGAATGCCCGCCCCGATCAAAGCATAAAGGGTGAAGGTCGCGTCCCGAAGCCAGCAATACCGATAGTCCCAATTGCGCGGGCCCCCGAGCTGTTCGGGCAAGGAGGTCGTCGCGGCCGCGACAATGCCGCCGGTTTCCCAGTGCGCGAGCGCCTTCAAAGTCAGAAGCGAGCGAAGAACCGCCTCGCCCCAATGGTCCGCTGGCTTGAAAGCCGCGGCCCAGCCGGTCCAAAAGGAATGGACTTGTTTGTTCGCATCTGCGAGCGCCTCCCCTGACAGGGGCGGAGGCGCCGCGTGAAATGACGGCGACCAGTTGAGAACGAAGCTTGCCTCTTCGCCCTCGCGGAGCGTGAAATCACCGAGCGTGCGCATATCCTCGCCGCGCGTCGGAACGGGCGTCTGAAGCAGCACTCTGTCCGGGCCGGCGACGAATTGAAGCCGCCCGTCCTCTTGCTGAGACACCCAGGGAACGATCGAGCCATAGTCGAATCGGACGACGAGTTCGGTCCGCATGGGAACCTCGCCCTGAAGGCCCCTGACGATGCGCACCAACTCGGACGAGCCGTTGCGTCTGTACATGAAATCGGTGAGCGAGACCGAACCGTCGGTTGTGGTGAAAACCGTTTCGAGGATTAGAGTGTTGCTCAGATAGCGTCGCGTGATCTCTGCGTCATTTTGCGTCGGCGCGATCAGCCACCGTCCGTGCTCAGGGCCGCCGAGGAGGGCGGAAAAACACGCGGCGCTGTCGAAACGCGGCAGGCATAGCCAATCGATCGAGCCGTCGCGCCCGACCAGCGCCGCCGTCTCACAATTCCCGATGACGGCGTAATCCTCAATTCGAAGCGGCATACGAGTCCTCGGCTGGGCGCTTATCGATGGCCAGAGGCCGCACGATACCGGTTTGGCCGATTGAAAGCAGCCTCGCCCCGGATCGCCCGCCAGCACCGGGGGTATTCACGGGCAGGACGAAGACCTTGTTGGTGAGAGCGAAGCGATCGTCACGAGCGCAACATGGCCTCAACCAGCGCTTCCTCGATGCCTGGCGTCGTCTCCGCTTCGCCAAATGGCGTTTTCGGCCCCCGATGGAGAAGCGAGAGCGGCCCGTGCGGCCTCGAGTGAGGTGACCGCTCCCGCTATTGAGCCGCACCTAGCTCAAACTGGTGATCCATGACGCCGAGATCGTGCCTACAGCACGGCGGACCGAACCCGACACAACAGCGCCTTTGAAACTCCGCCGACGTGATGGATTTCCAAGCCATCACATCGAGAGCGTGTTTCTCGTAGCCGCATCAGTTGTCGGAGGTGTGTCAGTCAAAAGGAAATGCCGTGACGCTCGAAGCGGTAACGCCGCGCAAAACGCGTGCGACGCGGCCCCCGGGGCGAGACTGAGAGCCCCGCATGGTCGAGACGAGCCCTGGAGAAGCCCAGCCTTGCCTTAAACTGACAGCTAGCTCGCGATTCCGAAGCGCTCGATATAGACGGAGGCGCGATCGCGCTCACGCTCCGGATCGATTCCGAATTCCTCGGGCAGGTAACGGTTGGCGCCGTAGCCGCCGTTCGGCGCACGCGCGACTTTAGCCGACATCGCCTCCCGCGCTTCCTGCGAGAACTCGAGACCGAACGCGCTATAGATCTGTGCGATCGTCCCAATTGGATCGGAGACGAGCGAGCGATATTGCACGTGAAGCAGCCGGGAGCGCAGCGGAAAGGACGTATCGTCCGCGACTTTGACGATCCGCTGCATCCCATCCTGCCAGTAGTCGGCTACCTTGCGGCCGATCTCCCGTCGATCAATCGCCGTGGTGAAGGGCGCGCGCAGAAGCTCGGTCAGCCGGGCGGCTGAGACGAGCACATGACCGGGATCTCGGTGTACGAACACGAGCATCGCGTCAGGAAAAACGCGGGTAAGCGAATCCAGGGAGAAAACGTGTTCGGGCGATTTCAGGATCCAGCGCCGCGGCGGTTGGGCCGACCCCTGAAGATGGCGAAGAAACCGCGCAAGGAACTGGTAGCCTTCGTCAAAGCCGGATGCGTCGAGCCAGGCGCGATAGGACGGAGCGCGATAGACGTCATCGTAGCGCGGGCTGCGGAATACCTGGCTCGTGATTTCAATGCATTCCTCGGGCGCGTCCGCTTCGATCGGATGCAGGTTTCTGATTCCCGGCGAGAGCCGGTTGAAGATCTTAAGTTGCAGCTCGACCCTCCTGCGTCCTGCGCCGAACTCGGCAGCGCGATGCTCAGGACGCGGGTAGATTGCCTCCCAGATGCGAGGGGCGCGATTGAGGGGATCCTCCGCAAGCAAGCCATGCAGGAACGTCGTGCCGCTACGCGGCAGGCCGCTAATGAAGATCGGAGACGCGAGCGGCCGCGTCAGGATCGCGGGATCTTCGCGCTCCGTGTCGGCGAGGATCAACAGCGTCGAGAGCATCCGCTCGATGTCCCAACGGGCCGCGAGGCGCCCAAACGGCGACAGCGACGCCTCCTTGTGGAGACTGGAAGTGAGGGCTCCTAGCGCCTCGGTCAGGCGAGGGTCGGCGAGCGGCTTGGCGTCAAGGCGCGCGCCCTTTGCCGCTTCGGCGATCAGCGGCTCCGGCGCGAGCCTCGTTTCGTCGCCGGCGAAAAGCGCGCCGGCAAGCCGGTTCATTCCCCAGGCTATCACGGCGCGACATGAGCTCCAGTGGTGGGAGGCGTGGGCGCGGGACGCAGGGCCCGCCGCCTCAGCTTGGTGGCGCGCAAATAGCAGGCCGGAGCAACCCCCGCCACCCATTCGCAAGACTGCCCGCACAAGGTTCGCCACGGTTCATGCAACTGTCGTCACGAAGCCGTAACCAAAGCGTCACCATGTCGTCGCGGTCCGCACACGATTCTGGCAAGAATCGGCGCCTTGAATCCCAGCCCGCTCGCCCGGTTCGCGCCGGGGACAACTGGATCGAAGGATGAATTACGGTCCCGAACAGATTGCTGCGTTCACAACAGCCTGGCTCTCGGTCGTTTGCATCGCCGTCAGCGTCTTTGGCTCATTATGCGCCCTAGGCGCCGTCTGGGCCGCGCGTAGGTTTGTCCAACGGGCCCCGCTCGCCACTCCGACAACATGGCCCGACGTCTCGATCCTGAAGCCGCTCTATGGCGCCGAAACGCAACTGTCCGAGAATATCGAAACCTATTTCCACCAGGATTATCCGGGAAAAATTCAGTTCGTTTTCGGCGTTCAGGATCCGGACGATAGCGCGATCCCTGTCCTCAGATCGCTGATTGCGCGATATCCAGAGCTAGACATTGAATTGGTCGTCAACGCCGCCACGCATGGCAGCAATCGCAAGATCTCCAACCTCATCAATATGGCTGAGGTCGTTCGCCATTCCGTCATTGTCGCCGCCGACAGTGACGTGGCCGTTGGTTCACATTACTTGAGCACGTTGGCGGCCACGCTGGCGCAGCCCGGCGTCGGAGCGGTCACCTGCCTCTACCGAGGTCTGCCGAGCGGCGGCTTCTGGTCGCGGATGTCCGCCATGGCTGTGCACGATCATTTTCTGCCTACCACGATCCTTGGCCTCGCGCTTGGCATGGCGCGCCCATGTCTCGGCGCCACAATCGCTTTATCGCGAGAAACGCTATCGCGGATCGGAGGCTTCAAGACAGTCGCCAACCAACTGGCTGATGATTACGCCATCGGCAAAGCGGTGCGTGAGGCCGGACTGGATGTCGTCGTCTCCCCGATGCTCGTTGCGCACGCGTTCGAGGAAAGATCGCTTCGCGAGATGGTTCGGCATGAGTTGCGTTGGGCGCGCACGATTTTCGCCGTCGATCCAGTAGGCTATATCGGCAGCGGGCTCACACACGCCTTGCCGTTGGCCCTGATCGGGGCTGCGCTTCGCGGGTTTGACAGTCCGGGCGTGATGGCGATTCTATTCGCACTGGCGTCTCGTCTGTTCCTGAAGTATAGCCTCACACGCCAATTTGAATTGCCGGATCCCAACTATGCTCTTCTCTTTGTTCGAGACATCCTCTCCTTCGCGATTTATCTAACCAGCTTTTCATCGACAAAAGTCGCCTGGCGGGGACAGGATTTCGCTGTCGGCCGGGACGGAACGCTCCTGGCGACGCTGAGCCCTGGATCAACTCAGCATCTTATGGAAAGGCGATAAAGTCATGCGCACGCTGTTTCTTCAGGCCCCCTCTTTCGATGGGTTCGACGGGGCGCCGGCGCCCGTTATCAGACGAAGCGCGAGGTCGCCTCCTTCTGGTATCCGACCTGGCTCGCGCAACCGGCGGCGCTGGTGCCGGACAGCAAGCTGATCGACGCGCCCCCCCATGACATTTCGCTGGCTGAGGTTGTGGCGCAGGCGAAAAATTTCGACTTGGCTGTCGTGCATACGTCAACGCCCTCCTTCGCATCGGATGTGAAGACGATCGCGGCTCTCAAAGACGCCAATCCAGCGCTCAAGGTCGGGTTGATCGGCGCCAAGGCGGCGGTCGATGCCGAAGGAACCCTGAAAGCCGCGCCGGTCGTCGACTTCGCCGCGCGCAACGAGTTCGACTTCACGATCAAAGACGTCGCCGATGGGCGGGACTGGAAGTCGATCCTGGGACTTTCCTATCGAGACGCCAACGGCCAAATCCAGCACACGCCGGAGCGGCCGATCCTGGAGAACATGGACGATCTTCCCTTCGTCACGCCCGTCTACAAGCGTGATTTGGATATCAACAAATATTTCGGCGGCTATCTCAAGCACCCGTACATGTCGTTTTACACTGGCCGAGGCTGCAAGTCGCGGTGCACGTTCTGTCTTTGGCCACAAACGGTCGGCGGGCATCGGTACCGCACGCGTTCCGTCGGTCATGTCATCGATGAAATGAAATGGGCGAAGGCGGCTTTTCCCGAGGTCAAGGAATTCTTCTTCGACGACGACACTTTCACCGACGACCTGCCGCGCGCCGAGGCGATCGCGCGAGAGCTCGGCAAGCTTGGCGTCACTTGGTCCTGCAACGCCAAGGCCAATGTGCCGCGCGCCACGCTCAAGGTGCTGCGCGACAACGGCCTGAGACTCCTGCTGGTCGGCTATGAGAGCGGCAACCAGCAGATCCTGCACAACATCAAGAAGGGCATGCGGGTCGACGTCGCGAAGCGGTTCGCCAAGGATTGCCGCGAGCTCGGCATCAGGATCCATGGCACGTTCATCCTGGGCCTGCCCGGCGAAACGAAGGAGACGATCAAGGAGACGATTGAATTCGCCAAGGAAGTCAACCCGCACACGCTCCAGGTGTCGCTAGCGGCGCCCTATCCAGGGACATTCCTTTACAAGCAAGCGCTGGAGAATGGCTGGCTCGACGACGCCAACGGGGATTTGGTGAACGAAGACGGCAGGCAGATCGCTCCGTTGAATTATCCGGGCCTGAGCCACACCGAGATCTTCGATTCCGTCGACACCTTCTATCGCAGCTTCTATTTCCGGCCGGGCAAGATTGCCTCGATCGTCGGCGAAATGGTGAGGAGTCCCGGACGTCATGAAGCGGCGCCTTCGCGAGGGTGTGGAGTTCTTCCGTTTCCTGCGCGAGCGGCACGAGACGGCGCACTGAAATACCTGATCGTCACGGCCGATGATTTCGGTCTCGCCGACGAGGTCAACCAGGCGATCGAACGCGCGCATGTCGAAGGCGTCCTCACTGCGGCGAGCCTGATGGTCGGAGCGCCTGCGGCGGCCGAGGCCGTGGCGCTCGCGCGGCGCTTGCCGAGGCTTGCTGTCGGTCTGCATCTGGCGCTGGCCGACGCCGAGCCGGTGCTGCCGCCGTCGGCCGTCCCTGATCTCATCGATGAGCGTGGCCGGTTTCGGACGAATATGGCGCTCGCCGGCGCGGCCATGTTTTTTCTGCCCCATGTGCGCCGGCAAATGCGGGCGGAGGTTCGCGCCCAGTTCGAGGCCTTTCGCGCGACCGGCCTGACGCTCGATCACGTCAATGCGCACAAGCATTTTCACCTGCATCCTACAATTCTGTCGGCGGTCATCGAGCTCGCGAAGGAATTCGGCGCGCCGGCGGTTCGCGCGCCGCTCGAGCCTCGGGGCGTCCTGGCGCAGGTCGAGGCGACGGGTCTGAATCTTTCGGCCCTGGCTCACGCGCCCTTGGCGCGCCTTCAGCGCGCGCGCTTGAAACGTGCGGGGGTCAAGACGCCTGATCAGGTTTTCGGTCTAGCCTGGAGCGGCGCCATGACCCATTCACGGCTGCAAGCGCTCATCGCGCATCTCCCGGACGGGGTGACCGAAATCTACACCCATCCAGCGACCGCATCGGGCTTCGCGGAGGGGGCTCCCGGTTATCGATATGAAGAGGAACTGGCGGCGCTCGCATCGACCGATATTCGGCGTCAAGTCGCGGCGGCGGGTCTTGTTTCCGGCGGCTTCTTGGGGGCCTTCGGCTTCAGCCAGAAGTGAATGGTGGTGGGGCCTGCCGAGCCGTTGATTGACGAGGAACGGCGGGCCGGTCAGGCCCCTGTTAACGAGTCCGTTTTAAGCGATTCCAACGGCTTGCGGGTCGATTAGCGAGTTTGTTTCCCGGCTCTCAATGCTGGCGATGAGAATTAACTATATTATTCGTATAATAATTACGACGGCAAACCTGTCTTCGCCGCGGAGGAGGCGGGAGGCGCTCCCGCGCCGGCCTGGCCCGGGTTCTTGCGTTCCGTGATACGTCGGTCGGCTCCGGCGGGATGGAGGCTCGCGAGGAACGCCCAAGCCTCTTTCGTCCAGCGGGCGTCAGCGAGCGCGTGGTGGCGGCTTCCCTTCTGGTGCGGAAGCTCGGGATCGCCCAGCTCGATCGCCCATTGCTTGATGTCGAGGCAGAGTTGGGGAAAGTGGAACGGCAATTCCTCGAGGCCGCCGAAAAGCCAGACGAGCGCGACCCAGTCGTAGGCGGGGAAATAGCCCCAGAACACCGGATGCTCGTCGCCGTCGGTGAAATTGCGCAACGCATAGCTGATGTATTCGCGACTCATCCCCTTGCCGTTGAGCTGCGGGCGCACATTTTCGAGCGTCCACGGGCTCGCCTTGGACCAGTCCGTCTCGTTGCTCTCGGCATAAAACTCCCGCCCGTCCTCGGCGACGACCCCGATGCTGATGAGATCGATCGTGAACGGCCTCGCGATGAACTCGGTGTCGAGCCAGTATTTCATTGGCGGCCGCCTATAACGATATGAGGAATTCTCGCCGGCCGGTTCTCGCATGAGAATGAGGAGAGCGGCAGTCCTCGCGCCGGCGAGGAGGTCGCCTGAGCGGACGGCGCCGGTTTCCTGCTCGATCGTAGCTAAGGCGGCGTGGAGGAGCGCGACGGCGTGAAGCCTCTTGTCGCGATGGCTTTTCGCGAGAGAGGGCGCAGCTCTTCTGGATGGTCGCGGATATAGGCCAGAAGGCGGCGGCGCTTCTCCTTTCCCCGATGGACCGACTCGCGCCCCGGCTCGCCGCCCTCCGGAGCCAGTTCCGGCAAACCGGCGGCGCGACAGTAGATCGAGAGCCACATTTTCTTGACCGTAGGCATCGAAACCCCGAGGGCCGCCGCAAGGTCCTGGTCGGTCCCGGCTTCGTTGCGAAGCGCCGTGAGGAGCAGCAGCTGCTCGGCTCTGCTGAACCCGACCTGCGGCGGACGATAATGGAACAGCGCATCGACCCAATTGCCCTGCCGTTCACGCGCGATATCCCGAGTCACGCCGACGATATGCGGCTCGCCAAAGACCCCTTGCAGATCCCTTTCGGCCGCCTCGGCATAACGACCCGCCGCCGGATCCCAGAGCCGGCCCCCGGAGTAGAGCGTCCGTTGCAGGCGATCCACACTCTCTGCGTTGGAAGCGACTATCTCCTTCCACAAATAGCCTCGATGCGAGTCGAGGAAGCCGCCCATTATGTGATGGAAAAGGTCGGGTCGGTCCTCATACCCGGCGCGAATGCATCCTTCCCATACAACGGCGTTCAGGCCGCCCGCCGTGTTCGCCTCGCGGAGCTGCCGGGCGGAGAGCAGCGGCGAGTTGTCGCGGGCGAGCCGCTTTGTAAGCGCCGGCCCGATCCAGGACAAAGGCGGCTTCTTGAGCTCTGCTAGGAAATCGTCCGTGACGATCACGGACACGCCAACGCACCATGGCCTGATCCGCCCCCCCGTCGTCTCTTCGAAAACGCCCGTGAGCATTGCGTCGCTCGGAAGCAAGCGCAACCAAGCCTTCGGCAAATCCGCGATTGCTGTTCCGTAGCGTGGCCCGACCACCGGGTGCGATGCGACGATCTCGACGCATTCCCGGACATCCTTCGGCTGCATGGGTCGCCAGCGTGAGGAGACGAAGGAGTCCATGGTTCACGCGCGGAGGAGAAGAGATGGTCCTTTTAGGACCATAGTAATACTAAGACTTGCTGATTAAAACCTGTAGGGGAATCCGAGGTTCGGATGGACAGTCAATTCTGTTCGCATCCGGTTTGTTCGGCCTCTGGGACTAACGCCGCGGCCGGGCGAAGAAAGCAGCCTAAGGAGGAAGTCATGCGGGGGATTGGCGCTTGCGCGGCGCTAACGGCGTTCGGCGGGCTCATCCTGGGGACTGCGCCAGCGCGCGCCGCCGTCACGCTTCCGGCCGGGAGCGGCTTCGTCCAATGCAGCACCACGTCGGGCTTGATCACTGGAACGAGTTGTAACGGCGGCACTGACAGCGGTCTCGTGACCTTCTCCCCCGATGCGGGGGTGAGTGGCTCCGCCTTTGGGCTAGGCTTGGTGGATGAGGCCAATGTCTTTGGCGTCCTGAATTACAGCTTCGAGGTGATCGGCGGCACGCCGGGGACGGTCGTGCCGGTGGACATCGAAACGACGCTTCAAGCAATTCCAGACTTGATCGGTGTCGTCTTCTCCGAGATCCAGGTCGCCGCCAATACCACAGCGAGCTTCGTGATATGCAATTCAGGGGGTCTAGGATGCGGCGCCGGGACTGGCGAGACGAACTTCAGCGGCGTCCTTGAGGTTGATGCCTTGTCGGACACGGCTTACGTCACGACGGGCACGTCGTTTAACCAAGGCGTACACCTCGAGGTCGAGGCGGGCGGCGCCCTCGGCGCGAGTTTCAACGGCGGCACGGTGAGCGCAGACCCTCATCTATTTGTCGCTCCGACCTTTCCCAATGCGAGCGAGTACAGCATCGTAGTGAGCCCCAACGTCGGCAACGCCGTGCCCACGATCCCCGAGCCGGGCACTTGGGTGCTGATGGGCGTCGGATTCGTTGGCCTTGCCGGTCTTAGGCGCCGCCTTCGGCAGCGGGTCGCCTGAAACGAACGGAATCGCGGCTACCTGCTTGAGGGTTGTTCGCGACCTGAGCATGGCGCGACTGCAGCGGCCCTGAGCAAGGCGATCTCTTTTGGGCCCAACCCGTCATGCTGGGCGCTTCTCCCGCTTCTTCACCCCGCCTCGGCAAACTCCTGCGCCTCGGCTAGCTCAACCGACACGAGCTGGCTCACGCCCTTCTCCGCCATGGTGACGCCGAACAGGCGGTCCATGCGCGCCATGGTGACGGGGTTGTGGGTGATGGCGACGAAGCGGGTGTCGGCGCGCTTGCGCATGGCCTCGAGCAGATCGCAGAAGCGCTCGACATTATAGTCGTCGAGCGGGGCGTCGACCTCATCGAGCACGCAGATCGGCGCAGGATTGGTGAGGAACACGGCGAAGATGAGCGCAAGCGCGGTCAGCGCCTGCTCGCCGCCCGAGAGAAGCGTCAGCGTCTGGGGCTTCTTGCCCGGCGGCTGGGCGAGAAGCTCAAGGCCCGCCTCGAGCGGGTCATCGGATTCGATCAGCTGCAGTTCCGCGTGGCCGCCTTCGAACAGGGTCGAAAACAAATCCTTGAAATGGCCGTTGACGACGTCGAAAGCGGCGACGAGCCGCTCGCGGCCTTCCTGATTGAGGGTGCCGATCGCGCCACGCAGGCGCTTGATCGCTTCGGTCAGGTCGTCACGCTCGGCGATGAGCTTGTCGCGGGCTCCCAGGACCTCGACGAGTTCGTCGTCTGCGCGCAGGTTGACCGCGCCGAGCCGCTCGCGCTCCTGGCGCAGATTCTCGAGCTTGCGTTCGACCTCGACGCCGCCGGGCGGCGTTGCATCATGCTTCAGGTCGGCAAGCGCGGCGAGGCCCGCCGGCTCGCAATCAAGTTCGCTCGCGATCGCGTGCCTAAGCTCTTCGTCCCTCGCGCGGGCGCCTTCCAGGCGCTCCTCGGAAGCGGCGCGCTGCTCGCGCGCGGCGCTCATGGCTTCAAGGGCCTGGCGGGCGGCGCGGTCGGCGTCGGCGAGCGCGGTTTCGCCCAGCGCGAGCGCGTCGGCGGCGGCCTTGCGCGCGAACTCGGCCTGGCCATGCTCGTCGGCAAGCGCGCGGCGCGTCCGAGAAAAGTCGGTCGGGGCGTCGGCGAGCTCCGCCCGCTCTCGATCGGCTTCGGCCTTTCGCGCGCCAAGCTCGGCAATGCGGCTTTGGGCATGGGTCAGCCGCTCATCCCAGGACGAACGCTCGGCGGCGATCGCCGCGCGCCGCGTGGCGCGCGCCGCAGTCTCGCGGGCGATGGATTGCGCCGTCGCCCGGGCCTCGGTGAAGGCGGTTCGCTCGCGCGTAGCAGCCTCGCGCGCGTGCTCGAGGCTCGCCGCGACATCGTCGCCAGGCCCAAGCTCATCAAGCGCGGCCTCAGCGCCAGCTTTGCGCTCGGCCGCCTCATTGCGGGCCGCGCCGGCGCGCGAGAAGGCCTCTTCCACCGCCGATAACCGCGAAAGGGTTTGGGCGCGCGCGCGTTCGAATTGCGCCAGGGCGTCGCGGGCGGAATCCGATGCTGTCCGCGCGGCGCGGACCCGCCCACGCCATTCCGTTTCCGCCGCGGCGGCTTCGCGGGTTGCCACGGCCGCGCTCGCCGCTTCGACGCTCAGCGCCGCCGCCGTTTGGCGCGCCGCCTCAGCTTCCCGCTCGAGGTCGCCAAGTCTGTTCTTTTCCGCCAGGCGCCGCGCGGCCGCAGTCGGCGCTTCGGCGGCGGAAACGAAACCGTCCCAGCGCCAGAGGTCGCCTTCGAGCGAGACCAGCCGCTGGCCGGGTTTGAGCTCATGGGCAAGCCGCTTGCCCTCGGCGCGCGCGACCACGCCGACCTGGGCCAGGCGCCGGGCGAGCGCGGGCGGTGCGGAAACGCGGCCTGCGAGGGGATCGGCGCCAACCGGCAGCGTGGGATCCTGATCGGCCGGCTCGATCAGCGACCAGTGCGCGGGCGCCGCCTCGTCGACCGAGGCGTCGAGGTCGTCGCCCAACGCCGCGCCGAGCGCTGCTTCGTAGCCGCGCGCGACGCTGACCGCGTCGACCGCGCGGGGCCAAGGCCCGCTCGTGTCGGAGCCCAGAAGGCCCGCGACCGTGCGCGCCTCCGTCTCCAGCCTTTGCGCAGCCCGTTCGGCTTCAGCCAGCGGCCCGCGGCGTTGCGCCTCGACCTCGCGAGCCGCGGCGTGGCGCTCTTCGGCCGCCAGAGTTTCGCGCTCGGCGGCGGCGAGCGCCTCGGCGGCCTCGGCGACAGCCTCAGCGCGCGCCGCGCGTTCTGTCTCTTCAAAACCCGACGCGGCGAGCGCAGCGCGCTCGCGCTCGATTCCGGAATATTCCACTTCCAAGCGCGTGAGGCGGCGCCCCTCCTCTTCGAGAGTGGCGACCAGCGCCCGTCGACGCGCGGCAAGATCGGACGCAGCAGCTTGCGCCTCTGAGAGCGTGCTCTCAGCGCTGGCGAGGCGCCGCTCAGCGTCTTGCTCCGCTTCCCGCGCCTGAACCGCGTCCTCGTCCGCGCGGGCTCCTTGCTCCGCCAGCGCAGCCTCCTCGGCCGCAAGCCGGTCCATGACGCCGGCCGCATCGGCGATCAGCGATTCCTCGCGCTGAAGATCGCCGGCGAATTGCGCGAGGCGGCGGTCAAGTTCCGCCTCGCGCTCCTTGGCGCGCTTCTCCTCCGCTTCGAGCGCCTCGCGGGCGAGCGCGATCCGGTGCACGGCGGCCCCGCGTCGCGCTTCCTCCTCGCGCAAGGGCGGCAAGGCTGCCGCGGCGAGCGCCTGAAGGCGCGCGGCCTCGGCTTGTGCGCGCGTGCGCTCAGTGACTTCGAGGAGGTCGGCGTCGAGCCGCCGGCGCGCCTCGGCGAACGCCGCCTCATGTTCACGCCAGGCGATAAGGCGCGCCAGCGCCTCGTGACGGCGGATCGCGCCGGCGAGCTCACGGTAGCGGTTCGACTGGCGCGCCTGACGCTTGAGGCTGTCGACCTGGGCGTCGATCTGCTTCAGCACATCCTCGACGCGGGTGAGATTGTCCTCAGCGCCCTTCAGCCGAAGCTCGGCTTCGTGGCGTCGCGAATGGAGGCCCGAGACGCCCGCGGCCTCTTCCAGGATCAGCCGGCGCGCCTGGGGCTTGGCGGAAATGATCTCGCCGATCTGGCCCTGGCGCACCAGCGAGGGCGAGCGCGCTCCCGTAGAAGCGTCGGCGAACAGGAGCTGCACGTCGCGCGCGCGCACCTCCTTGCCGTTGACGCGGTAGGTCGATCCGTTGTCGCGTTCGATGCGCCTCGTGACTTCGAGCGTGTCGGAATCATTGAAGGCTGCGGGCGCGCGGCGGTCGGAGTTGCTGAGCACGAGCCCGACCTCGGCGTTGTTGCGCGAGGGCCGCCGGCCGGAGCCCGAGAAGATCACGTCCTCCATGCCGGAGGCGCGCATGTTCTTGAACGAGCTTTCGCCCATCACCCAGCGCAGGGCCTCGACGAGGTTCGACTTGCCGCAGCCGTTCGGCCCGACGACGCCGGTCAGGCCGGGCTCGATCTTGAACTCGGCGCTGTCGCAGAAGCTCTTGAAGCCGGTCAGGCGCAAGCGCTCGAACTTCATCGTAACGACCCTTCGGTCCGGCACGGCGCACCCATGCGCCGCTCGCAATCGCCTTTGCCCCGGCGAATCATTTTTTCGCGAGGCCCAGACAGGGCTTAGCGGCCATAGGGGAGTCGCGCAATCAACCCCAGGCGCAAGAAAACTTGTGCGAAACCGGGGGATCGCCACGGCGCGGCGGCCCGGACTCACCGCGAGCGGCCCGCATTTGCAGCCGATCCGCCTCGGCGAACCGGCTTAACGCCGCGTCTGCCCGTCCCCGCGCACGCGGTACTTGAACGTACAGAGCTGCTCGACCCCCACCGGTCCGCGCGCGTGCATGCGCCCGGTCGCGATGCCGATCTCGGCGCCGAAGCCGAACTCGCCTCCGTCCGCGAATTGGGTCGAGGCGTTGTGCAGGACGATCGCCGAATTGACTTCCTTCAGGAACCGCTCCGCCGCGGCCTTGTCCTCGGTCACGATGCAGTCGGTGTGATGGGAGCCGTAAGCCTCGATATGGTCGATCGCCGCGTCGAGACTGTCGACCACGCCGACGGTGATGATCGCGTCGAGATATTCCGTGCGCCAGTCCTCTTCGGTCGCCGGCGTCACGCGCGAATTGGCTTCGCGCGCGGCCTCATCGCCACGCACGGCGCAGCCGGCCTTGATCAGCGCGTCGATCAGCTTGCCGAGCAGGAAGGGGGCAACCGCGCGATGCACCAGCAGTGTTTCAGCCGCGCCGCACACTCCGGTTCGGCGCATCTTGGCGTTGACAATGATCTTCAGCGCCTTGTCGAAATCCGCGGCTCGATCGACGTACACATGCACGATGCCTTCGAGATGCGCGAAAACCGGCACGCGCGCCTCGCGCTGAACACGCTCGACCAGGCTTTTTCCTCCGCGCGGCACAATCACGTCGAGCGCGCCGCCGAGGCCGCCAAGCATCTCGCCGACCGCCGCGCGGGCGGCGAAGGGCGCGCGCGAAATCGCAGCCTCCGGCAGACCGGCTTCCTTCAAGCCCGCGACCAGGCAGGCGTGGATCGCGGCTGACGAGCGAAGACTGTCGGAGCCGCCGCGGAGCACCACCGCATTGCCGCTCTTGAGACACAGCGCGCCAGCATCAGCAGTCACATTGGGCCGGCTCTCGTAGATAACGCCGACGACCCCGAGCGGCGTCGACACGCGCTCGATAACGAGGCCATTGGGACGGGTATAGGTCGCGAGCACGCGCCCGACCGGGTCGGGCAAGGCTGCGACCTCTTCGACCCCGCGCGCCGTCGCCTCGATCCGCGCCGGATCGAGTGTGAGCCGATCGATCAACGCCGCGCTCAAGTCCCTCGCCCGGGCGTCACCGCAATCGAGCGCGTTGGCGGCCAGAATGTCGTCCGCGCGTTCGCGCAAGAAGCGCGCGCCAGCGAGAAGCGCGCGGTTCTTCTGCTCCGGCGGCGCATTGGCGACCTCCCGCGCGGCAACTCGCGCCTTCGCCCCGATTTCGCGCATTGCAGCGCGAACTTCGGTCTCCGGCTCGACGATCTGAACGACCGACATAGGCTCCCCAACTCTCGACCTTGCTCATTTAGTAAGCCGATGGAAAAAAGACCATTCCCCAATTATGGCAGTTCAGCACTGGAAAACGTCGAATTGCGACCGGCAATTCAACTTCGCGTGAGCGACGTCGTACCGCTATTTCGGCTTCAGGCCTTGGGGCGGAACGCCACGCAGAACTCGGGATTCGTCTCCAACCGCGCGCCGCCGATCAGGTCGATGCAATAAGGCGCGGCGGCGAACACCGCGTCGAGGCAGGTGCGGATCGCCGCAGGCTTGCCCGGCAGGTTGATGATAAGGCTCGAACCGCGCGTGCCGGCGACCTGACGGGAGAGAATAGCGGTCGGGACCTCGGCCAAGCTTTTCAGACGCATGAGTTCGCCGAAGCCAGGCAGCATCCGGTCGCAGACCGCCTCCGTCGCTTCCGGCGTCACGTCGCGCGGCGCGGGCCCTGTGCCGCCCGTCGTGAGGATCAGCGAGCAGCGCACTTGGTCTGCAAGCGCAATCAGCGACGTTTCAATCGCAGGCCGCTCGTCGGGCACGATACGGCGCTCCGGCCGCCACGGCGTGGCCAGTAACTCCCTCAGCGCAGCCTCAATGCCCGGGCCGCCCTTATCCTCATAGACGCCTCGGAAAGCGCGATCGGATATGGTGACGACGCCGATGGGAATATCCGCCATGGGAACGCGCTCGCGACTTGAAGATGCTCAGCCGCACTGGCGCCCGCACCTCAGCGCGCAACGCCGATCAGCGGCTTCGGCGCAGCATAGCGCCATTCGATCCGCGACAAAAATCCGCTTCGGCCGGTTGCATCAGGTGACGCGCGGGCCCAGTGCGTCAATCGCCTCTTGCACGCTGCGGAAGACGTGGTCGCGTCCGATCAGTGCGAACAATCCGACCCGCGTGAGGCTCTTCTGCGCGCGGACGGATTCAAGCCGGGCGACCGCCACGTCGACTCCCCGCGCACGCAGCCGACCGATGAGCTCCGCGAGCACGGTCGCGCCGGTGTAGTCGATTTCGACCAGCGCGTTCGCCTCGATCACGATCAGCTTCGGCTGCGGGTCTTGCGAGGCGAAGCGCTCGATGGCGCGGCGAAAATTATAGGCGTTGAGAAACGACAGAGGCGCCTGCAGCGCGATGACCCGGACGGCGGGAACGAACTCGCCTCGAACGTCCCTCTCGTTCGGCCACCAGATCGACGTACCGGGAATGCGCTCAAGTTCGATCGCCTGAGCGCGGGTCGTCGTCCACACGCCATGCAGCACCGACAAGCAGCACGCCGAGGCCCACGCCCTGCTCGATCGGGAGCGCCACAATCGCAAGCGCAGTTACCAGAATCAGCAGAAACTCGGCTCGGCTTCGCCTCCACACGTCGACCATCACGCCAACGCGCACGAGACGTATCGCGACGAAGAGGAGGACGCCCGCCAACGCGGCGGAGGGCAGGTGGGCGAGCGCCTTGCTCGCGAACAGGAGAACGCAGACCGCCGCCGCGGCCGAAAGCAACCCCGCAAGCTGCGACCTGCAGCCCGCCTCCGCCGCGACCGCCGTCGAAGGCGGGCTTGCATCCACGGGAAAGGCGCCGACGAGACCAGCCAGGGCGTTGGCCACCCCGACGCCGATGAAATCCCGGTTAACGTCCGGGCCTTCCGCGCTGTTGGGAAAAGACCGCGTTGTCGCCGCCGTCTGGACCACCACGACGAGCGCAATGAGCACGGCGAGCGGCGCGACGACGCGAATGTCGTCCCAGGCGATCGCCGGCAGCGACAGATGGGGCGCGGCGCCGGCGATCGACCCCAGCGTCGCCACGCCTTTACCCTCGAGACCGAGCGTAACCGTCGCCAAGACGGCGAGACAGAGGCCAATGAGAGCGCCGGGAAAACGCGGGCTCAGGCTTTCGCCCAGGAGCATCATCGCTAGCACGCCAAGGCCGATCGCCAAGGTCCAGGGATTGGCCGCTGGAGCGCGTGCAATGAGGGACAGGGCCTCTTGAACAAGCGGACCGTGATTCGGCTCGACACCGAACACCGCAGGCGCCTGCAGAATGAGAATATGGCCGGCGATGCCGAGGAGAAAGCCCGTCGTCACCGGAATGGACAGAAGGTCAGCGACAAAGCCGAACTTGAAGGCGCCGGCGCAAATGAGAATGAGCCCGACTGCGAGGCTGAGCGCCGCCGCGGCCGCAGGATAATGCTCTGGCCCCCTCGCCGCGAGCACCGCAAGCGCACCGGCGAAAATTGGCGCGATGGTGGAATCCGCGCCGACCGAGAGGCGCCGGCTGTCGCCGAATAGCGCAAACCCGATCGCGGCGGCGATGAGAGCAAGCAGCCCGATCTGAGGCGTGAGGTTGGCGAGGCGCGCGGTCGCCATCTGCGAGGGAATTGCGATCGCGGCGAGCGTCAGACCCGCGACCACGTCGGCGCCGAGGTCGCCGGGACGCCAGCCGGCGAAAGACCGCAAGATCGGCCAGCGCGGCTGGGCAGCGGACCTCTCTTTGCTTGGCTGCGTCACCGCATTCGGGCCTCAGGCGCCGAAACGCTGTCGATAGTCCTGCGGACTCACGCCCTGGAGCCGGGCGAAATTTCGCCGCATCGTCTCTTCCGACCCGAAACCGCAACGCGTCGCGATCCGCTTGGCGGGCAAGCGCGTATCGGCGAGGAGCCGACGGGCCGCCTCGACGCGCAGCCGCTCGATCGCGCGCGCCGGCGTCAGGCCCGTCGTCTCGCGGTAGCGGCGCAGAAAGGTTCGCTCGCTCATCCCCGCCTGCGCCGCCAGGCGGGAGAGCGGCAGATCCTCGGCGAGATGTTCGGCCAGCCAATCGTGCAGGTCAGCGAAACGCTCGCCCGCCGATTGCAGCGAGAGCGCCGCGCTGAACTGCGCCTGCCCGCCCGGCCGCTTGAGGAACACCACCAACTGGCGCGCGACGCTAAGCGCAAGCGCGCGTCCGAGATCTTCTTCCACGAGCGCAAGCGACAGGTCGATGCCTGATGTCACGCCGGCCGAGGTCCACATAGGGCCATCGTGCACGAAGATCGGATCGGGCTCGACGGTCACGGCGGGATGACGCCGGCTGAGCTCATCGCAATATTCCCAGTGCGTGACGGCGCGACGATGATCGAGCAGACCGGCCGCGGCGAGCAGAAAGGCGCCAGTGCACACCGAGGCCGTCCGCCGCGCCGCTCCGGCGCGGACCTTGAGCCATTCGATCAGGCTCGCATCCTCGACCGCGCGCATGACGCCTTGCCCGCCGGCCACGATCAGCGTGTCGAGCGGCTCGACCGGATCCGGCAGCGGCTCGGTCGCGAACGCCAGTCCCGACGTGGCGCGTATCTGCGCGCCTCCCGGGGCGACCACCCGCGTCGCGTAAGGCGCGTGAGATGAAATCGCCCGCTCGTTGGCGGCGGTGAACACCTGGATCGGCCCGGCAACGTCCAGCATCTGGACGTCCGGGAAGGCCAGCACCTCGATGCGCCGCGAGGCGCGTGGCGGGATTTGTGGGGTCTTTGGCGACATCGCCAAATTCTGCCCGACTAAACGGACGATGTCGAGTTCAATTTCCAAGCCAGGGAGCGGACAGATGTCCATTTTTGAAGTCCAGACGATCGACCGGGCGCCGGAAGGATCCAGGGCGCCGCTCGAAAGGCTCCAACGGGCCTTCGGCATGGTCCCGAACGTCGCCGGAATCATCGCCAATTCGCCGGCCCTGGCGAACGTCTTCGTCCCCCTATTCGAGGGGGTGCACGGCGGGACGTTCACCGAAGCCGAGATCCAGACGCTGCTCCTGACCAATGCGGTCACCAACAGCTGCGCCTGGGCGGTCGCCTTTCACAGCTATCTCGCGCTCAAGGCGGGACTGAACCCCGCCGACGTCGAGGCGATCCGCCAACGTCGCGCGCCGCAGGAGCCGCGCTGCGCCGCCCTCTCGGCTTACGCCGGCAGCCTGATCGAAAAGCGGGGCCACGTAAGCGATGCGGCGGTTGGGGCCTTCCTGTCCGCCGGCTTCAAACCGGACCAGGCGCTGGAGACGCTGGCGGTGAGCGCCGCATCCACGATCACCAACTACACCCTGAACATCGCCGAGCCGCCGCTCGAGCCGATGTTCCAGGAGCACGCGTGGCGGGCCTGACGGCGACGCGCCTACTCAGTCTGCGACAAGATGAGGACGTCATGATTCCTGAAAATGTTCACCTGAATATCGGGTCGCTCCTGTTCGAGGACCTCGACCAGATCGACCTCACGGGCCCGTTCGAGGTGCTCTCCCGCCTCCCCAACGCGACCCACCGCATCTATGCGAAGTCAATGGACCCGGTGCGCGACGTGATGGGGCTGCGCATCATGCCGGACGCGACGCTTGCGGAAGCGCCGCAGCTCGACATCCTGCACGTTCCGGGCGGGCCGGGCCAAGAGGCTCTGATGGAGGATGAGGAGGTCGTCGGCTGGCTGCGCAGCCAAGCGGAAGGCGCGAAGAAGGTTCTCTCCGTCTGCACGGGCGCGCTGCTCTTTGGAGGGGCGGGTCTGATCCATGGCAAGCGCGCGACCACGCACTGGGCGTCGTTCCACCTCCTGCCCTGGTTCGGCGCGATCCCCGTGGACGATCGGGTCGTGGTCGACGGGAATTGGATTTTCGCCGCAGGCGCCACGTCTGGGATCGACGCCGCCTTTCATCTTGCCGCAGAGGTGCGCGGCGTCCCGGCCGCCCACCTGATCCAGCTTGAGATCGCCTACGCGCCAGAGCCCCCTTTTCAGAGCGGGCGGCCCCATACGGCGCCTCCGGAGATCGTGGAAGCGGGGCGTCGAAATTCGGCCGAACTGATTGCGCGGCGCGAAGTGACCGCGCGGCGGGTGGCCGCGAGGGTCAGCCGCGTTCATGAGGGGGCTTAAGGCGGCGCGCTTCCTGCCGGTCGTCTTGCGTCAACCCGCGCGCGTCGCGAACTCGATCCGGATGCCGCCGGGTATGGCGCAGATGAAGTGATGTGTGGTCGAGCCCGCGCGGACAGGCTCCGGCGCAAACTCGACCATGACGCCGGGATGGCTGCGAACGCGCTCGTGGACCGTAGCGAGCGCCGCCTGGTCCGCGACCGCGAGCGCGAGGTGATGCAAGCCGATATTGGTCTTGCGGTTGAAGGCGACCGCGTTTTCAGGATCGGAGACCCGCCAAATGGTGAGGGTGACGCCGCCGTCGGAGACGAACACGGCCGGGTAGGCGTCGTTCCGGCCCACTTCCTTGAAGCCCAGAGTCCCGCAAAAGAAGGCCGTGGCCTCGTCGAGGTCGCGAACGGCAAGGCCGACATGGTGCACGCCTTGGGTCAGAGCGTCGGGCAAAATTCTATCCTTTCATGCCTGGATGATGATCGCTGAGCCAGTGCGCGTCATAGTACGCTGGAGCGATTCGCCCCGTCTGTGCGTTTTCGAATCATCCACACGCCGGGACGCCTTATCTATCGACCGGCGGTCCGAGGGGCCGATCATTCGGAATCCGACCAAACGCGGGCGGACGCGGCCGGTTCGCCGCGCGCCGATGAGAGGGTAGAGTGATGACCTTGAGCGCATCCGCCACCCAGGAGCCGCTATGCTACCGCCGTCCCGTCCCCGTGTGGCGCGGGGTGCTCTGCGCCTTTTGCGCGAGCCTGATCGGAATCGGTCTCGCCCGCTTCGCCTATTCTCCGCTCCTGCCGGCCATCGTCGGCGCGCACTGGTTTGAGCCCGCGACCGCCGCCTATCTGGGCGCGGCCAACCTTGCGGGCTATCTCGCCGGCGCGCTTCTCGGACGTCCGATTTCGGCGCGCGTGCGCGTCGTGACCGTGCTGAGAGCCTCGATGGCGCTGGCGAGCCTCGCCTTCTTCGCCTGCGCGTTCCCGCTCAACTTCGCCTGGTTCTTCGCTTGGCGCTCCGCCGCGGGCTTTGCCGGCGGCGCGCTGATGGTTCTCGCGGCGCCAACCGTGCTGCCCAGCATCAGCCCTTCGCGACGAGGCCTGGCTGGCGGAGCCATCTTCATGGGCGTTGGCGCGGGCATTGTGGCCTCGGGCACGCTCGTCCCGCTTCTGCTGCAACTCAGCGTGAGCGCGGCCTGGTTCGGCCTGGGCGCCCTGTCGCTCATCCTCACGGTCATTGGATGGCGCGGATGGCCATCCGCCGCGCCCACGCCTACGCCTGCGCGCAAACTCGCCGCGCCACGCCTGCCGGCGCTGCGCTCGCTCTATGTCGTGTACGCCCTCAACGCGGTCGGCTGGCTGCCGCACATGATCTTCCTGGTCGACTTCGTGGCGCGCGGCATGGGCAAGGGCGTCGAGGTTGGCTCGGAGTTCTGGGTGGTGTTCGGGATCGCCGCCACATTCGGGCCGCTGGCGACGGGGCGCCTTGCCGACCGCATAGGCTTCGGGCCGATGCTGCGTCTCGCTTTTCTCCTGGAAGCCGGAGCGGTCGCCCTCCCGGCCTTCGGTCTGGGATGGATCTGGCTGATCCTTTCGAGCGTCATCGTCGGATCTTTCCTGACCGGGACGATCCCCCTGGTCCTCGGCCGGATCAGCGAACTCCTCCCGCACCGTGTCGAGCAGCAAAAGGCGGCGTGGAGCTTCGCCACAGTCGGTTTCGCGCTGATGCAGGCTGCGGCCGCCTATGGCCTCTCTTTCGTCTTCGCGCGCAATGGCGGCGACTACCGGCCGCTGTTCCTGATCGGTTCGGCGGCCATGATAGCGGCCCTGGCGATCGACCTTGCGACTACCGCGATTGTCAAAAAGCCGGTCCCAGCGTCGCCGCGGTCATAGTCGATACGACCGTGATACCGCTTCGGCCGCCGATGGAGAGGACACAGGTCAAGACCGAACTGGCGCACGCCCGTCCAGTTGCTATCTCGATCGCAGTCGGGCCTCAGGGGTTGGCGTCATGGACGGCGTCTTGGACGGCGTCGCGAAACATGTCCACAGCCTTGGCGACCGTGCCTTGCAACGCCGGGCGCCACGCCGTCGGCAACGCGATGCCGGTTGGCGCGACCGCGCCTTCAGCAACCCGGCCCGCCGCGGCGATAAGACTGTCGCGCATCGCCTCGACAGTCGGGGCCGTCGCGATGATGTTTGGTGATATCCGACGGAGCCGCTCCTCCGTCTTGCTTCCGAAGGTGTTCGTCACCACGGTCTTTGCCGACGCGGCCATTTCCAGAACCGGGTAGCTGGTATGGGGCGACATCATCGGGCAAAGCAGGACGTCGGATTCGCGGATCAGTTGCGCATAGTCCTCGAAATTAAGCCACGGCGCCAGATCGAGAAATTGGCCCGCGCCGAGCGCAATGCGCCCTCCGACGGCGATCTTGCCCATCAAATGGGTCGCGCCGATCGCGACGAACCGCCATTCGGCGTCCTTGAACAGCGGATGGCTGGCTGCGGCGCTCAACGCCTCAAAACCGATCCCGAACAGGTTCCTAAAGTCGTTCGGGCGCGCATAGAACAACAATTGCTTGCGCGAGTCCTTCTTGTCGACCGGGTGAAAAAGCCGCCGATCCACCGCGGGCTCGAATATCGCGCAGCGCGAGATAAAACCGGGTTCGGCGAAGCGGCCTATCTTGGCCTCGGCAAGATAATCCGCCAGCAGCTGTTCGTTGATGAGCGCACGAAACGGCATCCCATAGGTTTCGAGCGCCTGGGCGTAGGAACTGGACCAGGGATAGAAAGCCGGCTCGAAGTCCTGGATCAGATAGATGAACTCCCTGACTCGCATGCGTGGCAAAATCGGCTTGAGACGGAACGCGGTCGTCCAATAGGTCGCCAGGAACACATCGCGCGCGCCAATCTGCGCTGGGCTCGCGGGGTCGACCGTCGATCCAAAAGCGATGTCGGGCGCGTGTTCAAGGCCGGCGACGGAGGCGACATGCCTCTGCAATGCCCCCAAATCGGCGGGAACCGGCCCATCCGTCGCGAGGAGACGCACGGGTATCCCCAGTTCCGCAAGGCCGGTGGCAATGTTCAGCGCGGTGTTCGGGCCCCCTGACAGGCGCCCCGTGAGCAGCGGCAACAACACGTTGCAGTGCGGAGGCGCATCATCCTCAATGTGGACCTGCATCGGCGGCATCGGTTGTAGGCCGAGCAGCTTTTTCCGATACTTCCCGGGACGGATTGCGTTTTCAAGGTTCTCTACAAAACGAGCCGGCTCCCGAACGAGCAACCGTCCCTGCACCTGAATCTTCTGCGGGAGCGCGGAAACACGCCCTATGTTCCAGATTCTCGACATCCAAGTTCTCTCAAATTTTTTTGCCGCGTCTGGCGAAGATGGCGACCGCGGGGCATCGCTTGAGTTGTTTGGCTGCGACCTGGGGGATGTCTCATTGCGCAAGCAGCTTGAGCTTATTGAACAAGCAAGCTTCGGGCCACTTAAGGAAACACCCGCACGCTACCTTATAAGGCGCCTTACTCTAAGTCAATTCAACTCCTGGCCAGAGCAATGAAAGATAACTCGAAGATATTTTATATTTTGGACTTGTGCATCTCACGTTCGTCACCCGAAACCGACCAGAGAGTTATCCAGCCAATTCAATATGTACTATGTCATTACGTTCAATTGGATCCGAATGCAGAATGCGGATTCTTGGCGAATTTATTCATAAACTGGATTTGCACAGATTTTGTGTGATTGCTTGGTTTACACCTGCCCGCTCCCGGCCATCTTTTTGAGCGCGACGTCGAAGCAGAAGAAACTTGCCAGATCGATCGCCATCTTCACGGCCGGCCAGCCGTGCAGAAGGTTTGCCTCGCCGCGCGCGCGTAATCGTGGGGGGCGAACGCGCGATAAGCCGGCGCGGGGTTTAGGTGAATTGCAACATGGCGGGGTTGACAGCGACCATCGAGGGGGTCACGCCCGTAAGCGTGAGGCTGTCGCCGTGCGAGTTGTTGATCGTCAGGCCGGACGAGGTTCGGGTGGCCTGGGACATGACGGCCGCCAGGTCCTCGGCCGGTGTCATGCCGGCGGTTAGATAGGAGAAAGCGGATTTCGCCAGCTGGATTGAATCCGGACTTGCGCCCGAGGCGTTATAGCCGTTGATCGTTTCCGTGCCGAAGCCCGCGCTGAAAATGAATTGCTCGCCGCCGCTGGTGGTCGCGTCGATGGTCTCGACGGCATGGTAGGCAAGCGGATCGCTGCCCGTCCCCACCTGCAGGGTTTCGCTGCCGCCGCCTCTGGTCACCGTCTGACTGGGGTCGTAGAGGACGAGTTCGTTTGCGTTCGCACTCAGGTTCAGGTCATCCGCCGCAAGGTCTTCGTAACTTGCGCCGTAGAACGATTCGTACGAAGTATAGGCCGTCCCCTGGACGTTGGAATACGCGTATTCAGTCGGCGCGCCCGCGGCCGTCGTCACTCTCGTAAAGGACAACGCGGCGCCATTCGCCATATCGGTCGAGGACTGAGTTGGCGTGAGCGCGAAGTTGGCGGCCGTGAGCGGTCTCAGTCCCTCGAGCGTGATCGTGAAATCGGCTGTGATATCGCCGGCAAGAGCGGCCTGGACAGTGGTGGTGTCGTTCGTCGGATTGAGTTGATAGCGCACCTGAGCGCCACCGCTGAATGGAGCGGAGCCGATGAAGGTGAAGTTCTGGACGCCCGCTGTGAGGATGTCGGCGTCGATGCGGCTGAGATCGATCACGTCCTTCGCCGGATCGAATGCGGACACCTCGTCGCCGCCGTCGCCGAGGGCGAGATAGGTCAGAATGTTGGCGCCCTGCCCGCCGAACAGAAGTTGTACGCCGGAACCGCCAACGAAATTCGTTTCCCCAGAGCCCGCCGCGGCCAGGCCCGCGCCCGCAAGGCCGTTGCCTAAGAGCGTCGTCGGCGCCGACCCGGTGGCGGTCGCCGAAACGGTGCTGGTCTCGGAGATAACCTTCGTCGTTGGAGGCAAGGCCGCCGCATAGGCTGCCAAGGCCTGGGCTGAATCGGTTGGATTCGAGAAATCGACGACAGCGTTCCCGGACACGGTCGCATAGTTGGTCGTGCCTGGGAAATATTGACCGTAGGCTTCGAATCCGGTGTCGTTGTTGGTGATCGACACGTTGCTCATTGTGTAACTGGAGTTCGGAGTTCCAGCTGAGAACACAAACCCGGCGCCGATCAGATAATTGCCTGAAACGGTCACATCGCTGGTGTTGCCGTATTCGGTCGTAATGCGAAGGTCGCTGTTGGAATAGCCCTGCGCGCCGGCATTCGGCGTCTCTTCAATGAAATTGTTGGTGACAGTGACGGGCCCAGTCGTGTCCGGAATGTAGATCGCGTCGCCATGCGCCACCGTCGCATATCCCTCTCCGGACATGTAATTTCCGGTAACGACGCCTTGCTGAATCGCTATTGTGTCGGCTGGCGAATTCAGAAACGTGTTGTCCTCGATTGTTATGCCCAAAGTGGAGGTGATCCAGACGGTCTTCTCGGTGGGTAATTTGCTGCCTGTAAAGGTACAGTTCTCCACTGTGGCGCCGCTGAAACCGCTCTCCTGGGCCACGCCCCAAAAACCGGTCGTGTCAGTGAATATGCAGTCCTTCACTGTGACATTGTTGGCCTCGATGACCACCGTCGCGCTGCCAAAATTTATGCCGCTGAGCACAGCGCCGGCCTGAGTGACGTACACGATATTTGCAGACGGGGAGTAATAGTAGGGCGCCTGGTTGTTTTGGCTGATTTTCGTGACGTCGAGCAGCGAAGAAGTGGCATACGGATTGCCGGTCATCGTGTCGATGCCCGGCAAGACGGCGCCCGGATCGTTGCTCCGGATCGTTTGAATCTCTGCGGCCGTGATCATGCCACCCGTGCCTCAGTCACAGCGCGAAGGCGCGCCGAGCCGAGCAATAGAGGGCCGCCATTGTCAGGTGCTGAACTTGACCGTTAAATTCCAACCCGGAAGCGGTCTTTGCGGCCGGGTGACTTGCCTGAACGCCGCGGCGCTCGAACAGCGCCTCTTTTCTCGCACTTTTTTCGCTAGAATCGAGCAGCTCGCGTCAAAGCAACCGCAAGACAAGCTTGCTGAAAGTTTAGCGCGGACGAGCGCCCGGCAAGCGCAGCGCTTTGCATTCAGGGATGAAGAACTGAGCTGGACCCCGGATTTAACCCATCTTATTCACGAGGGGTCGTTTTTGAGGCTGGCGAGCGTGGCGTAAGGGTCTGATTTGGCGTAGGATTTGGTTGCTTACACCGATCCGTTTCGCCTCGCGCCCCAGCACCCGCTCGCCATGACCAACTCTAATCTGCTGCCGTTCTCATTTCCAGCCGTTGGCCGCAAACCGGTCGCAGCCGCTTTTGATGGCGGGCGACTGACTTCGGATGGCGGCGTGATGCTGCTTTCGATGGCCGAGCGTCGGTTGGGGATCGCGGAAAGATTGGCGCGGTGCTTTCCCGATCGCCGCGACCCGCTGCGCATCACGCACACGCTGGCGGACATGGTTCGCGCCCGCATCTTGGCGATCGCCTGCGGATATGAAGATGCCGACGATCTCGACGCTTTGCGCGCTGATCCCGCTTTCAAACTCGCTTGCGGGCGGCTGCCAGACACGGGCGCGAACCTGTGTTCGCAGCCGACGCTGTCGCGGTTGGAGAACGCGCCTTCGCTGAAGGATGCGATCCGGCTCACGTGGGCGCTGGTCGATCAATGGATCGCCTCCTATGAACGGGAGCCCGCGTCTGTCATTCTCGATATCGACGACACCTGCGATGTCGTACACGGGCATCAGCAGCTCTCGCTCTTCAACGCCCATTACGACGAGCGCTGCTTCCTGCCGATCCATGTCTACGACACCGAGCGCTCGCGTCCCGTCGCGGTCGTGCTGCGCTCCGGCAAGACCCCGTCGGGTGTCGAGGTGCGCGCCCATCTGCGCCGGCTCGTGCGCCATATCCGCCAACGCTGGACCAGGACGCGCATCACCTTCCGGGGCGACGGCCACTATGCCCGGCCCGAGGCGATGGAATGGTGCGAGGCCAACCACATCGATTACGTCTTCGGGCTGCCCGGTTCGAAGCCGCTGGCGAAGAAAATCGACGAGGCGGCGGACGCGGTGCGCACCGAGCGCGCTTTGTCGAACAAGCCCGTCGTGCGCGGCTACGCCGAAACGCGCCACAAGGCCAAATCCTGGAGCCGCGAGCGGCGCGCCGTCGCCCGCATCGAAGCCACTCCGCTCGGGCTCGACACCCGTTTCGTCGTCACCAACGTCGAATACGGCGCGGCGGAATGGATTTACGCCGCCCTCTATTGCGCGCGCGGGCAGGCCGAGAACCTCATCAAGCTGCACAAGACGCAGCTCGCTTCCGATCGAACCTCCTGTCGTTCCGCGATCGCAAATCAGGTCCGCCTCGCGCTGCACACGGCGGCTTACTGGCTCATGCTCACCGTTCGCGACGCCATCCCGAAACCGCGCGATCTCGCCAACGCCGAGTTCTCGACCTTGCGCCTGCGGCTGATCAAGATCGCCGCCCGCGTCATCGAAACCGCAAGCCGCGTCCGTCTCGCTTTCGCCGCCGGCTGCCCGCAGGCCGACCTCTTCCGCGGCCTGCCCGGAGCCCTCGCCCCGCTCGGACCCTGAACGGCGGGGCAAGGAGCCCCTCCGCCCCTCGTCATCCCTCCAACGCGTTCGCAAAAGTATCGCTCGTCAGGCGGTGAAAAAGCCGAACGAACCCGTGCGCCCCGAGGTCCCAAAAGCCGCGTAGGCACCAAATCGAAGATCGTCGTGAATAGGAAGGGCTAGGACCATCGGCTAAGGTGTGAAATGTCCTGTTCTGTCGCAACCGACGGAGCGAGGAATGACGAAGTCACGCAAGAAGTTTGATGCGCCGTTCAAGGCGAAGATTGCGCTTGAGGCGCTGCGCGAGGATGCGACGGTTCCGGAACTGGCGAAGCGGCACGGGGTGCATCCGAACCAGATTTATGCCTGGAAGAAGCAGGTTCTCGACAACGTCGCGAGCCTGTTCGCGCGAGGGGCGAGCGGTTCGGGCGATGGCGGGGAAGAGCGCGAACGCGAGACGGCCAAGCTTTACGCCAAGATCGGCCAACTGACGGTCGAACGGGATTTCTTGGCCAGGAGGCCCGGTCGATGAGCGCGCCCGATCGAAGAGCGATGGTCGAACGGTCTGGCAAGGACCTGTCGGTGCGCCGCCAATGCGCGCTTGTGGGCGTGGCGCGCTCGGGGATCTACCGCGCCAAGCCCGTCGCCGGGGCGGACGATCTGGCGGGGACGCGCCGCATCGACGAACTGCATCTCGAACTTCCGTTCTACGGCTCGCGGCGAATGACCTTCGAACTCAACAAGGAAGGCCGTCGGGGTCAACCGCAAGCGGGTGCGGCGGCTGATGCGGGTGATGGGGATCGAGGCGCTGGTTCCGCGCCCCGGCACGAGCAAGCCCGCGCCCGGGCACAAGATATACCCCTACCTGCTGCGCGGCCTGAAGATTGTCGAGCCGAACCACGTGTGGGCGGCCGACGTGACCTTCATCCCGATGGCATGCGGCTTCCTCTATCTGGTGGCGATCATCGACTGGGCCAGCCGAGCGGTTCTGGCGTGGCGGCTGTCGAACACCAACGATGCGAGCTTCTGCGCAGCGGCGCTGGAGGAGGCGCTCCTTCGGTTCGGAACGCCGCGGATTTTCAATACCGATCAGGGCTCCACATTCACCGCCGAGGCTTTCGCCGGCAAGCTCGCGGCGACCGGCGTCGCGATTTCGATGGACGGACGCGGCCGCTTCATGGACAACATTTTCATCGAACGGCTGTGGCGCTCGATCAAGTATGAAGAAGTGCATCTGAAAGCTTATGCCGACGCCCGCGAGGCGCGGGCCGGCATCGGTTCCTGGATGACCTTTTACAATTTTCGGCGCCCGCACCAGGCGATGAACAACCAGATGCCGATGGCGGTGTGGCGCGCCGGCATGGACAAAATCGAGGCGGCGGCGAGGGCTGTGGATATGCCGCTTCGCTTGGACAACGCAAACGCGTCGCCCACATACCCACAGCAGAAGCAGCAAGAAGCGGCTTGATTCTTGAAGGACAACGGCAGGCGAAATCACACCTTAAATCCAACGTCCCGTGGTCCCACGAATGGGGTCCAGTTCACTCGGTGAGATCCGTTCTCGACGGCGGCTGGAAGCTATGGCTGGCGATGGCCGGTTTGGAAAGTAATCCCCACTGGCAAATCAGCAATCCAGCCTGACGGACCTTGACTGCGACGCGGCCGGGCGCCTTGGCCTGGTGCCGCGTTCTTCTTATCCGCACCGGATGCCGCCGGAAATCATCGAAAAGCTTTGGGCGTGGGCGCAAGCGGCCTATAGCCTCTCGATACATCGTCGCCAAACCAAACGGGTAGACCGAAGTCGCCAAAGGACACGTCACCAAGTGTATCTTGCGCCAAACGCGCCTCGAACGCCGTTTCGTTTCTCGTTCTCGGCAGCGCCGACCCCGAATTCATAGTCGACGTTGGCGAAGACGGAGACATTGGCGTTGATCCGTCCTGTCAGGCCGCCGCCAAGCTCCAGCATGGTCGGTCTGGCTTAACAGCGGCACGATGTCCGCGCCTGAATAGACGGCGTCGGCCTCAGCCCCCCAATCCCGCCAGAGATTGGCCCTGAGATACGGCTGCCACACCTGACCGCCCGCCAGTCACAACCGTCCATTTGGTCCGCAGCCCGATGCGCCCGCTCGGCCCGGTGGTGTCCCCGAGCGCGACATCGCCGAGCCCATCATAGTCGTGCCGGAAGGACACCTTCTGCCATAGGATCTGCCCCTGCGGCTCGATCACGAACCCCGGCCCGAGTTGTGGCCAAGAGAATGGATAGCCGCCCTCCAGGGAGCCGATGAAGCCCGTTCCGTCGGTGTTAAACCTGGCGAACTGAGTGCTGGCCGAGCCGTAATACCATGTTCCCTTGCAGCACGGCGTCGAGATACCAACCGCCGGGCCCGGTATGCGTCCAGTAGCCGCCCGCCGACCAGGAGTTGAGGTTCATCGATCCAGTGTGGGTGAGGACATAGGCGGTCGCCGCCGGATTGGTGACAAGGCCGTTCACGTCGGCGTTCACGTCGCCATAGGCGCCATAGAGGCCGGCGCGCTCGTACTGGCCGGCGATCAGAGATCCGCGCAGAAGATCGATCCCGCCCTGGAAGCCGCCCATGTTGCCGCTGGCGCTCGGGTCAGCGAAGGCGCTGTAGTGGTTGTTAAGTGTTTGGCCGAAGAAGCGGCCCCAGACCGAGGGCGAAAAGAGCGGGCAGGGCGCAGGCCCGGGCTTCCTGGTCGGCACAACGGCCGGCTTCTTGGTCGGCAGGTCGACCGCAGAAGTCTGCGCGGCGGCGGGCGTGGGCTGAACGGCGCAACCGTCGGGCTCGTAGGTGTCGCCGACCCGGTCGTCGAGGGTGCCGAGGATCGAAAGCCCCAACTGCCGGGCCAGCGGCTGCACCACCCCATAGGTTGCGAGTTCGGGCCCGATGATCGGAAAGGCGACGCCGGGCGGCAGGGGATTCGGCGGCGGCGTCGGCGGCAGGATCGGGGGCCCCGGCGGCACGACCGGCGGGAAAACCGGCGGGACTACCGGCGGCACGACCGGCGGCTCTGGCGGAATAGGTGGGGCGACGAAGCTCGAGCGCAGGAACCAGTCATTCGAAAAGTTACTGGGGTTAAGTCCGCCCCGGAACAGATCGTAGGTGAACGCCCCTGCCCGCAATTCGCCATTCAAAAGAGTGAAGTTGTTGGGCGTCGTCGTGGCGCCGCTGATCGCCTCGACCAGTCGGATGCCGTCGCGGTCGCCCGTCACTCCGCCTGCGCCGCCGAAATTCGTCACAACTATCCCGCCGGGAGCGTCGGTGATCGCGTGGTTGAGCACGAGAAGGTCAGTGTGTTGCACCGATGCGTCGTTCAGCTCCGTATTGAACAAGATCCTGCTGCCCGACTCGAACGAGGCCTGGGCGGCGTCGATCGTAAAGACGCTGAACCCCTCCGATGGCGGCGCATTGCCTGCAATGTTGAACATTGCCCCGGACTGTAACGTGAACTGACTGGCCCCCACCGTGCCCGCGACGCCGCCCTGGAGAATGGCGCCAGGGTTCACGGTGAAACTGGTGTTCGGAGCGTTCACGCCGTAGATCGCGTTGTGGGCGACTTCGAAGACGCCCTCTTGCACGGTGGTTTGCGCGAAGATGTTCGAGACATTCGGATTTAGGGCGCCGTCGAAACTAACCGTCCCGGGGCCGGTTTTCGTCACCGAGACAACCCCATTCGCGCCGTTACTCTCGATCGGATCAAAAAACGAAATCTTTTGGCCGGCGGACGCATTGAACGTGGCTTGCGACGGCGCTGACCCAGCGTTGTTGAAGTAAATGGCATTGGGCGCGCCGCTGTTCTCGGTATTGCCGGAAAAGGTGATATTGCCGCCCGCTGCGTTCAACGCGAGGTTGCCGCCATTGAGATAGATCGCGCCGCCTTGCCCGCCCGCCATATTGCCGGAAAGGCCGATGTCGCCGCCGGTCGCGTTCAGGTTGAGATTGCTGGAGTTGAGATAGATGGCCCCGCCGAACCCACCCGCGGCATTGCTGCTGATCGTGGCGGGGCCGTTTGCGTTCAGGGTGAACCCGTTGCCGGCATAGACCGCCCCACCGTTCCCTGTGGTGGCGCCATTGCCTTCTATCGTGGCCCCAACGCCGGTGATCGTCACGAGCCCGTTCTGGCTGTAGATCCCACCGCCGCTAGAACCGGCCATGTTGCTGGTGATGCCGACGTTCGCTGCGCTGTTGCCGATCGTGACGGCGCCGCCACCACCCTCGTAGATCGCGCCGCCATTTGATCCGGCGGCGTTGCCGGTGACGCTGACGTTCCCTCCACTGATGCTGATCAGGACGGAGCCGTTCGTCTCGTAGATGGCTCCGCCACTCCCGGACGGGGCCATGTTGTTCATCAGCGTGACGTTGCCGTTTTCGGTTACCGAACCATTGTTGTCGTAGATCGCGCCGCCGTTAGATCCAGCGACGCTGCCGGCGATATTGCCGATGATCTCGACCGTCGCGCCGTTGGCGTCACCCATTAAGACGGAGCCGCTATTCTCGAAGACCGCTCCGCCGTTTCCTCCCGCCATATTGCCTTGAAGCGTGATGTCAGCACCGTCTATGGTTACCCCAGTGTTTCGACTGTTGATGGCGCCGCCATTGGCTGTGGCCGTGTTGCCTGTGATCATGACGGTTGATCCGGCACTGCCGATCGAGACGCTGTTGCTTTCTTCATCGAGGGCGCCGCCATTGCCGCCCAAGGCTCTGTTATTCGAGAGCGTGACGTCGTCACCATTTACGATTATCGAATTGTTTTGAGAGAAGATCGCGCCGCCATTGGCTGAGGCTGTGTTGCCGGTGATCATGACGGTTGATCCAGCGCTGCCGATCGAGACGCTGTTGCTTGCTTCATCGATGGCGCCGCCATTGCCGCCCATGGCATGGTTATTCGAGAGCGTGACGTTACCATTTACGGTTATCGAGTTGTTTTGAGCGAAGACCGCGCCGCCATTCTGTGAAGCCATGTTGTTGGTGAAGGTGACGTTCGATGCGCTGCTGTCGCCGATGATGATAGATTGGCCACCGGTGTTGTGGATGGCGCCGCCACTGCCTGATGTGGCCCTGTTCCCCGAAAAAGTAGCGTTGCCCGATAGAGCTAACGCAGCGTTTGCATCGTCTATAGCGCCGCCATTCAGTGCGGTGTTACCGGTGAAGACGACGGTCGATCCGGGGCTCCCGATGCTGAAGGTGCCGTTTAAATTAGGGAAGCCGATGGCGCCGCCACTGCCTGTGGCCGTGTTGTTCAGGAATGTTGCGGTACCTGTTATGGGTATAGAGGTCCCCGAAGCAACGTTGCTGCCGGAGATCGCCCCGCCATTGCTCCTGCTGCCGCCGGTTATGGTAATATTTTGAGTGGTTGAATTTCCAAAGACCAGGGTCGCAGCCGCCGGGTTTTGAGGAAAGTTAAAAAAGGCACCATTACTTAACGTGAGCGTATGTCCATTCCCGTTGACCGTTAGAGTAGCTCCGTTTGCCAGCGATACCGTTTGGGATTGAGTTAGATCGCTTGTCAGATCAAATACAGTACCATTGGGTGGATTAGTGGGAATTTGTTGCGCGACAGCTTGGCAAACAAACGGGACGGACATTGCGCCGGTCGAGAGCAGGATCAGGCTGAGGCAACGGGCCGCCGTTCGGGTCGAGCAGCCCGCACGCGCTCGGCCAGGTCGCGGCGCCGAGAGCGCAGGCCAGACCGGCGGAGGCGAGGAGGCGCCATCGCAACCATGAGCGCAGGGCCAATACTGCCGCCGCTGACGGCGGTCGGCCGGCCCTGGGCGCTTAGAATGCACGCACGCAATCGGCATCCCCACAGCCTCACTTGCAGCAAGGGACAAGGAGCTCCCTTCCCCGCAGAATGATGACGAGAAGAGCAATACGGGCTGCGATCCGCAATTTACAACGTAAACAAACCCCCAAGGAAAAAAACGCCCAGCCAAGTCGGAAGTGCATCGAAGGTTGCCAAATATGGCGAAGTGCGGGCGGTTCCGCACCACTCTTCTCATGGGCCGGTTTAAGGCAAACAAACGCCCTTGCTCGGCTCGCATCGAAGCACGAGAACCCTCACTAAGGGTGTGCGGCGATGGAAGCACTGTGCTAACTCCATCGAAATTCTGCAATACTTAGCGAAGTTAATATGTCCGTCACGAAAGGCCACAGTTTGTTCTTGAATATGCCGTGGACAGAACACGATTGTCCCGGAGTGTGCCGTCGGCGCCACAGGTCTCTTGCGAAAAATACATTTCAACAAATCGTGAACTGAAGAGTTGCATCCCAGAAATGGAGATGACTAACTACGGCTGACACTCCGTATGGCAAATCGAAAAAAGCACGGTCTGGCGTCCGCCACGCGTCTTGGGGCGAGAGAAACCGCGCGCTACGCAGCGTCCTCGCACCCTTGCGCGAGCAGTGCCGCTCGCCGGAAAGCGTCGGCACGTAAGCCCAAGGACCGCCCGCAGCCGGGCAGGTTCATCGCCTATGCCGTGGGGTGTCGAGCGACTCAAGGCCTTAAACTTAACTACATTATACATATATTACCAGTGCAAGATGATATCAGCGTAACAACAGTTCTCCTCGACGCTTGGCTAATCAGCGCGCCTGCCAGCTGAACTGCGCCTTCCGCTCGGCGTTTGCGGCTGCCGAAATCAGCGCCTGGTAGACCGATTAACCGGAAAACGAATTGAATGCCGACCAAAACTGCGCTCGATAGTGGTCCTGCTCCATCAACAGCTCGTGCTTGGCGCCAGCAGTGACGATATGGGAGACCGCTCCCGACCGGATGGCGAATGTCCGGCTTGCGGCCGTGCTTGCAATCTCGTCCCGCCGGAAGCCACGATTAACGTTCGCTCTCGGATCTTCGCCGGATAGCCGGTGTCAGCGAACTCGTGCATCGCTTCGAGGGCCGCGTCGGTCCAGGCGATGGTCGGTGAGCCCATGCCCAATGCCGGCTCAGCCACGAGGATTGCGGCGTTGCGGGCATAGCGCCCCGGATCGGAGGTGCGTCGGTTGCCGGCAAAGGGCCTCGCGTCCATAATCGTCCTGCGGCCTCCAGGAATGTACGAAGTGCCGAGACCGCAAACGCGCATCGCGCGAGAAGCCGCGCGAACCAATGCTGATGAACCAATGAACGGCAGTCCTATCATGGGCGCCGTAAGTATCATGCGATCGAAATGACGGTGTCCGCCCACAGCGGAGCGCAGCAGAATCGCGCCGCCCATTGAATGCGCCAAACCGATGAACGGCCGAGCGCAGTATGGCAGCAAGACTTCCGTGATGACGGTCTCCAGATCGGTATCGTACTGGCGAAAATTCTCCACGTATCCCTTCTGCCGGTCCGCAAGCACCCGCCCCGATAAGCCCTGCCACCGCCAATCGAACGTGACCACGGCGAAGCCGCGATTTTTCAGCTCACGCACGACCTCGAAATACTTCTCAATGAATTCGGCGCGCCCCTGAAGCAAGCAGACAGTACCATTGCTTCGACGCTCTGCAGCCCAACGAGCATGACGCAACAGGACACCGTCTTGGGTCTTCAATGTCCCGGTGATTGCACCTTCGGGAACCGGATTCCCGAGGGTTGAAACGAGCCTCATGGCCCTTACTCCTCAGCACATGATGGTACCTTCACTCGGCGTCCAAGGCTCATATCGGGTGGCGTGCGCTCCGCCGTCGC
Source organism: uncultured Alphaproteobacteria bacterium (assembly GCA_963833955.1). Taxonomy (GTDB): domain Bacteria; phylum Pseudomonadota; class Alphaproteobacteria; order Rhizobiales; family Beijerinckiaceae; genus Roseiarcus. The sequence goes on along the minus strand of CAWHZY010000021.1, from coordinate 379,319 downwards.
TCTATGAAGCGTCGTGCACTTGAAATGGTTCGCCGCACTATCTCCGTTCGGGCTGATACTTGGCGCCGCGGCGTTCGTTGCAGCGCTGACGCCAAGCATGATTGCCCGCCCGGGCGTTTTGCGAGGGGCCGAGTGCGGTCTTGCTTTCGCTTTGCTCTACGGTCTGGGGACCGGGGCGAGCGTGCTCTGGTCGTGGCTGCAGTTGCCCGTCGCCGGCACCAGCTATCGGCGCACGTTTGGCTGGATATCGATCCTGCTGTGCGTTGCTCTTGTCGGCTATGGGCTCGTGCGAGAGACGGACTGGCAGAACGCCATCCGTCGGGCGATGGGCATGCCGCCTATCGGGACGACCATTCCGTTCCTCATCGCAATAGTGCGCGCCCCGGTCGCCCTGTTTCTCATCGGCATCGCCGGGTTCTTCAATGCTTTGGCGATGCTCATTTCGGCTCGTTTGGCCAAGATCGTCCCTCGTCGCATCGCGATTCTCGGCGGCTTCGGCATTGCGGCGGTGCTGTTGTGGTCAATCGGCAGCGGCCTCTTGCTGAGAACGGCCCTTCACGGACTCGATAGTTCCTATCGCCGCATCGATGCGTTGCTACCCGCCGAGTTTTCGGCACCCGTGGATCCCTTGGAGGCCGGCAGCAACAAATCCCTCATTTCATGGGCGAGCCTCGGCGCGCAGGGACGCGAGCGCGTGGTCGCGGCCCCATCCAAGAATGAAATCTCGGCGCTGACCGCAAGCGACGCGATGGAGCCATTGCGGGTCTACGTCGGGCTCAACTCCGCTGAAACTGCCGATCAGCGCGCAGCCCTGGCGCTGGCGGAGCTGATGCGCGTCGGTGCGTTCGACCGCTCCGTCCTGGTCATCGCGACGCCGACGGGCACCGGCTGGGTCGATCCGGCGGGCATGGCGCCGCTCGAGATCCTGCATCGCGACGACGCGCGTCAGTCTCGGTGCAGTATTCGTACTTGCCGAGCTGGCTTTCCCTGCTCGTCGAGCCGGACTATGGCAGCGATACGGCGCGAGCCGTCTTCCGCGCAGTGTATGGTTATTGGCGTAGCCTACCAAAGGAGCGGCGCCCGCGCCTCTACCTGTTCGGGCTCAGCCTCGGTGCCCGGAACTCCGACCTGTCGGCCGATTTCTTCGACATAATCGCCGACCCCTTTCAAGGCGCTCTCTGGGCGGGGCCGCCCTGGGACAGCGCGACTTGGCGCAGGGTGACCGAGCTCGCGCCACCGGGAGCCCTGTTTGGCTGCCGCGGTTTCGCGACGAGTTGCTGTTCCGCTTTACCACGCAGCGCAACGCGCTCAATGAGGCCAAGACGAGTTGGGGTCCGATGCGAATGGTCTATTTGCAATATCCCTCCGACCCGATCGTTTTCTTCGAGATTACGAGCCTGTGGCGCCAGCCTGCGTGGATGGAGCAACCGAGAGGCCCGGACGTGTCGCCCAAGATCCGCTGGATGCCGGTCGTCACCTTCGTCCAACAGATCTGCGACATGATGACGGTCACTATGACCCCACGCGGGGTCGGGCATGTCTATGCCGCGGCCCACTATCTCGACGGTTGGATCGCCGTGACCGAGCCGCAGGGCTGGAACGAGCAAAGCCTCGCCCGTCTACGCGAATGGCTCAACGCGCATGACCTATGAAAGGAAACGGCTTTAAGCTGAAGGCCACAGAGGCCAATTGTAGAGGCCCCCGGTCAGGCGGTTGTGACAGGGGGCAAATTGCGTTTCAGGTGATGCCGATGTCGAGCATTTGCGGCAGCACCACGCGAGTGATCAGGAAGACTGCCGCTGCATCCCAGCGCTCGATCGCGAACTCATGGGCCATTTCGGTCCCGCGCCGATCCGGGTCTCGTGGAGCTTCGTCGTCTTTCCTAGACTTTCATTATTGGCGGCGATATCCTAAGTTTGCGAGATAGGATCTAAGCTCTTGAGCTTGATCCGAGCGGTCTCGGTTGTGAAGCGCCAGTCAGCCTTGGCGTGATGCTGGTTGCGGTGATTGGCCCAGGCGGCGACTTCGCGTTCGAGGGCGGCTTTGTCGGGGATGCGACGATCCAGACATTGAGTGGAGAGGACCGCGAGTTCCGACTCCGCCAGGTCTAGTCGGCCGATTCATCTCAAAGGACAGGATCTAAGCTCTTGAGCTTGATCCGAGCGGTCTCGGTTGTGAAGCGCCAGTCAGCCTTGGCGTGATGCTGGTTGCGGTGATTGGCCCAGGCGGCGACTTCGCGTTCGAGGGCGGCTTTGTCGGGGATGCGACGATCCAGACATTGAGTGGAGAGGACCGCGAGTTCCGACTCCGCCAGGTCTAGCCACGACCCATGCTTGGGAGTGTACACCCACTCAAATCGCTGGACGAGGCGTCGAGCCTCTGGCGCTGGGAAGGCCTTGTAGAGCGAGGACTTGTCGTGGATGTTCAAATTGTCCTGCACGAGCGTGATCTGCTCGGCGTCGGCGAAGCGACTGTCCGAGATCTCTTTTAAAACCTGGGCGTAATCGATGGCCGTGTGCCGGTCCGTCACCTTGACGTGTCGCCATCCTTCAAGAGGGGCGAACATCATGAAGAGGTTGGCGACGCCGTTGCGTTCATACTCGTAGTCACAACGGGCGGGGCTCCCCGGCTTCATGGGGATCGGGGCGCGCGTCTCGGAAATCAGCTGCTTCGACGTCTCGTCGAGACAGACCAGCGGGCGCTTGGGATCGTGCGGCCGCCGGTAGGCCTCCAGCACCTCCTCCATTCCCGCGACGAAGGCGGCGTTGGCCTGCGGCGGAATCACCCAACACTTCCTCGTATGGGGCTTGAGGATGTTTTTTTAAAACACGGCCAATCGTGCTGTCGCTGGCGCGATCGACGATCTGCAGCTCCACGACCTTCTCCTCCAACAACCGCAGGCTCCAGCGCGCGAAACCCTCGGGAGGATCGGAGCACGCCAAGGCGATCAGCTTCGCCTCCTTCTCCCCGTCGAAGATCCGCGGCACAGGCGGCGTCTCTCGCGCCTTGCGGCTTAGCACCGCGTCCAGACCTTCCTCGACCAATTGCCTGCGAGTCCGGTAAACCATCGAGGCGGTCGTATCCAACGCCTTGACGATCTCGCTGTCGCTCCAACCTTCCCCCGCTTCCGAAATGTCCGCCTTCAGCAAGATCTGGACCTTCGTCAGCCGCGTCGCCGGGATCTCGCCTTTCCTTCTCAGGCCCTCAAGGCGCTCGCGCTCCTCAGCGCTCAGACGAACCACGTATCGCTTTACTGCAACCTCTCGCGACCCCATCCTCGCCTCCATCCATAAAGGTGACGAGCGCGAGTGAATCAATAAAAGGTTGCAACTTAGTTGAAGCGCGCGCCTAGGGCTTCTGATAAATTACTCGGCATCTGCTGCTCAACCACAACCCCGCGTCGAAATTTTTGCAGCGACCCGTATACCGGGAGCGGCGCGCCCCGCGATCCGCCCCTTCGGGAAGGACCCGCCTCGCATGTGGTTTATTGGCGGTGCGCTTTGTCGCCTAGGAGCGCGTGCTCGGGCACCAGCGCATCGGAGGACTGTAGCCTCGACACGCCCATGTCGGCGAGGGTTGACGCGGTCGCGTCGTGCGACCGCGTCGTGGCCTTCGGCGCGTCGGTCGGCGTCAACGAAGTCACCGGCTCGACGCACATCCTCCGTTGTCTCGGGTCGGGACAACGGGGTTTCGCGCTTGTGTCGCGGCTCGGGAAGCATTCAAGCGGCCGGCCCCCTGCCGCTCCACCTGGGCCAGCAATTGCCCGAGCTTCCAACGCGCCTCAAATCGGACCTCGTTGACCGGTCGAAGCGCCTTAGTGTTGCCGCGATAACTGGCGGTGGAATTGCCCAAGTGGTCAGTGAAGAGGTGAAGTCAGTGGTCTTGAAACCGCATGCCCCCGCGCGCGCGCCGACGTGCGCCTTTTTTGCGGGGAAACACGGTTCCCCCCTCTGTCCCCTGCGGTTTCAAGACCACTGACTTCACCTCTTTGACCTACCGGCCGCCGAAAAGGTCGAGGTCGCCGACTGTCTCCCCCTTGCGATCCCTCACCGCCTCGGCGGCGGCGAGCCGGTCACTCGGCGATCGGGTGGCGAGCGCGTAGATGACCTGCCGAGCGCCGCCGATCTTCCATAGACCGTCCTTGGCGTATCCTTTACGGACTGGCGAATAGCCACACATCTCGAAGCGATGAGGATCTGGCGGCGGTTCTTGCGGTCGGCGAGCCAGTACGCGAAGCTGCTTCGTTCTGGATTGCCGTCGTTGTCCTTTGGGGCCAGCGTGGTCGCCATCTCCAGCACTTTAGCCAACGTGAAGGCGACGGGCGCAACCGGTTCGCCGTTCGGGTCCTTGTCCTTGCCAAACGCGTCGATCACGTCGGCCAGCTCGGCGTCTTCGGGGGCGCGGCTGGCGTCGACGATGTCCCAGAAGGCTTGCGTCTTGGGCGGCGGCGCTTTCGGGTCGAAGCTGGAGAGATCGAGCGAGGTGAGATAGGCGGCGACATTGCGATCGCCGCCGCGATCAAACCAGCTCCACACCTTAGCCCAGTTAATCGGTCTCGAAGTCATCCAAGGTCAGGTCGGACCAGGCCACATAGTGGCGGCGATCGTCGGCTGGCAGAAAGATGCCGTCGGTCTTGTGGTTTGTGGTGATGATGACGCCGCAGAGGTTCGGAACATTGTATTCGCGCAGGTTCTTCTCATCTACGCGAAGCACGTCAGGCGGGGCGGCGATGATCGCCTTGAGGTGCTCGTAAAACGAGTACCTGTTCACCTCGCCAAGGTCGCGCGCCTCGGAGACGCGCATCATGACGCTCTTAAGAAGCCGTTGAACCTCCCGGGCAGCTGTTGCGGCGACACTTCGGCGAAGTTCCACGGCCCGACCGCGCGCTTGGCCGGTTCGAGCAGCGTGTCCTTCCCGATGCCCGGCGGCCCGCCGAGCACCAGGGCATGGTTGACCTTCTCCTGCGGTCTCTGCGCCCGATGGGCGAGCCACTTGATGATGCGATCGGCGTCGTTCGGGTAGACGCGGCGGACGTGTTCGATCCACGGGCCCGCCTCGTCGGGGTCGCGCGGTTCGATCGTCGGCCCCCGGTACAGGTTGAACACTGTGACGCCCTGCCGCTCGATCCAGCCGCCGCCTGTGATGAGCCGATCGGCGATCAACTGCGGCGAGCCTGGCACCCAAGTCATTTGCTCGACGGGCTTGTTCCGGTCGAGCCAAGCGGAGGCGGAGGTGAACTTCGGCTTGCCGTCCTCGTCCGCGCCAATGCGGATTGGCGGAAGGCGAGAATTGACGCTCTCGCCCGGCCACATCTCGCCGGTCGGCATGTAGATGTAGGCGTGCATGGGCATGTAGGCGCGGAAGTCGTCAAGCGTGACGCCGCACGGCAGGTCTTTGCGCTTCTGAGCCTCCTCCTCGAGGCGGATATCCCGGGGCGTGTCGATATAGCATCGCGGGTTCGGCCGTTTGAGGCTGTCGCCCCCACCGTTCCCGCGGCTGATTATTGTGAGACGATCGATGCCGGGGGTTTTCTTGTCCATCAGGCGCTCCGGCGGTCCGCTTCGCGATCGGCAATGGCGTTGGCGATGCGCACGACTTCAGGGTCGTCGAGCGGCGGCTTTGAGCGCAGCTCGTTGAACATGCGCACGATGTCGAGCGCGACGACCGGATCGACGTATTTGCGGACGAGGAGGCCATAGAGGCGGGCGACGGCGTGGCCCCGATGCGACCCCTCGACCGGCTCGTTGACGAAGCTGCGCCAGTTTCCCGGGGTCGCCGCGTTCATCGCCCGGCCGCCGCGGTCCTTGGCGGCGAGGTCGATCAGCCATCGCGGAGCGTCGGCGAATGCGCTGGCGCTGTCGACGCTCCAGCAATAGGCCCGCCCGGAGGGGTGTACCGATGGCGGGGCGAGGACATAACCGCCGTCGCCTCGGACATCGAGCCCGGGAATATCGACCCTGTCCTGGCTGTTGCGGATCTCCGCGCCGTCCGGCCAGCGAAAGTAGAGATGCCGGCCGGCGCCAGAGATCGCCTCGACCGTCGGCGGCATCGCCCCGTGTTCGGCTTCAAGGCGAGAGAGCGTGCGCTCGCGCCAGCCGTCGATGTCGAGCACCCAGACGCCGGAGCCTGGCCCGGTGGCGACGCCGATGTTGTAGACGCCTTGCTCGCCCCAGAACCGGCGGACAATTGTCTCGTCGACGGCCGCGAGCCTCAAGTTGTCGCGGATCGCTGGCTCCTTCTTGCGCGGCCAGCATGGGAAGACGCGCAGGCCCCTGGCGCCGAGGGCGATGGCGGCCTGACCGAGCGGGGTCATGGGCTCGCCTCCGCCAGGAGGGTGACCGCCTCGACCGCGCGCCAGAGGGCGGCCGAGAAGGCGTCGCGCGCCGGGCGGTCCTCGAACTCGAGGACGGACACGTAGGCCAGTTTCCCGTCGTCGCCTGTGACCAGGGCGCCGTCGCGAAACTGCGGCTTCGCCGGCACGCCGGCCCAGCGGACCGCGCCCTTTTGATGCAGCGTCACGTCATTAATGATGAGCTTAAGCTCACGGATCCGGATGCGCGCGAAGCCAACGAGCGTGTTCTTCGCCAGCGGGCGGAAGTCGAGGCAATCGACTGTATGCTTCACGGCGCGCCCCCGTTCCTGCGCCAGGTCGTCGGCTGGCCCGTGTGCGCCTTGTAGAAATCGATCTGCTCGACGTAGTCGCGCGCCGAGTCGAACAACGACTCCTCCTCGTCCGGAGCTTCAGGCTCGACCCAGGCGAAGTCGTCAGCGTCGGGCACGCTGTCTTCGAGCTCTCTCCCTATCCGGGCCCACAGGTCGGCCGCGCGCTGGTAGAAGGCGGCAACGCGGGCGTTGATGGCGTCGACATGCGCTCGGCTACGATGAGCCGCATCCTCAGCGATTGCGGCCAGCGCTCGCTGGTCGGCCGCGATCTCGGCCTGCATCGCCTCGAAGGCTTCGCGCATCTCCGTGATCTCGGAATCGTGCGCGGCGTAGACGTCGGCGCGCTCGGCGCGAAGCTGGCGCCCTGCTTCGCCGGCTAGAGCGTTGTTCTCGCGTCTGGCTTCTCGGGTCGGGTCCCGATAGAAGTCGACCTCCGCCTCGACGATTGCAGCGAACTCGCCCGGGTGTAGCGCCTCGAGAGCATCCAGCTCGACCGCGCCTTCGCCGAAGCGGTCCTCGAAATGCTTCTTGCCGCCGTCGGAGTCCTTAATCGGGATCCTGGGCAACGCGTAGCGCCTGACCTGCCCGCGCGTCATCACGATGGGGTCGAGGCGGATGTCGAGGTCGTCATGCCCGTCGCGGCGCAGGATGTGCTCGATCTTGCGCGCGACGCTGATCGGCATCCGCGCGCCAGCGGGGTCGAAGTCGCTGATGTAGAGGATGCGGGCCTTCTTGCCGTGCGCCAGCACCCGCTGCACGTGCCAGTGGCAATGGGTGACGCTGAGTTCGCCGACGCCGGTGACCAGCGTGACGTTCAGGCGCCTCGCCAGCGGTTCGAGAATGTCGTTCATCGTCGACTTCTCGGCCCAAATCTCAAGGCCGTACGGCTCGGCTAGCCGGGGCGCACTCACGTAGGCGTCGGGCAGGCCAGGGAAGGCGAATTCTGCCGCCGTGTACGAGAGGTCGAACGTCTCGACCGGCTCGGCGCCCAGCTCCGCGCCGTAGCAGACAATAGATGCGTCGGAGTCCTCGCCGGCGTCATTTGCGACGCCGACCGGCTCGCCGGCGCGCCGGTCGGTGAACTTTGACGCGTCGACGAGGCCGAGAGCGCGAGCGTCGACTGCTGCGCTATTCAGATCCTTCCAGTCCTTTTCCGTGTTCGTATAAGGCTCGCCGTTCAGTTTCTTCGGCCGCTCGGCGTCAGGCAGGCTGACCAAACGGTAATGGAGTCGGCGCAGGTGGACGCCATCCGGCGGGTTCAGGAGGGCCCACACGTCGGCGAACCACTGCGCCGCGGCTTGCCGAGCCGGAGTCAAGTAGAAGGGATCGCGGCTATTGGAGAGCGCAATCAGCGTCGACGCCGGACGCCCCAACGCGAGCGCCAGCGCCTTGATCGTCAGGTAGTCCGGACAATCGGGGCCGCTCATGGCCGCCCCCTTGCCTCAGCGGCTGGGTGGGGGTAGGGTTGGTGGCGTTGATCCCGCAAAGAAAGTCGCGAGCGCTTCGGAGAGTGACGACCTCCCGGTGCTCGTTTCTTTTTCGGCCCGGCGCGGGCGCGCGCGGTCGACAGGGTGGGGGAATGCCGCATGAAACCTCCAAGGGCTTCAAGGGGTCATTTTCCCTCACCTGGTCTGCTAACTTATTGAGAACACTTCATGTCCCGATTCGGAAAAATAAACGTCAGTAAATGAGAGCAAATTTACTAACGTTTAGGCGCGTTTAAGAGCGTTTATTGGGGTTTGTGTGGCGGGCCGTCCAGGGCACGATCGGACTCCTGTGGCTCATCGGGACGGCGGCCGCCGAACAGGATTGAAGCGCCTCGCGTTTTGGCTCACTCATGGGCGCCCGGAATCGAGCCCTTAAGCAATGATCGCCCCGCCCCCGCCCGTCTTCTCCCAGCGCCATCTCCTCGGCGTCGAGCACCTGTCTCGGGAGGAGATCGTGGCCTTGCTCGATCTCGCCGACGAAGCGGTCACCATCTCGCGGCAGGTCGAGAAGAAACGCGCCACCTTGCGCGGGCGCACCCAGATCAATCTGTTCTTCGAGGCGTCGACCCGCACGCAATCGTCGTTCGAGCTCGCGGGAAAGCGCCTCGGCGCGGACGTGTTGAACATGGCGGTCGCGGCGTCGAGCGTCAAAAAGGGCGAGACGCTGATCGACACCGCCATGACCCTCAACGCCATGCGGCCCGACATTCTGGTGGTGCGGCACCACCACGCGGGCGCGGTGCATTTCCTGGCCCGCAAAGTCGATTGCTCGGTGGTCAACGCCGGCGACGGCGCGCATGAGCATCCAACCCAGGCGCTGCTCGACGCGCTGACGATCCGGCGCAATCTCGGCCGCATCGAGGGCCTCACCGTAGCCATCTGCGGCGACATCCTCCACTCGCGCGTGGCGCGCTCGAACATACTTTTGCTCAGCAAACTCGGCGCTTATGTGCGCGTCGTCGGGCCCTCGACGCTGCTTCCACCGGGCGTCGAGCGCATGGGCGTCGAAGTCGCGCGCGACATGCGCTCGGGCCTCAAGGACGCCGACATCGTCATGATGCTGCGCCTGCAGCGCGAGCGCATGAGTGGCGCCTTCGTGCCGTCGGCGCGCGAATACTTCCGCTATTTCGGGCTCGACGAGGAGAAGCTAAGCTACGCCAAGCCAGGCGCGCTTGTCATGCATCCAGGCCCTATGAATCGCGGCGTCGAGATCGACACGCTGGTCGCCGACAGCGCGCAGTCGCTCATTCGCGAGCAGGTGGAGATGGGCGTCGCCGTGCGCATGGCGGTCCTGGAAGCGCTCGCGCGCAACATTCCAAACGCATGACGATCAGCCGGTCGCAGCTTCGCGTCGCGGCTCGCCGCCGATCACGAAACGCGAGAACGCCAGAGCCTGTCTTGCGGCTTCGTCCATCTGCGCTTCGTCCGCGTTGTCGCTGAGATCGCGCCAGACCCTGATGTCGCTGCCGACTTGTCCGCCCATCTTGACGAAAGGCTCCATGACGACTGCGCCGCTGTAACCGATCTCGCGCAGCGCCGTCCCGATTTCGTGCCAGGGCAGCCCGCCCTTGCCCGGAACGCGGCGATTGTTCTCGCCGGTGTGGAAATGGCCGAGCAGCGGTCCCGCTGTCCGGATCGCCTTGCCGAAACTGTCCTCCTCGATGTTCATATGGAACGTATCGAGCATAACCTTGACGTTCGGCTTGCCGACCTCGCGGACGAACGCGACGCCCTCTTCGGCGGTGTTGAGGACATGGTTCTCGAAGCGGTTCAGCACTTCAAGGCAGAGGTTAACGCCGAGATTGGCGGCAAAATCGGCGAGGCTCGAGATGCCCTCCAGGCCTCGCGCCCTGTCGCCCGCCTTGTCGACGGGCTTCGAATAGTCGATCGGCCAGTAGGAGTGGAGCGCGCCGCCAATGATGCGGATATCGAGTTTGGCGAGGTTGGTCAGGGTCTCTTCGAAAAAGCCCCGCCCTGCTTTTCTGATCGCGGGGTCGGCGGAAGACAGATTCCTCTGTTGAGACGGACCCAGGCCGGCCGTGATCGCGATGCCGTTGTCTCGAGCAGAGCGGCCGACTTCAGAAATATGCGAAGGGCTGTAGCTATTGAGGTGATGGGCGGCGATCTCGATGACGTCGAAGCCCAGTTTGGCGACTTTCTCGACATATTTCAGGCAATCCGCGCTCCACTCCTGCTCCCAGTACGAGTAATAAATGCCGAATTTCAATTGCGTCTCCATGCCTCAAAGGAAAGCGTCGTCGCCGCTCACGCTCACGAAGCGGGCTCCGAATGCGCGCCGACGATATGGGCGACGACGGCGTTCATGCTGGTGTCGCGGGTCGCGTCGTCCGCGATGACCTGACCCTGACGCAAGACGACGATGCGGTCGGAGACCGAGAACACGTCGGTGAGTTGGTGGCTGATCAAGATGACGGAAATGCCGTCCTTCTTGAGAGCACGGATGAGGTCCAGAACATGCTCGACTTCTCGTACGGCAAGCGCGGCCGTCGGCTCGTCCATGATCACGAGCTTGGGGTTGAAGGTGAGCGCGCGGGCGATCGCGACCGACTGTTGCTGGCCGCCGGAGAGCTGACCCGTCATCTGGGACACGGAGGGAATGCGGGCGCCGAGCCGCGCGACCATCGCCTCGGCCTCGCTGCGCATGCGGATAGTGTCGACGAACCTCACACCGAGAAAGGAGCGCGTCAGCTCGCGGCCGAGAAAAATGTTCGAGGCGACGTCGCGCATGCGGGCGAGCGCGAGGTCCTGGTAGATCATCTCAATACCGGCCTCGCGAATGCGTCCCGGATCCTTGCCGACAATGGACACGCCATCGAAGCGGATCTGGCCGGCGTCGGGGCGATGGACGCCGGTGATCGTCTTCATCAGCGTCGATTTGCCTGCGCCATTGTCGCCGACGAGCGCCACCGCGCTGCCTGCGTCGACCGAGAAGGTGACGCCGCGCAAAGCCTCAATGGCGCCGAAGGATTTGCGGACGTTCTTGAGTTCAAGAAGGCTCATCGACGCCAGCCTTCCTTGCTATTGATGCGGTCGAGCCAGACCGCGAGGATAAGGACCGCGCCAATGGCGATTTGCTGATAGAAAGGCCGCACGGCCATCAGGTTCAGCCCGTTCTGCAGCACCCCCATGATCAGTGCGCCGATCAACGTGCCAAGAACGCTGCCGCGGCCGCCGAATAGGTTCGTTCCGCCCAGGATGGTCGCGGTGATGGCGGTGAGCTCGTAGCTAAGACCTGCCGTCGGCTCGCCCGAGTTGACGCGTGCGGCAAACAGCAGACCGGCAAGGCCAGAAAGCAGCCCGGACAGGGTGTAGATCAGCACTTTCATCCGCTCGACACGCACGCCCATCGCGCGCGCCGCGCCTTCGTTGTCGCCGATGACCTGAGCATAGACGCCGAAGCGCGTATGGGCGAGCAGCACGTGCGCTACGAGCGCGGCGAGCAGAAGGACTATGACCGGAGTAGGCACGCCGAATGGGCGTCCCTGTCCAAGCCAAACGATCTCGGGGGGTAGGCCATAAATTGAAATGCCATTGCTCAGCACCAGCGCGAAACCGCGCGCGACTCCAAGCATTCCGAGCGTGACGATGAATGGCGGGATAGCAGCCTTGGTGACGAGGAATCCGTTGACGGCGCCAGTGAGCGCCCCCGTCGCAAGACAACCCAGAACGCCGATCCACCATGGGAGTTCGAGGTTGGAAGTCAGTATCGCGCCGACGACGCCCGAGAGCGCAAGGATCGATCCGACCGAAAGGTCAATGCCCGCGGACGAAATGACAAACGTCATGCCGATCGCCAAGGTGCCGAACACCGACGTCGAGAGCAGGATGTTGAGGATGTTGGAGACGGAAAGGAACGCGTTCGACAGCATCGCCATGACAATGCAGAGAACCGCGAGCACGATGAGCGATTCGAGCCGCACCGCGGCTCCGCTGGCGAAACGCGCGCGCCACGAAGAAGGCGCGGCGCTCGTTGACGCCGAAGTCATCAGGCCATCCTCAAATCAAGGGGCGGGGCACGCGACCGACTGGACGGAGCCGGTCGGGCTTACTTGACGTATTGCAGCATCGGATCCTTGTTCGCCTCAATGACCTCCTTTGTCAGAACGAGAGTCGGGACATTGATTGTCTCTTGAACTTTGTCGCCGGCGAGGAGCTTTTTTACGTTCTCGACCGCCTGCATGCCAACTAGATAGGGCAATTGCGCGACTGAGGCGTTGAGCCGGCCGGCCTTGATCGATTTGACGGCGTTGGAATTGCCGTCGACGCCAATAACGATGAGCTTGTCCTTGCCCGCCGCGCGCGCCGCCTCGACCGAACCCAGCGCCATGTCATCATTGGCGCAAAAGATGGCGACCAAATCCGGTGTTCGCTGCAGGGTGTCGTTGGTGATGTTAGCGGCCTTCAGGCTATCCCAGTCGCCAGGCAGCGAAGCGACGATGTTGAGGCCCGGCGCTTGTTTCTTCAGCTCTTCGGCGAATCCGTGCGCGCGCTTCTCGCCCGTGATGTTGCCGGAAAGGCCTTCGATTACCAAAACCGGCCCCTTGGCGTCCTTGCCGAGCACGCTGACCAGATAGTCCGCGCCCTTGCCACCGGCCGCCTCGTTGTCCGAGCCGATATGGAACGCGATGTCGACGCCAGCCTTTTTGGTGATTGCGGGATCGAGATTGTTGTCCAAATCGACGACCGGGATCTTCATCTCGTTCGCCTGCTTGAGGCAGGGCAATAGGATGGTTGAATTGATCGCCGCGGTGATCATGGCCGCGGTCTTCTTCTGCAGCATGGTGTTGCAGGCGTTGAGCTGTGGCTCGGCCGCCTGGTCGGATTCGACCGCGTCCAGGAAGATCTCGACGCCGGCGCTCTTCCCACCCTCGTCCACGCCCTTCTCCATCGCGCCCCAGAACGGGTTGGAGAGCGTCTTCATCAAGACGCCGTAGACCGGCTTATCGGCGGCGAAAGCGACCGAGCCCGCAAGGCCGAGCCCAAGCGCCGCGATTGAGGCGGCTAAAGTCGGACGTTTAAACATAGCTCACTCCCTTGATGTTTTGGCGTTCATCGGACGTCCGCGACGGCCTTGAGCCGCAGCCGGGCTTGCCCGGTCGATTCCCGCACCTTGAGGGTGCAGGGAAGTTCGATCCGTTCCACGTCGCTCTTCACATCGCCCTTGAGCCGTCGCATCAGGAGGTGCCAGGCGGTGGAAGCGAAATCGTCGACCGGTTGCGCGACGGTGGTCAGATAGGGGCTGAGCGCCGACATCCAGTCGAAATCGTCGAAGCCGACAATCGACACATCGCCAGGGATTTCGAGACCGAGACCGCGCGCGGCCTTGATCGAGGCGAGAGCGCAAACGTTGGTGAGGGCGAAAATCGCGGTCGGCCGATCGGCGCGTTCGAGCTCGAGTTCGATCGCGCCGCGCAAGCTTTCGAGATCATGGCCGCCGTAGATGACGCTGTCGCGCCCATCGAGGCCCGCCTCGCTGAGAGCGCGGCGGCAGCCGTGGATGCGCTGCTCGATGTTGTCGAGACGCTTCGAATGGGTGAGAACGGCAATGTCGCGATGTCCGAGGTCGATGAGGCAGCGCGCAGCCGCATAACCGCCAGCGACGCAATCGGCGCGCACGGTGTCGAATCCGGGTGCGCTCGCCCCCCGGTCGATCAGCACCGTTGGCGGGAGGCGGGAACCGTCCCTGCCGTCCTTGAGCGCAGGCATCGAATCATCGGCCGCCGGAACGACGATCAGCCCGTCGATGCGGCGGGCGACGAGAGCCTCGACACGGCGGCGCTCGTTCGCCGCGTCCTCGCTCGTGGAGACGATGAGGAGATCATAGCCGTCGCGTTCGGCGAGCGCTTCGACTCCGTTTACGAGGCTGGCGAAGAAGACGTTGGTGATGTCGGGGACGACCATGCCGATGAGGCGAGTCGACCGGCCGCGAAGGGCGCTGGCTGCACGGTCGAGCCGATAGTCGAGCGCCTCGATCGCTTCGAGCACCTTGCGGCGGCTCGCCTCGCCAACCGGGCGGACGCCATTGACGACATTGGAGGCGGTCGCGACCGAAACCCCCGCGCGGAGCGCGACGTCGCGAATGGTGGGCGCTCTCCCCATCGACCGTTCGCCTCCCGGCGTCGCCGACAATCGAGCCGGCTCGCCGCCGGCTTCTCTATAACGTTTTAGGCTATGTCCCGCACCGGCCAGATGTCAAGCAGCCCGCACTCAACTGAGCCTCTGATACCAAGACTCGATGATCGGAACCGATCATCGCCTTATGGCCGAAGCGCGAATGCGCGCCCGCGCCGTTGCGCGGGTTTGAGCGCGATCAGTCGCGCTCAAATAGAATTGCTATGAGTCGTTCGTCCGTCTCGGCGAGGTTGCCCCGCGCGTCCTCACTCGGCTCGAGGAGGCGCGGTCATGACGGCCCTTCACATAATCCTCGCGCTTGACCTCGACGTCACGGGCGCCGGCGTGATCTCTCACGATGGGGTCCCTGCCGACTTCTTCGACATGCCGTGTGACGAATGATCCGCTCCTGCTTCGAGGAGTCGACGGCCGCAGTGTGGTCGCTCGGCGCTACCGTGATGTGGCTATCGCGCTCGCAGATGACCTCGGCGGCAAAACAAGCTGAGCGAGCCGAGCAAGATTCTCGTTCGCCAGGCGGCGGCCCTGACGGTCCAAGTCGAGAATCTCCAATCGAAGATCGTCGCTGGCGAGGACGTCGACCTCGAACAGCTCACCCGCCTTTCGAATGCCTTGGGCCGGATGCTGCACCGGCTCGGTCTCAGAAAGCCGCAGGTGAAGCCAACAAGCCCTCTCGCTGAGCACTTCTCTCGGCCGCCGGGCTCTGCCGCATGAGGCTCCGGAAGCTCATCACCATGCGGGAGGCTCTGGAGAGCCCCGCCTATTTCGGAACACCGCTTGCCGGCGAATAGCTGGCAGGCTTGGCGCGTCCTTCTAATCGCCATCGGCGGCGAGGAGCTAACCGATGAAGAGCGTGTCATCTTCAAAGCCCTCACGTGCCGCGAGAGCGACCCGCTGGAGCCAGTAGAGGAGTTTTGTGAAGCCAAGTCCGGCGAAGCCAGCGAGCATCATCGGCCCAGGTTGAGGGCTCGGGAATCCCTGTGACAGCCACGAAGCGGAGTCAGGCGTCGTCATGCCTCGCCAATTCGATGGCTAATCCACGCGGATCTACTATCAAGTGCAGCTTGCTGACGTAGAAATTGCCTTCGGCATGGTCGTTGCCGATAACATCCACCAAGCCAATGCGCTCAGCCTCGTGCCTAGAAATCGCTCACCGAAACAGCAATAAAGTCAATATTTATGTAGACAACTGGCGGAAGGAGTGAGATTCGAACTCACGGTGGACTTGCGCCCACGGCGGTTTTCAAGACCGCTGCCTTAAACCACTCGGCCATCCTTCCCTAAAGCCGGTGCTTTGCCAGATCGTCCGGCCCTCGTCCAGCGACTCCGCACCTACCGGGCACGCAGCTTGCTTCTCCGTTCCGCGCGAACTTTTGTTCGGAGCGACCGATGCCTTCACCCCCCGCGGCCTCGAGATGGGTTCAGCTTCTGCTTGGCCTCGTGGTCATGATGGCCATCTCGAGCCCGCAATATGTCTGGACGCTGTTCGTCAAATCCTTCCAGGCCGCGACCGGCGCCGGGTTGCCAGCCGTGCAGATCACGTTCTCGGTGCTGATCGTCCTCCAGACGCTGTTCTCGCCTGCCCAAGGATGGCTCGTCGATCGGTTCGGGCCTAGGGCGCTGATCGCTCTGGGCGCGGCGCTGACCGGGCTCGGCTGGATGCTCTCGGCTTCTGTCGATAGCGTCTGGATGTTGTTCCTGACCTATGGGCTCTTCTGCGGAATAGGCACCGGCATCGTCTATGTCGGCGTCGTCGGCTTGATGGCGAGATGGTTTCCGGACCGGCGGGGGTTGGCCATCGGGATCGTGGCGGCCGGCTACGGAATGGGCGCCATGCTCACGACGTTTCCCATTTCCTCCATGCTCGCCGCATCCGGCGCGCCGAGGACCCTGGTCGTGTTCGGCCTGATTCTCGGCGGCGTCGGCGTCCTGTCCGCGCTCGGCCTGCGCGAGCCCCGGCCGGGAGAAGTCCCCGATCCAGCCGCGTCGCATGCGCGCGGGGAAGACGTCGCGTCCGCCAAAATGCTGAAATCGCCGATCTTCTGGCTGATGTTTGTGATGATGACCATGATGTCGACCGGCGGGCTCATGGTGACGTCGAACTTCGCCAGTTTCGCCCGCGATTTCGGCGTGGCCGACGTCCTGGTGCTGGGGCTTGCGGCCCTTCCGTTCGCGCTGACCGTGGACCGCCTGCTCAACGGATTCACGCGACCCTTCTTCGGCTGGGTGTCGGACCGGATTGGCCGCGAAAACACGATGGGCCTCGCCTTCGGACTTGAGGGCCTGGCGATCCTGCTGCTGCTTCTCCTCAGCGGCGCCGCGCCCGCGTTCATCGTACTTTCGGGCCTCGTCTTCTTCGGCTGGGGCGAGATCTTTTCCCTGTTTCCCTCAACGCTCACCGATACGTTCGGAAGCCGCTACGCCACCACGAACTATGGCTTCCTCTACATCGCCCAAGGCGTCGGTTCGATCCTCGGGGGTCCGGTTGCGGCTTCGATGAGGGTCGCGACGGGAAGCTGGACGCCCGTGTTCGTCGTTGCGGTGGCGATGGATATCGCCACCGCCCTGCTCGCGCTCTTCGTTCTGAAACAGATGCGCGCCGCTTACCTTGGACCCCAGCTCTCGTCGTCATCAGCAGAGTTCGTGACGGCGGGGTCCCGGTCACGGGCGACCCTCCCGCTTGGCGGACGGTGAGCGCGACACAATAGGCCCTCGATCGGCTCAATTGTCGGCAACGATATCCGTTTGACGGCGGTTCCCGCATCGGGGACGTGGCTTCTGATGGGCCTTGGCGGCCTCATCGTGTTGGGCGCGCGATGGCGTGACGGCCGCACGCTGGCCCTGGACGCGACCTCCGAACGGCCGTGTCCTCTCGTGCGCTAGACCAGCCGGCTTTGCGCCTTGGCGGCGGCGATGAAGCTCGCAAATAGCGGGTGAGGCTCGAACGGCTTCGACTTGAGCTCCGGATGGAATTGCACGCCGATGAACCAGGGATGATCGGCGAATTCGATCGTCTCGGGCAAGAGGCCGTCGGGCGACATACCGGCGAACACAAGACCCTTCTCTTCGAGGCGCGCGCGATAGGCGGTGTTGACCTCGTATCGGTGGCGGTGGCGCTCGGAAATCTCCGTGTCGCCATAGATGGCGGCGATCCGCGAGCCGGGTTTTAGGTCGGCGCGGTAAGCGCCGAGCCGCATCGTGCCGCCGAGATCGCCAGCCGCCTGGCGCTTCTCCAATTCGTTGCCGCGCAGCCATTCGGTCATGAGGCCGACCACCGGCTCCGGCGTCGGGCCGAATTCGGTCGAGTTGGCTTGCGTCAGTCCAGCCAGCGCGCGCGTGGCCTCGATGACCGCCATCTGCATGCCGAAGCAGATGCCGAAATAGGGCACCTTGCGCTCGCGCGCGAACCTTGCCGCCAGAATTTTGCCCTCGGCGCCGCGCGAGCCGAAGCCGCCCGGCACGAGGATGCCGTTCACCCCTTCGAGCCGGGGCGCCGGGTCGGCGCTCTCGAAGATCTCGCTCTCGATCCAGTCGAGCTTGACGCGAACCTTGTTGGCCATGCCCCCATGATTCAGGGCCTCGATCAGGGACTTGTAGGCGTCCTTGAGCCCCGTGTACTTGCCGACCACGGCGATCGACACTTCGCCTTCGGGATTGTGATAGGCCTTCGAGACGTTGTCCCAGCGGCCCATATTGGGCTTGGGCGCGGGCTCGATGCCGAACGCGGCCAGCACTTCGCGATCGAGGCCGGCGGCGTGGTAGAGCGCCGGCACGTCGTAGATCGAAGGCGCGTCGCGCGCCTCGATCACCGCGCCCTCACGCACGTTGCAAAAGAGCGCAAGCTTGCGCCGCTCGTCGCGTGGGATCTCGCGATCGCAGCGGCACAGCAGAATGTGCGGCTGGACGCCGATCGAGCGCAATTCCTTGACCGAATGCTGGGTCGGCTTGGTCTTGAGTTCGCCAGCGGTCGGGATGAAGGGCAGGAGCGTCAGATGGATGAAGACCACATGGCCGCGCGGCAGGTCATTGCCAAGCTGGCGGATCGCCTCGAAGAAAGGCAGCCCCTCGATATCGCCGACAGTCCCGCCAATTTCGACCAGCACGAAGTCGACGCCTTCGTTGCCCTCGAGGATGAAGTCCTTGATCGCGTTGGTGACGTGCGGGATCACCTGCACCGTGGCGCCGAGATAGTCGCCTCGCCGCTCCTTGGCGATCAGCTCCTGATAGATGCGCCCAGTGGTGATGTTGTCCTGCTTGTTGGCGCTCCGCCCGGTGAAGCGCTCGTAATGGCCGAGGTCGAGATCGGTCTCGGCGCCGTCGTCGGTGACGAACACTTCGCCGTGCTGGGTCGGGCTCATCGTGCCCGGGTCGACGTTGAGATAGGGATCGAGCTTGCGCAGGCGGACGGTATAGCCGCGCGCCTGGAGAAGCGCCCCCAAAGCCGCCGAAGCCAAACCCTTGCCAAGCGAGGAAACCACGCCGCCGGTGATGAAGATATACCGCGCCATGGGACTCTGCTCCTAAAGGATCCCAACCGATTCTGCGAGGAGTAAATTTGGCTGGACTGAACAGCGTGCGGCCTCGTCCGCGCCCTTGACGCAGACGGCGGATTTCTAAGAGAATCCGCGGTCCCTTGGGGTGAGAGCGAGAATGCCGGGCAGCGAATTCGACTTTCGCGCCGACGATGGCCAGACCCTGCTCGCGCGGCGTTGGCTGCCGGAAGGGTCTCCACGCGCGGTTCTGCAGATCGCCCATGGCCTCGCCGAGCACAGCGCCCGCTACGCCCGTCTCGCCGCCGCGCTCAATTCCGCGGGCTACGCGGCTTACGCCAACGACCATCGCGGTCACGGGCCCAAGGCGGGCGCCGCCGATCTCGGCCATTTCGCCGACGAGGGCGGATGGGACAAGGTCGTTGGCGACCTCTGGACCTTCAACCGCCTGATCGCCGCCGAGCAGCCCGGCGTTCCGATCATCTTCCTCGGCCATTCGCTGGGCTCGTTCCTCGGGCGCTCCTTCATCGCCCGGCATTCCGACGCGCTCGCCGGGGTCGCCCTCTCGGGCTCGAACGGCAGGCCGCCGGCGATCGCGACCTTGGGGCGGCTGCTCGCCCGCGAGGAGCGCCTGCGGCTCGGCAAGCGCGGCAAGAGCGACCCCATCCTTCAGATGTGGTTCGGCGCGTTCAACAAGCCCTTCAGGCCCGCGCGCACCGCCTTCGACTGGCTCTCGCGCGACGAGAGGCAAGTCGACGCCTTCGTCGCCGATCCGCTCTGCGGCTTCCCGTTCACGACCCAGCTCGCGACCGACGTGCTCGACGCACTGCCCCACGTCACGAGCCGCAAGAGTCTCGCCGCGATCCGCAAGGACATGGCCATCTATGTCTTCTCCGGCGAGCGCGATCCGGTCGGGGCCAACATCCAGGGCCTCATTGCCGACCTGAAGGCGGCCGGCTTCACCCGGCTCACGACCCGGATCTATCCGGGCGCCCGGCACGAGACGCTGAACGAGTTGAACCGCGACGAGGTGACGCGCGACTTCATCGCTTGGCTCGACGGAATCGAACCTCCGAAATAAAGGCCAGTAAACGCCAATAAACGCGCTTAAACGCTAGGCCGTGTGGACGAATTTGATCAAGCAAAGGGCGGCTGCGAAGCTGACGATTGATCTGAAGTTTCGTTCGGTCGTTTCGCATCGGAGCGCGACCCGCTTGAAGCGCTTGAGCCGTCCGACGCCCTGCTCGATGCGGGCGCGGGCCTTGTAGAGGGTGCGGGCGAAGAAGGCTGGCTTGTTCTTTTCGTTCGTCTTGTGCGGGATGACCGGAGCGATGCCGCGCGCTCTCGCGGCGTCCCGGTTGGCCTTGCTGGCGTAGCCTTTGTCGAGAGATGACGGCGCGGGGCTGAATGTCGGGCCCGATATCGAGCAGGGTTTCGAAGTGACGCCCGTCGAAGGCTTCGCCGCCGGTCAGGTCGAAGGCGATGATGTCGCCTGAGGCGTCCGATTTTGCGTGAATTTTCGTGCTGAAGCCGCCACGCGAGCGCCCCAGCGCTTGGCCTTCTTGCCCCCCTTTGCTCCAGCCCCCGACACGTGAGCGCGCACGATGGTGGAGTCGAACATCTGAATAAGATGCGCCGTGGAACTCATGGACGCGAGCGTGTCGAAGAAGGCCTCGAAGACGCCAGCCTTGCTCAAGCGATCGAAGCGTTTCCACACGCTGTTCCAAGGACCGAAGCGTTCCGGCAGCGCGCGCCAGCGCACGTTCTCGACGGTGAAGAAATGAAGCGCCTCGAGGAAGCGGCGGTCATCCTCAGCCTTGCGTCCTCGCCGCGGCAGACAGGCGCGAAACACCGCAAGCGTGTGCCTCCAATCGTCCTCATCCATCTTTGTCGACATCGGCTCCGGCCCCTGATTCGGTCGGAGTCCTATGAATCATGCCGATTCAACGAAGGAATCCCAAAAAACACCATCTGTCGAAATTTCGTCCACACGGCCTAGGCTAGAAACAATGGCCATTGTGGGCGGCGGCGCAGCTGGGTTTGCAGCGGCGAACGCAATTCGAAAGCTCGGGTGGCGGGGCGAGTTAACGGTATTCTCGGATGAGGCCGAACCCTATGACCGGACACTTCTCACGAAGGATTATCTTGAGGGCGCCTTCGGCGACGATCGTTTGCCTATCGCCCGGCATTCGTTGGCCGACCTTGGCGTCGACTTCGAGGCCGAGAGCGTCCAACACATCAAGCCCGAAAATAAGCGATTGCGGTTGGCAAACGGAAACGAGCGACAGTATGCGAAGCTGCTCCTCGCCACGGGCGCCGCTCCTCGAAAACTGCAGGTTCCGGGAGGAGATCTTAGCGCATGTGATGGAGTTGCGGTCCCTCGAGGACTGCCGACGAATTCTCGCGAAGGCGACCTCCGGCGTTCGCATTGCTGTAGTGGGCGGAAGTTTCATCGCGATGGAGGCGGCCGCGTCCTTGTCAGGCCGCGGCCTTTCCGTCGATGTCATCGCCCCTGATGATCATCCGCTCGCGAAGGTGCTTGGGCAACAGCTTTCCGCGCGGGTTTTTGAGGCTCACGTCCGAAAGGGGGTGCGCCTTACCCTCGGCTCGAAGGTCGCTCGGATTCAAGACAAGCAGGTCCTCCTGCAAGGGGGCAAGCGGATCGAGGCGGACATCGTACTGGTGGGCATCGGCGTTGAGCCGCGGCTTGAGCTCGCCGAGGCCGCGAAGCTGGTTGTGGACCGCGGCGTCCTCGTCAATTCGCGCCTGCAGACCAGCGATCCGAACATCTTCGCCGCGGGCGATATTGCTCGCTGGCCCGATGCTCATACTGGCGAAAGCATTCGTGTGGAACATTGGGTCGTCGCTGAGCGCCAGGGCCAGGTCGCGGCTGCAAACATGTCAGGTGGCAACGAACCCTTTACGATGGTCCCGTTCTTCTGGACGAAAGACTTCGATCTCTCAATCCGCTATGTCGGACATGCGGAGAAATGGGACTAGGCTCGTGTCGAGGGGGATCTCGCACAACGAGATGGCCTCGTTCGCTTCCGCCGCGATGGCCGAGATCTCGCCGTCGCTACTGTCGAACGCGACAAAGAATCGCTTCGCGCTGAGCTGGCGCTGGAAGGCGAACGCCCGCGCCTGAGGTGAACGGCGCCCGGCCGGCGAGTGGCGTGCTCGTGCACCTCTGCGGTTTGCATCGTTATCGACGGGTCGACCCAACTGGTCTTTGGGGAAGTATGACTGCATTATCGGCTTACGCGCGCGAACACTAACGAGCGCGAGCTTTTCCTTCAGCGCAGGGCGACGCTCGGGCCCGCTAAACACAGCGGCGCGCGGGTCGCAATTGCGGCTTGAGTTCTGCCTGCGGCGCTAGCCGCAACGCGGCTTGCTCCCCGGGCCTCGAATATTCCGTACATAAAACCGACGGCGCCGCCTGCTCGCATAGGCGCGCCATCCCAACCGGTAAGCAGTTTGCGAACGAAAATATGGCGCCAAGGAACTTCATCGCGGCCGATCTGTTCTTAGTTAGCCCGCCGATATGGCGCACCTCTCCTGTTTGCTTTCAGGATACTCAATGTTTGACGATACCCCCGGCGTAGGGGAAGGCTCTTTCCCCTTGCCGGCGTCACGCCTCGCCTCCTCCAGTCTCCCAGGCTTCGTGGTCGCTATACCTGTCAGGGATGAAGAAGAGCGGATTCCGGCTTGCTTGCGCGCCCTTGCTCGGCAGCGCAATCGGCTCGGGCGCCCGATTCCGCCAAGGCTGGTCCGCGTAGTCATATTCGCCAACAATTGCATGGATCAGAGCGCGAGTGTCGTCCGATCTCTGGCGGAATGCTGGTCGCTTACCATCCGTGTCGTCGAAGCTCGACTGCCTCCCGAGGCCGCGCACGCTGGCGCCGCCCGCCGCGCGGCGATGGACCTTGCCGAGGCCTGGCTTATGGAAGGCGGAGAAAGGGCCGGCGTGATCCTGACCACCGACGCCGACAGCCAGGTCGCGCCGAATTGGATCGCGACGAACCTTGCAGCATTCGAGGCCGGCGCCGACGCGGTTCTCGGACGTATCGATCTCGATGACGAAGGCAAGCTCTTGCCCCATGCGCTGCATCGGCGCGGCGCACTTGAGGATGCCTATGAGGGCCTGCTCACCGAATTGTCGTGGCTGCTCGATCCCCTTGAACACAATCCATGGCCGCATCACGCCACGCTCTCTGGCGCGAGCCTCGGAATAACCCGTGACGCCTATTGCCGGGTCGGGCGCATGCCCCGTGTCCCCCTGGGCGAGGACAAGGCGTTGATCGCTTTGCTTGCGGACCATGACGCGCGGATTCGCTATTGTCCGGCGGTTCACGTCATCACGTCAGGTCGCACACAGGGGCGCGCGCCAGGCGGCGTCGCTGACACCCTTGCCATTCGAAGCCGGGAACCTGAGGCTTTTTGCGACGACGCCCTGGAGCCGTTCCGCACGGCGTTCGCGCGCGCTGCGTGGCGCGGGCGCTTACGGCGGCTCTATGGTGCGGGACGCCTCGCTCTCGAGCAGGACTGGGGAGCGAAACTTCAAATCCCGGCCCGAGAGGTCAATGGCATCATCCGAGAGTCCACATTCGGCGCGGCATGGCGAGTGGTCGAGGATGGAAGCCCGCTGTTTGCTCGGCGATTGCTGAGACCGGCCGAATTGCCGGGACAGATATCGATCGCGCGTCGTTGGCTCACCCGCCTACGCGAAGGCGATTCACCGACGCGACAGCACGTCCAGGCGAAATCGCCGATATCGATCCGCGCGCTCGACGACGCATGATGGTCCGACCTCTTTAATGAAGAGGGCGGCGGCCTCGTCACCGCTTAGCGGGTAGTTCGTTAATCCCGTCCAATGAACCAGGATCGCAGCGCCGCCTTTGGCTAGTGATCGTGTGACGCGGGCAGCGAGGCGGCCGACATCGTCGCGGCTCAAGTAGTAGACGACCTCCGAGAGCAGGATGAGGTCAAACTCTCCGTCCGGCCACTCATCCGGCACAAACATCTGCTCGAAGCGCACGCCCGGAAGGTCGGCGCATCTGCGCCTCGCCTCGACGAGCGGCGCTTCAGCCGCGTCGATCGCAACGACGGCGTTGCAGCGCGAAGCAAGCGCGCGCGTCAAGACGCCGATCGAGCATCCCACCTCGAGCGCCGATCGATAACGCGATTTCGGCATCGCATTCAGAGTGAGCGTATATTTGCCCCGTTCGTAGGGGCTCGCCGCAAACTTCCAGGGATCCGGGTCCGCACTGTAGATCGCGTCGAAATACTCAGGCCTCAGCGTTTGGCGCAGTTCGCTCATGGCCCGTTCTCAAGAAAGAATTCGTATGCACGATCGAAATGGGCGAGGTCGATCTGAGTGAAGAGAAATCCGGCGGGGTCGTCGTCGATGAGATCGCTTGTCTGCGAGCGGTGCGCGGCAATGGCGCGGCGCTTCTTTTCGAGCGTCTCGTCATCGAGGCGGATCCTGAACCCGCTTTGGATCGGGCCAACCTCTGTCGACGGCGGAAGCGTATGGCCCCAGACGACATACTCGAACAGCCTGACTTCGCCGACCCGACGCTGAACCTGCCGAGCGATCCGATAGGAGGCCTCGTGGTCGCAGTGCGGATCATGTCGCCAGCTGACGAAAATGGATCCTGCGTCAAGCTCCCTCACGCAATCAACAATCGCGGCAATCGCGCCCTCGACCTCTTCGCCTTCATGAGGGACAAAGCGATCCGGCAGCCTCAGGAAACACATATCCTCGGGTTTCAGCCCAAGCGCCGCGCCCGCTTGTTTCGCCTCCACTTCGCGGAGAGACGTCAGCCGGTCCGGCGGATAGGCTGTGCTGTTCGGATGCGATCCGGCGCCATCGCTGACGACGACAACCTTCCCAGGCAAATCCTGGCGGCAGGCCTCGGCGATCAGGCCGCCGCAGCCCAGGCTCTCATCGTCGGGATGGGGCGCGAGGACGATGAAGGGCCGATCCTCGAGCGCCTCACGCAGCGGCCGAAACGGCAGCCGTTGCGCGGCGCCCAAGAATTTGTCCACCGTCACCGCCACAGATCCTGCGCCGTCACGGGCTGTGCGAGAACCCATGCCGCTGCGTCTGCGAGCGCGCGGTCCGGGCCTGGCTGGCGAAGGTAGGTTGCAAGGTCGCGCGATATCCGCTCAATCGCGTTCGGACGCAGAAAAGCGCGGAGCCCGACCGAGCGCTGGACAAGCTGCATAAGGTCGAGAGCCGTCGCCTCGACCGCGAGACGCGCGAGATTGACGTAGGCGACAAGCTGTTCCGGCGCCTTCGCGTCCAACGGCGCCTCGGTGAGAGACGCCGCTTGAGCGACCCAAAGTCTCGCCGTTTCAATCGCCATGGCGGATTCGCCCAGACGCGCCGCCTGGTGAGGGTCCCGTCCGCGATTGGTTTCCTGCAGATGCCGGCGAAGGAGATCGAACAGTCTCTCCATGCCTCCCAGCTGCACGGCGGCGAAGCGCCACGCGCCTCCAGAAAACCAGGGCTGTCGTTCATAATCTCCCGCGAGTCCGAGGACCTCGATCGGATCGATTTCGATGCCGGTGAAATCGACCGCGCCGGTCGCGGAAGCGCGCATGCCCTGAGCTGTCCAGCCGGAGAGGTCCGCGCGGTCGGACGGACGCAGCTTGGGAAGAACCATCAGTCGACGCCCGTCTTGGTCGGTCGCGGTTACGAGCGGGCGCTCGATATGGCCGGCGCCCGAAGCCAGGATTTTTCGGCCGACGAGGCGATAGCGTTCGCGCCTGCGGATCAGCCGCAGGTCGTTCGCGTCATCTGTGTTCCAGACGCCGAACAGCTTACCTGCTCGTGCTTCCTCCGCGGCCATATCGATCTGCCGACGCTCGCCACAACGAAGCACGAGCTCAAGCGCATTGACATGTCCCTCGAACAAGCGCCCCAACGGCAAACTGCCCGAACCAATCGACTGCAGCACCTCGCTCAGGGGCACGCCCGATAGGCCGGCGCCTCCGCTCTTCACAGGCAAGACAGCCGTGATCAGACCAGATTCGTGCAGCATGGCGACGTCTTCGGCTGGATAAGCGCCATCCTCATCACAATCGCCGGCCCTGGCGAACGCCGTCTCGCCGATTTCCCGGGCGCGCGACTGCAAGAGTCGACCGTGAATCGAAACGCGCTCGTCGGCAAGGGAGATGACCTTGGCCGAGGCCGGAGATCTCCCAAGCGCCGTCACGCTTCATCTCCCGCGAGGCGTGCCTCCCGATCCCACACGCGCTGTTGTTTTGCGGCGTCGATATATTGGCCAACGCTTGCCCGGGTGTCGAGTTCGATCACGCCGTCATCGAGATCATCGGCGATGCCAGCTTTCGCGAATAGAGGCTGCGCCGCAGCGGAGTGCCCAATGACTTTGAGATGCCCGAACGCGTCCCGAACCCAGTCAATCGCCGCGCTGTTCTTGAGGAGCGGCTTGACCCCCTCCGCCGATGCAAAGATCGCCGCGGCGTCGAAGAAAACTGAAGGCGCGCCCGACAGCGCCATGTCGGCCGGCAGATGTTTTCCTGATTTGAGACGAACTCCCCCAATCTTTGGCGCGACGATGGCGAGCTCGGCACCCTCCTTATCCAGTGCGTCGCGCAATGCCTCGAGCCGATCGCCGTCGGCGCCATCGGTGACGAGCGCGCCGATCTTCCGCCCCTTCAGCGTCGGCTTCGCCTTGCCGACGAGCGAGAGCGCAGGGGAAGGATCAAGATCGACTGGCGCCTTGTAGGGCGTGATCTCCGCTCGCTCTCCCTCCATGCCGATCGCGGCCTCGACCGCCTGCGCCAGCGTTTCCTCAACCAGCGCAAGATGACCGAGCATCCGGCTCCGGACGACAGGCGCCTCAACCTTCGAGAGCTCGAAGGCGAACGCGTTCTGGATGTGCCGCTGTTCGGGCTCAGTCATGGAGCGATAGAATTGCCGCGCCTGACTGTAATGGTCGGCGAAGCTCTCGGCCCGAATGCGCAGCTTCTGTCCGGTTTCGTTCTCCCCCTCTTGCGCGGCGAAGGTGCGAAAGCCGCGCTCAGGATTCTCGCGCGGGCCGGATGGATCGAGGCTGTTGGGCTCGTAAGATACCCGGCCCGGATTCACATCCATCCGTCGCATGCCGTCGCGTTGCAAATTCCGCATCGGGCACCGCGGACGGTTGATCGGCAGTTCATGGAAATTGGCGCCGCCGAGCCGGCTGATCTGGGTGTCCGTGTACGAAAACAGGCGTCCCTGGAGAAGCGGATCGTTGGTGAAATCGATGCCTGGAACAACGTGGCCCGGATGGAACGCGACCTGCTCCGTTTCGGCGAAGAAGTTCACGGGATTGCGGTCAAGGACCATCCGGCCGATGACTTCGATGGGAATAACTTCCTCCGGAATGATCTTGGTCGCATCCAAAATGTCGAAGTCGAAACTGGCCGCTTGCTCCTCGGCGAACGCCTGAACACCAAACTCCCACTCAGGAAAAGCGCCCTTGGCGATGGCCTCATAGAGGTCGCGGCGATGAAAGTCCGGGTCAGCGCCATTGATCTTCACCGCTTCGTCCCAGACCACCGAGGCTGCACCGATGGTTGGGCGCCAGTGGAACTTAACGAAGGTCGACTTGCCGACCGCGTCGATCAGCCGGAAGGTGTGAATTCCGAACCCTTCCATCATTCTCAGCGAGCGCGGGATGGTTCGATCCGACATGATCCACAGGACCATGTTCATGCTTTCCGGCAGAAGCGAGATGAAATCCCAGAACGTGTCATGAGCCGTCGCGTCCTGGGGATAGCCGCGGTCGGGCTCCATTTTGACCGAATGGATGAGGTCGGGAAACTTGATCGCGTCCTGGATGAAGAACACGGGAATGTTGTTGCCGACGAGGTCGAAATTGCCCTCGTCGGTATAGAACTTGACCGCAAAACCGCGCACATCGCGGGGCAGGTCTCCGGCTCCCGCGCCGCCAGCGACGGTGGAGAAGCGCGCAAAAACCTCGGTCTTCTTGCCCTTCTCGGCGAGGAACGAGGCCTTCGTGAGGTGGGTAAAGGGGTTCGTCACCTCGAAGAAGCCGTGCGCGCCCGATCCGCGAGCATGGACGATGCGCTCTGGAATTCGCTCGTGATCGAAATGGGTGATCTTCTCCCGGAAGGCGAAATCTTCCAGGACCGACGGGCCACGCCCCCCTGATTTCAGGGTGTTCTGGTCGTCGGCGATGACGACGCCCTGATTGGTCGTGAGCGAACCCGCGTCTTCCTTGGCACTCCGATGGGTCGCGCCTTCCGGGCCGGCGACAAGGGATTGCTCAGGATCTTTGACTTTCTCGAATCCTTTCGTCTTGCTTATTTTTGCCATTGGAGAGCTCCCGTCACAACACGTGTTGCCGCAGGAACGCCCAACGAGGCAATTCGTGCCACTATTGCGTTACGCGTCGGAGCGCTGGTGAGCTGGACCCCGGATTTAGGACCATCGGCTTAGAGCCTGACTCAAAAGTCTACGGCCTGGCGAGCCGCCTGACGGCGAGTTGGATGCAAGCGAGTGTGATGAAGGCCGCAAGGGTATCAGCGAGGTTCTCGTAATCTTTGGCCAGGCGGCGGTTTCGGCCGAACCACGAAAAGGTCCGTTCGACAACCCAACGACGCGGCAGGACGATAAATCCTGAACTGTCGTCGGGACGTTTGACGATCTCCACCCGCAGCGGCGGCTGCGCGGCGACGGCGTGTTGGACCTGGCGGGCGTTGTAGCCGCCATCGGCCCAGACGAGTTCGAGCCAATTGAAGCGCTGGCGGATGCGGTCAAACACCAGGGCGGCGCCGTCCCGGTCCTGAATGGCGGCGGAGTGAACCACCACCCGCAGGGGCAAGCCTTCGGTATCGACCAGAGCGTCGATCTTGCGCCCCTTCACCTTCTTGCCGGCGTCATAACCCACTGCCTCTGCTTCATCTTTCGCGCATCCCCCTTTTCGGCCGACTTGAGCGACTGGCTGTCGATGACGCCGGCGCTGGGGCTCGCCTCCCGCCCCAGCCGTTCGCGCAGCGCCGCGCGCAGGTCCTCCCAGATCGCCTCCCACACGCCCTGCCGCTGGAAAGCGCGGAAGAGGTTGTAGACCGTCGAGCGCGGCGGGAACACCCCGCGCGGCAAATAGCGCCACGGGCAACCGGTTCGCAGAAGATAGAAAATCGCGTTCATCGCCAAGCGCATGTCGGTTTGGCGCGGCCGTCCGCCCGGCTTCGCCGGCGGGATCAGAGGCGCCAAGCGATCCCATTCCGCATCGCTCAGATCGCTCGGCAGACAATCCCCAGCTTGGCGATACCGGCTCCGATCAGCGTCCGTCCACATCCCAAATCATCCTCAAAATTGCAGATGACACGGTAAATCATTCCTTCCTTAACGACTTCTGAGACAGGCTCTAAGGTGTGAAATGTCCTGTTCTGTCGCAACCGACGGAGCGAGGAATGACGAAGTCACGCAAGAAGTTTGATGCGCCGTTCAAGGCGAAGATTGCGCTTGAGGCGCTGCGCGAGGATGCGACGGTTCCGGAACTGGCGAAGCGGCACGGGGTGCATCCGAACCAGATTTATGCCTGGAAGAAGCAGGTTCTCGACAACGTCGCGAGCCTGTTCGCGCGAGGGGCGAGCGGTTCGGGCGATGGCGGGGAAGAGCGCGAACGCGAGACGGCCAAGCTTTACGCCAAGATCGGCCAACTGACGGTCGAACGGGATTTCTTGGCCAGGAGGCCCGGTCGATGAGCGCGCCCGATCGAAGAGCGATGGTCGAACGGTCTGGCAAGGACCTGTCGGTGCGCCGCCAATGCGCGCTTGTGGGCGTGGCGCGCTCGGGGATCTACCGCGCCAAGCCCGTCGCCGGGGCGGACGATCTGGCGGGGACGCGCCGCATCGACGAACTGCATCTCGAACTTCCGTTCTACGGCTCGCGGCGAATGACCTTCGAACTCAACAAGGAAGGCCGGTCGTGTCAACCGCAAGCGGGTGCTGCGGGTGATGCGGGTGATGGGGATCGAGGCGCTGGTTCCGCGCCCCGGCACGAGCAAGCCCGCGCCCGGGCACAAGATATACCCCTACCTGCTGCGCGGCCTGAAGATTGTCGAGCCGAACCACGTGTGGGCGGCCGACGTGACCTTCATCCCGATGGCATGCGGCTTCCTCTATCTGGTGGCGATCATCGACTGGGCCAGCCGAGCGGTTCTGGCGTGGCGGCTGTCGAACACCAACGATGCGAGCTTCTGCGCGGCGGCGCTGGAGGAGGCGCTCCTTCGGTTCGGAACGCCGCGGATTTTCAATACCGATCAGGGCTCCACATTCACCGCCGAGGCTTTCGCCGGCAAGCTCGCGGCGACCGGCGTCGCGATTTCGATGGACGGACGCGGCCGCTTCATGGACAACATTTTCATCGAACGGCTGTGGCGCTCGATCAAGTATGAAGAAGTGCATCTGAAAGCTTATGCCGACGCCCGCGAGGCGCGGGCCGGCATCGGTTCCTGGATGACCTTTTACAATTTTCGGCGCCCGCACCAGGCGATGAACAACCAGATGCCGATGGCGGTGTGGCGCGCCGGCATGGACAAAATCGAGGCGGCGGCGAGGGCTGTGGATATGCCGCTTCGCTTGGACAACGCAAACGCGTCGCCCACATACCCACAGCAGAAGCAGCAAGAAGCGGCTTGATTCTTGAAGGACAACGGCAGGCGAAATCACACCTTAAATCCAACGTCCCGTGGTCCCACGAATGGGGTCCAGTTCAAACCATCGCCGAGCGCGGCGGTGCGTCTCGGATCAAGCGGGCGTGTGTCTAACAATAATGAAAGTGTAGCCGATCCCGGCGACGATCAGAACGACAGCCAGGATATTCATCAGGACGTCACTTCCGGCGTGGTTGCCGACCTGATTGGCGATGGCGAAGGCCGCGGCCGGCAGCATGAAATGCGCCAAGATTTTCACGCCCCCTTCGGTGAACATGAAATAGGTCACGACAATGCATATGAAGCATATGACAGTAACGAAATCATAGACGGTCTGCATCAGGTGCGTCCAACTGTTTCGGCCGCGCGCAATCAGCAAGCCGTTCGCCTTACCCCAAATCATGCTGCAAAACTGTAAAGCAACCGCCAATCCGGCTAAGGCACAACAGAAATGCCTGCTCGCGCGTCCCAGTCGCGCGTCGCCGAATTTTCGTGGCGGGCCTTCACGCGGCGCTTCTCGCGCTTTTTGATCCGAGCGTCCTCCCGACGAGGAATTCGGCGGCCATGAGGACGCGATCCAAAAGGAAGAACAGGACCAGGGCGAAGATAAACAACGCTATGCCCGTCAGGTCGTGAAACAGGCCCTCGATGGTGTCGACCCCAATATAATAGGCGCCCAAAACCAGCGTCACGACCCGAAAGACGTTTGCCAGGATGGTGATTGGAACAATCGAAAGGATCAAGAGCACTTTCCGGACCGGGTGGTTGCCCACGAATTCATGGATATAGAAAATCCCGATCGCCGACAGGGCGAAAATCGAATTCACGCCAGAGCACGCGTCTTTGACCATGAGTTCGTAAGAGCCGATCATGATCATGACGCCGTTCTGCGCCACGGGGTAGCCGAGATCGTAAAGGAAATTCGAAACGATGTCGGAAATTGTGACCTTCAGCGGCACGGTGAAGGCGTCGAGCAGCCAGTTGGGAGGCGGCACCGAGAAGATCAGGAAGGCAAGCGGAAAGGCGAAAACGCGGGCCAGCGCCCAACCGCCGATGAGGAGCAGGCATGCAAGCAGCACCGGGATCTGGGTCGCGACCTCGATCATCGGGATGTCTTGTGACCGCGTGACCGCCATAATGAGGAGCGAAAGGAGCAAAATGATCCAGCCGGCGATCGGGGCCGGGCGCAATTCGATCGCCGCCAGCCTGTCGCGCTGCTGCCAGGCCAGCCATGCGGCGGCCAGCATGATGAGGGGACCATGCCCCTCCTGCTCGGTTTGCCACGCGCCCCCCGCGAGCCTCAAGTAGGTCGGCAGGTAAGCGACAAAGAATGAGGCCGCAAGCGCCCCGAGGAAAACCAGATTGACGCCGCGGCCTTCGGCGCGGTCCAGCAGGGAGGCCGACCGAACGGGCTGAGTTTTTACCGACTCGATGGACATGCCTAAGTTCTCTCGCGTCGCCAGATCCCCGAACCGCGCGCCCTCACCGATCGAATGTTGCGCGGCGCCCCCGTCTTCAATGCGCGTTGTCATCTGTGAATACGACCAGAACCGTCCTTATCATGACGGAGAAATCCAGCCAAATACTCCAGTTGTTAATGTACCAAATGTCGAGCTCCACCCGGCGCTCCATCTTATCGAGCGTATCCGTCTCGCCGCGGGCGCCGTGAACCTGAGCCCATCCGGTGATACCGGACTTCATGTGGTGACGGAACGCATATTTCTCGATGGCTGACGTGAAATGGCGTTCATGCGCCGACGCGTGCGGCCGTGGCCCGACGAGAGACATATCACCAAGAAATACGTTAAGCAACTGTGGCAACTCGTCGATGCTGTACTGACGCAGCCATTTGCCGACCCTGGTCACGCGCTTGTCGACCTTCTGCGCCTGCTGAATGATGTCGCCATTCTCCATGACGGTCATGGTGCGAAACTTGTAGATCCGGAACGGCCGCCCGTTGAAACCGTGCCGGGTCTGCCGGAACAGGGCCGGGCCAGGCGAGTTCCAGCCGGATCGCGAGCGCGGCGGCAAGCAAGATCGGCGACAAGACAACCAAAGCCAGCAACGACAGAACGATGTCGATCGCGCGCTTGGCCGCCTGCTCGGTCGGCGAGAGCGCCGCCCGTTGAAGCTCGATCGCGACCGTATCGCCGATGTCGTAGCGCGCGCGCTGAAACAGAAGCGCGAGCGTCCCGAACGGAACCAGCGTCACGGGCAAGGGGAGCACCCGGAGCCGGCGCGCGATCCACCGCACGTTCGACATGTGCTCGGGATCAACGAACAGCATGACCTCTTGAATATCGGACGTGCGGCAGAGCGAAATGATGCTCTCGATCACCTCCCCAGCGCCCGCTTCGCTATCGGATATGTGGAAGTGGGCGACCGCATGGTAGCCGTGCCGGGTCAAATTCTCGGTGAAGTGCGTCGGCACGCTCTGCTCGCAGGCAACGCTGACGATCGTGCGGCCCCGCAGCGCCCCGCTCTCCAGTGCGCGCGGCAGCGCAAATCTCCAGGCGGCCCGGTGCGCGAGAAGCATGACGACGCCGCCCGCCCAAAACAGGAGCACGTCGCCGCGCGAGAGGTCTTGGCTCATGCCCCAGCTGAAAACGCCTGACGCCAGGATCAAGAAAGCTCCGCACCAGGCGCCCAGCACCGCGCGAACCTGGTCGTCCCACACCATCAGGCGGGTCGGGCTGTAGAGCTTCTGCACCCGCATCGCGGCGACGAAGAGAATGGCGACAAAGATAGCCGCTGCAAGCGTGTGAGAAAATTCGCCCCCGAACTCGTCGGGAAGCTTGTGATAGATCGTCTCAGCGAACGTGGCGCTGCCAAGGATAAGGGCCAGGTCGACGCCCAGCGCAACCGAAGCGATCGACCCATAGGTGATCGGCAGTCGCCATCGGCGTCCCTCGGCACGAAGAGGTCGGGTGCTCGCTCCCGCGAGCCCACTCGCCGATTCAGGCGCGGTTTGACTCTCAGTCGTCATCGACGGGCTCACAATTCATTAACGGGCGCCGACCAGGCATCGAGAAACGCCGCACAATCCTGGTCTTCGCACATTCCCGATCCTTTTTTGATAAATTCAGCGGCGACGGTAAACCGCTTGCCCATGTTAATCCGGGGCGCGCACACCCAGGCTCGCGCCGGCCTCGACCGCCGCCGCAATTGACGCGCTGCAGTGTAAGCGAATCCAAGTCCAAAACAAGCCGGCCGGAAAGGGGCTCCGCCTTCGACGACGGTGTCCCTGATTCTTCAACAGCCAGAGGCGCTTGGGCGGTCGGGAATTTTGTCTGCCGGCGCGCCCGTGTCTGGACAAGCAAATTTTGCCGAGCTATGGGACTGCCCTGTCGCCGCCGGCGGTTTGATTAATAACAATATCAATACAAACTGGTGCCCCCATGTTTAGTGCGCTGGTGGTTCTGTTCCGACTTGTCGCCGGGCTGGTTATACTCGCGGCAACATGGTTCGTCTTCGACAATATCCACGATCGTAATACGGAAATTATCGTCGCGATAATCGGATTACTGTATTCGTTCATTTTCATTATATCGGGTAGACTGCAGTATTTCGGCCTAACGGCATTCTCATTTTTCGGCAGGACGGCCTCTTATGTTCAGAAGGTTCCTTATGACCACATGATACATGATGAGGTAGGATTGCGAAGCCCCAGAGGATCTACATTCCTCAATCTTATTTTCGCGGCCTTGATCGAAGTGCTCTGTCTGTTTCGCCTGTTTACGTCCCTCGTGGGCCAAGGCTGGGATACGCTGTCCGACCCGATCCGCACCGTCCTCAACACACTCCTTCAATCCGCCCATTTCTAGAGGTTTGCTCAAGATCGGTGTTTAAGGGGATCGCGCTTTGAGGGATCTGTCCGCTGTGCGGCTGGCGCCGGCGAAGAGCGGTTAGCGCGACGCGGAAAGGGATTCCATGACGGCCGCGGCGAGAGTCCTGGGCGTTGGCTGCGCCGCGCTGGCGGTCGCGCTGACACCGCTCCCCGTGAGGGCGCAATCGGATCATCCCGAGCTCACCGCGCTTGCCGTTCATATCAACCGCACGCCGCGGCAGCCATGGCCGGGCTATGGCGTTTATCTCGGCAATGGCCTCGTTCTGACCGCCGCGCACGTGGCGGGAGACTTCGCGCAGACAAAACCCCACGTCATCATTGCCGGGCTGGATTTGCCGGCCGCGCTCGTCAAGCAAGGCAGCCTCGACGGCGTGGATCTGACGCTCTTGTCGGTTGACGGAACCAAGCTGCCCGTCGGTCTGCAGATGCGCCGCACCCCGTTGTGCGAGCATCCGCCGGTCGCTGGGGAAAGGGTCGTCGTCGCCATTCCCGAGGGCACAGCGCCGTCGAGGATCCTGCCTCGTCAAGCGATTCCAGCCGACTTGCGGGGGCAGTTCGACACCGCCATCGCGGATGTCGCCACCACCGGCAATTCCGGTTCGGGCGTGTTTGACGCCGGCGATCTCTGCCTGTTGGGAATCGTGAGCCGCAAGATTTCGGTGACGTCGCGCCCGTTAATCGTTGGCGCGCCAGCTCGCACGACCGATATTGCAAAGTATTTCGTCCCGGCGGCGCAGATTAAAGCCTTCATTCCCTCAAACGTGTCGTTTTAGATCGGCGCAGATGCGCCGGAACGCCCGAAGGGCGAAAGGAACGCGGCCGGTCAAATTTGGTTGATGAGGTCCCGCGCCCCGCAAAAGAATGGTATAGACGGATTTCCCATAAGAACCGGCGTCCGGAAAACGCTGTGCGGTGGAGAAACGCTGTGCGGTGGGGAAATGCGGCGCGGTGGGGAAATGCGGCGCGCCGCGGTGCGTGAAGGCGCTTCGTCTCGCGCGCTTGTTTTTTGAGGCGAAGAAAGGCTTTCGACGATGAAGCTTGGTGGGTTCGCGTGGATCGCCATATTGGCGTGCGGCGCAGCCGTCGCCTATGGCGTCTACGCGCCCGAAACGGCGGACCGGTGGCTTCCGGCCGCGGGCGGGCTCGCCCATGGGCTGCACGACAGGATCTGGACTCCGCCCGCCCAGACCGCATCGGCGCCGGGGCAGAGCCAACAGCCGCAAGCGAACGGCCCCGCGCCGATTGTCGTCACAGTAACGCCGGTCAAGCGGGCCGATTTCCCGGTCGTCCTCCAAAGCATCGGTCAGGTCCAAGCCTACAATACCGTTCTGGTTCGGGCTCGAGTTGACGGCCAGATCATGAAGATCGGCTTCAACGAAGGCCAAATGGTCAAGCAGGGCGATCTTCTGGCCCAGATCGACCCGAGGCCCTTCCAGGCCGCGCTCGACCAGGCCGTCGCCAAGAAATCGCAGGACGAGGCCAATCTCGCCAACGCGAAGCTCGACCTCACGCGTTTCGCAACGCTCGCCAAGCAGGATTTCGCCACCAAGCAGCAGCTCGATACGCAGAACGCCATGGTGCTGCAGCTGACCGCCTCGATCGCCGCCGACGCCGCGGCGATCGACGCGGCGAGGACGCAGCTTGACTACACCACCATCAAGGCCCCGATCTCGGGCCGCGCCGGCTTCCGCCTCATCGATGAGGGCAACCTCGTCAGCGCCGGGCAACAGACCGGCATCGTCTCGATTGCGCAATTGCAGCCGATCTCCGTGATCTTCGCCGAGCCGCAGGAACATGTGTCGCGCATCAACGAGGAGCTGGCCGCGGGCTCGCCTCAAGTGACGGTCACGGACTCGGAGGGGAAAAGGCTCGCGACGGGACGCTTGTCGATCAGCGACAATCAGGTCGACCTGGCCACCGGAACGATCCGGCTCAAAGCGGAGTTCGACAACAAGGACAATGCGCTCTGGCCGGGGCTGGCGGTGACGACCGGGCTCCAGCTCGGCGTGGAGAAGGGCGTCTTGATCGTCCCCACTGAAGTAGTGCAACATGGCCAAAACGGGCTCTACGTCTTTATCATCGACGATCAGAATCGCGCGCAGGTCCGTCAGGTGAAGATTGCGCACCAGGACACGACCACCGCCGTCATCTCGGATGGCCTGAAAGAAGGCGACCGCGTCGTGACGTCGGGCGAGTTCTTGCTTCAGCCGGGGTCGGTCGTCACGATCGACACCGGGAGCGGAACCTAGCCGATGTATAAGGGCCTCTCCGCCCCCTTCATCCATCGCCCGATCGCGACCACGCTGATCATGGTCGCGGTGCTTCTGGTCGGCCTCGTCGCTTTCCCCTCGCTGCCGGTTGCGCCCCTTCCGCAGGTCGACTTTCCCACCATCACCGTCTCGGCTTCGCTGCCGGGCGCGTCGCCGGACACGATGGCGACGTCGGTCGCGCAGCCCCTCGAACGGCAGATCGCCCAGATTCCAGGCGTCTCGCAGATGACGTCGACCAGTTCGCTCGGCGCGACCGCGATCACCGTCCAGTTCGATCTCAACCGCAACATCGACGCCGCCGCCAACGACATCCAGGCCGCGATCAACGCCGCGGCGGGACAATTGCCGAAAGATCTGCCCAGTCCGCCCACTTATCGGAAGGTCAATCCCTCCGACACGCCCATCCTCATCCTGTCCGTTCAGTCGGACGTCGCGCCGATCATCGACGTCGACGACGCGGCGGAGAACGTTCTCGCCCAGCACCTCAGCCAGATCTCCGGCGTCTCTCTCGTGCGCATTGGCGGCCAAGTGACGCCGGCCGTACGCGTCCAGATCGATCCCGCCAAGCTTGTCGAGATGGGCCTCCAGCTCGAGGACGTGCGCTCACAGATCGCCATTGCCACCGTGGACAATCCCAAAGGCGCGATCCTGGGCAACAAACAGACGTTCACGATCTACAACAACGACCAGCTGACGACCGCGAAGCCGTGGAATGACGTCATCATCGCCTACCGAAACGGCGCGCCCGTGCGCATCCGAGACATCGGCCAGGCGGTCATGGGGCCGACCGACACGACGCAGGCCGGGTGGTCCAACGGCAAGCGCAGCGTCTTTCTCGTCGTGTTCAAGATTCCCGGCGCGAACGTCATCAACACGGTCGAAGCCATCAAGGCCACATTGCCTGCTCTGCAGGCTGCGATTCCGCCGACCGTTCACGTCAGCATTCTCTCCGATCGCACGACGACCATCCGCGCCTCCGTGCGCGACGTCGAACGCACGCTCGCGGTCACCATCGCCCTCGTCGTGATGGTGATCTTCGTCTTTCTGCGGAACCTTTGGGCCACGATCATTCCCAGCGTGACCGTGCCGTTGGCGCTTTTGGGCGCTTGCGGGCTCATGTGGGCGGTAGGCTACAGCCTCGACAATCTGTCGCTCATGGCCTTCACCATCGCGGTCGGCTTCGTCGTCGACGACGCGATCGTGATGCTGGAGAACATCACACGTCACATCGAGGAGGGCGAAAAGCCATTTGAGGCCGCCCTCAAAGGCTCCGCAGAGATCGGCTTCACCATCATCTCGATTTCCGTCTCGCTGGTCGCGGTGCTGATTCCTCTCCTGATGATGAGCGGCATTATCGGGCGGCTGTTCCGCGAATTCTCAGTCACGATCGCGATGACCATCTTCGTATCGGCGTTCGTCTCGCTCACCCTCACCCCGATGATGGCCTCTCGCTTTCTCAAGAGCCACGACGAGGAGCGGCACGGCCGGCTCTATAACCTCAGCGAGAAAGGCTTCACCGCGCTCGCCAACGGTTACGCGCGCGGCGTCGATTTCGTGCTGCGCCACCGCTTCGCGACGCTGCTTACATTCATCGCCACAGTGATCGCAACCGGTTATCTGTTCGTCATCATTCCCAAAGGATTCTTCCCGCAGCAGGACACCGGCATTCTGTTCGGAACGACCGAGGCCGGGCAGGACGTTTCGTTCGCCGAGATGTACAAATTGCAGCAACGGGCCGGCGCGATCGTCATGAGCGATCCGGCGGTCCAGACGATGGCGATGGGGCTCGGCACCGGCACCGGCAACGCCGCCCAGAACAATGGGCGCATGTTCATCACGCTCAAGCCGCTGGAGGCGCGCGACGCCGACGTGTTTCAGGTGATCGCGAGGCTGCGGCCACGACTGGCGCAGATTCCCGGCTTCAAGGTCTACATGCAGGCGGCGCAGGATGTGACAGTCGGCGCGCGGTTCGCCAGGACGCAGTTCCAGTACACCCTTCAGGACGCCAATTACGGGGAGCTCACGGCCTGGTCGCAGAAGATTCTCGACAAGCTGAAGTCCCTGCCGGAATTGCGCGACGTTGCAACCGACCAGCAAAACGGCGGCACGACGCTGACCTTGAAGATCGACCGCGACATGGCCTCGCGTTATGGAATTCAGCCGCAGCTCATCGACGACACGCTCTACGACGCCTTCGGCCAGCGGCAAGTTACGCAATATTTCACCCAGGTGAACACCTATTACGTGATCTTGGAGGTCTTACCGAATCTGCTTGGCGATCCAGCGACGCTCGATAGGCTCTATATCCGTTCGCCGACCACCAATCAGATGATCCCGATGAACGCGTTCGCCAAATGGACGACCGCTCCGGTCGCGGCCCTCTCGATCAGCCACCAGGGCCAGTTCCCCGCGACGACCATCAGCTTCAATATTGCGGAGGGCGAGGCGCTCGGCACCGCGACGGCGGCGATCCAGCGCGCCATGCAGGAAATGCAGTTGCCGCCCGGCCTGACGACGGTCTTCCAGGGCAATGCGCAGGCGTTCCAGGATTCGCTGACGACGGTGCCGCTCTTGATCCTCGCCGCGCTGGTTTGCGTCTATCTGATCCTCGGCGTGCTCTATGAGAGCTTCATCCACCCCCTGACCATCCTGTCGACGCTGCCATCGGCAGGGCTTGGGGCGCTCGCGACGCTGATGCTGTTCGGCTACGAATTCAGCCTCGTCGCCCTCATCGGCACCATCCTGCTCATCGGCATCGTGAAGAAGAACGGCATCATGATGGTCGATTTCGCCATCTCCGCCGAGCGCGACGAACACCTCACGCCAACCGAGGCGATCCGCCAGGCGGCGCTGTTGCGCTTCCGTCCGATCATGATGACGACGATGGCGGCGCTGCTCGGCGGCGTGCCGCTGATGCTGAGCCACGGCACCGGCTCGGAAATGCGCCAGCCGCTTGGCTATACGATGGTCGGCGGCCTTATCGTCAGCCAGGCGCTGACCCTGTTCACGACGCCCGTCATCTATCTCTATCTCGACCAGGTGTCGAAGTGGCTCTCGGGATCCAAGAAGAAGGGCAAGCCGCCGGCGCCCAGGGCGATGCACGAGGAGCACGAGCGGGAATGGGAGCCTGCGCAAGCAGCGGAGTAAAGCGAAGTCCTTCGTTCACGTCGGAACGACGTCCGGCGCGAAGCACGAAGCGGCGACCCTTCATACCCATTCTAATTGAGCGCGACTGATCGCGCTCAAACCCGCGCAACGGCTTGGAGCGCGCATTCGCGCTTCGGCCATAAGGCGATGATCGGTTCCGATCATCGCGGCTTGGTATCACTGGGATCGCCCGCTCAACCGGCCGGATCAGAGATCTCGCGCGATCCACTGCGGGACGCCCTGGCGCCGTCCCTCCATGCGTCCGGACCCGTCACGGTTTCGCTGCGATTGGCGCAAGACAAGAACCGCCCGATTTCGGGCGGTTCCTTTCCCCTTATATTAGCTGATGGCCAGGGCCCCGCGCCGCCGACGCGCGGCGAAGAGCCCAAGCCCGCCGAATCCGACCAGCATCATCGCCCAGGTCGACGGTTCGGGAACGGCGGTTATTGACCCGAAGAGCCCGCCCGTCTCCCCGTTGACGCCGTCGGTGAAGAAGAGGGTGTTCGGGTTTCCATCACTGCCGCCGCCGCCGAAAGCCAGGGACCACAGACCGCCCGGCGAGTTGCCGCCGGTGTTGACGTCGATTGAACCCTCGAATGCCCAGGTCGTTGGGTTGAAAGCGTTGATCACGCTGTCGCCGAAAGCGAAATTGCCGACGAGGAGGTCGCCGCCGAGCTTGCCGAAGCTCATCGGGGCGAGCGCAATGCCCCACGGCGAAGCGAGTTTGCTGTCGGCGCTGGCGGTCGACATGCCCTCGAAGGTCCCACTCTCGCTGAACTCCGCCACGGCGCCTTCGCCCGCCGTCGCCTTTGTCTGGGGAATGTGCCCGGACGGCGCATAGGTTACGAACACGTTGCCGCCAATATCCTTCACGTCGAAGGGGACGAGTCCGGCCGCGGCAATCGCCGCCGGCGTCGCGAATCCGGCCCCGGTCACCTGAGCGAAGGAACTGTTGAACACGTCGATGCTGCCGGCGCCCGCATCGTTGGCGGCGAACAGCCTCGTGTCGGTCTGATTGATGGCGAGCCCGGTGAAGCTCGCGCCCGCGACGGACGTTTGGGTAATTGCTTGCAGGTGCGGGGAGTTGTTCCAAGCGGCGATCGAGCCGTTCAGGTTGGCGAAGATGAAGTCGGCGGGCTTGCCATTCCCCCCGCTCGTGGTCGAAATGTCGAAGCCCGCGCTGCTCGAGCCCGCAATCGCGGCCGCGTTGGCGACCTGCCCGGTCGGGCCTGAGGCTCCCGCGGGCGGGATGTTGACAGTGAACAAAGGCTTCTGGGCGACGCCTGTGCTACCCGTCACCGGAAAAAGCGGGCTCGTCTGTGTGCCCTGGTCCGAAATCCAGATGGGACTCCCGTTTGCGAACGAGACACCCCATGGGTTCACCAGGTTCGAGTTCGGTTACCGCTGCGAGCCCCGGCACGTTCGAAACAAGGTTTGTTTGAGAAAAGCCCTCGGCATTCGCGACCCCGGCGCTCGCGCACAATGCAGCGAACGCCGCGGCGGTAGTCATGACGGATGTAACGGGAAGTAATCTTGTCATTGCGTGCTATCCTCTCGATGTTTGGCGCGAGCGCGGCGGCGCGGCCGGTCTCGTCAAGACCGGCCGTTGTTCTCGTCGTAAAAAGCCGCTGCAAACCGCCCTGGCTCGACGGACAGTGAACACTGTCCAAGCGAATATATTCGTAGAAGAAAGCTCAGAGTAACGCGGATAACAAGCTTGTGATCGACTTGCTATAAGAGAATACACTTAGGCACGTTGTTGTAATTTTGCTATAAATATCTTATAGACTGTCATAGGATTGTTATAAAGATGAGCGACCAATCGCTGAGCGATAAAACGACTAGTGCATGATGCGATCCGGTCGACCCAGGGCCGTCATTGCAAGCACGAGCTGGCCAATGTGGGGCTCCCTACGGGCCCCTGTGATTTTTGGCGTAAAGGCGGACCGTCCGGCCGGTCTTGTACAGACCAGCCGCTGTTCTATTCCCGTCAAACTCGCGACCCGCCTGTTTCGACTGGGAGTGAACACTGCGCCGGCCGATTTATTCGCGGCCGAAGTCGAAACGTCTTGGTAACGAACGCGGGATCGATTGGGCTCGGGCACACAAAGGTCGGCGCATTCGGTTCTCTATATCGGAAATGACGATAAATATATTGACGTATTCAGAATTTCGATTTATACTTGTTGTACGCTCGGACGCGTTCGGGAAGGGAACGGATCGATTCCGTCATCGCTCGCGCTTCTACCGATGCGAGTTCCGAGGCAAGCGAGGCGTCTGATGAAAAAGCGCGAAACGAAAACGCCTTCATACCCATTCTATTTGAGCGCGACTCATCGCGCTCGAACCCGCGCAACGGCGCGGGCGCGCATTCGCGCTTCGGCCATAGGGCGATGATCGGTTCCGATCATCGAGTTCCTGGTATCAAACCCTTGAAAACAAACGATTTGACGAAATCATGATTCGGCGCTGGTCATGAAATCAATGACTTGCGGCCGTCGATGCGAAACATGCATTTCGCTTTCGCCGTTTTTGGCCTTCCTCGACGCACGAAACGCGAAGGCTGCGGCGCCGCTCTTCGAGGCCGCGTCGCGGGGGCCCGGGACGAGGGCATGGAAGAGGACTGAAGGAGACCGAAAAAAGTTGCGCGAAAGCGCAGTCAAATCCCTGAAATCATTCGATGGCGTAAACTTGTGCGCGGTCCCCCGAAGCCCACGCCAATCGCCTCCCGGAGGGCGCGTGATCCGCGCCGCTAAGGTCTTGCCGCCCCACGGCGCTGGCGCGCCTTGGCCGTCGCTGCGGCTCGGAGCGTCGTCGCGACATCAACGATGGTCGCGGTCTCGCCCTTAAGACGTGCGAGCGCCAGCGCCCGCACGTCCTCGGCCGGCCAGACCCGGCCTGTCAGATCAACCGTGTCGGCCGCCTGGCACGCCTCGGCGACGACAAACACCTGATAGCCAAGATCGGCGGCGTGCCGCGCGGTCGCTTCGAGCCCATGGGCCGCAAGCGCCCCGCAGAGGACCAGCGTCGTCGCCCCGAGTTGGTCGAGCCTCGCTTCGAGGTCGGCGTCGACGAAGGCGCTTGCCGCGTTGCGAACGATGACGATCTCGCGCTCGAGCGGCGGGATGGCGGGGACGAACGGGCGCCGGCCGATATGCGCCAGCGGCAACCCCTCGGCCCGCCACGCGGCGATGAGCGCGGCAATGGTCGTCTCAACCTCCGGGCAAGCGCCAGCGCCTTGGCGCGAGCCCTCGATCGCGTCGTGCGCATCGATGATGAGGAGCACCGCGTCGGCCGGCAGGCGCATCGGTTAGGTCCGTCGCGGCGCAAGCGCCCAGGTGTCGAGCTCGAGCACGACATGGGGCTCGTAGCCCTCGCCCTCGCGCCACGGAAAGTCGACGCAGGGGCGGTTCTTGGTCGCGACCGTGCGCACCCTGAGCGCGCCGACGTCGTCGCGGGCGGGCAGCGCCGCGGTCTCGACAATCTCGCTCCACGCGAACACCGTATCGCCGGCGAACAGAGGCGCGACATGCCGGCCCCCATTGATGGCCGCGATGTGGAAGGCGTTGGCGAGGCCGTTGAAACTGAGCGCCCGCGCGAGCGAGATCACATGCCCGCCATAGACGAGACGGCGCCCGAAGCGCCCCTGCCCCTCGCTGAACTGGTTGAAATGCACCTTGGCGGCGTTCTGATAGAGCCGGGTCGCGGTCTGGTGCTCGGCCTCTTCGACGGTAACGCCGTCGACATGATCGATCCGCTCGCCGGCGCGATAGTCCTCGAACCTGTACGGCGATCCGCTGAGCTCCGGGTCGAACGCGGCGCGATCGATCGGCGGACAGGCCGCGCCGAGTTCAGCGACGCCGACCGTCTCGGGGAGCTTGGGAACGCAGGGCTCAGGCGCGGGAGCGCTGGCGTCGCGCTTTCGCACCATCACCCAGCGCACGTAGTCGATGACCGTCTCGCCGCGCTGATTGGACCCTTTCGAGCGCACATAGACGACGCCGGTCTGCCGGTTCGAGTTCTCCTTGAGCCCGATCACCTGCGAAACGGCAGAGAGCGTATCGCCGGGAAAAACCGGCTTCAAAAACCGGCAATCGGCATAGCCGAGATTGGCGACAGCGTTCAGCGAGACGTCCGACACCGTCTTGCCGAACACGACATGGAAGGCGAGCAGATCGTCGATCGGGCTCGCCGGGTAGCCGATGGCGCGCGCGAAGGTTTCCGCGCTTTGCGGCGCGAAACGCGTTCCGGTGAGAGCCGAATAGAGTGAGGCGTCGCCGCTGTTCAGCGTGCGCGGCGTCGGGTGACGGATCGTCTGCCCAAGGCGAAAGTCCTCGAAGAACCGGCCTGCCGCGGTCTTGAGGGAAACGGAGGCCGGCATCCGACGGGTCAGAAGACGTTCGGATAGATGTAATAAATGATGATCCTCTCGATCAGCATGACGGCAAGCAAAAGGATGATCGGAGAAATGTCGATGCCTCCCGTGGACGGCAGGAAGTTGCGGATTGGCCGCAGGAAGGGCTCGGTCAGGGCGAGAAACAAGTTCCAGATCGAGCGCACGAAGTCGTTGCGGATATTCACCACGCCGAAGGCGATCAGCCAGGAAAGGACGGCGCCCGCGATGATGATCCAGGTGTAAAGATTGAGGACCACCATCACGATG
Organism: uncultured Alphaproteobacteria bacterium; assembly: GCA_963833955.1. GTDB lineage: Bacteria > Pseudomonadota > Alphaproteobacteria > Rhizobiales > Beijerinckiaceae > Roseiarcus. The sequence goes on along the minus strand of CAWHZY010000021.1, from coordinate 334,909 downwards.
TCGAGGATCGCACGCATGAGTTTTCCAACCTTTTGAGAGGCTGCCGTTGACGCGGAGACGCCCCGAACCCCCACGCCGATGTCGTTGACAGGCATCGGACGCGCACGTAAACAGCCGCGCGACGGGGCTGTAGCTCAGATGGGAGAGCGCTGCAATCGCACTGCAGAGGTCAGGGGTTCGATTCCCCTCAGCTCCACCAAGAAGTCCGCGCAAACGGAGCTGATTTCCTAGGCCTCAGAATGGGGCGACATTTCCGCGACTTGCCGGACCGGGAGCAGTCTGCCACGTCTGTTTCACCGTCTCAGCGGCTCATTGGCGGCGCGTGCGGTCGAAAGTCTCTGGCCGCAAAATTCCGTTTCCAGGGTTGCTGTGCCAGGCGCCCGAATTCGAAATGGCCCGTGGGGATCGAACCTCGACGCTTTGAGCCGGTCGGGATGGGGTGGATCAGTTCATCGCCGGAAGACAAACGAGCAAGAGTGGATCGCTCGTTACGCCTGCGCTGGCGCGTGTAGTCCGAGCGTGCGCCACTGATTCGACCAGGCCACCCGCAGGTCGATGAGACGCTTGAGGCCCAAGCCGCGAGATGATCGCTCATAGCAATTCTATTTGAGCGCGACTGATCGCGCTCAAACCCGCGCAACGGCGCGGGCGCGCATTCGCGCTTCGGCCATAAGGCGATGATCGGTTCCGATCATCGAATCTTGGTATGAGATGCCGCTCGGGATGCTCCCGCGTTCGATCCCCAGCGGCTTCGCTGGACGCCATCCTGCGGCCATATTCGGGGCGCTTCCTGAGAATGAACGTTCATTCTCATTGGCCTAAGCATGTCGTTGACTGCTGCATCCGCCAGCCGCCGAACCGCCGAAGCTGAGCGGCGCCTTCGAATCCTCGAGGCGGCCGAGCGCGCCTTCGTCGGCAATGGCTTTCACGCCACGACGATGCAGCATGTCGCCGACGAAGCGGGCATGAGCGCAGGCAATCTCTACCGCTATTTTCCGTCCAAGGAAGCGATCGTCGAGGGTCTGTGCGAACTCGATCAGGTCGAGCTGGCTCAGGCTTTCGCCGAACTCATGGCCGACGATCGCCATATCGCGGAGGCAATGCGATTCGGCTTGCGCAAGCATGTGCTCGCCAAGCCGCCGGAGAAAGCCCGGCTGCTCGTGGAGATCTGGGCCGAAGCCGGGCGCAATCCCCGGGTCGCCCAGCTGACCCACGCAATCGACGCCGAAATGCGCGCGCGTGTGGAAGGGCTCATCGAAGCGGCGAAACTCGCGGGCGTGGCCGCCCCGCACCTCGACTCCCGTTTCGGCGCGCGGTTCTTTGTCACGTTCGTCGCCGGCCTGTTCAAGCGCATGGCGATCGAAGGCGATTTTGACCCCGAAGTCGAGACACCGATGGCGATCGGCGTGCTGAAGGGTCTGCTGGCCGGAGCGCTGTCCCCCGATTCCGGCGCGCCGGGCGCGGAGACGCGATGATGCGGCGGATCCTGGTCATCGTCGTCACAGCCGCGGCTGCTGCGCTTGGCGGCGTCTGGGCGACAAGCGCGATCGCGCCATGCGCCCTGCCCCGCGCGCTCGTGGACAAAGTCGCGCCAGGCAAAGCGGCCTGCCCCGCCCCAGCTCAATCCGCGGTGGACGCGCCCCGCACGGTCGAGCCGCCTGCGGTCACCATCGTTCCAGCGGTCAGGCGCGAATTCGTCGACCGGCTGTTCGTCTCGGGCACTCTGGTCGCGCGCGAGGAGGCGCAGGTCGCGGCCCGCATCGATGGGCTCGCGATCGTCGAACTCGACGCCGAGGATGGCGACCGGGTTAGGCAAGGCCAAGTGCTCGCCCGCCTCGATCGCACCCAACTGGACGCGCTGATGGCGCAGAACGATGCGGCGACGACGCGCGCCGATGCGGCGATCGATCAGGCGCGGAGTCTGATCGCGCAGTCTCAGGCGCAAGTGCAATTTTCGAATGCCGACTTCGAGCGCGCCCGGAAGCTCGAGGCCGGCATCATGGCCGCTTCGACCGTCGAGCAGCGCGAGATGGCGATGAAGACGGCGCAGGCTCAATTGGCCGCCGCCCAGTTTGCGCTTGGCGTCGCCGAGGCCGACCGCAAGAGCCGCGACGCTGAGCGGCAGGAACTTCAGGTGCGCATCGGCCGGACGGAGGTGAAAGCGCCCGTCGCGGGAATCGTCAGCCGCCGGTCCGCCAAGCTCGGCGCCTCCGCCTCGACATCGGGCGAGCCGCTGTTTCGCATCATCGAGGACGGAGCGATCGATCTCGAGGCCGACGTGCCCGAGCAGACGCTCGCCCGCCTCGCGGTCGGCATGCCGGCCGAACTGAAGCTGCCGGGCGTCGAAAGCGCGGTCTCAGGCCGCGTCCGCCTCGTGAACCAGGAGGTCGATAAATCAAGCCGCACCGGCAAGGTCCGGATCGCGCTCGAGGACGTTAGCCATGCCCATATCGGCGCCTTCGCCTCAGGGTCCGTCGAACTTGCCCGCCGCGACGGCGTTGGCGTTCCGGCGACCGCATTGGAGCGGAACGGCGATGCGGCGCGCCTCGATGTCGTGCGCGGCGGCAAGGTCGAGGTTCGGCAGGTGAAGGCCGGCGTCATCGACGGCGCCTGGGTGGAAATCCAGGCGGGCCTCGCCGATGGCGAAAGCGTGATCGCGCGCGCCGCCGCGTTCCTGCGGGCAGGCGATCGGGTGCGTCCGACGCCCGAAACGACCGCAGCCAACGGTTGAGGGGCCACGCCGATGCGCCTCAACGTCTCCGCCTGGTCGATCCGCAAGCCCATCCCCGCGATCGTCGGCTTCGGCGTCCTGATGATTCTCGGCCTCATCAGCTTCCGGACGATGTCGATCACCCGGTTTCCGAACATCGACATTCCGATCGTTCAAGTGCTCATCACCCAGTCGGGCGCCGCGCCGTCGGAGCTCGAGTCGCAGGTGACGAAAAAAGTCGAGGACGCGGTCGCCAGCGTCAACGGCGTCTGGCACGTCGTTTCGACCGTCACCGACGGATCGTCATCGACAATCGTGCAGTTCAATGTCGGATCGGTCGACGTCGACCGGGCGCTCAACGACGTGAAGGACCAGATCGCCAAGATTCGCAGCGATCTGCCGCGCACCATCGACGAGCCGATCATCAGCCGCATCGATATCGAAGGTCTGCCGATCGTCACTTACGCAGCCTCCGCGCCAGGGCTCTCGGTCGAGCAATTGTCGTGGTTGATCGACGACACGGTCGCGCGCGACCTGCAGAGCATCCATGGCGTCGGCGAGGTCAAGCGCTTCGGCGGCGTCGATCGCGAGATCCGCGTCGCGCTCGATCCGGAGAAGCTGCTCGCTCTCGGCGTCACCGCGGCGACCGTCAACGAGCAGGTGCGGGCCGACAATGTCGATCTCGGCGGCGGCCGCGGCGAGCTTGCCGGCCAGGAACAGGCGATCCGCACGCTCGCGGGCGCGCGAAAGCTGGAAGATCTGGCCGCGCTGCCGATCGCCCTGCCGGGCGGGCGCAGGGTCCGCCTCGACGAGCTCGCGACCGTCACCGACGGCGCGGCGGAGCCACGCACTTTCACCCGCCTGTTCGACGAGCCGATCGTCGCCTTCGGCGTGACCCGCGCCAAGGGCGCAAGCGACGTGACCGTCGACGCTCTGATCGAGAAGCGGCTGGAGACAATCGCGGCGGCGCATCCGGAGGTGAAGTTCACCAAGGTCGACACCCAGGTCGACAGCGAGGTCGGCAATTATCATTCGACCATGGAGACGCTGATCGAGGGCGCGCTTCTCGCCGTCGTCGTCGTGTTCATCTTCCTGCGCGATTTGCGCGCCACGCTCGTCACCGCGATCGCGCTGCCGCTGTCGGTCATTCCGACTTTCTGGGCCATGGAGGCGATCGGCTTTTCGCTGAACCTCGTGAGCCTGCTTGCGATCACGCTCGTCACCGGAATTCTGGTCGACGACGCGATTGTCGAGATCGAGAACATCGTCCGCCACATGCGCATGGGCAAATCGGCCTATCGCGCTTCGCTCGAGGCGGCCGACGAGATCGGGCTCGCGGTAATCGCGATCTCGCTCTCGATCGCCGCGATCTTCTCGCCGGTGAGCTTCATGGGCGGCATAGCCGGGCAATATTTCCGTCAGTTCGGGCTGACGGTGGCGATCGCCGTCATGTTCTCGCTCCTCGTCGCGCGTTTCGTCACGCCGGTGATGGCGGCTTATTTCCTGCGCGCGCCCCATGATGAAATCCAGCGCGACGGCGCGATCATGCACGGCTACACGCGCCTCGTGCGCGCATCCGTGCGCCACCGCTGGATAACCCTCTTCCTCGGCGCCTTGATTTTCGCCGGCTCGCTGTGGTCGACGCGCTTGCTGCCGTCCGGATTCATTCCACCCGATGACTACGGCCGCGCGCTTCTCGCGATCGAGTTGCCGCCCGGATCGCGGCTCGAAGACACCGATCGCGTCACGCGCGCGATCTCGGATAAATTGCGCGCCATGCCGGAGGTTCGCTCGGCGCTCATCTTCGGCGGCAAGCTCCTGGGCGGCACGGACGACGAGCCGCGCAAGGCGACGATCATCATCAATCTCGTCCACAAATCGAAGCGTGAGGCGACGCAGCAGGACATGCAGCTCAGGATTGGCGCCCTTCTCGCCGATCAGCCGGATATTCGCTTCTGGTTCCTCAAGGATAACGGCCAGCGCGACCTGCAGCTCATCATTGCCGGACCCGACATCAACGTCATCAACGACACCGCCAATCAGATCGCGAGCGAGATGCGCTCAATTCCGATCATCGAGAATCCGATCTCGACCGCTGAGCTCGAGCGGCCGGAATTGCGCATCGTGCCGAAACCTCAGGTCGCGGCCGATCTTGGCGTTTCGACCGAGGCTTTGTCCGATACGATCCGCGTCGCCACGCTTGGCGACATCGACGCCAATCTCGCCAAGTTCAACGCCGGCGATCGGCTGATCCCGATCCGGGTCGAGCTCGAGGAGGCCGCGCGCGCGCGCCCCGGTCTCCTGCAGGATTTGCGCGTGCCCACGAGCGGCGGCGCAACGACGCCATTGTCAGCGGTCGCGGACTTCTCGATCGCCCACGGACCGACCGCGATCAACCGCTACGATCGAACGCGACGCGTGACCATCGAGGGCGATCTGCGCGGCGACGCCGCGCTCGGCGCCGCGGTCGCGGCGATCCGCGCGTTGCCCACGGCCAAGAATTTGCCGCCCGGCGTTGAAATCCGCGAGACCGGCGACGTCGAGATCATGAGCGAAGTGTTCGCCTCCTTCGCCGCGGCGATGGGCGCGGGCCTCATGATGGTCTACGGGCTCCTCGTGCTCTTGTTCGGCAGCTTCCTGCAGCCGATCACGATTCTGATCTCGCTGCCGCTCTCGATCGGCGGCGCGATCATCGCGCTCCTCATCACGCACAAGGCGATGTCGATGCCGGTGGTGATCGGCATCCTCATGCTGATGGGGATCGTCACCAAGAACGCCATCATGCTGGTCGACTTCGCGGTCGAAGAGATCGGCCGCGGCGCGCCGCGCACGCAGGCTCTGGTGGAAGCGGGCCGCAAACGCGCGCGGCCGATTGTGATGACGACGATCGCGATGGCCGCCGGCATGTTCCCATCCGCTTTGGGATTGGGCGACGGCGGCGGCTTCCGCTCGCCGATGGCGATCGCGGTGATCGGCGGCCTCATCATGTCGACGATGCTGTCGCTTGTTTTCGTGCCCGCCGTGTTCACGGTGCTCGACGATCTCGGCAGCTTGACCTGGCGCTTGCTCAGCCGCTTCGTTGGCGATGCGGAGGAGCGGGACGCGGAAGAAGGGCCGGAGGCGCCCGCGCGCGCCGGGCGGCCGCCCGCCACGATCAGGCCGCGTCCAGGCTCCGAAGTTTCCGTCGCCGCCGAGTGAGGACGCGCAGCGCGCCCATGTTCGGAGTGTGACCTGCGTCACTGCGGGCGCGGTCCATTTGGTCAGAGTCACGCCATTCTCGGAAAGAAATTTAGCAGCGCGGCGCAATTCGACGCGGGGCGATCAGACCTTAAAATCGGCGGCGGGCAGGCCAGCGCGGCCCACCGAAGGGGGTTCGGAGCCCGCCGCCGCACCCGTATGCCTGAAGGCGCTCGCCGCGGCGAGCGCCTTCAGTGCGTTTATCGCCGGGTCGACGAGCAGGCCCATCACGCCGTGGGGATCATGCCTGTGCCCTGAAACGCCGAAGGCAAGGCCTGGCGGCTCGATGGAGGGCATGCGCAAGCTGCCCGCGACCCAATCCCAAATGGCCAGGCTTGCACCCATGTTGCAATTGAAATGAGCTGGATCGGCGGAATGGTGCAACTGATGGTGCGCCGGGCTCAAGAACAGGCGCCCCCACACGCCGGTAAACGGAATCCAGATCTCGCTGTGCTGGAGTTGCGCGGTCAGGTAGATGTAGAGCAGCATTAGCACGTTCTGGTCGAACAGGGCGAACGACACCGCCTTTCGGCCAAGCGTGTATTGAGCCACGCCGCCGATGATTCCGATGAACAGCGCGAGATTGTTGGCGAGGATCAGCGAATCGAGCGGATGAACCCGGAAGTTGACGAGCGGCGTCAGCACTTCGGCCGAGTGGTGCGCCTTGTGCAGCTCCCAAAGCGCCTGAACGCGGTGCTTGAGCGTGTGGTCGACGAAGAAGCCGAGTTCGTAAGCAAGAAAGAGCGCGACCGTGCGCATGGCGTTGAGCGTCCAATCCGGGGCGCGCCATTGCGGCGGGGGGCCGAGGCAGCGCGTCAGAAGCGCGGCGACGCCGCCGCCGATCCATGAGGTCGAGACGACGGCCCAGCCGAGGATCGCGCCCAAAGTCGTCAGCCCAATGACGCAATAGGCGAGGTCGGCGAAGGTCGAGCGATGGAGCAAAACTCGGCGCGAGAAAATTGCGCGCGCCAGCGTCCTGAGCACTACCGGTCGGTCGCGACGTTTCCGTCGCCAGGCGAACCAGGCGAAGGCGATGAGAACCGCGGTCCCCAGCGAATAGATCGAGCAGATCGATGATGGCGAAAGAAGGGTCCCGACCACGGGTCGAAGCGGGGACAGGATCGTGTGGACCAACGTCATCGGCGGGATGTCTTGGCTGCCTCAGAACCACGGGGCCAACGCGGCGCAGAACCGCTCCCGTGATCGTTAAGCGCCAAGGCTTAAAAATCGATCGTTTAGATCCGTAGATTGATACCAAGAACTCGATGATCGGAACCGGTCATCGCCTTATGGCCGAAGCGCGAATGCGCGCCCCAAGCCGTTGCGCGGGTTTGAGCGCGATGAGTCGCGCTCAAACGGAATTGGTATGAGCCCTAATATAAGGCGACGGCGGGCCGCCGTCCGAGCGCCCCGCGGGGCCACCCCCAGGCCGCCATTTTGTTGCACTGCACTGTGATCCGGATCACGGCACGGATTTTGCGACGCTTCTATGTTGCAATGTGCCGCAACTAAGCGGTTGCACAAAGAGCCGCCAGCACGCGCAGATGCTAACCGGCCGAAATCAACCAACAATCGGGGGCGATCATGTACTCTATTCTGGTTCTTGTCTGTTCGACCGCGCTATCACACGCGGAGTGTCAAGCAAAAACGGCGGTTGACGTGGTTCGAGGCCCGACCGTCGACAACCCGACGATGTGCGGATTTAATGCGCAAACGATGATTGCCCGCACAGATCTTGTGCAAAAAAACGGTACGGAATACCTCAAAGTCGTGTGCACGCGGTCGAAGAACGCCGAGGAATGGCTCGCCGAGATCGAGGCGCGCAAGGCGGCGATCGAGTAGGCCGTCTCAAGCTCGCTGTTTCAGATCATCCGGATTCTTCGCCGCTCCACGCGGCCCGCCGCGGCGGCGGAGGACCTGGAAGTGTCGAAGCGCAAGGTTTATCGCGACGTCGCCGGCCTGATCGGCCAGTCCACGCGGATGTTGGCCGCCTGGTGCGAGCTGTGTCAGGGCTTCCGGCATTCCGCACCGATCGTATCATCGAGGTTGAGGCGCTCGCTGGCGCGAGATGAACGCGCGCCCGGGTCGAGAAGGCGAGCAGCGCTGACCCTCGTCCTGAGGGGCCCCGAATCGAGACGCCCGCAATGCGGGCTCCGCGGAACGAGGACTTGAGCCGTCACGGCTTGGCGCGTGAGAGCGCCGCCGCGCGGCCGGCGGCGGCATAGAGGTTGAGCCTGGAATAGACGCCAAAACCCGACCCGTCATCGAGGAAGCCGCCGCCGGGTCCTTCCGTCTCCGTCAGGATGCGGTTCGCTTCCTCAAGGCTGAGCTTGGGGAAAGCCACGGTCAGAAGATATCCGGCCTCGGGCGCCAGCACGGCCACATCTTCTTGCTTGTCCGCAATCTCCGGATGCGCAACGCCGAGTCCGTAGGTCTGGGTCGTGGCGTAGAAGGCTTCGTTCATTGCGGGCGCGTTGAAGCGGCCGGTGTCCTCTCGCGCGCAAACCGCAATCGTATCGCCGCAGGCCGCTTCGAGCGCCTTCGTCATATCCGCCCGCGCCGTCACGACCGCCGCCCGGAAGTCCTCGATGGTCGCGGGAACCCGAGGCTCGGACGTCGCGGTCGCCCGGGCGAAGTCCTTCAGCGGCCGGCCTATATAGGCGGGATCATTGGCGAGCAGGTGGGCGAGGTCGTATGTCGCGACGGTTCGCCCGCCCAGCACGTCCATCGCGTAATGCGCGCCCAGGATGATGCGGTCGTTGCCGTATTCCGCGGCGCGGACGACCATCTCCTGATAGCGATCGGGCACGAGGACGGCGAGGAGCAGCGAGCCCATGTAGCCATAGGTCGTATGCCCGCTCGGGAAGGATGGGCTATTGATCAGGTTCATGATCGGGCCGCGGTTGTAGACTTCATTGCCAGCCGGGACATTGAAATAGTCCGGCCCCACGATCGGCAGGGTGGTCGGCTCGGTCTGAAACGGACGAGAATTTCCGTATGCGTCGGCGCCGGGCGTTCCGGCCGGGCGATCGTAGGCGCGGCCAAACGGATCGGGCGCGCCGCCGGCGTCTTTGAAGATGGCCATCGCCTCGTCGGAGGCCGGCTTCTTGCCGTTCGTCGTGCCGTTGGCGAAGAAATATTTGCCAGCGTTGGAATCGGATCCCGATGTCGAGTTGGCGTAGGCGATCACATCCGAGACGGCCTTGGAGATGCTGGTGAAGCGCTCCCGGTCGAGATAATGCGCGCGCGCCGCGTAGGCGGCGCCCAGGGTCGTGCCGAACCCGTCGGTCAGCTGGACGAGATTGCCGTCGGTGATGAAGGCGTCGCGTAAAGCCTGCTGCTGTTGTTCCGCGAACGGCAGCAGTGTCGGTTGCCGAATGGCGCCCGTCTGGATTCCGCCAGTGACGGTGAAGTTGGAGCCGAGCGCCGCCATTCCGTCTGCATTGTTCGAGAGGGCGGAGACCGGGGCCAGGCCTTTGAGAGCGGCCATGTTGGTCAGGCTCTGCGCCTCGGCCGCAGCGGCGCTGATCATGAGGGCCAAAAGGCCGATTCCGCATCCCAGTCTGGTCATCGCGCCCCTCCTCGGCTTGTCTGTCATGCCGCTTCTCGGCCGATTCTTGATCGGCATCAAGCAGCGCCAAACATGAATGCCGGGTCGGAAAGCGCGGGACGAAAGCCGGATGTCTGCGCGTCACGCTAAAAGACATTGTTATATAGTCTGTAAGGACCGGCGGTCCGCGATACGCCAAACGACGTCGGGCGCGTTACCGCGGGCCGCCGCCAACCTCCGCGATCACGCTCGCCTTCCCGCTTCTGACGCCCACGATTTGCATCGGCGTATGCGGATGATTGTGGTCATCCATCGCATAAGTTCCGCCGAGCAAGGATGGCATCGTCGTCGTCTTGAGCGCGCGCTCGATGTCCTCGGATTTGTCAGAGTTCGCGCGGCGGATCGCGTCGACGACGAGATTGGTCGCTTCGTAGGCGAAGAATGAGCGCTGGGTCGGCATGATGCCGTATTTCGCCCGGTAAGCCTGAATGAAGTCCTGCACCCCGGGCGTGTCGATCAACGGGTTGAAGACCGTGATGCTGGTTGCGTTGTCCAGGCCGCCGGAGCTGATAAATTGCGGAGACAGTGCCGCCGTGGCTGCGGCGATATCGATCCGGCCGGTGATCGGGACGCTCCAGCCGGATTGTTCATAGGCGCGAAAGAAAGGCGCTGTCGAACTGCTCAGCACGGTCACGATCTGGTCGGGAGCAAGCGCCCTCAATTGCCCGAGCAGCGGAGCAAGGTCCTTCGTGTCCTTGGCGATCGTCTCATTGGCGAGAACCTTGATATCGGCCCCGAGCGCGGCCTTCGCCATACTGTCCGCATTCACGTGGTTGAACGGATTGTCGTCGCTGACGATCGCGACGCTGTGGACGCCCTGGCCCTTGAGCCAGCCCATGAGACCGAGCGCGATGTCGCGGTCGGATGGGATCGTCTTGAAGGCATAGTCGTTGCCGCCGACGCCCGAAGCGTCGACGAAGTCCTGGCCCGCTGAAATGTCGATGACGAGAGGCACTTTCGCTTCCGCGACAATCGGCATGATGGCGTGGGTGACCGGAGTCCAGAGCGCGCCCAGGAGCACCGGGACATGCTGTTCCTCGATCAGCCTCTTCGTTGCGGCGATCCCCGTCGCCGGGTCCGCGGCGTTGTCGCCATAGAACGCCTCGACCGGCCTGCCGAGCACGCCGCCGGCCTCGTTGGCGCGCTGAAGCGCGAGCTCGACGCCATATTGCTCGCTTTGCCCGCGGTCCGCATATTGCCCGCTGAGGATGGTGGTGACGCCGATGCGGACCGGCTCCGCCGCGAAGGCTGGCGTGCAGGCCAGGACGCAACTGGCCAACAAAGCGATCCTGAACGCCATCGACTTTTCCTTGGCAAAGGGCGGCTGAGCCGAGGCACGCTGTCTCATTCCCGGCGTGAAGACAACCGATGTCCCGGGCCGTCACGCGAACGTGAGAGTGGTCATTATAGTGGGCCAGCCGACGCCCGCGAGGCGCCTCGAGCGAGCCTGCAAACCGTTACGCCAATCGCGATTGGACTTTGTCAGCATGCTCTTGTTATCAGCGTTAATTACGAGGGAGAATCGATCGATGAAATTGACACGCCGCGCCGCGACACTCGGAGGTCTTGGCGCGCTCGCGAGGGGCGCGCTTTCATGCCCCGCGACGGCCATCGACGGGCGGCCCAGCCCGCTAGAATGGCTCGCATTCTTCGTCCTTGACCCAAACCCAAGCACACGGGGAGAGAGCTCCGTGTGCTGACCCATTAGGAGCCGCCGCTCTTGGCTCTCATCACCGACATCGATCAGCTGAGCGTGGCGATTTCGCATGCCACGGCGCCGGCGTTCATGTTGGGCGCTGTGGCCGGGTTTTTGTCGATTCTCATCGCGCGTCTCGAGCGGGTCGCCGACAAGCAGAGAGCGCTCCGATCGTCGGATGAGCATCTCGATCCGAGCGGCGTCGTGGCGGCGTCGTTTATGCGGCGAATGGAGCTTTTGAGCCGCGCCATCCTTCTCGCCGTTTTAAGCGCGCTGGTGACCGCGGCGCTGCTGATCGCCGCATTTTTCGCGGCGCTGATCGGCATCGGCCACGGGCAGATCGTGGCCATGATGTTCGCCCTGGCGCTCCTGCTCCTGATGGCCTCCCTCGTGCAGCTCGCGCGAGAAATCCGCGTCTATATGGCGCACATGCACCTCGAATGAGGTGTCGCTGTATATCAGAATAATCAACTCAATCGTTGCCAAAAGCAGAAGTCTGTGTTATAGAATGACCCATGGTCCGTTCGCGTCAGGGTCTGGCCCCGGCATTGGAGGCGACGAGGATTACACCAGTTTGTACGAGTTATAAGAAGGACGGCGGGGAGAAAATTCTTATTTAAATCGGCCGTAACCCATTGAAAAGTCCCGATTCGAAAAAATAAACGTCAGTAAACGACAGCATTTTTACTAACGTTTATTTGTGTTTATGGGCGTTTATTTGCTTTTATGCGCCCGGATTGGCCCGCTCAGAGGTTCATCTGCGTCTGCACAACAAGCGCGATGAGCTTCTGTTCTTCGGTCACAACGTGCGTTTGCCAGACCTGGGTCCTCCTGCCGCGATGGACGAGGGTCGTGCGTCCGATCAGAATCGTGCCAGAGGGCGCGCCGGCGATGAAGTTGGTCTTGCTCTCGATCGTCGTTGTGCCCGTGGCGTCGGCGGGCAGGTTGATGAAGGCCGCCGCGGCGCCGAGCGTGTCGGCGAAGCTCATGATCGCCCCGCCATGGGCGATGCCGCCGACCGTGCACAGATCCGGCCGGATCAGCATCCGCGCGGCCAGCGCATCCGCCTCCGCGCTGATGAATTCAATCCCGAGCAACTCAGCGAACGGCAGCGGATTGGCGTTGATGCGATCGATCAGCGACATGCGCCTCCCCTGGGCCTGCCCGAGCGCTGGCGGTTCGTTGCGTCTCGGCGTAGCATTGCTGGGCAGACGACGCCACGCAGGACTTTTGGGGCCTTTAATTCGTTGAGCCGAGGGTCCGTCGCCGCGCCGCCAAGAGCGCGAAGGCGGGTTCAGGGGGAGATCAGGCGCGTAAAGGAGAGAGCCATGGTTCGCAGTCGAATGCTTCTGAGCGCAGTCGCCGCCGCGCTCGGCGTCGCGCTCACCGGTTGTGCGCCGGTGGGCTACCCGGGCTATGGTTACGGCGGGGACTACGCTGACTTCGGCTCGCCCTATGGCGGGTACTACGGCGGCTATGGTTATCCTTTGTATGGCGGCTACTACGGCGGGTATGGCGGGTATGGCGGGTATGGCGGGTATGGCGGGTATGGCTTCCGCCGGGGCGGCTTTTACCGCCGCGGCTTTGGCGGCGGCTTCCACGGCGGCGGCTTTGGCGGCGGCGGCTTCCACGGCGGCGGCTTCCACGGCGGCGGCTTTGGCGGCGGCGGCTTCCACGGCGGCGGCTTCCACGGCGGGGGCTTCCACGGCGGCGGCTTCCACCATTAGGCCGGTCGACGCGCGCGGGGGCGTCGAAGCATCGCAGATCGCGCCGCCACTTCGAGGCTTCCGCGTCACCAGCACCCGAACGCCTGAGTCGACCGTTCGCCGCGCGAAACGAACGGCGCGCCTTGTAGGCTGACGTTCAACAAGGTTGCTGGAGCGCTCGGCCGGCGCGATGGGGCAAGAGGACCATCGGTCTGGCCTTTAATTCGCGGCGGAAAGCCGTGCGATCCGACAAGCAGGGGAAAGAGAGCTATGGTTCGAAGTCGGGTGCTTCTGAGCGCGATCGCTGCGGCCCTCGCCGTTGCGCTCGCCGGATGTCAGGACACCGGCGCCTATCCTTCCGCGGGTTACGTCGCGCCGTTCTATGCCGGAGGGTATTACGGCGCGCCCTACTATGGCGGCGGCTATTACGGTGGCGGCTATTACGGCGGGTATGGCTGGCGTGGCGGAGTCTACCGGCGTGCGGGCTACCGCGGCGGCGGCTTTTATCGGGGCGGTTTCCATGGCGGCGGGTATCGCGGCGGCTTCCACGGCGGCGGGGATCGCGGGGGCTTCCATGGCGGCTATCGCCGCGGATTCTGACGGCGCTAGGCCGATCGGGTGGCGGACTGATGGCGCGGGCCTCGCCCGCGCCGCGCCATAGCCCGATGGAGTTTGGCGGGCTTCGGATCAGCGGGCGCTGGTCATGGCGCGCTGCTAGGCCGAGCGACGGCGGCGCGGGGGGAGATTGTCGTCTCGCTGGGCTTTCTTGACAGCCTGCGGAGCGTCAGAGCCCTTCGAACAACGCGGTCGAGAGATAGCGCTCGGCGAACGATGGGATGATGATCACGATCGTCTTGCCCGCGTTTTCCGGGCGGCGGCCGACGTCGATCGCCGCGGCGACGGCGGCGCCAGAGGAGATGCCGACAGGGATTCCCTCGATGCGCGCCACCAGTCGCGCCGTGTCGAAGGCGGTCTGGTTGCCGACGACGACGATCTCGTCGATCACGCCTCGGTCGAGAATGGCGGGAACGAAGCCGGCGCCGATCCCCTGGATCTTGTGGGGCCCGGGCGCCCCGCCGGAGAGAACGGCTGAATCCTCCGGCTCGACCGCGACCATGCGCACGCTCGGCTTGCGCGCCTTCAGAACCTCGCCGACGCCGGTAATCGTCCCGCCAGTGCCGACGCCGGAGACGACAATGTCGACCTCGCCGTTCGTGTCGTTCCAGATCTCCTCCGCTGTCGTGCGGCGGTGGATGTCCGGGTTGGCGGGATTTTCGAACTGCTGCGGCATGACCGCGCCGGGCGTCGCCGCGATGATTTCGTTCGCCTTGGCGATCGCGCCCTTCATGCCCTGCGCGGCGGGAGTGAGAACCAATTCGGCCCCGAGCAGGGCCAGCATCTTGCGGCGCTCGACCGACATCGATTCGGGCATCACGAGAACCAGCCGATAGTTGCGGGCGGCGGCGACGAAGGCGAGCGCGATTCCGGTATTGCCGGAGGTCGGCTCGACGAGAACGCCGCGCCCGGGCGAGATCTTGCCCTGCGCCTCGAGCGCATCGATCATCGAAACGCCTATGCGGTCCTTGACGCTTGAGATCGGATTGAAGAATTCGAGCTTGGCGACAAGGCGGGCGACGACACCCTTCTCCTTGCCTATCCGGTCGATCCTAACGAGGGGCGTATCACCGATCGTATCGGTGATCGACGCATAAATCTGCCCGCGGCCTGGTGTTCGCCGCGGAGCGCCTGCATCCGTCATTTGCCGTCACTCCAAAATGTTCGTCGGACCGCGCCGTCAAGCGCGGCCCGACAGTAACATTTTAAACGGCACGCAACTATAGAACGCCGTAAACCACTGCGTCAGATAGCGAAATCGCCGCTGACCTTCTCGTCGTCGAGCACATGCGTCTTCTCAGCCGTGTCGCACATCTGTTCGACCGTAATCGCATCGAGGTTGGCGAGAAAGGTTTCGCCAGCCCTGCGAACAGCCGGATCGATCACCCGCTCGAGCAGCACCGAGTTCGACCCAAGATCGTCGGGATCGGCGGTGCTCAGCGACATCGCGGTGCGCACGATCTCGCCCACAGTGATGCGCCGGCGCTCCCGCGCCAGCTCATAGCCGCCTCGCGGCCCGCGCACGCCCTTGAGGATTTTGGCGTGGACCAGGCCCTGGAGCAATGTCTCCAGGTGACGAGGGGGCAATTTATGACGCGCGGCCAAAGCTTTGGCCGCAACCGGGGCCGAGCGCGAATGCAACGCGACATCGACCACGGCGGCGATAGCAAGAACGCTCCGTCGCGACAATAAGTTCATTTCCTACCTCCTACTATGAGCGCCCAGTGGAACCGAATCCATTTGAGCCACGGACGCTCGAAGTGAGACGCTCGCCCGAAATCAGAGCGACACGTTCCACAGAGCTAACGACGAGTTGCGCTATTCGCGCGCCCCGCCGAACGACAAAGGGCTTGTCCCCAAAATTGACGAGTATGACCCCAATTTCGCCGCGGTAATCAGCGTCGATCGTCCCCGGACTGTTGAGGACCGTCACCCCATCCTTGAGAGCCAACCCTGACCGGGGTCGGATCTGCGCTTCAAATCCCTTCGGCAGTTCGATAACCATCCCGGTCGCAATCAACGCCCGAGATCCGGGGGCCATGACAACCTCTTCACCCGCCGGAAGGGCCGCCACCAGATCCATCCCCGCGGCATCCTCACTCGCATAGGCGGGCAATTGCAACCCCTCACCATGTGGTAATCTATGGTAACCAATCGTGATCATTGTCGCTTCGCCAACTCAACGGCGAGGCGCCGGACGATGCCGTCTGCGACTTCGGCTTTGGTCATCGGCGGCCACGATTCGACGCCGCTCGCATCGATTAACTGGACCTGATTGGTTTCGCCGCCAAATGTCGATGTGCCTTCCGCAACACTATTGGCGATGATCAGATCGCAATTCTTGCGCTGTAATTTGGCCAGGGCGTTCGCCGTAATATTCTCGGTTTCGGCAGCGAAACCAATCACAACTGCCGGCCGCATTATCGTTTTCTTTGCAACCTCCGCAAGTATGTCCGGATTTTCAACCAGGGTGAGTGTTGGAGACTCTTTGGCGTTCTTTTTGATCTTTTGATGGGCGACGTTTTCCGCGCGCCAGTCGGCGACCGCGGCCGCCGCAATGAATGCGTCGGCGGGCAGCGCGGCCTCGACCGCCTCCCGCATATCGCGCGCCGAACCCACGTGGACGACTTCGGCCCCGGTCGGATCGGATAATCCCACGGGGCCAGTAACCAGCGTTACCCTTGCACCCGCGCCAACCGCGGCTTGCGCAATTGCATGCCCCTGGCGCCCAGAAGACCGGTTTCCGAGGAACCGGACCGGGTCAATCGGCTCGTAGGTCGGTCCCGAAGTGACAATCACATGTCGTCCGCCAAGCGAACCCGAATCACTTGGCCGACCTTGGAGCGCATGACCGGCCCCCGCTTCGGCGGCCAAGGCGGCTTCGATCGCCTCGACGATCGCCGGCGGCTCGGCCATGCGGCCAGGACCAAATTCGCCGCACGCCATCGGGCCCGAATTCGGGGCCGACGATCAGAACGCCGTCGTCCCTGAGGCGCTCCAGGTTGCGGCGGGTCGCCGGATGCAACCACATCCTGACATTCATCGCCGGGGCGGCAAGCACGCGTTTGTCGGTCGCAAGCAACACGGTCGTCGCCATATCGTCGGCAACACCGGCGGCCATGCGGGCCAGGATATTCGCGCTTGCCGGCGCAACAACGATAAGGTCGGCGGCGCGCGACAACTCGATATGGCCGATCGATGCTTCGTCCGTCAGGCTGAACAGATCATCCCGGACGGCCTGCCCGCTGAGCGTCGCTGCGGAAAGGGGCGAAATGAACTGGCGGGCGGCGGAAGTCATCACAACCTGAACCGTCGCGCCGTGGTCTTTGAGGCGACGAATCAACTCTAGAGATTTGTACGCCGCGATTCCGCCACTTATAATCAGAAGAATACGGGCGCGCGATAGCGGGGTGCTGCTCATTCGCGATGACCTACGCTAGCTCGCTGCGCGTTGGATCAGCCCCTGACGTGGAGGAAATCAAGCAGCCGAGGGTTGAAACGTCCATTCGCGGCTTCATCCGCTTGCTGTCCTCCGGTCGGTCGCTGCGTAAGCCGTTTTTCTAATGCCACCAGTGCTTCCAGAGGAATGACACGAACATTTACGAAATGGCAATTACCACAATTGTGGTATTCCCGTCGCGCGATTGTTGCGGATGGTTCGGGGATTGCCAGGCGCGGCCAACGGCTGGCGCCGTCTCGGGGCGTCGGCGACCTTCCTGCCGCTCCGACGCCTGGCTGCGCGCCCATTTGCAGAAAGCCGGGCGCCGCGCAGAGGATCGCCGCCTTATAAGATCCATCGATACGCCGCCATAACCAGGAGCGCTAATAGAAATCCAGTTAAAACAAAGGTGAACCCCACCCGGAGCGTGAGTTCGGGAACGATTTTCGCAATTTCCCTTTCGCTGTCCGTCTCGAGTCTGGCCTCGAGTTTGTCGGCGATTTGCTCGAGCCGTCGCGGCGCGTCGCCGAGGAAGGAGGCAAGGGACGAAAACATCCGACCAGCGTCTTGGACGCGCCCAACCGGGCCGAGATGTTCGGCGATCCAAGCGCTGACGACCGGTTCGGCGGTGGACCACATGTTGAGCTGAGGGTCGAGCTTTCGGGCCACGCCTTCGACGACAACCATGGTTTTTTGCAGCATCACCAGCTCGATTCGGGTGGCCATTTCGAACAGCGCCGTGATTTCGAACAGGAGCGTCAAGACTTTTGCCATCGAGATCTGGTCGGCGGTGCGTGAGTGGATCGGTTCGCCGATAGCTCGGAGAGCCTGGGCGAAATCTTCGACCCGATACGTGTGAGGCACGTAGCCGGCCTCGAAATGGACCTCGGCGACCCGCAAATAGTCACGGCGAATGAAGCCGTAGAGGATTTCAGCCAGGAATCGGCGCTCCTTGCGCCCCAGCCGGCCCATGATTCCAAAATCCACGGCGACGATGCGGCCTTCCTTGTCGACGAAGAAATTGCCCTGATGCATATCGGCGTGGAAAAATCCATCGCGCAGGGCGGTGCGCAAAAATGTCTGAATCAAAGCGCGGGCAAGGGACTGAGGATCGAACCCAAGCGCGATCAGACGGTCGGGGTCGGCCAGGGGCACCCCGTCGATCCATTCCATCGTCATCACTTCGCGGGTGGTGCGATTCCACTCCACCACCGGCGCTCGAACGTCTGGATCATCCTTGGAGTTTTCGACGAATTCCGAGGCCGCCGCCGCTTCGAGCCGGAAATCCATCTCCATGCGCACGGAGCGGGCGAGCGTTTCGACAACCTGGGCGAGCCGCAAGCGGCGGAACTCCGGAGCCAGGCCCTCGGCGAACCGGGCGGCGAACGCCATGTCGGAAAGGTCGCGCGCAAAGCGCCGCTCCGTCCCGGCGCGCAGCACTTTGACCGCGACTGGCCGCAAGCCTTCGCCCGTTTGCACCTCGGCGCGATGGACCTGGGCGATTGAAGCCGCCGCCACCGGCTCGCCGAAGCTCTCGAACAGAGACTCGATCTTCATGCCGAAAGAAGCCTCGACGATGGCGACCGCCATTTCGCGGCTCATCGGCGCTACCCGGTCCTGCAGTTGCTCGAGCTCGATGGCGACCTTGCCGCCGACGATGTCAGGACGCGTTGAGAGGAACTGCCCAAGCTTGACGTATGACGGGCCCAATCGATCGATCGCCCGAGACAGGCCCGCCAGGCCATCGCCGTCGTGTTTTGCAATCAAGTTGGCCAACGCGAGCGGCGCCCTCAGCACCGGGGGCAGAGGGACTGGGTCGACGCCGACGAACGCCCCTTCTCGGGCGAACACGAAAGCGGCGCGCGTCAGCCTTGAGAGGTGGCCGAGCGACGACAGAATCGGCATGAATTAGAGTTTCCAGCCCGAGTGGATCGCGACGACGCCTCCGCTCAGGCGTGTGAAGTCCACGCGCGCAAACCCGGCTTCGCCGATCATCTCGGCGAATCGCTCGGGGGCGGAAATTTGCGGATCGATTCGACAAGATAGCGATAAGCGCCGCCGTCGCCAGTCACCGCTTTGCCGATGGGCGGAATCGCCGCGAAGGAATAGGCGTCGTACAATCGATCCATGACCGGCAAATCGACGCGCGAAAATTCGAGGCACAAGAAGCGCCCGCCGCGCTTGAGAACACGATAAGCTTCCTTAAGCGCGTCTTCGACCCGCGGCACGTTTCGGATGCCGAACGCAATCGTATAGGCGTCGAAGGCCCCATCGGGGAGCGGCAACGCCTCGGCGTTGCCCTCGATGAACGCCAGCCGCTTCGAGAAAGCGCGCCTCGCCGCCCGCTTCTCCCCAACGCGCAGCATATCCCCATTGACGTCGACGACCGTCACCTCAGTCAGCGGGCCTCCGGCCTTCGCTACGCGAAAGGCGACGTCGCCGGTCCCGCCCGCGACATCGACATGAACGAAAGGACGATTGAGTGACGGGCGAACCTTGGCGACGAGCGCGTCCTTCCAGGCCCGGTGCAGGCCGAACGACATCAGATCGTTCATCAGGTCATAGCGACTGGCGACGCTATGGAAGACGCTGTTCACCAGGCTCTGCTTTTCGTCCAGCCGAACGGTGCGTTGGCCGAAATGCGTTTGATCGCCCGCAGCGGCCATCAGGCTCTCCCATGAAACAGCTCAAACCTTAGCGTGCGCGGCGCCGCGCGTACACTGGCGCGGTCAGTCCAGGCGCACTGGGATTCCCGCTTCGGCCATCCGCGCCTTCGCCTGCCGAATGGTGAATTCGCCGAAATGGAAGATCGACGCCGCAAGCACCGCGCTGGCGCGCCCTTCTTGCACGCCAGCGACAAGGTGGTCGAGATCGCCAACGCCGCCGGAGGCGATGACCGGAACGGCGACCGCGTCTGCGACCGCTCGAGTCAGCTCGAGATCGAAGCCCCGCCTCGATCCGTCGCGGTCCATCGAGGTCAAAAGGATCTCGCCCGCGCCGAGAGCGGCGACTTCACGTGCGTAGCCGATCGCCTCGATGCCGGTCGCGCGCCGCCCGCCGTGGGTGAAGATCTCCCAGCGCGGCGCCTCGTCGGACGCGGACACCCGCTTGACGTCGATGGCGACGACGACGCACTGGGCGCCGAACTTCTCCGCGGCCTGGCGCACGATGTCCCGATCGGCGACAGCCGCTGAATTGATCGAGGCCTTGTCGGCGCCGGCGAGCAGAAGCTTGCGTATGTCCTCCGTCGTACGCACGCCGCCGCCGACCGTCAGCGGCATGAAGCACACCTCCGCCGTGCGCCTGACGACCTCGAGCAGGATGCCGCGGTCTTCATGGCTCGCGGTAATGTCCAAAAAGCACAGTTCGTCCGCGCCCGCTCGGTCATAGGCAATCGCGCTCTCCACCGGATCGCCCGCGTCGCGCAGATTGACAAAGTTGATTCCCTTGACGACCCGGCCGTCCTTGACGTCGAGACAGGGGATGACCCGCGCCTTCAATGTCACTGAGGGGACCCCGTTGGCCGTTCCGATCGTCCCCCGGCGTGAAGGAGGGTCAGCGCCGCGCGCGGATCAAGCCGGCCGTCATAGAGCGCGCGCCCAACGATGGCGCCGGCGAGCCGATCGCAATCCGGTTCGGTCAAACGTCGGATGTCCTCAATGGAGGCGAGGCCGCCCGAGGCGATGACCGGAATCTCAAGCTCGTGGGCCAGCGCGATTGTGCTTTCGAGGTTAAGGCCGGCGAGCGCGCCGTCGCGCGCAATGTCGGTGTAGATGATTGCCGCGACGCCGGCGTCCTGAAACCGCCGCGCGAGATCGAGAGCGGACATGTCCGAGGTTTTCGCCCATCCCTCGATGGCGACGACGCCCTCCCGCGCGTCAACGCCGACCGCGATCCGGCCAGGATAAAGTCGCGCCGCCTCGCGAACGAAATCGGGGTCGCGCACCGCCGCTGTGCCAATGATGACCCGAGTCACGCCGCTCTCGAGCCAGCCGCGCACGGTCTTCATGTCGCGGATTCCGCCGCCGAGTTGCAGCTTGACTGTGAGCCCGGCGAGAATGCCGCGAACAGCGTCGGCGTTCATGGGCTTGCCCGCGAACGCCCCATCGAGATCCACGACATGCAGATAGTCGAACCCTTGCGCCACGAACGCTCGCGCCTGATCGGCCGGATCGGCGTTGAACATTGTCGCGCGCGTCATGTCGCCCTGGACCAGGCGAACGCACTGGCCGTCTTTGAGATCGATGGCGGGGAACAGGATCACGGGCGCCACTCGAGGAAATTGGCGATCAGCTTGAGACCCAGCGTTTGGCTCTTTTCAGGGTGAAACTGCGTGCCGGCGATGTTGTCGCGGGCGACGATCGCCGTCACCGCGCCGCCGTAGTCGGCGGTGGCCACAAGGTCGTCGGCATCATCGACATACAATTGGTAGGAGTGCACGAAATAGGCGTGCAGCCCGCTCTCGCCTGTGCTCACGCCCTCCAAAAGGGCGTGGCTGCGCCGCACATCGAGGGTATTCCACCCCATATGGGGAATCTTCAGGCCCGGATCGCGCGGCTTGATCGCGGCGACGTCGCCCGCAATCCAGTTCAAGCCGTTCACCACCTCATGTTCGAGGCCGCGCGTCGCCATGAGTTGCGCGCCGACGCAAATGCCGAGGAAGGGTCGGCCGCGCTGGCGCACCGCCTCCTCCATCGCCTCGACCATGCCCGAGACGCCGTCGAGCCCCCGGCGGCAGTCGGCAAACGCGCCGACGCCCGGAAGCACGACATGGTCGGCGGCGAGCACATCCTCGGGCCGCGCGGTGACCTTCACGTCGCGGCTCAAGCCGGCCTCGCGCGCGGCGCGCTCGAAGGCCTTCTGCGCCGAGTGCAGATTGCCGGAGCCGTAATCGATGATGGCGACGACGCTCATGGCATCCTAAAGCGCGCCCTTGGTCGATGGCACGCGCTCGGCCTGACGGGAATCAATCGCAATCGCGCCGCGAAGCGCGCGAGCGACTCCCTTGAAGCAGGATTCGGCGATGTGATGGCTGTTTGAGCCGTAAAGCGTCTCGATGTGCAGCGTGATCCCGGCGTTGCCGGCGAAGGCCTGGAAAAATTCGCGCACGAGTTGCGTATCGAAACTGCCGATCTTCTCGGTCGGAAACTCGGTCCGGAAGACGAGGAACGGCCGGCCCGACACGTCGAGCGCAACCCGGGTCAGGGTTTCGTCCATAGGCAGCAGGCAGTCGGCGTAGCGCGTCAAGCCTCGCTTGTCGCCGAGCGCTTTCGCCAAAGCCTGACCGAGCGCGATGCCCACATCCTCGACCGTATGGTGATCGTCGATGTGGCGATCGCCCTCCGCGCGAATTTTCATGTCGACAAGGGAATGGCGCGACAGCTGGTCGAGCATATGATCGAAGAAACCAATCCCGGTTGTAACATCGGCAAGGCCCGACCCATCGAGATCGAGGCCAACCTCGATGCTCGTCTCATTCGTCTTGCGTGTGATTGCGCCCTTGCGCATCGCGATCCCGAAGCCTTAAGCTGCTTTGCGCGGGGGTGATAGCAAGACGCGCGCCGCTTGGCCACCTGAGCTTCGAGGGGACGGGCGCCGCGTCGTGGCCGCTCGGGTTTCGCGACGCGCCAAGGTTCGGTTAGGTCGGGCTCGAACGCCGTCCGTGCGAAGGCCCCCTCGGCCGCTTATAGGAAATGACAGACATGAATATGAGACCGACAAAATTCGGCATAGGTCAAAGCGTCAAGCGCGTCGAAGACATTCGCTTCGTGAGCGGGCGTGGCAATTACGCCTCCGATGCGGTTGACAAGGCTGAACTCAAGGCGGCGTTTCTGCGCAGTCCTTACGGACATGCGAAATTCCGCATCGACGATCTTGAAGCCGCGCGCGCGGCTCCGGGCGTTCGGGCCGTCTATGTCGCGAGCGATTTTGCTGACATTGGCAACCTGCCGTGTGTCGCTCCGGTGGGCAATTCCGACGGGTCGAACACGCCGCTCAAGCCTTATCCGGTGATGGCGTCGGATGAAGCCCAGCACGTGGGCGACATTATCGCGATGGTGGTCGCCGACACGGCGCATCAGGCCCGCGACAGCGCCGAATTGATCAGCGTCACATGGGACGCGCTTCCCGTCGTGACCGACATGGAAGCCGCTTTGCGGCCGGACGCGCCGCTCATCTTCGCCAAGGCGCCGGGCAACGTCGCTTACGACACCCATATCGGCAACAAAGACGAGGCGGACAAGGCGTTCGCCAGCGCGGCGCATGCGGTCCGCATCAAAGTCGTGAACTCGCGCGTCATCGCCAATTATATGGAGCCGCGCTCCGCTGTTGGCGAATATGATCCGAAAACCGGCCGCCTTACGCTGAACCTCGGAAGCCAGGGCGTGCACGGCATTCAGGGCGCCATCGCCGGGGCGATGCTGAAGATTCCGCCCGAATCCCTACGCGTCGTTACGCAAGACGTGGGCGGTGGATTCGGCACCAAAGCCGTCGTCTATCGGGAATATCCGCTTGTTCTCGAGGCCGCCAAGCGTCTCGGAAAGAGCGTCGGCTGGCTCGCCGATCGCAGCGAGCATTTTGTCGGCGACGCGCAAGGCCGCGACAATCTGACGACGGCCGAAATGGCGCTCGACGCCAACGGCCGTTTTCTGGCGCTGAGGGTCGATATCCTCGGCAATCTCGGCGCCTATCTATCGCTGTTCGCGCCCTACATCCCCTGGCTCGGCGCCTCGATGGCGACCGGCTGCTACCACATCGACGCGCTCCACGCGCGTGTCCGTGGAATCTACACCCATACCGTGCCCGTCGACGCCTATCGCGGGGCCGGACGTCCAGAAGCGGCTTACGTGCTCGAGCGGCTGGTCGACGCTTGCGCGCGCAAGCTAGGCCTGAGCCCTGAGGAGATTCGCGCGCGCAATTTCGTCAAGCCGGAGCAGATGCCCTATCACACCCATACCGATCGCGATTACGACGTCGGCGATTTCGAAGGCGCGTTGCGGGCCTGCCTGAAGAAGGCGGATCGCGAGGGCTTCACACGGCGCGCTGAGGACGCTCGGGCTCGCGGCAAGATCAGGGGCTTCGGCATCGCAAGCTACATCGAATGCACGGCCTGGAGCGATTCCGAGACGGGCTCTTTGACGCTTGAGAAGAACGGCGATTTCACGCTCACCATCGGCACCCAATCGAACGGACAGGGGCATGAGACCGCCTACGCCCAGGCCGTCTCGCAGTTTCTCGATGTGCCGCTCGAGCGCATCAAGGTGGTGCAGGGCGACACGGATCGGGTCAAGACGGGCTTCGGCACCGGCGGATCGCGATCCATTCCCATCGGCGCCGTGATGGTGACCCGCGCGTCGGAAACCTTGGCGGGTTCGCTGAAGGAACTGGCCGCTGACAAGCTGGAGGCGGCCGTCGCCGACTTGGAAATAGCCGACGGCAAGGTGCGCATCGCCGGAACCGACCGCGCCATCTCTTACGCCGAGATCGCAGCGCTTCCGGGCGTCACCGCCGCGAATTTGACGGCGACCGAGTCGTTTGCGCCGTCGAATGCAACCTATCCGAACGGCACCCACGCCTGCGAGGTCGAGATCGATCCGGACACGGGGGAAACCACAATCGTCCGCTACTCGGTTGTCGACGACTTCGGCTTCACCCTGAACCCTTTGCTTCTGGCGGGGCAGGTCCATGGCGGCATCGCCCAGGGCGCGGGCCAGGCGCTGATGGAGCGCGCTTTGTTCGATGGCGACGGCCAGCTTCTGACCGCGAGCTTCCTCGATTATTGCATGCCGCGCGCGGACAATTTGCCGGCGTTCGATTTCGAGACCCGCAACGTGCCGTCGACGACCAATCCGATGGGCCTCAAGGGCGCGGGCGAAGCCGGGTCGATCGGATCGACGCCGGCGGTGATGAACGCCGTGGCCGACGCGCTCTGGCGCGCCTACAAGATCGATCACATCGACATGCCGGCGACACCCTTCGCCGTCTACGACGCGATCAGGCGTTCGCGGAGCCGCACATAAGGATTAGGCGCGGCGCGCTCGGAATATGGGCGATTCGGCGCCGACCGTCGTCGCCCCGCGGGCGTTGTGGCTGACGGGCTCGGCCCATCAACATTGCGTGATCCGAGCGGGCGACATCGTTCGAACGCATGGCCGCGCGCGCCGCGCTGGCGGCGATCGGCGCCTTCAGGTTCGCTCGGGTCGCCGTTTTGGATTTCCTTGGCCGGTGGCGATTTCGCTCCCGAATACCCCGATTATGGGTGTTGGATTTCCTTGGATTTCCTTGGATTCTCTCGTCAAAATCGAGACTTTTCAATGGGTTACGCAGCATAAACTGCAGAAAATATTTTGTCGCCGCTTTCGGGCCGTTGAAGGCGCGGGAAGCGGCGCCTGAGGTCTGCGGCTGCGGAAGGGTCTGAGTTGGTCATCCGGCAGCGTAACCTTATTTCTGTTTTTCTGCAAACGATTGTTGTCCGAGCCGTCCCTTGCGGCCACCGCAATCCAGAGCCGCACGCGCCGTGCGCGCTGGCTCACGCACCTTGCGCGCGTCCGAGGCGGTGCTAGACTGCGGGAACCTGGCGGGGAAAGATGGAGGTCCTCATGCGCTCCAAGCTTCTGAAAGTGGTGTTGGGATGCGGTTTTGCGGCGGCGCTCGCCGCGCCGGCGCTGGCCTGCGATTTCCACAAGACTTCGGCCGAGAACGACCAGCCGACGGCTCAGTCTCAACAGGCGACGCCGGACACGCCGCAGACGGCCGAGGCTCAGCCGGCGGCGGACGCCGGCTCGAACTGAACGCGTGTTCTTGTAGAGGTTTGAACAGCCCGCCGCAGCTTCCCTGCGGCGGGTTTTTTGTGGACTTGAACGTTAGTCCGCCCGCCGGATTTTCCGCCGCGCGATCAGCGGCTCGTCACGCTTCTGGCCGCTTTCGCTGGAAATTCGCCGGCCTTTTGTCCAGAAACGCGCGCACGCCTTCCAGATAGTCGTCGCTGCTTCCGGCCTCGCGCTGCAAATCGCGCTCGAGGTCGAGCTGGGCGTCGAGGCTGTTGGTGGGCGACGCCGCAAGCGCACGCTTCATGAGCCCGAGTGCATGCGTGGAGCCGGCCGCGAGGCGCTGG
Organism: uncultured Alphaproteobacteria bacterium; assembly: GCA_963833955.1. GTDB lineage: Bacteria > Pseudomonadota > Alphaproteobacteria > Rhizobiales > Beijerinckiaceae > Roseiarcus. The sequence continues at coordinate 308,784 of CAWHZY010000021.1, read as the reverse complement.
GCGACCGTATGCGCCTCGCCCATGAGATCCTGGTCGTTGACCGCGCGGTAGATCATGCCGATCGCCTCGGCCCGCTCCGCTCCGATCGGCTCGGCCAGCATCATGAGCGCGCGGGCGCGCGCGTCGCCGATGAGCCGCGGCAGGACAAAAGTGCCGCCCGCGTCCGGAATGAGACCGATGCGGGCGAAGGCCTGCAGGAACTGAGCCGATTTCGCCGCGAGCACGATGTCGCAGGCGAGCGCGATATTGGCGCCGGCTCCCGCCGCCGGGCCGTTCACCGCGCACACGACTGGCTTCGGCAGATTGCGGATCCCGCGAATGATCGGATTAAGGCCCTTTTCGAGCGCCTGGCCCAGGTCCGGCCGGGCGTCGCCGGGCGCAAAGGCGCGGTTGGCGAGGTCGGCTCCGGCGCAGAACCCCCTGCCCGCGCCGGTGATCAGGACGGCACGGCATTCCGAATCCGTCCCAGCGCGCTCAATCCCTGCCGATAGCGCTTCGATGAGAGCGGCGTTAAGCGCATTAAGCCGCTCGGGCCGATTGAGAGTCAGCGTCAGCACGCCGCCCTCGAGCTTGTCCAGGAGAACCGGTTGCGATGACGTATCAGCCCCAGCCGCCACGGGCGTCCTCCCGGAATCTGTTTTGCCGCTGCCGCGCGACGCGAATGTCTATATTAGACGCCGGCGATCGGACGCGACAATGGCGGATTGCGATTTGAGGCCGAACCTACGAACGGTGCTTTTATGAGCGAAGCCTTCATCTGCGACTATGTGCGCACGCCGATCGGCCGCTTCGGCGGCGCGCTCGCCAGCCTCCGCGCCGACGATCTTGCCGCGCTGCCGATCCGCGAACTCATGCGCCGTCATCCGGGGCTCGCCGATAAAATCGACGAGGTCTTTCTCGGCTGCGCCAACCAGGCGGGCGAGGACAACCGCAACCTCGCGCGCATGGCGCTCCTGCTCGCCGGCCTGCCGGATTCCATTCCGGGCGCGACGGTCAATCGGCTGTGCGCCTCGGGAATGGAGGCGGTCGCCGCGGCGGCGCGCGGGATCAAGGCGGGCGAGATCGAGCTCGCCATCGCCGGCGGCGCCGAATTCGATGACCCGCGCGCCCTTCGTGATGGGCAAGGCGCAGGCCGCCTTTCAGCGATCGGCGGAGATTTTCGACACCACCATCGGCTGGCGTTTCGTCAATCCAGCGATGAAAAAGCTCTATGGCGTCGATTCGATGCCCGAGACGGCGGAGAATGTCGCCGACGAGCACCAGGTTTCCCGCGCCGACCAGGACGCGTTCGCGCTGCGCTCGCAAAAGCGCGCTGCAGCGGCTCAGGCGAAGGGGACGTTCGACGAGGAAATCGTCGCGGTCGAGATGAAGGACCGCAAGGGCAACGTGACCCGGGTCGCCAGCGACGAGCACCCGCGCGCCGACACGACGCTCGAGGCGCTGGCCAAACTCGCGGGCATCGTGCGCCCGGACGGCAGCGTGACCGCAGGCAACGCTTCCGGCGTCAACGATGGCGCGGCGGCGCTCATCGTCGCCTCGGCCCAGGCGGCCGAAGCGCATGGGCTCACGCCGATCGCGCGCATCCTCGGCTACGCTACGGCCGGCGTCGCGCCGCGCGTGATGGGCGTCGGGCCCATTCCGGCGGTCGGCAAACTGACCGAGCGGCTGAAGCTCAAGCCGTCGAGCTTCGACGTTGTCGAGCTGAACGAAGCCTTCGCCTCGCAGGCGCTTGCGTGCCTGCGCGGGCTCGGGCTTGCGGATGATTCAGAGCACGTCAATCCGAATGGCGGCGCGATCGCGCTCGGCCATCCGCTCGGCATGTCGGGCGCGCGCCTCGCCGGCGCCGTCGCGCTCGAGCTCAAGCGGCGCGGCGGCCGCTACGGCCTCGCCACAATGTGCGTCGGCGTCGGCCAGGGCGCGGCGCTGGCGATCGAACGCGTCTGACCCGATATAGGTGTTGGAGGGCTCAACGGCTCGCACGAAGAGCCGGGAGAAAAGGGAGGATAGTCGATGGCCGCGCCAACTCACGTCGGGTTGCGAAAGGTGACGCTGAACGCCGCGCGCTCGAAGGAATTCCCCGATGGCTCGATCCGGCACGGCTATGATTTCGTCGCGCCTTTGACCGCCGATGGCCACATCGATCTCGAAGCCTGGAAGCGGCATCGAGGCGAATGTTTCGCCCATCGCTTCTGGGGCAACGAGCCCTCGCTGCGCGGCCTCCTCGTCAACCACGCCGGCGGCCGTGGCGGCTCGACCTGGGCCTTCGAGTGGAAGGGGGGACGCAAGGACGAAGCGGAGGAGGAAGGCTTCCGCTTCGGCGACCACGCCTTCAAGGTCGGCGAGTACGTGTCGGTGCGCGAAGAGGAGGGCGAGCTTCTGACCTTCCGGGTGGTCAGCGTCGGCGCGCCATGAACCATGATCGTCATCGCGAGCGTAAGCGAAGCGATCCAGGGATGAAGGGCCGCGGCTGCGGCGCTAAATCGCCGCGTCGCGCCTGCGCCGCTCCTCGCGATGACGATTTAATGCCGCACAGGTCTTTGATTAGCCGACCTCCCGTAGGAACGCGATCAGCGCTGTATTGACCTCGTCCGCACGCTCCTGTTGCGTCCAATGGCCGCAGCCGGGAAGCATGATCGTTTTCGTGAGGTTGGGGACGAATGTTTTCAGGTTCGAGATCAGTTGATCCATCTTCGGGAATTTGACGACGAGGTCGCGGTCGCCCGCGATGTAAAGCGCAGGCACAGTCACCTTGGCGCTGGCGAAGGGCGCGAGCAGCTCCCAATTGCGGTCGATGTTGCGATACCAGTTGAGCCCGCCGCGGAAGCCTGAGCGGGCGAATTCTCCGGCAAAGACATCGATGTCCGCCTCCGTGAGCCATGCGGGCAGCGTCGACGGATCGATCGTGCGGGTGAGAAAGCCGCCCGTCCTTGGCACCATGCCAGGCGCCTGATCGCCGAGCGTGTTGTCCGATTCGCGCGGAACATCGCCCGACCCCGAATAAAGAAGCCGCCGGATCGTCGCGCGCGGATCACGACCGAGCTCCGCCTCGGCGACCCCCGGCGCCTGGAAATAAAGCTGATAAAAAAGCGACGACTCGCTCTGCGGCATCACGCTCGTTGGTCGCGTCGGTCCGCGCGGCCTGAAGGGCACGCTCAAACCCGCGACGGCGCGGAAGCGGTCGGGCCGAAGAAGCGCGCAATGCCAGGCGACCGGCGCGCCCCAATCGTGGCCGACGACGATGGCCTCAGGCGCGCTCAGCGCGTCGAGCACGCCGACCATGTCGCCGACGAGGTGGAACAAAGTGTACTGGTCGATGGCGTCGGGCTGGCCTGTCAGTCCGTAGCCGCGCATGTCGGGCGCGACGGCGCGATAGCCGGCCTCGGCGAGCGCCCTCAACTGATGGCGCCACGAATACCAGGATTCCGGAAAGCCGTGGCAGAGGAGCACGACGGGTCCGCTTCCCGCTTCGCCGAGATGGATCGGGATCCCGTTTGCCTCGACGGTGCGATGGACGATCTCGGTCACGGCGGCGCCTCCTCCAGTTGGACACGGATCTACACGAATTCGATGACGACACGAACAGGCGGAGGAGCCGTCGGTTTCACGGGAGCCGCCCTCGACGTCCTCACCTTCCATCAAGGTCAGCATGGCGTTCGTGCTAGCCAGAGTGCGCGGATGCGGCTAATCTTCGGGGCCTCCGAACAACAGCGAAGCCCAGTGACCCAACTTTCTGTCCGCCAGCGCCAAGGCCGCCTTTCGAGCGACGCGGTTGCCGCCCTCAATTCCGCTCTCGCCGCCCGTTTCGGCAACCGCTTCACCGCCTCCGACGCCATCCGCCAGGCGCATGGGCACACGCTAACGTGGCTCAAAAACGAGCCGCCGGACGCGGTGGTCTTCGCCGAGTCCAAAGAGGACGTCGTCGACCTGGTGAAGCTTTGCGCCCGGCACGACGCGCCGATCGTCCCGTTTGGCGTCGGCTCGTCGCTCGAAGGCCATGTCAACGCCACGCATGGCGGCGTCTCGCTCGACCTCTCGCGCATGAACAATGTTCTTGCCGTCAACGCGGACGATCTCGATTGCGTCGTCGAACCGGGCGTCACCCGCAAGCATCTCAACGAGCACTTGCGCGACAGCGGGCTCTTCTTCCCGATCGATCCGGGCGCCGACGCTTCGCTCGGCGGCATGGCCGCGACCCGCGCCTCCGGCACCAATGCGGTGCGCTATGGCACCATGAAGGACGTGGTGCTGTCGCTCGGCGTGGTCGTCGCCGACGGATCGTTCCTGCGCACCGGAACGCGGGCGAAGAAGTCGTCCGCCGGATACGATCTCACCCATATGTTCATCGGCTCCGAGGGCACGCTCGGAATCATCGTCGAGGCGACGCTCAAGCTCTCCGGCATCCCCGAGGCGATCGCCGCCGGCCATTGCTCGTTTCCCAGCATCCGCGCCGCTTGCGAGACGACGATCGAGACCATTCAGTCGGGCCTGCCGGTCGCCCGCATCGAGCTCATCGACACGCTCTCGGTGCGCGCCTTCAACACTTATTCGCATACCTCCTTGCCCGAGCAGCCGCTGCTCCTGGTCGAGTTTCACGGCACCGAGCAAAGCGTCGCCGAGCAGGCGAGCCGGTTCGGCGAGATCGCCGCGAGCCATGGCGGCGGGCCTGTTGGCCTCGGCGACCAAGCCCGAGGAGCGCACGAAGCTCTGGCAGGCGCGTCACGACACCTATTGGTCGCAAATGACGCTGAGACCCGGCGCGCGGCCGTTCGCCACCGACGCCTGTGTGCCGATCTCGCGGCTTGCCGATTGCGTCGAGGAGACGCTCGACGACATCAAGCGAGAGCGGCCTCATTGCGCCCATCGTCGGCCATGTCGGCGACGGTAATTTTCACGTGACGCCACTCGTCGATCTCGACAACAAAACCGAGATCGAGGCGGCGGATGCTTTCGCCTCCCGCCTCGCCCATCGCGCCATCGCCATGGGCGGCACCTGCACCGGCGAGCATGGGGTCGGGCAGAAGAAGCGGGAGTACATGGAAGAGGAGCATGGCGCCGTCGCCATCGACCTCATGCGCCGCGTCAAAGCCTCGTTCGACCCGCAGAACCTGTTCAACCCAGGCAAGGTGTTCTACGCCTGAGGGGCGCCTGCGACGCCCTCAGCTTGTCATTCCCGCACAAGTGGAAACCCGCACAAGTGGAAATCCCCAGCATCAAGCCCTTGCTGGATGGCCGCTTTCACGGGGCATGAGAGCCGAATCGCGCCGGCAGATTGTGCGCGGTTTCAAAGGATCAGGGGGACGACTCAAGACGAGCGGGCCCAAAGCTTCAAGGAGCGGGAATGGTGAAGAGTGTCGTTCTGGCGTGGGGATCATTGGTGTGGGATCCACGCGACGTGCAAATCGCGGCCAAATTCATGGCCGATGGGCCGCTCTTGCCGATTGAGTTTTGTCGCGTTTCGGACGACGGCCGACTGACGCTGGCGATCGACGAATCCTTCGGCGCGCTCTGCAAGACCTATTCGGCGCCAAGCGCCCTCGAAGATCTCGATGCGGCGATGGACGATCTTTGCCTCAGAGAGGGAATGGCGGATGCGCGCGCAATAGGCTTTGTCGAACCTGCCTCCGACCGGCAAAGCGACTTGGCGATGCAAAGCCATCCGCAGGTTGTCGCGACGATCGGCGCCTGGGCCCAGTCGCTCGGCTACGACGCCGCGATCTGGACTGCGCTTGCCAGCAATTTCGACGACTGGGGCAAGGGCGGCGAGCCGTTCTCCGTCTCCGCGGCGCTGCAATATCTCGAAACGCTGGAGAGTGAAGACCCCGCCAAGTTCGCGCAGGCGCTGGCCTACATTCGGAAAGCGCCGCCCGAGGTCGAGACGCCGGTGCGCGAGGAGGTCGCCAGGCGCTGGCTTGAGTGACCGCCTGGATTTGACAAAGGGGCCATCCGTAATTCGCTGCCAACCCATGGAAATGCGCCACGGCCGCATCTCACATGATCATCCATTCGGCCGAGCTATTGGTGCAATATGTTCGCCTGAATCGAGGCGTAGGATTTCATCCAGGGAGAGGCTGCCCGCTCTATTATTCGCGCCGATTGGGGAACAGAGACGAGCGGACCGCATTAATCCTGTGGCGGGGACGGAGGCGCATGCCGATGTTCGCAATGGGAGAGAAACTACGGGCGCTGCCATCATGGCGTGAAATAGACGTGTTCGCCAAATTACGGCTGCACTGCGTGACCGAGATCGAGCAAGACGAGGAGCATTGCCTCGAAGCCATGATCCATTGGCGAGATCCGGCCCAGAGACTGAGGCTGCTTCGGCGCCGGCGTCACGCCTTGGTTGACGACAACCCGACATCGGGCTGACGGCCGGCTATCGTCGTGCAACTCAGCCAGAGCCGCAACAATCGTCCAGGCTGGGTTGCAGGACAAGGTGAAGCTGGTCAGCATCGTCGGCTCGGCGCAGAACATCGAGTTCATACGCCAGGGCGAGGTTCAAGTTGCGGACGCCGCCTTCTGGGGCGGGAAAATCCGTGGACAAGTCAGCTCTGCCGGACCCGACGGGCCCCGCCGCTGCCCAACTCGCTTATGGAACTCGCCTGGGGGAAGCGAGAGGATCGCAGATGGAATGGATCATCGAGAGTTATGACCGCAAGACGGATAGAGACGGGACGAACCGCTACACGAGCGAGAGCGCCTTCATCAGCGCCGCTGAGGAGCTGCTCCGCAACATCTGGAGGGGGTTTGTGTCCGCCACATTGCCGGACGGCAGGGTTCTGAACGAGCAGCAGTTGCGGGTGCTCATAACGCACAGCGCGTCAAGCCACTAGAAACCATATCGGCTCTCATTCATACCAAGACGCGATGATCGGACCCGATCATCGCCTTATGGCCGAAGCGCGAATGCGCGCCCGCGCCGTTGCGCGGGTTCGAGCGCGATGAGTCGCGCTCAAATAGAATTGGCATGAGGCCCGCAAAAGCCGCCAGCATTGGAGAGCGGGCGGACAAAACCGCCATGAGCCGCCCGGTCCCGCCCTCGTCTGCACATTGGCGGAATGCGTGGCTGACGACGCGGATTGCTCGAATTGGTCGGCGCCGGAGAGTGGATCCAGGCGGGCGGCGACGACTGTGTGGCAATTACGCCGCGAGCAAGAAAGTTATCGCTACAAGCGGACGTGGCCTGCCCCAAGGGCGGACTGAGAACCGGAAGCTGGGGGTTAGACTAGGCGTTCTACTTTCAACAAACTTATGGACATCATTAGTTCTTGAAATAGTTCGCGCATTGTACATGCCCAGTTGTGACTCAGCCATGTAGTCGAGAAAAGCACGCGTTGAAGACGCACTTGCCATTCGACGCCGCATAGTACATCATCAACGAAAGACAGTAGTTCACTTCGTGGGTGATGGCCAGGGGCAACCGCTTGAGACCGCTCACATTTGTCCAACAACCGGAAACCGCGACGATCGAGACACTTCCGCGTCAGCTCAGGCCTCCGGTCACACAATCAGGCCACGCGGAGGGTCGGTCCGGTCCGGCTCCGCAACTGGCGCCGGTCGTTTCCAAACCATTCATTTCCGATCCTAGCGATCTTGTCGCGCGCGCCTTGGCGATCCTATTGGAGGAAACCACCACTCGAGATCAACGCGGCTCCGCGCGTTATCCGGGCGGCGCTGGATGGTGAACTGCGCGACTTGCGGCTTCGAAAACGCGCCTGCCGCGCGTTTCTGCGGCGGTTGCGGCAAAGAGTTCGGGGCCGGGAGCGGCGTGGAATTCCAGGCGGAACGGCGGCACGTATGCGTCTTGTTCTGCGATCTAGTCGGCTCAACTCCGCTGTCTCAGCAACTCGATGCTGAAGATTTGCGAGTCGCGCTCGGGTCATACCAGCAGGCGTGCGAAGGGGTCGCCGTTCGCAACCAGGGCTTCATTGCCCAATACCGGGGCGACAGCATCGACGTGTATTTCGGCTACCCGCTTGCGCACGAGGACGATGCGTCGCGCGTAGTTCGATGCGGCCTGGAGATGGTTGAAGCCGTCGCGCAGCTCGCAGCTGAGATAAAGGTAGATCTTCAGGTGCGCATCGGGATCCACTGCGGGCGCGTCGTCGTTGGCGCCATGACAGGCCCCAACAGGTCCGAACGGTGGGCGATTGGCGACACGCCTAACATCGCCGCGCGCGTCCAGGCGGAGGCCGCTCCCGGCGAGGTCGTTGTCTCAGATTCGCTCCATCGGCTTCTGCCCGGTACATTTATGGTCGAGCCTCTAGGGTTTCGGAAGCTCAAAGGCGTCGACCGCCTTGTTGAATTGTTCAAAATAGTGGCCCTAGGCGGTCAGGCCGCCGGCCTGAACGTCCCGCGTACCCCGTTCCTCGGCCGCGTTCATCAGCGCACGCGCATCAAGGAGGCGTGGGAGTCCGCGAAATTGGGCGAGCCTCAGTTCGTCCTGTTACGCGGAGAGCCGGGCATCGGCAAATCGCGGCTGGTCGAGGTGGTCCGAAGCGAGATTGCCGATGAGAGCACCGACGTCGTGGTGGGGCACTGTACCCCGATCGCGACCGCCACAGCTCTCCATCCGATATCAGAGCTAATCAAGCTTCGGCTCGGATTCGAGAGCGCCCCGCCGGACAAACGGGTGGAGCGCATCGCGAAGCGGTTGGTGGAGCGGGGGTTCGACCCGACCGAGGCCGTCCCGCTCATCTCGGCTATTCTCTCCGTCCCCATCGATCCCGCACGATGGCCCGCGCCAAACTTGTCTCCGGTGCGCGCGCGCCAGCGAACGATGGAGATCCTCATCGCGTGGTTGTCGGGGCTCACGCAAGACGGCCCCGCCCTGCTCATTTTTGAGGATCTCCATTGGGCCGACCCTTCCACGATTGAACTGCTGCGCCAACTGGTCGCCTCGCCTCAGAGGACCCGACTGATGGCGCTGTTTACCGCGCGGCCGGAGTTCAAGCCGCCGTGGGAGCCGGGGGCGAATATCGCGGAAATTGAGCTCGACGCTCTGAGTTCTGGGGAAATTGAGACCTTCATCCGGAAGGTCGCCATGGACAAACCGCTGCCGCCCAATGTGGCGTGGCAAATTAGAGAGCGAGCGGCGGGAAACCCGCTATTTCTGGAGGAGATCACTCGATCGGTTACAGAATCAGGCGCGCTCGTGGCGCGCGAAAATTCGTGGGAGCTGGTGAACGTGTTGTCCGAAGGGGACATGCCCAACTCGATGGCGGCCTCTCTCATGTCTCGTATCGATCGCCTTGGCGATGCGCGACCGTTATTTCAGCTCGGCGCGACGGTCGGGCGCGAGTTCTCGCGCGATCTACTGCTGGCCGTCGCGCAGTTGCCTGAAGAGACCGTCCTCGCGCAGCTAGACACAATGGTGGACTCGGGTCTGATCTTTCGACATGGCTATAAATCGCCAATCTATGTTTTCAAGCACGCCCTCATTCGTGACGCGGCGTACGATTCGCTGCTTCGCACCACCCGGCAACGTTACCATGCCAGGATTGCCGAGGCGCTGGTCGCTCGTTTCCCGGAGTCCGTGCAGGGCCGACCCGAGTTCCTCGCGCACCATCTGTCGGGCGCCGGCCGCCACGCGGACGCTGCGGCCCATTGGGAGGCCGCAGCGGACTACGCCGCCAAGCGCAGCGCCGCGAAAGAAGCAGTCGCCCACCTCCGGCGCGCGCTGTCCGACCTCGAAAGGCTTCCCGACGAGCAGACCCGCATGGGCCGCGAGCTTTCAGTCCTTGCAGCCCTCGCTCCCGTGCTGAGCGCCGTCGCTGGATGGGCGGCCCCTGAGGTCGGGGAGGTCTGCAAGCGTGCGATCGATCTGGCGCAACGACTGGGCGCGAACGATCGAGTGGGCCCCCCGCTGTGGGTCCTATGGACCAATCAATTTGTCGGCGGGCGGCTGGACGAGGCGATGGAAACCGCCGCCCGTGTTTCCGCCCTGGCGGCGGCCGCCAAGGACCCGGTGCTGGTGGCCATCGGCCACGACGCATCGACCTACACGCGCTTCTATCGTGGCGAATATGACGTGGCGATCGCCGAGGCGCGGGTCGGACTCCGCGAATGCTCGTTCGAGATGGATGCGGATATCACGAATTGCTTCCAGATCTCCGCCAGAGGCAGCATGCTGATCACTCTGGCCGGCTCATTGTGGATGCAAGGCAGGCAGGACGAGGCCATCGCCGTCGTCAGCGAGCTGATCGCTTACGCCCGCCGGCTCGAGCATCGGCCGAGCGCGACGACCGCTCTCGCGACAGCAATGTTCTTCTACTTCTACGACCGTAACTGGGAGCGCCTTTTCGCGATCGCCGACGAGGTTTACCACAGTTCGGAAGCCGAGGGGTTCGCCATGTGGATGGCGAATGCCGGCCTTCACCGTGGCCGCGCTCGAATCGGACTTGGCGATGTCGCGCGCGGTGTGGCCGAAGTGATGGAGTGGAGCGCGCTGTTCCGGCAGACGGGTTCCGGGGTCATCGAAGGATCGGCTACGAGCATGGCGTGTGAGGCGATGCACCTGGCCGGCCGCTCGGAGGAAGCCTTGGTCGTGAGCCGCGAAGGAGAACTCCGCGCGAAGACCGGCCACGTCGGGGCGATGATGCCCGAGATATACCGCACGCGTGGAGACGTTCTCGGAGAACTCGGCCGCGCGGGCCGGGCGGAAGAAGCCTATTGCATGGCCGTCGACTGTGCACGGGCCCAAGGGGCGCTTTCTCTCGAACTCCGCGCACTGACCTCGCTGCTCGACTTCCGACTCGACCGCGGCGAGCCGGAAGATTTGGCGCCGCAGGTGAGACACGCCCTTGAGGCTATGATCTGCCAACCCAGCCGGCCCGACCTCGCGGCGGCGCGGCGGTCGCTGGCCCGCGCGGAAGCTCAAACGTCACGTCCAAGGGAGTCGCTGCGTCCGTGAGCGACAGACCGACAGATTCCCTTGTGCGGCCCCCGTCCGGAAGCGTCTCCGCTGCCCAGCACGCCGCCTCCGATTCGATGCTGCAGGCGCTCGACGGCTCGAAGCTGCGTTGGGGAGGCGCGAACACTCCCGGGCCGCTAGCGCTCATGCCGGCTGGCGCGCCGGCTTCCATTGCGATCGGCGTTTCGCCGGTACGCCCCGGGCACGCCGTCACGGTGGAGTACCGGGTGAACGGCGGTCCGGTCCGCGAGACGGCCGCGCAGCCCGACTATCGCATCCCCGCATTCGGCGAGCGCATGTTCCGCGCCGCGTTTCCCGCCCCGCTTGACGGACTGGTGGAGTTTCTGCCGGTCCTGCGCTTTGCCGGCCAGCCGATCTCTCCCCAGCTCTCCGACTCTATCGAGCCCTCCCGGTTTCAGATTGGCCGCGCGGCGCCGAACAACGCCTCGGCGCCGACGCCGAACCCGTCGAGCGGGCCGCCGACGCGAGAGCCATCCTGGGGCTGGGAGACAAAGTTCCTCGCTTCGCTCAAGACATCCCTGCGCGAGCAGCCGATTGGGCGCGTGCCGGACGGGCTGCGGATCAATTGGTATGTCGAGGAAGGACGTTTCGCCGGCCCTGACGTCAGTGGCGTCATCCTGCCTGGTTCCGGCGACTGGATGCGTATCCGCGAGGACGGAATTGCGCTCGTGGATGTGAGGGCTTCGCTACAGACATCGGACGGGGCGCGGATCTATGCCACGTATAGCGGCATCCTGGACCTCGGGTCAGACGGCTATGCTCGCGCGGTTCGCGGCGAGTTCGCCCCGTTCCCGCCGATCATCGTCAGCCCGGTCTTCCAAACATCCGACACGCGGTATAGCTGGATCAACCGGCTCCAATGCACCGGCGTTGGCAGGGTCGACACGGCCGAGCGCAGTTACGAACTCGACATCTATAGCGTACAGGTCGGCGGACGTCGCCAGGCCGGGTGAGGGTTGCACGCATCGAGGGAGCAAGGATGCGGAGCATCGCCCGGACCTGGCGCGAGCGATGGCTTGCAATCGGGAGGGATGTGTCATGACTTCCAAGTGATTCACAGGCGCCTTGGACCGATGAGCAATGGGCGCTCGTCAGGCAGGCGGTTCAAAAAGAAGCGAATCGTTCTCGCGTCGCGGCGACGATTCTTCCGCTCTACGGCCCGCTTTCAGGCGACGCCGACTTCGTGAAAAGCGAAGAGTTGACCTATATTGAAACCCCCCCGTCGATAGGCAGCGCACGAGGCGCCGGGTCCGAGACGATGTCCATCGACGAGCAAAAGACCATTCCGTTGACGACATTGCAGGTGCGCGTGATTCTGCATGGCGCGCAGATGGCGGATCCGAGACTGACGAGCGCTTTGGAGATGTTCCGCCGTGCCTCGAACGTGCTTGCCCGACTGGAAGACGCCATCGTGTTTCGCGGGCAGAAAGGCAAGGATCAGGGGCCGGTTGATGAAGCGATCAGCGGTCTTAAGGCGATCTGGACCGTCCGAGGCGGACAAAAGTGGGGCGGTTTGCTCGGGGACCCGGAAATTGAAGCTGTCACGACAACCGAACTTGCGAAGAGAGCTGAACCTGTCACGAGAGCTGCCGGCTCCGGCCAACACTTGATTCACCAGGTGTCCGAAAAAATTGGAAAACTCGAAGGCAGCGGTCATTTCGGCCCGTTCGCCGTTGTCCTCGGCCAGACCTTGTTCGCCAACGCCCACACGGCTAGCGCCGCACTGGTTCTGCCGTCGGACCGCATCATCCCGCTCCTGGGCGGGGGGCCTTTGCTGCGATCGTCGACGCTTCCGAGTGACCAGGGGATCGTGGTGGCGCTTGGCGCAGCGCCAGTTGAGCTCGTCGTCGCGACCGACGTTTCGGTCGGTTTTCTGCAGGTCACGACCGATCCTCTATTCGTCTTCCGCGTCTTCGAGAAAATCGCGGTTCGGATAAAGGAGAGCGACGCCATCGTGCGTCTCAATGACAAGAGCGGCGGCTCTGCCTCGGGGTAGTCGGAGCGGCGGAAGACGGAAGCATGTCATCGAGGGTCATCGTTCTCGGCGGCGGCGTGGCGGGAATGAGCGCCGCGCACGAACTGATCGAGCGCGGCTTCGAGGTGGTCGTCCTCGAGCGGCGCAACATCGCCGGCGGCAAGGCGCGCAGCGTGCCAGTCATCGACGATGGCCCAGGCACGAGCGGCCATCAACTCGTCGATACAGGCGTCGCCTCGCTTGAATGCAAAATTCCTGGGGAGCACGGTTTCCGGTTTTTTCCAGGCTTCTACAAGCACGTGATCGACACCATGCGCCGCATTCCGTCGTTCGACGGACGCAAGGCGGCGGATCACCTCGTCCCGACCACACGCGCCGCGTTTACGCAATACGGCTTGCCGACGTTCGAGGTCCCCACACTCTTTCCGCGAACGACGCGCGATGTCGGCACCCTGCTGCGCGACGTTCTACTGCTGTACGGACCGACCATTGATTTCTCGCCGGGGGAGCTGGCGTTTTTCGGCGCCAGGTTCTGGCAGCTTCTGACGACATGCGAGGAGCGGCAACTCGCGGAATATGAACGGACAAGTTGGTGGGAGTTCATCGGGGCCGCGGAGCGCTCGCCGGCGTACCAGAAGTTTCTCGCGACCGGCTTCACACGCTCGCTGGTGGCTTCAAAGGCGAACACGGCGAGCGCGCGCACGGTCGGCGACATGTTCGTGCAGATGATGATGACGATCCTTAATCCAGCCTCGGGGGCATCCGATCGCGTCCTTGACGCCCCGACGAATCTCGCCTGGATCGATCCGTGGCGGACCTATCTCGAGTCGCGCGGCGCGCAATACGTCATCGACGAGGAGGTGGAGGAGATTTTTTGCGACGGAGCGCGCATCACCGGCGTGACCACAAGGCATATCACCCACTGGAAGAGGGGCAGGCGTACGCTCTGGAGCGGCGATCACTACGTCGCGGCGCTTCCGATTGAGCGATTCGCTCCCATGATCAACAACAGAATGCTGCTTGCCGACCCCAGCCTCGCCAACCTGCGCACTCTGGCCCCGAATGTCGAGTGGATGAACGGCGTGCAATTCTACCTCAAGCGCGACGTGGCAATTGCGCATGGCCACGTCATCCACATCGATACCCCATGGGCGCTCACCAGCATCTCTCAGGTTCAGTTCTGGGGCAGCTTTCCGCCCGATCGGTTCGGTGACGACGAGGTCCGGGGGGTGATCTCGGTCGACGTGTCCGACTGGACGAGCCCCGGCACGACCGGCCGGCCGGCGATGGAATGTTCACGTGAAGAGTTCGTGCGCGAGGCGTGGAGCCAACTTAAAAGGTCTGTCAACGGAGAAAAGGAGCTATTGCTCGACGAGGACCTCCACTCCTGGTTTCTCGACCCGGATATCCGGATCGACAAAGACCGTCCCGGCTTTCTGCGTAACATCGAGCCGCTGCTCGTGAATCTGGAAAACACCTGGGGCTTGCGGCCTGACGCGACCACGGCGATTCCGAACCTGTTTCTGGCCTCGGACTACGTACGCACCTACACCGACCTCGCGACGATGGAAGGCGCCAACGAGGCCGCCCGGCGCGCGGTCAACGGCATCCTCGACGACGTCAAGTTCGACGGACCGCGCTGCGAGATTTGGCCGCTGCATCAGTTGGAGCTTCTCGCTCCGTGGCGACTGCATGACGAGATGCGGTTCAAGGCCGGCCTGCCTTGGGATGACTCGCTCGTGCACGTTGCGGAACGCGCTATCGGTGGGACGCCGCTTCTTGAGCAGGTGAGGCCGCTCCTCGTCGCGGTCGCGCCGTTCGTTAGTCCCATCGCCAAAGCGCTCGACCCTGAGGTCGAGCACATCGAGGACGTGAAGGAGGCGACCGGCGTGGACGCGCCGCTCCGGCGAGCCCTGGTTGAGGCGCCGGCGTTGCAGGACGCGCTGATTGGCGCTCCGGGTTTGACGCCGGGCCTCAGCGACATTTTGGGGCCCGGCGGGTTCATCGAACGCCTCGGCTGGTATCGCGAGATGATATCCGACACGCTGACTGCGGCCGTGCCGACCCGGGAGCCGCAGCGACACCTATACGGTCTCGTCAGCGATTTTGTCAGTCGATCGGGAAAGGGTCTGCGCCCGGCGTTGTGCATCGCGACCACGCGCGCGCTGGGCGGCCGCGCCGAGGACGCTTTCCCCGCGGCCGCAGGCCTGGAAATGCTCCACAACGCGTTTCTCGTGCACGACGACATCGAGGACGAGAGCGAATCCCGACGCGGCGTCGCGACAATGCACCGGCGCGTCGGAGTCCCTATCGCTGTCAATGTCGGCGACGAGATGAATGCGTTGAGCATGCGCTTGTTCCGGAAGGCCGGGGAAAGACTTGGACCCGCGACCGCGTTTCGCCTTCTCGACGAGGTCGACCATCTGCTCGTCGAGACTCTCGAGGGGCAGGCGATGGAGCTCGGTTGGGTGCGCGACAACAATCTCACGCTCGGGGTGGAGGATTATCTGCGGCTCGTCCTCAAGAAGACCGCCTGGTACAGCTTCATTCACCCGATGCGGATCGGCGCCCTCGTCGCCGACGGCGAAGACCAAAATCTGGGCCGGTTCGATCGCTTCGGCTATCTGATCGGACTCGCGTTCCAGATCACGGACGACGTCCTGAACCTGAACGGAAGCCTGGCGCGGTATGGCAAAGAGATAGACGGCGATCTCTGGGAGGGCAAGCGGACCCTGATGCTGACCCATGCGTTCGCGCACGCCAGTCGGACTGACAGGGCATGGATCGGCGGCTTCTTGGAGAGGCCGCGCGAGCGACGCTTGCCGCGCGAGATCATGAGGCTTCATCAGATCATCGCGGATGCAGGCAGCATCCTTTGGGCGCAACAGGCGGCGGCGGCGCTCGCGGAAGCCGCGGCGCGCGAGTTCGAGGAGTCGGCGTTCAGCGGCGTACCAGCGAGCCCCGACCTCGATTGGCTGCGCGGTTGCGTCGACTTCTTGATTCAGCGCGACCTATAGGCCGTGTTGCCGAGAGGCAGTTCAGCGTCAGGCAACGCCGCCTCGCGGAGCGGATGATCAAGGGCCACTGGGTCAGGCGTTATACCAAAACTCGATGATCGGAACCGATCATCGCCTTATGGCCGAAGCGCGAATGCGCGCCCGCGCCGTTGCGCGGGTTTGAGCGCGATCAGTCGCGCTCAAATAGAATGGGATGAGGCGCCGAACTCCCGTCTCACGCCGAGCGATTAGAGCATCGGACGCTCATTTGAATCCGTACCCTGCGGCTTCGAAGTAGTTTGCGCATTCTTCTGAGGTGAAGAGATCGCAGATTTGGCCGATCGCCTTCCAGAGTTCGTTGATGGTGCGCATGGCCAAGGCGCGCAGATGCGCCTTGAGTTTGGCGAAGGCCATTTCGATGGGATTGAGGTCGGGGCTGTAGGGCGGCAGAAACATGAGCCAAGCGCCGCGCTCGCGGATGGCTTGTTCGGCGGCCGGGCTTTTGTGGGCGGGCGGGTTGTCCAGGATGACGATGTCGCCTTTTTCGAGGGTCGGGGCGAGTTGGGTACTCACGTAGGTCTCGAAGATTGTCCGGTCCATCGGCGCGTCGATGACCCACGGCGCGGTCAGGGCGCCGCAGCGCAGCCCGGCGACGAAAGTCTGGGTCTTCCAATGGCCAAAGGGGGCCTTGGAGTGAAGGCGCTCGCCCCTCTCGCAGCGTCCGCGCGCGCGGGTCATCTTTGTGTTGGTTCCCGTTTCGTCGATGAAGATCAGCCGATGCGGCTCGGTCCGCATCTTGGGCTGCCGTTCAGCCTTCCACGCCTCGCGCGCCTGGCGCACGTCGGGCCGATCGCATTCGCTGGCCTGAAGGCTTTTTTTTAAAGCTCAGGCCGTTGCGGATCAGCCAAGCCGCGACAGCGAGGCGGGGTCGACTTTCACGCCGCTGGCGGCTTGAAGTTCGCGCGCCAGCTCCGGCATGCTGATGTCGTCCTTCTCCGCCACGCGGCGCAAGATGAAGTCGCGGTGCGGGTCGAGCTTGCTGTGTCGCCAGCCGCCAAGCGCCTTGGGCGCAACCGCCCCGCGTTGGCGAAAAGCCGTCATCAAATTGATCACAAACGAGGGCGACACCCTGAAATGGGCCGCCGCCGCACGCCGCGAACACCCGCCCTCAACGTAACTCACCACACGCTCGCGAAGATCAAGCGAATAGGGCTTCGGCATCGCAAATCACCTCCAACCGGAAGTAAATCACATTCCCATCCCCGCGGGAATCCCCGACGATTCAATCTGACAGTCCGATGCTCTAGCGCGTCGGTCCACCTAGGCGCCCCTACCTTCGTATCCGCGCCTGGAACAGCACGACGGCCAGAACGATCACCCCGAGGACGCCCTGGTAGATCGACGGCGGAACGCCCGCGATCGTCAGCGCGCTGGTAATGCTGGCGAGGCAGATCACCCCGATAAGCACGCCGGGAATCGTCCCTTCTCCCCCGTACATGTAGACACCGCCAAGAATCGTCGCGGCGAAACTCAGGAGAAGATAGTCGGCGCCCTCGCCGGGCGTCGCGCTGATGTTCTGGTAGAGATAGATGATCGCGCCGACCGCGCATAAGAGGCCGGACAAGCCATAGCAGAGCAGCTTCGTCCTCATCACCGGCACGCCAGCGATCCGCGCGGCCGCTTCGTTGTCGCCGATCGCGTAGATGTAACGTCCCCATTTGCTCCGGTGGAGCAGCAGGCTCGTGGCGACAAATCCGACAATGAGGATGATGATCGGAAAGACGTTTTCGCCGAGCGGCAGAGAGTCGAACAACGGCGAGATGGCGTCGTTATACTCGGGCACCGTGATCGGCTGACCCGCAGCGAGAATCCACGACATCGAGTCCGCAACCGACAGCATGCCGAGCGTGACGATGAACGGAGGAATTTTCGTTCGCGACACAAAGGCGCCGCTGATCAGTCCGGCGACCGTGGCAGAGGCGAGAGCCCCAATCGTGCCGCCAACAATGCCAAAGTCCGCGCGAAAAAAAACGATCGCCGAAATCGACATGGCGACGAGCGAGCCGACGGCGAGGTCGAATCCTCCTCCTATGACGACCAGGGCCTGGCCGAAGGACACGAGGCCGAAGGCCGCGGCGCTGGCAATGACCAGGATCAGATTCGTGGGTCTTATGAAGACCCCGTGTGAGATGACGGTCGCGATGAGGAGGACTGCGACCAAGAGGAAAAGCTGGTTATAGCGCTGCAGGCTCGCTTTGGCCTTAGTCATTGCGAGTTGCATAGTAGACCGCTCCAACCAGAATGGCGCCTTGGATGATTCCCTGGATGTAAGGGGACACTGCGAACGCGGTGATCACTCCGTAGAGGACGATCAGGATCACCGCCCCGACAATGGCTTTGAAAATGTTTCCCCGTCCGCCGGTAAGCGCGATGCCGCCGAGGACAGCGGCCGTGATCGCCTTGAACTCGTAGCCCTTGCCGACGGTCGGCATTCCCGAGCGCACGTAAGAGGCCATCAGCAATCCGGCGACGCCGTAGAGGACGCCGGCGACCCCATAGACGCCGATGCGAATCTTGGCGACCGAAATCGCCGAATAATAAGCTGCGCCTTCGTCGCCTCCGATGGCGTAGACGTATCGTCCGATGGCGAAGTTGGATCGAACGAAATAGGCGACGGCGCCGATGACGATGAGCCCGACAAAGAAGAGCGGCACAATCTCGAACGCGCTGCCCAAGGCAATTTGCTGGAACGATTCATCGAGGATCGGAATGAGGCGTCCGTTGCTGACGCCTCCGGCCAGTCCGCTGACGACCCACATCATCCCGATGGTCGCGACGATCGGCGGAACACGGCCCTTTTCGACCAGCAAGCCATTCCCGAGGCCAATGAGACCGCACACGACAAGAGGAAGGAGGATCGAAGCCGTGAGCCCGAAATCCGGGATCAGGAATGCGGAGAGCGTGCCTGCGAGGCCCATGACGGCGCCGACCGAGACGTCGACGCCGCGCACGATCAGGACCATCGCCTCCCCGAGCGTCGCGATTCCCAAGACCGCCGAAAGTTCGAGGATCGTGAACAGGTTCGAGAGATTATAGAACGTGCTCGCCTTGAAAATCGCGGCGACGAGCAAGAGGGCGCCGAGGATGACGAAGACATCGAGCTCCCTGAGGATCGATCTGAGGCGGTGGGGCAATATTGGGTTTCCTTGTCCGGTTCGATTGGCTTGGCGGCCTAGCTCATCGCAGCCGGCGAGCCGGTCCCTTCAAAGCTCGGACTCGGAGGTTCGACTTCGTATTGGTAATATCGAACGATCTCATGAGGCGTGATCGACGGTCCGGTGAGCGTGCTCACGATCTTGCGGTTGACGATCACCAGAAGCGTCGTGACGAGGCCGATGAGCTCGGCGAATTCGGTGCTGATGACGATCACGCCCCGGCCCGCGCCGGCCATCGCGCGAATGGCCTCGTTGATGTCGTTTTTGGCCCCAATGTCGATTCCCTTGTAGGGCTCGTCCAATAGGAGCAGCCGATAGCTGTCCTCGAGCCACCGCGATACGACCACCTTCTGCTGATTGCCGCCGCTCAGTTCCTTGACGAGCGAATCGATGGACGCCATCTTCGTCTTGATTTGAGCGGCCTTCTTGACGGCTCCCGCTTTGAGCTCGGTTGTCGGAAGGAAGAACCGCTTCTCGAAGCTGACTTTGGGAAGAGAGATGTTCTCCTCGATGTTGCGATCGAGAAGGAGACCCTCGGCGAAGCGATCTTCCGGCACGAAGGCGACGCCGCGGTTCAGCATTTTCCTCGGGCTTCTCGCGTCGATCGTCTGGCCGTCGATCGAAACCGTGCCCCGCGTCGGCGCCATCAGTCCGAAGATGGTTCTCAATAGCTCCGACTTTCCGGCGCCCTCAGGTCCGGTGATTCCAAGGATCTCGCCTTCCCGGACTTTGAGCGAAAACGCGGCCGCGTCCTGTGTCCAGGACAGGCCTTTGACGTCGAGCAGCGTGCGTCGTTGCGTGAAATCGCTCGCCTCTTCCGCGCGCGACGGACGGCGCACCTCGTGACCGACCACCGCGACAGCCAGGTCCTCGGCTGTCGTCGAATGGGCGTCGAGCGTTTCGACGAGCGCGCCATTCCTTAAGACGGTGATTTCGTCGCTGAGCTCCACCACGTCGTCGAGAAGGTGCGAGATGTAAATAATCGTAACCCCCTGGCCGCGCAATTGGCGCAAGACCGCATGCAGGAGCACGGTTTCCTTCTTGTCGAGCGAGACGCCCCCCTCATCGACAATCAAAAGATCGCATTGCCGCACCAGCGCTTTGGAGATCGCGACAATCTGCTTGTGAGCGGGGGAGAGCTCGCTGACCGGCAGGCTTGGATCGACATCGACGCCAAGCTCGTTCAGCACCTCGCGCGCCCTGCGTCGCATCTCGCTCTTGTTCAGCGTTCGAAACGCCCCATGGATTTCGCTGCCGAGGAAGATGTTCTCCTCGACCGTCATGGTGGGCACCAGGTCCCCCCATTGATGAACGATGGCGATTCCGGCGCGGCGCGCGGATATTGGCGTCAGGTAGGGGACCCCGACGCCGTTCAGTTTCATCACGCCCGACGTCGGCCTTATGTCGCCGGCGATGATCTTCGACAGCGTCGATTTTCCGGCGCCGTTCTCGCCCACGAGCCCCCTGATCTTTCCCGACGGAATCGCGACGCTGACCGATTCGAGCGCGAGCGTGTTTCCGTAGTGCTTCGAGACGTTCTCGAGTTCGAGGCGGTAGGCCAAGGTCAATCGGTCTCCTCGGATTCATAAGGCGGAAAACGGGGCGAGCGCCGCGACGTCACGCCCCAAATCCGCTCTTCGGAGCGCGGCGGGCGCACCTCTTGTGATGACGGTTCAGCCCTGCGTCTGGCGACCAACGATCGTCGCCAGGCGCAGAGGTTGTTAGGTAAGCTGCTAGGTGTTCTGGAGGTCGACGATGTCCTTCGGAACCTCCCCGGTCTTCAGGTAGGCCTGGACATCGTCGTAGCCCTTGACCTTCGAGGCGTCGAAATAGAGCTGCTCGTAGTCGCCAGTCTCCGGCGGAATGAGCGGCAGCTTCGCGTCCAGCGTGAATTTAATCTGCTTCGCGAGGATCGCCTTCACGTCGGCGTCAGAAACGCTGAGCATCGTCGGCGCGTTGGGATTGGGCCAAACGCGCAGCTTGAGATACTGGATGCCTTTCTGCTCCAGCGCTCCGTTGAGATATTGGATGGCCTCGGGGATCGCGAAGGCGCCGTAATAAGGCGGGCATTCCGTCGACATCATGGCCTTGCCGTCGGCTATGGCCTGGATGAAAGCGACGTCGCCGTCCTTCGACGCGATGCGGCCGTCGAGCAGTTCATTCCGCCCCGCGGCCTTGATCGCCTGCATCGCGCCGAGACCCTCGGCGTCCGAGTAGGTGAAGATGACATCCATCTGGTCGTCGGTGAAGCGCTGTAGAAATCCCTGCATCACGCGCCGGCCGCCGTCGTTCGACCACTTGCCTTCCTCGGTCGAGAGAATCTTGACGTCGGGGTAGTGCTTGATGGCTTCGCGGATGCCGACATACATGTCGTTGTTCGGAGACGAGCCAAGCTCGCCCTGGATCTCGACGATGTTGCCTTTGTAGTCGCCGTGCTTGCGCTTCAGATGATCGAGCGCGTAAGCCGCCATCGTCATGCCGCTCACGCCGTAGTTTTGCGTAATGTTCAAGACGTAGGTGCCGGTCGGCGGTTTCCGAATGAGCGCGCGGTCGATGACCACGAGCGGAACATTGGCCTTGGTCGCCATGTCGATGACGGGATCCAAGGGCTGCGCCTGATTGGGGGAAAGAATGAGGATGTTCGGCTTCTGCGCGAGCAGGGTCTGGCAGTCCTGAAGCTGTTTGGCGGAATCGCCGGCGCTGTTCGTCCATACGTAGTCGACGCCCGGGCCGACCGATTTGAACTTCTTGCCCCACTGCTCCATCGAGTTGACGAAAGCCGCGCGCCAGGAATTGTTCATGTCGCCGTTCGAGAAGGCGATCAGATAGTGCTGCTTGGGAACCGGCAAGGCGGCGTCCGCGGCGAACGCCGACGGCGTCCGGATTGCGGGCAATGCGCCGGCGACGCCGAGAGCGGCGGCGCCGTGAAGAAAGCGGCGGCGATTTGGGTGAGCAGTCAGATTCGAGTTGGTCATCGTCTTCCTCCCATTGCGCAACGCCGTGATTGGCGTTGCCTGCGTTCAACTTGATTCCGTGCGGCCTTACGGCCGCTCCAAGGTGGCGCTGTTTAGTAAAACAACGGCCATTCATGTATAGTCATGGACTGTTGGTGCGGCAGTCAAGAAGTGCAAGTGCGATCTTTGTTATCTTCCTCCTTCATGAAACGAAATCGGCGCGGCCGACGGACGAATGGCGGGACTACGTCATGATCAATCCGCCGGTGACGTTGATCGCTTGACCCGTCATTGGGCTTGCGTCCGCGCTGCAAAGAAAGAGCATCACCGCCGCGACTTCCTGCGGCTCCACAAACCGCTTCATCGGCGTCGCCTCCCACTCGCGGCGCACGTCGGCGACCGATTTCCGCTCAACCTCAGCGTGACGCGCCATGACGTCCTCGATCCGGTCGCCTTCGATCGGACCCGGACAGACCGCGTTCACGCGAATGTTATCGGACGCGACTTCGAGAGCGAGCGTCTGGGTGAAGCCGAGGATAGCCCATTTCGAGCAGACGTAGTCGGCGCGATAGGGCAGACCGCGACGGGCCACGTTCGACGCGGTGGTCACGATCGCCCCCGCCTTGCGATCGAGCATGAACGGCAGGACCGTGCGTGTGACCAGCATCGTCCCTGTGAGATTGATCTCGATCGTCTCGCGCCAATGCGCCAGCGGCATATCCTTGATCAGGCTGTAGTGGCCGTTGAACCCGGCATTGTTCACGAGCACATCGATGCGTCCGTCGAAGAATTCGGCCGCCGCGGCAACAGCTTTTTTGACTCCACCCTCGTCGCGCACATCGGAGCGGAAGGATTCACATCGGCGCTTAAGGCCGGCGATCTCTCGCACCGTTTCACTGGCGTCCTGGAAATCGAGAATGGCGATGTCCGCGCCTTCGGCGGCGAATGCTTGAGCAATATGGCGGCCGAGGCCAGCCGCTGCGCCGGTGACCAACACGTTCTTTCGCGCAAAGCGCATCGAAGGAGACCCCTCCGTCATCGCTTGTAGGCCTTGAGCGTGTCGTCCCTCACCGTCACTCCAAGTCCCGGACGATCGGGAACCATGAGACGCCCGTCCTTCAGCGTGAAGGGTTCGACGAGGAGTTCGTCTCGCAGCGGATTGTGCTTACGGTCAAATTCAATCACCGGCTCGTTAAGCAGCGGAAGCGGATTGGCGGTATGCGGGAAAGGCGGGATTGACGCCACCGCGTGGAGCGCCGCCGCGACCGCGATGCCGGACCCCCAGACATGAGGGATCGTTGCAACGCCATAGCTCTTCGCCAGCGCGAGGATGTCGACCCAGCCCGAAAACCCACCTGCGCAAGCAAGGTCGGGCTGGGCGATGTCGACGCAGCCTCCGCCGATGAGATCGCGGAATCCGTAACGGGTGAACTCGCACTCGCCCCCCGCCACGGCGATGGGATTCTCGCGCCGCACTTTCCGGTAGCCTTCGTGATCTTCGGGCGTAACCGGTTCCTCGAAAAACTCGATCTGATGCGGCTCCATCAGCCGGCCCATGCGAACGGCCGAAGCGGAATTGTAGGCGTGGTTGGCGTCGACAAGCAGGCCGATCCGCGGACCAACCGCCGTCCGGATGACGCGGAGACGCTCGATGTCGTCGGCGAGGCTGAGCAGGCCGACTTTGATCTTCAGGAACTGGAAGCCTGCGTCCGCGTAGCCTGAGGCCTCCTTCTCGAGCGCGCGCAAGATTGCGGGCATGTCGCGGAAATTGTCCGGGTAGTAGCAGCCGGTCGCGTAGGCGGTGACGCTGTCGCGGAAGCGGCCGCCAAGCATCTTCCAGACGGGGAGGCCCGCGGCCTGGCCCGCGATGTCCCAGAGCGCGATATCGATGGCGGAGATCGCCTCGATATACGTTCCCTTCTGCCCGAAATCGCGGGAGAAGGCGTAATGCTCCTCCCAGATTCTCACGGGCTCGGTCGGGTCTCGCCCGATGAGAAGCGGCGCAAAGACAGCGTCGACGATAGCCGCGACCGGCTCCGGCGGACCATACTGCCCACCCTCACCCCAGCCGACGAGACCTGAGTCCGTCTCGACCCGGACGAGGTAACTGTTCCGTTCTGGAAAAGCGGCCTGCGACGAATAGAACCTCTGTGCGCCGAGCGGCGCGCGAAGGATGTGCGAGCTGACGGATTTAACTCTCATGGGGCGCGGCTCTGGGACTTGAGTTCCTGCGCCGCCTCGAACCGATCCGCCATCCGCAAATAAGCGTTCTCGAGATGCGTCCGCATGGCGCGCGCAGCTTGAGCGGCGTCGCGCGCGCAAACAGCGTCCATGATTGCGATATGCTCCGGCAGGGCGAGCTCAAGGGATGCGGGAAACTTGCGGATCGCGGTGTTCTGAGTCCACTGGATGAGATCCATGTGAGAGGACAGAAGCTGCTGCAGACGTGCGTTGCCGCACGCATTGCGGCCAAAATCGTGGACCGCCTCGTCGGTCTGCGCCAGCAACGCGCTGTCGCCCTTGCGGAGCCGAACACCTGCTTTGACGTAAGCCGCGCGAACACGCTCCGCTTCTCCTGCATCGGCCCGCGAGGTCGCAAGCTCGATCGCCATGCATTCAAGCGCGATCCGCAACTCGAAGATTTCCTGCAAAGTCTTCAGATTGATTTCCGCGACAAAGACGCCCTTGCGCGGCTCCACCGTTACGAAACCTCGATTCTGCAAGGTTCGCACGGCGTCACGGAACGGCGTGATGCTCACATTCCAGCTGGTCAGATAGTCGGACGCGCTAATTCTCTGGCCGGGGCGCAAACGGCCAAGCGTGATTTCCTGCCGTAGCGCCGCTTCGACTTGCTCGCTCAAGGAGGCGCGATTGAACACAAGTGTCACCTGCCTGTCCGAAGTGAAGTGATGCTCGTATCAACGCAACGCGCGTTTGGTTGACGTGAGAGCGTCCGGTCGACCCCTCATCTCAAAGTCGTGACGGGCGCATTTGCTAAGTGTGATGTATCAGATATAAGGCATCACGTCAATGATCTTGCCGTCATCGCGTGGTCGTCGGGCAGCGACGCCCTGGATGGAGCCGCGTTTCCTCCGGATCGGACTAGGCGACAACAATTGAACCGTTGTCCGCCTCAGCCATTGGCATTGCGGCGCGGTTCGGACATGGCAGCTTGCAGTTGAGCCAGCGCCGATCGCATCAACGAGATAAAGGAGGGATGTCGTGCGCACGATCAAAGGACCAGCATTGCTCATCGCACAGCTTGCGAGCGACCGCGCGCCATTCAACAGCCTCCCTTCGATAGCAAAGTGGGCTGCAGGCTTAGGCTATGTGGGGCTGCAGCTTCCGAGCTCGGACGCCCGGTTTCTCGATCTCCATCGTTGTGCTGAAAGCCAGACCTACGCCGACGAGATTACAGGGGTTTTGAAGGATCAGGGGCTCGCCGTCACCGAGCTCGTGACCGCTCTTCAGGGCCAACTGGTCGCGGTCCATCCTGCATATGACTCATTCTACGACGCATTCGCGCCGACGAGCCTGCGAGGAAACCCGAAAGCGCGTCAGGCCTGGGCTGCCGAAGAGATGAAGATCGCAGCCAAGGCGTCGCAGCGCCTCGGTCTCAAGCTCGCGCAGACGTTCAGCGGTTCGCTCGCCTGGCCCTATGTTTATCCATGGCCGCAGCGGCCGGGCCATCTCATCGAGGCGGCGTTTGGCGAACTCGCGAGGCGCTGGACGCCGATCCTCGACGCCTTCGACGCGGCTGGCGTCGACATTGGGTTTGAACTGCATCCCTGCCAGGAGGTTTTCGACGGGGAGACGTTCGAGCAATTCCTGGCTGCGGTCGGTAATCATCCGCGCTGCAACATCAACTATGACGCCAGCCACTTCATCAAGCAGGGACTGGATTACGTCGAGTTCATCGACCTCTACCATGACCGTATCAAAGGCTTCCACGTGAAGGACGCCGAGTTTCGACCGACCGGGAAACAAGGCTTCTATTCCGGGTATCAACCGTGGCTGAAGCGCGCCGCCCGAGACCGCTCGCTCGGCGATGGCCAGGTCGACTTCAAGCAGATCTTCTCGAAGCTCGCCGAGTATGATTTCAGCGGCTGGGCGGTCTATGAGTGGGAAGATTGCCTCAAACATCCTGAAGTTGCCGCCGCTGAAGGCGCGCCCTTCATCGCGGCTCACATCATCCGCGTGACCGACAGGGCGTTCGACGATTTCGCAGCGACGGGCGCCGAACGCGATGTCGTGAGCCAGATATTGGGGTTTGGATGAATTGAAGAGCCGGAAACGCGGGAAGGCCTGGCGCCCGGCGTTTTAGGCGGTGAGGCGCGAATAGGCCGCCGCCAGGACAAAGATGATGGCGCCGTAAAGGATCTGTTTGATCGGCTCGGGTGAATCAAGAAGGGTCAGCAGTCCGTCGAGCACGGTCAGGATCAGGACGCCAATGATCGTGCCGGAATAGCCTCCGCTGCCGCCAAAAATCGATGTGCCGCCGATGATGACCGCCGCGATGGAAGGCAAGAGATAGGTGGAGGCCAAACTGAGATCGGCGGAATTGGTATGGCCGACGAGAACAAATCCGGCGAGGGAAGCGAGAAGCGCGCAAATAACGTAGTCGATGAAGAGGAGCCGCCACACGCGCACGCCGGCTAGCCGGCAGCCCTCACGATTGTCGCCGATCGCATAGAGCAACCGGCCGAACCCGGTTCGCTGCAGCGTGATCAGCACCAGCGCCGCGATCGGCAGCCACAGAAACAGGTCGAGAGGAATGAGGCCGCCTAAACGGTCGGACCCAATGGCATGGATGAAGTCTGGCACGATCGAGCGCGACGCCAATATCTTCTGGCTGTAGACGATGATCACGCCTTGCGTCATGAGCCCGGTGCCGAGCGTCATCACCAAGTGGCTGAACGCCCAGCAGAGCGATCCCCACGCCATTGATCGCGCCCACCGCCAAGCCCAGCCCAAGCCCAATCGCGACCGCCGTCAGATTGCCGAACTTCAGCGCTGTGGTCGTCATCAGGAATGCGGAACCCATCGCGACGCTGACGACCGATAAATCTATCCCGCCGGTCAGCATCACCATGGTCTGACCTGCGGCCAGAATACCGAGCGGGGCCGCGAACAGGAGCGTGTTCGATAACCAAACGGGATTGACCGTGCCCGGCTTCATGAGTTCGACGGCCGCGATGAAGACCAGGAGCAGCAGGATCAGAGCAACGATCGTATTCCGCTGAAACCAGAAAAGAAGGCTGCGAGGCTCCCAGCGCCTGGACGCGTCGCTCCGACGAACCGCTCATCTGCGGTTTCTCACTATGGTTGCGAGCCCGCCGGCCATCACGACGAGAACGATCAATGTTCCCTGGATGACTTGGCCGAAGTTCGGGTCAATGTTCAGAAAGATCAGGTCCGCGGGAATGAGGGTGAGCACAAAGGCGGCGATGACCGGCCCCACGACTCCGCCGCGCCCGCCCGTCAGGCTCACGCCGCCAATGACCACGGCGGCCAACCCGCTCAGCGTGTAAAGAACGCCCGCATGCGGAGAGCCTATGCCTGTCGTCATCGTCAAACCGAGTCCTCCGATGGCGCTGAACAAGCCGCCGAGGACATAGGCCATGAGCCGAGCGACCTCGACATTCACCCCGCTTCGAAACGCGGCGATCTTGTCGCTGCCGGTGGCGTAGATGCGGAAGCCGGTCTTCGACATGCGAACCGGAATCCAGACGAGCGCCACGGCCACGACAAGCAGAACCAGCGAGTTGGACAGCCACTCGGTGATCAGAGTTCCAGTGCCAAGATTCGCAAACTCAGGAGGAGCGCCGCCGCCCGGCTTCTCGAGGATCAAGAGCGCGACGCCGCCCCAGATAAAGCCGCTCGTCAGCGTGACGATGACGTCCGGGACACGAGAAACGATGACGAGCAGTCCGTTGACCGCGCCTATGATTGCGCCGGCGGCCAAAATGGCCAGGGCGAGCCAGAGGGATTGGCCGAAGCTAGCCTCATTCATCGTGCGCGCCGCGAGGACGTTTGCGACGGCCATAACGGATCCGATCGACAGGTCTATTCCGCCCGATATCACGACGATCGCCTGAGCAGCCGCGGCGCACGCCAACGGCAACGCCGCCATTGCGACAGACTGCGCATCGAACGAATCGAATCGGGGATGGATCGCGACGGTGGCCATCAGAAAGACGAGAAAGAGCACCGGCATGCCGAATAGCGCGGGATACCGCACAACGGCGCTCCCGATCTTGTCGATAAGCCCGGAGCTTTGGTCTGCGGCTCTGGACGCTCAAGGATGAATTGCCGGCCGATCTCATTTATCGCGCCTGTTCCGCTTGACCGGACGCTAGCGCGCTGGATCGCGCCCATGGCGGGAGCGAGCCCCAGGCCATGTGCAGCGCGAAGCAACGTTTCCTCGTCGGCTTCGCTAGCCGGCATCTCGGCTGACGATCTCGCCCCCGAACAAAACAATCACCCGGTCGCACACCAGGGCAATTTCCGGAAGCTCGGACGTGAACAGAAGCACGGACGACCCGGCGTCGGCCATCTCGCGCAACAACCGATAAATCTGATGCTTGGTGCCGATGTCGATGCCGCGCGTCGGATCGAAGCAAAGCAGGGTTTGGAATCCCGTCGCAATCCATCGTGCGATCACCACCTTCTGCTGGTTGCCGCCGCTCAACCGGCGCAACTGGGACTCCGCTCGGGTATCAATTTGCAATCGCTTGACCGCGTTCGAGACGCGCTCCCGCTCCGTTCGGGCGTTGATGAGGCCCCAATTCGATGGGTCGCGCACGAGCGGCAAAGCCACATTCTCGTGGATCGAGCGCTGCGGCAGAAGCGCCTGCAGCCTGTTCGCCGGAACCAGCACGAGACCTGCCGCGATTGCGTCGCCAGGATGATGAAGGTTCAGCTTTTGGCCGTGGGCCGCGATCTCTCCGCCGTCGTTACGGGTCACTCCAGCAATGCAGTCGAACAGTTCCTGTTGCCCCTGACCTTCGAGCGCCGCAACCCCGAGAATCTCTCCGGCCCGCAGGCTGAAGGAAACGTTCTTGAGCATGTGGCCGTAGCAAAGATCGCGGACCTCGAGGGCGGCGAGACCGTCGACGCTCAGATTTTGCCGTTGCGCAGACCCCGAAGGGCTAACCTTCGTTGGATCCACGCCGAGCATAAGCGAAACGATTCGCTCTCCGCTTCCGGGGGCTGTGTCGACGATTCCAACGGTTACGCCATCGCGCAAAACCGTGGCGCGATCACAGAGCGCGCCGACTTCCGCCATGCGGTGAGAGATGAAAATCACCGAATTGCCGCGTTCGCGCCAACTGCGCATAACCGCGAAGACACGTTCCGCCAGGTCTGCCGGAAGAGCGGCGGTAATCTCGTCGAGGATAAGCAGGGTCGGATTGGAGGCCAGAGCACGGGCCAGATCGATGAGGCGCAAAATTGGATACGGAATGTCTCGCGCCAGCGCGTTCGGATCGAGGTCTTCTATTCCAAGGTCGCTGAAGTAGCTCCGCACGTCCGCGAGCGGGACATCGGCCAAGCGCATGTTCTGGCCAATTGTCAGGTCGGGGACAAGCGCGGGATCTTGGTAGACCGAGACGATCCCTGCGCGGCGCGCTTCGGCGGGCGAGCGAAACACGCGCGTTGCGCCGTTGATCGTTATGGTTCCGGCATCCGCAGGGTGAACGCCGGTGAGGATCTTCACCAGCGTGCTCTTGCCCGCGCCATTGGCTCCCATCAACGCATGGATCTCGCCACGGACAAGATTCATCGTCGCCGACTTGAGCGCTATGACTGCGCCGAATTGCTTAGCGACATCGCGGACCTCAAGGAGAGGCGTGGCGTCGTTCATCGGAACGGCTCCACGTCCGCTCGCAGCCCGTTCATGACGGCCCGAACCATCGCCGCCAACAAGTCTGCCAGGACTACTGAGTCAGTGAGCAGTGCGGCGCCCACAGGACGCGAACGCCGCCGGCAACGGGTGTTACTCGCCCGGACCCTTGCAGTCCTTTTCCTGTGCGGCGGTGAAGTGACCATAGTCCTTTTCGGGACCATAGATGGGATCAGTCGGCGCAACGTTCGGGTCGTAGAGCTTCTTCAGCATCTCAACATTTTCGTCGGTCGTGTTGTCGTAATAGGCTGTCGGAACGGTCGTTACCTTATCGCGAGGTTTCTTTTGCAGGACATCGAGGGCGACGACCAACCCGGCTGCGCCGATCGCGGGTGAATTCGCGACGGCGACGCCAACCAATCCATCCTTCTTGTAGTCGATCAGTTGCTTGAGGAAGCCATTGTTGTCGGCGCCGACGAACGGCACAAACGGCTTATGCGCGGCCTTGATCGCCTCGATCACCGTATAGTCGATTCCTGATGTCCAGACCCCGTCGAAATGCTTACCCGAGGCGAGCATTGCCGACATCTGCTGCGCGGCCTTTTCGTTGGACCAATCCATGAAAGTTGTCGCAACGACCTTGATCCCAGGATAATCCTTGAGCACGGCGTCGAAGCCCTTCTGCCTCACGCCATCGCCGGGAGCCCCGTCGATCCCGCGCATTTGATAGACATCGCCCTTGCCCTTCAACTGGTCGAACAGCCATTTGGCGCCGACCTTGGCGTAGGTCACCTGGTCGCCGGTCACGATATACGCTTCGGGAGCGCTGACGGGTTGGTCTGCTGCAACGACAATGATCCCCTTGTCGGCTGCGGCCTTGATGACGCCGTTGAGCGCCTTTTCGTCCGACGGGTTTATGATGATCGCGTTGACGCCGGCCGAGATCAGCGTGCGCAGGTCCGCGATCTGCTCGGAAGGCCCCGCTTCGCGATTGGCCAGAATGACCTTCGAAACCAAGCCCGAGGCGAGGGCCTCGGCTTTGATCGAGCAGACGAACTCCTCGCGCCAGCTGTTGCCGATATGAGTGTTGGAGACCCCGATGACGAACTGCTCTGCGGCGCTGGCATTGCCGGCGGGCGCAGTCACCCCTATCGCCGCGAACAGACAAAGCGCGGCCGTTCCGCTAAGGCGTCTCATTCTATCCTCCCACATCAGTTGTTGTCGCAGCTACGAGGCTGCAATTTTTTATAGCTCAAGCCACGGCAAGGTCACTGTCGCCGAACTCTGTGACGGATAGCCTAGCTTGTTGGTGGCCGTTAGGCATTGTGGTGCGAAACAGCCAGCATTGCAATCGCGCGGCGCGGCGGCGGGACGGTCGGAGGCAATGCCCGGAGGGCTAGCGCGACGGCTCAGGCGTCGCCGATCCGACGGCCGCGCGCCCCACCCCAGATTTCCGCCCCGACTATCGCTCCTGGGGGTTCGGGGCGCCGCGTCGATTTTCGGCGGATCTCTACCGCCACGAGCACGATTCGAACTCACGCGCTTTCAGAGTCTCGGAGGTTGATCAGCTCCTTTAGCCTTACACGCTAGGCCCCCGAGACAGCGAGTATCTGGCCGCGGCGTTCGTGCCGGCCACTCGGTCGTGAACCACCAGGGCCGCTCTCTCCCCTCGACAGCATTGTTCATTGACACCACCGGGGAAGGTTGAAAACTTTGTCTGCGGACTGGGAAATCCCAATGACCTGCAGGTTGATCGGCGCATGGCGCGACCGGGCGTTAGGCGCGGCCGCCCGCCTCTGTGTCTTGACCGCCGCCGTTGGTGTGTCTCAACCGGCCTCGGCGCAATTCGTCGAGGCGGGGCCCTTCACATCGCTCAGCACAGTCCCCAGCGCGCCCAACAATCTCAACAGCAACACGCTGGTCAACGGAATGTCGTCGCAGGGAAACCCTGTCTACGGCGCCGCGAACGTGATCGTGCAGAGCCCGACAGATCCCTCGACCTACTGGGCGGCGACCGTGTCCGGGGGCGTCTGGAAAACCACGGACGGAGGCAAGACCTGGACGCCGACCGCGGACAGCCAGCCGGCCCTCCAGATTGGCGCCATCGCCCTCGATGCGGCCGACCCGAGCGGGAACACGCTCTACGCCGGGACAGGCGCATATAGTGCAGGCCTTCCAACTTTCAGTCCATCGACCGTCCTTTTGAAATCAACCGACGGCGGCGCCGCCTGGACATCGTGGACCCCGACGGGAATTCAAAACCTTTACATTGCATCCAATGGACAACAGTTGACAGACCCCTCGCCCGCGAGCGTGAAAGGGCTTTGGGTCGACGGACAGACCGTGCTTGTCGGCGCCGGGAGCTCCTGGGGCTCAACCTCTTTCTTTAACGCCGGCGGTCTCTACCGGAGCACCGACGGCGGGCAGACTTTTTCGCTTGTTCCGGGCTTCAATACGGAGGTCTCAAGCCTCGTCGCGACGAGTGTCAGCAACCAGACCGTGCTCGTCGCCGCGCGGAATGGCTACGCCTATCATGAAGCGAGCGCGGTGCTCTACAGCCTCGATCAGGGCGCGTCCTGGCGGACCGTTCTCGACAACACGACGCCGCTCATAAAGGCTTCGAATCCGACGGGCCTCTATCCGGTTTCTTTCGCCGGAGAGGACGACCTCAATATCAAGGCCGCGCCCGGAGCGAACGGGTCGCTCTTCGTCGGCGTCGTCGCGCCGCCGCCACCCAGCGGATTTGAAGAGATTGGCGTCTTCTACACGCCGCGCTTCATGCCGAGCGCCGGATCGCCGACGTGGTACAATCTCGGCGAGCCCTTGCTCATTTCGTCGGGCGGCGATTGCACGCTTCCCGGCTGCACCCTTGAGGGCAATCCCCAAGGCGAGAATCACTTCGCGCTGATCGCGGACCCGATCCAGCAGGGGGTCGCCTATATAGCGGGCAGCGGCCTGTTTGATATTTCGCTCCCGGACCTCGCGCCGGACAACGAGATCGCGACGATCCTGCGCATCAATTACGACGCGGCCGGCAACTCCGCGACCTTCACGCCGATCAGCTTTCCGGGAGCAAGCCAATCTCCGCATCCCGATACGCGTTCGCTCGCTTTCGACTCAAACGGCGACTTGATCGCGGCGGACGACGGCGGCCTTTACGCGCTCACCGATCCGCAAGCGCAGGGGACATGGCGGCCGTTCGGCGGTTCAGCAGTCAATGGATCGCCGATACGCGCGATCGAGACCTATTCCGCCGTCATGGACCCCAACACCGGCCGTCTCGCTTTCGCCGCTCAGGACAATGGGGCGGGTTTGTCGCAGCCGACGAACACCCCGGCGTCCGCGGGCCAGAACGCCGCCTGGAGCAACGTTCTCGATGGCGACGGGTTTACGGTGGCCGTCAATGACCGGACCGGCGGACCGGCGATCTTCTACGCGACCGCCGACTCCCCAGATCTCGCGCGGATTTTCGCCAACCAGCCGCTTTCGCTTGCGTCGCCGCCTTCGCTGTTCTCCATCGACATCCAGACGTCGAAGGGGTTGTTGAACTACTACGACTATCAAGCGAATCTGGATAACGGCGACTACGCCAGCGGCATCGTCGTCGCCGTCAACGCGGTCCATCCCTCCGAGCTGTTGTTTCGCTCGTCCCGCCTCTACGCCTGGACCGACCCGGGCGCGCCCGACGCCGGGAACCCGAGCAACCAGAATTGCTCGAGCCCGACCGCGACCTGCACGATCGCAGTGACCGACATTTCGAGCCAAAATCTGTTTAATATCGACGCCTGGGCGGAGAAGATCGCCTATGGAACTCAGGACGCGCCGGATGCGATCCTCGCCGGTGGTCCGTTGCCCTCGAATCTGGTGTCCAAGTACGGAACCTATGGCGTCTATCTGAGGACCGAGCAGCAATATGAGAACCAACCAAACGTCGACGCCGCGAGCAATTTGCTGGCGGCCTATCCCGGCTTGAACGGCGGAAGCCCCGGCAATCCGGTCAGCGTCCTGTTCGATCCGGCGACTGAGAAGAACTTCTTCATCGCCGACACGAACAACGTCTATGCGACGAATACAATGGGGGCGAGCTTCTCGACCCTCGCGCCCGGCGCGGCGCTGCCGAATGGCTTCCGGCATCCAACCGGCCTTGGCTATATCGCGGACGGCGCAGGGGAGCCGAACAATGGCGTGAAGGCCCTGCTTATTGGCGGCATCGAGGGCGCTCCGAGCGCTCTCGACAAAAGCGCGTCCGGAAACATCATCGCGACCGAAAATCCTTTTCCGGCCAATCCGACCAGTTCGCTGAGCTACAACTGGGTCAATCTCGCGCCCGGGCTCCCCAACGTGCAGATCCAGGGCCTGGCGTACTATCCCACGATTGATGCGCTGGTCGCCGCCTCCTTTGGCCGGGGAGTGTGGACCCTCAATGACGTCACCAGTCATTTCGCGGGTGCGACGCAACTCTGGTTTGGACTTGCGGGCAACGACTCGCGCCCCAACCCTGCTCTGTTGACCGATGGGACGGCGGTCGACGGTTCGGCTTTCAGCCGGCCGCTCTACAAGTTCGGCCCTGGGCGCCTGACCTTGAGCGGGAACGCGAGCTACAGCGGCGGGACCTTTATCGAGGGCGGCGTGACGGCGATCATCTCCGACGCCAATCTCGGAGCGCCGCAGGGCGGCTTAACCTTCGCGCATTGCACGGTCTCCGCCAGCCTCTGCGGGGGCGGCGCGCTTGAGTTCGACGAACCTCTTTCCTCGGCCCGGCCGATCGCCCTGCAGACGACGGGCGTGTTCGATGCGGAGGCGGATGCGAGGCTTTCGGGGCCGATCTCCGGTCCTGGCGCGCTCGACAAGATCGGCGCGGCCACGCTCGCTCTGACGGGGGTGAACAGCTATCAGGGCGGAGCCTTCATCCAGGCGGGCGCGCTCGCGGTCGGCGCGGATGCAGCGCTCGGCGATCCGATGGGCCAGATCGGGATCGACGCGGCGACCTTGCGAGCGACCGGTTCGTTCGCGACCGCACGGACGGTTGCGATCGGGGCCGACGGGGCGACAATCGACACGGGTTCCAACGCGCTCACCGGAAACGGCCTCTGGCTGGCCGAGGGAATGCTCACCAAGACGGGGGTGGGCGCGCTCGCGCTCGAGGACCTCGCCTGGCTCCAGAACGTGGTCGTGGCGGAGGGAACGTTTCAGGTCGATGGATCGCTCGCCGGGACCTCGATCGTGGTCAATCCCGGCGGGACCTTGAGCGGGGGCGGCGTGATCGCCGCGCCGACGACGGTCGCGGGGAGACTTCAGCCGGGCGATGCGCCAGGGACGCTGACATTCACCGCGCCGGTCACGCTTCAGCCAGGAAGCACCCTCGCCGTCTCGGTGGACGGGACATCGAGCGCGGGCGGCGCCGGCTCGTTCAGCCGTGTCGTGGTCAACGGCGCGAGCCTCGCCCTAGGCGGGACGCTCGCTCCGATCTTCCGTGGCATTTCGGGCGGCGACAACACCTTCACTCCGACGCTCGGCGAGCAGTTCGGCGTCGTGGGCGCGACCGGCGGTGTGACCGGCCAGTTTTCGAGCGTGGCGCAGGCGGGCGACGGGATCCCGACGACGCTGAGGCTTGATGCGATCTACGGGGCCAACACAGTGACGCTCGCCGTCACGCCGACCTTTTTCTCAGCCGAGCCGTCCGGCGTCGCAAGTTGGAGCTTCAACCAGGCGAGCGTCGGGGCGACGCTTGACCTCTTGCGTCCCGCGCCTGGGCAAACCGCGGCAAACCAGACGCTGCAGGGTCTCTACAATACGCTTTATGGGTTTGACGGACCTGAGCTGGGGCAGGCCATGACCGGGCTCTCGGCGCAGAGCGAGGCGACGATCGCGATGAGTGAGCTCAACGCGGTCCAGGCGATTCACAACGCCCTGCAGAGCCACCTTTTGGGCGATTTGTCCTCGCCGGCTCCGACGCTTCCCTCGATCGGACTCGACGGGTCGGGTCGCAATCTCGCGGCTTCCTTTGTCGGCATGCCCGCCAACGCCTCGGGCGCCAATGCCGCGCTCGGGCTCGACGGCGGCCATCTGTGGGGTCTGCCCTTCGTGCAGCATTTCGGGAACGCCTCGTCCGGCGGCATTCCCGGCGCGAGCGCCACGGTCGGCGGCCTGGTCGCGGGTCTCGAAAGTCCGATTGGCGACGGCCGCACAATTGGCGCGGCGGTCGCGGCGGCGCACGCGGATTCAAGTCTGAACGTTTCTGGCGGCGACGTCTATGCTCTCGCCGCCTATGGCCGGCAGGACTGGGGTCCGATCACCGCGGCGGCCTATGGCGGGTTTGCGCGCGACTTCTTCGACAACCGCCACGACTTCGGTCCGCTCGGCGGCGCGGGCGCGAGCGAAACCGGCGGCGCCTCGAGCTTCCTCGCCGGGGGCGTGCTCGCCTATGCCTTCAATCTGCGCGGCCTCAGTGTGAGCCCAACAGCGACGGTCGCCTATACGCAGATGAGCTTGAGCAGCGTGGGCGCGACGTCTGGCGATGGCGTTCAGCTCAGCGTTCCGGGCCAATCGCTCAGCCAGCTGCAGACGACGTTGGGTCCTGCATTCAACAGAACCTGGACAGCCGCCGGGACCACGCTCTCCGCCCGGCTCGCGGGCGGCTGGCTCTATAACGACAATCCCTACGTGATCCTCGACGCGAACCTGTTCGGCTTGCCCACCCCAGCGCGCTCCGCGCCGTCAGGCCGAAACGGAGGCTTTGCCGAAGTCGACCTCGAGGCCAGGATAAACGAGCTGGTCAACGTCTTCGTTTCTTGGCGCGGCGAAGCCCGCCCGCAGGCCTGGAGCAACCAAGTCTCCGCGGGCCTGAGATATACCTTCTAAACTCGTCGGCCTCGACCGGACCTCGTAGGATCGTTGCCGGACCCTTTCTGTCCGACTGCCGCCGACCTTTGTCCTGCGCGAGTTCG
This sequence comes from uncultured Alphaproteobacteria bacterium, assembly GCA_963833955.1. Taxonomy (GTDB): domain Bacteria; phylum Pseudomonadota; class Alphaproteobacteria; order Rhizobiales; family Beijerinckiaceae; genus Roseiarcus. The sequence goes on along the minus strand of CAWHZY010000021.1, from coordinate 271,924 downwards.
TCCTCGACGGCGAAGGCTGCGACTTCCAAATCGGTCTCATACCAATTCTATTTGAGCGCAACTCATCGCGCTCAAACCCGCGCAACGGCGCGGGCGCGCACTCGCGCTTCGGCCATAAGGCGATGATCAGTTCCAATCATCGAGTCTTGGTCTCAGACGCGAACACATGCCCTTTGGCCGAGAGTTCCTCGCGCAGAACCTCCCGCGCCTCCAGTCGGTCTAAGAAAGGTCAAACTAAAACTGTCGGAAGCGGCGCCATCTGACTTTTGTCGGTGATGTCGCAAGCAATATCCGGAGCGGCCCTACTCCTTTGGTCGCTGTGAACCCGCAGACGTGCTGTCAGAGGCGTCGGCTTCGATCATCGCCGGCAATCGTCGCCACAACAACGACAGTCCGAAGAGGGAGCTTCCAGCCCCTGCGATCGACATGAGCCAGATAGTGTTGAGCGGGCGCCACTCGCTTAAGCCACCAACGAATATCGAGGTGATGACCAACGTTGCGGGAACGATTTCGATGAAAAATCGAAGCGCCTGCGAGCGGAAGATTGAAGTGATTTCCGCGAATGGCGCCGCAAGGGATTGCGCCGCGCCAAGAAGCGCAAAGGCCGCGATTATCTCGCCGGTGCGCGCCCAACCGTCGCCGAAAACCGCGGGAGCGATCGCCGGCGCTGCAATGGCGAGCAATAGAATTGGCAAGGAGACGAGACAGAGGTTTGCCAGAAACACTCTGCGGGCAAGCCTAACGACCACGACGCTTTGCGGACGGCGGCTCACGACACTCGTAAAAATGGCGCCCATGGGCAGCGAAGCGATGGCGAGCGGCGCAGCGACCAGTCGATAGGCAACCCCGCACTCTCCGGCGATCTCGGCCCCGTAAAATGACATAAGCAGCAACGGCGGCAGGTTGCTGACCGCGAGAAGACTCATATGCGCGGGCAGCGCGTAAAGCGGGAAAGCGCGCTGCGCTCTCGCATGACGCAGGACATCCAACCATTTTGTCGGAACAAGCGAAGACAGATCGCTCCGCGCGAGCGTCTTCGAGAAGACGAAGACCGAATACGCACAGTGGCTGAGAAGGTGCGCCACGATGAGCACGACGCCACTCGCCGGAAGCACAAAGGCTGCGGCAAGTTGCATCGCCGTCATGGACGCAGGCTGAAGCAGACGCGCAACGGCCAAAGTCGAAATCGCCTCCGACTTTATGGCCCATGCGGAGGACACTGACCACATGCCGGCGAGGACGAGGCCGAACGGCAGAAACGCGAACGTCAACCGCGTGACCGGGTTGATGAGAGTGGGCCACGCCTCAGCGCACAAATACATGCCGCCCGTCGCGGCGGCGCCCATCAGAATAATCGTCAAAATGGAGAGCGCGAGCGTCGTTCTCGCTTCATCGCTTGTACGAGCGGCATAAAGCGCGGATTCGAACTTCAATCCGATCAAGGGGCCGCCAATATTCACAATCGAGAGATAAATGGTGAAGACACCGAAATCCGTCGGCGTGTAAAGACGTGAGAGCAACGGTAGCGCGACGACGAATGATCCCTGGCCTACGGCGGTGAGCGCGGACAAGCTCATCACTTTGCGAGCGAAGGGCCCGAAAGCCGCGCCTAGATCTTGCAAGCGCTCGCGAAGAGGAATCTTCGGCTTCAATCCCGAGGCGTTCCGCAGCAACGAAACTCCGGGCGCTGGCGCTCCGTTAGGCGACATCGTCATCACCGAATGAAAACGCGCTTGCGAAGCGATTCGAAATTGTCGGGTCAAGCCAGGGATTGGAGCCCGTGCAACGAAAAACGCTCCATAAAGTGGCGACTACAACCCGAAGATCGGTCATCATCCCCATCTCGCCGATGTATCGGGCGCACAACTCGCATTTCAGCGGAATGAGGCGGTCGCGATAGAACCCCGCAGGATCCGCCGTTCGCGCGAGCAATTCGCTTTCGTCGCGCAGCAGCAGCGAGGCGTAATCCGTCATTCCTGGCCGGACCGAAAGCATCACTGCCCGCTGAGCCGGGGTGTAGAAACTCATGAGGTCGGGGGTTTCCGGCCTGGGTCCGACGAGGGACATCTCGCCTCGGAGCACGTTCAACAGCTGCGGCAACTCATCGAGCTTCGCGCGGCGCAGAAAGGCGCCGACGCGAGTGACGCGCGGATCGCCTGCGACAGTGAACGACAATCCGTCACCATCCTTCGCGAACCGCATGGAGCGAAATTTGTCGATCTGAAACGGGCGCCCATCGCGGCCAACGCGAACCTGCCGATAGAGCGCCGGCCCGCCGTCCTCAAGGCGGACTGCAATCGCTATCATTGCGAAGACCGGCGCGATCAGTGCGAGACCGAGCGCTGAGGCGACAACGTCGACCAGGCGCTTGACCGCGAGCCGCCTTGATGTCGACGCTTTTGCTGCGGGCGCGTCAGGGAGCGCGGTCATTTCTCTTCCCCGAAAGTGCTTCTTTGAGGACGGATACGACCTCGTCCGCCTCCCCCTCGCGCATTCCCGGGTAAAGCGGCAGAGTTACCGCGCCCGCAAAATAGCGGTCGGCAATGGGAAACGACGCGGACCGCCCGCCAAGCAGACTGCGCCAATACGTCATCTGATGCAGCGGTCTATAATGGACGGAGCTTCCTATGCCCCTCGACGCGAGCAGGCTGATCACGTCGTCACGCGAGACCCGCGCCTCTGGACGGATCCGGATCGGAAACAGATGCCACGCGTGCATGCCGTTCCCAGGCGCACGGGCCGGAAGGTCGACGGGCAAATCGGCGAGCCGCCGAAGATATCGTTCTGCAATGGCCTCTCGACGTTCCTGGAATTCGAAGACGCGCTCGAGCTGTGCCAATCCGATCGCAGCGGCGAGGTCGGTCAAGTTGTATTTGAAGCCGGGCGCAACGACGTCATATGACCAGTTCGCGCCGACGCGCGTGAACCGATCGAACGCGTCGCGGTTGAAGCCGTGCGTTCGCATCATCCGCGCGCGCATCGCGACGAGGGGGTCGCGCGTCGTGATCATACCGCCTTCGCCCGTCGTAATCGTCTTGTTGGCGTAGAAGCTGAAGACGCAAGCGTCGGGATTCCCAGAACCGACCAGCTTCCCGTCTCTCTGCGCTGGCAGCGCGTGCGCCGCGTCCTCGATCACGAAGAGGGATCGGTCGCGAGCAAACTTCGTAATAGCCCCCATGTCGCAAGGCCAGCCGCCGAAGTGGACAGGCGCTATCGCCTTGCATTGAGGCGTCCATCTGCGAGCGGCGTCATCAAGGTCGATCGTCAGCGACACCGGATCAACGTCGACGAGAATGATATGGGCGCCCAGGTGATGAAATGCCGCTGCTGTCGAGGTGAAGGTCAGTGTTGGCACAAGCACCGCGTCGCCGCTCCCTATGCCGTAGGCCTCGGCCGCCAAATGGAGGCCGGCGGTCGCGGAATTGACCGCCACCGCCTCAACACCGCCTCCGAGCATATCCGCGAAGCTTTCTTCAAACTCGCGACACTTCGCGCCGGTCGTCAGCCACCCCGACTGCAGAACGGCGACCGCCGCCTCGATCTCCCGATCGCCAATCGAAGGCTGAAAAAAAGGGATGCGCATGATCAGCCTCGTACTGCGGGACGTGCTCGGGACGCTCCATCGTTGCTCACCTTCTCGGAAGCACGCGCGCGAATCGGGTGGAGGACCAGGTAGGATTATGACGTAGCCTACGTCTTTCAATTCCGACCCGAGTACGCACGCTGGCGCGCGAGCAAGCCTTTTTGTTGCTTTCGTCTTTCCTGGCTCGATTCCATTATCTCGGAGACCGGCCGATTAGGCCGTGCTCGCTTTCATAGAGGGCCGCCAGCGGCTCTGTGGAACGATTTTTCGTGGCGCCTTGATCGCCGCCGGCTGCGGAGGGTAAAAATGTCTTCAGAGCCTGTATCGGGTCTCAGTGCGGCGCATATTTTGCCGGCTCAGGAATACCCGATGCGAACCACGGAGTCGGTTGCGCGCCCGACGTTATCGGCGGAAGGCGTCTGGGGCCGCCGCGTGCTCGTCACTGGAGCAGGCGGATCGATCGGGTCCGAACTTGTCAAGCAGATCTCCCGGCTTGCGCCAAAGCGGCTCTGCCTTGTCAATTCTTCCGAATTCAACCTCTACCAAATTAGCTATGCGCTCGAGCAGGAGCGGCCACTCAAGAATTGGGATGCTTACATCTGTGACATCCGCGACGAGGTGGCGATGCGCCACCTCTTCCTGCGAGAGGCGCCGGAAATCGTGTTCCACGCGGCCGCGCTCAAGCACGTCCCGCTGCTTGAAGAACACAACGTCATTGAAGCCGTGCTTACCAACGTTCTCGGCACCAAAATGGTCATGGACCTCAGCGCTTCGATCGGCGCCGATCTCGTCGCGATCTCCACCGACAAGGCCGTCAACCCGTCGTCACAGATGGGTCTCACCAAGCGCGTGGCCGAGATTTACATCCATGACCGCGCCTTGAGGCACCCCGATACGCGCGTCAGCCTTGTGCAATTCGGCAATGTAGTCGGATCATCGGGGTCGGTGGTGCCGCTATTCCGCAAACAAATCGACGCCGGAGGGCCGGTTACTGTCACCCATCCCGACATGACCCGTTTTCTCATGTCGATTGAGGACGCGGTTCGTCTGACGCTGGCGGCTGCGAGCCTACCGCAAATCGGTTTTGCGCTCTACGTGCTGGAAATGGGCAAGCCCGTGCAAATCTTCGATCTGGCGATCGAAATGATCTGCCGCGCAGGAATGCGGCCCTTTGTCGATGTCGACGTCACCTTTGTCGGCGTGCGTCCTGGCGAGAAGCTTCACGAGGAGCTAAGCTATCCGTGGGAGCATTTGTCGCCCACCCCGATATCGGGCGTGCGATCGGCGGCCCCCGATTTCGATCCTCGGCCGAAGATGCGGAAGATCAACGAGTTGATTGCGGCGGCCCAAGCGCGCGACGGCGCCTGGGTCAGGCGCTCGCTCGCCGAGATTGTGCCAGAATATGCGCCATCGAAGGAGCTTGATCCGAATGCGGCCCGGCGCTCCCGAGAGGTTAGTCGGAAGCAGGGTGTGCTTGCCCAAAAAGGGAAGCAGGCGGCCAATCCGCGACCAGCAATTGCAGCGCCATGATGATCGCATCCAAACGCCTCGCCAGATCCAGGACGCTATTGGCGGTCAGACGAGCGCAGAACTTGACGCGCGGCTGTTTGTTTGGCGCGCTTCTCGTGACACCCGCGGTTGCCGAATATCGGGTGCAGCAAGGCGATACGATCGAGATCGAGGTCGCGGGCATTCCCGAACTCAAGCAACGCAGCACTGTACAGCCCGACGGCGCCATGGCTTTCCCGCTGGTCGGCGCGATCGGGGTTGAAGGTCTCACGCCGGAACAGTTGCGCTCGGCGGTCCAGACGCAGCTTGCGAAGAAGATTTACCGTGCGCGGACCAATGACGGACGCGAAATATTGACGGTGATTCAATCCGACGAGGTGAGCGCCGCGATCGTCGCTTATCGTCCCGTCTATGTGACTGGCGACGTCGCCAAACCTGGTGAGCAAACGTTTCTGCCGGGCATGACAATTCGGCAGACGCTGGCGCTTGCAGGCGGGATCGATATCGGCGCGCGGTTTATCAAAGCCTCGCGAGACCCTATCGCCTTGCGAAGCGACTATGGACTCGCCTTAGCCGATTTCGCCACAGCGACGGCAAAGATCGCCAGGATCACGGCGGAGCTCAACGGGCGCGCCGAACTCGGCCCCCTCGACTTCTCCAGCGCGTCCCTGCCCAGCGAACGACTTGCCGAAATAGAAAAGTCGGAATCCGCTCTCTTAGAGGCGCGCATGGGAGAATATGAACGCGAGCGCGACTTTCTCAAATCCTCCCTGGATCAGTCAGACGAGCGAATCTCGGTCGTCCAAAAGCAGCAGACCGAAGAGGAAGAGGGCACGCGAGCTGATACGGCCGAGCTCAAAAGGCTCCTTGACTTGCTCAGCAAGGGGCAAGAAACCAATCCGCGGATCACGGAGGCGCGCAGGGCGCTCCTGCTTTCGTCCACGCGCGCATTGCAGGTCAACGTCGAATTGCTTGACCTCAAGCGGCAGAAGAGCGAGAGCGCCCGCAGGATTCAGCAATTCGAAGACGATCGCCGGGTAGCGCTGCTAAAGGAGCTTGAGGACGCAACCAGCGCTAGGGCGGTCGCACAGATCAAGCTTGAGGCGCTCGACACGGAGCTCAAAATGGCGCGCGCGCCATTGCCGGTCCAGCTTCAAGGCGATGCGCCGCGCAGGATCGAGGTTGTGCGGCAAGGGCGCAATGGCCAGACGAGATTCCTGGTTGACGAAGACTTCGCGCTGGCCCCCGGCGACGTTATCGATGTTGCACTGGACGCCCCCCAGCAGAGTTCGAGCGTCAAGCCTTGAGAGCGGCTTTGGCACGCGTTGGCGAGTGCAAGGCTCGCTGGCGGTTACACTGGGCGCCAGTTGCACATTAGATTCAAAAGACGAGCCAAACGCTCAGCGGGCTAAAGGCGTGGACGCTCACCCAATACGCTTCATGCATCTGCCTGCCGACCAGCATTCCGTCTGACCGATACACCTGGCGCAAGAAGAAAGATCGGTCGCCTTGATCGCCACGTCGGTGCGATTTTTTGCTCGCAGTTTCTTCATCACATGCCTGACGTGCACTTTGACCGTGCTCTCGCACATGTTGAGTTCATAGGCGATGATCTTGTTTGGCTTACCTTGCTGAATTGCGCGAACCACCGACAATTCGCGAGCGGTAATTGCGCCAGTTCCGGGAAACCGTTCTGGGTTGCCCGAGGCCTGAGGCAACGCTGCGAGTAGACAATCGACGGGCACGTAGGTCCCGCCGGCCAATACAAAGCGGACGGCTTCGATCGCTATCTCAAACCCCATAGTCATGGGAATGTAACCTTTTGCGCCATGCGCGATCGCAGCGCGCATGAGTTCAAAGTCGTGCTTCGAAGAAAGGACAATCGCTGGCGTGTCTGGGACGACTTGGGACAGAACTTCCAGAGCGTTGGCGCGCTCCTGGCGATCGCCTTCCGCGACCGAGACGATCACCAAACTGGGTCGGCCAGCAACGCGCTCCTGGTCATCGAGCTCGCTAACGGACGACACCGTATCGACGCGCATCGACAATGCCGACTGGAGGCTACGTTGAATGCATTCCCGCAGAAAGATGCGGCTCTCGATGACCAGAACCGTCCTTTCCCTTGTTTCCTTAGAGTATGCCTGCCCCTCAGAGGCCTCGACCTGTTGAAGACTGGAGGAGCGTCGGGCCGGACTCTCGAGTTCGCGTCGATTCTCCGAATACGCCTCGATGCGCGCGATCGACGCGCCAAGTTCTGAGACCACCGCGGTTTGCTCCGCGCCCACGCGCGACCGACCGCCGCCGAAATCCAAGTGTTGAGCGCACATTACTGATTCTCGCATGCTGCCGAAGGCACGGTTTGTGCCGTCCACTACAAGGCCAGGTTGTTTGGATCTAGAGCGCCCGGCGCTGCCTCAAACATCGACGAAACACACGTTTTGCCGTTATTAAACATAATGACATTGTTATACCCCAAGCCACCAGATATCTGTTTGTCAACGGTACAACCGATTCCGCCATCAACTCGCGATGTGGGGACCCGGACTGCCGAAAGTTCAATATTCTCAACTGAGCAAGCCCACTACCTAGCGGTTGATCTTATTCCCTGTAAATGAAATGTAAAGCATTCATGACGTGCCGATGACGCTGGAAAAAATAGAATACATGAATTCTTTTGTATGGTAAAACCGAAGACGCCGGTCCCTTGGAAGCGGCCCTTACGGCAGGTTGCCGCGCTGTCGGAAAAATGCCCAAACAAGACGCAAACCGCCCTGCCGTCATTTAGGGAACAGTGTTAATATTCTCGTTTTGCCAATGATTTGCGGGTGCGACGCGTGGTTTGGCGCGCTTCTAGGCCGTCTCTGATTTGGGTCGCAAAGGCCAAAAGATTCCCGTCCGGACATGTCGAATTGGCCAATCGGCGACCCATGCTTCCGGAGGTCGCAACCAGCGGCAGCTACTCCGTTGGACGTAGCGCCGCATCCTTTCGGAGGATCTTCAAAAAAAAAGATTCAGCCGAAATTATTCAAGCGCGCCACAAGGTTGCGTTGACCTGGCCGCCAGATCGACGGATTTTCTGACGTCTTCGACGTGGGATTTGGCGGCCCCGGCTTTCGCCGCAGAAGGAGCGACCAATGGGCGTGCATGTGCTCCTTATCGGCGGCGAGGATCATAACCTTCGCATGCCGTTCATGCGGGCGCTCCGCGCCCAAGGTTGCAAAATCACAATCGCCGCGAGCGGCGATGCAAGCCCGTTCCATCGCGCGGGGTTCGATTTCCGCCAATTCGGCTTCAATCGTTTTTTCGATCCTCTCTCGGACCTGCGGGCGAGGTCTGGCTTGCAGAGTCTTTTGCACGGGGTGGACGCGGACGTCGCACACAGCTTCGACACCAAGGTTAGCCTTCTCCTGCCCTTGGCGGCGAAGGCCAATTCTCGCACGGCAATCGTGCGGACGATCAACGGCAGGGGCTGGACCTTCTCGTCGAGATCGCCCTCGGCGTTGATGCTGCGCGCCGCCTATCTCGCGCTACAACGTCGTGCCTCGCGGTTTACGGACGCGACGGTCTTCGAACATAGGGGCGATCAAGCCTTCTTCGAGCGAAACGGCCTAATTGGCCAAAGCGAATCAATTCTCATCCCAGGCGCCGGGATCGACATCGAAGGTTTTGAACAGGCCCGCCAATCCGGGCCGCGGCCGCATGATTTGCGGCGAGAATTTGGTCTGGGTGACGCTCAGGTCATCACGACTGTTACACGGGTGACGAAGCAGAAGGGCGTCCTGACGCTGCTCAAGGCGGCTGACCTCGTTCACGGGGTTCTCCCAAAGGCGCGTTTCCTTGTCGTGGGACCGCTAGAAAGCGAGGGGCCATTCGCTGTCCCTAACGAGGAATTTGCGAAACGATCGAAATATGTGTTGGCGACAGGATCACGAGCCGACGTGCCTTCAATTCTTGGCATGTCCGATCTTTTCGCGTTTCCAAGCGAATACGCCGAAGGCGTGCCGCGGGCTCTCATGGAGGCAGCGCTCTGCGCGCTGCCGGTCGTCGCGACCGATCTCCCTGGCTGCCAGGAGGTTGTGACCGACGGCTGGAATGGCGTGATAGCGCCGCAGCGCAACCCGAGCAAACTGGCGGAGATAATCGTCGGCTTGCTCACAGAACGCGAAAGAGCGCGTCAACTCGCAGACCGAGGGCCGGATGTGATCAGGGCGAAGTTCTCGCTCGATCAGGTCGTCGCCAGCCATGCCAAACTCTACGAGCGATTTGGCGGGCCGCGCCAATTGCGGCCTGCGTCCGACCGGCGAATGGAGGACAGAAGCCAAAAAGAAGACCGCCTCGCGCGCTCCGAATCGCGAGGCGGGCGTGAAGCGAACGCTATGAAACTCGATGCGCAGAATGACTGGCGGACGGAAATCGCGAGGAAAACCCCTTGCTAACGGCGCGCTGGACCGCCACCGCCTGGGACGCGCTTGTCGCCTTTGCGCTGCTGCTCGCCCTCGAAACCCAATTAAGGACGGGGGACGGACCGCTCGGACCGGGCGAGGCTCTCCTGCTCTTGTGGCTTGCACCCATGCTCCTTCGCGCGGTCATCGCAAGACCTCGATTTGTTCCCAAGCCTTTTTGGGAGGTTTGCCGGTTTTGGGTCGCCCTCGCGGCAGCGCTCAGTCTTGGCCTCGGAGCGACGATTCTCAGGGACGTGCCCGTCGACCTGTCTCTCGTCGTCCATGACGTCGCCGCGTACATCCTGCTTGTTGCATTCACCTGTGCGCTCACCATTTCGCCTCTAGCGCCAGCCCGCCTGCACGCGGTGGGCTGGATGACCGTGCTCTGCGGGTCGACGCTGCTTCTGTTGCAGCTCGCGAACTCGGCTGGATGGTTCACCCTGCCAAGGATCGACCCCTGGTACTGGGACCGAATGAGGGGCTGGTGTGACAACCCGAATCAATTCGCACTCCTTTGCCTCCTGCTCGGGTTCATGGCGGTCGCTCTTGCCGACCAGGCGTCCAGGCTCGCATGGTCGGCCATCGCTTCCTGCTGCGCCGCTCTCGCGTTTGGGGTTGGGCTGCTGGCCAAGAGCAACGCGTTCTTGGCAGTCGTTGTCGCAGGCTTGCTGGTCTTCGCGTTCGCGAAGTTCGGGCGCCTCGCCTTCCGCGCCGAGCGCGGCGGGGTTCCAGCCGCTTCGCTTGCGCTTGGTCTCGCCGCCGCGAGCGCCTGGGTGCTTTGCGCAGCCTCCCCGGTCACTGGGCTGGGCATCGGCGAGCTCAAGTCGACGACGACGATGGCAAGGAGTGAAGAGGGTGACAGCGAGGACGCGGCGCTGCGCGTGCAATTGTGGGAACAAGCGATCAAGGTCGGCGTAGGATCTTGGGCTCTTGGCCTCGGGCCCGGTCCGCATCTCGAGATCCCGTACAGCATTCTTGCGGGACGCCGCGACGACAATGTGCCGATCAATCTACAGCATCCGGCGCCGGGGCTTGCCCCCAATTTTGAAGCGCACAACACCGTGCTCGAACTGTTCGTGCAAGGCGGGCTCCTAGCCGTCACCGCGTTCCTCGCCGTCGTTGCCACCGGAATTTATCGATCATGGAAGTCTCAGGCTGATGGCATGGTCGCATTGCTGTTCTCGATGATGGTGTTTGGCAGCTTCCACGTGATCTTCAGACATCCGATCGTGTGGTTTGTCCTTTGCCTGGCGCTCGTCCAGCGCCCGTGCGCGGAAAGGGAGGACGCCAGGACATGTCGGACAGCTCGGACAGGAATCGTCGAGTGGCGTCTGCTTTCGGCGCGACGCGCGATCGCTCAGCCGACCCGTCGCCAGCTCAGCGTGTAGAGAGGATCCAGCCATGGACATGAAGTCCGGAACTCGCGCGCTCGCCCCGCCTCACGTTCGTTGAAGAGAGACGCGACCAGGAGCTTCACCCGGGCGGCCCGGCTCCCCGCTACGACCTCAAACGGGCGCTCGGCCACCTCAGGCGGCGGCTGGGAGTGATAGGCGCAAGCATTGGTCTAGGCGCCGCGATTTCGCTCGCCATCGTTGTGTTGCACAAGCCCAACTACACCGCGGCGGCGTTCCTCTCAGTCAGTACGACAGCGGACGATGGATCGGGGCGCAACGACGACTTGTCGGTGGACACCCAGCTTGCGATGCTGCAATCGCCAATCTTTGTCGAGAGAGCCTTCGAGGACTTGCCTCAGGCCGTCCGTGCTCAGGCTTCCTTGATAAAGCCGGACGATCTGGAACGCCGCCTCAAATTCAGCCAGGTCATGAGGTCTCGCCTCATCAGCATCAACGTCAGCGACAAGTCGCCGGCCGTCGCCGCCGATATCGCCAACGCGATGGCCCGGCTTTACGTGGAAGACCCTCTCTTGCAAGGCGTCCGAAGCATCGACGATTCCAGCGAGCCGTTGTCGCAACAAATCGCCTCCCTCGAGGCCGAGGCGAAGCGGCTGCAGAGCGGCGACGCCAAGAGCCCGTCCGGCGGCGCGCAATTGTCAGATCTCGCCGATCAGATCTCCGCTCTCAAGCTTAGCCAGACGCTGGCGCGACGGAGAGAGGAAAGCCGCCAACAGGCGCTAGCGCTGTCGCCCTTGGTTCAGCTCGTGGCGGAGGCGAAGCCGCCGACGCGCCCGAGCTCCTTGAGCTCGACGCTGATCGTCGTCCCCGCGACTTTATTTTCGGCGGTCTTCGGAGTCGCGCTCGCTCTCGTCCTCGGCGCGATTGACAAGCGACTCTATTTTCCCTCCGACCTCAGGGAAGCCTTCGATGTTCCATGCGCCGGCGCGACTCCGGCGCGACCGCGCCGCGTCTTCCGGAGGTTTGCCGGCGTCTCGGCGCCTGATATCGGCTATTTGCGAGCGATCGACGACATTGTCACGGCATCGCTCTTGTTGCAGAGGGTTCAGCGGCGCGTGGTTCTCGTGACGGCGAGCGAGGAGAACGACGAAGCGTCCGAATTCGCCTTGGACATGGCCGCTGCGACCGCCCGCATGCGGCAACGCGTACTCCTGGTGGATCTGGATCCGAAGCCGCCGCGGCACGGTCTCTTCTCGCGGCGCAAAGCGAGTTCCGGTGCGGACGTGTTCGATGTCCTGGACGGACGTTGCGCAGCAAGCGCCGCCATCCAGAACCTGTCCGAAACCAATCTCGACTATCTTCCCGCCCGACACGACGGTGCGACCGATGTGCTGCCGCTCATTGCATGCGGACGGCTGAAACAACTGATCGTGCAGCTTCGAGGCGCCTATGATTGGATCATAGTTCGAGGCCCGCCGGTCGGCGTAAGCGCCACGCGGCTGATCGCCCAGGCGGTCGACGTGACGATACTCCTGACCAGGTCAAACGCTTCGCGGTTTCCTTCCGTCCAAGACGCGCTCGACCGGCTTGCTTCATCGATGACGATCGACGCGCTCGCCGATGTCTCGCCACAAATCCTGACGGTGCTCACAGAAGTTCCGCGAGCAAACCTTCCCGCAGCCTTTCAGGACAGGCGCACGGCGAAGCGCCCGGCTTCGCTATCACAGGGACTGTCGCAGACGGCAAATCCAATGACCCGGCCGCGCCCCGAAACAACTGACGAGGTCGTGGCCTCAAGCCGCGAGGGCAGTCGCAAGCTGACGTTGTTCGGGTTGCGGCGATGATGACGGTTCACTCTGCCCCCGTTCGTTCCTCGAGCAGGTCCGACGTTCTCGGACGCGAGACCGTCGTCGTCGGCGAAGACGACGCGCCGGCCTGTCAGCGGTCTTCATCGATACGCGCGCCTTTTGCGTCGCTTCTCGATGTTTTTCGACGCGAGAATGTCAATTATTGCTACTGGAAAGGAAGCCGTCGCGTTAGCCGCGTCCTCGCCGGGAATTCGGACCTCGATCTGCTGATCGAGAGAGCAGATCGACCGCGAGCAGCCGTCATCCTGGGTAGCCTCGGCTTCAAACACTGGCCTGACGCGCCGGGACGTGATCAGCCGGCGCTGATGAGCTACCTTTGCTATGACGGCGAAGGCGACGGGTTTTGCCACGTCCACCTGCATTTCCGTCTCGTTCTCGGCCATGCCTTACTCAAAAACTTCCGTCTTCCGGCTGAAGAAGCCTTCCTTTCCCGCAGCGTCCTCCATCCTTCATTGCCGATCCGGGTTCTCGACCCGACGGACGAGGCCTTGCTCCTCATCATTCGAGCGAATCTGGAAATGTCGCCGACGGATGCAGTGGCGCTCAGGCGCTGGCGGCAGCTTGACCGAAAATACACCGACGATCTTGCGCATGTCGTCGTCCAGGCTGAGGCGGTCAGATCTCGCGCCGGTGAACTGTTCTCGCCGGCGACCGCAAGCGCGATAGCTGAGCGGCTGTCGACCGAGCAACCGCGGGAACGACGTCTGCGGCGCGCCATCATGCGGGAGCTGTCGAAGTTTCGCATGTACGGAGGCGTTGAATCCGCAGCGCGTAGTGGGTGGCGAGCCATCCTGTGGGGTGTTGGCGCGCTGAACGAACGTCATTTCTCGGCGCCGCGGTTGATGCGCCGCCGTGCCCCGGGCGGCGGCGCTCTCATTGCCTTCGTCGGCGTCGACGGCAGCGGCAAGAGCACCCAAGTTGGGGAGGCGCGAAGGTGGTTGGGCACGGAGATCGACGTGTTCCGGCTCTACTTCGGCTCCGGCGATGGGAGAGCATCCCTGCTATTTCGCCCTTTCAAAGCGGCCTCTCGATTTGCGGCGGCCATGATTCGGGTAAAGCCAAAGGGCGCCTCGCACGGTAACATCTCCGATCGTCCGCCGGGGCTTCTCTATTCGACGCTCTTCGCTATCTGGGCGATCGCCGTGGCGCTTGACAAGCGCGCCAAGATCATCGCCGCGCAGCGGGCGATCGCCCGCGGCTTCGTCGTCGTGACCGACCGTTATCCCCAAGACGAAATCCCGGCGTTCAACGATGGCCCCTTATTGCACCGGCTCTCTCGCGCCCCTTCCTGGTTAAAGCGGGTGGAGGTGTCGGTGTACGCGGCCTCCCGGCGCGCCCCTCCTGACCTGGTCATTAAGCTCTGCGTGGGACCCGCGGCGGTCGCGCGGCGCGAGCCGGACATGAACCGCGACATCATCCTTCAGCGCATAACATGGCTGAGCGAATTGCGATTTCCCGGCGCACGCACGATCACGATCGATGGTGAACGCCCGCGCGAAGAGGTCACAAGCATCGCCAGAAGCGCGATCTGGGACATTCTCTAACAGCCAGACGACTGTGGGGGGAGGTTAGTGTCAAGTGATCGTCGAGTTTTTTGGTCCGCCAGGATCCGGTAAGACCACGTTTGCGCACGCTCTCTCGGAGCAGCTCCGTCAAGACGGTTGCTCCGTCGATGTCTATTTGAGCGCGCGGCCAGGGGAGGAACGTTCCGGATCGACCGTCCGCGGACAGGCCCGGATCGGTCGAGGGTTGATCGACCCCTTGCACCGTCTGGCCCGCCCGCTGGCCCAGCTCATAGCTCTCAAAACGTCCGGCTCCCAGTGGGTCGACACCAGTACCGAGGCGCTCATCGCAAATTTCCCGCAGCGGCATAAGTTAATGGCGCTCCGGATGCGCCAGTATCTAGTCCGCCTCTCAGCGGCCTGGCGCCATGCTGGCGACAGCGAGGGTGTGACGATCTTTGATCAAGGCTACATCCAAGCGGTGTCATCCATCCTGCTCGTTAGAGGCCGCACGAGCGAGGCCGGCGCCGCAGAGATGCTATTCGCGGCGCCCCCTTCTGATCTTGCCATCCGAGTGGAGGCGCCCCCGACCGAAATCGCGAGGCGTCTCAGGCGCAGGGAGGTCGCTATCGGCCGCTTTGGCCGGCTATTTGAATCCTATCTTGGCGAACCAACCCAACACGCTCGGGTGGCCAATTGGCTGGAGTCGGAGCTTCAACGCGCCGGAAGGGCGACCCTGAGCGTGAATTCGACCGACCCGGAGACACTGACCGCTGAGCTCGCGCGTATGCGAGCGAGGATCGACTACCTCCGGCCAAAGAAAGTAGCGAAGCTTGAGCCTTGAGCAGGCCTTGAATGGCGCGCGGGAATTGCCCTCCAGCAGGCGCCGCAATCGAATGCTAAAGTTCGGCTGCGCCTTGCTGCTCGCGCTCGCAAACGCGTCGAGCGCCGACCCCGAGGAGCGCCCGAGCGTTCGGCATTTTGCGGCAAACACAAACTTTGACGCTTCGGGCGTCTATGCGCCAGCCAGCGCGGGTTTCAACCTTGCAGACGTTTCCAGCCGACGCGAGCTTGACCTGCTTCCGGCCGGGGTAGCCGGCCTGATGTGGATTGGGCTTTGCGGCGGAGTGACGGCGCAATTCGAGGCCCTGGTCGGCGCGGTGATCGATCATCCTAAGGTGTTTGGTTTCTACCTCATCGACGACCCGGATCCGACCGGAATCTGGCGTCGTCAGTGCAAAGCGTCGGATCTACGCGCCGAAGCCGATTGGATTCACCAGCGCCGGCCGAGCACGATCACTTTTGTCGCGCTCATGAATCTCGGCTCTTCGGCTTCGCCTAAATTTTACGCTGACTATCGGCCGGAGACAACCCACATCGATCTATTCGGTGTTTCGCCATACCCTTGTCGGACCAACTTGCCTGCCTGCGACTACGACATGATCGATCGTTTTGTCGGAGCAGCGCAGGAAGCAGGCGTCCCGATCGATAGCGTCGTTCCAACCTTCCAGTCTTTTGGCGGCGGCGAGTGGCGCGCCGACAGCGGCGGCGGCTATCGGCTGCCGAGCCCCGACGAGATGCAGTCGATGTTCGAGCGCTGGAAGAGTCTGACCCCCAAACCTGTCTTCGACTACGCGTATTCTTGGGGAATGCAGCGATCAGACAACTCGCTAGTGACTTCGCCTGTTCTTCAAGCGGCATTTGCGCGTCACAACGTCGCGCTCTCCGCAGCGCAGTGACGAAATAGTCTCCCTTTAGCGCGGTCGCGAACGCGCTTTAAACGCTCACGTCCGCGGAGCGTCCGGCGGGCCTTTGCCCTCCGACCCCCCAACCGCTTCGACAATTGCCTTCATCGGGCTCGCATTCGGCGAATGCTTGCGCGCGCCGGATGAAACGCTGGGCAATCAAAGGGGTGAGGCCTCTCCGCCGCTCGCAACTCGAAGGCTCGAGAGGTTTCACACGTCGCTATAAGGATTAGCCGCGCGGCGCTAACGCGAATCGCCCTGGTAATTTTTATTTCGTATCCTTTATGGCAAATAAAGCTCCTACAAATCTGTCTATACTTTTATAATGATTGACAATTGCATGTTAGATATTAGTAAAATATCGCTCGTTATAATCCAATATAACCCACGGTGATATGTGTTAAATTTGATATTGTTGCTGGATACTGTCTGTGCTAAAGTTATTTTTACCGTAAAATGATGGTATAATGGCAACGACTACGATGTTCCACTTACCAGGAGGGAATAATGACTGGTCCAATAACCTCCCTACACTATACGGCGAATGGAAATTTCGTCGGGTCGACTTATGCGCCGGCGGCCGACGGTTTCAATCTGGCTGATATCGGTTCGGCCTCTCAGCTCAGCGAACTGCCGACCGGAACCAAGGCGCTGGTCTATCTTGGCATGACCGGGGGAGCGACCGCCTCGTTTCAGGCAGCGGTTCAGCCTTTCATCGGCAGTTCCCAAGTCTACGGTTTCTATCTCGCCGACGAGCCGAGCCCGAGCGCCGCGACCGCCGCCAACCTCAAGGCGGAGTCCGACTGGATCCACGCCAACGATCCCGGCGCCAAGACGTTCATGGTCGAGGAAAACGCCAGCGGAAACCTGACCCCGAGCTACTATTACACCCCCGCCAACACCGGCATCGACCTGTTCGGTCTCGACCCCTACCCGGTCCAGACCAACGTCCCCAACAACTACGACCTCAGCATCATCCCGTTGGCGGTCCAGGAAGCCGAGTCGATCGGCATTCCGCAGAAAGACCTGGTGCCGGTCTACCAGACCTTCGGCGGCGGAAACTATTCGACCTATATCCTTCCCACCGCCGCGCAGGAGCAAGCGATCCTGTCGGAATGGAGCTCCGTGCTGCCAAACCCCGCCTTCGATTACGCCTATAGCTGGGGAATTCAGGAGGGCGACACCGCCCTCAGCAACGATCCCACCCTCCAGCAGGTCCTTGCCGCCCACAACAGCTCAACCGCCGTCGCGCCAAGCCCGCCAATCGCCCCGACGATCACCGATAGTTCGGTGAAAGGCGGCTATGTCAGCGCCGCCAACGACACGAGGACCCAGGTCCTGTCCGGGACCGCTGGGGCGGGCGACGTGGTCAAGGTTTACTCGAATGGGTCCGCGACACCCTCGTACACGGCGACAGCCAGTTCGAGCGGCCAATGGAGCGTGACGGTCGGGGCGCTCGCCAATGGCGCGTATAGCTATACCGCGACCGCAACCAACTCCGCCGGCAATGTGAGCGCAGCGAGCGCGCCGCTCAAGTTCACCGTCGACACGACCGCTCCCGCGGCGCCGACGATCACCGACAGCGCGGTCGTGAACGGGACCGTCTCCGCGGCGAACGACACGGCGACTCAGGCCCTGAAGGGAACCACCGGGGGCGGCGACACGGTCAAGATCTATCTCGACGGATCGACTGCGCCCGCCTACACGACGATTGCGAATTCGAGCGGACAATGGAGCGTCACGGTCGGGGCGCTGGCGACGGCTGCATACAGCTACACGGCGACGGTGACCGATGCCGCTGGCAATGTGAGCGCAGCGAGCGCGCCGCTCAAGTTCACCGTCGACACGACCGCTCCCGCGGCGCCGACGATCACCGACAGCGCGGTCGTGAACGGGACCGTCTCCGCGGCGAACGACACGTCGACTCAGGCCCTGAAGGGAACCACAGGGGCGGGCGACACGGTCAAGATCTATCTCGATGGATCGACTGCGCCCGCCTACACGACGATTGCGAATTCGAGCGGACAATGGAGCGTCACGGTCGGGGCGCTGGCGACGGCTGCATACAGCTACACGGCGACGGTGACCGATGCCGCTGGCAATGTGAGCGCAGCGAGCGCGCCGCTCAAGTTCACCGTCGACACGACCGCCCCCGCGGCGCCGACGATCACCGACAGCGCGGTCGTAAACGGGACCGTCTCCGCGGCGAACGACACGTCGACTCAGGCCCTGAAGGGAACCACCGGGGGCGGCGACACGGTCAAGATCTATCTCGATGGATCGACTGCGCCCGCCTACACGACGATTGCGAATTCGAGCGGCCAATGGGGCGTCACGGTCGGGGCGCTCGCCAATGGCGCGTATAGCTATACCGCGACCGCAACCAACTCCGCCGGCAATGTGAGCGCAGCGAGCGCGCCGCTCAAGTTCACCGTCGACACGACCGCTCCCGCGGCGCCGACGATCACCGACAGCGCGGTCGTGAACGGGACCGTCTCCGCGGCGAACGACACGGCAACTCAGGCCCTGAAGGGAACCACCGGGGGCGGCGACACGGTCAAGATCTATCTCGACGGATCGACTGCGCCCGCCTACACGACGATTGCGAATTCGAGCGGCCAATGGGGCGTCACGGTCGGGGCGCTCGCCAATGGCGCGTATAGCTATACCGCGACCGCAACCAACTCCGCCGGCAATGTGAGCGCAGCGAGCGCGCCGCTCAAGTTCACCGTCGACGCGACCGCCCCCGCGGCGCCGACGATCACCGACAGCGCGGTCGTGAACGGGACCGTCTCCGCGGCGAACGACACGGCAACTCAGGCCCTGAAGGGAACCACCGGGGGCGGCGACACGGTCAAGATCTATCTCGACGGATCGACTGCGCCCGCCTACACGACGATTGCGAATTCGAGCGGCCAATGGGGCGTCACGGTCGGGGCGCTCGCCAATGGCGCGTATAGCTATACCGCGACCGCAACCAACTCCGCCGGCAATGTGAGCGCAGCGAGCGCGCCGCTCAAGTTCACCGTCGACGCGACCACCCCCGCGGCGCCGACGACCTCCCTACACTATACGGCGAATGGAAATTTCGTCGGGTCGACTTATGCGCCGGCGGCTGACGGTTTCAATCTGGCTGATATCGGTTCGGCCTCTCAGCTCAGCGAACTGCCGACCGGAACCAAGGCGCTGGTCTATCTCGGCATGACCGGGGGAGCCACCGCCTCGTTTCAGGCAGCGGTTCAGCCTTTCATCGGCAGTTCCCAAGTCTACGGTTTCTATCTCGCCGACGAGCCGAGCCCGAGCGCCGCGACCGCCGCCAACCTCAAGGCGGAGTCCGACTGGATCCACGCCAACGATCCCGGCGCCAAGACGTTCATGGTCGAGGAAAACGCCAGCGGAAACCTGACCCCGAGCTACTATTACACCCCCGCCAACACCGGCATCGACCTGTTCGGTCTCGACCCCTACCCGGTCCAGACCAACGTCCCCAACAACTACGACCTCAGCATCATCCCGTTGGCGGTCCAGGAAGCCGAGTTGATCGGCATTCCGCAGAAAGACCTGGTGCCGGTCTACCAGACCTTCGGCGGCGGAAACTATTCGACCTATATCCTTCCCACCGCCGCGCAGGAGCAAGCGATCCTGTCGGAATGGAGCTCCGTGCTGCCAAACCCCGCCTTCGATTACGCCTATAGCTGGGGAATTCAGGAGGGCGACACCGCCCTCAGCAACGATCCCGCCCTCCAGCAGGTCCTTGCCGCCCACAACAGCTCAACCGCCGTCGGTTCGACGGTGACGCCTTCAGCGACCAGTTTGAACCTGGCGTCGGCCGCGGCGCCCGCGTCGACTTCCGAATCCGCCAGCGCGATCGCATTGCTCGGCGGCGGAACCACGTCGGGCGCTCACCTCGGCGCCGACACCTCGACCAGCGTGTTCACCGTGCATCCGCCCAATTTCGCGTCGACTTGGCACGCGAGCGGGATTTCTCCCCATAGTGGCTAACGGCGAATTGACAGGACGGGGTCCTTCGTTTCGACGCTCGGACGGAATCCTCGCGGCGGAAGCCGAAATTCACGGTCGATTGGCGCGAAAGCGGTTCGACGGCGCGATGATTCCCGCTGATGCCCGGCATGACCGCGGCTGTCGAGATTAAGACCGACTCGCGCCGCCTCATCGACTATTTCCTGTCGCCCCCCGCCAGGATTACTTCCGAAGCTGCGCGAGAGGCAGACGATCGCGGCAGGCCTCTCGTCAGGCCTAGCGCGAACCCAACGCGGGCAGCGCAGCTTTGCCGCCTCGCAGACCGGACCGGCAAGTAATCACGTACTGCAAAAGAAGTACCGCCTGCGCCACTTGATCGACTGAACGCGCGCGCAAATCGTGCTTGAGTTCACGGCATTATCGTGAACGCCTGCGCGACGTCTCGACGTGGGCGGGCTGTACTGGATGGATCCAGAACGGGCTGGCTGGAGTAGGTCGCGTTTCCAGATCTCCGGTCGATGGTTCCGCTCCCGGCAGCATTGTTCGCAGACGTTGGGGCCTCTCATGACCACTCCGGACCATATCGTCCTCGTCAGTCTGGAAAACGAGGACTTCTCCACCATCGTCGGCAACACCGCCGACGCGCCGTTCCTCAATCAGCTCATCTCCGAGGGGATGCTATTCACGAACTATCATGGTTTGACGCACCCGAGCCAGGCCAATTACATCGCGCTGTTTTCCGGTTCGACGCAGGGCGTCACCGAACAACGGTCGCCATTCCCCAGTTTCCCGCCAGCGTCCCGACGCTCGCCAGCGCGCTCGCCGCCAAGGGTCTGACGTTCGGCGGCTACGCCGAGACCACCTCCAACCCCGAACGCGAACCGTGGACCCACTTCGCCAATTCGGCTGCCGACGCTCGCAATATGAGCGCCTTTCCTCAGACCGCAGCCGGCTTCGCCAACCTGCCCACCGTCTCCTTCATCTCGCCGAACGACGCCGACAACATGACGCCGACGAGCGACAACGGCGGCGGAGTTCCGGCGGGCGATGCTTGGGTCCAGGCCAATCTCGCCGCCTACGCCGCCTGGGCGCAGGCCAACAATTCGCTGCTCATCATCACGTTCGACGAGAACAACACCAATCCCGCCGTCGACCTACCCCGACCAAATCGTGACGATCGTCGTCGGCGCGGGCGTCCCGGCGGGCGTCACGAACAGCTCGCCGGCCGACACCTATTCCCTGCTCAACACCATCCAAAGCCTTTACGGCCTGACGCCGGTCGGCGTGAGCGCCGGCGCGCCAGCCCTCGATTTCTACTCCGCCACGCCTCCCACCGCGACATCCACTGTCACCACGTCGTTCTCCGGCATCTCGGATCCCAATAACTATCCGCCGGAGAACGCTCTCGCCGTCGGGCCGCAGTCCATTCTGACCGCTGAAAGCGTTCCTTACGAGGTGACGGACCTTACCGGCGGAGCGGCGACCACCAAGTCCCAATTCCAGCTCTTCAGCAGCTTGGGAACGACGCTCGACAATTCGGTTTTCGACACGCGCGCCGCGTACGACAGCTCGACGGGCCGCTTCGTGATGATCGCCAATAACCTGCAGCCCGGCGGCACATCCACCAACATCGATATTGCCGTCTCGCGAGACAGCAATCCGGCCGACGGCTGGTATATCGGCTCCATCGACACTTCCCAGGGCGGAACGGCGCAATCCGACATGCCTTACCTGTCCGTCAGCAATGGAAATATTTATCATCACCGCGCCGGAATACTCGAATAGGCCGCTTGTCGGCACGGGCGAATGGGTCGTCTCCGAAAACAGCGTCATCAGCGGGTCCACGCAGGTCCCGCCAGCAACACCACGCCGGCGTCCGCCGCGATCATGCGCGGCGTCGCTGGCGCCAATGGCCAGACCTACTACCTCGGCACCTATTCGGACGGAAGGGAGACCGCGCTTACCTACCAAGCCTACGACCCTACGAACGGCTTCAGCGCGACCAGACCCTCTATGCTCGGCACCAGCGACGTGGGCGGAGGCCGGCAACGATTTACCGCCGCTCAATTGGGCACGAGCCTCACTCTCGACGCTGGCGACTCGCGCATCCAGAGCCTTGCCTACGCCTCCTCCGGAGGACGCAATTACGTCTATGGCGTGAGCGAAGTCATGCCGAGCTCGGGCTCGCTCGCCCAAATCGAATGGTTCAAGCTCGACGTCACCGATCCCGCCAATCCCCAATATGTTCTTCAACGGCAACGTCATTACAGGCGCATCGATCGGCGACGCGAACGTCACGCGCTGTTCAACGCCTTCGATCGCCGTGGACGGCCGCGGCGATCTCCTCATCAACTTCACCGCCTCGGGTCCAAACATGGACCCCTCGGACTACTATGTTGTGTGGGGCGCGGGGGACGCCAACTTCAACGCCCCCACCCTTTATCAAGGCAGCACGAGCTATTTCCAGCAAACGGTGGGATCGACCGGCGCGCAGCGCTGGGGCACCTACTCAAGCGCGATCGCCGATCCGGCGAGTCAGGGCTGGGTTCTGGATCTCAAACGAATACGTGACCAATACAGGGGTAACAATCCCGACTGGCCTCAGCGCCTGGTGGGATACTGTGGTCACGCGGGTGCAGGTCGCCCCTTACGCGCCGATCGTTGGCGGAGCTGGTTCGACCGTGACCTATACTCAAGGCGGCGCCGCGACCCCGCTCGACAGCGCCCTGACTGTGCAGGATCTCGGCAGCGCGACGCTCGCGGGCGCGACAGTCGCCATCAGCAGCGGCCTGCTCACCGGAGACTCGCTCAATTTTTCCAACCAGAACGGCATTACCGGAACATATAACGCAACAACCGGCGTTCTGACGCTGAGCGGCACGGCCAGCCTCGCCGCATATCAAACGGCGCTCGCATCGATCACCTACTCGTCCACTAGCTCCGACGCGAGCAACGCGGGGGCGGACCCGTCGCGTACGATCACCTGGACGGTCACGGATGGCGCGCAGAGCTCGACACCGGTCACAAGTAACGTCGACATCGGCGCCGGCTCGACCGTGACCACCTCGTTTTCTGGCATCTCGGACCCGACCAACTATCCACCGCAAAATGCGCTCGCGATAGGCCCGCAATACATCGTCACCGCGGAAACAACGAAGTACGAGATCAACAGTCTCAACGGCGGCGGCGCGTCGACTGGGTCGCTTTACACGTTGTTTAGCTCGCTGGGTTCGACGCTTGATAATTCCATCTACGACCCGCGCGCCGCGTATGATGGTTCGACCGGGCGATACGTCTTGATCGCCAACAACATTCAGTCCGGCGGAGCGACAAACATCGACGTTGCCGTCTCCCAGGATAGCAATCCCAACGACGGGTGGTACGTCGGCTCCGTCAGCCTCCCGGCCGGCAACCAATCCGACATGCCGTACCTTTCTATCAACGGCAATGACGGAAACATCTACATCTCAGCCCCAGAGTATCCCTCGTCCGGTTATACCGGGACGGGCGAATGGGTCGTCAGCGAAAGCAGCGTCGTTAACGGTTCGCCTCAGGTGATCGCGAGCAACACCGCGCCCCCGGGCAACGGCATCATGCGCAATGTAGCCGGGGGAAACGGCTACACCTACTACCTCGGCTCGTATTCGAATGGCTCACAGACCGAACTGACCTACCAAACGTACAGCGCTTCCGCGGGCTTCAGTCCATCGCAGACACTCGCGCTCGGGAACAGCGATCAGGGCCCCGGGGGCTCCGACTATACCGCCTCGCAAGCTGGCACGAGTTTGACGCTGGACGCCGGCGATGGGCATATCCAGAGCCTTGCCTACGCCAACGGCTATGTTTACGGACTGAGCGAAACGATGCCCGTCGGGGCGTCGGCGCCGGAGATCCACTGGTTCAAGCTCAACGTCAGCAATCCGGCTTCGCCGAAACTCGCCGCCCAGGGCGATCTTTCCGGCGCTTTGCTGGGCTCTCCGAACATCGCGCTGTTCAACCCGTCGATTGCGGTCGATGGAAACGGCGACGTGCTCATCAATTTCACCGCGTCCGGCCCAAACATGGACCCGTCCGACTATTACGTCGTGCAAGGCGCACGGGACCTCGCTTTCAGCGCGCCCACGCTCTACCAAGGAAGCACGAGTTATTTCCAACAGACTGTCGGTTCGACCGGCGCGCAACGGTGGGGCGCCAACTCGAGCGCCGTCGCCGACCCGAACAACCCGTCGGGCTTCTGGATCTCCAATGAATATGTCACCAACGCGGGCGTCACGATCCCGATCGGGCTCAGCGCCTGGTGGGACACGGCAGTCGCGCAGATCAGCGTCGGCGCGCCGGTTTCGTCCGGTCCTCCCGTCGTCTCGGTGGCGACGTTCGAAGCGGAACAATCTTCGCTAGACGCCACGCCTGGCGGATTCTCGATTTCCGATACCGCGGCCGATGTGGCGGGCGGCCTCAATACGCTCAGCCCGGACAGCCATATCACCTCGATCACCGTCACCGACAACAACGCCTTGACGGTCAGCGTCGCTGAGATCACCTCCGACGCCGCGGCGCTGGCGATTGTCGCCAACGCCAATGGTTCGCCCTATACGCTTGGGGTCGTCGACAGCCCCGCCAACGTCGCCGCCAACCTCGACGCCCTCAACGCCGATACCCACGTCGCCTCGATCGCCCTCACTGGCGCGGGCACGCAGACCTTGACCCTGACCTCGGCCCAGGCCGCAAACGACGCCAGGGCGCTCGGCGAGATCACCACCCCCTATACGATCGTCATTCCCAACGTCTCCGGCACGGCGGCGGCCATCTCCGCCGCCCTCGGCAGCTATGAGGCGAGCCTGCCCGTCTCGATCACCGTCACCGACAACAACGCCTTGACGGTCAGCGTCGCTGAGATCACCTCCGACGCCGCGGCGCTGGCGATTGTCGCCAACGCCAATGGTTCGCCCTATACGCTTGGGGTCGTCGACAGCCCCGCCAACGTCGCCGCCAACCTCGACGCCCTCAACGCCGATACCCACGTCGCCTCGATCGCCCTCACTGGCGCGGGCACGCAGACCTTGACCCTGACCTCGGCCCAGGCCGCAAACGACGCCAGGGCGCTCGGCGAGATCACCACCCCCTATACGATCGTCATTCCCAACGTCTCCGGCACGGCGGCGGCCATCTCCGCCGCCCTCGGCAGCTATGAGGCGAGCCTGCCCGTCTCGATCACCGTCACCGACAACAACGCCTTGACGGTCAGCGTCGCTGAGATCACCTCCGACGCCGCGGCGCTGGCGATTGTCGCCAACGCCAATGGTTCGCCCTATACGCTTGGGGTCGTCGACAGCCCCGCCAACGTCGCCGCCAACCTCGACGCCCTCAACGCCGATACCCACGTCGCCTCGATCGCCCTCACTGGCGCGGGCACGCAGACCTTGACCCTGACCTCGGCCCAGGCCGCAAACGACGCCAGGGCGCTCGGCGAGATCACCACCCCCTATACGATCGTCATTCCCAACGTCTCCGGCACGGCGGCGGCCATCTCCGCCGCCCTCGGCAGCTATGAGGCGAGCCTGCCCGTCTCGATCACCGTCACCGACAACAACGCCTTGACGGTCAGCGTCGCTGAGATCACCTCCGACGCCGCGGCGCTGGCGATTGTCGCCAACGCCAATGGTTCGCCCTATACGCTTGGGGTCGTCGACAGCCCCGCCAACGTCGCCGCCAACCTCGACGCCCTCAACGCCGATACCCACGTCGCCTCGATCGCCCTCACTGGCGCGGGCACGCAGACCTTGACCCTGACCTCGGCCCAGGCCGCAAACGACGCCAGGGCGCTCGGCGAGATCACCACCCCCTATACGATCGTCATTCCCAACGTCTCCGGCACGGCGGCGGCCATCTCCGCCGCCCTCGGCAGCTATGAGGCGAGCCTGCCCGTCTCGATCACCGTCACCGACAACAACGCCTTGACGGTCAGCGTCGCTGAGATCACCTCCGACGCCGCGGCGCTGGCGATTGTCGCCAACGCCAATGGTTCGCCCTATACGCTTGGGGTCGTCGACAGCCCCGCCAACGTCGCCGCCAACCTCGACGCCCTCAACGCCGATACCCACGTCGCCTCGATCGCCCTCACTGGCGCGGGCACGCAGACCTTGACCCTGACCTCGGCCCAGGCCGCAAACGACGCCAGGGCGCTCGGCGAGATCACCACCCCCTATACGATCGTCATTCCCAACGTCTCCGGCACGGCGGCGGCCATCTCCGCCGCCCTCGGCAGCTATGAGGCGAGCCTGCCCGTCTCGATCACCGTCACCGACAACAACGCCTTGACGGTCAGCGTCGCTGAGATCACCTCCGACGCCGCGGCGCTGGCGATTGTCGCCAACGCCAATGGTTCGCCCTATACGCTTGGGGTCGTCGACAGCCCCGCCAACGTCGCCGCCAACCTCGACGCCCTCAACGCCGATACCCACGTCGCCTCGATCGCCCTCACTGGCGCGGGCACGCAGACCTTGACCCTGACCTCGGCCCAGGCCGCAAACGACGCCAGGGCGCTCGGCGAGATCACCACCCCCTATACGATCGTCATTCCCAACGTCTCCGGCACGGCGGCGGCCATCTCCGCCGCCCTCGGCAGCTATGAGGCGAGCCTGCCCGTCTCGATCACCGTCACCGACAACAACGCCTTGACGGTCAGCGTCGCTGAGATCACCTCCGACGCCGCGGCGCTGGCGATTGTCGCCAACGCCAATGGTTCGCCCTATACGCTTGGGGTCGTCGACAGCCCCGCCAACGTCGCCGCCAACCTCGACGCCCTCAACGCCGATACCCACGTCGCCTCGATCGCCCTCACTGGCGCGGGCACGCAGACCTTCGCGATTTCGCTGCAGCAAGCTCTCAATGACACGAAGGCGCTTGCCGAGATTACGACCCCGCACACAGTGCAGATCGTTGACACTGCGGCCAATATCGCTTCGATCACGTCGACGCAGGCCGCGGCGCTCAAATCCGCCGGCGTCACCAGCCTCGTTTCGACGACCGGTGCGGTTTCGATCACGACAGCAGAGGCGCTGTTCCTGTTGGGCGACGGCATCTCGATTACCGGCGGCGCGCTGACCGCGACCGGCGCAGCGGCGACCGTTTTGGCCCTTACCACGGCGCAGGCGGCAAGCCTTTCAGCAGGCGGCTATGCTTTGGCGGTCGTCGACACAGCGGCGTCGATCCACGCTTTGAGCGCGACGCAGATCGGCTCTCTGGGCAGCTTGCACGTCGCTCGGATCTCGGCGAGCGACACCAGTGTGGCCTTGACGGTCGCTCAGGTGAAAGCGCTCGAAACCGCGAACATTCCCGTCTCCGCGCCAACCGGTTCGAAGGTGTCGGTGACCGATATCTCACCCAGTCTGGCCGGCATGTCGGCCATCGTTATCGCCGGCCTGCCGGCGCTCGGTGCGACCGCGATCGTCAGCAGCAACGGCACGGTGTCGATGAACCTCGCCCAGGTGATCGCCCTGGAGAACGTCGGCCTGCGAGTCGTCAACACCTCCGGCAGCGCTACGGTACGCGCCACCGATACCGCTTTGGCCATCCAGAGCCTTACCCTTCTCCAGATCTCAGGCCTTCCCGGCGCTGGCGTTACCTCCCTCCTCGCGAGTGACACGAGCGTCGTATTGACCCTAGGTCAGGCGGCCCAGCTGGAAGCCGTCAAGCTCAAGATCGCCGTGCCGACCGGCGCTTCAGTTTCGGCGTCGGATACAGCGGCCAACGTCGGCGCCTTCACAGCGACAGAAATCGCCGCTCTGCCAGGAACCGGCGTCACGGCAATCAATGTGACCGACGCGAATAACGTGATCTTCAACGTCGCCCAAGTTCAGGCGCTGGAGAAGGCCAAGACAGCGCTTTCGGTGCAAAGCGGTCAGCACGCCATCATACAGGACACAGCGGCGGACATCGCGACGCTCACTGCGGGCCAGATGGCGGGACTGAGCGCGCTGCATATCACTCAGATCGAGACAACCGACACGGTCGCGAAACTCACGGTCGCACAAGCGAACGCTCTCCTGGCCGAGAATATCTCGGTGTCCGCATACCAGGGCGCCTCAGTCGAGCTCTACGATACGTCGGCGAATTTGCTGGCGCTCTCGGTCGCAACGATAAACGCGCTTCCCGGCATCGGCGTCACGGTGCTCGCGTCGTCCAATTCAGCGCCCAAGTTCTCTGTTGCGCAGGCGACGGCGTTCGAGAACGATCGCCTGACTGTGGCGCCCTATTCCGGGGCGGCGGCGATCGTATCGGATACGGGCGCAAACCTTGCGATGTTGACGCCAGGTCAGATCGGCTCTCTTGTGCCGACCGGCTTTGGCCGCCTCGTCTCCACGAGCGGTGGAGTAGGTCTCACCGTCATTCAGGCGCAGGCGCTCGAAATCGCCTCGCTCAAAGTCACCGCTGCAAGCGGATCCAAGGTCACGATTTCGGACCTTGCCGCCAACATCGCCAGCATGTCGGCTTTGCAGCTTGCTGGACTATCCAAAATTGGCGTCAGCAGCATAGCGGCGACGGGCGCTGGCGTGCCTTTCAACAGCCTTGCCCAGGCTTTGGCGCTGGAGAGCCCGGTCATCAAGGTCTCGGTCCCCAGCGGCTTCGCAGTTACGGCGTCGGATACGGCCGCGACCATTCAAACGCTGAGCACAACCCAGATCGCCGGCCTGAAATCGATCGGACTCACCGGCCTCGCCTCAAACAATGTCGGTGTGACGTTAGCGATCGCCGAGGCGACCGCGCTCGAAAGCGCCGGGGTCTCGCTGACGCCGCCAATCGGCAGCGCGGACTCGATTCTTGACACCGCCGCGCATATTCAGGCGCTCACGGCTGTCCAGATCGCTGGTCTCGTCGGCTTGGGCGTCACGCAAATCGCGGCGAGCGATACGGGAGTGGGCCTGAAAACGGCTCAGGCCGTGGCGATCGAGAGCGCAGGCATCCACGTGTCGGGTCCTGGCGCGACGACGGTCTCCGACACTGCGGCGAATCTGCAGGCCTTGACCGCCACGCAGATATCGGCGCTGCCGGGGATCGGGGTGACCGGCCTTTATTCGAACAATGCAAATGTTGCCTATAGCGCCGCGCAGACGTCGGCGATCGTCTCGGCCAATTTAACTCCGTCGGCCATCTCGACGCATACGGTCGCCGAAACTTTCTCCAATGGCGTCACCGTGACGACGGCCGCCACCAGTTCCGGCGGCAGCTTGACGCTGTCGAGCACCGGCAGCGGCTCAACGGTCAGTGTCGGGCCGTCAACGCTCGACGCAACCTCGGGGGGCCAAACGATCCCCCTGACGTCGCATGCGACGGAAGCGATCACGACAACGGGCAACACTGGCGATACCTTCGTCTTCGGTCAGGGTTTCGGCGCTGACACCCTGTTCGGCTTTGCAGCGACCGGGACGGCGCCCGACCTCCTTGAGTTCGAGGCGTCCATGTTCAGCTATCTGACGCCCAGCAGCATGACCCAGACACAGGAGGCTCTAGCCGTGCTCGGCAATGCAACCTCGAGCGGCGGAAACATCACGATCGCCGACTCTTTCGGCGATGCACTTACTTTGCATGCGACGAGCCTTGCGACGCTGAAAGCAAATCCCGGCGACTTCAAATTCGTGTAGCGTATCGACGGTTCTCCCGCGGCGGACGTTCGCATGATCGCTAGACGGGAGAACCTGGCTGAGCGGCGCGTTCGGTTTCCGGAAATTGGAAAATCTCCGCGCCCGCCGAGGCCCGCCCGCAGAATGCGGCGCTCTTCGCTGACTAGAGCGAAGTCTCCAAATTCCGAGACTGCATGGCTGGGGCGGGAGGATTCGAACCTCCGGATGGCGGAATCAAAATCCGCTGCCTTACCACTTGGCTACGCCCCAATGCGTCGCAAGGCTCGAACGGCCTTGGCGGAAAGCGGGCGGACAATAGTTCGGGCTCCACGGCATCGCAACGGCTGAACGGGCGAAATCTGCTCCGTTTCGGCACGCGGCTGGTCCAACCAACCGTTATACCCATTCTATTTGAGCGCGACTCATCGCGCTCAAACCCGCGCAACGGCGCGGGCGCGCATTCGCGCTTCGGCCATAAGGCGATGATCGGTTCCGATCATCGCGTCTTGGTAGAAGCCCGGAACGGCATCAAGATGGACTCGTCATCGCGGCCCCCGGGCTTGGGACCCCGGGGGGAAGCGATCCAGGGATTATCGGGCACGTTCCTTCATCTCTGGATCGCCACGTCGCCACGGCCCGCCGAAGAGACCAGCTTTCGACCCCCTATAGCCCCCAGCGGTGACAGCAGGCCACGTCGTGTCCCGGGGCGTGGTGTACTGAGGCGGAGCAAGCCCATCACGCCACCATCATTGGCCGCCTGGCGAGAATGCCGCGCTGCCATTGGGAGGCCCGATCTTGGCGCGAGCGGGCGTTGCGCCGAAGCGTTTCCCCCCCGAGGACGTACAGTTTCCGCAACCGGCTTTCCCACTGCCGGCTCATGCCACGTACTCGCCCCTTGCCGGCAGACGAAGTCTCGCGCGGGTCATGCCGCCCCAGGCGCTGAAATCGCTCTGCCGCTCTTAAACCGCCGTCCGTCCCCGATCGCCACCACCACCGCGTAGGCGGTCAGAAAGCCGACGCTCAGCACGCGGGCGAGCCGCCCCATGTCCGGAGCAGCCTTGACGACCGCCTTCATCCTGTTCTCCAGCGCCGCGATCGCCGGCGTCAGCGTGTCGAGCTGCGCGAGAACGACACTCAACGCGCCGACCAATGTCTCCGGAAGCCCCGGCTCGTCGCTCGTCAGGCGCGCCGTCAGTTCGGCGAAGCCGCAGCCCCCTACGCCGCTACGACCCCGAACTCGGCCAGCATCGCCCGCAGACTGTTCATCGCTTGCGTGCGTTGCTTGACCAGGAGCTCGCGCGAACGCTCCACAGCCCGCGAAACCTGCTGCTCCTCGCTCTTGATCGCGACCTCCCGCATGTCCGGCCGTCAGCGCCGCAACGCCAATCGCCGTCCGCGTCACCCGCGTCGCTCTTGTTGCGCTTGACGACAGGCTTCACATAAGCGGTCGTGATCAGCCGATCGACGTGGCCCATAGCCCACAGCGTGCGGCCCCAATAATGCGACGTGCCACAAGCCTCGAGCGCCACCACGCATGGCGCAAGCTTCTCGAAGAATGCTCACCATCCCCTTCCCGCCGAGCTCGCTTCTGCACAAAGACGCGCCCTTCGGCATCCTCCCCGTGAACCTCAAACACTCTCTTGTCGATATCGAGCCCAATGATGCCAATGGTCATGACGGACGGTCTCCTTGCTGGGATTTCATAGCAGCCACAGCTTGGCACCACAGAAGCCGTCGGGGGTCGGCTCGCGAAACGCGCTTTTCATAGCGCGGTAGCGAGTGAGCGGCCTGCGGCGGTCATTGGCGGTTTTTCGGTAGGTTCGGGTTGCGAATTGCAAACGTCGGCTTCTTGGCGCGCGGTTAGGGCGCGAACGAGGCCCGCCTGAGGTCCAAGCATCCCCTCGTAGATCGACTTGAACCAGACCGGCGCCTGCGCGCCGACTCCCTCGATTTGGCCGCAGAGTCGCGTCGGCTCGCCAGTCCCCGGCGCAAATGCGACGCAAACGCCAGGCTGCCATTCCGGAGCTGGAAGCAGATGCTCCTTGCGCCACATGAGCTCTCGCCAGTAGAGAATTTCGAGCTGAGCGGCGACGCGGTCGGCGGAGGCCGACGTTTCCCAGTCGATGCTCCGGTGGGTGTCCACCATCGCCCAAGCCACAGAAAGCGCCAGGCAGAGGGCCAGCACGCCGACCAATCTGACAATCAGGCGCAGCGCGAGCCTGTCGCGGGACCCGTGACCTTGCGTCGGCTGACGCGCGACCGCTATCCTTCTTCACCGGCCGACCGGCCGGCGCGCAAAAACTTCTGGAGGACACATTTTCACATGACCGCCGTCGTCCTATCGCCGGAGCCTGAGCGCGCGTGGTCCGCCGCGGATCGCGCGCCTCTCTTGCGATGGCTGATCTTCACCGGCGCGACCGTCTTTGCCGCGATCCTGCTCTGGCGCTACGGCCTCCTTCGCCTGATGGTCGTCTCGGACCGCACCTATCTCTCATCGGTTATTGCCCTGATCTACGTGGGGACGTCGCTCCACTGCCTATGGCGAACGATTGTCATCTCGCGCGAAGGCGATGCCGGGCAGCGGGTGGCGGCTCGCATCGAAACGGGAGGCGCCGACATCGCGGCGCTCGACCCTTCGGCCGCGCTCCCCGATGGCCTTATCGCCGACCACATTCACGACCTTGCCTTGAAAGCGCGCACCCAAGGGCGCGGGCGGCTCGATCAGACACTGCTGCTGCGCTCGCTCGCTGATCGTCTGCGTGGCTCCAACGGCTTCGGTGCGTTCGCCAGCGACACGGTCATGAAGCTTGGCCTCCTCGGGACGATCATCGGCTTCATCATCATGCTGGCGCCGATCGCCGGGCTCGATGCGAGCGACAAGTCGATGATGAAATCGTCGATGGGGTTGATGAGCGACGGGATGGCGGTGGCGATGTACACGACGCTTGCCGGCCTCGTCGGCTCCATCCTGTTGAAGATCCAGTATTACATGCTCGACAATGCGACCGCGAAAGTGTTCTCGCGCGCGGTTACGCTGACCGAGACGCGGGTCGTTCCCGCCTTGGAGCGCGCCCACGATCTGGCCATGCGCGCATGATCGACGAGTTCGGCCTCTACCCGCGCGAGGACCCGTTCGATCCCTTCAGCGTGATGCTCTTCAAGGCGCTGCAGGTGGTTTCGTTTCTCTTTTTCCTCGCGCTCCTGGCGATCTCGCCTGAGGCCAAGGACGGCAAGATCGACTCGAAAGCAGAATTCATCGTGACCATGGATTGGCCGGACAACCATCCCGACGATCTTGATCTGTTCGTGCAGGATCCGGCGGGCAACATCGCATGGTATCGCCACCGCGAGGCCGGCTTTCTCGTGCTCGATCGCGATGACCGCGGCGGCGCCAACGACTTCATCGTGGTCAACGGCAAGAAGATCGCCTCGCCGATTCGCGAGGAGATCGTCACCATCCGCGGCATCATCGCCGGCGAGTACACCGTCAACGTCAGCCATTTCGTGGCGACGACCAGCACGCCGGTGCCCGCTACAGTGAAAGTGCAAAAGCTTAATCCGACCGCGCAGGTGATTTTTGACGACACCGTCTTCGTCGATCACACCGGCGACGAGAAGACGGCTGTGCGCTTCTCGCTCGACGCGGAAGGCAAGGTTACCGACGTGAATCGCCAGCCAAAGTCGCTGATGGAGACGTTCCGCAACGTGCGTCAGAACGGCGCCGACCGCGACCCCAAAACAGGTTACGTGAAGCAGCTGTGACAAGCCTCGCCTCCGACATCATTTTGCTGTCGATCGCCTATGCGCTTCTCGGCGTCCTTCTGCTCGTCGCCTGCGTCTTCGCGAGGATCCCCTGGCCGGTGAAGGCGGGCCTCATCGTGCTGACGAGCGCCTTTTACGTGGTCAGCTTCCTTGCGACGCGCGGCCTGCTCGGCTGGTCCTCAACCGATCCTCTGCCGCCGAAATTCAAGCTCCTGAGCGCCCGGATCGTTGAACCGCACTCGCTGGAAGGCGATCCCGGCGCCATCCATTTGTGGGTCGAAGCGCTCGACGACGATAATTTCCCCAGCGGCGTGCCACGCGCCTATCGGCTGCCCTATGACGGCCGTCTGGCCGAGAGGACAGAGGCCGCGATCCGGGCGAGCGCCGACGGCAAGCCGCAAGGCGGTCGCACAGCGGATTTCGGCAATGGCGAAGGCGGAACGGCGGAAGCGACCGCGCGCGAAGTCACGCCTTCAACGATCACCACGACTGGCGGCGGCGACCCGTCTTCCGGCGGTCCCGTCGACCCTCAGTCCGCGCATGGCGAGAACCAGACGATCAATTTTGCGCCGCTCGCGCCGCCACGCATGCCCCCCAAGGACGCGAGATAACAGCGCACTTCGGCTCGCGCCCAGCCGCGTTCACTCTTTGGAGGCGCGGTCGAGATGGGTCGCTTTGGCGAAATAGGGAACGCTAGCCCTATCGATACGCGCGGAATTGACATCCAAGCCCGACGTGTCGGTGCCTTGAAGAAGGGCGCCGCGCAGGTCCGCGCCGCTTGCGTCGGCCTCGCGCAATGTCGCCCCGGCGAGATTGGCGCCGGAAAGCTTGGCGAAACGCAAGTCGGCGAGGGCGAGATTGGCGCGCGAGAAATCGGCGCGGCTGAGATCCGCGGATTTGAACGTCGCCCGCATGAGGCCCATCGACTGGTTCTTTTCGTCCGCGCTGCAATTGGCGTCCTGGAATCGGGCGCCCACAAGACGTGCGCCCGTCAGGTCGGCGGTCACGCGCGCCCCAGTGAGATTGGCGCCATCGAGACGTGCGCCCGCCATCTGCGTCGCGAACAGGCTCGCCTTGACGAGGCTGGCTCCAGTGAGATCGACGTCAAGCGCCCACGCTTGGTCCAGCGTCGCCCCGTCGAGCTTGGCGTGCGAAAGGTTCGCGTGGTTGAGCCGCGCTGCGCGAAAATTCGCGCCGGAAAAGTCGAGGCCGGAAAGATCGAGGCCGGAAAGGCGCTTGCCGGCAAAATCGGCCCCATGCCCGCCGCGCGCCGCCTTGAGCGCCGCTTCCACCTGGGCACGTGTCATCTCGGCCGTCGTCATGTCCGGCGAGGTCAGGTCGAGACCGCGCATCTGGTCCTGCGCGGCGGCGGTAAAACCGGCGCCGATCGCGAGCGCAAGTGCGAGGAAGCCGGTCGTCAAGCGCATGGCGAGCCCTCCTTGCGGCGCGCCGCGACAAGCTCAACACCGTTTGCCGTCACGCGGTGTTGATCAGATCTTCTCGTCGCCAGGGAACGCGCATCGCCACCGTGTGACGCGCGTCGATGGATGTTGGTCAACCCACTGAGCGATATAGGGCGGCGCCTGCATCATGCACTGCATCAGCGACTCTTCCGAAGCGAACTGCAGCCGCTGCTCGTCGCACAGCCCCGGCGCGTTGAGCGCGCACACCGTCAGAATCAGTTCAATCATCGCGCACCCGTCTTCAAGCGGAACCTCAGCGCCCCTCCATCGGGCGACTGTGGCATTTTGATCGGACGGCTGCAACGTTGCGACTGGACCGGCGCTGCAAGCACTCACGTCAAGATGGGCCCAAAATCGCCCGAGCCTTCGCCGCGTAATCTGTCGCCTACGGCGCTTGGCAAAGCGTATAAACTTTCGCAAAGTTACGACAAATTCGGTTGAGCTGTGAGCGGCGGATGAATTGGGCAAAAGAGGCGCGCGTTTGAAAGGCGTTCAGGTCACGACGTCGGCGCGACTGCATCTCGGTTTTCTTGATCTCGCCGGAGATCTTGGCCGCCGGTTTGGATCAATCGGCCTCGCCATCGACGCGTTCCAAACCTGCATTGAGCTCCGCGAAGCGCCAAGCTTTGAAGTTTTGGGCGGGGAGCACGAGAGGGCCGCGCAGATTGCGCGCCGGATCGCCGAAGGCCTTGACCTCGATACCCAAAAGAAGCTCACCATCTCGAAGGCCATCCCCGCACACGCCGGACTCGGCTCCGGCACTCAGTTGGCGCTTGCGATCGCGACGGCGTTTCGCCGGTTGGCCGGATTGCCGCTCGACGCGCGCGAGGATGCGCGCCTGCTCGATCGCGGCGCGCGTTCGGGCGTGGGTGTCGCCTTGTTCGAGCGCGGCGGCTTGGCCGTTGACGCTGGCAGGGGCCAGAACACCGAGGTTCCGCCGGTGGTCGCATGGGCGAACTTCCCCAGGGATTGGCGGATCCTTCTGATCCTGGACCCGCGCGTCGAGGGCGCCCATGGCGACGAGGAAAGGCGGGCGTTTGCCGGGTTGCCGCGTTTCCCAGCCGACGCGGCGAGCGAAATCTGCCGCTGCACGCTCATGCAAATTCTGCCCGGCGCCGCCGAAATGGATATCGAGGCTTTCGGCGACGGCGTCGCCAGGATTCAGGAAATCCTTGGCGACCATTTCGGCCCTGTCCAGGGCGGAGGCCGCTTCGGCAGCGCGCCAGTGGGCCGGGTCGCCGCGCGATTGAAGGCTCTCGGGGCGCGCGGGATTGGCCAGAGCTCCTGGGGGCCGACAGGTTTCGCCTTTGCATCCGACCCCGACCATGCGCAATTCCTTGCTCAGCGCGCTTGCGCCGATCGCGAACCGGGGGTTGAGATCAGGATCTGCGGCGCGCGCGATCACGGCGCCGAGATCCGCGAAGAAGAAGACGTTTCAGTCCGGTGATCGCTCGGGAGGAACAATGGCCAAGAACATCCTGCACATGATGACCCCGCTTGCGCACATGAGTCCCTTCGACGTCAACATGGCGCTCGACGCCGGCTATGACGCGACGGCGTCGTACACCAACGTTTCGCTCGGCGAGATAACAGACCTGATCCAGGACGCCATGTTCTCGCGTTCGCCGCGCGACGCGGTGCGGACGGGCGTCTTCATTGGCGGCAAGGACGCGCTTCTCGCCCTCGACATGCTCGACGCCGCCGGCAAAGCGCTGTTCAAGCCGTTCGAGATTTCGCTGTTCGCCGATCCCGCCGGCTCGTTCACGACCGCCGCCGCAATGATCGCCGTTGTTGAAAAGACGCTGAAGGAGAAGAAAGACCGCGCGCTTCGCGGCGCCGCCGTCTCGGTCTTCGGAGCGACCGGCGTCGTGGGAACCGCATCCGCAATTATCGCCGCGCTCGAAGGCGCATCCGTCATCCTGGTCGCGCGAGACGCATCAGATCGCACGACTCGCCACGCCGCGGAGATCACTCGCAGGTTTGGCGTCAACCTTGCCGTCGCTGACGGTTCGACGCCTCAGAGCAGGGCTGCGATCCTCGCGGGTGCGGAGGTCGTGCTCGCCGCGGCCAAAGCGGGCGTGCGCGTCCTCGACGCCGGCGAGATTGCCGGCGCTGGGAAATTGCTTATCGCTGCCGACGTCAACGCTGTGCCGCCGTCCGGCATCGAAGGCGTGGATGCGCACGCTAACGGAGCCCCGCTCGGCGGGCGCGGCGCGCTTGGGATCGGCGCGCTCGCGATTGGCAACGTCAAGTATCGGACCGAATCAGGGCTGTTCAAGCAGATGACCGACAGCAAGACCCCATTGCGCCTCGACTTCCGCCAGGCGTTCGAACTCGCCCGCACGCTCGCGTGAGAATTCTTGCAGGCTTCCGGTCGCTTCAGGCGCCCCGGTCGACGATTCCGACCGGCCGCACGTCCGCCGAGCCCGAGGCGCGCTCGCGACGGATTTCGACCCCGACCGCACCGTCGATCACGTCGAGCTTGCGGATGTTGACGCGAACGCTGCGCACTCGCCCATGCTGCAAGAGGACCGCAGCGACCTCTTCCGCCAGCGTCTCGACAAAATCGACATGGCCGCGCCCCACGATCAAGCGAATGGCGTCTAAAATGACGTCGTAGGAAAAAATCGAGCGCATATCGTCGGCATGCGCGCCGGCGCGGCGCACGAGGGCCTCGACGTCGAAGACGACGCGCTGACGGATGGAACGCTCGAAATCATAGGCGCCGATCGCGGCGGAAACGACGAAGTCATGCACGAACACACGGTCGAGTTCGCCTTCCTGGTCGCGTCCCCCAATAAGTCCGCGCGCCAGCAACCGCCAATCGATTTTCGGCGAGGCGTCTGGCTCCCCTCTCTCGCGCGGGATTAGGTCGCGGATGAGAACGACCGCGGTCGGATCAATCGCCCCTCGCCGATCGCGAGCATGACAAAGCGCGCCCCGAAAACCAAGGACATCCGGACGCACCAGCAACAGCCTCGGGACGTCAGGCGGTTCAAGCGACCCCGCCAGGCCGCTGATCAACTTGAGCGCACGGCATTGGGTGCAAAATTCGCCAAGTTGCACGACCTCGAGATGCGCGACGAGCCGGCCCCGTGTCTTGTCGCGGGTGTCGAGCATCGCGCCCTTGAAGCCCAGCTTCTCGAGCTTGGGCAGGAGAGCGAAATCCGGCTTTTCGTCGGCGAACATCATGCCGATGAGGGCGACCTCGCGCGCGAGCTTGCCCAAAGAATTGCCGAGACGATCGAGCGTAGACGCATCCATGGCAAGCTTGACATAGTCTATGCCCATCGCGGCCAGCGCACGCGCGCTTTCGAGCAGCGCTCCTTCATCGTAAGGCGGATCGCCGAGGGCCGCGCTCGTTTCGCTTCGTCCCGCGACAGCAGCGATCGCCTGGCGCGCAACATCGAGCGTTACGGCTCCGAGCGCGCCTCGCCGCGCATCCTTCAGATCGATGATGTCGGCGCCGAATTGCACGACGGCGCCGGCCTCGACGTCGTCGGCGACACTGGCGAGCATGCGCGTCATCGCGTCGCGTCCTGTTTTCTGCGGTCGCTCAAAGTCCATCAACACGAGCGGTCGCCGAGGCGGAACGGCGCCGAGAGCGACGCAACCGTGAACTTTAGCGGCTTGATCGGCCGCACGCCCAATCTTATTATTGCGCTCGAGAGGAAACGCAAATGCATCCTGCGGCGCGCGCCGTTCTCGCGATTGCGACGGTGACCCTACTCGCGCCGCAGGCCATCGCTGAATATAAGGGAAAGATCGATCCGGACTGGCCCTGCCAGCAGATCAAGACGCCCACTTTTTCGCTCGCCTCCATCTGGGCCGGCCCTCAGCTGGATCTCGACTCTCAGAGCTGGAACAACGAGAGCGACGTCGCGGAGCTGAAGGCGCAAATGGCGCAACGGCGCGTTCCCATCGCCGACGTGGAGCGCGCGATCACCGACTTCAAAGCAAAGGCCGGCCCCGACGCAAACGCCAAGCTTCTGCGCGCCTTCGCCGCGGCGTTCACGGACTTGTCGCAGCAACGCTCCCAGATCGTCAACGGCCTGGATCGAATTGGCCGCAAGCAGAAGGCCCTGGCCGATCGCATCCGCGCGGAGAACGAAGCCGTCCAAAGATCTTCGGACCAGAATCATGACGGCCAAACGCCGCCCGGCTCAAACAATCAAGAGCAGCTGCTATGGGACCTTCGCGTCTTCGACGATCGCCGTCAGACTGTCACTTACGTCTGCGAGGCGCCGACGCTGATTGAACAGCGCATCGGGGAGATCGCGCGCGCGGTGCAAAAGGCTCTGTAACCCGATGGGCGCTCCGGTGTGCGGCGCGCCCTAGGCGCGAGCCGTCAGGGCGCGATCGGCTTATCGTTCTCGTCGAGCAACGGGACGCCATAGGAGCGCAAGATCGCTTGAATTTCGTCCTGGTTCTCGGAGATCACCTTGTTGAGAGCCCGCTTCCAGTTCTGATCGGAATGCCGCACCCCCATGACGATCCGAAAAACCATCTGGGGGCCGCCTTGCTCTTTCACCAAAGGAACGACCGAGGTCGGGGTCTTGGCCTTCGTCGCGTAATAGCCGGCGATCGGACCCCAAAGCAGCGCAACGTCGATCTCGCCGCGCTCCAGATCGTCCATCATTTCGTGGGTCGGCGAATTGTATCGCGTGTCGACGACCAGCGGGTAGGATTTGATTTGGCCGAGCAATCCCTTTTCGGCCAGGAAGGTCGCCGGCGGCGTGCCCGCGACGATGCCGATTTTCGCCGTTTTGAGACGTGGATCGCCGAGCGAATCCAGGCCCCTCAAGGGGCCATCCCGGCGATACGCGGCGGCATAGCTCGTTCGGTAGTAGGGGTTGGTCGGCTGAATGAGGTCGTCGCCTTGAGCGATTCCCAACACCACGTCACAACGATGCGCGTTCAGGGTGTTGCGGATAAAGCCCGTCGCGTCGGGATAGAACGTGTAAGCAACCGACTTGCCGAGCTTGCGCGCGAAGAGTTCGGCGATCTTGTTTTCGAAACCTTCGGCGGCCTCGTTGGAGAAGGGCAGATCGTGAGGGTCTGCACAGGCCCGAAAAACGTTCGGATCGATCAGCTCGATGGAGCCTTCCGCATCCTGCGCGCGCGCGCCGCCCGGGATGGCCATGCCAACGAGCGCGACGCATGCGAGTCGAAGAGCGAAAAGACGATTCTTTGACCGACGCGGTCGACTGGACCGCATTGAGTCCCTAGTCATCAACCGGGCCCCATGCATTTGTCTTCCGCAGCAGTGAAAGCCGCGGGCTTGGGAGCATGTTTGTCGGGCCGTCCGCGCCCGACCGCTCCCGTGGAGCGGGCGCGCAGATAGACATAGATGTCATTCAGGTAGCACATCACGTTCTTGTTGTCCGCGAAAGCCGGCATCACGAGGTCGTTGCCGTTGCTGAGGTCCTTCTTTCCGCCGACGACGGTCCCGAAAAACTCGGCGTAGTTCATCGTCTTCAGCGAATCCGCAAGCGCCGGCGCATAGCTCGATCCGGCGCCGTCGGGTCCATGACACACGATGCAGGCGGCATTGTAGCGACGGAAGCCCGAAAAGGTGTTCCAGTCGACGGTTCCGTCCGGCTCGATCTTGAAGGTCGGATCGCCGTCCTTATCGTGCCACAAACCTTGATCGTCCTGAGTAACCGCGGCCGGGTTTCCTGATGGATCGGCGCGGGCGACGAACGGCGCCGTAGCCAAGACGATCGCAACACCGAACCCGAGCACAAGTTTGGAAATCGTCACGTTGGTTTCTCAAGCGGTCTGGATCAAAGAAAAGGCCCGGCGCGCGTTTCGTTCCACGCGCCAGGCCCCGTTATTTCTGTGGATTCGGTTCCGTCCTCAATCGTTCGGAAGCGTAAATACGGTGAGCGTGCCGCCGAGCGCAGTGTAGTTCGAAAGCGCGGCGTATCCGCCGACCGCGCCCAGACCTTCAGTCGGCTTCGTCAGGCCGGCCGCGAGACCGATGCCCGCCCAGCCGC
Source organism: uncultured Alphaproteobacteria bacterium (assembly GCA_963833955.1). Taxonomy (GTDB): domain Bacteria; phylum Pseudomonadota; class Alphaproteobacteria; order Rhizobiales; family Beijerinckiaceae; genus Roseiarcus. The sequence continues at coordinate 231,098 of CAWHZY010000021.1, read as the reverse complement.
CGACGCCGGACAAGACCGCCACATATTGGCGCCCGCCGTGCTCGTAGGTCATGACGTTGCCGATGATGCCCGACGGAGTCTTGAACTTGTAAAGCTCCTTGCCCGTCTTGGCGTCGACCGCCTTCAGATAGCCTTCCAGCGTCCCGTAGAAGACCACGCCGCCAGCAGTCGCCAGAGCGCCGGACCAGACCGAGAACTGCTCGGGATCCGACCAGACGATCTTGCCGGTCTTGCCGTCCCAGGCGATGAAGTTGCCCATGTTGCTGTCGCCGGCGGGCGGATACATCGACAACGTCGCGCCGACGTAGGGCTGGCCCGCGGTGTAGCTCACCTTGAACGGCTCGTAATCCATGCAGACGTGGTTGGTCGGCACGTAGAAGAGCTCGGTCTGGGGCGAATAGGCCGCGGGCTGTTCGTCCTTGGAACCCAACGCCGCCGGGCAGATGCCCTTGGAGTTGACGTCCTCGCCGTTCGCCTCGGTCGACATCGCCTTGACGCGGATCGGACGCCCATAATCCGGCGAAGACTTGTCCATGTTGATGCCGGTCGCCCAATTCACCTTCGGATCGAACTTGTTGGCGACTAGCAACTCACCCGAGTCACGGTCGAGCGTGTAGCCAAAGCCGTTACGATCGAAGTGAGTGAGCAGCTTGCGGTCCTTGCCGTCGATCTTCTGATTGGTGAGGATCATCTCGTTGACGCCGTCGTAGTCCCACTCGTCGTGAGGCGTCATCTGGTAGACCCACTTGGCCTCGCCGGTATCAGCGTTGCGAGCCCAGATCGTCATCGACCACTTGTTGTCGCCGGGCCGCTGCTTCGGATTCCAGGTCGAGGGATTGCCGGACCCATAATAGATCAGGTTGAGTTCGGGATCGTAGGAATACCAGCCCCACGTGTCGCCGCCGCCGATCTTCCATTGATCGCCTTCCCAGGTCTTGAGGGAAGAATCCTTGCCAATTGGCTTGCCGAGCGCCGTCGTCTTCTCGGGGTCGACGAGGAGGTCCGAATCCGGGCCTTCGGAATAGGCGCGCCAAGCGAGTTTGCCGTCCTTGACGTTATAGGCGCTGAGCCAACCGCGAACGCCGAACTCGCCGCCGGACACCCCGATATACACCTTGTCCTTGAACACGTGTGGCGCATCGGTGCCGGTCTCGCCCTTGGAGGGATCGCCGTCTTTGACTGACCAAACGACAGCGCCGGTCTTTGCATCGAGCGCGACCAGAGTCGTGTCCGCCTGATGGAGGAAAACCTTGCCATCGGCGTAGGACAAGCCGCGGTTCACCGTGTCGCAGCACATCACAGGGATGACGTTCGGATCCTGCTTGGGCTCGTATTTCCAGAGGATCTTGCCGTCGTTGTTTAGGTCGAGCGCGAACACAGTGTTCGGGAACGGGGCGTGGAGGAACATCACGTCGCCGATGACGAGCGGCGCGCCTTCGTGTCCGCGCAAAACTCCGGTCGAGAACGTCCAGGCCGGCGCGATCTTATGGACGTTGTCGGTGTTGATCTGTTTGAGCTCGGAATACCGAGTGTTGGCGAAGTCTCCGGCCGGCATGACCCACTGGTTCGGGTCCGAGGCCATTTTTGCCAATTCGTCATTCGCGGCCGCGTAACCAGCCGTGAACAGCGCCGCGGCGCCGAAGCAGCTTGCGAGTAAAAGTTTGCGCATTGTTTCCTCCCGGTTAGACTTATAGCAAAGCGACCCGCAACCCATCACGGGTCAAAGCGCTTTGCAGCGACTGTCTCATGGGATGGTGTCGACAGCGTGTCACGACAGGGCGAAACGAGCTAAATACTCGCGGGGATTCGCCCTATCTCCGAAAAGTGCGCCAGGGCTCCCGTTCCCCAGCGCTCGTGCAGCCGAAACCGACCGGACGATATCCCGATCGAATTTGGAGCGCAAGGGGCAACCCATCTTTGGTCACGATAACGTCATTGCCAAAAGTGTGGGGGCGCATGCACGGACGCCCCTGCTCCAGGCGACGCCCCCGCCCGTTCGCCGAGCTGTCAGAAACAGCGTATTTCGCCTTCCGCCTGAGCGCGCCGCAGCCGGGCGAGCGCTTCGCGCGCGATCGCGCTTCCGCGGAACATGGAGCCGAGTTGTCCGGTCTGCTGGTTCATCGACGCGACCGTCGCCGCCGTCACGTAGGCGTCATAGGGAAGCAGCGAAGCGATAACATCGATCGAACACGAGCATTGGTCGAGCGCCTCGCGCGTGTCGCCATTGGTCTTCATGCAGGCGAAGACATAATCGGCGCGGGCGGATGTCGGATAGTCATTGGCGGCCGCGGACCCGGCGGCCGCTTCCGCGGCGCTCGCGAGATGAACGCCCGCGAACATCAGTAATCCCACGCCCGTCAAGCGCATCGTCGGTTCTCTCGGCGCCCCCCGATTTGACCTACAACGACTCCGCACTCGAAGGAAGCGCTTCCCGATTTGCGCCCAACAAGGCGACTGCGACCGCGGGCGCGCAATGCGAGGCTTCCGCGGGAGCCGATATGAGCGAAGAAAATCCAAGACAGGGCCGCTGCAGGCGGCGCGCGGCTTCCGCCGCGAGGCCTTCCCCGACGCCCGCCGCAACCACCGGCGCCGCGGCCGCGAGATCGTTGCGGGACAGGCGGAGCGACGCCGCGTCGGTAATCTGGCGTATTTGCGCTTCCGCGAACCAGGCCGCGAGTCCGGTCCATTCCGAATCGGCGCCTTCGTCGGCCTCGCGTCCGATCATCCGGGCCAGGCGCGCCCGCGAAGCCTCGACGGTCTTCTCGCGTCCGTCGGCGGTTGACATTTTATCCGCGCCGTCGGGCAGGTCGCCGAGAATCCGATGGACGTCGGCGCTGCTGGCGAAATATTCGTTCATAAGCGGAGTCCAGGCGCCACGAAACGGCGCCCTGGGGGCTAGCGACATAACGAAAGTGCGCGTCATTCCGGTATAGATCAGCTCGCCCGCGGCGAGCCGCTCCGCGTCGGTGTAGCCGACGGCCGCGACCTGACCGCCGACGACTGGGATGATGTCCGTTGTCGTCGAGCCGATGTCGATGAGCAGCGCGTCCGGAAGTCTGAGCGCGACGAGCGCGGCGCTTGCGTGCCAATTTGCCGAGGCGATGTCGACGGCGTGGGAAGCGGCTTCGCCAAGCTCGACGAACCCGGCCCTGCCGGCGTAGAGGCTCGGGGTTGCAGGGGAGAGACGATGGGCCGCGATCGCAGCCAGACCCGCGACGCCCTCTCGGCGCGAGGGAAAGGCGTCGCAAAGCTCGCCGGTCATGGTGATCACGTGACGGTCGGCGCGGCCGAGTTGAGCGTTAAGCGCATCGAACGCGGCGTGCAGACTGTCGAGTCCCAGCCAAAGCGGCGTCGCCGCCTGGACCACCGCTTCGACACGGCCTTGCCTCACGCGAGCGGCCTTCAGATGCGCGCCCCCTATATCCCAACCGATGACGACGCTCACCATGCCCCCAATTGTCCAGAACGACGCTCGATCCTACCAGAATGTCGGGGAAGCGCCCCGTTGCTCGACAGGATGTCGGCTCGACTCCTAAAATAGCGTCGAAACTGCGATTGATTGGGAGGGATTCTGGCCCAAGTCATACAACCGGTCGGCGTTCGTTCCTTGCGCTCACGGCTCGCCGTCGTGAAATTGGGTGGCAGCCACGCAACCGGACCGCATCTCAAGGACTGGCTTGCCGCGATCGCGGCCGAGGCAGGCTCGATCGCGATTGTGCCGGGCGGCGGCCCCTTTGCCGACGCGGTGCGCGCCGCCCAGGTCTCGATCGGCTACGACGATCGCGCCGCGCACGCCATGGCGCTGATGGCGATGGCGCAGTTCGGTCGCGCGCTCGCGAGCCTCAATCCCGCCTTGCGGCTGACCGCGTCGCGCTCCGCGATTTTGCGTGCGCTCGAAGACGGCAAGGTTCCCGTCTGGTCGCCGGAGCCGATGGCGAGCGCAGCCGCCCTGCCGGAGACCTGGGACCTGACCTCCGACAGCCTCGCCGCCTGGCTGGCGGGTGCGCTCGGCGCCGGCCGTCTGCTGCTGGTCAAGCATGGCCGTTTCGAAGGCGCGGCCATCGATGCTCACGATCTCGCCGCTCGCGGAATCGTCGATCCGTTGTTCGCGCGCTATCTGAACGAGAGCGGGGCTCAGGCTTGGCTCGCCGGGCCAACCGACGGCGCAAGGCTGAGCGAAGGGTTGCGGGGAGGAATATTTCCTGAAATCGTGGCAGCGACCTCAATTCGACCGCCGGCAGCACAATGACGAAACGCCAAACGCCGCGCTGGGGATGGGCGCTTACGGGATCCGGTCATTTCCTCAAGGAAAGCCTGGCTCTGATCCATGAGCTCGAACATGTCGACCTCTTTCTCAGCAAGGCGGGATCCGAAGTCCTGCGCATGTACAAGCAGGACCTCGACCTGCCACGCTCCGTGCGCATCTATCGCGACACGTCGGCGAGTTCGGTGACCGTCGGACAATTCTACTACGGGATCTATCATACGTTGATCGTCGCTCCCGCAACTTCGAACGCGGTCGCCAAATTCGTCTACGGGATCTCCGACGAGTTCATCACCAACGTCTTCGCTCAGGCAGGAAAATGCCGCGTCCCAACCATCGTCTTCGCCTGCGATACGGCGCCCGAGCTCGAGACGGAAGCGCCGAAAGGAATGGTGAAGGTCTATCCGCGCGCGATCGATCTGGAGAACCGCGAGCGCCTGGGCCGTTTCGCCGGCGTGACGACGGTCAACTCGATCGTCGAGCTTCAAGAAGCGATCGCGCAGCGCCGAAGCAAAGTCGCGGCATGAGTGAGCGCGTCCTGTTCTTGACCGGCCGCCTCGCTGAGAAGCGTCTCGAAAAAGTGTTGCAGGAGATGGCGCCGACGCCATTCGACTGGTCCATCTTCAACGTGGGCGTAAAGGTTGCGGCGCTGATGACCGAGCCCATCCTCATGCGCAGGCTGCCGCGCCCGATCAACGCCGACCGTGTGGTCGTCCCGGGGCGTTGCCGCGCTGACCTGACGCGCTTGGCTCAGGAATTTGGCGTCTCCATTCCAGCGCGGCCCCGATGAATTGAAAGACCTGCCGACGTTTCTCGGCAAGGCCGGAGCGGCTCTCGATTTGTCGCGCCACGCGCTCAGAATCTTCGCCGAGATCGTCGATGCGTCACAGCTGAGCCTCGAGGCGATTCTCGCGCGCGCCGAACTCTTGCGCATCGAGGGCGCCGACGTCATCGATCTCGGGTGCCTGCCGGATACCCCATTCCCCCATCTCGAGGACGCCGTGCGAGAATTGAAGGCGAGGGAATTGGCCGTCAGCGTCGATTCTGCTGACCCAGACGAACTGCGTCGCGGCGCCGCCGCCGGCGCGGATTATCTCCTCAGCCTCACCGAGCGCAATCTCGCTATCGCCGAAGAGACCGGCGCACGACCCGTTTTGATTCCGGCCCAGCATGGCGATCTGGCCTCCCTTTATCGCGCTGCCCAAGACGCGGAAAAGCGGGGCCTTCGCGCGATCCTCGATCCGGTTATCGATCCGATCCACTTCGGCTTTGCCGAGTTGCTTTCGCGCTATCGCGAAGTACGCGCGCGCCTGCCGGATGCGGAAATGCTGATGGGCACCGGGAACCTGACGGAATTGACCGACGCCGATTCCGTAGGCGTCACGGCGTTGCTGCTCGGAATCTGTTCGGAGCTCGGTATCGCGAACGTGCTCACCGTCCATGTCAGCCCGCACACGCGCCGCACAATTCAGGAGCATGACGCGGCGCGCCGCATCATGTACGCCGCAGCGACGGACCATAGCCTGCCGAGAGGCTATGGGCGGGCGTTGTTGCAGGTCCACGACCAGAGGCCATTTCCCTACACGAGTGAAGAGATCGCTGAGATATCGGCGCAAGTGAAGGACGACAACTACCGGATCGAGGCGGCTGAGGACGGAATTCACGTCTACAACCGCGCCGGCCATTTTGTCGCTGAGGATGCGTTTGCCTTGTTCGATAAGCTCGGAGTCGAAACGGACGGCGCCCATGCCTTCTATCTCGGGTCCGAGCTGACCAAGGCCGAAATCGCTTTTCAGCTTGGCAAACGATACGCCCAGGACGAGCCGCTCGATTGGGGCTGCGCGGTCGATCGCCGCAACGAGGACAGGACGAGGCTTAGCGAAGCTGGCCACACGCTGCGCTCGCGCGCGGCGAACGAGTGACCTCATGCCGTTGATCCGCGAGGCCGTCGTGACCACGGTCAATGCGCAAGGCCAACCCCATATCGCGCCTCTGGGGCTGATCGCCGAGGAGGACAAATGGATTCTGGCGCCGTTTCACCCCTCAACGACGCTCGACAATCTGCGTCAGGCCCCGTTCGCCGTCGCCAACTTCACCGATGACGTGCGCATCTTCGCAGGATGCCTCACCGGCCGCCGCGACTGGCCTCTGACGCCCGCCACTCTCGTCGCAGCCCCGCGATTGGCCGCGACGCTGTCGCATCTCGAACTCGTCGTCGTCGAGGTGCGCGAACATGAGCTGAGACCCCGTTTCGTGTGCCGCGTCGCGCATCAGGCCGCGCACGCGCCCTTCCAGGGCTTCAATCGCGCGCAAGCGGCGGTGATCGAGGCCGCGGTGCTGGTGAGCCGCCTGCACATGCTGCCGCGCGCCGAGGTCGAGGCGGAGCTTGCCCGCCTCGAGATCATTGTCGGCAAGACGGCCGGACCGGCGGAGGCCGAGGCCTGGACCTGGCTCAAGGACAAGGCGGCGCAGGTCTTCGCCGTCGATATGGAGCCTTAAGCGAGGCGTCCGCCCGGCGACGGGACAATCCAGAGCCTGAACCAATGATTTGCAAAATCAGAATTTCATGCTATAAGATTGACCGTTATCCGACAGCGCGGCCGCGCGTTCGCTCAAGGAGAATCATGGCGAGGCGCGACGACGGGTGCGGCAGACGCAACCGGAGACGCGAGTTGAGATCGAGGGAAATTCGCCTAATGTGACTCGGCCGTAACCCATTGAAAAAGCTTAATCCGAAAAAATAAACGCTAGTAAACGCTAGCAAATTAACTAACGTTTATGCTCATTTAGCGCGTGCTTATTTGCGTTTATTTTCATAAAGCTCGACCGGAAGTTGTACTCCGACGCCCGGTTCGGCCGCTCGCGACTCCGACCGGCGCTCGGTAAGCTACGAGTTCGAAGCCTTCCTCCATCACCGGGCCTTGGAGGCCGCGTTGCAGGTTATCCCCGTCATCGACCTCATGCATGGCCAGGTCGTCCGCGCGCGGATGGGCGATCGGGCGTCCTACCGGCCCCTGCAATCGCCGCTGTCGCCCACCAGCGACCCGGTGGATGTCGTGCGTGGGCTCCTGTCGGTCTATTCCTTCGCGACCCTTTATGTCGCCGATCTCGACGCGATCCAGGGCCGTGGGGACAATGTCCCGACGCTGCGCCGCATCCGCGACGAGTTTCCAGCCCTGCAGGCGTGGGTCGACAACGGCGCAGCCGAAGCTGGCGCAATCGAGGCTCTCGTCGGCGCCGATCTTGGGGCGCCGGTCATTGGCAGCGAATCCCAGCATGATGGCGAGTTGATCGCACAGCATCGAGGCTCACCACGCGTCGTGCTCTCGCTCGATTTCCGGGGCGATGCGTTTCAAGGCCCGCAGGCGATCTTGGCCGAACCCGCGCTTTGGCCGCAGCGGGTCATTGTCATGACCCTCGCTCGGGTCGGCAGCGCCGCAGGCCCCGATCTCGGGCGGCTGGCCTCGATCCAGTCAATCGCCTGCGGGCGCGAAATCTATGCCGCGGGAGGCGTCCGCAACGCGGACGATCTCCGGAGGCTCAAACAAACAGGCGTGTCTGGCGCGCTGATCGCAACCGCGCTGCACGAGCGGCAGATCGATCGGTCCGATCTCGAGGCGATGTAAAAAAGCCCGGCGGCGATCAGATCTTCTTGCCGTCGGGACCGAACTGTTTGAGGTAGGCGATGACATTGGCGATATCGTCATCGGATTTCAGGCCGGGAAAGACCATCTTGGTTCCAGGGACCTTGGCTTTCGGATCTCTGAGGTATTCCCTGAGAGTCGCCTCATCCCAGGTGATGCCTGAGTTCTTGTTGGCGTCGGAATAGTGGTAACCCGGATACGAGCCAGCCTTGCGGCCGACGACGCCGCTAAGCACCGGCCCGACCATGTTCTTGGCGCCCTCGCCGATCTGATGACAGATCTTGCACTTGGCGAAGACTTTCTCCCCAGCCGCGGCGTCCTGCGCCATCGCCACGCCCATCGAAGCAAGGAGCCCCGCCCCCGCAAGCGAAAAACTCAACAACTTCACATTGTCCTCCCGGATCTCACCATCCCGAGCCGGCCCCACTGCGAAGCGCAGCCGTCGCGAGGATCGTGATTTAGCAATCGCGCCGCTCCAGGGATAGGGGTGTCCGTTTGTGAACACCGCCGAGGTTCGGCGCCCTGATCGACGGTTCAAAGCACGTGACGAAGCCGGCGCGCGATGCTACGTATGCCCCGGTGGGACCGGAATGGGCCCACGAGGAGAGAAACTCAAGGAGTTAGATCCATGGTTTGGAATGTGCCTGTGGTTGTCGAGGTTTGCGCTGGCATGGAAGTCACGGCTTATCTGTCGGCCGAGATGTAACAATCGGCCGGCCGGCCCGCCTTTATAGGGCGGACGAACGTGGAGCGAAGGCCGCCAAGCAAGCCATAGAGCCGGTGCGCGGGCCAATCTCCATAGCGTCGAGTCTAGCTATCCCCGGTCCTTTCCCGGGTGATGAACGCCTCGACGAGCCGCTCGAGCAGGCGTCGTCGAATTCTCACTAAACCTACCTACGGATGAGGCCGGGGGCCGCGGGGGCTTCTCGCCCGGAGGAAGCATCTAACCGTCGCATGCCTCGAAACGGTGCTGACGCTACGGTTAGCCTCTGCAAGGCGCTTCGATGAAAAGGACTCGCCCCGCGGAATGTTCACGTCTCAAGCAACGCTTAACCGATCGTTCCGCGTTTCCTCTGGCTCGCATGAATTGAAGGCGCTGTGCGCCCTTTTCGTTGTCGCTTTCGCTCTATGCGCGGCGCTCGGCCAGTCGGCAGCCGCGGACCCCCTCGTAGTCAAAGTCGGCGTCATTCGCGAGGCGCATCCGCGCGACACGGTCTCTATCCTTGATATCCCCCCCGCGGACGACTTTGTCGCCGGCGCGCGCATGGCGATGGACGACAACAACACCACTGGGCGCTTTCTCGACCAATCCTTCTCCGTTGTCGACGCGAAGCTCACGCCCGGCGAGGATCCGATGGCGTCGCTAAAGGGCATGATCGACGATGGTGTGCGGCTTTTCATTGTCGACCTCCCTCCTGCGGAAGTTCTCTCCATCGCAGACCGCGCGCGCGCCTCTGGCGTACTCGTCTTCAATGCCGGCGCGCCCGACGATCGTCTGCGCGAGGAGGACTGCCGCGCCAATGTGATTCACGTCAGCCCGACTCGATCGATGCTCACCGATGGGCTCGCGCAATATCTGATTTGGAAGCAGTGGAGGCGTTGGCTCCTCGTGGTCGGATCGCATCCGCAGGACCAATTGCTCGCTGAAGCTTATCGGCGATCGGCGAAGAAATTCGGCGCCAAAATTGTCGAGGAGCGCGTGTACCAGGATACGGGCGGAGGCCGGCGCTCGGACTCCGGCAGCGTTCAGGTTCAGCGGCAGATGCCGGTGTTCACGCAAAACGCACCTGATTACGACGTGCTCGTCGCGGCCGACGAAAGCGAGGTCTTCGCCGGTTTTCTGCCCTATCGCACCTGGGATGCCCGGCCGGTCGTCGGCTCCGCGGGGTTGCGGCCCGTGAGTTGGGACCCTTCTCACGAATTCTGGGGCGCGGTTCAGTTGCAGAACCGCTTCCAGCGCACGTTCAAACGCGGCATGAGTGCGCGCGACAACCAGGCTTGGGAGGCCATGCGCTTGATCGGCGACGCGGTCGCGCACACCAAATCCGGCGACCCCAAGGCGATCCAGGACGACCTTCTTTCGCCAAGCTTTACGCTCGGCGCATTCAAGGGGCAGGGACTCACCTTGCGCCCCTGGAATCAGCAGCTTCGTCAACCAATCCTGCTTACCGACGGGCGAGGCACCGTCTCGGTTTCACCCCAGGAAGGCTTCCTGCATCAGACGTCCGAACTCGACACCCTCGGCTTCGACAGGCCGGAGACCAAATGCAAACTCCAGTGAAAAATATGACGCGCCGCGGCGTTTCTTTAGACTCTCCTGGCAGGCTTTTGGGCGCTCTCGGGTTCGGCCCACGCGACGACCGCCTATGTCACCAACGAGAAGGGCAATTCGATCTCTATCATCGATCTCGACAAGCTCGAGGTCACGCGTACGGTCAAGACCGGCCAAAGGCCGCGCGGCATTGCGTTGACCAAGGATGACGCGCTGATGTTCGTTTGCCTTGGCGACGACGATACGATCGCAGTTATCGACACAAAGACCTTGAAGGAAGTTGGCGAATTGCCCTCGGGGCCCGACCCCGAGCAATTGCGCGTGAGTCCGGACGGGAAGCTCGTCTTTGTCGCCAACGAGAACGACGCGCTATTGACCGCCATCGACACCGCGACCCGCAAGGTGGTGAGCGAATTTCCAGTCGGCGTCGAGCCGGAGGGCGTGGCTGTCAGTCCTGATGGCTCGATCGTCGTCAACACCTCCGAAACGACGAGCATGGCTCACCTCATCGACTGGCGGAACAAGAAGTCGGTGGCCAACATTCTTGTGCCTCCCCGTCCACGCTACGCCGAATACACCAAGGACGGCTCGGAGCTGTGGGTGTCGTCCGAGGTCGGCGGAACAATCAGCGTCATCGACCCGGTCAAGCACGTGATCGCGCATACGATCACGTTTGAAGTGCCGGGGCTCGCGAAGGAGCTGATCCAGCCGGTCGGCATCCGTTTCAGCGCCGACGCCAAGCTCGGCTTCGTCGCGCTCGGTCCCGCCAATCGCGTTGCGGTTATCGACCAGGCCACCAAAAAGGTGATCAAATATCTGCTGGTCGGGCAGCGCGTCTGGCAACTGGAGCTCACGCCGGACGGCAAGTATCTGTTGTCGACCAACGGCGTCTCCAACGACGTTTCTGTCATCGATGTGGCCGCGCTGAAGGTGATCAAATCGATTGCCGTCGGTTCGTTTCCTTGGGGCGTCGCGATCTCGAAGCAATGACAGTCGCTGCCGACGTCGTGCCGAAGGCGGCCGTCAGCGCGCTCTCGGTCGAGAAGGTGTCGCACGCCTATGGCGCCCGGATCGCTCTGGATGAGGTAAGCTTCGACGTCGCGCCAGCGAGTTTCACCGTGCTCTTGGGCTTGAACGGCGCCGGCAAGAGCACGCTATTCTCGGTGGTTACGCATCTTTATGTGAGCCGGTCGGGAGCCGTGCGCATTTTCGGTCGCGACGTCGCGCGCAATAGCGGCGCGGCTCTCGCGCAGCTCGGGGTCGTCTTTCAGCAGCGCACGCTTGATCCCGACCTAAGCGTCGCGCAAAATCTTGCCTATCATGGCGCTCTGCATGGCATCGGCGCGCGTGAAACGCGCGAGCGAGGAGCGATCCAACTCGCCCGCGTAGGTCTCGCCGACCGGGCCAGCGACAAGGTGCGGTTCCTTTCCGGCGGTCAGATGCGGCGGGTCGAGATCGCGCGGGCGCTCCTGCACCGGCCGCGCATGTTGCTGCTCGATGAGCCGACGGCGGGACTCGACATCAAGGCGCGCGCCGGCATCCTCGCGGTCGTACGCGCCCTTGTCGCTGACGAAGGCATAGGCGTTCTTTGGGCGACCCATCTCGTCGACGAGATCCGCGATGAAGACCAGGTTGTTGTGCTGCACAAGGGGCGCGTGCTCGCGAACGGCCCGTCCCGTTCCATTATTGGCGACGCGGGCGCGCGCTCAATCGGTGAGGCGTTCACGTCGTTGACGGGCGACGGCAGGGAAGGAGGCGAATGGTGAGCGACGCCGTCCTTGAGGGTGACCGACCGTTCGGCTGGACGCAGCGCCTGATCTGCCTCTACGGCATCGTATGGCGCGAGAGCCTGCGCTTTCTCCACCAGCGTGAGCGCTTCATTTCCGCGCTGGTGCGCCCGCTGGTCTGGCTGTTCATTTTCGCCGCCGGATTTCGGCAAACGCTCGGCGTGTCGATCATGCCGCCCTATGACACCTATGTTCTCTACGAGGTCTATATCGCCCCGGGGCTGATCGCGATGATCCAGCTCTTCAATGGGATGCAATCTTCGCTGTCGATGGTCTACGACCGCGAAGTGGGCAGCATGCGCATGCTGCTGGTCAGTCCCGCGCCGCGCTGGTTTCTCCTGACCTCGAAGCTGATCGCGGGCGTCGCTGTTTCGATTTTGCAAGTCTATGCCTTTCTTATCATCGCTTATTTCTGGGAGATCGAGCCGCCGACCTGGTGGGGTTACCTCACAATTCTGCCGGCGCTCGCGTTGTCCGGCCTAATGCTTGGCGCGCTCGGGATGTTGTTGTCGTCGCTCATCAGACAACTGGAGAACTTCGCGGGGGTGATGAACTTCGTCATTTTTCCCATGTTCTTCGCATCCTCGGCGCTTTATCCGCTCTGGCGCGTGCAGGAGGGAAGCCCGTGGCTGGCGACAGTCTGCCGGCTGAATCCTTTCACCTATTCGGTGGAGCTCATCCGCTTTGCCTTCTACCAGCAGGTCAATTGGCTGGCGCTCGCCGTCGTTGCGGGATGCACGGCCGCGTTCCTGGGCGCAGCGGTGATCGCCTATGATCCGGCGCGAGGCATGCTGATGCGTCGGGGCGGCTGACGCGGGCAGACACAACCTCAAGCGCGAATACGATTTCAAATAAAGGCAATTAAACGCCCATAAACGCGCCTAAACGTTAGTAAAAGTGCTTTCATTTACTAACGTTTATTTTTTCGAATCGGGACTTTTCAATGGGTTACAGCCGATTCAAACAAGAGACTTCTCCCCAATCGCCGGCTACCCGTTCTGGTTGTAAAAGCGAGACGCGGGCGGCTTCATGGAACGCGTCGTCCCGATCGCGGAGCTTAAGGCGGTCCAGTCTGCCATTGCCGACGATTGTAGCTTGTATTTCGTTTTTGCGCAAGATAATGTCGATCGATTCTGGAATTACAGCATTCCCGAGCCCGTCCCGGCCCGCGCCCGCGAGCGAGAGCGAGAGCGAGAGCGAGAGCGAGAGCGAGAGCAGAGTCTCCCAACCCGATTTAGCCATTTCCGATTAGCAAATGCTCAGCCATCCAGTCGTCTCCTGTTCGATCGAGGTTGCCTACCTCACGACAGGTACGCAACCTCGACATCTTATACCAATTCTGTTTGAGCGCGACTCATCGCGCTCAAACCCGCGCAACGGCTTGGGGCGCGCATTCGCGCTTCGGCCATAAGGCGATGATCGGTTCCGATCATCGCGTCCTGGTATGAGCGCGATCTTCGCCGCGGTCGAAGGGGCGCAACTGGTCGCGCGTCGCCGCGCGCGACGCGACGGTCTATGATTCGGTCATCGAGACTTGCCGGGAAAGCGGGCTTCCGCCGTGACAGGCGTCGCTTGCAAGCCCTCGGCAAAATGAACTGGCGCCGATCCAACCCGAACTTGCCCGGAACGCGGTCGTTCGAATTGGCGCGGGGCTTTTATTTTCCCTCATTCGTAACTATGCGAGCTAGAACGCGTTAAAGCGCGAGTCGCCGGAGATTCGATCATCCCCCGCAAGCCAAAAAAACGAAGGGCTGGGCCGGCAGTCCGCGTCCAATACGGCGCCCTGCCCTATCGGTTCACGTCCATGGCGGCGCTGGAGATCCTCGTCGTGACCACGCGACAATCACGGCGATGGATCGTGCCCAAGGGTTGGCCGATCAAGCGGCTCACGCCTTCGAAGTCGGCTGCGCGCGAGGCGTTCGAGGAAGCGGGCGTGAGGGGGAAGATCGGCGCGCGAGCGATCGGCGTTTTCCGATACAAGAAGACGGCGGGTGAGAACGACGCCGACCCGGACTATGAGGTCAAGATCTTCCCGCTGCTGGTGAGAAGGCAAAGCGCGACCTGGCCCGAATTCGGACAGCGGGTGGTTCAGTGGGTCGATCCCGAGAAGGCGATCTCGCTCATCCGAGACCCGGAACTGAAGGCGATCGTCGAAAAGTTCGCCAAGCGCGCGTCGGTCGCCGCAAGCAAACTCATCTACTGACGGCGCTCAGTCGGTAATAAGATTGCCGTCGCCCATTTGAACTGAAGTCACGCCGGGGATCTCGCTCAAGCGCTCGGCGAGCCGGGCGACCGACTTCGCGCCGCGAACCTCGACACGCAGCGTGACGACGCCCTTTGGCGCAGTCCAATTGCCGCCGCCGGCCTCTTCGGAGGTCGAAATGTCCTGGCCGAGCCCGCGCGCGGCGCCGACCTCCTGGGTAGGATCCCGCTCGACCTGCACGCGACTGACCGCGAACTCGCTACCGGTGCAACACGCAAGCACCTCACGAAGGACGCCGCGGCCGTCCTGATAGGAAATCTGCAGCGACGACGGGGCCCAACGGGATTTTGGCAGCCGGCGCTCGATGGAGGGAAACACGAAGACCACGACGAAATGGCCAAAGGTGACTGCGATGGCCAGGATCGGAAGTCCGGCTCCGCAGGCCATGCCGACCGCGGCGGTCAACCAGACGGTCGCCGCCGTCGTCAGACCCCGAACGATATCCTTGCGAACAAAAATGAGGCCGCCGCCGATGAAGCCGATGCCCGAAACGATCTGCGCCGCGATACGCGAAGGATCGAGCACCACCCGGCCAGATTCGAGGATGTTGGTGAAGCCGTATTTGGAGACCAACATCACGAGCGCGGACGAGAAGCCGACGAGCGTATAGGTGCGCAGGCCGGCGCTCTTCTGGCGAATTTCGCGCTCGAGGCCGATCGACGCGCTCAGAACGAAGGCGAGAGCGAGCTCGGCGAGTTGGAGCGAGCTCTGCCCCATCGGCTCGCCAAGGAACGATCGAAAGTCCATCACGCACTTCTGGCGGCTATGTCGGCGACCCGGCAGCGAACAGGCGCGCTCTCGTCGAAATAAACGACTGCGCAGATTCGATGATAGCCGTCCGCGACGGTGAGAGGCCGATCATTCGCCATGTCTCCGCGAACGAGGAGGACCGGCGCGAGGGGCTTTGCTTTTTGAATGCGCTTCAGGTCTTCGTCCACATGCGGATCGTCACGCGGCAGAAGCGGGAGTTCGGCGGCGCGCAACAAATCCTTCGCCGCATGTTCGAGGAGCTTGGAACCGCGAAGGCTTTTGACGAGCGCGTGGGCTTTCCTGTCGGAACACAGAAGCGAAAGATATTGGAACGCGGCGTCGAAATCCGCATCCTCCTGCTTCTCGCTCCACTTCAGTTCTGACTTGCTCACCGGCCGCCTGCTTCTCTTTTCCGCGCGTCCCCCCGCGATTGAGCTTAGCGCGTCCAGCGACACGGCGACACTTGCATATTTCTCGGCTGCGGCGAGCCCGGGCGATCACCCATCAGCAGGCTCACCCCGACAGAGCTTGCGCCGCCGCGGGCCCGCAGCGGACAGATCGAAGGCCTCAGCGCCCGCCCGCGCCGATCCGGCTCTCCAGCGCATCGTAGAGTGCATTGCGGGCGGCGAAGGTCTGTTCGAGCGCCGCGACGCTGACCCGCTCGGCGCCCTGAGTGAGCAGCCAGCCGGAAAGCTCGGCCACCTTGTCGCGCGCGCAATGCAGCGCGACGAAGCCGTGCGGATCGACATCCTCGCCGGTCGCCGAGACGGCGCCGAAGCGCTCGGCCGCCGTTTCGACCACGACATGCGCCGGGCTCGGCAGCCGCGCCCGGACTTCGCGCGATTGCCGCGCATCCTCGCTCGCCGCGATGCGCGCGAGGATGTCGCGCGCGGCTTGCCTCGCGTTCGGCCCCCAAGGCGCGGTGAGCGAGGCGATCAGCGTCGCCTGCGAGCGCAGGATGGTTCCGTCATCCAGCGTCTTGAGCGCATTGGCTTCGAGCGTCGCGCCAGTCGTCGTAATGTCGACGATGAGTTCCGCCGCGCCGGACGCGGGCGCGCCTTCGGTCGCGCCCAGGCTCTCGACAATGCGGTAGTCGGCTACTCCATGCTCGGCGAAGTAGCGGCGGGTGAGGTTGACATACTTGGTCGCGACGCGCATCCGCTCGCCGCGCTTGGCGCGATAGGCCGAAGCGACGTCGTCGAGATCGGCCATGGTGCGCACGTCGATCCAGGCCTTGGGCGCAGCGACGACAACATTGGCGTGGCCGAAGCCGAGCGGACTTAAAAGCTCGAGCCGCGCCTCGACGTCGGCCACTTTCTCGCGCACCAGATCTTCGCCGGCGACGCCGAAATGCGCGGATCCGGCGGCAAGCTGGCCGACGATCTCGGCCGACGAGACATAGGCGACCTCGACGCCCGGCAGCCCGGCGATCGCGCCGCGATAGTCGCGCGCGCCCCGCCCCTGCACGAGTTCGAGCCCGGCGCGAGCGAAAAACGCGGCGGCGGCCTCCTGCAATCGCCCCTTGGAGGGGACGGCGAGGACGAACGGACCCTCGGCGCCGTTGCCGGCCGCCATCAGCGTTCTCCCCCGTTCGTGAGCCGGTCGAGATTGATCGCCGCGCCGACCGCGGGAATGTCCTCATTCGCGCCGAGGCGCCGGGCGAGCCCATCGTAACGTCCGCCGGCGAGGGCGGTCTTCGCAGCCGGCAAATGGGGATCGTGGGCCTCGAACACGAAGCCGGTGTAATAATCGAAATCGCGCACGAAGGCGGCGCTGAACCGGGTCGCCTCGATCGCCACGCCGCGCGCGGCGATGAAGCCGTTGCGTCGTTCGAACGCATCGAGCGCGGCGCTCAAAGTCAGGCCGGCGGAATGGGCCAAGCGACGAAGCTCGACCGCCGCCTGGTCGGGATCGCCGGAAATGCCCAGGAAGGCGTCGAGCACCGCCCGTTTCTCCGCCTCGATCGGCGGACCCGACCTGAGCGACGCCTGTTCCAGAAAGCGGTCGGCAATCTCTCCGGCGCTACGGCCGCCGACCGCGTCGATGCCGGCGATCGCAAGCAGGTCCTCGACGAGCGCCTTGGCGCCGGCGTGATCGGCGCTCTCCAGCGCCGCCAGCACGCCCGGTTGCGCGAGCGCGCTCTGGCTCGGGCGGCTGAAAATGGCCTCGAGGCTCCGCCCGCGGGCGACGCCGCGGCGCAGCCGCCTTCGCCACGGCTCCGGAATCTTCAGCGCATCCAGCATGGCGTCGAACAGGCCGGCGTCGCCGAGCCGCGCCGTGAGCGATCCGCCCCCGGCCGCCGTCGCCGCCTCCATGGCGAGCGAGAACACTTCCGCATCGGCCGCTTCGGCGTCCCGGCGCCCGAAGCTTTCAAGTCCGGTCTGCGTCTGCTCGCCGACCTGGCCAGCGCGCGCGCGGAAAACGGGCCCAAGATAGGAATATTCGGCGATCTTGCCGGCCTTGTCGGAACTGAGATAGGCGCGACAGACGGGGATCGTATATTCGGGCCTGAGGCACAATTCCTCGCCCGCGGCATCGGACGTCAGGAACAGGCGGCGGCGGACCTCCTCGCCGGACATGTCGAGAAAGATCGCCGCCGGGTGCAGGATCGGCGGCTCCGTGCGCTCGAAACCGGCCGCAAGCAGGCAATCGAGCGCGCGTTCGCCGGCGGCGCCCGGCGCCTGGCTGGCGGGGTCGCCGGTTCGCGGCGTTCTGGCTCGCGGAATCGACGAGAATCGTTTGGGTCACCAGATGGCCCTCATGGGTCTTTGGTCCCTTTAACAAAGCTGGCCTGAGTGCGCAGCCCCTAACCTCGCCCCAAGGTGAACGCTCCGTCAGCGTCCGGTTGCCGCCGCAGGGCCGCCATGGTCGGATGACAAAGGGGAGCGCCGCGAATCATGCCGGGGACCATTTAGTCTGTAATGAAGCCTGCATCCGCATTGCGCCTGTTGCGCTGGATCGTTCTCGCCCTGCTCCTCACGGGGCTCGGGCGCGCCGGCGCGCAGGAAGCCCATCGGCTCGACCTCGACCAGACGCGGGCGACGCTGACCGCGACGGAAACCGCGCTTCGGGACAAGAGCCTCGACGACGCGGGCTTGCAGAACTCTGCGCAGCCAGACCGACGCGCTTGCCCTCGAGTTGCAGGCAACGATTGCCGCCCTCGCCCCTCGCCTCGCGGACTCGACGAAGCGTCTCGACGAGCTCACGCCCAAATCTGGCCAGCCCGCGCCAGCGACCGACCTCGCCGCCAAGGATCTCGAGAACGAGAAGAAAAGGCACGACAGGATCGACGCAAACTTGCGCGCCGCGCGCGCCATGTTGCTGGAGGCCAACGACGTCAGCACGCGCATCAGCGCGGCGCGGCGTCAGTTGTTCGCGGCGCGAACGTTCGCTCGCTCGTCGAGCGTTTTCAATCCGCAGCTTTGGGCCGCTGTCGGACGGGAGCTCCCGGTCGACGCCGCGGTGGTCCGCAATCTCATCGACAACTGGCTCGGCGCGATCGGCGAACGGCCGCTGCTCGCCAAGATCGGCATGGCCGCGATTGTGGTCGCGCTCGCGCTGGCCGCGGCTCCGCTTGGCTGGATCGCGCGCCGGTTCGTCTATCGGGACGTGGGCGAGACGACGCCGAGCCGATTGCGCCGCGCGCTCGCCGCCGCCTGGACATTCGCGATCTTCGCCGTGCTGCCGCTCGCCGGTCTGGGCATGCTCGCCGGCGCGCTCAACTCCTTCGATCTCTCCGATCCGAGCATGCAGGGGGTCATCGACGCCGCGCTTCGAGGCGGCGCGCGTGCTGATCGCCATCAATGCGCTTGGCCGCGGCCTGCTCGCGCCTGGACGCCCGGCCTGGAGGCTCGTTCCGGTCAGCGATCGGTCGGCGGCAATCCTCTATCGGCTCGCGATGACGTTTGCGGCGATCTGGGCTGTCGAGCGGCTGGTCGAGCCCGTGGCTGACGCCGCGGCCTCGCTCAATATCGCGGTCGCGACGCGGGGCGTCGGCGCGGTCGTCGCCGCGATCGCGCTCGCCTATGCGATGCGCCAGCTCGGCGGCGCAGCCGGCGGGCGCGCAAGGGTCGCCGCAAAGCGAGGCCTGGGCCCCCTTGAGAACGCTCGGCTATGGCTGCCGCCTTGATCATCTTCCTCGCCGCTGTGACCGGCTACGTCGCCTTCGCCACGTTCCTCATCAACCAGGCGATTTACCTGAGCGTCGTCGGCGCCGCGCTCACCATCGCCGACATCATCGCCCAGGACGGAACCGACGCCGTCTTCAAGCCGGATGGGCCGATTGGGTCGCGTCTCTTGGCCATGGCGGGACTGCGCCGCAATGTGCTCGCGCAGATCTCCGTCATCCTGCAGGGCGTCGCCCGCGTGGTGGTGGCGATGCTCGCCTTCGGGGCGGTGCTGAAGCCATGGGGCGTGCAGTCGCAGGACATGTTCGGCGCGCTGCGCTCGGCCTATTTCGGCTTCTCGTTCGGCGGCGTCACCCTATCCCTGTCGTCGTTGATCGGCGCGGTGATCGTGTTCGCCGTTGCGGTCTTCCTCACCCGGCTCATCCAGAATTGGCTTGGCTCCCGGCTCTTGCCGCAGACACGCCTTGACGCTGGCGTGAGAAATTCGGTTCAGACGATTTTTGGCTACATCGGCGTGATTGTCGCCGCGATGCTGGCCGGAGCCCAAATCGGCCTCGACGTACAGAAACTCGCCCTGATCGCCGGCGGGTTGTCGGTCGGTATCGGCTTTGGCCTGCAGACGATCGCCAACAATTTCGTCTCCGGTCTCATCCTGTTATGGGAGCGCACGATCCGCGTCGGCGACCTGGTGGTTGTGGGATCCGATCAGGGAATTGTTCGCGCGATCAAAGCCCGCGCGACCGAGATCGAGACCTTCGATCGCGGCAGTTTGATCGTTCCCAACTCCAACTTCGTCAGCGGCGTCGTCAAGAACTGGGTTCACAACGATCGCGTCGGACGCATCATCATTTCGGTCAACGTCACTTACGAAAGCGACGTCGATCAAGTGCGCGACCTCATGATCTCCGCGGCCAAGGCGCAAGAGCAAGTGCTCGCGATTCCGGCGCCGTCAGTGCTGTTCGCCGAGTTCGGCGATTGGTCGCTCAAGTTCAACCTGATCTGCTTCGTCGACGACATCGAGCGGGGGGAGCGTACGCGAAGCGATATCAATTTCGAGGTCTTGCGCCGGATGCGGGAGGCCGGCCTGCGCATCGCCTATCCCGCGCCGCCGCCGGCGGACGTGCCCTCGAGATTTGAGCCGGAGACGAAGCCGGCGCCGGCCGTTCAGGTGCTGAGGAAGTAGCCGCGACGCGTCGCGTGGTCGGCCGTTTAGGCTATCCTCACCCGCCGGAGCCGATCCGCCCCGCCTCCCAGCCGATGATCGCCTGCTTGCGCGCCAGGCCCCAATGGTAGCCGGTAAGCGCTCCCGAGCGCCCCAGCACCCGATGACAGGGCACGACGAACGAGATCGGATTTTTGCCCACCGCGGCGCCGACGGCGCGCGCGGCCGTTGGCTTGCCTATTCTGCAGGCGATGTCCGAATAGGTGGTGGCGCGGCCCAACGGAATGCTGAGCAGCGTCTCCCAGACCCGAAGCTCGAAATCCGTGCCGATCAGGACGATGCGCAAAGGCGCGTCGGAGCGCCAGAGGGCGGGATCGAAGGCGCGGCTTGCATAAGGGGCCGTCGCGCGCGCATCCTCGACGAGGTGCGCTCGCGGCCAGCGCCGCGCCATGTCGGCGAGCGCGGCCTCGCGATTTCCCTCGTCGACGAAACCGAGACCCGCCATGCCGCGCGGCGCCGCGACCACGATCGCCTCGCCAAAGGGCGAGGGATGGAAGCCGTAAGCGAGGGTGAGATCGTCGCGCCGGTAGTCGCCCGGGGTCAGCGCCTCGTGGGCGACGAACAGGTCATGCAGCCGGCTCGGGCCCGAAAGGCCGACGTCGTAGGCCGCGTCGAGCACGCTCGCCGAGCTGCGCAGGAGTTCGCGCGCGCGCTCGATGGTGACGGCCTGCAGGAACGCCTTCGGCGTCAGCCCTGCCCAGCGCTTGAAGACGTGCTGGAAGTGCGAAGCCGACAGGCCGACATGTTCGGCGATCGCCTCGACCGAAGGCTGATCGCGATAGCGCCTGGAGATGAACTCGATCGCGCGCTTGACGATGGCGTAATCGGAGCCGGCGGGCGGAACGCTGGGAATGTCGAGCATGTGCGGTCCGTAAAATTCTCTCGACGGCCGGGATTGGCGGAGCCAGTGACGATCATTTAGCCGCTCATGAGGGCAGCGCCCACCCGAAAACGACGATCGCGCGCGGTCGACCTCGCCCGCACCCGCTCAGACCGTCAGGGGCGCGGCCCTCATTCCGGCTAAGCCGAACACCCGGCGATAGCGCTCGACCTCCTCGGGAGGGCCCATGACTTTATTGGGATTGTCCGAGAGTTTGACGGCGGCCCGCCCATCCGCCTCCACAACCTTGCAGACAAAAGAGATCGCCTTGAGTTGGCCATCCACTCCGGCCGGGGCGCAACCGACAAAATCGTTCGTCAGGTTGGTGCCCCAGCCAATCGACACGTTGACCTGTCCGCGGAGCGCCCGCACCGCCTCCTCGATCGAATCGATGTCCATCGCGTCGGAAAGCACGACGAGCTTTTCCCTCGGATCGCGACCTCGTTCCTTCCACCACTCGATCAGTTCCCGCGCCGCCGCGATCGGCGCCTTGGAGTCCGGCCGAGCGCCCTTCCAGTCCGCCACCCAATCGGGCGCGTTTTTGAGGAACGACGTCGTGCCGAAGCAGTCCGGCAGGACGACCAGCAGGTTGCCTCCGTACATCGTCGCCCAGTCCTTAAGCACGTTGTATTGCGCCTCGAACAATGCGTCGTCGTCCTCGGCGAGCGCCGCATAGACCATCGGCAATTCGTGCGCGTTGGTGCCGATCGCTTCGAGCCCGGTGTCCATCGCATGTTTGACATTCGAGGTGCCGATGAAACTCGCGCCAAGACCCTCCTGCATCGCCTCGACGCACCAGCGCTGCCAGAGAAAGCTGTGCCGCCGCCGGGTGCCGAAATCGGTTAACCTGACGGGCCCTTGCTCGTGCTCGAGGATCCGCAAGCCGCTCGACTTTCGACCAAAGCTTGGCTTTGGCCCGGGCGTAGAGCACGTCGAGATCGAATCGGCTCATGCCGCGCATCGCGGCGCGGGCCCTCAATTCGCTGATGATGGCGAGGGCGGGAATCTCCCACATCGTCGTGCCCGTCCAGGGTCCGGCGAAGCGGAGCTCATATTGCCCGTCGCGCTTTGTCAGTTCGTATTCGGGCAGCTGGAACGCCGCCAGCCACTCCATGAACTCGGGCTCGAAAATGTGGCGCGTGCCGTAAAACGTGTTGCCGGCGAGCCAGATCAGCTCGTTCTTGGCGAATCTGCAGGCGTGCGCGCATGATCGAGCTGGTCGATCAGCTCGCGCTCGTCCACGATATCCGCGAGCCTGACCGATGTCGTCCGGTTGATGAGCTGGAAAGCGACCTGCCGCTTCGGATGCATCTTCCAGATCATCTGGAGCATCAGAAGCTTGTAGAAATCGGTGTCGAGCAGCGTCCGCACCGCGGGATCGATGCGAAACGTGTGATTATAGACGCGGGTTGCGATATCCGTGGCCATTATGCGAGTTTAAGGCAGGCGAAGGCTGAGCGACAAGAGCGCCAGCGCCCGTCTTGGGCCAAGGATCGATCAACGAATGAATATGACGGGGGCCTCCCCAGGCCCGAAATCTCAGCCTCGCGTCGGACTGTTCGTCACCTGCCTCGTCGACATCATCCGGCCGAGCGTCGGATTCGCGGCGGTCAAATTGCTCGAAGACGCCGGCTGCAAGGTGGTCGTGCCTAGCCAGACCTGCTGCGGGCAGCCGGCCTACAATGCCGGGGACCGCGACAGCGCGAAAACGCTGGCGCGGCAGGCGATCGACGCGTTCGAGGACTGCGACTATGTCGTTGCGCCGAGCGGCTCGTGCGGGGGCATGCTGATCAAGCACTATCCCGAGCTGTTCGCGGGCGAGCCGGATCTCGCGCCGCGGGCCGAGCGATTCGCCGAAAAGACGCACGAACTGATCAGCTTCCTGGTCGACGTCATGGGCGTCAAAAAGGTCGCGGCGCGCTATGAGGGAACCGTCGCCTATCATGATTCCTGCGCAGGCCTGCGCGAGCTCGGCGTCAAGACGCAGCCGCGTCGGCTTCTGGCCGGGGTCGAAGGGTTGACGCTGGTGGAACTCACCGATGCGGAGGTCTGTTGCGGCTTTGGCGGCCTGTTCGCGACCAAATATGGCGAACTCTCAAATGCGATCGTCGGGCGCAAGGCCGACGACATCCGGAGCGTCCAACCCGATACGGTGCTCGCCGGCGATCTCGGGTGTCTCATGAACATGGCCGGCAAGCTTCAGCGCGACGGATCGCCGATCAAGGCGCGTCACGTTGCCGAGATTCTGGCGGGAATGGCGGACGGACCGGCGATTGGCGAAGGCAAGCTGGAGGCCGCCCGATGAGCGTGGTCGCGACCTCGACCCAATTCAAGGAGAACGCCCATGAGGCGCTGACCAACGACCGCTTGCAAAAAGCGATGTCATTCTCGCGCAATTTCGTCGATCGGCGGGCGGCGGCGGCCGCAAGGTTGCCCGAGTTCGAGGCGCTGCGCGACAGCGCCCGGGCGATCAAGGATCACACGCTCGCCCACCTCGACCTTTATCTCGAGGCCTACGAGCAAAAGGTCCGTGCGAGCGGCGGCGAAGTCCATTTCGCGCAGGACGCCGACGAAGCGCGCAAGATCATCATTGACCTCTGCAAGTCGATGGGGGCGAAGAGCGCCACCAAGGGCAAGTCGATGATCGCCGAGGAGATCGGGCTCAACGCCGCGCTCGAGGCGGCTGGCATCGAGCCGGTCGAGACGGACCTTGGCGAGTACATCATTCAATTGCGCGGCGAATCGCCCTCCCACATCATCGCGCCGGCGATTCATCTGACCGCAAAGGACGTCGAGCAGGAGTTCCGCAAGGCGCACGGCGATCTCCTGCCCGAGCGCTCTCTTGCCGAACCCGAACAATTGCTGGCCGAAGCCCGGCAGGTGCTGCGGGCGAAATTCCTGGCGGCCGACGTCGGGATTACCGGCGCGAACTTCCTGGTCGCCGAAACCGGAGCGTCGATCATCGTCACCAACGAAGGCAACGGCGACCTGACGCAGATCTTGCCCGAGGCGCATATCGTCATCGCCTCGATCGAAAAAATCGTGCCGACGCTCGAGGACGCCGCACAGCTCTTGCGCGTGCTGGCGCGCTCGGCGACCGGCCAGGACGCCTCGGTCTATACGACGCTGTCGACCGGGCCGCGCCGGCCGGGCGATCCCGACGGTCCGAGAGCCTATCACGTCGTGATCCTCGACAATGGCCGCTCGGCGATGCTCGGCGGCGAGTTCGAGTCCATGCTGCGTTGCATTCGCTGCGGCGCCTGCATGAATCATTGCCCGGTCTATCAGGCGGTCGGCGGCCATGCTTACGGCTGGGTCTATCCGGGACCGATGGGCGCGGTGTTGACGCCTTCGCTGATCGGCGTCGCCGAGGGCGGGCAATTGCCCAACGCCTCGACTTTCTGCGGCCGCTGCGAGGAGGTGTGCCCGGTCCGCATCCCGTTGCCCGGCATGATGCGACACTGGCGCGAGCGTGAGTTCGAGCGCCGCCTGTCGCCGGCGCCGATGCGCTACGGCCTCGGGTTCTGGGCGTTCTTCGCCAGCCGCCCGGCGCTCTATCGGTTGGCGACGGGTATCGCCGCGCGCGCCCTGCATCTCGCCGGCCGAAACAAGGGCCGCTTCGCTTCCCTGCCCTTCGCCGGTGGCTGGACGCGCTATCGCGATCTCGCGGCGCCTCAGGGGGCCACGTTTCAGAGCCAGTGGCGGTCGCGGAGCGGAGCGGTTCGATGAGTTCCCGCGCGGCGGTCTTCGCCAGCATTCGCCGCTCGCTTGGCGTAACCGGCGACGAAGCGACGCGCCGGTTCGAAGTCGAAACGCGGCTCACCCAGGCGCCGCCCGGAATCGTGCCCAAGCGCGGTCAGGGCGACGTCTCGGCGCGGCTCGCGACCTTCAAGGCTGAGGCCGAGCGCGCCCAGGCGAGCGTGACTGAGGTGCGGGAATGGGCGGACGCGCCGGCGGAAATCGCCCGTTACTTGCGCGAGAGCAATTGTCCCGCGACCCTGCGCATGGGCGACGATCCGCGCCTGACGGACATGCCGTGGAGCGAGACCACGCTCGAAATCCTGCGCGGCCCTTCCGATGGCGGCGACGTCAACGCCGTCTCGGCGGCCTTTGCGGGAATTGCCGAAACCGGAACGCTGGCGCTCGTCTCCGGCCCGGACAATCCGACGACGCTCAATTTTCTTTCCGACAACCACATTGTCATGCTGCCGCGCGAGGCGATCGAGGCCGATTACGAGAGCGTGTTCGCCAAGCTGCGGAACGTCTACGGCAAGGGCGGCGCGCCGCGCACGCTCAATTTCATCACCGGCCCGTCGCGGTCGGCCGATATCGAGCAGACCCTGCTGCTCGGCGCGCATGGGCCCCGACGATTGCATATTGTGGTGGTCGGCTGAGCCTAGCTCGCAACCGGCAACGACGACCGCCCCGGATTAACGGCATGTTAATTGCTGTGGGCGTCTTACCGCAACGCGAAGATTTTTTGTTCGCAATTGCAGCAAATGCCATAGTGCTGTCACGGTTGGCGCTTAACCCTACGGCACTGACCTCGTTTGGACTTGGGGGTAACATGTCCATCAGCTCAGCTAATCCGCGACGGATTGCGGTCGCGGCAGGCTACGGTGCTCTCGCAATCGGGTTGCCCTACGGGGCGGTTAACTATGCGTCTTCTGAATCGTCTGCGTGGGCGCTCATGGCGCTCTGTGTATGCGGCCTCGGGGTCGCCGGCTTCCGGCGGTCCCGTAGCAACCGGCTCTCACCCGGCATCGAGTGAAAGCCAAAAGCGCGTTCGCGCCTCTCAAAGGCCGCCCCTCGGGGCGGCCTTTGCTTTTGCGGCGCAAGCGTCGTAATGGGCGAAAAAGCCATCGCCAATGCCGCGATATTGCGCGCGGCGACAAATTGGTAACCTTAATGTGCATAGTGAATTGGTCCGGGGCGCACGTGAAGCGCGTCTCGCCTCATGTCGGGTCCTGTCGCATGACGCTGCGGGTTTTGTTTGCAGGCGCGCTGGCCGCGCTGCCTCTTCTGGTTTCGGGCGCGCTGGCGCAGACCCCGGCGACTCCGCCTGCCGCCGCGACTTCCCCAGCGTCGTCAGCCAATCCGGCAAGCCCGTCTGCGCAGATCCCGGCGAATCAGCCTGCCGCCACGGCCACATCAACGCCGCCGTCCACTCCGGCGATTCCGCCGGCGCCGACTCAAGGCCTCGTAAGCCCGTTCATGCCCATGCCGGCGCCGACGGCGGGGACCGATTCGGCGCCCAGCGCTTCCCCGTCGACGTCTGCGCCCGTTCCCGCGCAGGCCGCCGCCGCGCCCAAGCCGAAGAAAGTTGCGCCGCCGCGCGAGACCGCGCTCAGCGACGATCCTCGCCCAACCCTTCAGCCCGACACCTTCTTCGCGACCGCCAAGGCGTCCGAGCGCTATTCGGCGATCGTGGACGCGGGCGGCTGGCCGACGGATATCGCCGCGATCGGGCCCGGAACGAAGGGCCCGGCGGTGGCGAAATTGCGCAAACGCCTGGCGATCGAAGGCGACCTGTCGAGGGGAGAAGCAAGCGGGCTTGCGTGGGACAATGGCTTGACCGCGGCGGTCAAGCGCTTCCAGTCGCGCATGGGGCTCCGCCAGACCGGAATCGTCTCCGGCGCGACGCTGAAAGCCATCAACATTCCGGCGAGGGTGCGTTTCAATCAGCTCGCTTCGAGCGCCAATCGCCTTGCCGGGCTCAATTTCTCCTTCGATGAACGCTATGTGGTGGTCAACCTGCCCTCGACTTCGGTCGAGGCGGTCGAGAACGGCCGCGTCGCCCATCGCTACGTCGCGATCGTCGGCGATCCGGAGCATCCTTCGCCCGAAATCTCCGCCCATATCCAGGTCGTCAACCTCAACCCGACCTGGACGGTCCCGACATCGATCATCAAGAAAGAGATCATTCCGCGGATGCAGCGCGATCCGGGGTACCTCACGCGCGCCAAGATCCGGATTCTCGATGGGCAGGGCAAGGAGATCAATCCGAAGTCGGTGAACTGGAGCACGGAGCGGGCGACCAATTATACGCTGCGGCAGGATTCGGGCGCGGGCAATTCGCTCGGCTCGATCCGCATCGGCATGCCCAACAAGCTCGCCGTCTATATGCATGA
Organism: uncultured Alphaproteobacteria bacterium; assembly: GCA_963833955.1. Taxonomy (GTDB): domain Bacteria; phylum Pseudomonadota; class Alphaproteobacteria; order Rhizobiales; family Beijerinckiaceae; genus Roseiarcus. Next base: position 203,758 of record CAWHZY010000021.1, on the reverse strand, counting down.
CACGCCCTCGAAGGGTCTGTTCGGCGCCGACTACCGATTCCTCAGCCACGGCTGCGTCCGGGTGCAGGGCGTCTATGACTACGCGGCGTGGCTGCTGGAAGGCACAGCCGGGAGGACCTGTCCGGCGGCTGGGACAAGGCGGCCCTTCAAGCCAAGATCAAGGAAGGCGCGCGCTACGACATCAACCTCGTGAAGGCGGTGCCGGTGATCTGGGTCTATCTGACCGGCTGGTCGAATGGCGATGGGCCGGCCAATTTCCGCGACGATGTCTACAATGTCGACAATGTCGGCGAAGCGCAGGTAAGCGCGCAGGCCGCGCCGGTTCGGTAGGCGGCTCTCGCGCAACGCAGCCGACAGCCGCCCGGCATGTCCCAAGCTCTCCGCCCGCTGCAAAATCGCGTCGATCCGTTCGGCGAATTGCACGCTGTCTCCGAGCGCGGCGGGATGATGGGCAATCGCGGCGGGCGGCTGCATCGCGACGATCAGACGCTCGGTCGCAGTCGCTGGAAGACGAAACACTGGCTCATCTGCGTCTGCGAATTCAAGGGCCGGCGCCGCGACGTCTGGGGCCGGTATTACACGGAGCTCTTTTTCCTCGACGAGCCGACCGCGCTCGCCGCCGGCCATCGCCCGTGCTTCGAGTGCCGGAGGCCCGCGGCGAAAGCCTTTATCGCGACTTTTCCCGGCGCTCCGAGGAGCGTCGAGCCGATGGACGAGGCGCTCCACGGCGAGCGCGTCGAGAACCGGCGCAAACGCTTGTGGCGGACCCGGCTCGGCGACCTGCCCGACGGGGCGATGATCGCGCGTGCCGGAAAAGCCTACGCCGTGCGGTCGGGCGCCCTTTTGCCGTGGAGCTTCGCCGGCTATGGCGCGCCGGCGCCGCTCGAGCCCGAGGCCGTCGTTGATGTCTTGACCCCGCCCTCGACCGTCGCCGCGCTCAAGGGCGGGTATCGGCCCCTCTGGCCGGAGGCGATTATCTCGCGTTGACCGCTCCTTGCCCGTGGCTTAACCTGTCTCTTCCCCAGCAAAAATGGCTTCCGAAGGATAGATCGATGACGCGCGCACTGCTCGTCGCTCTGGCAGTCCTGGCGGCGTCCGCGCCGCCCGCGATCGCCAGCGAACTGACCGGAATATGGACGCGGGACGATGGGTCCGCCAAGCTTCGCTTCTCGGCTTGCGGAGGCGGTACGATGTGCGGCTTTCTGGCCTGGAAAAAGGACCCGGGCGGCTCCGCCAAGATCGGCCAAAAGCTGTTTTCCGATATGAAGCCGAGCGGAGAAGACTCCTGGGCCGGCGCGGCGTTCAATCCCGAGGACGGCAAGCGCTACACGGCGAAGCTGACCCTCTCCGGCGATCATCTGGTTACGGCCGGTTGCGTGCTCGGCGGGCTCATCTGCAAGTCGTTCGACTGGACCCGCACTGAGCCCGGGCCCCGTGAGGCCGCGCGCCGACGGTCGCGCTTAGGATTCGCCGCGGCCGCGCAGGAACGCCCCGAAGGCGCTGAGCGTCGTGGCGGAGACGTAGTGCTCGATGCCTTCGGCGTCGGCCTCCGCCGCCTCGCGCGGCGCGCCGACGGCGATGAGCAGGTCGACCACCAGGCGGTGGCGTTCACGCGCGCTTTTCGCCATGGCGGCGCCCGCCTCGGTGAGAAAGATGCCGCGATAAGGCTTGGCTCGCGCCAGCCCCTCGCGCTTCAGGCGGGCGATGGTCTTGCTGGCGGTCGGATGGGCGACGCCCATGCGCCGGGCGATGTCGGTCGTGCGCGCTTCGCCATTGGCGGCGATCAGGTCCGCGATCAGTTCGGTATAGTCCTCGAGCAGCGAGGCCGAGCGGGCCGAGCGCGCCTTCAAGAACCGGTCGGCTTGCGCGGGTTCGGCCGCCAGTCCCGCATTGGCGGACGGCGGCTCCTTGCCGCGCTTCGTGGTCGCCAAATCGCCCTCGCTCGCCCCGCCGTACGCCGTGTCGCCCCTCGTTTCATAGTGCAGCCTTGGCTGCAAAATGCAACCCTGGTTCGGCGCGTCGCGGTTAATCCAGCCTTTGCGCTCTTTTGCAGCCTATTGACTATGACGTAGCTAAGGGTACATTGTTGAGGTAAGGCAAGAAAAGCCGGACGAGAAAAGCTGGAGATGAGGCGATGAGCGACGCGGTCGCGCGCTTGAGGACGGATGCGGCCGCCCGTACGGGGATGACGGACCGGACCGTCGCGGGTATTCGCGAGGTTCTGGCCGGCAGGATGCGCTGGCATAGTCCGCTCCTGTTCGCCGGCCCGGCGGTGATCGCTTCGATCGCCTATATGGACCCCGGCAATTTCGCCACCAACATCCAGGCCGGAGCGAAATACAACTATGCGCTGCTGTGGGTGGTGCTGATGGCCAGCCTCGCGGCGATGCTGTTCCAGGCGCTGTCGGCCAAGCTCGGCATCGTCACCGGACGCAATCTGGCCGAGATGTGCCGCAAGCATTTTCCGAAACCGGTGGTATGGGCGCTTTGGATCGTCAGCGAGGTCGCGGCGATGGCGACCGACCTGGCCGAATTCCTCGGCGGCGCGATTGGTCTCTCGCTGCTTTTGCATATCCCGCTCATCGCCGGCATGGGCGTCACGGGCGTCCTCACCTACGGCATCCTGATGTTCGAAGGCCGCGGGTTTCGCCCGACCGAGCTCATCATCGGCTCGCTCGTCGCGGCGATCGCCCTTTGCTATCTCGTCGAGATGGTCATCGCCCCGGTCGATTGGGCCGCGGCGGGGCTCGGCAGCGTGGTTCCGCGATTGCCCGACGCCGGCGCGGTGACGATCGCGGTCGGCATCGTCGGCGCGACAATCATGCCGCACGCGATCTTCCTCCATTCCGGGCTCACCCAGAACCGCGCGCCCGGGCGCAACGACCGCGAGCGCCGGCTCTTACTGCGGTTCTCGAACATCGAGGTCCTCGTCGCCCTCGGGGTCGCCGGCCTCGTCAATATGGCGATGGTCATCATGGCGGCGAGCGCGTTTCATGCCGGCCACAGCGACGTCGCGGAGATCGAGACCGCCTACAAGACGCTGACGCCGCTGCTCGGCCCGGCGGCGGCGGGCGTGTTTTTGACGGCGCTGCTCGCGTCCGGATTGTCGAGCTCGGCGGTCGGCACCATGGCGGGCCAGATGATCATGCAAGGGTTCATTGGCTTCCGCATTCCGATCATCGTCCGCCGTCTGGTGACCATGATCCCCGCGTTCGTCGTCGTGTGGCTGGGCGTCAATTCGACCAGCGCGCTCATCTTCAGCCAGGTGGTGCTGAGCATCGCGCTCCCCGCGCCGGTCATCGCGCTTATTCTGTTCACCCGCCGCAAGGACATCATGGGCGCCTTCGCCAACAGCCGCCTGACCAATGCCGCCGCCTCCTTCGCGGCGCTGGTCATACTGATCCTGAACGCCGTTCTTTTGCTTCAGGCGTTCGGCGTCGCGGTTCCGGGGCTTCCGAACGGCTGACGGATCGCCGCCAGCGCGTCACGCAAAGCCTTATTTTCCTCTTCAAGCGCTTCGAGCCGGGCACGAAACGGCGCGAGCGCCGGCTTGAGCTCGGCTTCGCTGAACCGCGGAATGATGTGCCGCGGACAGTTCCAGTCGAACGCGGCGAGATGGATGACAAGGCCGCGCTCGACCTTCGCCTTGGTGTCGGGCAGCGTGAGCTTGGCCGCAAGCTCCGGATCGGCGCTGAGATCCCTCGCCTCGATATGCGCATAGATCTTGAGGCGCCGCCGGTGGGGATAGTCCATCAGGATCAGCGCCGCTCGGTCGTCACCGGCGAGATTGCCGGTGCTGATGTACTGGCGGTTGCCCCGAAAGTCAGGGATCGCCAGCGTCTTCTCGTCGAGAATACGGATGAAGCCGGGCGGGCCGCCGCGGTGCTGGACATAGGGCCAGCCGTTCTCCGAGACGGTCGCCATATAGAGGCTGTCGCGTTCGGCGATGAACGCTGTCTCCGCCGGGGTGAAGCGATCAAAGGCGCGCTCGCCGTGGAAGTTCGCCCAATATTCGCCGCTGCCATTCGCTTCCTGCGCGGCGCGCACGCCGGGCGTCGAGGCGATGTCGAGAAATCCATAGGGCATGGCGGCAAACTCCACGAGAGGCGAGGAAACCCGGCGACCGCTGTAGCGGCTTGGAGCGCACTCACGCGGCTTGGCCGGTATGGAGGACGGGAAAGTCGATATCGGTCTGCGCGACCTTGTTCAGCAGGTTGGTGAACACGTTCTCAGCCACCAGAGCCACGATCTCAACGATATGGGCGTCGCCGAAGCCAGCCTCCTTCGCCGCGGCGATATCAGCGTCGCCGACTCCGCCCCGCGTCTTCGCGACCTGAACCGCGAAACGGACCGCCGCGGCGGCTTTGGCGTCGGTCGAAGAACCTTCGCGCGCCAGTGTCGCATCTTCCGGTGTGATCTTCGCAAGATTGAGGCCGAGATAGGTATGCGCGGAAAGGCAATAATCGCAGCCATTCGTCTCGGCGACTGCAATCGCGATGCGCTCTCGGGTTCTGACGTCCAGCGTCCTGGACAGAGCGCCATTGAGGCCGAGATACCCCTCGAGGGCGGTTGGGCTCAAAGCGATCACGCGAAACATATTGGGGACGACGCCGAGCTTTTTGTTGACGCCATCCAAGAGCGGCCTGGAGGCCGCGGGCACTGATTCCAGCGTCGGGATGCTGATGCGGGACATAGGAAACTCCTTTTGGAGCCGGCTCGAGTTAAGGCGGCGGCGAACACATAATTTGTTCCGCTAATCAAGATAATCCAGTATATATGAGATGGTTTATTTCATATTCCGGAAATATAATGGATCGCCTCGAAGCCATGTCCCTTTTGCTCGCGGTCGTGGAGGCCGGCAGCCTGTCCGCCGCCAGCCGCAAGCTTGGAGTTCCGCTGCCGACCGTCAGCCGTAAGATTTCCGACCTCGAAGCGCATCTGAACACGCGGCTCCTCACCCGTTCGACGCGCAAGCTCGCTCTCACCGCCTCGGGCGCCGCCTATGTCGCCGCGGCCAAGCGCATCCTCGACGAGGTCAGCGAGGCCGAGCGCGCGGCGTCGGGGGAACATGCCGCGCCGCGAGGCGACCTCGTCATCACCGCGCCCGTGGTCTTTGGCCGGCTGCACGTGCTGCCGGTGATCGCCGAGTTTCTCAGCCAATGGCCTGAGATCAATGTCCGGCTTGTGCTCGCCGACCGCAATCTCGACCTCATCGACGATCATGTCGACATCGCCGTGCGCATCGGCGCGCTCGCGGATAGCGCATTGGTTGCGACGCGGGTCGGCGCGGTGCGCAGCGTGGTTTGCGGCAGCCGCGCCTATTTCGCCGCTCACGGCGTCCCCAAAAGGCCGGAAGATTTGTCCACGCTCACGGCGGTGACGTTTGATCCCTTCTCACCGTCGCAGCATTGGATCTTCCGCGACCCCACGTCGAAGCGCGAACTGCGCGTGGCCGTGCGCCCCCGCCTTACCGTCAACACTGCGGAAGCGGCGATCGACGGAGCGGCCGCCGGCCTCGGCGTGACGCGTGTCCTGTCCTACCAGGTGGCGCAAGCCGTCTCGGACGGCCGAATTCAGATTGTCCTTAGCCAGTACGAGCTAGCGCCGGCGCCGGTCAGCCTGATCCACCGCCCTCAGGGATTGACGCCGCTCAAAGTGCGTATGGCTCTGGATTTCGCCGCGCCCCGATTGAGGGCGAGGCTGGGGTAGGAGATGGAGCGTCGCCTTCGTCATCATGAGGCGCCGTTGAGCGTCGAAGCGGCCGTCATTCGACGCCCTCATGGCGACGCGGCGATCCAGGAGCCGTGGGGCGCCCCGCGTTCCCCTGGCGACTGTATTGGGCTTGTCAAGCGAAGCTTGCGTTTTTGAAGGTTGTACCAAGACTCGATGATCGGAACCGACGGGGAACCCGGCGCTGCGGCTCCCCCGACCTGCGTCCGCCGGGCGCGGCTTTCTTGCGGCCATGGATGTTGGCGTCCGCCAGTCCGATGATCCCGCCTGCGTGGCCGACTTGCCGCGGGTCGCCGTCGCCCGGCTCCAGCACGATCACCGGATGCACGCCTTTAGGTCGGCGATCGCGTCTACAAGTCCGATTCGACGCAGGCGCAATCTGCTTTAAGGGGCCGCCCGCTACCACTGCGGCGCGCCGCGCGCGGCCTCGGCGAGCGAGGCCGCGAGGAAGGGCGCGAACGAACGCCAGATTTCGATATGGAAGGTCGCCTCGGCGCGCCGCCAGAGCACGATCTCCACTTTGTCGAACAAAGTGCGCGTGGCCATGCCAACCGGAAAGGGGTGAGGATCGAGATCGAGCGGGCAGCCGGCGTTGAGGACGCGCGCCGCGGCTGGACCGCTGGCGATGAGGCCGATCTGTCGATGCGAGACGTCGACCAGGCTATGCGCGGTTCCCTCGAGCACCGACTCGAGCATGCCGCCGGTATCCGCGGCGTCAGCGCCGTCGGCGATCAACAGCCATTCGTCGGGGCCGAGCCACAAACCCGCGCGCCCTGCGCTCTCGCCGGCCGGGCCCAGTCGCGAAGGCAATTCGGCGCCGAACGCCATGCCGCAGGAAACGCGCACCGCCTCGCTCCCGCGCAGGATGAATCGTGCTGCCGGCGGCGCCTCCGCCAACGTGAATCGCAGGCTCGCAGGAAAGACGAAACCTGCCAGCGGCGAGCGGACTTCAAGCGCGGCGTCAGCCATTGAGCCGCGCTCCCTCTTTGTCGTAAAAAACCGGGCCCACGACCGTCACGCCAACGGCGCCGCCGGGCATCGGGACATGAAGTTTGGCGCCCATGCGCGATCTGCCGGCGGCGACAAGGGCAAGCGCGATCGGACGGCCCAGCGTCGCGCTCAGATAGGACGACGTGACGTGGCCGAGCGCCGACGAGCCGATCGGCGGGTTGGCGTGTTCCGTCACCTGCGCGCCCTCTTCGAGCGCGATCGCGGGATTGTCGGTCAGGAGCCCGACAAGCTGCTTGCGATTGTCGAGGAGCATATCGGGGCGCGTGAGCGATCTTTTGCCGACGAAATCCTTCTTGGTTTTGCCGATCGCCCAGTCGAGGCCGAGGTCGGCAAGCGTCACCGTGCCGTCGGTTTCCTGGCCGACGATGACATAGCCCTTCTCGGCCCGCATCACATGCATCGCCTCGGTGCCGTAAGCGCAGCCGCCGTGCTTTTGAACTTCGCGCCACGCCGCTTCCCATACAGGGCGGCCGAAATGCGAAGGCACGTTGATCTCGTAGCCGAGCTCGCCGGTGAAACTCACCCGCATGAGCCGGGCCGGAACGCCTGAGATCCGCGCCTCCCGCAGGCTCATATGCGGCAACGACTCGGTCGAGAGATCCACGCCCTCGATAAGCGGGGCGATTGTCTCCCGCGCGCGCGGCCCCTGCACGGCGATCGTCGCCCATTGCTCGGTGGTGGAGGTGAGCCAGACCCTGAGATCGGTGAACTCGGTCTGAAGATAATCCTCCATATGCGCGAGCACGCGTGGGCTCCCGCCGGTGGTCGTCGTCACGTGGAAGCGATCGGGCTGCAAGCGCGCGATCACGCCGTCGTCCATGAGGAAACCGGCCTCGCTCAGCATGAGGCCGTAGCGGCAGCGCCCGACCTCGAGCTTCTGGAAGGCGTTGGCGTATAGGCGTTCGAGAAATGTCGCCGCGTCGGGACCGACGACTTCGATCTTGCCGAGCGTGGTGGCGTCGAACAGGCCGACGCTGGCGCGAGTCGTGCGGCATTCGCGCGCGACCGCGTCGTGCATGGATTCACGCGCTTGCGGAAAATACCACGCGCGTTTCCATAGGCTCACATCCTCGAACGCGGCGCCGTTTTCGGCCGCCCAGTCGTGAATGGGCGTGCGGCGGATGGGATCGAACAGATCACCGCGCGCAGGGCCGGCGAAAGCGCCGAAACTGACCGGCGTGTAGGGAGGGCGGAACGTGGTGAGGCCTACCTCTGGAATCGGCTTCTTGAGCTCGACGGCGGCGATGCCGAGCGTATTCATGTTCGAAAGCTTGCCCTGGTCGGTCGCCATGCCGGTGGTCGTATAGCGCTTGATGTGCTCGATCGAGCGCATGCCCTCCTGGACCGCCAGGCTCACATCCTTGGCGCAAACGTCGTTCTGGAAATCGACGAACGCTTTTGCGCGACGATCCGCAGCGATAGGCGGCGGCGCCACATGCGAGGCGCCGAACGGGGAAAGGCGATCGCGGAACCTGTGGATTCGGCCGCGCGGCGTGGCGAAGCCGGCCGCGATCGCCGCCGCACGTCCCGCCGCGTCGCCCTCCACGAGCGCGCTCCCAAGGTCGAAGGTCGCATTGCACGCGCCGGCCGACCGCTCGCGCTGCGCCGACGTTCCCGGCCGGAAGACTTGGAGCGCCTCGTCGAAGACGAGCCTGCCTCGCGATTGCGAAAAGAGATGCACCGAGGGCGTCCATCCGCCCGACATGAGGAGCGCGTCGCAGGCGACGGTCCGCGCCGCGCCGGAGACATCCAACCGCACCGCGTTGACCCGCAGGCGACCGCCGACGCCAGCAATCTCGGCGCCGGCAATGACCTCGATGCCCGCCGCCCGCGCGGAATCCGGCAGCGGCCCTCTGGCCTCGCGGCGCAGATCAGCGATCAGCGCGACGCCGATGCCCGCGTTCTTGAGGTCCAGCGCCGCGCGGTAAGCGCTGTCGTGCGCGGTCGCGACGACGACTCGGTCGCCGACCTTGACGCCATATTGGCGGCAATAGCGCCGCGCCGAATCGGCCAACATCACGGCGGGGCGGTCATTGTTCGGGAAGACGAGCGGGCGCTCGATCGCGCCCGTCGCCAGCACCACTTCGCGCGCACGCATCTGCCATAGCCGCTCACGCGGCAGGCCGGGATCGGCGATGAGGTCGGCTTCGGGGACGCGCTCGTTGAGCGCGACGAAGTTCTGCGCATAATAGCCGAACGCCTGCGTGCGCAGCATCAGTCGCACGTTTGGCGCCGACCGCAAGACGGCGAGTGCCTCATCGAGCCATTGCCGCGCTCTGTTGCCCTCGATCTCGGCCTCACCCTCGGCGAGAAGCGAGCCGCCCAGCGTGGGATTTTCGTCGCAGACGAGGACGCGCGCGCCGCTTTGGCTTGCGGCTAGCGCGGCAGCGAGACCGGCCGGCCCGGCGCCGACGATCAGCACGTCGCAATGATCGAAGGTGCGCTGATAGCGGTCCGGATCGGGCTCGCGCGGGGGCGCGCCCAGGCCTGCGGCGCGGCGGATCATCGGCTCGTAGATGCGAGCCCAGGCCCAATTCTTGCCGATGAGGTTCGGGCCCATGAAGGTCTTGTAGTAGAAGCCGGCGCCGAACAGAGGCGAGAACAGGTCGTTGACGGCGCCGAGGTCGAATGTGAGCGAGGGCCAGCGATTCTGGCTCGAAGCGTTGAGGCCGTTGGTAAGCTCGATCTGGGTTGCGCGCAGGTTCGGGGTCACCCGGCCGGCCCCGCGTGTGACCGTGACGAGGGCGTTCGGCTCTTCGGCGCCGGCGCTCAGGATTCCGCGCGGCCGATGGTACTTGAACGAGCGCCCGACCAGATGCACGCCATTGGCGATCAGCGCGGAGGCGAGCGTGTCGCCGGCATAGCCTTGGTAGTCGAGGCCGTCGAATGTGAAGACGAGAGGACGCGAACGGTCGATCGAGCCACCGCTCGCAAGGCGAAACGGCTGGCTCATTCGCGTGGCCCAGCGCGTTCGCTTGGCGCATCCGGTCGCGGCTCGCCCGCTTTGTAGACTGCAAGGATCTTGTCGCTCAATGTGTCGCGCAGGCAGTTGAAGAAGCGCCCGCAACCGAAGGCGTGGCGCCAGCGCTCGGCGAGCACGCCCTTCGGATTGGAGCGGAAGTAGAGGAAGTTCGCCAATTCCTCATCGCTGAGAGCGCTCGGATCGGCGGCCCGCGCGACATGCGCTTCGCCACCGTAAGCGAACTCGATCTCCGGGCGCGCCATGCGGCAATAGGGGCAATCGATCAGCAGCATAAGGACGACCCGCGCGCGAATTTCGGCCGACCCGCGGCAGCCCTCACCCCGGCCCTCTCCCCGAGGGAGAGGGGGCGCGGCGGCGCCGAAAATCCCTTCTCCCCCAGGGAGAAGAGACGGCGGATCCGGAAGGACGCCCGTCCTTCTGGACGGGCTATGAGCCGGCCGGATGAGGGTGCGCGCGCCAGACGGGTCAAGATCATCTTGCCGCTCAATGCGCAACCGCCGCTGCGGCGGCTTCGTCGATAAGCCGGCCGGAGCGAAAGCGTTGAAGCGTGAAGGGCGCGGCGAGCGGATGGGGTTCGCCCGTCGCGATCGTATGCGCGAACACATGGCCCGAACCCGGCGTCGCCTTGAAGCCGCCAGTGCCCCAGCCGCAATTGACGAACAGCCCCGGCGCCGGCGTCTTCGCGATGATCGGCGAGCGGTCCGGCGTCACGTCGACGATGCCGCCCCAGTTGCGCAGCATGCGCATGCGACGCACGGCGGGGAAGAGTTCGCAGATCGCCTCCAGCGTATGGTTGGCGATGTGCAGGCCGCCGGTCTGCGAATAGGACATGTAGGCGTCGGTGCCGGCGCCGATCACGAGTTCGCCCTTGTCGGATTGCGACATGTAGGCGTGGATCGTGTTCGACATCACGACGCAAGGCATCATCGGCTTTACCGGCTCGGACACCAAAGCCTGCAGCGGATAGCTCTCGAGCGGCATCCGGACGCCTGCCATCGCCATGACCACGGACGTATGGCCGGCGGCCACGACGCCGATCTTTTTGGTCGCGATTGCGCCGCGCGTCGTCTCGACGCCCGAGACGGCGCCGGACGCGTCGCGGCGGATTGCCGTCGCCTCGCAATTCTGGATGATGTCCACGCCGCGCGCCGAGGCGGCGCGCGCATAGCCCCAGGCGACCGCGTCGTGCCGCGCTGTGCCGCCGCGCCGCTGCAACGCCGCGCCGACGACAGGATAGCGGACGTCGCGCGCAATGTTCAGGATCGGGCAGAAGGCCTTGGCCTCCTCGGGGGAGAGCCATTCATTGTCGACCCCGGCCAGGCGATTGGCGTGCACGTGACGTTTTCCCACCTGAACGTCATGCGTATTGTGCGCCAGCATGAGCACGCCGCGCGGCGAGTACATCACGTTGTAGTTAAGGTCCTGAGACAGGCCCTCCCACAGTTTCAGCGCGTGCTCGTAGAGCGCCGCGGATTCTTCCCAGAGGTAATTGGAGCGGATGATCGTGGTGTTGCGCCCGGTATTGCCGCCGCCGAGCCAGCCCTTCTCCAAGACCGCGACATTGGTGACGCCGTGCTCCTTGGCGAGGTAATAGGCGGTCGCCAGCCCGTGCCCGCCCGCGCCGATGATGACGGCGTCATAAGATCCCTTCGGCTCGGGGTTGCGCCATTGCTCCGGCCAGCCCGAATTGTGCCTGAGCGCCTGCAACGCCACATTGACAAAGGAAAATCGCACTTAAACGCGCCTTTGGTGATTGCGGCCGGACGATTGCCCGCTTCGGCTCGCGATTGCGAGACTAATTTCGCGGCGGCGGCGAAACTTTGTTGCGCGGCCCTTGCGCCAAAGCCGCCGACCGGCGGATCCGACCGCCATTCATCCAGAGGAACAGAATGTTAGATAAATTGACTTGCCTTTTTCAGAAATAAACGCTATGATATCCGCGTTGTGAGAAGAGGCGACGGGATATCCAAAGATGCTCCAAAAGCGATGACGCCGAACTTCATGACTCGCGCGAAGCTTCCGTTCTCAAGGCCGGTTGCATTTCCTGAAAGCGCCCTTCGAGGCCGTTTTGCGGCGCCTCGAGGCACGGGGTGGTCTGGCGTTGCAAAGTTGCGCGAAAGCGCAGCTAAGCGCCTGGAATCATTGGCTCGCGTAAACTTGTGCGCCGGCGCTCAAGCGGCCCCTATCGTGAGCAGCCGGCGAGGTCTTTCTCCTCGATGGAGAACACCTTGCCCGCCTCGATCCGCAATCCCTTCACTGTGCATTGGCGTCCATCGGCGAGCTTGAGTCGCGCGTCGTAGGCGCCCGTCGCCACGCCCTTGATCTTCAGCCGCTCGTCGTGATCGACCGCGCCATCGGGATCGTTCGCGGTTTGGTTGGCGCCGAAGGCGGGCGTGCCGGCGGGCGCGAGTTCGAGCGTTTTCACCGTTGACGCCGTCAAGTTCCAGAATTGGGTGTCCTTCGCCATCGCGGGTCCTACGAGCCCGATCGCAAGGACGCCAAATGGAATTGCGCGTTTCATGGTTCCTCCCCCGAGACTGCCTTGCGCCGAAGCCTGAGCTCGATCTTTGATGATCATGGTGCTTCGAGACGAAGCCCGCAACACTTGTCACGCGGCGCGGCTGATTGACCCGCGCGGCCTGAACTCAAGCCCGCCATCCTCGATCGCGTCGAACCGAAAGGCCATGAGGTCGAGGGCATAGTTCTGGTTCAAGCGCCACGGCTTCCTCGTCCCCTGCTGGAAAAAAAGATGCTTGGCCCTCTCGATATAGCCCGAGGTGAGCGGCAAGGTCGGATCGTCCGCAATCGCGGCGTCGCCCCGGCGCGGGGTGCAGACCGCGTAGCCTCGGCGATCCATGTGGCTGAGCAGCCGGCAGACATATTCGGCGATCAGATCGGACTTGAGCGTCCAGGAGGCGTTGGTATAGCCGAAGATGGACGCCAAATTCGGGACGTCGCTGAACATCATTCCCTTGTAGGCGGTCGTGCTCGCGATATCGACTGGCGCGCCGTCGACCTCGATGGCGACGCCGCCCATCAGCCGTACTTTAAGTCCGGTCGCGGTGACGATGAGGTCGGCTTCGATCTCCTGGCCCGAAATGAGGCGCAGGCCCGTCTCGGTGAAGGTCTCGATCTCGCCGTTGACGATCGAGGCCTTGCCCTTGCGCATGGCGGCGAACAGGTCACCGTCCGGGACGATGCACATCCGCTGGTCCCAGGGATCGTATCGGGGATTGAAATACTCGGCGGCGTCGAACTCTGGGCCAATCTCCCCTTGCGCGAGCTTCAGGATCTGCGCCCGCATCGCGGCCGGTTTGCGCCGCGAAAGCCGATAAAGGTACATCTGCAAGAGGATGTTCTTCCACCGCACCGCCGCGTGCGCGGCCCTCGCCGGGAGCCATCGTTTGAGCCGGTTGGCGATCGCCTCCTCGACCGGTCGCGCAACGACGTAAGTCGGCGAGCGTTGCAGCATGACGACCTGCGCAGCCTCTGCCGCCATCGCCGGAACGATCGTCACCGCCGTCGCGCCGCTGCCGATGACGACGACCCGCTTGCCGTCGTAGCGCAAATCGTCGGGCCATTTCTGCGGATGCAGAATGCGGCCGGCGAATCGCTCCATGCCTGGCCAGGCCGGCGTGTAGCCTTCCGCATATTCGTAATAGCCCGTGCACAGGAAGAGAAAGTTGCAGGAGAATTCGAGCTTCTCGCCGTCCGGGCCGTCAACGCCGAGCGCCCAGCGAGCATCCTCGGACCGCCACGACGCGCGCACGACCTTGAGGCCGAAGCGAACGTGACGATCGACGCTATACGCTTTCGCCGTTTCTGCGAGATAACGCAGAATCGAGGGGCCGTCGGCGATCGCTGTCGAATCGCTCCATGGACGGAACGCGTAGCCGAAAGTCGACATATCCGAGTCCGAGCGAATGCCCGGATAGCGAAAAAGATCCCAGGTGCCGCCGATCGCGTTACGCGCTTCGAGGATCGCGAACGTCGTCCCCGGCCGCTTCCGAACAAGATGGCAGGCCGCACCAATTCCGGACAGACCGGCCCCGATGATAAGAACGTCGAAATGCGATCCCTCAGCATTGACCGCTGAGGGATCGTCATGAACGGGCGTCGCCAGGGCTCCCACCGCTCATGACGCTTCTCTGTTGGATGGCGACCTCCTACGACGACATTTCTATTTGAATTGGCGCCGGCTTTCCACAGTTGAACGCCGGTCACACTTTCATGCTAAGGGCACGCCCATGAAGCCCTCATCCTTCCCCGCCTTCGCGATTTGCGGACTTGACGAACTCATCGGCCACCAGGGCCGGGGCGTCACCCATATCCTGTCGATCCTCGACCCGGAGTGGCCAGACCCCGTCGCGTTCCAGGCATACGACCCGCACTTTCGCGCGACCCTTCGTTTTCATGATGCGATCGAGCCGGACCCGGACGTTCTGTTGCCGCAGAGAGGGGACGTCGAGGCCATTCTGACTTTTGGCCTCGAAGCGGCCGAAGCAGGGGGCCTGCTCATCCATTGCCATGCGGGAATCTCCCGCTCGACGGCGGCGACGCTCATGATCCTGGCGCAGGCTCATCCGCAGGAAGCAGAGGATGAACTCGCCGAGCGACTGTTGACGACGAGGCCGCAGGCGTGGCCGAATTCGCGCATGATCGCCTTCGCCGACGAATTGCTCGATCGCAACGGCCGGCTTTCCGCCGCGACCGCAGGCATCTACACGCGGCAACTCGAGAAGCGCCCGGAACTCGCCGAAATCATGCGCCGGGGCAATCGCGCGCGCGAGGTCGAAATGGGCCTGAGCGGGAAGCAGCCCGGCCCATTGCAGCGAGCGGTGTAGGTCGTCTCGCGGCTCGGCGCCTGCGAGGATCGACCGGCGCGCGAAAAGCGCTTAGGCCTTGGCGGGAGCGGCGGGATTCCGCCACGGGCCGTCGGCGCCGATAAGCGCGTTCGCGGCCTCCGGTCCCCAGCTTCCGGACTCATATTCCTGGACCGCCGGGGGGTCTTTGAGGATCGGCTCCACGATGCGCCATTGCGCGTCGACGACGTCCTCGCGCCCGAACAGCTCATTGTTGCCGCGCATGGCGTCGCCGAGCAGCCGCTGATACGGCGGCATGTCCGACCCAGCGCGTTGCATCAGACTGAGCTCAACATCGTCGCCTGTCATGCGCTCCCCGGGATGCTTCATCCGCAAACCCAAAGCAACGCCAACGTCAGGGCTCAGCCGCGCGCGCAGGTAATCGGCCGACGGGTCCGTTTTCTCGCCGAATGTCGAACGGGGCGGCGACTTGAACTCGATCGTGACCTCGGCGGCGGTCAACGGCAAGGATTTGCCAGCCCGGATATAGATGGGCACGCCGGCCCATCGCCAGCTGTCCACGAACAGCTTCACCGCGACATAGGTTTCGGTCGTTAAATCCGGACGCACGCCTTTAACCGCGCGATAGCCTTTATATTGTCCCCGCACCAAGCTCGCGGCGTCCAGCGGACGAACAGCCTTCAACAGCGCCGCCTTCTGGTCTCGCTGCGCCTCGTGCTCTTCGCCGGTCGGGGCGTCCATCATCACATTCGCAAGGACCTGCAACATGTGATTCTGGACCACGTCGCGAAGGGCGCCGACGGCGTCGTAGAAGCTCCCTCGATCCTGAACGTCGAAAGCTTCCGCCATGGTGATCTGGATGCAGCGAACATAATGGCGGTTCCAGAGCGGCTCGAAGATCGCATTGGCGAACCGCGTATAGAGAATGTTCTGGACCGGCTCCTTGCCCAAATAATGGTCGATACGAAAGATCGCGTCTTCCGGGAAATGCTCGAGCAGGGTGTGGTTCAGCGCTTGCGCCGATTCGCGATCGCGGCCAAAGGGCTTCTCGACGACGAGGCGCGCGTCGACGTTGAGACCGCTCTTGGCGAGCGCGGAAACGACGACGCCAAACAGGCTGGGAGGGATCGCCAGATAATGCAGTGGCCGCTTGGCGCCGCCGAGCGCCTGCTTCAGTTGTGCGAAAGTCTGTGGGATCGTTGTAGTCCCCGTCGACATACCGCAGAAGTTTCAGAAGCTTATCAAGCTTTGCCGCGTCGGCGCCGCCGTGCTCTTTGATGCTGTCCCTGGCTCGTCCCTTGAGCTGTTCGACCGTCCAGCCTGCCTTGGCCACGCCGACGATAGGCACGTTGACGCCTTCCTCGTTGACGAGCCCCAGAAGCGCAGGGAAGATCTGCTTGAAGGCGAGATCGCCGGAAGCGCCGAAGAACACCAGGGCGTCGGACTTGGCGGCCTCCATCTCACCTCCTGCGGCGTAGAAATTCGGAATTTCGGCCGATCGTCGACACGCCGGCTCGCGCTGGCCCAGTCTAATCACACTCTGAGGGACATGGCCACTTGAAGCCGGTTGACGAGATCGCCCTTCATGACCTGTGCGTGGTAGACGTCGTAGCCGGAACCCATGATTTCACCCACGCTGGAGACGTAAGACATGGCAAAGATCGGTTTCATCGGACTTGGCATCATGGGCGCCCGATGGCCGGCCACCTCCTCGAAGGCGGTCATGAGCTGTTCGTTCACACCCGTCGCGCGCCGCCGAAGGAGCTGATCGACAAGGGCGCTGTCGCTTGCGCCAACGGCAAGGAGGTCGGCGAGAAGGCCGAGGTGATCATCACCATGGTTCCTGACACGCCCGACGTCGAGACGGTTCTCTTTGGCGCCGGAGGAGTCGCGGAGGGCTTGTCGAAGGGCAAGATCGTCGTCGACATGAGCTCGATCTCGCCGATCGCGACCAAGGACTTCGCCAAGAAGGTGAACGATCTGGGCTGCGAATATCTCGACGCGCCGGTTTCCGGCGGCGAGGTCGGCGCGAAGGCGGCGAGCCTCACCATCATGATTGGCGGCCCCGAGAGCGCGTTCGAAAAGGTCAAGCCGATCTTCGCGCTCCTGGGCAAGAACATCACCCTCGTCGGCGGCAACGGCGACGGACAGACGACCAAGGTCGCAAACCAGATCATCGTCGCCCTGACCATCGAGGCCGTCGGCGAGGCGCTGGTCTTCGCTTCCAAAGCCGGCGCCGATCCGGCTCGCGTCCGTCAGGCGTTGATGGGCGGATTTGCGGCATCCCGCATCCTCGAGGTCCATGGCGAACGCATGATCAAGCGCAATTTCGAGCCGGGCTTTCGCATTGCGCTGCATCAGAAGGACCTGAACCTCGCGCTGCAGGGCGCGCGCTCGCTTGGCGTCAGCTTGCCGAATACGGCCACGTGTCAGGAGTTGTTCAACGCCGCGACAGCCGCAGGCGGCGCGGGGTGGGACCATTCAGGCATGGCTCGCGTGCTCGAGGGGCTCGCCCACCACGAGATCGGCCAGGGGAAGGCGTCGGCCTGAGGCGCCAGACCGATGAGTGAGCGCCAATTGCTGCGGGACATGTTCGAGGCCGCGATCGCGGCGGCCTCTCCCGACAAAACTGTGCCCGCGAACCTTCCTCCGCCGCCCTCGGGGCGTACGGTCGTCGTTGGCGCCGGAAAGGCCGCCGCCTCGATGGCTCGCGCTGTCGAGGCCCATTGGCCGGCTGACAAGCCTCTCTCAGGCCTGGTCGTCACGCGCTATGGCCATGGCGTCGGTCCCCTGAAGCGGATCGAGGTCGTCGAGGCCGCTCACCCCATCCCCGACGCCACAGGACAGCAAGCCGCGCGCAGAATCCTGGATCTCGTCCAAGGCCTGGGTCCGGAGGATCTCGCGCTCTGTCTGATATCCGGCGGGGGCTCCGCCTTGCTCTCCCTGCCGGCGCCTGGAATTACTTTGGACGACAAGCAGGCCCTAAACAAGGCGCTGCTGAAGAGCGGCGCCAACATCAATGAGATCAACTGCGTCCGCAAGCATCTGTCGGCGATTAAGGGCGGCCGGCTGGCGGGCGCGGCCGCGCCCGCCAGGATCGTGTCTTTGATCATTTCCGACGTGCCCGGCGACGACCCGTCAGTGATCGCCTCCGGCCCGACGACGCCCGACAGGACGACGCTCGCCGACGCCAAGGCCGTTTTGCAGCGCTACGGTATCGTCGCGCCTCCCACGGTGCAGGCACTTCTCGACGACGGCAAGTCGGAGAGCCCTAAGCCCCGCGACCCGGCCTTCGCCCGCAGCGAAACCCACATCATCGCCGCTCCGCAAGCTTCCTTGATGGCTGCGGCTGAGCTCGCCGACCGGGCCGGCTATCGCCCGCTCATCCTCGGCGACGCGCTCGAGGGCGAGGCGAAGGAAGTCGGGAAAGTGATGGCCGGAATCGCGCGCCAAGTCG
This sequence comes from uncultured Alphaproteobacteria bacterium, assembly GCA_963833955.1. Classification (GTDB taxonomy): domain Bacteria; phylum Pseudomonadota; class Alphaproteobacteria; order Rhizobiales; family Beijerinckiaceae; genus Roseiarcus. The sequence goes on along the minus strand of CAWHZY010000021.1, from coordinate 185,754 downwards.
CAGTCCACGGCCAACCAGCCGCCCCTCCATGCGTCCTCATCTCCGGTGGAGAAACGACCGTCACGGTCGGGGGAGCGGGCAGGGGAGGAAGGAATGTCGAATTCCTCCTGTCTCTAGCGGTCGAACTCGACGGCCGACCCCGGATCTTCGCCATCGCCGGCGACACCGATGGCACGGACGGGGCGGAAGAGGTCGCCGGCGCGATCCTGACCCCCGACAGCCTCGCGCGCGCAAGTCAAGTCGGCCTCAAGCCAAGAGCCTTGCTTGCCGACAATGACGCGCACAATTTCTTCCGGGTGCTCGGCGATCAGGTCATCACCGGCCCGACGCTGACTAATGTCAACGACTTCCGCGCCGTGCTCATCAACCCCGAATGAGCACTTGCTTAGCCGCCGCGTGACAGTATCTGTTCTTCTGATGATTTTTGCCGCCGGAGGCGCGCCATGATCGCCATGCCCGAACCCGATCGCGCCGTCCTCGGCCGCCGCGCTGAGATCGTCCAAGCGCTACGGCGCCTCGTCCCGGGCGAGGGTGTGATCGACAAAGCGCACGAATTGCGCGCCTTCGAAAGCGACGGGCTTACCGCCTATCGGCAGCCGCCGATGGTCGCCGTGCTTCCGGAAACGACCGCGCAGGTTGTCGATGTCCTGCGCTATTGCGCCGCCAACAAGGTCAAGGTCGTCCCGCGCGGCGCCGGAACGTCGCTCTCGGGCGGCGCTTTGCCGCTTGCCGACGGCGTTCTTCTCGGCATGGGCAAGTTCAACAAGATCCTCGACATCGATGTGGCCAACCGCTGCGTCGTCGCTCAGCCCGGCGTGACCAATCTCGGCATCACCCACGCGGTGCAGGGTCTGGGCCTCTACTATGCGCCCGACCCGTCGAGCCAGATCGCCTGCACGATCGGCGGCAATGTCGCCGAGAATTCGGGCGGCGTTCACTGCCTCAAATATGGCCTCACGACCAACAATGTCATCGGCATCGAAATGGTGACGATCGACGGCGAGATCGTGCGCCTCGGCGGCAAGCATTTCGATGCCGCGGGCTACGACCTCCTCGGCGTCATGGTCGGTTCCGAAGGCATGCTGGGCGTCGTCACCGAAGTCACCGTCCGAATCCTGCCGAAACCACCGGGGGCGCGCGCGCTTCTGATCGGCTTCTCGACGGTCGAGGGCGCAGGCGATTGCGTCGCCGATGTGATCGGCGGCGGCATCATTCCCGGCGGCATGGAAATCATGGATCGGCCAGCGGTCGCCGCGGCCGAAGCCTTCGTCCATGCGGGCTACCCGCTCGATTGCGAAGCGTTGCTGATCGTCGAACTCGACGGATGCGAGGCCGAGGTCGATCATCTGACGGCGGAAGTCGAGACGATCGCCGAGCGTCATGGAGCGACGAGCTGTCGAACGAGCCAATCCGAGGCGGAGCGCCTGTTGTTCTGGGCTGGGCGAAAGGCCGCTTTCCCGGCGGTCGGCCGAATCTCGCCTGACTATTACTGCATGGACGGGACGATCCCGCGCAGAGAGATCGGTCGCGTTCTGCAGCAGATGAAACAGATGGAGGCGCGCTTCGGGTTGCGCGTGGCCAACGTCTTTCACGCCGGCGACGGCAACCTTCATCCGCTGATCCTTTACGACGCCAACAAGCCTGGCGAACTCGACCGGGCGGAGGCGTTTGGCTCGGAGATCCTGAGGCTCTGTGTTCACGTCGGCGGCGTTCTGACGGGCGAGCATGGGGTCGGCGTCGAGAAGCGCGATCTCATGGACACGATGTTCAACGAGATCGACCTCAATCAGCAGCAGCGGCTGAAATGCGCCTTCGATTCGGACAGCCTGCTCAATCCGGGCAAGGTATTTCCGCAGCTCTGCCGTTGCGCTGAACTCGGGCGTATGCATGTGCATGCGGGCAAGGTCGCGTTTCCCGACCTGCCGCGGTTCTGAGGCGAGCGACAGTGTCGGTGCTTGAACCGTCGGACGCCAAGCAAATAGCGGAGATGATTTCCTGGGTCGTCGCGGAGGGCGACACGCTCGAAATCGTCGCTGGCGGGACCAAGCGGGCGCTCGGCCGGCCGATGAAAACCGATCACGTCCTCGATGTTTCGCGACTCGCAGGCATCGTTGAATACGAGGCTGCCGAACTTGTCTTGACCGCGCGGTCTGGCGAGCCACTCGCCTCGATCAACGCTGAGCTCGCGAAAAAGCGCCAGATGCTGGCCTTCGAGCCGCCCGACTGGCGCGCCCTTCTCGGCTCTGAGGGCGAGCCAACGCTTGGCGGCGTGATCGCTTGCAACCTTGCCGGATCGCGGCGCGTACGCGCAGGATCGGCGCGAGACTACATCCTCGGCTTTTCCGCCGTGAACGGCTTTGGCGAAATCTGGAAGGCCGGCGGCAAGGTCGTCAAGAACGTCACTGGCTACGACATGTGCAAACTGCAGGCGGGCGCCTATGGCACGCTGTCGGCGCTGACCGAGCTTACCGTCAAAGTGATGCCGAAACCTGAGACTGCGTGCACCATCGTCCTGCATGGTCTCGCCGATGATGTCGCGATCCCAACGCTGGCGAATGCGCTGAACTCGCCCTTCGAGGTTTCCGGCGCCGCGCATTTGCCGGCATCCGCAGCGCGCCGTTCGAAGGTGAGCGTTGTGGCGGCGGGTCTCGGCGCGGCGACGCTTATGCGCCTGGAAGGCCCGCGGCCGTCAGTCGTCTACCGGACCACCGCCCTCGAATCGTTGGTCGGGCGAGGCGCGCGTCTCAACGAGGCGGAGACTGAGGCTTTCTGGTCCGAAATCGGCGCTGTTCAGCCGTTTCTCGCACAAGGATCGCGCATCGTTTGGCGGCTCTGTCCGACGCCGAGCCAAGCGGCGTCCGTTGCCCATTCGATTTTGTCCGCGCTTCAATCGGCGGAATTTTACTTCGATTGGGGCGGAGGCCTGATTTGGTTGAGCCTTGATTCCGAAGAAGCGGGGCCAGACGCCGGCGCCAGCATCATTCGTCCTGTCGTCAAATCGGCAGGCGGACACGCCACGCTGGTCGTGGCGCCGGAAGCCGTTCGCGCGTCGGTGCCGGTGTTCGAGCCCTTGAGCGCAGGTCTCGCTCAGCTGACCGCGCGCGTGAAAAGCGGGTTTGACCCCAGCGGCGTCCTCAATCCGGGACGCATGCAGGAAGGTCCCTGATGCAGACGAATTTCACCGACGCGCAACTGGCCGACCCAGACACCAGCGCATCCGAAAAGATCTTACGCGCCTGCGTGCATTGCGGGTTCTGCACCGCGACTTGCCCAACCTATGTCCTTCTCGGCGACGAGCTCGACAGCCCGAGGGGTCGCATCTACCTGATCAAGGACATGCTGGAGAACGACCGCCCAGCCACGCCCGAGGTGGTCAAGCATATCGACCGCTGCCTCTCGTGCCTCTCGTGCATGACGACCTGCCCATCGGGCGTCAATTACATGCACCTCGTCGATCATGGCCGGCGCCATATCGAGAAGACGTACAAGCGCCCGTGGTTCGATCGGCTGTTGCGGCGCGCCTTCGGGATTGTCCTGCCGAATCCCGACTTGTTTCGCGCATCGATGTGGCTGGCGCGCTTGGGCGCGCCGTTCGCCGGGCTTCTGCCCGCGCAGCTGAAAGCCGCGCTCGCGCTCGTTCCCTCGAGGCTGCCGAGCGCTTCGCCTGTCGACCGGCCGCAGGTGTTCAAGAGCGAGGGGCAGCGGACCCGCCGCGTCGCGCTCCTCAACGGCTGCGCGCAACAGGTCCTCGCGCCGCAGATCAACGAGGCGACGATCCGGCTTCTGACGCGCCATGGCTGCGAGGTTGTCGTCGCCGCGGGCGCGGGATGCTGCGGCGCGCTCACCCACCACCTCGGACAAGACGCCCATGACTTTGCCCGCGCCAACATTCTGGCCTGGACGAGAGAGATCGCGGGCGGCGGAACTCGATGCGATCGTCATCAACGCATCCGGATGCGGGACGACGGTCAAGGACTATGGGTTCATGTTCCGAAACGATCCCGAACTCGCGGAGCCCGCCCGGATCGTGTCCTCGCTCACGCGAGACGTCACCGAGCTGGTCAGCGAGATCGGGCTGCAAGCCCACGTCAATCCGACCGGACAGCGCGTCGCCTACCATAGCGCGTGCTCGCTGCAGCACGGGCAGCAAGTGCGCGATCAGCCGAAACGGCTATTGAAGGAAGCGGGATTCGTCGTGCTCGACCCGCCGGAAGGACACCTTTGCTGCGGCTCGGCAGGCACCTACAACCTGCTGCAGCCGGAGATCGCCCGCAGGCTGCGTGATCGTAAGGTCGCGAATATCGGCGCGACCTCGCCTGATTTGATCGCAGCCGGCAACATCGGCTGCCTCACTCAGATCGCGAGCGGAACGAACGTGCCGGTCGTTCACACGGTCGAGCTTCTGGATTGGGCGACGGGCGGGCCGAGGCCCAGGGCGAGCGTGAAGTCGTTCGGCTGAGTCTGCGCCCCGCGAGAGCTTGATCCGGGCGCGATCTCATGGGTCGCGCATCAGCATTTCAGTTAGCGCGTCCGGCGCGAGGATCATGGCGTCGTGGCCGGTCTCCAGCTCCAGATAGGTCCAGTCGGGCTGCGCCTTCACCCATTCCCGTGCGCGCGCGATCGCCTGATAGGTCGGGTTGGTGCAGGCGATGTAGGTCGTCGGACGGCCCGCTCCGAGAGGTCGCTTCAGCGTGAGCGTATCTTCGTAGCTTTTGATCGGATGAGGCTTGAGCCGGCTCGCGACCCACGCGGCGTCGTTCGCGTCATTGATGCCGAAGACGCTCGGCGGCGGGGGCGCCATTGCTAGAGTCTCGCAAAAAAGGCCAGACGTCCTGATCGCCGTCGCCTTGCGCGTCTCGACCATCTCGGGCGGAAGCTGGCTGAAAGGCGTCTGGCCGGATTGCACCAGGAACGAATTGAGGAAAACCAGACGGCGGATGCGGTCGGCGCGTGCGTCCGCGGCGCCGCTGATCACGGCGCTGCCAAAAGAATGGCCGACGAGAACTACGTCGCTCAGGTCCTCCATCTCGAGGGTCGCGATGACGTCTTCGACATGGGTCGCAAGCCCGACATTCGGGGCAATCAGGTGAGCGCGGTCCCCGAGGCCGGTCAAGGTCGGCGTGAACACACGATGGCCCGCCGCCCGCAAGCGCTCGGCGACTCTTTCCCAGCACCAGCCGCCATGCCACGCGCCATGCACCAGCAGGTAGGGCGGACGCTTTTCTGCTCGCGCGGGATGGGACGCGGAGCGCTCGGAGGCGGCGTCGACTGGAACTCATCGCATGATGCCCTTCAGCTAGCTAGTTCCCGACCGAGTTGCTTCGCGCCGCGACCGCCATCGATCTTGAAGCTGGCAACGGGGTCGGTCTAGCCCTGTCATTGCGACCCCTGGGCTTTGGGACCCGGGGGGAAGATTCCATGGGGTGGATGGCGTCGGTTTTGGGTCAGACTGGGGTTGCTCATCCACCACCCTGGAGACGACCGATGCCGGTTGATCGCTCTTTTGCCGAGACCGCCGCTATCCGAACGCAGCCTGGCGCAATTTTCGTTGGGTTGGAACTCAGTCGTTCGACCTGGCTTGTCACTTCGCTGTCGCCGGGGGCCGGCGGAGGCTGCCCTAGTTCGTCTTTGGATAGTCCGCGCCGCGCGCCGCCGCCTCGAGCGAAGCGTGCTCCTTGCGCACGGCTTCGATCTCGGCCCCCATCGCTTCATAAGCGAAGCCGCCAAGCGGCAGCCGCAGCGGCGGATGCGCCTGTTCAACCGCGGTGATGATCGCTTCGGACGCGCGGCCAGGGTCCCCCGGCTGATTTCCGCTGTAGCTCTGGATCTGGCGCCGCCGGCCGATCGCCGTCTCCGCGTAAGCGTCAACAGGCTTCTTTGGCGTTTTCAACGAGCGGCCGGCCCAGTCGGTGCGGAAGGGGCCGGGTTCGACGATCATGACCTTGATTCCGAGCGGCCCGACTTCTTTCGATAGCGCTTCGGAGAGGCCTTCGACCGCGAACTTGGTCGCGGCGTAATAGCCCGACCCAGGGAAACCGATGAAGCCGCCAATCGAAGAGATGTTGACGATCGCGCCCGACTTCTGCGCGCGCATGATCGGCAGCACCGCGCGCGTCATTGCCGCGAGGCCGAAGAAATTGGTGTCGAACATCGCGCGCACGTCGGAATTGTCGCCTTCCTCGATCGCCGCGAGGTAGCCGTAGCCCGCGTTGTTGACGAGGACGTCGATGCGGCCGAAGCGGGCCTCGGCCGCCTTGACCGCGGCGTCGATCTGCTTCTGTTTGTCGACGTCGAGCTTCAGCGCAAGGCCGGTCTTGTCATGGCCCGCGACAATGTCGTCGACCTTGGCCTTGTCGCGCGCCGTCACGACGACACGATAGCCGCGCTTCAAGAGGATGACGGAAAGCTCACGACCGAATCCGGTCGAGCAGCCGGTGATGAACCAAACGGGTTTGGAGTGGGCGTCCGCCATGACGGCCTCGCGCAGTTGGAAGTGGGGAAGGCGCGATGTTCGCACGACGCCCCCCGAGAGTGCAACGCTTGCTGTATTGATGGGACGAGCTTACGTTCAATGCACATGAAGACCGTGTCCTCCATGCTTTAGATTCGAAACCAGCGCGTCGTCGAACTGGCGGCGAAGCTTGCTAACGGCGCCCGAAAATGAACTGGCGCGCATTGAAGGCGAGAAGTCGCTGGCGGAGCGGCTGAAGCCGGTTCAAGAGCGCATCGCGGCCGTTCCGCTCACAGGCCTGGAGGCTGACAAGGACTTTTACGACGACCTCAGCGGCGAGCCGTGATCGTTATCAACGCTTCGGCAATCATGGCCTTTTGGTTGCCGCATTAAATGAACAGCTTGCGAAAGCTCTGGTTTCGGTTTGAAACATTGCCGAGACCAACGGCGGTCAACCTGGGTTGCGGCGCAACAGCCTACAACCGCGACGATGCACTCAACCTTTTACGAGAGCATGTGTTTGGTCCGAACGGTCCCCCGCCTATCGTTGAATGTATTGAAGACGTGGAACTGGAGCAAATTGAAAACAAACATGCACGCCCGAACATTGGCGACACCGAGCGCCACGGTATCTGGTTTCCGCTCGGGTATCGATCGGGTTGAGAGGCGTGGCGCAAGTCCAAAGACCGGGAGCGACGACGACGTGTATGTGGCCGCGCGTCAGGTAATGGCGATTGCTTCGCCTACGCCCACGGCAAATCAGCGCGCGCGAAGCTGTTGTTAAAAGGTGAAGATTTTTAAGAACCGACGCCGATATCCGCAGCCTGACGGCACAGTCTTCTCAGAGCGACCAGCGACGCTCCCCGGCGACGCGTCATTTGACAGGCGGCCTCGGCGTCTCCATATCCCGCCGCCGGACGGCTAAGGGCAATTGGGGCTGCGTCACCGGCGCCCAAAGGAAATTTCCTGAATGAAAGTCGTGATCGTCGAGTCGCCAGCCAAGGCGAAGACCATCAACAAATATCTGGGCAAGGACTACGACGTCTACGCCTCATTCGGCCACGTGCGCGATCTCGCCGCGAAGGACGGCTCGGTCGATCCTGACGACGATTTCGCCATGCGCTGGGAAGTCGACGCGAAGTCCGCCAAGCGAATGAATGACATCGGCGGCGCGGTGAGGACCGCCGACCGCGTGATCCTGGCGACCGACCCGGATCGGGAAGGCGAGGCCATCTCCTGGCATATCCATGAAATCCTGAAGAGCAAGAAGCTGCTCAAGGACAAGCGCGTCGATCGCGTGGTGTTCAACGCGGTGACCAAGGACGCAGTCCAGGAGGCGATGCGCAATCCGCGCGAGATCGACGAGGCGCTCGTCGACGCCTACCGGGCGCGCCGCGCGCTCGACTATCTGGTCGGCTTCAACCTGTCGCCGGTCCTGTGGCGCAAACTGCCAGGCGCGCGCTCGGCGGGCCGGGTGCAGTCGGTCGCCTTGCGTATTGTCTGCGACCGCGAGCTCGAGATCGAAAAGTTTGTCGCCCGCGAGTATTGGTCGATCATTGCCCATCTTGCGCACGGAAGCGAAGGCGCCCTTCACCGCGCGCCTGGTCGGCGCCGACGGCAAGAAGATCAACCGGCTCGACATCGGCTCGGGCGCGGAGGCCGAAGCCTTCAAGACGGCGCTCGAGCAGGCGCTCTTCTCGGTCGCGGGAATCGAATCGAAACCCGTCAAGCGCCACCCTTATCCGCCGTTCACCACTTCGACGCTGCAGCAGGAGGCGTCGCGCAAGCTTGGCCTCGCGCCGGCGCGCACCATGCAGATTGCGCAGCGCCTCTACGAGGGCGTCGATGTCGGCGACGGCGCGGCCGGCCTTATTACTTATATGCGCACCGACGGCGTCGATCTCGCGCCCGAGGCGGTTGCGTCGGCGCGACGCGTCATCGCCAAGGATTTCGGCGACAATTACGTGCCGTCCGCGCCGCGGAAATACACCGCCAAGGCCAAGAACGCACAAGAGGCGCATGAAGCGATCCGTCCGACCGACATGACGAAACGCCCCCGCGACGTCGCGCGCCACCTCGAGCCCGAACAGGCGAAGCTCTACGAACTCATCTGGACGCGCACGATCGCCTGCCAGATGGAGAGCGCGGAGCTCGAGCGCACGACGGTCGACATTCTGGCTGAGGCCGGCGCGCGCAAGCTCGAATTTCGCGCGACCGGCCAGGTGGTGCGCTTTCCCGGTTTCCTTGCTCTCTACCAGGAGGGCCGGGACGACGAGGAAGACGAAGAATTCGAGCCGTCTGCCCGCGATGCGTGAGCGCGAGAAGCTCGCCAAGGAGCGGATCGACGCCAGCCAGCACTTCACCGAACCGCCCCCCCGCTACACCGAGGCGACGCTCGTCAAGCGGATGGAGGAGCTCGGCATCGGCCGCCCTTCGACCTACGCGTCGACCATCGCAGTGCTCAAGGATCGCGACTACGTGCGGATCGAGAAGAAGCGCCTGTTTCCGGAGGACAAGGGCCGGATTGTAACGGCCTTCCTCGAGTCATTCTTCGCCAAATATGTCGGGTACGATTTCACCGCCGATCTGGAAGAGAAGCTCGACAAGGTCTCGAACAGCGAGATCGACTGGAAGTCGCTCCTGCGCGATTTCTGGAACGATTTCTCCGGCGCCATCGGCGACATCAAGGATCTCGGCACGCGGCAGGTGCTCGATTGCCTAAACGAGCTTCTGGGCCCGCATATTTTTCCCTCTCGCGGCGAGGGGGTCGATCCACGCCTTTGCCCGCTGTGCGGCGAAGGCCAATTGTCGCTGAAGCTCGGCAAGTTTGGCGCCTTCGTCGGCTGCTCGCGATACCCCGAGTGCAAGTACTCACGGGTTCTGGCGCCGTCGGGCGCGGAGGCCTCCGAGGGCGATCGGCCGGGCGTGCGCGTGCTTGGGCAAGACCCGACGACCGGCGAAGAGATCACTTTGCGCAACGGGCGCTTCGGCGAGTACATCCAGCAGGGCGAGGGCGAAAAGCCCAAGCGATCGTCGCTGCCGAAGGGCTTGAGCGCCGACGACGTGACGCTCGAGAAGGCGCTCAAGCTGCTCGCCCTGCCGCGCGAAGTGGCGCGCCACCCGACGAGCGGCGAGGCGATCCTCGCCGGGATCGGCCGCTACGGCGCCTATGTGCAACATGGCAAGACCTACGCCAACCTCGGCCGCGACGACGACGTGCTGGAGATCGGCGGCAATCGGGCAATCGATCTCATCGTCGCCAAGGAGAGCGGCGCCGGCGGCTCCCGCTTCGGCGGCGGCGCGGGGCGCGAACTTGGCGAGCATCCGGAGGGTGGCAAGGTCAGCGTGAAGTCCGGCCGGTTCGGCTCTTACGTCAATCACGGCAAGATCAACGCGACCATCGCCAAGGGGACCGACCCGGCCAGCCTCACCCTCGCGGACGCAATCGAACTGCTCAAGGCGAAGGCCGCCGGCGGCGGCGTGATCGGGCGCCTGGTTGGCGAACATCCGGATGGCGGGCCGGTCACCGTGCGCGACGGGCGTTACGGCGCTTATGTCAACTGGGGCAAGGTCAACGCGACGATTTCCAAGGGAACTGCGCCGGACTCCGTCACACTCTCCGACGCTTTGGAGCTGCTCGCCGAGCGCGAGGGCAAGCCTGTGGCTCGTCCGCGCAAGCCGGCAAAAAAGGCGCCGGCAAGGGGCAAGGCTGCCCCGGCCAAGACCGCCGCCGCCGAGAGCCCGGGCGCCAGGGCGAAACCGGCGAGCGGGAAGAAAGGGGCGGCCAAAAAGGCGCCGCCGGCCAAGTCGAAGTCCGCCGCGTCAGGCAAGCGCGGATAATCTCCGCGCTTGGGCCGCCTATCACGCGGGCTTGCGGCACGCGGCCTCGATGTTGTTGCCGTCGGGATCGAGGACGAACGCCGCGTAATGATTCGGGTGGTAGTGAGGCCTTAACCCGGCGGGCCATTGTCCCGTCCGCCGGCGGCCAAAGCCGCGCGGTAGAAGGAATCGACGTCTGCCCGCGTGGGGGCTGCAAAGGCGACATGCGTTCCGCCCTTGGGCTTCGGGCCCCCGCCGATCCAGAAGAACGCCTTATCGTCCTTGCCAAATCCGGCATGGGCGTCGGCCCCCGTCTCATCCGCCGTCACTTCCGCCACCACGCCAATGCCGAGCGGCTTGAGGGCGTCGACGTAAAAGATCTTCGACCGCTCCATATTGGAGACGGCAAAGCCGATATGGTCAATCATGGGTGGACCCCTTAAAAGGCTCCGGCTTGGACGAGATGGGTCGGCGCCGCGGCACAAATTCGTGCTATAATGCGTTGAGCCAGTCTGGGCGAGTGGCAAGTGGGCGCGGGCCTGTCGGGAGGGCCCGACAATGAATCCAATCAACGCGACGCAAGCCTACGCAGGGCATCATGCGGAAGCGGCCTATAGCCGCTGGGCGCCGATCTACGACCTCGTCTTCGATTTGCCCTTCCATCCCGGCCGGGCGGCGGCCGCGCACGCGGCGGCTCAAGCGGCGGGGCCTGGCGGCGAAATCCTCGTTGTCGGCGTGGGCACCGGGCTCGAACTGCCGCTTCTCCCGGGTAACGTGCTGGTGACCGGCATCGATATCTCGGCGCCGATGTTGCGCGCGGCGCGCACGCGGGTCGATCGAAAGGGGCTCGCGCAGGTCAAGGGGCTCCATGTGATGGACGCCGGCGCGCTCGAATTTCCCGACGCGGCATTTGACGTCGCGCTCGCGCCTTATGTGATGAGCGTCGTTCCGAGCCCGGATCGGGTGCTGGCCGAGGCCTGGCGGGTGCTTCGGCCGGGCGGGACCCTGATCGTCATGAATCACTTCGCCGCCTCGGGCGGGCTGCGCGCGGGCGTCGAGCGCCGGATGGAAACCGCCGCCGCCTGGCTCGGCTGGCATCCGAACTTCCCCTATTCCGCGGTCGGAAACTGGATCGAGTCTCGCCCCGACGCCCGCATTGTCGAGCGCAGCGAGCTTGCGCCGATGAAACTGTTCACGCTGCTCAGGATCGAGAAAGCCAGTTAGCGTTGAATGAGACAACCGTCCGGATCGAGCCGATGAGGCTCGATCACGTCGAGGGTTATCGACGCGCCCTCGATATCGTTGCGCGCGAGCGCAAATATCTCACGATGCTCGAAGCCCAGTCGGAAGACGACACGTTACGGTTCGTAAAGAGCAATCTCGAAGGCGGGAGTCCGATGCGGGTCGCGCTTGCCGGCGGCAAGGTCATCGGCTGGTGCGACGTTCGTCGAGAGTTCTTCCCTTCGCGGGCGCACCGTGGAAACCTTGGTATGGGCCTGTTGCCAGAATGGCGCGGCCGCGGTGTCGGGCGGCGTCAGCTCGAGGCGACTCTAGCCCGGGCGCGGCGCTCGGGCTTCAAACGCATCGAACTCGATGTGCACGCCGACAACCCACGCGCCATCGCCCTCTATGAAAAGACGGGGTTCGTCCGAGAGGGTATTGTACGCGATGCGAGCCTGATCGACAGCGTGCTTCGCGACGCCATCCTCATGGCGATCGTAGAGCGTTGAAACCCATCCTTCGGTCGGAGTTCCGGCGGAAGGGCTATCGTCTGTGGGGTGGCCCGAAGGGCGACCCGGCTTGTTTCCTTGGACCATCGAACTTACCTTGGCGCGTGGGGCGCGCCTTTTGCGACCCCTTAAGAAATGGAACCCTTGCAAAATCAAAAAATACGTCGGCGCCCGACAAGCGCCGCTCCCGGCGCCGTGGAGGCGAAAGCCGCCACGTTGCCTTCGCGCGAAGAGTTGATCGCGTTCATTGGCGGTGCGCCCGCGCCAAATGGCGAGCGAGCGCCGGCTCAGGTCACCAAACGCGACATTGCCCGCGCCTTCGGCGTGAAGGGCGAAGCGAAAGCGGAATTGAAGCTCCTCATCAAGGATCTGCAGGCCGAAGGCGCTGTCGCGCATGGCCGTAAGGCGCTGACGGTCCAGGGCCGCCTGCCGTCGCTTGTCGTCGCCGACATCGCCGAGAAAGACCGATACGGCGAGCTGATCGCAAAACCCGTGGAATGGAACGGCGATGACCCGGCGCCGCGCATTCTCGTGCGCCGCTCGCGCGTGAAACGCGACCGCAGCCCCGCGCCAGGCGTGGGGGCGCGCGTGTTGATGCGGGTCGAGTTCGACCCCGACGCCGGCCCCAAGGCGCCCGCCTATTCTGGCCGCGTGGTCAAGATCCTCGACAAAATGAAGGCGCGAACCTTCGCCGTCTATCGCAGCGCGGCGGATGGATCGGGGCGCGCACTCCCGGTCGACAAGAAGGCCGCGGGCCGTGAATTTGTCGTGCCTGCTGGCATGGCCGGCGAAGCCGAGGACGGCGACCTCGTCGCCATCGAGCCTTTGCGCGAGGGACGGCTTGGCTTTCCGCCCGCGCGCGTCGTCGAGACCATAGGTTCGGTGAAATCCGAGCGGGCGGTCAGCCTCATCGCGCTCGAGACGCACCATATTCCGCATGTCTTTTCGCCCGCGGCCCTGAAAGAGGCCGAAGACGCGCGGCCCGTTCGATTGAGCGCGCCGCGCGAGGACTGGCGCACGCTGCCGCTTGTCACGATCGATCCGCCCGACGCCAAGGATCACGACGACGCGGTCCACGCCGAGCTCGATCCCGATTCCAACAACCCGGGCGGATTCATCGTCACCGTCGCCATCGCCGACGTCGCGGCTTACGTTCAACCTGGCATGGCGATGGATCGAGAAGCGCTCGAGCGCGGCAACTCGGTCTATTTCCCCGACCGCGTCGTGCCGATGCTGCCGGAACGCATCTCCAACGACCTCTGCTCGCTACGCCAACACGAGGACCGGCCCGCGCTCGCATTGCGCATGGTCCTTGGGGCCGACGGGCGCAAGCGCTCGCACAAGTTCCACCGCATCATGATGCGGTCCGCGGCCAAGCTCTCTTATGAGCAGGCCCAGGCGGCGATTGACGGCCGACCGGACGAGACGACAGAGCCGCTTGTCGACACCGTGCTCAAGCCGCTCTACGCCGCGCATTCGGTCGTCAAGATCGAGCGCGAGCAACGCAATCCGCTGGATCTCGATCTGCCGGAGCGCAAGCTTGTTCTCGATTCCGAGGGACGGCTGAAGGACGTGCGGTGGCCCGAGCGGCTCGAAGCCCATCGTCTGATCGAAGAGTTCATGATCCTCGCCAATGTCGCCGCCGCGGAGTCGCTGGAAGCCGCGCATTCGCCGCTGCTCTATCGCGCCCATGATGCGCCGAGCGCCGAGAAGCTCGACGATCTGATCGAGTTCCTCCGCACCATCGGCGTCAAGCTGGCGAAGGGGGAGCGGGTCCGCCCGGCGCATTTCAACGGCGTCTTGAGCCGGGTGCGCGGACAGGGGGTCGAGGCCCTGGTCAACGAAGTGGTTCTGCGGGCGCAGGCGCAGGCCGAATACAGCCATGAAAACTACGGCCATTTCGGCCTCAACCTGCGCCGCTATGCGCATTTCACTTCCCCGATCCGGCGCTACGCCGATCTCATTGTCCATCGCGCGCTGGTCCGGGCGTTGAATCTGGGCCCGGGCGGCCTCGACGACATGCGTGCGGGAGAGTTGGCCCAGATCGCCGAGCACATTTCTGGCGCCGAACGGCGGGCGATGGCGGCCGAACGGGAAACCGTCGACCGTGTGATCGCCGCCCATCTCGCCGATCGCGTTGGCGCAATCTTCGCCGGCCGCATCGCGGGCGTGACCCGCGTCGGCCTGTTCGTCAAGCTGAACGAAACCGGAGCTGACGGGTTCATCCCTGCTGGGACGTTGGGCGACGAATATTTCCGCTTCGAGGAGGCCAACCGCGCGCTGGTCGGCACGCGAAGCAAAGAAGCGTTCCGGCTCGGCGGCCCGGTCAACGTCCGCCTTGTCGAGGCCGCGCCATTCGCCGGGGCGCTGAGGTTCGAGATTGCGTGGCCAGGGTCCGAGGCGGGCGTGCGAAATGCAGGCGCTCCCGCGCCGCGTAAGTCAGTTTACAAGGGCAAACGTCGATGAACGACATGACCCGCATTTGGCGCATTCCGACGCCCCCGCCCGACCGCTCGCTGTACGAGGCGATGGCGCGCGGGTTCATGGGGCGGTGTCCGTCCTGCGGACGGGGCCGCCTGTTTCGCTCCTATCTCAAGGTCGTCAACACGTGCGAGATATGTGGCGAAGATCTGAGTGGTCATCGTGCGGACGACGCGCCAGCCTATGTGACGCTCTTGATCGTCGCGCACGTGGTCGGCGCCGGCATCCTCATGTCGGATGAAATCTGGCCGCAGTCGTCGATGCTCTGGGTCGCTGTGTTTTGGCTGGTGGTGACGGCGCTCGCAGAGTCTGATCATCTTGCCTCGGGCAAAGGGCGCGATTGTCGGTCAGCAATGGGCCCTCGGCATGCATGGATTCGGGTCGCACATCGGCACCAAAACGTGACTGACGCCGCCCCGCGGGAACGCGCGCTGCGCCCGCGTGATGCGGCGACGCTCATTCTGGTCGACGGTTCGGAGCGCGGAAAAGCGCGCGTGCTGATGGGCAAACGGCACGCGGGCCACCGGTTCATGCCGGGCAAGTTCGTCTTTCCCGGGGGCCGGGTCGAGCCCGAGGATCGGCGCATGGTCGCGGCCGGGGCGCTCGACGCCCATGTCGAGGAGAAGCTGAACGCGCGCGTCCGTCGACCCTCGCCCAGCTTCGCGCGGGCTCTCGCGCTCGCCGCAATTCGCGAAACTTTTGAAGAGACGGGTCTCGCCATCGGCGTTCTCGGCTCGAGCGCGCCGGAAAATCCCCCGCCTGGCGCCTGGACCCGCTTCGCCGCGACCGGCGTCCATCCTTCGCTCGACGCCATCGACTTCCTCGCTCGCGCGATCACCCCGCCGGGACGCCCGAGGCGCTTCGACGCCCGCTTCCTGATCGTCGACGCCCGCTTCATCGCCATGCGCGTCGACGGGGCCGTTCATTCTGAGGCTGAACTGGTCGAACTCGTCTGGACGCCCCTCGACGAGGCGCGAAGCCTCGATCTGCCCACGATCACGCACATGGCGCTCGACGACCTCGCCCAGGCGCTCGAAGGCGGCCTCGACAAAAGTCGGCCGCGGCCCTTCTACCGCCAGATCAGAGGAAAACAGCTGCGCGAGCAGCTGTAGAGACGAACGCCTCGGCGCCGGTCAGGCGGCCAGCCGCACCGGCGGCAAACGTCCGGCGAGCTGCATCAGCGCGAGATGATAGGCCCTCGCTGTCCGGTGCGAGCGATTGTAGCGCGACATCACGACATCGAGCAGTTCGACCATGATCTCGCCGTCCACCTCCGCCAGATGATCGAGCGTGAGGTCGCAAGGCTCGAGCGCGGCGACAAGCGTCTCGCGCAAGTCTTCGAAGTCCTCCATGTCGCCGGAAATGAGCGCGCGCCAGACGCGCGCATGCAGGCGGGTCAGGCCGCGCGCGAGCTCGCGGTCTTCGATGAGCTTGTAATAGGCTGAGATCAGCCGGTCGAAGATGACGGGCTCGGACCATTGCTTGAGGCCCGATAGGCCCTCGGACAGGTCTGCCAACAGCATGGGCGAGCCTCCGGCGACTGACTTTGCGTCGCGAATCAGGAGGTTAGTCCTCGCGACGCCGCGACAACAGTGATCGGCGATGGTTAACGCGGAGTAAAAGTATCGGCGGCAGTTTATCCCCAGGCTTTTTGTAACGATTCCGCATTTCGACTTGACGCAGCGGAATTGTTAAAATGCGGCCCGGCCCTCGTCGGCGCGCTATCTGCGCGCCTTGCGTTTCGGCGCAGCTTTTGTTCGCTTCGCAGCCTTGGCCGGGGGCGTGTCTTGCAGCCCATAGGTCGAAAAGCCACGCGCCGTTTCCGCGATCTGCTCATCGGACAGAATGACCGGATTGCCGAGCGCGAGGGAGAGGTAATATTGCTTGGCGATCGTCTCGAGCTCGACCGCGAGCCACATCGCTTTATCCAGGCTGGCGCCGAGCGCGATCATGCCGTGATTGGCGAGGAGGCAGCCGTTTCGCCCCTCGAGCGCCTGAAGCGCAAAGTCCGACAGTTCTTTGGTTCCGTAGCGCGCGTAACCCGCGCAGCGGATTGTGGTCCCGCCGAAAGCGGCCATCATGTAGTGACACGCCGGTATTTCCTTGCGGGCGATCGCGAGCACGGTCGCGTAAGTCGAGTGCGTGTGCACGATCGCGCCGACATCCGGCCGCGCCTTCGTGATGTCGAAGTGAAACCGCCATTCCGTCGAGGGCTTCAGCGGCCCGCTCCAGGCGCCGTATTCGCCGTCGAGCGGCATGGCGGCAATCGATTCGGGCGTCATCGCCTCATAGGGCGTCGCCGACGGGGTGATGAGCAGCACGTCCTTGTAACGGGCCGAGATGTTGCCGGAGGTGCCCTGATTGAGGCCGGCGGCATTCATCCACCGGGCCTTGGCCACGATATTCGCGCGCAACGCCCTTTCGTCCCTGGTCATTGATCCACCCTCTTACGCCGCATGCACACGAAAGCCGACATGGCTGGCCGCGTCGCGGAGCGCCTTGTTATCAAGGCTTACGTCTTTGCGTCTTGACTCGCCGATTGCATCATGAAAAAAATGTCATGCCAAGAAAAAAATATCAGGGAGCGAAATGCGAGACGTCGCTTCGCCAGCGATCGACGAACGGGACGAGGAGCTCTGCGCTCGGGCGGCCTGGCTTTATCATGGCGCCGGTCTTACCCAGGGCGAAGTCGCCAGACGCCTCGGAGTTCCGAGCGTCAAGGCGCATCGCCTGATCGCGCGCGCTAACCGGCTCGGGTTCATTCACGTCTCCATCGACGCTCCGGTCGCGGCCTGCGTCCATCTCGAAAACGAACTGCAGAGAAAATTCGGTCTCGAACAGTGCATCGTCGCGCCTGAACTCGACGATGGCCCCATGCCGCTCAGGTCGTTGGGCCTGTCCGGCGGCCGATTTCTCCAATTGGCGATCGAAAGCGGGATGCACCAGGTAATCGGCGTCGGTCACGGCCGCACGCTCGCGTCTTGCGTCAACCATCTTTCGCGCATGGACATTCCTGATCTCAAACTGGTTTCGCTTCTCGGTGGGATGACGCGCCGCTATGTCACCACGCCTTTCGACGTGATCCATCGTCTGGCCGAGAAAACCAACGCCGCTGCTTACGTGCTGCCGCTCCCCTTTCTCGCCAATACGCCCGAGGATCGCAAAGTTCTCATGGAGCAGCGCGGCGTCGCGGACGTGTTCGAGCTTGGCGTGAAGTCGACGCTCCGCCTGGTCGGAATCGGCGCGATCGATGATGACGCCTCAATTCTGTCGACTGGCCTGGTCGAAAGACATGAGTTCGAGGAAGCGCGCGCTCTCGGCGCGGTCGGCGAATTGCTGGGCCATCTCTTTTCCTCGCGCGGCGACTTGATCGACAGCGGCGTCTCCGCGCGGGCTCTGTCCATGTCCGCGGCCGATATTCAGCACCGTGCGACGATCGCCGTCGCAGGGGGAAAGACCAAGATCAATGCGATCAGAGGCGTGCTTGCGAGCGGATTGCTGCACGGACTGATCACCGACGAGAATACCGCGAGGAGTCTCGCGGACTAGCCATCATCGCAAAGCGTGATGAGGGAAGGAAACCAAGGAGGAAGCGATGGACGACAAGGCGAAAGAGTTCTTTGCGGCGTTCAAGGCCGGAAAGATGAGCCGGCGCGAACTGATGAGCGGCGCCGCGAAGCTGGGGGTCAGCGCCGCGACCGCCAATTTCCTGTTCAACGCCGCAGCGACTGAGGCGCTTGCGGCCGATTTCGACTGGAAAAAATTCAACGGCACGAAGCTTCACCTGCTCCTGAACAAGCACCCTTACGCGGACGCGATGATCGCGGACCTCGACAATTTCAAAAGTATGACCGGCATGGACGTCACCTACGACATCTTCCCGGAGGACGTGTACTTCGACAAGGTGACGGCCGCGCTCTCATCGAAGTCGAGCCAGTACGACGCCTTCATGACTGGCGCTTATATGACCTGGACCTACGGGCCGGCCGGCTGGATCGAAGACCTCAACACCTGGATCAAGGATCCGACCAAGACCAATCCGAAATACGATTGGGAAGACGTGCAGCCTGGCTTAAGGGCGTCCACCGCGTGGAACGGGGTGCCTGGCGCCGCGCTTGGATCGGCCGACGCCAAGCAATGGTGCATACCGTGGGGCTTCGAGCTCAACTCGACCACATATAACCGGAAGATGTATGACAAGGCTGGCGTGAAGCCGGCCAACAATCTTCCCGAACTCCTCGAGACCTCAGCCAAGCTGACCAAGGATCTGGGCGGCCCGTACGGCATCGGCGTTCGCGGCTCACGCTCCTGGGCGACGATCCATCCCGGTTTTCTGTCCGGCTATTCCAACTATGGGCAGCGCGACTTCACCGTCACCGACGGCAAACTGAAGGCTGCGATGAACACCGCCGAGTCCAAGGCGTTCCATAAGATGTGGGTCAAGATGATCCAGGATTCGGGGCCGAAGAACTGGTCGACCTACACCTGGTATCAGGTCGGGACCGACCTCGGCGCCGGCGCGTCGGCGACGATCTTCGACGCCGACATTCTCGGCTATTTCATGGATGGCGGCGACAACAAGGAGAAGGGCAACCTCGGTTTCCACGCCTTCGCGGCCAATCCCGAAGCCAAAGCGCCGAACTCCGAACGTGTGGATCTGGTCTTTGGCCATGAACACCGCCGGCAAACAGAAGGACGCCGCCTGGTACTGGATGCAATGGGCGTCGTCGACCGAGCACGATCTGTTCGGCGCGCGCAAGATGGATTTCGTCAATCCCGTCCGCACATCCGTCTGGAAGGACGACGAGTTCCGCAACCGGATCGACAAGTCCTACAGCGGCTACCTGGCGCAATACGATGCGTCGGCGCCGGGCGCTCGCATCTACTTCACGCCGCAGCCCCTGTTCTTCGACGTCACCACGCAATGGGCGGAGACGTTGCAGAAGATGGTCGCGAAGGAAACGCCCGTCGACGAAGGCCTCGATCAGCTGGCTGCGTCCATCGACAAGCAGCTCAAGGACGCAGGCCTCGGCTGAGCGGGCGATCAAATCGCGTGCGCGCGGGTCAAAGTTCAAAGCCCGCGCGCCGCGGATCGCCAAGCTCGGCGCATGTCCGGGATGATTAGGGTCAGGGATCGCAGGTAAGGTTTGTTTTGTGACTGACACTGCAGTCAAGCACGCCGGCGCGCCAGTGCGTCGGCGGATCAACTACCTGCCATATTTGCTCAGCCTGCCGGCGCTGCTCGTCTGCATCGGGATTCTGATTCCCTTCGTCACCGCTGTCTATTATTCCCTGCAGCGTTATCGTCTGAACCTGCCGGCGATGCGGGGGTTTATCTGGTTCCAGAACTACATCAACTTCTTCACCGACAGCGAATTTTGGCACACCGTTCAGGTGTCGCTCGAATATACGGTGCTGACGGTCGGGGTCGAGCTCGTGTTCGGCCTGGGCATCGCCATGCTTCTGCAGAAGCGGACCCGGATCAACAACATCGTCTCGATCCTGCTTCTTCTGCCTCTCATGACGGCGCCGGCGATCGCCGCGCTCATGTGGAAGCTGATGACCAACCCGAACTTCGGCATCCTCTCTTATTTTGTGCAGCTTCTCGGCTTCAACAATTTCAAATGGGCCTCCGATCCAAGCACCGCTTTGTTCACCGTCGTGCTCGTCGACGTCTGGGTCTACACGCCTTTCATCATGATTTTGCTTCTCGCCGGCCTGCGCTCCCTGCCGACGCAGCCGTTCGAAGCCGCGGCGCTCGATGGCGTTCCGAGGCGGTTCGTCTTCTTTCGGATCACCTTGCCGATGCTGACGCCCTACATCATCACAGCTGCGCTGTTCCGGATGCTCGATTCGATCCAGCAATTCGACATCATCTATCCGATGACTCAAGGGGGGCCTGGAGACACCCTGCTTGTCTTCCAGGTGCGCGCCTATCTCGAATTCTACCAATATACGAACGTGGGCAAGTCCGCCGCGCTTTTGATCATCCTGTGGGCGGTGACCTATGCGCTGTCGAACGTCTTCATCAAACAATGGTTGAAACTGCGCGAACGCGCGCGCGGACTGGCGTAGGAGGAGGGACCGTGGAGCATATGTCTCTTCTCGAGCGCGTCATGCGGGGCGTCCTGATCGTTCTCATCGTCCTCTTCTTTCTGTTTCCGATCTTCTGGATCTTCCTCATGTCCTTCCAGACCAATGAGGATATCCTGCGTATCCCGCCGAGCCTCTTCTTCACGCCGACGCTCTCCAATTACTCAGCGCTGATCACGGGCAAACTCGTCTCAACGGCGGGAACGCTCGACATCGCGTTTATGAAAAATCTCTGGAACAGCGTGCTTCTCTCGACGGCGTCTGTCGTGATCGCGCTCATTCTCGGCGTTCCCGCGGCTTATGCGTTCGCGCGCTTCAAGTTTCGTCTGGGCGAGGACATCGCCTTCACCCTCCTGTCTTTCCGCTTCGCGCCGCCGCTGCTCGTGCTCTTGCCCCTGTCGCTCTATTTTCAGCAGCTGGGGCTGACCGACACTTACATCGGTCTCATCTGGGTCTATCAGCTGATCGCGCTGCCGCTCATCCTGTGGATCGTGCGCGGCTATTTCGAGGATCTCTCCCCTGACATTGAGTACGCCTATCGCGTTGCCGGTCATTCGTGGTGGCGCACGTTCACCCGCATCGCCATTCCGCTCGCGGGTCCGGGAATCGCCGCAGCCGGGCTCCTGGCTTTCATTTTCTGCTGGAACAACTTCGTCTTTGCGCTCATTTTGGCGTCCGCCGACAAACAACCGGTCACGGTTGGCGCGCTCGCCTTCGTGACCGCTTCCGGCATTCAGTATGGGCAGATCGCTGCGGCCATCGTGCTGTCCGTAACCCCGACGCTTGCGCTCGCGCTCTATGCGCAACGCTATCTCGTCGAGGGTCTCTCGCTCGGCGCGGTGAAGGGCTAAGATGGCCAATCTCGAGATCCGCTCGGTCAGCAAGGAATTCAAGACGGGGAAGGTGCTCGATCGCATTTCGCTCGCGGCCGACAATGGCGAGATCGTCGCGGTGTTTGGGCCGTCGGGATCGGGCAAGACGGTGCTTCTCCGGCTCATCGCTGGCGTCGAGCAGCCGGATGAGGGCAGCATCTTTCTCGGTGGCCGCGACGTCACCGACCAGGCGCCCGAAACGCGCGGCGTGGGCATGGCGTTCCAGAACTTCGCACTCTTTCCTCACATGTCCGCGTTCGACAATGTTGCGAGCGCGCTGACGGCGCACAATGTTCCGCGAGAAATTATCCGAGCGAAGGTCGAGAAGGTTGCGGCGCTTTTGAAGATCGAGCACGTTCTCCAGCACGCGCCGCGGGAACTGTCCAATGGCCAGAAGCAGCGCACGGCTCTGGCGAGGGCGCTGGTGGCCGAACCCAAAATCCTGCTGCTCGATGATCCGTTGCGCAACGTCGACGCCAAATTGCGCTACGAGATGCGCCTGGAACTGCCGTCCCTGCTCAAGGCGTCCGGCTCGACCGTTCTCTACGTCACCCAGGACTACAAGGAAGCGATGGCCCTTGGCGACAGGATCGCGGTGCTGTCAGACCGGGACTTCGCGCAGATCGCCCGGCCCGCGGAAATTTATCGAACGCCCGCGACGCTCAATGTCGCGAGCCTGTTCGGAGATCCGACGATCAACCTGATGCCTGTCGAGCCGATCGCTTCATCTGGTGGAGTGAAGATCGGAATCGGCGGCGCCGAATTGTCGCTGCCTGCCGGCTATGCCCATATGGCTGGGAAGGCCTGCGTTCTGGGGTTGCGGGCGGAAAACATTGTCGTCGAAGACACGCGATCGCCCGAAAGCGTTCCAGTCGAGGTGGTCGCGGTGACGCCGCTCAACGAGAGAACCCTCCTTCTTCTCCACACCGATGACGGCCGCGAAATTCTGGCGTCGGAAGCCGGGACCGACGAAGCCCCGCGACGACATGGGCCCGCCTTCGCACGTTTCGACGCCGAATCTGTTCTTCTCTTCGACCCCGCCAGCGGTCGCCGCATCGTTTCTCAGGCAGCGTGAGAGCCATGTCCGAGGCTGCTCTCTCGATCAAAGGCGTCGACAAAATCTACGAGGGACGTGGGAAAGGTCCCGTCCATGCGGTGAAGAACCTCGACATGGATGTGCAAAGAGGCGAGATCGTCGCGCTGCTCGGGTCGTCCGGGTGCGGCAAGACCTCGACCTTGCGCATGATCGCAGGCTTCGAGGAGGTCACCCGCGGCGACATTGTCCTCGAGGGCCGTCGGGTCAATCAGATGCCGCCGGCGCGTCGAAAAGTCGCGATGGCGTTTGAGGGCTATTCGCTCTATCCGCCTCTCACGGTCCGCGACAATATCGCATTCGCGTTGAAAAGCGCCCGCACGTCCGCGAAGGATGCGCAAAAATCAGTGGCGGACGTCGCGCACATTCTGGAGATCGAGGGGATCCTCGATCGCTATCCAAGCTCCATTTCGGGCGGAGAGCAGCAGCGCGCCAGCCTCGCTCGCGCGCTCGTTCGCCAGGCCGATCTTTATCTCCTGGACGAACCCATGGGTCAACTCGAGCCGCGGCTTCGCGCCGTCTTGCGAGGGCGACTTAAGAGCCTTCTGGTCGATCGCCGCATGACCGCGATCTTTGTCACTCACGACCAGACCGAAGCCAATGCGCTCGCCGACCGCGTCGCGGTCATGGAGGGCGGCGTGCTGCAACAATTCGCGAGCCAGAAGGATTTGCGTGAAAGGCCTGCCAATCTGTTTGTCGCCACCTTCGTGGGCGAGCCGCCGATGAACGTGTTCGAATCCAGGGTCGTGAACAGCGATCGGGTTCGCTTCGCGATCGATGGCGGCCCGACCTTCGATTTTGCCGATAGCGACATTCCCCGGAGCGTTCGCGCGGCAATTGGCGGACGCGAGAAAGTCGTCATTGGCGTTCGCCCCCACGCCGTTCGGTTGGGCACCGGATCTGACGACGCCCGCATCGTCTCCAATCAATGGCTGGGCGACCAGAGCCATTTGGCGATGGAGGTGGCGGGCAAACTCATGGTCGCGGTTTCGCATGCGCCGATCCCGGCCAAAGTCGGGGAGCGACTGCGCTTTGGCGTCTCCGCGTCCGATCTGCACGTGTTCGACGTCAGCACATCGGCGGCTTTATCGCACGGGCTGGAGGCGGCATGAGTTCCGACGCCCGCGCCGCAAACGCGCCGTTTCACCCGTGACTCGCGACATCCTCATAGGGATCGACGCCGGCACCTCCGTCATCAAGGCGGTCGCGTTTTCGCTTGCCGGGGAACAGATCACGGTCGCCGCGAGGCCCAATGTCTATGAGGCGCTCGGCGGCGGCCAGGTCGAGCAGGACATGCATCGGACCTGGGCCGATTGCGCGGCGACATTGCGGGAACTCGGCGAGCGCGTTCCAAATCTCGCGGACCGCGTGGCCGCGCTCGCTGTGACTGCGCAGGGTGACGGGTCTTGGTTGATTGACGCTGACGGCGAGCCGGTCGGCGGGGGACTGCTTTGGCTCGATTCCCGCGCGGCCAGCCTAGCGTCGGATTACCTCAAAACCGACGCCTGTCGTGAGCATTACGCCCGCACCGGCTCAGGTCTCAATGCCTGCATGGCTTCGGTCCAGCTTGCGTGGATGAAGCGATGGCAGCCGGAACGAATCGCGCGCGCCGCGACCTGCTTTCACTGCAAGGACTGGCTCTACTTCAAGCTGACCGGCGCCCGCGTGACATGTCCGGCCGAAGGCAATTTCACCTTCGGAAACTACCGCACCCGGGAATACGAACCCTCGATCCTTGAGGGCATGGGGATCGCCGACTGCGCGCGCCTGCTGACGCCAATGATCGACGGCGTGAGCGAGGCGGGAAAGCTCACGGCGTCCGCCGCAGCGGAGACGCTGCTGCCCGAGGGCCTGCCGGTGTCGCTCGCTTATCTTGACGTGGTGTGCACGGCGCTTGGCGGCGGCCTTTGCGATCCCGGGGCGGAGGTTGGCGTCTCGGTTCTCGGCTCGACGGGCATGCACATGCGTTATGTTCCCACGCCCGACGACGTGCGGCTCAACGAAGAGCGGTCCGGCTACACCATGTGCCTGCCGGTTGAGCGCGCATGCTCTTCGATGCAGTCCAATATGGCGGCCACGCTCAACATCGACTGGCTCACGGACATGGCCCGCGAAGCCGCGGAGATGGCCGGCGTGAAGACAAGCCGCGCGGCGCTTCTCTCTGGGCTGGACGAAAGAGTGCTTGGCGCCGACCCAGGCCAGGCCGTCTACCACCCTTACATTTTCGAGGCTGGCGAACGCGGTCCCTTCCTCAATCCCGACGCGCGGGCGCAGTTCAGCGGCCTCTCGACGCAGACGAGTTTTGCTGGCCTCGCGCGCGCGGTTTTTGAAGGCCTCGCCTTCGCGACGCGCGACTGCTACCTTGCTTCCGGGACGATCCCGAGCGAAGTCCGGCTGGGCGGAGGCGCGGCGCGGTCGAAAGCGATGCGCGCCATTCTCGCCGCCGCGCTCAATGCGAATGTGCGGACGCTCACGCGCGAGGAGCTTGGCGCTTCCGGCGCCGCGATGATGGCTGCGGTCAACATCGGCGCCTATTCGAACATGAGTGCATGCGCTGACGCATGGGTCGCTCCGTTTCTCGATAAGGTGACGGTTCCCGACCCGCAGCTGAGCGCCTATTACGCGAAGCTCTACCCGATCTACCGAACCATCAGAGCGGCTATGTCGCCGGCTTGGGGTCATTTAGGCCGGCTCAGACAGGAGTACGCGGCGTGAGCAAGGACTCTGAACGCCGAAGGTCGATCATATCGATCATGGGCGACCGTTTCATGCTGCCGTCCATGTTCGAGCGGGCGATCCGAGAGAAGTGCGGAGACGCGCCCGAGATCAGATCATACGAGATGCCGTGGCCGGACGAACCGATGGAGCACGGCTACGCCGAGCCGGGAATGGAAGGGCTAAAGGAATATCAGGGGACCGCGGACGAGGTCGTGGCGCACATGGATGGAGCAGAGATCGCGGTCACCCATCTCGCGCCCTTTTCCGCACGCGTGATCGAACGGCTGCCGCAGTTGAAGCTGATTGCTGTCTCTCGCGGAGGCCCCGTCAACATCGACATGGCGGCGGCGCGCAGGCGGAAGATTCGGGTCGTCAACACCCCGGGACGGAACGCATCCGCGGTCGCCGAATTCGCCATAGGCGCCATCCTCGCCGAGACCCGGCTCATTACGCGGGGCCATGAAAGCCTGCGTCGCGGCGAATGGCGAGGTGATCTCTATCGCGCGGATCTGACGGGCGAAGAATTGTCGGAAATGACGGTCGGGGTGATTGGGTACGGTCATGTCGGGACCAAGGTCGTGCGCATTCTCAAGGCGTTCGGCTGCCGCATTCTCGTCTGCGACCCTTATGTCCAACTCTCGGCTCAGGACTTGCGAGACGGGGTCGTTCAGGTCTCGCTTGAGACGATCTTGCGAGACAGCGATGTCGTGACCTTGCACGCGCGGGTGACGGACGAGACGCGCGGGTTCATCGGCAAGGAACAATTCGAACAGATGAAACGCGGCGCCTATTTCGTGAACACGGCGCGCGGGCCAATGGTCGACTACGACGCGCTCACTGAGGCGCTCAAGACCCGACATTTGCGCGGCGCCGCGCTGGAAACCTTCGCGGTCGAGCCGGCGCCCCCCAATCTGGAATTGCTTCAGCTCGATAACATCACTTTGACTCCTCATATCGCAGGCGCGTCGGTAAAGACCGTGAAAATCGCCGCCGCCGCCGCCGCCGAGGAAGTTCGCCGATACCTGGCGGGGGAAGGTCCCCTGAATCCTTGTTGAGCCGCTCCCACACCGAATGACCCGAGACCTTGGCCAGTTCGACCTGATTGTCGTTGGCGGCGGCGTCAACGGAGCCGGCGTCGCTCGCGACGCTGTGGGCCGCGGCCTCTCGGTGCTGCTCTGCGAGAAAGACGATCTCGCGCAGGGCACCTCCTCCCGGTCGGGTAAGCTTGTTCACGGGGGCTTACGCTATCTCGAATATTACGAGTTTCGGCTCGTCCGCGAGGCGCTGATCGAACGCGAGGTCCTGCTCCGCGCGGCGCCGCACATCATCTGGCCGATGCGGTTTGTCCTGCCTCATAGCCCCGAGCAGCGTCCGGCCTGGATGGTCCGAGCGGGCCTGTTTCTCTACGATCACCTGGGCGGAAGAAAAATCCTGGCCCCGACGCGAAGCCTCGACCTCGTAAAGGCGCCCGAAGGCGAGCCTCTGCGCAAGACTTTCAGCCGCGCCTTCGAATACTCTGACTGCTGGGTCGACGACGCGCGCCTGGTTGTCCTGAACGCTCTGGACGTCCGCAAACGTGGCGGCATGGTTTTGACGAGGACGCCGCTCGCATCGGCGCGGCGCATCGCCGACACATGGCGCGTCGATTTGCGAAGCACGAGGGACGGAAGCACGCTCCAGGCGACCGGAAAGATTCTCGTCAACGCTGCGGGCCCCTGGGTCGAGGATATTCTGCATCGGGCGGGCCGCAACGCCGCGAGTCGCGTCCGGCTCGTCAAGGGCAGCCATATTGTCACCCGTAAATTCTGGAGCGGCGATCAGGCCTATCTGCTTCAGAACAGCGATAAGCGGGTGATTTTCGTCAACCCGTACGAAGGCGACCTCGCCTTGATCGGAACCACGGACATTCCGTTCGAGGGGCGAGCCGAGGACGTGCGCATCGACAAGAGCGAAGTCGAGTATCTTCTCTCCGTCGTCGACCGGTATTTCACCAAAGCTCCCAAGATCGGCGAGGTTGTCGACTCGTTTTCGGGCGTGCGCCCCCTGTTCGACGACAAATCGGCCAACCCGAGCGCCGTCACCCGCGACTACGTCTTCGATGTCGAGGCGCCGGTGGGCCAGGCGCCGATGCTCTCCGTCTTCGGCGGCAAGATCACCACCTACCGCAGACTTGCCGAGCACGCGCTGGGCAAGCTCTCCCCCTACCTTCCGCAGATGTCGGCTGCATGGACGGAGCGCGCCACCTTGCCGGGTGGGGACATTCCTGACGCCGACTTCTCTCTCTTTCTGCAGGAACTGCGGCGGGGCGCCCCTGGCTCCCGCTAGACGCCGCGCACGGGTATGCGCGGCGATATGGAACGAGAGTCGAGAACTTGTTGAACGGCGCGAAGTCGATCAGCGACCTCGGGCGGCGGTTCGGTGGAACGCTTTACGAACGCGAAGCCCGTTTCCTTGCGGAGGAGGAGTGGGCGATTGAGGCCGAAGATATTCTCGAGCGGCGAACGAAACATGGCCTATGTCTGACGGACAAGGAACGCGCAGAGTTTACGGCCTGGTTTCAAATGCTGACGCCGCAACCCGTCTGATGACCTCCTCGCCCATCGATGACGGCGAATTTACCGCGCTGCGGAAGCTGTCCGCCGCACTTGGCGCCGATCCCTTGCGGACGCAAGGCGCCGGCGGCAACACGTCGATCAAACGAGACGGCGTCATGTGGATCAAGGCGTCGGGGACCTGGCTCGCCGACGCCCTTGCGCAGGATATCATGACGCCCGTTCGTCTAGAGCCTCTGCGCAAAGCGATAACCGATGGGGATCCCCGCGCCGCGGCGGCGGTCGACTTCGTGGATACGCAGCTGAACGCCAGCGGCCTGCGGCCTTCGATCGAGACCAGCGTGCACGCGATCGTGCCCTGGCCGGTCGTCGTCCATATCCATTGCGTGAACACGATCGCACTCGCCGTTCGACACGACGGCGAATCTCTTGCGCGCGAACGCTTGAGGCCGCATGCGGACGTCGCGCTTGCATTCGTACCGTACCGCAAGCCCGGCTTGCCGCTCGCCCATGCGATCGCGGAACGGCTGACGGCGGAGACTAACGTTCTCGTCCTCGCCAATCATGGCCTTGTCGTTGCCGGTGCGACGGTCGCGGAAGTCGGCGATCGCATTGCGCGCGTGTGCGAAGCGTTTTCCGCGCCGGCGCGCGCAACGCCACAAGTTGGCGCCGAAAACCTTGCCGCGATCGTCGAGAGTTCGGACTATCGCCTGCCGCAGGACCTCGCCACACATGCTGTCGCGCTCGACCCGAAGAGCCTCGCGGTCGCGCGGCGCGGCTCGCTCTACCCCGACCACGTGGTGTTCCTCGGGCCGGGCCTCGTGGAGGCCTCGGCCGCCCATGGCCGTCTTCGCGCGCCGCCCGAAGGTCGCCGGCCGCCGCTGCTGATGGCTTTGCCGGGTCTCGGCGTGGTTCTCCATCGTTCGACGTCGAAGAACGCGGAAGCGATGGCGCAATGTCTCGCGGACGTTGCGGCCCGCATCCCCGAAGAGGCGCCGATACGCGTGCTGACCGGCGCCGAAGAAGAGGAGCTCATGAACTGGGAAGCGGAAGCCTATCGTCAGTCGATCGGAAGATAAGAGTCATGGGCTTGATGGACGCGCGCGTGATAGGAATTGATGTCGGCACGTCGGGAGTCCGCGCGGCCGGGCTCGCCGATAACGGCGCAACTCAAAGCTCCGCAGCCGTCGCAATGACGGCTTTCGGCGACGCAGCGGCTCCCGCGACATGGTGGGATTGCGTTCGCGCCGTCATCTCCGAACTCGCTTCATCGTGCGACCTGAGCCACGTGCGCGCGCTCGCCGTCGATGGCACTTCCGGCACGATGCTGGCCGTGGACCGGTTCGGAGAGCCGGTCGGGCCGGCCCGTATGTATGACGAGCCCTGCAACGACGACGCCGTCATGCGGGCGATCGCCGAGCATGCGCCGGCCGAGAGCGCAGCTCGAGGAGCCACGTCCGCGTTGGCGCGCGTTTTGATGATGCAGGGTCGGCCGAATGTTCGCCACATGCTGCATCAGGCCGATTGGATCAGCGGCAAGCTCAGCGGAAGATTCGACCTCAGCGACTGGAACAATGCGCTGAAGACGGGCTACGATCCGGTCGCCGCCCGATGGCCCGACTGGATCGAACGAACCGGCGCGGATCTCGGAAAATTGCCTGTCGTTCTGAAGCCTGGCGCCGCCATTGGTCCGGTCAGCGCAGAGGCCGTGGGTCTCGGCATACCGGAATCAGCGATTGTTCATTCCGGAACGACGGATGGCTGCGCTTCGTTTCTCGCGACCGGCGCCTCGGAGGCGGGGGACGGAGTGACCGCGCTCGGATCGACGCTGGTTGTCAAACTTCTGTGCGGCCACCCAATTTTCGCTCCAGAGTTTGGAATTTACAGTCATCGGATTGGCTCCAACTGGCTTACCGGCGGCGCCTCGAACACCGGCGGCAAGGTCATCGAACAGTTCTTTGCGCGCGATCGTCTGGCGACGCTCTCTGCGGGAATGACTCCGGAGAGACCCACTGGTTTGAACTATTATCCACTTCCGAAGCCTGGCGAACGCTTCCCGATCAACGACCCCCAGCTTCCACCGCGGCTCGAGCCCAGGCCCAAAGACGACGCGACGTTCCTGCAGGCGATCCTTGAAGGCGTCGCTGAGGTCGAAGCGCTGGCCTATCGTAAACTCGCAGAACTCGGAGCGCCGCCGCTGCGTTCCGTGCGCACCGTCGGTGGCGGAGCCGCAAATTCCGCCTGGACAAAGATTCGGCAGCGTAAGCTGGGGGCGCCTTTCAAACCGGCGGAGTCGCTGGAGGCATGTGCGGGCGTGGCTCGCCTCGTCTTGCAAAGCCTGCGCAATTCGGGTTGAGCGCTGTGTCTCGCTTTGTCGCGATCGCGTCTTCTTTCGAGGCGGTGTTCTTCGATCAATACGGCGTTCTGCATGATGGACGAAGCCCGTATCCCGGCGCGAGGTACGCTCTGGCGGCGCTGAAGTCGCGCGGCGTCAAGATCGTCGTCCTCTCCAACTCGGGCCGCACGAGCGCAGCCAATGCGGAGCGCATGGCGAAATTAGGCTTCGAGCCAGGGCTTTACGACTTCCTCGTGACTTCGGGTGATGTGGCGCGGACACTGTCGAAGCGCGGACGCTTTCCAGCGCTGCTCACGTCGGGAGGCCGCTGCTTCATCATTTCGACCGGCGGAGATGACGAGTTGGCCACCGCGCTCGGCCTCATCCCGGCCGCTCAGAGCGACGAGGCCGATCTCGTCATCATCGCCGGCAGCCGGGCGGACAAGGTGTCGCTTGACGACTATCGCACAATGCTGGCGCCGGCGGCGCGGCGCGGCGCGCCATGCCTGTGCACCAACCCAGACAAGCTTATGCTGACAGCGTCTGGCAACGCGCCCGGCGCCGGCCGCATCGCCGAGATTTATGAGGGACTGGGGGCGCCGTGACATGGGTCGGCAAGCCTTTCCCCGAGATCTATCGGGCGGCTGCGGAGTTGGCCGAAGTTCAGAACCCGCGCAATGTTCTCTGTGTTGGCGATAGCGTCGAACACGACATTGCCGGGGCCAATCGGTTCGGCGCCTTCGCCGCTCTTGCGAGAACGGGCATCCTCGCTGACCTCTCCGACAAAGAGCTTGCCGCGGAAATCGGCCGTCACGAGGCGTTGCCGGACTACGTGTTCCGGAATCTGGCGTCGTAGGGACGAAGAGCAACCGACTGGATCGCTCCCGCGCTGTCTTGCCGTGACGCGGAGCGCGCCTCGACCATCCTGAGCGCGCTCGCAACCGTTTCGTCGCAGATTGCGATGAAGGATTTCCGGTTGACGACTTCGGGCGCCGCGAGGGCCCGGTATATCGTCCACTACAATATAACGCTTTCGCTGACGCGAATGCGCGTAGGACGAGGGAGGATGAAATGGCGTTCCGAAACTTACTGAAGTCTGCCGTTGCTTTCGCCTGTTTGAGCATGGTGACCGCGGGCGTCGGACTCGCGCCAGCGCGTGCGGACGACAAGATCTCCATCATCATGGGCGGCGGCCCGCTCTGGGATCCCTTCTTCGGCGCGATGAAGAAGGGTGCCGATGACGCGGCGAAGGATCTTGGCGTTGACTATCAATGGGTCACCGGCACCGATCCCAATAACTGGATGGCCGACTACGCCAAGCTGCTCAAGCAGTCGGCCAGCCGCCATCCCTCGGCGCTGGTGATCGGGAACTATTTCCCCGATTCGTTCGACCCCATCATCAAGGACATCACCGCAAGCGGAATCCCGGTCATTATCTCCTTCGCCGGCGGCGCGTCCTGGAAGGAGGACGGCGCGCTCGGGTTCGTCGGCGTCAGCGGACGGGACCTTGGCAAGTCGGTTGCGGAGCTGCAGATCAAGGCCGGCGCCAAGCACGCGCTCTGTTTCAACCATGTGCCCGCCAATTCGACGCTCGAGCAAATGTGCGCGGGCTACATGGACGCGTTCAAGGCTGCCGGCGATTTGCCGAAGCTCGCGACCGTGGCGTTCTCGGATTCCTTCAACCCGACACTGGTGACGCAGGCGATCAAGGGCCTGTTGCAGGCAGATCCGAACATCGATGCGATCTGGACGCTCGGCGCGGCGCAGGCGATCGACGCGGTCGACGCGATCGATCAGCTCGGTAGGGCCGGCAAGGTCGCCAATGCCTCGCTCGGCCTCTCCGTTAACGCGCTGCAGGCGCTGCACGATGGCAAGCTCCAGCTGATTGCCGACATGCAACCCTATCTCGATGGCTATTATGGGCTCGTCGCCGCCTATCAATATGTCAAATACGGAATGTTGCCCGCCGGGCAGGTTTTGACCGGTCCGCTGATGATCACCAAGGAGAATGTCGATCAGGTCCTTAAGATCAGCAAGCAATATCCAGGCGTGCGCGGGGCCTCGTGAACAGAGAGCGCCCGGCGGTTTCGGGCGCAAGACCCGCTCGGGAGTTAGCGGTCTCCGGGGTCGGGCGTCCCGCCGCGTCGCGAATTGCGATGAGCCCTTTCCAAGTGACGACTTCTTGGCGCCGCCGCCCGCGATATACGGTTCGCAACAATAGTGTTTTTCGCTGGCGGTAATGGGCTGGAAGCGGAACAGGGAGGATGAAAAATGAAGTTCCCAAAATTATTGAAGTCGGCCGCGGCTTTGGCTCTTTTGGGCACGCTCGCAGCAAGCGCGGGTCTGGCGCCCGCTCACGCGGAAGACAAGATCAACATCATCATGGATGGCGGTCCACTCTGGGATCCGTTCTTCGGGGCGATGAAGAAGGGGGGGGAAGACGCGGCCAAGGACCTTGGCGCCGACTTTCAGTGGGTCACCAGCACCGACACGGCCAATTTCGATACCGACTACGCCAAACTTGTCAAACAGTCGGCGAGCCGTCACCCGTCGGCGCTGATCATCGGCAATTATTTCCCGCACGCCCTCGACCCGATAATCAAGGACATCACCGCCGCGGGCGAGCCGGTCTTCATTTTCCACGACGGCGGTGCTTCGTGGAAAGAGGACGGCGCGATCGGCTACATCGGCTTCGACTCCTACGCTCTCGGAAAACGAGTGGCTGGCCTGACCATGAAGGCGGGCGCCAAGAAGGGCATCTGCGTCAACCACGTTCCCGGCAACGTGACTCTCGAGAATGAGTGCAAGGGTTACCAGGATGCGTTCAAGGAGGCGGGGAATAGTTCGAAGCTGCTCATGATTCAGTTCTCGGACGCCTATAATCCAACGTTCGTGACGCAGGCGATCAAGGGGCAGCTCCAAGCTGACCAAGCGATCGATGCGGTTTACACCGTAGGCGCCGAACAAGGGCTCGCGGCCGCTGCGGCGATCGAGCAACTCGGCAAGAAGGACAAGATCGTCAACGGGTCCCTTGGTCTGTCGGTTAATGCGCTCCAGGCGTTGCGCGACGGCAAGCTCCTGTTCATCGCCGATTTGCAGCCCTATCTCGACGGCTATTATGCGGTCGTCGAGGCCTATCAATACGCCAAATACGGGATGCTGCCGGCCGGAGAGATTTGGACCGGGGCCCAGATCCTGACCAAGGATAACGTCGATAAGGTCCTGGACATCAACAAAAGGTTTCCGGGCGTTC
Organism: uncultured Alphaproteobacteria bacterium; assembly: GCA_963833955.1. Lineage (GTDB taxonomy): Bacteria > Pseudomonadota > Alphaproteobacteria > Rhizobiales > Beijerinckiaceae > Roseiarcus. The sequence continues at coordinate 152,357 of CAWHZY010000021.1, read as the reverse complement.
GCGGCGCTTCGTGACATAAGGAAATCGGCTTGGACGCGCGCCTTCGCAGGTGGCGTCCAAGCTCTCTCGAAGATGCAGGAACGAGCTTCGATTTCTCAAGGAGCGTCATGGCTTCGGTAGTGGACTCAGCGGCGGAGGGAGTTCACGACACGTCCGGGCGCGGTCGATGGTCGTTGAAGGGGATGGCCCGACGGCCGGAATTTGGCGCTGTGGTAGCAACCGCGCTCGTCTATCTTTTTTTCGCGATCACGACGCGAGGCGCGGGTTTCGTCTCGATCGACGGAACTGCAGGCTGGCTCGACACTGCCGCTGAACTCGGCATCATCGCCATACCTGTCGGTGTGCTCATGGTGGCGGGGGAATTCGACCTCTCGGTCGGATCAATCGTGGGCGCGTCCGCGGTCTTTCTCGCGATCGGCACCACAATCTTCAACGTCCCTTTCTGGCTCATGATCGCGATTGTGCTCCTTGCGGGCGCGTGCGTCGGGCTTATCAATGGGATCATCACGGTTCGCACTGGCCTCCCGTCATTCATCGTGTCGCTCGCGGCAAGCTTTTGCGTCGCCGGCGGCGCGACCGGTTTGGCGCGCTTGCTCACGAATACGACAAACATCTCCGTGAACCCGCCGCCGGACGTGCATCTATTGTTTGGATCGGCCTGGGGACAGGCCAACGTCTCGATCCTGTGGTGGATCGCTGTTACGGCCGCTGCTGGCATCGTCCTGTCGCGCACGGCATTCGGAAACTGGATCTATGCGACAGGCGGCGATCCGGTCGCCGCGCGCGGCGCAGGCGTGCCGACCAATCTCGTCAAAGTTATCTTGTTCATAGCGACGGGCGTCGCGGCCGCGTTTGTTGGGGTGATCCAGGGTGTCGAGTATCACTCCGGCAACGCCACCGCAGGCCTTGGCTACGTGTTCCAATCAATCATCGTCGCGGTGGTCGGCGGCGTTCTTCTCGGCGGCGGCTATGGCTCGGCGTTCGGGGTCTTCCTCGGCACGATGATCTACGGGATTATCAACGTCGGCATCTTCTACACCGGGTGGAGCACGGACTGGGTGCAGTTGTTCCTCGGCGTCCTCTTGCTTTGCGCGGTACTGGCCAACTCTTATTTCCGCCGCTTCGCCATGAGCACCCGGTAGGAACCTCGCCTATGACTGAGCCTCTCATCGAACTGCGGAACGTCAGCAAGCACTTCGCCGGGGTGAAGGCGCTGACCGACGTTTCGATCGCCGTTCGCCCAGGCGAGGTCGTGTGCCTGTTGGGAGACAACGGCGCCGGCAAGTCGACGCTGATCAAGATTCTGTCCGGGTTTCATCCGCCCAGCAGCGGATCGATCTACCTCGACGGGCAGGCGACCCGCTTCGCCGACCCACGCGACGCGCGTTCGCGCGGAATCGCCACCGTCCACCAGGAGGTGGGAACGATTCCGCTCATGAGCGTGGGACGCAATTTCTTCCTTGGAGCGGAACTGAAAAAGGGCAGGCCGCCGTTCCGCTGGCTCGACACCGAGCGGTGCAACAGCATCGCGCTCGAGCAGATACGGAAGTTTGGCATCACCCGGGTGCGGGATGGCGATCAGCTGGTCGGGACCTTGTCCGGCGGCGAGCGCCAGGTTATCGCGATCGGCAGAGCGATGTATTTCGGCGCGAAAGTGCTGATCCTCGATGAGCCGACCTCGGCTCTTGGCGTCAAGGAAGCCTCGACGGTTCTACGGTTCATCAATCATGCCAAGAACCAGGGCGTGGGCGTCGTCTTCATCACCCACAATGCGCATCACGCGATGTCCTCGGGTGACACGTTCGTGGTGTTGATTTCAGGGCCAGGTCGCTGCTCGCTTTCGGCGCGGGGAGAAGAGCAGCGTCGAGGTTCTTTCGCTCATGGCCGGAGGTGAGCAGATCGAAGATGTCGCCGGCGAGTTCGCGCATCTTGGCAAAAATGACGCCGCCGCGCGGCCAGCCGCGCAAGGCTGACCGGCATCTGCAATTGCGCGTAACGATGAGACTGACGGAGAGAACAAGTCATGGGCATGAGCGAGCGTATCGATCGCGTTCTCGACGATCTCGTCAAATCCGGCGCGGCGCCCGGCGTGGTGGCGATGGTGGTCAACGACCGCGGTCCGCTTTATCGCGGCGCCGCCGGGACGAAGGGCGTCGGCCGCAGCGAACCGATGACGGTCGACACGATGTTCTGGTATGCGTCGATGACGAAAGCGCTCGTCGCCGCTGGCGCGATGCAACTCGTCGAGCAGGGACGCCTCAAGCTCGACGAACCGGCAAGCGACCTTCTCCCGGAGCTCGCGTCGGTGCAGGTGCTCGATGGCTTCGAGGCCGATGGTGCGCCGAAGCTGAGGCCTGCCAGGCGGCCGATCACGCCGCGCCAATTGCTCACGCATACGGCCGGCTATGGATACAATTGGGCGAACGGAGTCATCCTCCGTTATCTTGAGAAATACGAACTTCCCGATCTCATTCATTGCAAGCGGCGCTCGCTTGACCAGCCGCTGCTGGCTGATCCCGGCGACAGCTGGGAATATGGCATCAGCATCGACTGGATTGGGCAGTTGATCGAAAAGGTCAGCGGCCAGTCGCTACGCGATTACCTGCGCAAGAATCTGTTCGACCCGCTCGGAATGGACCATACAGATTTCATCCAGACGGCCGAGCAGAAGGCTCGCCGCGCGACCGTCCACCAGAAGCATCCGGACGGAACGATTGTTCCGATACCCGATCATGAGGTCGCGCAGGATCCTGAATTCTTCATGGGCGGCGGTGGCCTTTGCGGGCTGCCGTCGGACTACGCCGTGTTCGTCCAGATGATGCTTGCGGGCGGCAAATCGAAAAGCGGAGAGGCCGTACTAAAGACGGAGACCGTCGCCCTCATGGGCCAGAATCACATTGCGCCGCTCGAAGCGGGCGTGATTAAGATTGCGATGCCTAATCTGTCGCACGATGTCGATTTCTTCCCCGGACAGCGACAGGGCTGGGGCCTCAGCTTCCTTATCAATCTCGAGCGTTCGGCCGAAGGGCGGAGCCCGGGTAGCCTGAGCTGGGGCGGACTTGCGAACACCTATTTCTGGATCGACCCGACGGCGAAAATCGGCGGCCTCATGATGACGCAGGTGATCCCGTTCGCGGACCCTGCAATCTTGAACGCTTACCGCGCGTTTGAACGGACGGTTTACGAGGAGCTCGCGGGAGCGAAGGCGGCTTAGCGAAGGCGACGACGCCCCGTCGCGATCTGCGATGAACCTGTTCTGAATTGCGACTTAGCGGCAGCGCTTTGACCCTTATAACGTCGATTGCAGCGGCGCGACGGACGCGTCTGGGGATCTGCGACTTGCCCAAACGAATTCAATCCGAACCAACGAGTGGATGACACAATGAAGATCGCAGTCCTGCCCGGCGACGGAATTGGCAAGGAGGTCACCGCGCAGGCCGTGAGAGTTCTGGAAGCGACGCTAGGGAACTCGGTGGCGTATGAATTGAAGGAGGCGCCGATCGGCGGAGCCGGTCAGGAAGCCGTGGGCGATGCGTTGCCGCCGGAAACCCTGAAATTGGCGAGGGATTCCGACGCGATCCTGCTAGGAGGCACGGGCGTCGTCGAAGACGAGAAAAGGCCTCCAAGCGAGGGGGCGGGAAATGGGCTCTTGCGCCTGCGCAAGGCGCTGACCCTGTTCGCCAACTATCGGCCGATTTTTCTCTTTCCTGAGCTCGAGGAGGCTTCGTCGCTCAAGCGGTCGGTGGTCAGCGGCGTCGACATTCTCATGCTCCGCGAGCTCAACGGCGACCTCTATTTCGGCGAGCCACGCGGGATCCAGACAAACGCCGCCGGCGAGCGCATGGGCGTCAACACGATGCGCTACTCGGAGTCGGAAATCGAACGCATCATCCATGTTGCATTCCGAGAGGCGCGCCGAAGACGCCGCAAGGTTTGCTCGGTCGATAAATCGAATGTGCTGGAAACGATGATGCTCTGGCGAGAGGTCGCGACGCGTGTCGGAAAGTCCTATCCGGACGTCGAGCTCACCCACCTCTATGTCGACGCAGCTGTCATGCACCTCGTCCGTGATCCGCGGCAGTTCGACGTCATGGTCATGGGCAACGTGTTTGGCGACATTCTCTCCGACGCCGCGGCGATGCTGACCGGTTCGATCGGGATGCTCCCCTCGGCGTCCCTTGGCGACAACAAGAAGGGGCTCTACGAGCCGGTCCACGGAACCGCGCCTGACATAGCGGGCAAGAATATCGCCAATCCGCTTGCCGCGATTTTGTCGGCCGCGATGATGCTTCGTCACTCCTTCGATCTGGAGGAGCCTGCCAAGAGGATCGAGAACGCCGTCCGCAAGGTGCTGGCGGAGGGTTATCGCACCGCCGACATCATGCAGGAAGGCGGCAAGAAAGTCGGCACCGACGCCATGGGCGAAGCTGTCGTGAGCGCGGTGCGGGCGACCGATTGACTAGGGCAGGCGCCTATCTCCGGCGCGCGCGCGTTCCCGCATCAGCAAAATTGACCACTCGTGTCGGGCGGTCGGCGTCTTTTGAGCTCAGATGCTCCACGAGAATGCGGACGGGAGGCGGCTGAGAGGCGGGATCGCGCACGCATATCTTCCAGTTGCGCGTCGCCCATTCCTCATCGAGCGGCACGGCTGTGACCTGTCCGGCGGCGACATAACGTTTGGCGCAACGCTCGGGGACAAGACCAACGCCGAGACTCGCCTCGACCATGCTGCAGACGGTCTCGAAGCCGTTGACGCGTATCCGCATCTTGAGCGCCAGATTGAGCTCGCCCACCGCTTTCATGACCAGCGAGTCGAGGAAGCTGCCTTTTTGCGGGCCGACAAGATCGAATTCCGCGAGCTCCACGAACTTGACCTTCTTCCGCTCGGCGAGAGGATGCCCGATCGGCATGATCGCGACCAGCTTGTCGGAGCGGTAGGGCAGGATCTGAAGCCCGGTCGCAGGAAGATAGCCGCCGAAAATGCCGATGTCCGCCGCATTCTCGGCGACTGAGCGAACGACTTGCTGGCTTGTGCCCTCTTCGAGATCGATACGGATTGCGCTGTGAATGGCGAGGAAGTTGGCGAGGTCGCGCGGGAGATGCTGAAGGATCGTCGAAACGCTCGCGTGAATTCTCACCCTGCCGCAGAGACCCGTCGCATGCTCCGCGAGCTCGGACTCCATCTGTTGCAGGTCGCGCATGACGATCCGCGCATGGCGTAACAGGGCTTGCGCGGAAGCGGTCGGCTCCAGACCCTTGGTCGTGCGGTGAAACAGCGGCGCTTTCACCAGCTCTTCAAGGTCGGAAATTCGCTTGCTGACCGCCGAGGCGGCGATATGCTCTCTGGCGGCCGCGCGAGAAATGCTTCTGCTTTCGCAGACCGCGACGAACAATTTCAGAGATAACAGGTCAAAACGCATCGGCGGACATTCTGAAATGACGGCTAAGGCGGCCGAATGGCCCGCAGAGCACCGGGCGCCGCTCGGTAGTGGATCACTCGACCATTAACATCTTACATCCAAAGACCCCGCCATAAAAGCGTATCCATAGCATTAAGTATTTGTGAGATATGGCGTTGCCGATCAAGCAGCGCCGAGACGCGTCGCGAAACGCGATGATAAATTGTCCAAGTACGATTTCGCCGCCGATGACTGACGCCTATATGAGTGGCACGCCGAGGCTGTTGAGAAGGGAGGCTCCTGGTGACGGGAACAGCGGCTCGAACGATGTTCGAGAAGGTCTGGTCTCGACACCGCATCGTTGAGCGGCCGGACGGCCAGACTTTGCTCTACATTGATCGCCATCTCATTCACGACGGCTACGCCCCGGCCTTCGAATTCTTGACAGCGCGCGGTCTCAAACCGCATGCGCCATCGCAAACTTTCGCGACACCCGATCACTACGTGCCCACGAATACACGCGAGGCAACAGAGATCCCTGACGCCGAACGGCGATACATGGTCGAATCTCTTGCTCAATACACCTCGGACTTCGGCGTCCAGATGTTTGGCCTGAAGGATCAGCGGCATGGCATCGTGCACGTCGTTGGTCCCGAGCAGGGCATCAGCCAACCTGGGATGATCGTCGTCTGCGCAGACAGTCATACCTCGACGCATGGCGCAGTCGGCGCCCTCGCCTTTGGCCTTGGAATGACCGAAGCCAACCACATCCTGGCCACCCAGACGCTCTGGCAGCGTATGCCGAAGACGATGCGCATCACGGTCGATGGGAGGCTCGCGGCTGGCGTTTGCGCCAAAGATATCATTCTCGCCATTATCGGCCGTATCGGCACGGCTGGCGCGACAGGGCATGTGATCGAATACGCGGGATCTGCGATCACTGGCCTCACAATGGAGGGGCGTCTCACTGTCTGCAACATGTCGATCGAGGCCGGCGCGCGCGCAGGAATGATCGCGCCGGATGAGACCACTTTCTCCTATCTGGCTGGGCGGCCGTACGCGCCCAAAGGCGAGGAATGGGACCGGGCGCTTGCTCGCTGGCGCAAGCTTCCGACCGATCTCGAGGCAAGCTTCGACAGCGAGATCAGCCTCGATAGTTCGGAGATCGCCCCGATGGTCACATGGGGCACGAGCCCCCAGGATGTCGCTCCGATCGATGGGGCCGTTCCTGATCCGGCCGCGGCCCCGAGCCCGGAACGGCGCGAGAGCATGGAGCGCGCGCTTAAATACATGGACCTCAAGCCCGGCGACCGTCTCGACTTGGTTGCGGTCGATCGCGTTTTCATCGGCTCCTGCACGAACGGGCGGATCGAGGACTTGCGCAGCGCCGCGGCGGTCGCGGCCGGCCGCAAGGTGCATGAAAGCGTGCGTGGCTGGGTCGTCCCGGGCTCCGGACTGGTCAAGGCGCAAGCTGAGGCGGAGGGCTTGGATATCGTTTTCAAAGAGGCCGGATTCGAGTGGCGTGAGGCTGGCTGCTCGATGTGCCTCGGCACGAACGGCGAAACGGTCGGCGAGTTCGAGCGTTGCGCTTCGACCTCAAACAGGAATTTCGTCGGCCGCCAAGGACGGAACGCGCGCACCCATTTGCTGAGCCCCCAGATGGCTGCCGCTGCCGCGGTTAAAGGCCATCTGACCGACGTGCGCAAGATGCTGCCCGGGGGATGAGGTGAAGGCGTTCAAGAGTTTGGAATCGGCGGCGGCTCCCTTCCTTCAGCCAAATATCGACACGGACCAGATCATTCCTGCGCGTTTTCTGCAGAAACCCCGCAGCGGCGGCTTCGGCCAATATCTGTTCCACGACCTCCGCTTCGACATGGACGGAGCAGAACGTCCGGAGTTTGCGCTCAACCAGCCCCATTCCCGTGACGCGCGTGTCATGGTCGCCAACGTCAATTTCGGATGTGGCTCCTCGCGCGAGAATGCCGTCTGGGCACTCTCCGACTACGGGTTCGAAGTCGTCATCGCGCCAAGCTTCGGCGACATCTTCCATACCAATTGCGTCAAGAACGGCCTCCTCCCTATCCGGTTGCCGGAGGCGGTCGTCGCCGATTTGTTGGCGCGTATCTCCGAAACTCCAGACCTGGCGATCCGGGTGGATCTCGAAGCGCAGACCGTCACGTTGCTCGACGGCTCAGAGCATTCCTTCGAAATCGACCCATTCGCCAAATATTGCCTGATCAATGGCTTCGATGAGCTCGATTACACCCTGTCTCAGCGTGACCAAATCGCTGCTTTTGAAAACCGGTATGGACGCGAGAATGATTGACGGTCACGTCAGCGACACATACGTCGCCAACGGCGAGGGACGCTTGCCGAATGACGTCTTTGCGATTGGCCCGCCAACGATAGAGTGCGCCAGCCCATCCGACCTGATTGAACGACGACCGTCGCGCAATGACGTGCGGCTTAATACCCGAGGAGCCTGAGGAGCCATGCAACCGGCGATCTTCGAAAACGCGCGCATTCTCGACGGCTCGAGCGACGAAGGCGAGCACGATCGCTTCGTCCGCGTCGCCGACGGGCTCATCAAGGAGATTTCCGACAAGCCGATCAAGGACTCCTCGGCCCACCGCATCGACCTGCGCGGCAAGACCCTGATGCCAGGCCTCATCGACTGCCACGTCCATATCGTGTCGCCCCTCCCCGACCCGGCCGACTTCGCGCGCCTCCCCGATTCGTATGTCGCGCTGCAGGCCGCCCGCATCATGAAGCAGATGCTTTTGCGCGGGTTCACCAGCGTCCGTGACCTCGGCGGCGCCGACGCCGGCTTCCAGCGCGCTATTGACGAGAAGGTCATTGAAGGGCCGCGTCTCTTCATCTGCGGCAAGGCGTTCGTCCAGACCGGCGGTCATACCGACGTCCGCCAGCCCTGGGACGCGAGCGACGTCGAAACGCTGAATCGGCGCCTGGGATCGGTTAGCCGCGTCGTTGACGGTGTCGAGGCCGTCCGCTTTGCTGTGCGAGAAGAGCTGCGCAAGGGCGCCCAGTACATCAAGGTTATGGCGGCCGGCGGCGCGGCCTCGGGCAAGTTCCCGATCATGCGGCTCGGCTTCTCGCGCGACGAGTTGCTCACTTTCGTTGAGGAGGCGGACAAGGCGCAGACCTATGTCTGCGGCCATCTCTATTCGGATGCAGCGGTGCGCCGCGCCGTCGAGGTCGGCTTCCAGTCGGTCGAACACGCGACGCTCGTCGAGCCGGCGACAGCAAAGTTGATGGCAGAGAAGAACGTCATCGTCACCCCGACGATCATCGCTTACGAATTGCAAAAAACTGAAGAGAGAGCGCTGCGGCTCGATCCGGGCTTTTCTTCCCGGCTCGACTACGTGATCAAGAAGAGCCCGGAATTGCTCGAGATCATGCACAAGGCCGGCGTCAAAATGGCCTATGGCACCGACCTGCTCGGCTTCCTGCATAAGTATCAGGGCGCCGAGTTCGTCATCCGCGGTCGCACGCTTCCCGCGATCGATGTGATCCGCTCAGCCACCTTGAACGCGGCCGAACTCATCAGGATGAGCGGGAAGGTCGGCACTGTCGCCGTCGGCGCCTATGCCGATCTCATCGTCGTCGAGAAGGATCCGCTCAAGGACCTCTCGGCGCTTGACGAAGAGGGGCGATATATCCCGCTGGTGATGAAGGGCGGCGACTTCATCAAGAACGTTCTGAACTGAGAATCTCGTTGCGCTGCCAGACAAGGCGAGGCCGCCTCTCCAGGCCCTTCCGCACTGCTTTTAAGTTCGTCCTCGGTCCTCCCACCGACGGCCGTAGCGCCCGCGCTGACCCATATTAGCCAGCGCGGGCGCATTTTTTTCTAAAGCAGATTGCACTTGCGCCGCCCTATAGACGCGGTCGCCGGCCGCGTCTACAGGGCTCCAAAGGGCGTTCGCAAGAACGCCCTTCTCACGACGGGCTATCGAGCGCGGCTACTTATACCAATTCTATTTGAGCGCGACTCGTCGCGCTCAAACCCGCGCAACGGCGCGGGCGCGCATTCGCGCTTCGGCCATAAGGCGATGATCGGTTCCGATCATCGAGTCTTGGTATTACGGGCGCGACTGCGTCTTCGAGAATGGCTTGGCGAGCTGGGGCCAAGCGGCAGGCGCATGCGCCTGCGTCGCCGGATCAGTTCCCAGGCTCTCGTCCCACTCGACGGCAATGAATTGTTGCCCGGTGACCTTTCCGCCTGCTTCGGTAAACAGAGCGAGCATAGGCGGGAACATGACGTCAGGGGAGATGAGCGCGCTGCGGTCTTCGCCAGGCACCATGATTGTGTCTACCGGCCCGCCTGGCAGGACGACATTGACCGTAATGCCGCTTCCCTCGAGTTGTTTCGAAAGGATCAGCGACCAAGCCTCGAGCGCGGCTTTGGTCGGCCCGTAGGGCACGAAGCCCCTGCGCATCATCGTCAGAATGCTCGTCGAGACGTTGATGACGCGCCCCCATTTCTGCTTGCGGAAGATTGGCACGGCCGCGCGCGTCATGGAGAAGGCGCCGCCCACGTTGACGGCGAAGAAACGTCGCCACAAATCATCGGGCACGTCCTCGATCTGCAGATGCTCGTCGTCGTAATCGTCCGCTACGGAATTCATGCCGAGTGCGGCGTTATTGACGAGAATGTGTACCGTTCCGAGCCGCTCGGCGACGGTTGCGACTTGGCGGCGGCAGTCCTGCGGGTCTGACACATCAGTATGGAGGCCTAGGACCTTTGCTTCCCCGTGCTTCTCCTGCAGGGCCTGGACCCCCTTCGCGTCGATGTCGAGCGCCGCGACGCGCAGACCCTCCTTGACGAAGCCGTCGACGAGAGCTTTTCCGATTCCACCCGCAGCCCCTGTCACGATGGCCACTTTTCCTTCAATCCCTGGATAAGCCACGTGTTTTCGCGCCCTCTTTTCAAGTTCATTCCGCCGGTCAAAGCGGGAGGCGCCATGTCTAGCAGCCGCCCAACGCGCGGCGAATTCGTAAGACGGAAGCGCACCATCGCCAACGGCGAGGCGCGGTCGGCCCCACGGAGCGCGACGGGCGCGCTAAGCGACGCCGCGCAACAATTGAAGCAGCTCGCGATGCATGGTTCCGTTGCCGCAGCAGATCGAGCCGGTTTCGAGGAAGTTGTCTTCGCCGTCCGCGCCGGTGACAAATCCCCCGGCTTCTCGAATCAGAAGCGAACCCGCCGCAATGTCCCAAGAGTTCAGGCCACGCTCCCAAAACGCGTCGAACCGGCCCGCGGCGACATAGGCGAGATCGAGCGCGGCGCAGCCCATCCGCCGCACGTTGACGATGCGGGCCATCACGGCCGAAAGCTCAGCTCTGAATCGGGGATGCTGCGCCGCCTTGCCGAGATGGGGAATGCCGCAGCCGAAGATCGCCTGCGAGAGGTCGCTGCGCCCCGCCACACGCAGCCTGCGATTGCCGCCAAACGCGCCTTGACCCTTCTCCGTTACATACATGTCATCGTCGGCCGGATTGTAGATGACGCCAGCGACGACCTGTCCTTCGCGCTCGAGCGCGATCGAGATTGCGAACAACGGAATCGCGTGGAGGAAGTTGGTCGTGGCGTCGAGCGGATCGATGTGCCAGGTGTGACTCTTATCGGTTCCCTCGACACGCCCGCTCTCCTCCATGACGAAGCCGTAGCCCGGACGCGCCTTTGCGAGCTCGTCGTAGAGAGTCTTCTCAGCGCGCTTGTCAGCTAAACTGACAAAGTCGCCCGGTCCCTTCATCGAGACTTGCAATTCGCTGACTTCGCCAAAATCGCGTTTGAGCCCGCGGCCAGCCTTGATCGCGGCGCTGGTCATCACGGTCATCAAGGCGGAGCGGATCATGGAAGTTTGTCCATCGGGCGACAGAAGGCGGAGGGAGCTTTATGGAAGGCCCCGCGTCGAGGCAACCGCACGCCGCTCGGGCTGGCTCAGTAGACGTAAGGAATGAGGCGCCAGGTACGGGCTCGGGAGGCGTCATATTCGGCGCCGAAGGTCTCGCTCAAGAGCCGCTCCTCGGCGTCGATGCGCGCCAGCAGGACGGGAAGCGTCAGCACCGCGAGAATAACGCCGACGCCCGATCGGAAGGCCAGCCCCCAGCCGAGCGAGAGCACGAAGAGACCAAGATAGCTCGGGTGGCGAATGACTCCATAAAGACCGCTGCTGACCAATCGGTGTTTCGGGCTGGATCGCAACGAGTCCGCTAAAGCGCCGCCCGAGCACGAACACCGGCGCAAGGCGAAGGACGCCGCCCGCCGCATAAAGAAGGACGCCGAGCCAGCGCAGGCCTTCGCCGCCAAGGGTTAGGAAATCAATCCGATCCGTATACGCCGGCAAATAAGCGCCGAGGACGCCAAGGACGCCAAGAGCGGCGATCACCCAGCGATTGGAGCGATCCTCCTTGACGCCGGAGACGACATGGCCCTCGCTGAACAGCCCTGCAACCCCAAGTGCGATCGTGACGACGGTCACCGCGATCAGCGGCGGATAGGAAAAGAACCGCCCTGGGCCGCCTGCGCCGACAATGGCCAGCCCCAGATAGGCGATGATGCTCAGAACCGTGACGACGGCAAGCCGCGACTTGATCATGGGCCACGCTCCTCGCGCTTGGTTCGCTATCGCGCCGCGCGGCGACGATGACGCGCCTGGCTACTACGCGCGAGCGCTGTTCATCGTCACGATTTGCGCTTGCCAAATCAGGCGAGCCAGACGATTCGTGCCTAAGGTTTGTGGCGGCCGGACGGCGGGTCGAGGGGAAGGGCATTGGTTCATGGCGTCTGACATCGAAATCGCGCGCGTCTCGCGTCTGAAGCCGATCGCGGAGATCGCCGCCAAGATCGGCGCGCCCGAGTCCGCCTTGCGTCCGTTCGGCCGCTTCATCGCCAAGCTCGAGTATGACTTTCTCAGCAGTCTCTCGAACCGCCCGGACGGGAAGCTCATTCTCGTCACGGCAATCAGCCCAACCCCGGCGGGCGAGGGCAAGACGACAACCACCGTCGGCTTGGGCGACGCGCTCAATCGCATCGGTAAGAAGACGATGATCTGTCTGCGCGAACCCTCGCTCGGGCCCAGCTTCGGCATGAAGGGGGGCGCGACCGGCGGCGGCCACGCCCAGGTTGTTCCCATGGACGAGATCAACCTCCATTTTACCGGCGATTTTCACGCCATCACATCGGCGCACAATCTGCTTGCCGCGATGATCGACAATCACATGTACTGGGGCAACGCGCTCCGCCTCGATCAGCGACGCGTCGCCTGGCGGCGCGTGGTCGATATGAACGACCGCGCGCTTCGCGAAACCGTTGTGGGGCTTGGCGCGGGCAACGGCTTTCCGCGCGAGGACGGTTTCGACATTACCGTCGCCTCGGAAGTTATGGCGGCCTTCTGCCTCGCCACCAGCCTCGAGGAGCTCGAGGAGCAGCTCGGCCGTATGGTGGTCGGCTGGGCCAGAGACAGGAGGCCGATCAGCGCCCTAGATCTCAAGGCGCCTGGCGCTATGACGGCGCTCCTCAAGGAAGCGCTCAAGCCCAATCTCGTACAAACGCTCGAAGCTTCGCCCGCGCTGGTGCACGGAGGCCCCTTCGCAAACATCGCCCACGGTTGCAACTCCGTGATGGCGACACGAGCGGCGCTGAAACTCGCCGATTACGTTGTCACCGAAGCGGGCTTCGGCGCGGATCTCGGCGCCGAGAAATTTTTCGACATCAAGTGCCGCAAGGCCGGCTTTAAGCCGGCCGCAACGGTGCTCGTCGCGACCGTCCGCGCGCTCAAGATGCACGGCGGAGTGGCCAAGGACGCCCTCGGCACCGAGAACTTGTCCGCGCTCGAAGCCGGCCTCGCGAACCTCGCGCGACATATCGCCAATCTGCAAAAGTTTGGGCTGCCGGTTGTTGTCGCAATCAATCGATTCGACAGCGACACCAAGGCCGAACTCGCCTTTGTCGAGGATAGGGTGGCGCGCGAATTCGGGGTCAAGACCGTCGTCTGCGAACACTGGGCCCGAGGCGGGGCCGGAGCAGAAGATCTCGCCCGCGTCGTCGCCGCGCTTGCCGATGCGGGCGAGGCGAAGTTTCGGCCGCTGTACGGCGACGAGATGAGTTTATGGGACAAGACGCGAACAATCGCGCGAGAGATTTATGGCGCCGCCGACATCGCGGCGGAGGCGTCGGTGCGAGCGAAATTTGACGAGCTCGAGGCTGCGGGCTGGGGCCGGCTGCCGATATGCGTCGCCAAGACCCAATATTCGTTCTCGGACGATCCCTCTCTTATGGGCGCGCCCAGCGGTCACGTCCCAAGGATTCGCGACGTTCGCCTCCGCGCAGGCGCCGGCTTTGTCGTCGTGCTGATGGGAGACATCCGCACCATGCCAGGATTGCCGCGCATCCCGGTCGCCGAGAGGATTCGTGTCGTCAATGGCGAGATCGACGGCCTGAGTTAAGGACCAATAGCGACGCTCAACGTGGCGTTGGCGCGTCCTCGCGCAAGAGCTTCTCTGCTTTTAGCGCGCGCCAGAGCGCAGCCGGCGGCTTTGTTCTCATCATTGCTGCGTTCCGCCTGACTTCGCTTGCCCGTTGGGCGCCGGCGATCACGCTGACGACCGCAGGATGACCGAGCGGAAAGCGCAGAGCGGCCTCCGGTAACGCGACTTTGAAGCTCTTGCATATCTGCTGGATTCGGCGTACCCGCTCCTTCACCTCATCCGACGCCGGACTATAGTTATAGCGAGCCTCGCCCTTCACGCCCGTCGCGAGTATGCCGGAATTGAATGGGCCGCCGATCACCACGGCGATCTTCCTTTCCTCGCAGAGCGGCAAGAAACTCGTCAACGCCTCCTGTTCGAGAAGGGTGTAGCGGCCCGCGAGAAGAAACGCGTCGAAGTCGGCCGCGCGCGCCAATTTCTCGGCGATCTCCCATTCATTGACCCCCGCTCCGATCGCCTTGACCGTGCCTGACGCCCGCAACTGGTCCAGAGCGCGATAGCCCCCTTCCATAAACTCCTTGATCCGCGCGTCGGCGGCTTCCCTGCTTCCGTGGGTGAAGACATCGACATCGTGGCAGTAAACGATATCCACATGGTCGAGACCAAGGCGTTCGAGCGAGAATTCGAGCGACCGCATCACGCCGTCGTAAGAATAGTCGAAGCGCTCACGCCGCGAGGGCGTTTCAAAGAACATGCCCTGACCCGAGCGTTTCCGCGGCTCGCACAGATCGAGCAACCGCCCGACCTTGGTGGAGATCAAATAGGAGCCGCGCGGCTTCGGACGCAGGAAACCGTTCAGTCGGGTCTCGGAAAGTCCCAGCCCATAGAGCGGCGCGGTGTCGAAGTAGCGACAGCCAGCCGCCCAGACGGCGTCCAGCATCACACGGGCTTCTCTTTCCGTCATAGGTCGATAGAGATTGCCGAGCGGCACTCCGCCGAAACCGAGCTCGGTGAACTGCAGCCCGACTCCACCGCGCGTCGTGAACTCTCGGACGCGCGCGCTCCGCCCATTCGCGGTCGCCGCCATCAAGTCTTCCCTCCCTGGCAAGCGCGCGAACTCATGGCGTCGCTTTGGGTGTATGGCGCCCAGCTCCCGTGGCCCGCGCTCAAACAAATCCCCCGCGCGGCCGACGTCACATCAGCGAGAAAAATCGGGCAGTGCGACGTTGCTGTTTGCCGGATGAACACATAAACCTTTAGCACTCCTCGGGACAAGTCAAGCGATCTGCAACCCATCGAGGCCTTCTCCGGTTTCGAGACCTTCTTGAGAACCTTCGAACGAGGGCTATCGATCCTCACGCAGCCATTTCCGATCTTGCGAGGCAATAAAGGCGCGAAGCCTTGGCAGGCTTGGATCATTCGGGGCCTCTGCCTCCAGATCGGCCAGAATCTTGCGCAAGGCGAGGCGCGCCACAGGCCAATTGTAAGAGCCCTGCTTCAACATCAGCCGCGTGTGGCGGATCGACCGACGAACGACTTCGTCAATAAAATCGTCCATCGGGGCGGCCCACTGCTCTCCATCGGCGATAACCTGGATGAGGCAGTGGCAAACGCGGCGCCGTTGACGTAAATCGGCGGATGTCTCGATTTGGATCAGGGCGCTGTAACATTGTCGAAACGACAAGCGTTTACGCGCTCGCAACGCGCTCAGTTTGAGACTGGGCCGCTAGAACTGAGTGTCGTGCGATCGCCTGAAACGGGTGCGCGCTGGCGATAGCCAAGTCGTTCGTTGAGCCGTTCGAGCAGGTCCTGCGCGGCCTCGGCGATGACGGAGCCAGGCGGGAATATCGCGTCCGCGCCCGCCTCGCGGAGGGCGGCGAAGTCTTGGGCCGGGATGACGCCGCCGACGACGATCATCGTCCCGTCAAGACCGAGCTTGCCGAGCTCTCTCTTTAAAGCCGGGACGAGCGCGAGGTGGCCGGCGGCAAGCGACGAGACGCCGACGATGTGAACCCGCCCTTTGGCCGCGCGCGCCGCAACCTCTTCGGGCGTAGCGAACAAAGGCCCGATTTCGACGTCGAATCCGAGATCCGCGAACGCCGAAGCAATGATCTTCTGCCCGCGATCATGTCCATCCTGGCCCATTTTGGCGACGAGGATGCGCGGCGCGTGACCTTCATTCTCGGCGAACGCGCGGGTCATTGCGATCACGCGTTCGTTGGCCTCCGCGCCCGGCCCGGCCTCCGACAGATAGACGCCGGAGATGGCGCGGGCTTCCGCGACATGGCGGCCGAACGCGCTCTCCAGGGCCAAGGAGATTTCACCGACCGTGGCCTTCGCCCGCGCCGCCTCGACGGACAATTGCAGCAGATTTGCGCGGCCTCGCGCGCCTTCGGTAACCGCCGCCAGCGCCCCCCGCGTCGCCGCCTCGTCCCGCTCGGCGCGCAGGCGATCAAGTTTCTCGACTTGACGCGCGCGCACGGCCACGGCGTCGACTTTCAAGACGTTGAGATCCCGCTCGATGGTCGGCGCAAAAGTGTTAACCCCGATCACCGGCTGGCGGCCGGAATCGATACGCGCCTGCGTTCGCGCCGCCGCCTCTTCAATGCGCCGCTTGGGCAGGCCGCTCTCGATCGCCCTCGCCATCCCGCCCAGACGCTCGATCTCATCGATGTGGCCCTGCGCCCGAGCGGCCAGTTCGGCCGTGAGGCGCTCCACGTAATAAGAGCCGCCCCACGCGTCGATGACCTTCGTCGTTCCGGTCTCTTCGATGAGAAAAAGCTGAGTGTTGCGCGCAATGCGGGCCGAGAACGGCGTCGGCAGCGCCAGCGCCTCATCGAGCGCGTTGGTATGCAGCGACTGCGTGTGCCCCTGCGTTGCCGCCATCGCTTCGATTTGGGTGCGCACGATATTGTTAAAGGGGTCTTGTGCGGTTAACGACCAGCCCGAAGTCTGACAATGCGCGCGCAACGCCAGCGACTTGTCCGACTTCGGCCCGAAGCCCTTGACGATGCCCGCCCACAGTTTGCGCGCGGCCCGAAGCTTCGCGACCTCCATGAAGAAATTCATGCCGACCGCCCAGAAGAACGACAGCCGCGGGGCGAATGCGTCAATGCTCAGACCGGCGGCGACGCCGGCGCGCGCATATTCGAGTCCGTCAGCCAGAGTGTAGGCGAGCTCGAGATCCTGCGTCGCGCCAGCTTCCTGCATGTGATAGCCGGAGATCGAGATCGAGTTGAATTTCGGCATCTTCGACGCGGTGAAGGCAAAAATATCGGAGACGATCCGCATCGAGGCCGCAGGCGGATAAATGTAGGTGTTGCGGACCATGAACTCTTTCAGAATATCGTTCTGAATGGTCCCCGAGAGCGCCGCCATGGGCACGCCCTGTTCCTCGGCAGCGACAATGAACAGCGCCATCACCGGCAGCACGGCGCCGTTCATCGTCATCGACACGCTCATCGAACTCGAGCGGGATGCCGGAAAACAAAGTGCGCATATCGTAGATAGAATCGATGGCGACGCCCGCCATGCCGACGTCGCCGGCTACACGCGGATGGTCCGAGTCGTAACCACGATGCGTCGCCAGGTCGAAGGCGATCGAAAGGCCTTTCTGACCTCCGGCGAGATTGGCGCGGTAGAAAGCATTCGAATTCTTCGGCGGTCGAGAAGCCGGCATATTGCCGCACCGTCCAGGGCTGGGTGAGGTACATGGTTGGATACGGCCCCCGCAAAAACGGCGGCAGGCCGGGCCACTCACTTGAAAGATCGAAGCCGTCGCGATCGCGCGGTCCGTAGAACGACTTGACTTCAACCCCTTCGGGCGTCGTCCAGATTCGCTTTTCTCCCGAGTTCGACCGCCTTCGACGGGGCCGCGAATGAGACGTTTGAGAAGTCAGGGATGGAACTCATGACCCACCATTCCTGCGCCTTTTCGAGCAGATTGCAATTCCGTCGAATGGGACCTGTTGATGCGGCTCGCCTGACGGAGAGCGTCTTTCCGGACGCCTTTGGACCGCGCCAGCCGCGCCCTGTAGACGCGGTCGCCGACCGCCCGCGTCGCCGCGCTCAAAAGGGCGTTCGGAAGAACGGCCGTCTGATGACGGGCGATCGAGCGCGGTTACAATTGTACCCCGATGCGGCGATAGAGGCTCTTGAGCGTCGCGACGGCGTCTCCGCCGGTGAAGATAAACTCGTCGACGCCTGCCGCGCGCCAAGCCCCCCAGAATTCGCGAGGGCGTCCCGCGAGCGCAACACCCTTCACGCCCGAGGCCTTGAGCGCTTTCACAAAGGCTTCCGCGTGCTCGGAATATGCGTCGTCGGTCCCGCACAGGCAGACGAGCAGCGCCCCGCCCTCTCTAACCCGTGCGACCGCCTCTTCGACCGTTGCAGTCTCGCCGTCGTAAACGGCGTCGAAACCCCCAACTTCCAGCCATTCGCGCATGAACTGGACCCGGCGGCGATGCTTGGCTTCAGGCCCCAGCGCGGCGAGATAAACCTTCGGCCGCGCGCCGGTGCTGCGAAGGAAGGCGTCGGAACGATCGCGCAAATGTTCGAACGGCTCTGCGAGACGCATCGGCTTGAGCGCGCCTTCGGCCGGCGCAAATGCCTCGCGCTCCGGCGCGCCTACCGCAACCTCGACCGGCGACTCGTCGAGATCGGCGTGTGCGCTGACGCCGGTGATCGGCGCCTTCAGGCAAGCGGCGTTTCGAGTCAGCGCCGCCGCGCTGGCGGCGACCTGTCGTTGAAACGCCCCGTTCGCGAGCGCCGACGGCAGCCCACCCAGTCCTTCGATCTCCTGAAAGAGCCGCCAGGCCTTGTCGCAAAGCGCCTGGGTCATCGCCTCGAACGCCCCAGCGCCGGCGGCGGGGTCGGCGACAAAGCCAAGGTTGGATTCGCGCAAGAGGATGACCTGGGCATTGCGGGCGAGACGCCGCGCGAGGCCGTCAGGGAGGCCGGCCGCGAGCGTGTGCGGCAGAACGCTGACGCTGTCGGCGCCGCCGAGGCCGGCCGAAAACGCCGCCGCCGCGCCGCGCATCACGTTCACGGTAGGATCGCGCGCCGTCACCATGCGCCAGGCGCTTTCGGCTTGCACATGAGCCGCGCGCGGCTCATGGCCGCAGGCCTCCTCGACGCGCGACCAGGCGATGCGCAACGCGCGGAATTTCGACAAGGTCGCCAGTTCGTCCGCATCGGCGGCAAGCCGGAACGCGATCAGGGCGTAGGCTTCGCCGAGCGGCGTCCCTGTCTCTTCAAGCCGACGCAATAGAATCACCGCGGCCGCGAGCGCAAAAGCAAGCTCTTGCGCCGGGCTGCCGCCGGCCGCATGGACGGCGCGCGCGTCAGCAACCAGGAACGGCCCTAGGAAACCCTTGCTTCGCAACGTGACCGCGGTCTCGGTACAACGCCTCGCTTGAGCGCTCCAGTCGGCTGGAAACGGTCCGCGGGCCGAAGCCGCGAAAGCGTCGAGACCGAACGAGACTGCGCAATCCTCGGGCTTCGCGCCCGAGCGCTCGATCAGAGCGGCAAACCGAAGCGCCTGATCGGCGCCGTCGGTCGCAAGATCGAGTTCGAAATTCGCACCCGCATCGAAGCGCACGCCATTAAGCGCCTTGTGAAGCGTGGCGGAGTCGAAGCTTCGAAGACCAAAACCGTAGGCTCCGAGCGCGCCCGAGGACACGATTTGCAGGCCATCGGCTCCATTGGCGAGGTCGTCGAGCGCCTGGGCGTTGGCTTCGTCGGCGCTGGGATGATCGACTTGCGCAATGATCCGCCACGGACCGCCGGGTCGGATAGCCCTGGGGCCTTCCGCTGGCGGATAGACGGGTTCGATCCGAACGCCATCCGCAGTCTTGGACACGAGCGTTTCGAGGCTCGCGCCCTTGAGCGCGGCTTCAGCCGCCTTGCGCCAGTCGGCTTCGGTGGTGGCTGGAAAGAGGTTCGCGACCGCGTCCAACGCCGACCCTCGCTAGATGAATTGGGAAAGCCCGGGAATCGACGCGGAGATTTCGCCCACGACCTGATCGCCCGCAGTCTCGCGCGCGTAGGCGAAGACTTCCTTTCCGACCGTCTGGATCTGCTCCATGCCGAGGCCCAGGCTCAACAATTCCGAGCCCAACGCCATCAGCCCACCGCCGCCCATCGCTCCGCTCGCGACGCCCATCAGGCCCTTCAAACCTCCGCCCATGCCCTCTCCCCCGGTTTGCGTGCTCGAGGCGATAATGGACGGAAAGGCCGGAGCCTTTTCGAACAGGTCCTTGACGGCTTCCTCGGGCGCCTCGCGCTGGATGAAATCGCCGATCAGAGCGACGGCCTTGCGGGCGACGTCCGGGCTCAAGTCCGCTGCGGTCGCAACGCGGGCTATCAAATTGTCCATTTCACGCTCCTTGGCCGCCCGGAAAAAGACCCGCGGCGTCGGTTTGTCTCGCGGCTTGCGTAGCCGAAATCAAGCGCCTTCCCATCATAGCACCTTCCCAAGCGTGCAGGCGAAATGGAGAGACGCGGTCGGGGCACCCCCTTGGCTTATGAGCCGACGGGTTCCTTTTTGTGGCGCCGCGTCATCGCCAAAGTCATGATATCCTCACATACGTAAACGCCTGTTAATGATTCTTACCTACCCACTTTCCGCCAGAAATGGCCTCTATTTCAGCAGAAAATGACTAATCACAGGCATATTTCTGCCCATCACGGCAACGCGATGGCGGTAGCGATGCTTTTATCGCATGGCTGAGCTTCTCATCTTGCGCCTACTGCAAATCTCATAGGGCCATTATGTTGCAGTGCGGTAGGCCAGCGCCTGTCGGAATGGAGTAAAATATGTCCCCTCTCAAGACGATTTCGGAGAAGCTCGCCGCTTGGCGCCGATATCGCGACGCGGTGCGTGAATTGTCCCAGCTCTCCGATCGGGAGCTCGATGATATCGGCATCCGCCGTGGCGATATCGAGTTCATCGTGCGCCGTTCGGTTGTGAGCCAGACTTCGGCCTGATCGCGAGATCCTGAAAAGCCGAGACGCGCCGGGAAACCGGCGCGTCGGCCCAGGGCCGGCCGTCGAAGCCGGCGACCCTTCCCTGACAATCCACACGAAAACCATTGACGACGCCGGGCGGCTTTGTGACAAGCGCGCCCATGCATCCGATCCACATCATTGGCGGAGGCCTGGCCGGCTCGGAAGCCGCGTGGCAAGCGGCGAATTCCGGCGTTCCGGTGGTTCTGCATGAGATGCGGCCGACCCGAACCACGGCTGCGCACCACACTCCCCATCTCGCCGAGCTCGTTTGCTCGAATTCCTTCCGATCCGACGATTCCTCGACCAACGCGGTCGGAATCCTGCATCGCGAGATGCGCGCTCTCGATTCAATCATCCTTCAAGCGGCCGATGCGCACCAGGTGCCAGCCGGAGGCGCGCTCGCCGTCGACCGCGTCGGATTTTCGCAGGCTGTCGAAGCCGCCCTTCTCGGCCATCCCCGTATAACGCTCGACCGCGGCGAGATCGCCGGCCTGCCGCCTGAGGACTGGGACAATGTGATTGTCGCGACCGGTCCGCTCACCTCCCCGGCGCTGGCCGAGGCGATCGGCGGATTGACCGGCGAAGGCGCGCTCGCCTTTTTCGATGCGATCGCCCCGATCGTGCACCGCCATTCGATCAATATGGAATTGGCGTGGATGCAGTCGCGCTACGACAAGGTCGGGCCGGGCGGGGATTCCGAGGCTTACGTCAATTGTCCGATGAGCCGCGACGAGTACGAGGCGTTCATCGACGCGCTGCTCGCGGCGGAGAAGACCGAGTTTCGCGAATTCGAGGGCACGCCCTATTTCGACGGCTGCCTGCCGATCGAAGTCATGGCCGAGCGCGGCCGCGAGACCCTGCGCCATGGGCCGATGAAGCCGGTCGGGCTCACCAACGCGCACGACCCACAGGTCAAGCCCTATGCCGTCGTCCAGCTCAGGCAGGACAATGCGCTCGGCACGCTGTTCAACATTGTCGGCTTCCAGACCAAGCTCAAATATGGCGAGCAAAGCCGCATCTTTCGCATGATTCCGGGGCTCGAAGACGCGGAATTTGCGCGCCTCGGCGGCATGCATCGCAACACCTATCTCAATTCCCCTCGCCTGCTCGATGCGCGTCTGCGCCTCAAAGCCGCCCCGCGCCTGCGCTTCGCCGGCCAGATCACGGGCTGCGAGGGCTATGTCGAAAGCGCCGCGGTCGGCCTCATCGCCGGCCGTCTCGCCGCCGCCGAGCGGCTGGGACTTGCGCTCGACGCGCCGCCGCCAACAACCGCGATCGGCGCGCTTCTCAACCACATCACCGGCGGCCATATCGAATCGATCCAGCCGGGCGCACGCTCGTTCCAGCCGATGAACGTCAATTTCGGCCTCTTTCCCCCGATCGCCGAGCCGCGCTTTGACGCGGCGGGCAAACGCCTGTCGGGGCCGGAGCGCGGCCTCGCCCGCAAGCGCGCGCTCTCCGCGCGGGCCGCGCAGGATTTGGCGCGATGGGCGGAAGCGGCGCGCCAGAGGGCGCCTGTCGCGGCGGCCTAAGGTCGGCGGCGGAAATTGTCCGCGCGGACGCACGGTGTGCGGTTTTGCGCGCGACTCAGTCTTTTCAGCGGCTTAACCTCACTTTTCTGCAACTGCCAAAAGTCGGAGGGCCTTCGGCATATACGTGGTTTTTATGTAATATGATTGGGGATTTCGGGCAATCCCGCAAGTCTTATACGTTCCAAACAGCGGCTCATAGACAACCCATCCCGTCTGACCGATAATCGATGAAAAGCCGCCGAGAACCGCGATCATGGACGTGGGCGACTGGCTGCGGAGCCTTGGGCTTGGGCAATACGAGGCCGCATTTCGTGAAAACGAAATTGACGCCGAAATCCTGCCTGAGCTGACCGACGCCGATCTCGAAAAGCTCGGGGCGCCGCTGGGCCACCGCAAGCGGCTTCTCAAGGCGATCGCCGGCCTGAGCATCCCCGCCGGTGAGCCAAGCGCTTCGGCCGCCCCGGCTTCAGGCCCCAAGGCCGACGCCGCCGAGCGCCGGCAGCTGACCGTCATGTTCTGTGATCTCGTCGGCTCGACGGCGCTCGCTGCGCGACTCGATCCCGAGGACATGCGCGAGATCATTGGCGCCTATCACAAATGCTGCGCGAGTCTGATGGAGCGCAACGGCGGTTTCGTGGCCAAATACATGGGCGACGGCGTACTCGCTTATTTCGGCTATCCGCTGGCGCATGAGCACGACGCCGAGCGCGCGGTCAGGGCGGGACTCGCGATCGTCGATGCCGCCCCGAAGCTTAAGACAGCCGCAGGCGCGCCCTTGCATGTGCGGGTGGGGATTGCAACCGGGATCGTGGTCGTCGGCGACCTTCTGGGTTCCGGCGAGTTGCAGGAACGGGGCGTCGTCGGAGACACACCGAATCTTGCCGCCCGGCTGCAGGGGATTGCCGCGCCCGACAGCGTCGTCATCGCCGAGGGCACGCGAAAGCTGCTGGGCGAGCTGTTCGAGCTTGCCGATCTCGGCCCGCAAGACCTCAAGGGCGTCACCAGGCCGACGCGCGCCTATGCGGCGCTGAGAGAAAGTTCGCAGGAAAGCCGGTTTGAGGCGCTGCACGCGGGCGGGTTGACCGCCCTCGTCGGGCGCGAGGAAGAGAGCGAACTGTTGCTCCGGCGCTGGGCCGAGGCGAACGCGGGCGAAGGCCAGATCGTTCTGCTCTCCGGCGAGGCCGGCATCGGCAAGTCGAGGATGGCGGCTGCCTTGCTGGAGGGGCTCATGGATGAGCCACATGCGCGAATGCGCTATTTCTGTTCGCCCCAGCATACCGACAGCGCGCTTTATCCGATCATCGCTCAGCTGGAGCGTGGGTCTGGGCTTGCCCGCGAGGACGAGGCGAAGGCGAGGCTCGACAAGCTGGAGGCGCTGCTGACCAAATCTTCAACGTCTTCAGAGGACGCCGCGCTGATCGCCGAGATGTTGTCTCTGCCGAACGAGGGACGTTATCCCGCGCTGGAATTGTCTGCCCAGCAGCGCCGTCAGAAGACGCTTGAAGCGCTGATCCGACAGATCGAGGCGCTGGCGCGTCAGATGCCGGTCTTGATGATTTTCGAGGACGCGCATTGGGCGGATCCTTCGAGTCTCGAAGTGCTCGGCCGGCTCGTCGACAGAATCGGCCGCTTACGGGTTCTCTTGTTCGTGACGTTCCGGCCGGAATTCGCTGCGCCCTGGGTCGGGCGTGCGCATGTGACGGCGCTCACGATCAATCGCCTCGCCCCGCGCGAGGTAATGGCCCTGATTGACCGCGTCGCCGACAACAAGGAGCTGCCGGAGCATATTCGGCAGGACATTGTCGAGCGCGCCGACGGCGTCCCGCTGTTCGTGGAGGAGATGACCAAGGCCGTCATCGAAGCGGAGGGCGAGGACGCGGCGTCGCGCGTGGTCGCGAGGGCTCCGACGCCCGCGCTCGCCGTCCCCGCCAGTCTGCATGCTTCACTAATGGCGCGGCTCGACCGGCTCGGATCGGCCAAGGGGGTGGCGCAAACCGGCGCGGCGATCGGGCGCGAGTTTTCCCACAAGCTGTTGGCGCCCGTGGCGCAGCTCACCGAGTTGGAGCTCAATTCGGCGCTGGAGCGGCTGATCAAGGCCGGATTGCTGTCGCGTGAAGGCAAGAAACCGCATGCGACGTATCTGTTCAATCACGCCCTGCTCCAGGATGCGGCCTATGGCACGCTCTTGCGGGAGGCGCGGCGGGCGCTCCACGCGCGCATTGCGGCGAGCCTCGAGAGCGAGTTTGGCGAGGTCGTCGAAAACCAACCCGAGGTGTTGGCGCGTCACTACTCCGAGGCAGGGCTGATCGAGAAAGCCGCGAGCCTATGGAGCAAGGCGGGACAGCGGTCGCTGGCGCGCTCGGCGTTGCAGGAGGCCGAGGCGCAGCTCTCCCGGGCGCTGGCTCAGATCGCCAGCCTGCCGAACACGCCGGCGTTGCGGCGCGATCAGACCACGCTACAGGTGGCGCTGGCGAACGCACAGATGCACACCAGGGGCTTCGCGGCGGCCGAGACCCGAGCCTCCCTCGATCAGGCGCGCGTCTTGATCGAACGCGCGGAAGCCCTGGGGGAGCCTGCGGAGGATCCGCTGGTGTTGTATTCCGTCCTCTACGGCGTCTGTGTCGCCAACTACATGGCGTTCAACGGCGAAGTCGTGCACGCGGTCGCGGCCGAGTTTCTCGCGTTGGCTGAAAAGCAAGGGGCCACGATCCCCTTGATGGTCGGACATCGCTTCATGGGCATCTGCCAGCTGCATCTGGGCGCCGTCGGAGAGGGGAGAGCGCATCTCGATCGCGCGATCGCGCTCTACGACCGGAAAGACCATGCTTCGCTCGCGACGCGCTACGGCCAGGACGTCGGAACCGTCATCCTGTACTGGCGGACCTTGGCCCAGTGGTTGCTCGGCTATCCCGACGCCGCGCGAGCCGACGCCGACCGCGCGCTCTGCAATTCGCGGGAGATTGGACACGCTGCCACGCTAGCATGGACACTGACCGTAACCGCCTTGACCCAGATCTGTTGCGGAAACGCCGTGGCGGCAAAGGCGCAAGCCGACGAAGCTGTCGCCCTCGCGGAGGCAAAGGGCGCTCTCTTATGGAAGGCGGTCGGAATGAGGAACCAGGGTTGCGTGTTCGTGCTCATGGGCCAAGCCTCAGACGCGGTCCAAACGATCGCGGCCTCGATCGCCGCCTATCGATCCACGGGCTCGACGGTGCTGGTTCCTTTCTATCTGTCGCACCAGGCGAAAGCTCATGCCATGCTGGCGCAATTCGACGACGCTGAGCGCTGCATCAACGAGGCGCTGACGACCGTGGAGAAGTCGGGCGAAAGGTGGTGCGAGGCGGAAAGCCGCCGCATTGCCGGAGAGATCGAATTGCTGTCGCCCAAGCGCGACGCGGAAAAAGCGCAAACCCATTTCGAACGCGCGTTGGAAATCGCTCGCGCCCAACAGGCGCGTTCCTGGGAGCTTCGCGCGGCCACGAGCCTTGCACGGCTCTGGCGCGATCAGGGCCGCCGCGCCGAAGCCCATGATCTCCTTGCCCCCGTCTACGGCTGGTTCACCGAAGGGTTCGACACGTTGGACCTCAAAGAGGCCAACGCGTTGCCGGAGGCGCTGGCGCAGTAGACAAGAAATCCGGTCTCATCGGGAGGACGACAGGGCGGCGTTGGCGCTAGGGGTCGTCAGCTCGCCTCGGCCAAAAGCGACAATTGCTGGCGCCCGGGATCGCCAAACTGGTCGACGAGACGGGTCGGATAGTCGCCGGTGAAGCAATGGTCGGTGAATTGCGGCTGTTTCGGATTGCGCCCGGAATAGCCCATGGAGCGATAGATTCCCTCCACGGACAGGAACGCGAGCGAGTCGGCGCCGACAAACCGGCGCATGCCCTCGAGGTCCATCCGCGCCGCGAGCAGCTTATCGCGCTCGGGGGTGTCGATGCCGTAGAAGTCGGGGTGGGTGATCGGGGGCGACGAGACGCGGAAGTGAACCTCGCGCGCGCCTGCGTCCCGCATCATCTGCACAATCTTGATGCTGGTGGTGCCGCGCACGATCGAATCGTCGATCAGCACGACGCGCTTGCCCTCGACGACCGCGCGGTTGGCGTTGTGCTTCATGCGGACGCCGAGCTCGCGGATCGACTGCGTCGGCTGAATGAAGGTGCGCCCGACATAATGGTTGCGGATGATGCCGAGCTCGAACGGCAGGCCGCATTCGCGCGCGTAACCGATCGCGGCGGGAACGCCGGAATCGGGAACCGGCACGACCACGTCGGCGTCAGCCGGGGCCTCCCGCGCCAGTTCCGCGCCCATCGCTTTGCGGGCGTCGTAGACGGAACGGCCATGAACGACCGAGTCGGGCCGGGCAAAATAGATGTACTCGAAGATGCAGGGCCGGGCTTGCTGTCTCGGCAGCGGAAAGAAGTTTTTCACCCCGTCGCCGTCGATGACCACCACCTCGCCATGTTCGATGTCGCGGACGAACTTCGCTCCGATGATGTCAAGGGCGCAGGTCTCGGAACACAGGATCGGGCTGCCCTCGAACTCGCCAAGCACGAGCGGACGGATGCCGAGCGGATCGCGCGCGCCGATCAGCTTCTTGTTGGTCAGCGCGACGAGCGCGTAGGCGCCCTCGATCTCGGCCAGGGCCTCGACAAAGCGATCGACGATCCTGGGCCGGCGCGAGCGCGCGGCGAGCAACAGCACGACTTCCGTATCGCTGGTCGACTGGCAGATCGCGCCGCCGCGAATGAGCTCCCGGCGCAAGGTCAGCCCGTTGGTCAGATTGCCGTTATGGGCGACCGCAAGGCCGCCGGCCTCGAGTTCGGCGAACAAAGGCTGGACATTGCGCAAGATGGTGTCGCCGGTCGTCGAATAGCGCACATGGCCGATCGCGTACCGTCCCGGCAGGCGGTCGATGGTCGCGGCGCTCGAGAAATGATCGCCAACCAGCCCCTGGCGGCGCTCCGAGTGGAACCGGACGCCGTCGAAAGCGACGATCCCGGCGGCCTCCTGGCCGCGGTGCTGCAAGGCGTGCAGCCCGAGCGCGGTAATGGCGGCGGCGTTGGGGTGATCGAAAATGCCGAAGACGCCGCATTCCTCGCGCAACCGGTCGCCGTCGGGGTCGAAGCCGTCTTCGTTTGGCGAATCCGAGGCGGGCTCAGGCGAAGTCTGCATCACTGCCTTGGAGACGGAGCGAAGGGAGCGTTCTTGTTGATCAGGGCGTCGAGCTTCTGCTTGTCCATCGACGAACCTCCGCTCGAGCCTGAGTTCAACTTCGGAGCCGGAGGCGGCGTCGAGGGCACCGCGATCGACTGATCGTCCTCGGTCTTCGGACGCGAAGCGGCGGCGCTGTCCGCCGGCGACAAAGCGTTCGTCGCGGCGTTTGCATGCGACTCGATCCAGCCGTTGATCATCTGGGCCGCGTCCGTCGGCAGAAGGGCGACGATTCGATCGGCCGTCTCGGTGAGGAGCGGCCGGGTCCTCGCGTTCTTGACCCATTCCGGTTGCTGCTTCTCGGAGACCAGCCAGTTGAAGATCGCGAAGGCGACGACGGCAAGGAGAAACCCTCTCGCGACCCCGAACACAAAGCCCAGAGACCGGTCGAGGGCGCCGATCTTGCTGTCAAGGATCGCGTCGGACAGTCGAACGGTGAACAGCGACACGACGATCAAGGTGAGGAAGAACACGGCGGCCGCAGCGGCCGCCTGGGCGATAACCTCCTTATGGATATAGGGCGTGAGGTAGGGCATGAGAAGTGGGTAAAAGTAATAGGCGGCTGCGGCGGCGGCGGCCCATGAGGCGATGGCGAGAACCTCGCGGGTGAACCCCCGCATCATGGACAGAAGGGCGGAAACAAGAACGATGCCGAGAACCGCTAAATCGAGATAAGAAGGCATTTGCGAGAGAACCTCGTCGCGCGACGACCGTATCCTGTGCGCCCAGTAGCAGCCGACGCGAGCGCCTTATAACCAAGCCGCCTCAATTCGTCACCCCATTGCGGGCCGGAGATTTGGCGCGTCCCGCTCTTGTTTCGACGGCGCTCGCGGCGATCAGCGCGACCAGGGCGGCGACCGTATCCATGGGCTGGGTGGCGATGTTCACGGGCTCGGCGCCGGCGCGCAGCGACTGCGGCGCGAACGCGCGGGCGAACCCAAGCTTGGCGGCCTCCTTGAGCCTCAATCCCGCATGCGCAACTCCGCGCACCGAGCCCGACAACCCGATTTCGCCGAAATAGACGGCGTCGCGCGGCAGGCTCGCGCCGGTGAGCGAGGAAATGAGCGCCGCCGCTGCGGCAAGATCGGCTGCAGGCTCCATGATTCTCAAGCCCCCGGCGACATTGAGATAGACGTCATATTGACCGAGCTTCATGCCCCCATGGGCCTCGAGCACGGCGAGCACCATGGCCAATCGGCTCGGCTCCCAGCCGACGACCGCGCGTCGCGGCGTGCCGAACGTCGTCGGCGCGACCAAAGCCTGGATCTCGACCAGAAGCGGCCGCGCCCCTTCGACCCCGGCGAAGACCGCAGCGCCGGGATGGGCGTCGCCGTCCCGCTCCGCCAGGAACAAAGCCGAGGGGTTCGGCACTTCGGCCAGGCCGCCGCCAGTCATCTCGAACACGCCAACCTCGTCCGTCGCGCCGAACCGGTTCTTGGCGGCTCGCAAGAGCCGGAAGGCGTGCGCGCCGTCGCCCTCGAAGGAGAAGACGGCGTCGACCATATGCTCGACGACGCGTGGGCCCGCTATCTGACCGTCCTTGGTCACGTGCCCAACCAGCAGCAACGCGGCGCCGCTCGCCTTGGCGAAGCGGATCAGCGCCTGCGCCGACCCGCGCACCTGGCTGACCGTTCCAGGCGCCGATTCGATCGCATCGCTCCACATGGTCTGAATGGAATCGATGACCACGAACTTCGGCGCGTCGCCCGAGCCGAGCGTGGCCACGATGTCCTCTACGAACGTCTGCGCCGCAAGCTGGACGGGCGCCTCGGCAAGCCCAAGCCGGGCCGCGCGCAGGCGCACCTGGGCGGTCGATTCCTCGCCCGAAACGTAGACGACGCGCCCCCCCGACCGCGCGACGGCGGCGCAAGCCTGGATCAACAGGGTCGACTTGCCGATGCCCGGCTCGCCGCCGATCAGCGTCGCTGAACCCGGCACGAAGCCGCCGCCCGCGACCCGATCGAGTTCGGCGATGCCGGTGACGAGACGCGGCTCGGACCGGGACGCGCCCGACAGGTCCTCAAGCGGGAATGGCCGTCCTGCGGCGCCCCTGCGAGCCGCCGGGCCGCCCCCGCCGATTCCGAGCGCCGCGCCTTCCTCGATGATCGTGTTCCACTCGCCGCAGGATTCGCACTTGCCCTGCCAGCGCTGGGTGATCGCGCCGCAATTCTGGCAGACATAAGAAGAACGAAACTTGGCCATCGCGCCGCACTCGCAGGTTTGCCGGGGCCTGTCGAGGGGCTTCGTTGGCCGCGTCGCCGCATGCACCGCCAAACGCGCCGGCCGGCGTCACTGCCTTGTGAACGAATGAGGCGGCGAGGCCACAAATCATTCAGCCGTCATTCAACGAGCCGAAGGTAAGGCTTGCCCGCCCTGCAAATCGAAAGGCCACTTCATGCGAAACATCCTGATTGCCTCTGCCTTTGCCCTCGTCGGCCTGTCGGCCGCGGCGCCGTCTCAGGCGATGCCGTTCGCTCCGGCCGACAAAGCGCCATCCGCGATCATTCTCACTGCGGGCGGCTGCGGCGCCGGCTTTCATCGCGGACCGAATGGCGGATGCCGAGTAAACGGCGGCGCCTATGCGCATCCCTATGCACACCCGTATGCTCACCCTTACGGCCGCCATTGCTGGTGGCGGGGCGGCGTGCGCGTCTGCAACTGAGCGAACACGGAGGCGCTGGTCTTTCCCGAGGCCGGCGCCTCACGCCGCGGCGCTCGGCCGCGCCTTCACCCGGCCATCTCTCGCGCTTTTGCAATCGCCCGATCGAGCGCGACGAAGCAGCGCGGATCGATCGCCGCGCCGACGTCTTTCTGCATGATCGAGAGCGCCGCCGGAATCGGCAGCGCGGCGCGGTACGGGCGATCGGCGGTCAAGGCGTCGAACACGTCGGCGGCGGTGATGATGCGCGTCTCGAACGGGATCTGGTCGCCGGCGAGCCCCCGCGGATAGCCCTTGCCATCCAACCGCTCATGATGCGCGGCAGCGACGAAAGCGAAGCTTTCGAATGCGCTGACCTGCGACAGGATGACCTCGCCGTGGACGGCGTGCATTTTCATCGCGGACCATTCGTCCGCATCGAGCTTGCCTGGCTTGTCCAGGATCGAATTGCTGACGCCGAGCTTGCCGATGTCGTGGAGAAGGGCGGCGCGCTTGAGCCAGCGGCGGCGATCCCGCGACATGTCCATCGCCTCGGCGATCATGTCGGCGAACAACGCCACCCGTTCGCTGTGTCCCGCCGTGTAGTGGCTCTTCGCATCGACCACCTGGGCGAAGGCCGCTACGATCTCGTCGAGGTATTCCTCATCCATCGGCTCCGCGCAGCGCGCCGGCTCGAGCTCGAAGATTCGCTCCTGCAGATTGGCCGACCGCAAGGCTTCCCAGAAGTCGCCGCGCGCGGAGACGGCGGCGAGGGCTTTGGCCAGATTCGGGTCGAACCAGGACCCCGATCGAGTCTCGACCTCCCGCAATGCGTTGTCGGCGCCGTCGGCCAGGTGAAAGACGTCGACGACCTGCGCGAGCAAAGCGATGCGGCTGAACAGCGGAATCTCCGAGCCCGCGACGCCGGATGGCTTGCCGGAGCCGTCCCAGTGTTCGTCCAGGGCCTGAATTCCCAGCGCGACGTCCTCGGAAAATCGCAGCTGGCGGGCAATGGACGCGCCCCGCTGACAGCGGGTCTCGATCAGTCCCCGCGATATTTCAGGGCCGTTCTGGACAATGTTGAGGATCGCGCGGAATCGCTCGGCCAAGCCGGATTTGACCCCCGTGTGCGCGAGGACAAAGCGCAGGATTTTCGGCAGGCTGCTGTCGAGCCGTTTGAAATCTTGCTTGAAGATGATGTCGTCTGTGAGATAAAGCTGGCAAATCCGTGCGGCGTTGCTGCTGCAGCCAAGGTCTTTCAGAAGCAACGTATAGTAGAGATCGCGCAAACGATCCTCGGAGAGACCGATTTCGAGGCCAATCTTCGTCCCGATGAAGCAGCAGCGGACGCAGTGCCCGGCGGGCTGGCCTTCGGTCATGTCCAGGGCATGGCTCAAGGCGGCGAGAAGCTCGCCAAGCCTGACCTCGCTCGGAACAGAAAAACCGGGTGAACGCATGGATGACTCGGCGGCGTCAGCATCCTTGCCCCGAATTCATTAAAGGATCGCCTCGGCGCCGCGCCCGCCTGCGACGAAACGAGCGCGGGGCGCCGGCCTGTCCTGAGGTCCGGCGCCTCAGGCCGCGGCGCTGGGCCTTGCCTTCAACGCCTCGCGCCAGCGGTTGAGGCGAACGAGCTCGGGCGGGATCGCGATCCGCGCGGACTTGGCGAAATCAAGCGCCACGAGCCCCGTGATATCGGCGACCGTGAAGCGGTCGCCGGCGATGAACGGCCGGTCGCGCAAGGCCTCATCGACAATCGCCATCGCCTTTAGCACTCTCGGTCGATTGGCCGCCGCCCAATCGGGAATCTGGGGGCGCTCCATTTCCGCCATTTTCGGATGGCTGTGACGGACGACCTGGGCGATCGGAAAGAGGAGCCGCCATTCGAGCTGGCGCTGCCACATCTCGACCGTGGCCAGCTCGAGCGCGGTCAAGCCGAACAGGTTCGGCTCCGGCCGTAGCGCCTCGATGTAGCGGCAGATCGCGATCGTCTCTGCGATCCTTGTCCCGTCGTCGAGTTCGAGGATCGGAATGGTCTCGAAGGGATTGAGGCCTGAGAATTCCGCCGTCTTGTGCTCGAGCCTGGCGAGATCGATCTCGACACACGGGACCGAGACGCCCTTCTCGGCGAGGAAAATGCGCACGCGGCGAGGGCTCGGCGCCCGGTTGGAATTGTAGAGCTTCATACCACCCTATCCTGGAGACCCCGTCTCCCTCTGGAAGAAGGTGGCGCCATAGGGCGTCAAGAGACGCCCGTCTTTCGATGGGCTATGGCGCCGAATGAGGGAGTCACCCTCACCTCTCCCAGAGGGAGCGCTAACAACCTTAATCAAATTATCGTCAAAAAACTCCCAATTCTAAATCATTGCGTCAGCCGCTCGTTAATCAATTGAGCCGCATGATTGACGCGAGTAACAGCGTAAGTGTCGGGCGGCTATGCGTGATGTCGGGGCGGACCTGGGCGGGAGCGGGAGCGGCGTCAAGGCCGATTCCGAAGCCGCCGCGCGCCGGCGCAAGATGACCATCCAGCTCAGAGAGGCGCGGCGATCCCTCTCCGAGCCCGACGCGATCCCGACTCATTCGAGCGCGATGGTGCGTCTGTTCGCCGAGATCAACCGCAGCGCCACGCCGATGCTCGGGATCATCGCGCTCGGCGTTTGCGCAACGGCGTTGGCCTGGGTCGAGGCCGGCCCGCTCGCGACCTGGATCGCCTTCATCACCTGCGCAATTCTGACCGGCTATTCGCTGCCGATCGCCTTTCTGGACAGTAGCGACCAGGAAAAGACGGCGGGGGTCTGGCGGCGCAAGTTCGTGTTTTCCACCGCCTTCAGCGGGTCGGCATGGGGATACCTCATCGTCATGCTGCTCAAATCGAGCGACCCGAACGCGCAGGCTTTCGCCATCGTCGTGATGCTGCTCGTCTCGACCGTGATGTCGCTTCTCGCGGCGGCGATACCAGCCGCGTTCGTCGCCGGCATGCTGCCGATGATCGCGGGCGTCGTCCTCCTCTACGCACCCCATCTGCACGGTGCGGCGCTGCCGACGGCGGCGCTGTCGCTCGGCGTCATCGGCTATTTCCTGGTGGTCGCGCGGCGCCTGCATGCGACAGCTTCGCAGAACATGTCGTTTCAGGCGGAAAAGGACTCGCTCATCGCCGAACTCGAGCAGGCCAAACTCAACTCGGACGAGGCGCGCCGCCGCGCCGAGAGCGCCAATCTGGCCAAGTCGCGCTTTCTGGCGACGATGAGCCACGAGCTGCGCACGCCGCTGAACGCCGTCCTCGGGTTCTCCGAAGTGATGAAGGGCGAACTGTTCGGCCCGCACGCGGTGCCGGCTTACAAGGAATATTCCACCGACATCCACGCCAGCGGCCAGCATCTCCTGATGCTGATCAATGAAATTCTCGATCTGTCGCGGGTCGAGGCGGGGCGGTACGAACTGAAGGAGGAGCCGGTCTCGCTCACCGGAGTGGTCGAGGAGTGCCTTCGTCTCCTCTGGTTGCGGATCGAGCGGCGCCATCTCGTCATTACGGAAGCCATGGAGCCCGGCCTGCCGCGCATCTGGGCGGACGAGCGCGCGGTGCGGCAGGTGGCGCTCAACCTGCTCAGCAACGCGATCAAATTCACGCCTCAAGGCGGCTCGATCACCCTCAAAGTCGGCTGGACCCGGAAGGGGGGACAATATCTGTCCATCGCCGACACCGGGCCCGGCATTCCTCCCGAGGAGATCCCGATCGTGCTGTCGTCCTTCGGCCGCGGGACGCTGGCGCAGAAAAACGCGGAAGAAGGAACCGGCCTCGGGCTGCCGATCGTCAAGGGCCTGGTGGAATTGCACGGCGGGGAATTCCGCTTGAACTCGACCCTGCGGATCGGAACCGAGGTGATCGTCATTTTCCCGCCCGAACGGGTGATGGACACGCTGCCGGCGCTCAATGCCGAATCGATCCCAGAAGCGCCCGAGCGCCGCCGGCGCCGTATGCGCCGCCGCCAGCGCGACCACGCGGCTTAACGCGACGCGCGGGCGACAGGCGAGACGCAATCGTCGCAACCAGCTTTGGAAACGGCCCTTCACGCCACAAGGATCGCGCGCAGCTCCCGCTTGAGAACCTTGCCGTTGGCGTTGCGCGGCAGCGCGCCTTCGAGACGTCGGAACGTCTCCGGGACCTTGTAGTCGGAGAGGACGTCGGCGCAGTGACGCTGAAGCTCGGCCTCTTCGACAGCGTCACGGAGCACGACGAAGGCGTGAACGCGCTCGCCAAGCACCGGGCAGGACTTGGCCACCACCGCGACCTCGACGACGGCTGGATGTTCGAGCAGAACGTTCTCGACCTCGGAGGCGTAGATCTTGAACCCGCCGCGGTTGATCACGTCCTTGATGCGATCGATGACCCGCAAATAGCCCTTCTCATCCATGATCCCGAGATCGCCGGACTTCCAGTATCCGGCGCTGAACTCGCGCTCGGTGGCTTCGCGATTGTTGAAATAGCCCGGCACGACCATGGCGCCGCCGATGTAGATTTCGCCGGCCTGTCCATGAGGAGCCTCCACGCCATCGGCGTCCATCACCAGAATGTCTCCGCAGGACACGGCGAGGCCGACCAACTCCTTTCGCGCAACCGTGTGCTCCGGAGGCATGATCGCCGCAGGCGAGGTCGTTTCGGTCGAGCCATAGCAATTCAAGAGTTTCAGTTTTGGCAGCTGTTCGGCGATGCGCTCGAGCGTGGCCTCCGGCATGATCGCCCCGCCGTAGCCAGAGATCCGCCAATGGGAGAGATCCGCCGTTTCGAAATTCGGCGCGAGCAGACATAAGTTAAACATCGCCGGCACGATGAGCGAGTAGGTGATCCGCTCGCGCGCCGCGAGATCGATGAAGTCGCTCGCCTTGAACGCCGGCATGACGACCAGCGTCCCGGCACACTGAACCATCGCGTGCACAAGCGCGATGAGACCGGTCACATGGCTCATGGGAACGGCCAGAAGACCACGGTCTTCCTCGGTCAGCCCCATCGTGAACTGAAAGTGGATGACGGAATGGGCGATGCTGAGATGCGTGAGCATCGCCCCCTTCGGACGGCCGGTGGTGCCGGATGTATAGAGGATGGTGGCGGTCTCTTCTTCCCCGACCGCCTCGGCCGTCAGAACCGGCGCGCCGGCGCGCAATTCGGCGAGCATCGGGCCGCCTTCATGCCGGACCGCGAGGGCATGTTTCAGGCTTGGCAGGACGTCCGGAGGCGGAACACGATCGGCGAGGTCGAATTCGTGGACGACCACCTTCGCCGCGCAGTCCTTGATGATGTGGCTGTTCTCGGCCAGCGTGTGGCGGATGTTGAGCGGAACCGACACCGCGCCCAGCCGCGCCACTGCGAACAGCACGACGACAAACGCGATGCTGTTGCCGAGCACCATGGCGACGCGATCGCCCTTCTCGACCCCAAGCGCCCTCAAGCCCCCCGCGGCCTGCCCTACGAGGGCGTCGAACTCGGCGTAGCTCAGTCTCTCCTCGTCGCAGATGAGCGCAAGCCCGCGTGGACGACGCGCGACCGCGTTCGTCAGCATCTCGTGTACGCTTCGGGGCCGCTCGACGAAGCAACGGATCATCCGGCCGCCGTAGTGCAGCTCGATGCGCGTCGCCGGATGGTTTTCCCGATCCAACCAGCTGTCCATGGCGCTCCTCACCTGTCGGCCAGCATCGAACGAACGTCTCGCCCGTCGCGCGGCTCAGTGAAGCGTCGCATAGTGGATTTTCTTCTCCGCCGCCTCAAGCCTCGGGAATTCCCCGCGCGGCCTCACCAGCCGAGGAACAGGCTCGTCTGGCGGCAACGCACCTTCAGCCGGAGTCGCAGCCGGCCGTCTGTATTCCCGCGCAAACAGGAATCATCGCCGCCCGATGACCGCTCGCCAACGAAAAAAGCGATTCCTTCAGACGCTCGAACGCGGGAATGACAGAGAAGAGACCAACCCGCCAGCGTGCGCCTATTCCAGCCTGTCGGCCTTGCGCAGGGCCGGGAATATCCCGGCCCATAGCAGCGTCACGAGGATCGCGCCGCAGCCGCCGAACACGGCCGAGCCGACCGGTCCCAAAAGGCGCGCCATGCCGCCGGATTCGAATTCGCCCAATTCGTTCGACGCGCCGATGAACAGGCTAGACACCGCGGAGACGCGCCCGCGCATGGGATCGGGGGTCACGATCTGCACCAGGGTCTGGCGCACGAACACCGAAACCATGTCAGCCGCCCCGAGAATCGCCAAAGCGAGCGTGCTCAGCACCATCGAGCGCGACAAAGCGAACACCAAGGTGGAGAGCCCATAGATCCCGACCGCGGCGAACATCTTCAAGCCGGCATGGGACTTGAGCGGCCGCGCGGCCAGGACGAAGCCGGTGACGATGGCGCCCGCCGACGGGGCGGCGCGCAGGATTCCGAAGCCTTCCGGCCCGACCTGCAGGATGTCGCGGGCATAGACCGGCAACAGGGCCGTCACGCCGCCCAGCAGAACCGCGAACAGGTCAAGACTGATGGCGCCCAGGACCACCTTGGTGGTCCACACATAATTGAGCCCCTCCGCGATCAGGGCCCAGCGCGAGGCGGTCGGACGAGGCTGGCGCGGCGGCGAGGCGACAGCCATGAGCGAGATGAGCGAGATGAGGCACAGCGCGCCCGACACGACAAAAGCCGCAACGGGCGAAAACGCGACCAAAAGGCCGCCGATGGCGGGGCCGACGATGGTCGCCACCTGGTTGCCCGCGGAATTGAGGACGATCGCGCGCGGGATCAGCCGCCGCTCGACCAGAGTCGGCGCCAGAGCCGCGCTCGCCGGCGTATAGAAAGCCCGGGCTGAGCCGAACAAAGCCGCGACGCCGTAGATCGGCCAGAGAAGGTTAAGCCCGCCATAGGCCATCGCGCTGAACAGGGCTGACGTTAAGAGCTGCACCCCAAGGCCCGCCATCATGATCTTGCGCCGGTCGTAAATGTCCGCGGCATGGCCGGCGAAGAGGGTCAGGGCGAACATCGGCAGGAACTGGGCGAGGCCCAGCATGCCCACCGCCAGCGCCGCCTCACTGACCGACGCGGTATGGCGCGCGACCGCATAGACCTGCCACGCCAGGGCGATGGCCTGGACCTGCACGCTGAGGCGATTGCACACTGCGCCGATCCAGAACCGGACGTAGGAACGCACCGCGAAAAGGTCGCGCAGCGTGGCCGGATTTTGCAGGACGGCCTCGGTGGCCACGACGCCTGCGGGGCTTGTGTCGGGGGGGGAGGTGGACATGAAGGGTTTTCTTTTGGCCGTCGCGCCCGCCTGAGGCAAGGCTACCCGGACCACGAGTTTGTGATGGGCTCTGATGGAGGGGGGATCCGCGCACAAGTTCACGCGCGCCAATCTTTCTCTGCCTGATACCAATTCTATTCGAGCGCGACGCATCGCGCTCAAACCCGCGCAACGGCGCGGGCGCGCATTCGCGCTTCGGCCATAAGGCGATGATCGGTTCCGATCATCGAGTCTTGGTATGAGCACTTTGATGTGTTGGACTGATCGAGGCATCTGTCATCCCCGCGCAACTCGATTCCCGCTTTCGAGCGTGTGCAGGAATCGTATTTTGTGTTTTGGAGGGGACGTTTCTTCCGCGCTCAAGTTCCTGTCGCCCGCCCTGCGGTGAAGGCGGTTCGGGTGGCGAAAGGGAGAAGGGTGATGACCTTGTTGAGCGCCTTGTAGGGTTTTGATCCTCTTTCCGGCCGGGACGGATATTCTTGACTCCGCGACCGACAGTTTCCTCGGCCTTCGCCACACAATCGGGGCAGAGACTTTCTACGGATTTGCGCAATTCGCCGGGGGCGATCTTGAACGCGACGGGTTCGAGACGACGCCCAACAGCGCCATCGACGCAAGCGCGGCGATTGCGACCCCGGAACTTTCAACCTGGGCGATGATAATTCTGGGATTTGTCGGGACGGCTCTTGCCGCCGCACACCGCCGGCCGATCCGCCTCGCCTGACCCCGAAGGCCTGTCGGGGGCGCCGGGCGATAGGTTCGCCTGGATCCCCCCGCTTTGGAGGGCGACGGAACCCGGTGATGCAAGCCGGTGAACGTTTACGCGGTCACCACCATGGCAAGCCGTCGCAACGGGGCTTTCCTACGCCCGCGCTCGCAACAGGCCGAGCTTTGCGGCGCTGAGCCCAACGAAGCCCGCAATCAGCATGACCCAAGTCGAAGGCTCAGGAACCGCCGTGAGGGTCAGCGTCGATGGCGCGCTAACGTCGCCGTCAACAACTGTCCCCGTGAACGTGCCCGGAGCGAACTGCGGCGCGGCTTCGCTGCGGGTATAGGCCTGCGGCTCGGTAACGTATATCGCGCCCATGGGGATTATCGAAAAGATGTAGGGGTAAGAAGAGTTATTGTAATAGGTGATGGAAGCCAGGGTCCCGATGCCCAGAAAGTCGACAAAATCCGAGATCGGAATTTCCGCCTGCGCCGGGCGCGGCGCCGTCGCATGCGCCTCGACCAAACGGCCCATGCTCACGCGAATTCGGCGATCGCCACGTCGGACAGGCGTTGGAAGCGAAGGGCGCTGTTGGCTTCCTCGAGGAAGCCGGTGGTCAGGCAGACCATCGTCATGTTGCGCACGGGATCGACCCAAAAATTCGTTGTGCCTGCGCCCATCGCGCCGAACGCGCCAGGGGTGGAAAGGTGGCCGGAATAGGTCGGATGCAGGCCCTCGCCGCGGAGGAAGAACCCGAGGCCCAGATTTGCCGGGAATAGCGGCCAGCCTTTGAGCTCGCGCGCGTAGGTCCACAGGTCATTCGGACGCGTTCCGGTGTGGTTGCTGGTCGCCAGCGCAACCATTGGGGCCGACAACACCCGCTTGCCATTCAACGCGCCGCCTTGCCGCATGGCTTCGGCGAAGCGGGACACGTCAGCGGCGGTGGAGACGAAACCGCCGGCTGGGATTTCGGCGCTCAAATCCGGGTTCAGGATCATCTGGCCGAGGCCGACCAAAGCCGACGCGTCGAACATGCCGGGGCTCTCGTCCGACACGCGCGGCATGACGGCTCGCGCGGCGAGCGCCGGCGTTGCGCCCAGCGCCGTGTCCGCCATGCCCAAGGGCTCCAAGAGTTCCTCGCGCGCGATGTCGGGCAGCCGCCGTTTGCCGCCGTCAAGCCGGCGCACGCATTGCCCCAGCACGGCGTGCGCCATGATGGGCGAGTAGCTCACCTCCTCGCCGGGAACCGCTTCTAATGTGACGTCGCTGACAGCGGTCACGACGGCGTCGAGGTCGCCGATCTTATCAACGGGCACAGCGGGAAAACTGGCGGGCAGGCCGCCGCTATGAGACAGCAACTGGCCGAGCGTGATCCGCTGCTTTCCTCTCGCGCCAAACTCCGGGATGATCTCGGATACGGGCGTGTTCAGGCGCGCTTCGCCCCGTTCCACGCGCTGCAAGACCAGCACGGCGTTGAGCGATTTCGAGATGGAGAAGACGGGGAACACGCTGTCCAGCCGCATTGGCTTAGCCGCGCTGCGGTCGGCGAAACCGGTCGCCTGCTCGAACACGACCTTGCCGCCGACGCTGACGATCGTGACAGCGCCGTCATAGAGCTTGCGTTCCACGTCCCCTTCAATCGCCTGGCGAAGGCGGCTCATGGATTCCCCCTTGTAAGTGTGGAGTGAGATGGGCGCGGGATGGCTCAAATTGCGAGACAGCGCAATGCCGGACCAACGGAGCCTGTCGACCGGGCGAATTCGAACTAGTCGCGCGCTTCAACTAAGTTGCAACCTTTTATTGATTCACTCGCGCTGGTCACCTTTATGGATGGAGGCGAGGATGGGGTCGCGAGAGGTTGCAGTAAAGCGATACGTGGTTCGTCTGAGCGCTGAGGAGCGCGAGCGCCTTGAGGGCCTGAGAAGGAAAGGCGAGATCCCGGCGACGCGGCTGACGAAGGTCCAGATCTTGCTGAAGGCGGACATTTCGGAAGCGGGGGAAGGTTGGAGCGACAGCGAGATCGTCAAGGCGTTGGATACGACCGCCTCGATGGTTTACCGAACTCGCAGGCAATTGGTCGAGGAAGGTCTGGACGCGGTGCTAAGCCGCAAGGCGCGAGAGACGCCGCCTGTGCCGCGGATCTTCGACGGGGAGAAGGAGGCGAAGCTGATCGCCTTGGCGTGCTCCGATCCTCCCGAGGGTTTCGCGCGCTGGAGCCTGCGGTTGTTGGAGGAGAAGGTCGTGGAGCTGCAGATCGTCGATCGCGCCAGCGACAGCACGATTGGCCGTGTTTTAAAAAAACATCCTCAAGCCCCATACGAGGAAGTGTTGGGTGATTCCGCCGCAGGCCAACGCCGCCTTCGTCGCGGGAATGGAGGAGGTGCTGGAGGCCTACCGGCGGCCGCACGATCCCAAGCGCCCGCTGGTCTGTCTCGACGAGACGTCGAAGCAGCTGATTTCCGAGACGCGCGCCCCGATCCCCATGAAGCCGGGGAGCCCCGCCCGTTGTGACTACGAGTATGAACGCAACGGCGTCGCCAACCTCTTCATGATGTTCGCCCCTCTTGAAGGATGGC
The DNA here is from genome assembly GCA_963833955.1 of uncultured Alphaproteobacteria bacterium. GTDB lineage: Bacteria > Pseudomonadota > Alphaproteobacteria > Rhizobiales > Beijerinckiaceae > Roseiarcus. Next base: position 111,565 of record CAWHZY010000021.1, on the reverse strand, counting down.
GACACGTCAAGGTGACGGACCGGCACACGGCCATCGATTACGCCCAGGTTTTAAAAGAGATCTCGGACAGTCGCTTCGCCGACGCCGAGCAGATCACGCTCGTGCAGGACAATTTGAACATCCACGACAAGTCCTCGCTCTACAAGGCCTTCCCAGCGCCAGAGGCTCGACGCCTCGTCCAGCGATTTGAGTGGGTGTACACTCCCAAGCATGGGTCGTGGCTAGACCTGGCGGAGTCGGAACTCGCGGTCCTCTCCACTCAATGTCTGGATCGTCGCATCCCCGACAAAGCCGCCCTCAAACGCGAAGTCGCCGCCTGGGCCAATCACCGCAACCAGCATCACGCCAAGGCTGACTGGCGCTTCACAACCGAGACCGCTCGGATCAAGCTCAAGAGCTTAGATCCTGTCCTTTGAGATGAATCGGCCGACTAGCACAAGGGAAGAGCATGGCCATTGGCGAGGCCGTGAGGCGCGGCGGTCGGATGCGCCAGGGCTCCGGATCGCACCGCCGGCGGACGGCTTCAGGCGGCTTAAGCCAGCGGCGGAGTTTTGCGCGGACGGGACCGCGGGCTTCCGCTCCCTGCGAATGGGAATGGGGCCGCTGATTGACAGTGTTTGCGGGCGCGCGATCACGAATATGTGTTTCTCTCCGTGCATCCCGCGGCGAATCCATTCGTACTGCATGTATCCTCACGCAGGAAAGCGCCCTCCCATGCAGAAATCACTTCGTATTCTCGCCGTCAGCTTTTTGATTTCAGCTCCGGCCTCCGCCGCTGTTGTTCTTGGCGGACCGGTGGATCTATCGTCCGGAACACCGTTTACATTCGGTCCGGATGCCGCGGATCAATTTTCTCTGAGTTACCCCTCGAGCGGGTTCTTCGCCGATACGTTCGTTTCGACGACGGGCACCGCCGAGGTAACGAGCTTTGGCGGGTTCCTCGGCATTCCCGTCGAGCCGACCACCTACTTCACGGACATGCGCGGCGGCCATGACGTGCTCTTCGGGCCGGATCAATTTGGCTCCTATGCGTCGTTCCCGACCGCGACCGATATCCCCAATTCCTCAATCGATAGCTTCCTCGGCCTTCGCTACACCGTCGGGGACGACACCTTCTACGGATTTGCGCGATTCGCCGGAGGCGATCTTGAAAGCTATGGCTTCGAGACAACTCCCAACACCGACATCGATGCAAACGCGCCGACTGCGGTCCCGGAACTTTCGACCTGGGCGATGATGGGCCTGGGATTCTTCGGGACGGCCCTTCTCGCAACGCGACGCCGATCGTTCCGCCTCGCCTGACGCCAAACCGGCGGGGACACGGAGCTTCAGCGATAGGCGCGCCTCTCATCCCAGCTTGCTTGGGGATGAGAGGTGTGTCCCATCAACCTTCCAGCAGCGCCGTCACATGCGCGGCGACCGAGCGCGACAGCCCCTCGAGGTCGTAGCCGCCTTCCAGCACCGACACGACGCGCTCGTGGGCGTGGTTGCGCGCGACCTCCATGAGCTTGCGCGTCGCCCAGGCGAAGTCGGCCTCGACCAGATTGAGGTTGCCGAGCGGATCGCGCCGGTGGGCGTCGAAGCCCGCCGAGATGATCATGAGATCGGGCGCAAACGCCTCGAGGCGCGGCAGGATCGCGCTCTCCATCGCCGCCCGGAACGCGTCGCCGCCGTCGCCCGCCCTGAGCGGCGCATTGACGATCTGCCCGTGCTCGCCGCGCTCGGCCACCGCGCCGGTGCCGGGATAGTGCGGCATCTGATGGGTCGAGGCGTACATGACGCTTGGATCGTCCCAGAAGATGTGCTGGGTGCCGTTGCCGTGATGGACATCGAAATCCATGATCGCGACGCGCTCGGCCCCGTGCGCGGCCTGGGCATGGCGCGCGGCGATGGCGGCGTTATTAAGGAAGCAGAAGCCCATCGGGGTCGCGACCTCGGCGTGATGGCCGGGCGGGCGGATCGAGACGAAGGCGTTGCGGACCTTGCCGCCCATCACTTCGTCGACGGCGAAGACGGCGCCGCCCGCGGCGCGCAGCGCCGCCTCGAACGTGCCGGGCGACATGGAGGTGTCCTGGTCGATGGCGGTCAACCCGTGCTTCGGCGCAGCCGCCCGGATCGCCTCGATGTAATCCTGCGGATGGACGCGGGCGATCGCGGCGAGATCGGCGCGTGGCGCGGCGTCGCGCGCCAGCATCTGAAACGCCTCGCTCTCGAGCGCGCGTTCGATCGCGCGCACGCGGTCCGGCCGCTCGGGATGCCCCTCGCCCATGTCGTGCTCGAGGCAGGCAGGGTGGGAGACGACGAGGGTGGTCGCGGTTTTCACATCTTGCGTTGCGATTTCCGTTCTCCCGAGATTGAACCGCATCTCTCCCGCTCCCCTCACCGAAAGTCCATTGGCGACAACGTCCGAGAGTGGCTAATGGATCGAACCTAACTTAGTGTTGAACGAAGCCCACCCAAGCCGGCCGGCGGTGCGGCGCTTAACCGGACGAAGGGTTTGACGGCGAAAGACGAGCAAGCAGAACCGTTCTGGCGGACGAAGACCCTCGATGACATGAGCGTCGCCGAATGGGAAAGCCTATGCGACGGCTGCGGGCGGTGCTGCCTGGTCAAGCTCGAGGACGAGGACACGGGCGAAATTCATTTCACCGATATCGGCTGCAAGCTCCTCGACGGCAAGACGTGCAAATGCATCGACTATCCGCGCCGTCACCGGCGGGTTCCCGATTGCGTGCGGCTGACGGCGGACGTGGTCCGCAATTTGAGCTGGCTCCCGGTCACCTGCGCCTATCGGCTGGTGGCCAAAGGACAGGATTTGTACGATTGGCACCCGCTGGTTTCGGGTTCGCCCGACAGCGTGCACGAGGCCGGCGTCTCGGTGCGCGGGCGGGTCAAGGCCAGCGAGAGCGACATTCCGCCCGAACATTGGCCGGACCGGATCGTCAAATGGCCGAACCGCAAGCCACGCGCACGGCGCTGAGGCGGCGCGGACTTACGCCGCCGCGCGCAAGAGACCTTCGGCGAAGAAACCGTCCTTGGACCGGACGCCCGGCAGGACGAAGAAATACCCCCCGCCCACCGGCTTGATATATTCCTCGAGCTGCTCGCCGTTGAGGCGCGCTTGCACGGTGAGAAAGCCTGCGGCGAGATCGGCCTGGAAGCAGATGAACAACAGTCCCATGTCGAGTTGGCCGGCGGTCGTAACGCCGCGCGAGTAATTGTAGCCACGACGTAAGATTCGGTTGGGCTCCGTGCCAGGCGTGCGCGGATTGGCCAGGCGGATGTGGGCAGTGAGCGGGATGCGCTCGCCCTTGGGATCGGCCGCATAGTCGGGCGCGTCGTGCTCGTTCGCGTAGGTGAGCGGCGCGCCGCTCGCCTTTTTCCGGCCGATGATCTGTTCCTGGTCGATCAGTGCGTCGCGATCCCAGCGCTCCACGAAAATGCGAATGACGCGCACGACCTGATAGGTTCCGCCGGCCGTCCAACTGGGCTCGTCCGCATTCGGCTCGACCCAGACGATCTCATTCATCAGCCTCTCGTCGCTGGCGTCGAGATTGGCGGTGCCGTCCTTGAATCCAAGCAGGTTGCGGACCGTCTCCTTGCCGAGCTTCTTGATCGTGTGCGGAGGCAGGAAGCCGTCGATCTTCCAGCGCAGCGCGAGAAGATCGGGCGTATGCCTGAGGACGTCGCGCAAAGCGTGGATGTTCGTTTCGGCAGTGTTCGAGCAGAATTGCAGGACGACGTCGCCGTGGCAGAGATGCGCGTCGAGCGCGTCGTTGGGAAACTGCTCCATAGCGATCAGGCGCGTCGGCTTCAATCTCTGCAGCCCGTAGCGCTCGTCGAACAGCGACGCGCCGAGCGCGACGGTCACCGTCAGATTGTCAGGGAAGACACTTGGCCCAAGCAGGCCGTTGTCGGGCGCTGGATATCTCGGGTCTAGGGTCGGCGCCTCGCCGCCTTGCATGAGAAAGGCGATGCGTTCGGTCAGGGCTCGAAACAGCCGCTCGAGCCCGGCGCGATCGTCGGCGAGAACGTCGAAGCTCGCGATCAGCGCAGCCGCCGGCTGCGGCGTGATCACGCCCGACTGGTGAAGGCCATGGAAGGGCTGAGAATCCTGCGTGCCGTCATCGCCGGGAGCCAGCGTTCCGGCCGGCGCCGCGCGGGACTGAGACGCGAGCCCCAAGCCGATGGCGCCGACGCCCAAGCCCATCAGGAGATCCCGCCTTCCGGGTCGCAGCCCGCTTTGAGACGCGCCGGCTTCCGATGAAGCCGACGCGAACGGACAACCCCTCCGATCCTGGCGCGACGTCATGCCGTTCGCTCCCGTCACTCGACGCCTAGTGTGCCCTTGAGCGCGGACAGATCCTCGGCGAGCGCCGTGACAGGCCCCTTGAACGCTGTGCGGTCGTGGTCCGAGAGCTTCTCATAGCTCTCAAACCCTCCGTCCTCCGTCCTGTATTTGGCCAGCAAGACGTCGACCCTGGCAAAATTGTCATGCAGACGCGCGCTGAGCTTAGGATCCTGCTTCACGATCAGCGGATTGAGGAGCGTGACGATCTTCTGCGCGCCGTCCACGTTCGCCTGGAAATCCCAGAGATCGGTGCGGCTGTAGCGATCCTCTTCGCCGGTGATCTTCTTGGACGCGACCTCTTCGATCAAGTCTGCCGCTCCGCCGACAATGTCCTTCGGGGCGACGGTGAGCCCGTCGATGCGCTTCTGCAGGTCGAGCGCGTCGGCCATCAGCTTGTCCGCGATCGGCTCGAGCCCGGCGGTCGACTTCTCGATGAACAGCCCTTTCTCGAGTCGATGGAAGCCGAGGAATTTGGGGTCTTCGGCCTTCTTCTCGAAGTCGTCTTCGCGCGAATCCATCGAGCCGTCGAGATCGTTGAACAGTTCCGCGATCGGCTCGATCCGCTCATAGTGCTGATGGGCTGGCGCGTAGACCTTCTGGGCCTCCGCCAGCTTGCCGGCCTTGACGGCGTCCGTCAGCTTCCGCGTCTCGTTGACGAGCGTGTCGACCTCGCCCTTGACGTAGACTTTGTATTCCGCGATCGGACCGACCAGGTCCATCGGCGAGGGCTTCGCCGGCGCGGCGTTGGTCGCCGCGACCGTTAGAATTCCCTGTGGGTTGCTTCTGAGCCCGCAAGTCATCGCGTAATCGCCGGCGTCGAGGGTCGTGGTCAGGGTCTGAGCGAAGCCCGGCAGGATGTTCTCGCGCTCGTCGACGACCATGACGTCCTTGAGGATCTCCCATTCGACCGCGCGCTTGCTTTCATTCTTGATGTTGAACGTGGTCTTGCCGGCGGTGACGTCGACCTTCGCGGGGTCGCATCCGGCATCGGTCAGCGTGATCAGGATAGGGCCAGGAGCGATGGGCGCGGCGTCCGCTTGCCCGAACGCCTGACCGCCGATTGTCGCCGGAAAGGAAAGCAAGGCGGCTCCCCCGAAAAGGGCGAGCCTCAACCCGGTTGCGCGAGAGTCCGGCATGTCATTCTTCCCTTATCGGTCTGGCAGGTTGCGAGTGCGTCACGTTTTGGAGGGCCGATAGGCTGCGCGCGCCGGTTGTGCGGGCGGCGGTGAAAAGAAGAGAATCAAAGCGGGAATGAGGTAAGCGAAATAGACGATCACTTCGCCGACGGTCGGCGCGTCCTGGTAGCCGAAGACGCCGGAGAGCAGCGTGCCGATCAGGCCGTCTTGCGGCACAAACGCGCTAATGTCGAAGGCCGTGCCTTGCAAGCCATTCCAGAGGCCGGCTTCATGAAACGCGCGTAGCGCGCCAGCGAGCAGACCGGCGGCGACGAAAATGATGAAGACCCCGGTCCAGCGGAAAAAATGGCGCAGATTGAGCTTCACGCCGAAATAGTAGATCGCGAAACCCACGCCGATCGCCGAAGCAAGGCCAAGCGTCGCCCCGATCGGCACCGCCCAGCCGTCGCTCTGCTGGATGATCGCGAGAAGGAAGAAGAGCGATTCGAGCCCTTCGCGGCCGACGGCGAAGAAGACCATCCCGATCAGCGCAAGACCCTGGCGGTCGCCCGGACGCAAGGCGTTGTCGATCGAGTTGTGCAATTGCGCCTTGATCGACCGGGCCGCTTTCTTCATCCAGAAGACCATGGAGGTCAGGATCGCGGTCGCCAGAAGCGCGACCAGGCCCTCGAACATCTCCTGCTGGCGCTGGGGAAACTCGCGGTTGGCGCCGATGAGAGCCAGACCAACGGCGACACAGACGACGCACGCGGCGCCGACACCGACCCACACCATGGGCAGCCATCGCGTGCGTCCGGATTGCCTGAGATAGCTCGCCACGATGCCGACGATCAGCGCGGCTTCGATACCCTCGCGCAGCATGATCAAATAGGCGGCGAACATTGGGAACGCTTATCCGTCGGGAAGGCGGGTTCAAGGCCCGCCCGCCACAGGCGTCTACTACGATGCCTATCGAGTAACGCTTCACGTTTAGTGAAGTCAACGAAACACGCGTCGCCCTCGCAACTTTAGAAAAGTTCTAAAGGCGACGGTCGAGCAAGTTTAGAATCGTTCTAAATTGACATCGATACGAACAGTCGCCGAGCTTGAAGCTTGGCGAAGCGCGATCGAAGGGCGCGTTCACACGGCGCCCGGTCTCCGCCGCCCGCCGGCGTCTCGAGCGCGAGCCCCGCTACGCCTTCAAGACGCTCCCGCGCGAAGCCGTCAAGCGCCAGCCAGCGACCATCAGGCGGTCAGCGCCGCCGCTATATCGGCGCGATTCCGCGCTTGCGGCATCAAGTGGAGATCCAGCGGGCCGCCATGATCGAGAAAGTCGTAGATCTGCTGTCCGCGCCGGCGCCAGGAATGATGCTCGCGCACCAACGCCCCGGCGGCGTCAACGGCGCATTGATTGTCTGGGTTCTGTCGGTCTCGATCGAGACGTTCAGCCAGATCAGAGCCGTCGAGCGCGACTTCACACAAGGCGTCGGTCGGCAGAAGCGCGTTATACTCGCCGCTCTCGGGTAGGGCGCCGATGAGGCGCGCGCCCGCCGCCAGCCCCTCGAAATAACGCGGCGAGAGCGGGCTGTACGCACTGTTCGTCTTCGGATCGATGACCTCGCGCGGCGAAGCGACGAAATACTCGGCGCTGGACGCCGCCCGCCCGAGTTCCTCTCCGAACAGAAACTTATCCGTATAGAAATATTTGAGCCCCCGCGCTTCGCAATATTTGACGAGCGCCTGATGCAACGGCTCGTGACGCCGGCCCATATAGAAGGCGAAGTTCGGTTTTCCCCCCTTCCGCGGATAGAAGATATCCGTGTTGCCCGCATGCGGCAGCCAGACGAATTTGGCCAGCGGGAAACGCCGCTTGAGCTCTGTTGTGGCTTCCAGATAAGCGATGAAGCATGGATTGAGACGCTCGATCGTCGCCGCCACCCCGATCTTGGTGACTACAGGCTTCCATGCGTCGATGATGAAGTTCGCGCGCCGAGCGCCCAATCTGTTCAGCGACGCCAAATGGATTGAACGGGTGGGACGCGAGCTCAGTTGACACCAAAAGAGAGTGTCACAGGCTTTGACTTGTGAACGGATCCCTTTCCATGCACTGCGTCGCGACCATGCGATCGGGGGAGGCTCCACGATCCTTACGTTCGCTCGATCGCGGGCGATCGCCGAAAACAACGGGGGTATGTAGGCCTGCCAATAGGGCTCCCGATTCACAAGCATGTTGGAAAGAAGGCCCAATTCCATACCGTTAAACTCGTATCTATTTAGTACGCTCGATCGTGTGCTATTTTTTCTACAGAAAGAGAACTGTTGTTTCTGTATCTGAAAGCGCACGCCAAGCGACCGCCGGCTCAAGGATCGGGTTAGTCAGCATTTGCAAGAGAAACCCAGTTTGCTTTCTCCCCCGACGAAAGCATCTGGGATAAGGGGTCGCGGCAGGCTATAGCGTTTTCGCGCGTTGATTTACATATCGCAATAGACTGGCGGCACGGTCTGCCGCAAGCCCACAGCTTTGTGGAGCGTCGGGCGACGGAATGCGGCCCGCAAAGCCTGGCGGTCTTTCTCCGATAAAGCGGCGCGCGGTTCGCGCCTTACGGCACGAGCACCGCCGCGCCTTCCAGCGCGCCCTTGCGCAAGTCATCGAGCGCCTCGTTGGCCTTATCGAGCGGATAGGGCGTGGTCGTCGTTCGCACCTTCGCCTCCGGCGCGACGCCCAAGAATTCGTGGCCGTCGGCCCGGGTCAGGTTGGCGACCGAGGCGACGCTCCGCTCCTCCCACAATAGCCCGTAAGGAAACGCCGGGATGTCGCTCATGTGGATGCCGCCGCAGATGACTCGGCCGCCTTTGCGCAATGCGGCAAGCGCGGCGGGGACAAGTTCGCCTGCGGGAGCGAACAGGATCGCGGCGTCGAGCGGCTCAGGGGGCGGATCATCCGAGCCCCCAGCCCAGTCGACGCCGACCGAGCGCGCGAACGCCTGACCGGCATAGTCGCCGGGCCGGGTAAAGGCGAACACGCGCCGCCCCTGCCAGCGACAGACTTGGGCGATGATGTGTCCGGCGGCGCCGAAGCCATAAACGCCGATCGTCCGACCGTCGCCGGCGAGCTTGAGCGAACGCCAGCCGATCAAGCCGGCGCAGAGCAGCGGCGCCGTCTCGACCGGGTCAAGATCCTCGGAAAGCGGAAACACGAAATCCGCCTCCGCGATCGTATGAGTTGCGTAGCCCCCGTCGCGCGTGTAGCCGGTGAACAGCGCGGCGTCGCACAGGTTTTCACGATCGCTCCGGCAATAGGGGCAAGTCCCGTCGGTGTGGCCGAGCCAAGCGACGCCGACGCGCGCGCCAAGCTTGAGGCCGACCCCTGCGCCGACCGCGTCGATGCGGCCGACAATCTCATGGCCCGGCACGATGGGCAGTTTGGGGTTGGGCAGCTCGCCGTCGACGACGTGGAGGTCGGTACGGCAAACACCGCAAGCCTCGACCCGCACGCGAACCTGGCCCGGTCCCGGCGACGGGTCAGCCCGCTCCTCCATCACGAGCCGTTCGTGCGCCCGATGCAGGACCATGGCGCGCATCGGAGCGGCTCCTTCAGGCGCGTCGCGAGCCGGCGACCGACCGCCTGAGAAGCGCATAGAGACTTCCGCCGCTGAGCGCCCCCAGCACATAGACGACGAAAACCAGCACGGCGAGCGGCAGCGTGACTCCGAGCGCGAGGAAGGAAACGCCGACGCTCTGGGTGTTCTGAAACGCGAAGATGATCAGCGCCGCGACGAACACGATCACGATCGCCAGATAAAGCCAGCGCACGCGAGGATCTCCCTATCACGAAACGCGGCGAGCCGCGCGTCGCCGCCCGCCCTCCGTCAGGCCGCTTGCCGCAAACCCAGGCCGAGGCCAATCCAGCTCGCGCCCGCGAACACGAGATCAATGCCGAGAAAGATTCCGAGCACGTAGAGCGAGGAAACCGGCCAATGGACCAGGATGATGATTCCGAGCAAGAGCGTGATCAGGCCCGAAGCGACGACCCAGCCCCAGGGTGTCCCGCCCTTCATATTGAAGCCGAGGAAGACGCGCATGATGCCGGATGCGACCAGCGCCGCGCCAAGAATGAGTGTCAGCCAGACTGCGGTCAGCAGCGGATTGTCGAACGCCGTGAACCCGGCGATGATGTAAAGAACCCCGAGCAGGAGCCAGAACAGGAAGCGCCCCCAGGTCTTGATCTGGAACGAGTGGATGACCTCGAAAACGCCCGCGATGATCATCATGATTCCGACGACATAGACCGTCGCCACCGTCGCCATGACGACGCTGCCAAGCGCAATCACGCCAGCGACGAGGTAAACCACGCCGAGGGCGACGATCCAGCCCCATTTGCCCTGGAGCGGCGCGATTCCCGCGCCGGGTCCGAGCCCTAATACCGATGAGTTGGTCATGGCGTCCGTCCCCAATTCCTGTCGCGCAGCTACGGGAGCCTCGTTGCCCCTCTGACGCGCGAATCTCGGCGCAATCTAACACAGTCGATGTTGATGAGAAGCGCCCGTTTTGGCGCTAACGTATGGTGAGAGGCGCCGAATGTGTGGAGGCGGAGAGATGGGCCCTCAGTCCTTGGCGCTGCTCCAGTCCCTCAATCGACTCATGAGCAGGAACGACGCGGCTTCGTTCGACTCGGCAAGATAGTCGCGCGCGGCGCGGGAGAGGCGCTCAACCAGCGATTTCTTGTAGCCCTTGTCATGAGGCTCAAGCGGGATCGTGGTGACGATCACAAGGACGCGCTGCTCCCCTCCATCGTGGGTTCTCGTGGTCCACACTTTGGACGCCCTGGCGAGGGGATGAGAGAATGCCATTAACAATTGCCCCATGGATGATAATCCGAGCGTAAGGGATCAGCGCCGAAGAGGCGCGTCAAGCCCCCACCATCAAATGCGTGCCCTCACTCCGCCGAACGACCGCCTACCGCCTGGAATCGAGCAGCCGTAGCACGAGCCATACGGGGACGACCACCATCGCCCCGGTCAGCAGAATGCGTCCAACCTGGCTTATGTCGCTGAAGCCAAGTTCGACGATCTGTCGCGCGGCGCGCATAGCCTCGGCGAACAATGTCGCCGGCTCGAAGCCGAAAGTCTCGAGAACGATCCCGACGACAAACGAGACGACAATCAGCCTGAGCGCGACCATCGCCGGCGACCCGCCGAGGAACCGGCCGACGGCGTTGGTCATCACGAGAAACTCCGATCGGCCGCCAGGCGCCGGCGGCCATCGCCGCCGGCAGGACGCTCGAATGTCAGAGCGTATTTGGACCTCACCGATCAAGCCTTCGGAAACTGCACCACCGACGGCGATTTCGCCGGCGCGGAATTCGGCGCCTTCTTCGCCGATCTCCTTGCCGTTGATCGTCAGGCGCCCGTGCGCGGCGCTGAGCTTCACCGTCGAGCCGTCAGGCAGCTCACCAGCGAGCAGCATCTGCGCCAGCGGGTCCTGCACCCACTTCTGGATCACCCGCTTCAGGGGACGCGCGCCATAAGTCGGATCGTACCCCTTGTCGGCCAGCCATTGCCGCGCCTTGGCGTCGAGGTTGAGCCCGATCTTGCGGTCCTCGAGGAGCCGGTTCAGGCGCTTGAGCTGGATGTCGACGATCTCGCTCATGTCCTCGCGCCGCAGGCGATGGAAGAGGATGATCTCGTCGACGCGGTTGAGGAACTCGGGCCGGAAATGCCCGCGCACGACGCCCATCACTTCTTTTTCGACAGTCTTCGTGTCCTCGCCTTCCCGGAGATTGACGAGATACTCGGAGCCGAGGTTGGAGGTCATGATGATGAGCACGTTGCGGAAGTCGACCGTGCGCCCCTGGCCGTCAGTGAGCCGTCCGTCGTCGAGCACCTGCAACAGGACGTTGAACACGTCCGGATGCGCCTTCTCGATCTCGTCGAACAGCACGACCTGATAGGGCCGGCGCCGCACGGCTTCCGTCAACGCGCCGCCCTCCTCGTAGCCGACATAGCCGGGAGGCGCGCCGATCAGCCGGGCGACCGAGTGCTTCTCCATATATTCGGACATGTCGATGCGCACCATCGCGCTCTCGTCGTCGAACAGGAAGGACGCGAGCGCCTTGGTGAGCTCCGTCTTGCCGACGCCGGTCGGCCCCAGGAACATGAACGAGCCGATCGGCCGGTTCGGGTCCTGCAGGCCAGCGCGGGCGCGCCGGACCGCGGTCGAGACCGCGACCACCGCCTCGCGCTGCCCAACCACGCGCCGCGCGATCTCCTCCTCCATCTTGAGGAGTTTCTCGCGCTCGCCCTCGAGCATCTTGTCGACGGGAACGCCGGTCCAGCGCGAGACGACCTGCGCGACGTGGCTCGCGGTCACCGCCTCGTCGACCAGCACGCTGTTGCCCTGGCTCTCCGCGTCTTGGAGTTTCTTCTCAAGCTCGGGAAGCGTGCCATAGGTGATCCGGCCGGCTTCCGCATAATCGCCCTTGCGCTGCGCCTGGGCGAGCGCGTTGCGCGCGGCGTCAAGCTCTTCCTTGAGCTTGGCGGCCTGGCCAAGCTTGTCCTTCTCGGCCTTCCATCGAGCGGTCAGCGCGTCGGACTTCTCCTGCAGTTCCGCGAGCTCGCCGGCAAGCTTCTTGAGCCGATCCTTCGAAGCCGTGTCGGTCTCCTTCTTAAGCGCCTCCTGCTCGATCTTGAGCTGCATGATGCGCCGGTCGAACTCGTCCAGCTCCTCGGGCTTCGAGTTCGACCTGCATCCGCTGGCGGGCCGCCGCTTCGTCGATCAGGTCGATCGCCTTGTCCGGCAGGAAGCGGTCGGCGATGTAGCGGTCGCTAAGCGTCGCCGCCGCGATGATCGCGGGATCTGTGATGCGCACGCCATGGTGCGCCTCGTACTTGTCCTTGAGGCCCCGCAGGATCGAAATCGTGTCCTCGACCGTCGGCTGGGAGACAAACACGGGCTGAAAGCGCCGCGCGAGGGCCGCATCCTTTTCGACATGCTTGCGATATTCATCGAGCGTGGTCGCGCCGACGCAGTGCAGTTCGCCGCGCGCGAGCGCGGGCTTCAAGAGGTTCGAGGCGTCCATCGCGCCATCCGCCTTGCCGGCCCCGACAAGCGTGTGCATCTCGTCGATGAACAGGATGATGCCGCCCGCGGCCGCGGTGACCTCGTTCAGCACGCCCTTCAGGCGCTCCTCGAACTCGCCGCGATATTTCGCGCCGGCGATGAGCGACCCCATGTCGAGCGCGAGCAGCTTTTTGTCGCGGATCGATTCCGGCACGTCGCCATTGACGATGCGCAGCGCCAACCCCTCGACGATCGCCGTCTTGCCGACGCCGGGCTCGCCGATCAGCACCGGATTGTTCTTGGTGCGCCGCGACAGCACCTGGACGGTGCGGCGGATCTCCTCGTCACGTCCAATGACCGGATCGAGCTTGCCGTTGCGCGCAGCGTCCGTCAGGTCACGGGTGTATTTCTTCAGCGCGTCGTATTGGTTCTCGGCGCTCGCCGAATTGGCGGTGCGGCCCTTGCGGATGTCGTTGATCGCCGCGTTGAGGGTCTGCGCGGAGACGCCGGAATTGGCCAGAATCTTGGCCGCCTGCGTGCCCTTCTCCATCGCCAGCGCGAGCAGGAGGCGCTCGACGGTGACGAACGAATTGCCCGCCTTCTGGGCGATCTTCTCGGCATTGTCGAACAGGCGCGCCGTCATCGGCGCCATATAGAGCTGGCCCGCTCCCGACCCTTCGACCTTGGGCAATTTGGCGAGGGCGGCTTCGACCTCGGTCAGCGCCTGGCGAGAGTTCCCGCCGGCCCGGTCGATCAGCCCCGCGGCCAGCCCCTCCTCGTCGTCCAGAAGCACCTTGAGCACGTGCTCGGGCGTGAATTGCTGATGCCCCTCACGAAGCGCCAGCGATTGCGCGGACTGCACGAACCCGCGCGCCCGCTCGGTATATTTCTCCAAGTTCATTGTTCATCCCCTTCGGCGCTAGGCCCGCGCCCCGAAGCGACGCCAGCCGAGCCCATACAATAGGATTGCCGCGATTTCGCGGCCCGTTGGCCTAATGTAGGGGCCGCCTGGCAAGTCCGGAAGGGCAAAACGCGCTTAACGCGGATGAAGGTCACGGAATTGACCGATATCAATTGCCGGCCCGTCAGGGCTTCGGGGACGCGCGCTTGAAAAACTCCTGGAGCCAGTCGGCGTTCATGCCGGCGATCGGCAGCCAGGCCTTGAACAGACTTTCGGGAGAATAGCGATCGAGCTCGGCCATCATGCGCTTTTCGATCTCCGCCATGGCCGCTTTCTGCATCGGCTCGACATCCGGCAAGCCCATGAACTGACGCGCCTCGAGAGGCGTGCAGTCAACATCGACGGTGATCTTCATCGGGCGCGGCTCTCCCTTTTCCAAGGCTAAGCGGGATGACTTGGCGCGGCACGGCGCGTATTGAAGGCCCTTTCGCGCTCTTAAGGCCCGGACTATTGCAGGTCTTTACACAGTGAGCCAGTCTTGAGCGGGCCCAAAGCCTTTATTCTCCATCTGGAGCGCGCGACTGCTCGCGCAGCCACCGTACAGTCGCTGCGCGCCGGCATGGCCATCGAGAGCGAGGTCCTGGCGGCCGTCGACGGGGCGCGCCTCACGCCGCAAGAGGTCGACCAGGCCTACGCCCGGCGGCGCTTCCGGCCCCACCTATCCCTTCCCGCTGACGAGGACCGAGGTCGGCGTGTTCCTCAGCCACCGCCTGGCCTGGCGGCGGATCATCGATGACGCGCTCGACTTCGCCTTCATCTTCGAAGACGACGCCGAGATCGACCCCTCTTCCTTCGTGGCGCTGCTCGAGTTCGTGACCCTCGAACGCCCAGCCTGGGATTACGTGCTGCTGCCGGCGCAGCCAATTCGAGATGGGACGCCGGTCGCGAGCCGCGGCGGCCTCACGCTGATGCGCCCCGACGCCCCCCCCTTAAGAGCGATCGCGCAGGTCGTCTCGTTCGCGGCGGCCAAGCGCCTCCTCGACCGCACGCTGCCCTTCGACCGTCCGGTGGACACGATGTTGCAGATGACTTGGCTCACCGGCCAGCCTTTGCTGGTCGCCTCGCCCTCGCCGGTCCGCGATGTGTCTCGGGAGACAGGCGGCAGCACCGTCCAGCGCAAGTCGATGAGCCTAGCCGAACGCCTCCGCCACGAAGCGATGCGACCGATCTACCGCGCGCAAGTGCTCGCCCGCTACCGGCGGCATCTGGCTGAGGCGTCCCGCTAGACCCCGGAGACGAGCCCGCGCGCCGTCTTAGGAAAAATCAGAATATAATGAAATTTGTTGACTATTTTAGAATTCCGAGATAGGTTGAGAACGATGGTCACGTCACGGCGGGACATGCCGTCAAAGCTTGTGAAACTGGCTGCGCCGCCGCTCCGCCACGCCCCTCGGACTTGGCGCGAGGGGCGGGCTTTCCGCTTGAAAGCCTCTCGCGCGAAAGTCGCGAGAAAGAGCATCTAAGTCATTGAAATAATTCGCGCGCGTAAACTTGTGCGCGGGCATCCCTGCGGTCCCCCAGGCCGGTCCGTCAGGCGACGGCCGCCCCCATGAGCTTTCGCGCCGCGGCCGCGTTCATGGGCTGGCCGAAGGCCGCCCCTTGGGCGAACTGGCAGCCAAGCTGGGCGAGCTCGACGGCGTCCGATTCCGTCTCGGCCCCCTCGGAGATGACGTCCATGCCGATCTCCTGCGCCATGGCCACGATCGAACGCAGGATGGGCGAGCGGGCGCCGAAGGCGTTGGGTCTGACCAGCGACGCATCGATCCGCATCGCGTCGAAACGGTACTCCGGCAGATGACCGAGCGAGGTGTAGCCGGCGCCGAACCGGTCGAGCATGAGCGCCGCGCCGATTTCGCGCACCCGCTGAAGGAGGGCCGCGGCGTATTCCGGGTTCTCCATCACCAGACTTTCTGCCGCGGCAAGCTTGAGCGAGCCGCGCTGGACGTAATGGCGCCCGAGCGCGGAGCGCACGTCGAGCAGGAGGTCGTGGCTGAGCATCTGGCGCGAGAAGGCGGCGACCGTCGCAAAGATCGGCGGATTGACTTCGAGCGCCTTCTGCCACGCAGCGAGCTCTCTCGCGGTCGAACTCGAGAGCATAGGCGCCGATGTCGACAATGGCGCCGGTCGACTCGGCGGCCTGGAGGAACTCATCGTCGCCGAGGACCCCAAGCCTCGGATGACGCCAGCGGATGAGCGACTGGAAGCCGGCGACGGTGCGATCCTCGAGGCGCACGATGGGTCGGTAGAGAATCGAGATCTCGCCGCGCTCGAGCGCGCGCCGCACATCGTTGCCCAGCGTCTGCCGGTCGGTGCGATGCAGGCGCATGTTGGGGGCGAAAATCTCCACCCGGTCGCCGCCGGCCTTCTTGGCGTTGGCGAGCGCAAGCTGGGCGTCGGCGAGAAGATCGCCGCCTTTGTCGTGCAGCTTCGGATTGTAATGCGCCGCGCCGATCGACACCGACAGCGTGATCTCCCGCTCGCCAAAACTGATCGGCGAGGCGAGCACGGCGCGCAAGGCGTCGATCCTGGCGGGCGCGTCCATCGAGCCCGGTTCGGCGAGCACGATCGCGCCGAACATGTCGCCGCCCAGGCGAGCCAGCGTGTCCCCTGGATGTAAGTCCCGCGCCAGGCGCCGCGCCACCGCCAAAAGCGCCGAGTCGCCGATCGACAGCCCGTAGGAATCGTTGACCGAGCGGAATTCGTCGACGTCGATCACCATCACCGTCGGCGCGCCGGCGCCGGGCTTCTGCGCCAGGAGAATGGCCGCGCCCAGGCGATCGGTGAACAGCTCGCGGTTCGGAAGGCCGGTCAGATTGTCGTGAACCGCGTCATGGAGCATGCGCTCTTCGGCCGATTTGAGCTCGGTCACGTCCGACAGCGAGCCGATCACCCGCACGACCTCGCCGTCGGCGCTGATGACCGGCCGGGCTTTGAGAACGTACCAGAAATAATGTCCGTCGGACCCGCGCAGTCGGAGATCGTGATTAATCCGGCCCGAGCGCTGATGCAGGAGCCCATCCAGCGCCAGCGTGTAGCGGTCGCGATCGAGAGGATGCAGCACATCGAGCCAGCCAGCGGCCGGCCCCTCGAGCGCGCCCCGCTTCAAGCCCAGCTGGCTTTCGATCGCCTCGCTGCCGTTCACTTCGTCGGTCAGCACGTTCCAGTCGAAGATCGCCTCGCCCGATCCCGTCATGGCGAGCGAGCGCCGCTCGGCGTCGGGGCCGCTGTCCATGGCCCCGCCGGAGCCGGAAAAGGCGAATTGCATCACCGTGAAGCCGATCAGCATGACAATCAGCACCAGGCCGCCGACCAGTCCCGGCGCCGCAAGGTCATTAGTCAGATAGCCGAGCGCCGCCGCTCCCGCGGCCACCACCCAGACCGCGAGCAAGTACCAGGTCGGAATCAGCATCACCGCGCGGTCGGACCCGCGCGCGGCGAGGCTCAGGATGAGCAGGAATCCGATGCCGGCGACGGTCGCGATGGAGATCCTCGCCACGCCTGCGGCGATCGCCGGATTGTAGACCGAGAGCCCCACCACGGCCCCCATCAGCACGAGCCAGGCGAGCGCGAAATGGGTGTAGCGCACGTGCCATCGGCGCAGATTGAGGTAGGCGAAGAGAAAAATTATGAGCGTCGCGCCGATGGTCGCCTCGACCCCGGCGCGCCAAATTCTTTCCGATGCGTCCCCGATGCCGAACATCTTGCGCCAGAAGCCGAAGTCGATGCAGACGTAGGCGAACACGGCCCAGGCGAGCGCCGCGGCGGCGGGAAAAATCATCGCGCCGCGGACCACGAAGACGATGGTCAAGAACAGGGCGAGCAGACCCGCGATCCCGATCAGGATCCCTTCGTAGAGGGTGAGGCTGGCCGACTTGTCCTTGAACGCGTCCGGCTCCCACAAATAAAGCTGCGGCAGGTTCGGCGTGCGCAGCTCCGCGACATAGGTCACGGTGGTTCCGGGATCGAGGGTCAGGCGAAAGACATCGGAATCCGCGCTGTCCTCACGCTCCGGCGCCGCGCCCTGGCTCGCGGTGATGGTCGTGATTCGCGACGACCCGAGGTCCGGCCAGACGAGGCCCGAGCCGACAAAGCGAAAATGCGGCGCCACGATCAGCCGCGTCAGTTGCTCTTCGGAATCGTTGGTCAGCGCGAACACGATCCAGGCCGGCTGCGCGCCCGGCTCGAGGGCGCTGACCTCGATGCGGCGGACGATGCCGTCGGCGCCGGGCGCGGTCGACACCTGGATGCGATCGCCCTGCGCGCTGTGACGCTCGACCGCCCGGGTCAAGTCGATCGCGTCCGAATCCGGCGAAACCCTGACGGACTGCACCGCGTAGGCGGGGCGGCAGAACGCGGTCAGCGCGGCGAGGAGAACGATCAAGCCGAAGAGGCTCGCCCACGCGCCCGAGGCGTGTTTCGTCGGCTGGCCCACGGAACGCGTTTCGCCAGGGCGGCCGGCGCGATCGTTGAAGGTCGGTTCAGTCAAGATTGGTCCACGCCAGTCGCGGACGCGCGTCGCTTTGCACGAGCCCAAACAGGACGTGGTCGCGCCAAGCCCCGTTGATCCTGAGAAAACCGCGCGCGTAGCCCTCGCGCTGGAAGCTGTTACGCTCGAGGAGCGCGATCGATGGCGCATTTTCCGGGATGCAGGCGGCTTCGATCCGGTGCAGGCGCAACTTGGCAAGCGCAAATTCAACCGTCACCGCGACCGCGCGCGTCATGCGCCCTTTGCCCGCATGCGGGGCTCCCATCCAGTAGCCGAGCGTTCCGCTTTGCGACACTCCGCGACGCACCCCGCCGAGGGTGATTCCCCCCAAAAGCTCATCATTGATGCTGTCGAAAATGAGAAACGAATAGGCCTCGTCGCGAGCCATGTCGTCGTCCTGGCGCTTGAGGCGCCGGCGAAAGGCGGCGCGCGTCAAATCGTCGTCCGGCCAGGTTGGTTCCCAAGGCTCGAGAAAAGCGCGGCTTGCACCGCGCAACTTCGACCATGACGAATAGTCCGCAAGCGCCGCCGGACGCAGATAGAGGCCATCGCCGCGGAGCACAGGCTCCGGCGCAACCGGTCGCGTCAAGCCGAAAAGCGCCATCATACCCCTTTCAAAGCGGCGGCGATCTTCGCTTGGCCGGGGGCTTTGCCGACCGCGCCGATCATCGCCACGGCGGGGACCGATCTAAGCATGGCGGCGCCAGTTTTGCGAACGTCTTCGACCGTGACCGCGTCGACGCGGGCCAGCATCTCGTCGAAGGAAAGCGGGCGCCCATAGATCTGCATCTGGCGCGAGAGCTGGTGGACCCGCGCCCCCGGCTGCTCGAGCGCCGTCACCAGCGCGACCTTCATCTGCGCCTTGGCGCGGCGAATTTCCGATTCCTCGAGCCCGTGCGCGGCCTCCGCGAGGCACTCGAGCGACGCCGCGACCACTTCGGCCACATCCCGGTGCGCCGAGGCTGCGTAGAAACCGAACAGGCCCGTGTCGATGAAGTCCCAGTGGAATCCATAGATCGAGTAGGCGAGGCCCCGTTTTTCGCGCACCTCCTGAAAGAGCCGCGACGACATGCCCCCACCCGCGGCGGCGGCGAAGATTTGGGCGGCGTCGTTGTCAGGCGCGCTCGAAGCCCGACCCTCGAAGCCCACCACGACATGCGTCTGCTCAAGGCGCCGCTTAACCTTGATCTCGCCGCCCCGATAAGCGGCTCGCGCCTCGTCGGGGGCCGGCGTCTGGGAGAGGGTTCCGAGGCGCGACCGAACAAGATCGACGATATGATCGTGTTCGACCGCGCCCGCGGCTGCGACGACGGTGGCGCCGGCGTTGTAGCGGCGACCCAGATAAAGATCGATCGCCGCCCGGTCGAAGGCCCCGACGCCCTCCCGTGTGCCCAGGATCGGCCGGCCGATCGGCTGGTCCGGCCAGGCTGTCGCCGTCAGGAGATCGAACACCAGGTCGTCGGGCGTGTCTTCGACCGCGCCAATTTCCTGGACGACGACATTCTTCTCGCGCTCGAGCTCCTCCGGCGCGAACGCGCTGTCGGTGAGAAGGTCGCCAATGACGTCAAGCACGAGATCCGCGTCGCTCGCGAGAACCCGGGCGAAATAACTTGTCCGTTCAACGCCGGTCTCCGCGTTGAGGTCGCCGCCGACGTTTTCGATCGTCTCGGCGATTTCGCGGGCGTTGCGACGGCGCGTGCCCTTGAACGCCATATGCTCGATGAAATGCGAGAGACCGTGCTCGGCCGCGTGCTCGTAGCGCGATCCCGCCTCGACGAACACGCCGATCGCCGCGGTCTTAACGTGGGGCGCCGTCTCGGTTACGACGGCGAGCCCCGTGGGAAGGCTCGTGACTTGAACGCTCACGCCGCGACTCGCGCAGTCTGACGCAGGTAATCGGCGACCGCGCGGCGGTTGTTGGGCAGGACGACGATCGCTTCCTTGCGTTCCATCAGATCCGAGAGCGGTTCTGGCAGCGGCGGCCGCACGCCGGTCGCCGCCTCGACGGCGTCGGGAAACTTCGCCGCATGGGCCGTTGCGAGAGCCACGACCGGCGTCGCCGGCGAAGCCGCAAGCGCCTTGCGCCCGGCGTGAACGCCGACCGCGGTGTGCGGATCGATGATCATGCCGCTCGTGCGGTAGACGCGGCCCATCTCCCCGGCGCATTCACGCTCATCGACCCGGAACGCATCGAAATCGGCGCGTATGCGCGTGAGGGCGGACGCCGGAATCGCGAATGAGCCCTCTTTGGCCAGCGCATTCATCTGCGCGACCGCTTGGCCCGGCTCCCGGCCGGAAGCCTCGAACAGGAGGCGCTCGAAGTTTGAGGACACCTGGATGTCCATGGACGGCGACTGAGTGGCCTTGACCGCGTTTGGAGCATAGCGTCCGGTAGCCAGCGCGCGCACGAGAATGTCGTTCTCGTTGGTCGCGACGATCAAACGCTCGATCGGCAATCCCATCCGCTTGGCGTAATAGCCGGCCAGAACGTCGCCGAAATTGCCGGTCGGAACGGCGAAGGATATCGGCCGCTCGGGCGCGCCAAGCGCAGCGGCGGCGGCGAAATAATAGACGATCTGCGCCAGGATCCGCGCCCAATTGATGGAATTGACGCCCGTGAGATGCATTTCGTCGCGAAAAGCGAGATCGCCGAACAGATCCTTGACGATGCGCTGACAATCGTCGAACGAGCCTTCGATCGCCAGCGCGTGGACGTTGGACCGGTTGGCCGTCGTCATCTGCCGGCGCTGGACGTCCGACACCCGTCCCTGCGGGTAGAGGATGAAGACTTCGACCTGGGACTGCTCGGCAAAAGCCTCAATCGCCGCGGCGCCGGTGTCGCCCGAGGTCGCGCCGATAATCGTCGCCCGGGCATTGTGGCGCAGTAAAACGCGATTTATCGCCTGGCCCAGCCACTGCATGGCGAAATCCTTGAAGGCCAGCGTGGGTCCGTGGAAGAGTTCGAGCGCGAACAGGTTGTCGTCGACCTGCGTCAGCGGCGCAATCGCGGCGTGACGGAAGTTGGAATAAGCGGCCTCGGACAGCGCGTTCATTTCGGCGTGATCGAAATCCTTGCCGACGAAGGGCGCCATCAGCCGCGCGGCCGCTTCCGGATAGGGAACGCCCCTCAACGCCCGGATGGCGTCCGGCGGCAAATGGGGAACCGAGAGCGGCACATAGAGGCCGCCGTCGCGCGCGAGACCGGCGAGAAGCGCGTCCGCGAAGCCGAGCGTCGGCGCCGCGCCGCGCGTAGAAACATAATCCACGGGTGAGGGGATCCTTGGCCGATTTGGTCGTCGTCTAGCGCAAATTGCGCCAAAGGGGAACGGCGGCGGACTTTGTCGCACGAATGGAGCCAAAACAAGACGCTTCCGATCAGGGGTTTGCGCCCAGGGAATGGCCGCCGGTTCAGATTTGCACTTGAAAATGCCTTGGAACCTTCCATAACTTGACACATTTACTGCAGGGACGCCCGACGCGGCTTGGGAGAGCCTCGCCGGCACAACCAGGACGGCGAGTGGGAGTGATGAACGCGGTTTTCAAGGCCTATTTGCGGAGACTGGTTCGAAAAGGTCGGCTCGAAGTCGAAACCGCCGACGGAACTCTGGAGACCTTCGGCGACGGCACAGGCCCGCTCCTTGGCGTCAAGCTTCTTGATCGTGCGGCCGAATGGAAGCTGATGCTCAATCCCGCCTTGAGCCTCGGCGAACTTTACATGGACGGACGCATCATCGTCAGCAAGGGCGATCTTTACGGCCTGTTGGAGCTGGGCGCCCGCGATCTCGCCGAGCTCGAGGGGCAGTTCTGGGTCAAGGCGCTGAACAAGGCGCGGATCGCGTTTCGCGACCTGCACCAGCGGAACGACCGGCGGAACGCCAGACGCAACATCGCCCTGCACTACGATCTGAATGAGCGCCTCTACGGCCTTTTCCTCGATTCCGATCGCCAGTACTCCTGCGCGTATTTCGAATATCCTGGCCAATCGCTCGAGGATGCTCAAACCGCAAAGAAGCGGCATATCGCCGCCAAGCTCTTGCCGGAAGACGGCGCAACCGCGCTCGACATCGGTTGCGGGTTCGGGGGTCTCGGGCTTTATCTGGCCGGGGTTGCAGGCGCACGCGTAACCGGAGTTACGCTATCCGAGGAGCAGTTCGCCGTCGCGACCAGTCGCGCCCGCCAGATGGGTCTCGCCGACCGGGTCGACTTCCGGCTGCAGGACTATCGCGATGTCGGAGAAACCTTCGATCGCATCGTCTCGGTCGGGATGTTCGAGCACGTTGGCGCCAGCCGGTACGACGAATTCTTCACCAAAGTCCGCACTCTGCTCAAGGACGATGGGGTGATGCTGCTCCATTCGATCGGCCGCAACTCCGTTCCTGGCGTCACCAACCCCTGGATCCGCAAATACATCTTCCCCGGCGGCTACATTCCGAGCCTGTCCGAAGTGCTGCCGGCGATCGAGCGGGCCGGTCTTTACGTGACGGACGTTGAAATCTTGCGGCTGCACTACGCCGAGACCCTGCGCGTTTGGCGCGAGCGATTCATGGCGCATCGAGATGAGGCCGCAAAGCTTTACGACGAGCGCTTCTGCCGGATGTGGGAGTTCTATCTCGCCGGTTCGGAAACCTCGTTCCGGGTCGACGGCCACATGGTCATGCAGCTCCAACTCGCCAAGCGGCAGGAACCCGTTCCGCTAACGCGCGATTACATCCCCGAGCGGGAGGCCGAGCTTCGCCGCCGCGAGGCGGCGCACTCTCAGATTCGCCACGCGGCGGAGTAGCGCTAGGCGGCCTCGGCGAACCGGACAGCAAGGCCCGTGGCGGTCACCCGCTCGAGCCGGAGGCCGTCGATCTCGCAGCCTTTGCAGCCCTCGACGTCGAACTGGACGTCGACGACGCCTTCGGCGCCGTAGTCCTCGGCTTCGCGCGTTAACGCCTCGATGGCCGCCTGACGGTCCGCTTCCGCGCCTGCGCCGCCGGCCGCGCGCCACGGCCCCGTCGCCCGAATTCGCCCGATCGCAATCGTACGCCGGCCGTCATTGAGGGCGGCCGCAAAACTCACTCGCATAAGATTCAGTCCGTGTGCTGAAGCGCAAACTCCATACCGCGCTTGGCCTTTCCGACTCGTTAACAAGCCATTACGACGAGAAATTGGCCATTTTTGTGACGTGGGAAGCGCAATGTGCGGCGCAACAGCGCCGCACGTGCATGTAGTGCCCCGGGTCGGGCTTCGCTACTCAGCCGTCGCGGCTGCCTCGGCCGCCGGCGCCTTTTCGAGGTCGGCGCCCGTCTGCTGGTCGACCACCCGCATCGAAAGCTTGACCTTGCCGCGATCGTCGAAGCCCATGACCTTGACCTTGACCCGGTCGCCTTCCTTGACGACGTCGGTCGTCTTGTTGACCCGCGCCTTGGCAAGTTGCGAAATGTGAACGAGGCCATCCTTCGAGCCGAAGAAATTGACGAAGGCGCCGAATTCGACCGTCTTGACCACCGTGCCGTCGTAAATCTGGCCGACCTCCGCATCGGAGGCGATCGACTTGATCCAGTTGACGGCGGCCTTGATTTTCGCGCCGTCGCTGGACGCGATCTTCACCGTGCCGTCGTCCTCGATGTTGATCTTGGCGCCGGTCTTTTCGACGATCTCGCGGATCACCTTGCCGCCGGTGCCGATGACCTCCCGGATCTTGTCGGTCGGGATCTTCATGGTCTCGATGCGCGGCGCAAACTCGCCAAGCTCGGCGCGGGCTCCGGTGAGCGCCTTGCTCATTTCGCTTAAGATATGCAGGCGCCCGTCGCGCGCCTGAGCGAGCGCACGGGCCATGATCTCCTCGGTGATGCCGGCGATCTTGATGTCCATCTGCAGCGAAGTGACCCCTTCACTCGTGCCAGCGACCTTGAAGTCCATGTCGCCGAGATGATCCTCGTCGCCGAGAATGTCGCTGAGCACCGCGAAGCGCTCGCCCTCGAGGATGAGGCCCATCGCGATGCCCGCGGTCGGGCGCTTGAGCGGCACGCCCGCGTCCATCAGCGCGAGCGACGATCCGCACACCGTCGCCATGGACGACGAGCCGTTCGAACTCGGTGATCTCCGAGACGACGCGAATGGTGTACGGAAACTCGGCCGCGGTCGGCAGCATCGGGCGAATGGCGCGCCAGGCGAGCTTGCCGTGCCCGATTTCGCGCCGGCCGGGCGCGCCCATGCGGCCGGTTTCGCCGACCGAATAGGGGGGAAAGTTGTAGTGGAGCAGGAACCGCTCCTTATAGGTTCCGTCGAGCGAATCGACATATTGCTCGTCCTCGCCCGTGCCCAGCGTGGCGACGACCATCGCCTGCGTTTCTCCGCGCGTGAACAGCGCGGAGCCATGGGTCCGGGGCAACACCCCGACCTCGGCCAGGATCGGGCGCACGGTGGTCAGATCCCGCCCGTCGATGCGGCGCTTGTGGTCGAGAATGTTCCAGCGCACGACCTTGGCCTGAGCCTTGTGGAACGCCTCGGCGACCTGCTCTGCGGGAAACTTCGCCTCCTCGCCCGCGGGCGCGAGCGCGCCAAACACCTTCGCCTTGGCCGCGTCGACGGCGGCGTAACGCTGCTGCTTCTCGGTGATCGAATAAGCGGCGCGCAAATCGGCCTCGCCCACATCCAGCACCGCCTTCTCGACCGCAGCGTGATCGTTCGCCGCGAGGTCGCGTGGCTCCTTGGCGGCCTTCTCGGCCAGACGGATGATCGCCTGGATGACCGGCTGGAATGCGGCGTGACCGGCCATCACCGCTTTCAGCATCGTGTCTTCGCTGAGCTCCTGGGCTTCCGACTCGACCATCAGCACGGCGTCCGCGGTGCCGGCGACGACCAGATCGAGCGAAGAATCCTTCATCTCTTCGACCGTCGCGTTGACCCGCACTTCGCCCTTGATGAATCCGACGCGCGCCGCTCCGATCGGGCCCATGAACGGCACGCCCGAGAGGGTGAGCGCGGCCGAGGAGGCGATCATCGCCAGAATGTCCGAATCCGTCTCGAGATCATACGAGAAGACCGTGGCGATGACCTGCGTGTCGCAACGGAAGTCATCGGGGAACAGCGGTCGGATCGGCCGGTCGATCAGGCGGGAGGTCAGCGTTTCCTTGTCGGACAGGCGCCCTTCGCGCTTGAGATAGCCGCCGGGAATTCGTCCCGCGGCGAAGGCCTTTTCCTGGTAGTGGACGGTGAGCGGAAAGAAATCCTGGCCGGGCTTCGGCTGCTTGGCGGCGACGACGGTCGCCAGCACCGTGGTCTCGCCCCAGGTCGCGAGCACCGCCCCGTCCGCCTGGCGGGCCACACGGCCGGTTTCGAGCGTGAGCTTGCGCCCGCACCAGTCGAGTTCTTCACGTTGTATGTCAAACATCTTTCTTCATCCTGCGTGAGTTGAGGATGCGAAAGCCTGCGGCCCATGCCGCCCGTCGATCGAGCTCGTCATCGGCAAGACGGCGAGCGGCTGGGCGAACGCCAGCCGCTTGCGATCCTGCCATGACGCGAGGCTCTCGCATTCGGTAAAGGGCTTCGGCCGCGCCGTCGCCCGGTCTTGAGGACGGAACGCCTGAAATCAGGCGCTCCGTTTGCGTGGGGCTCGCCCTCAGCGGCGGATGCCCAGGCGCTCGATGAGGGTCTTGTAGCGCGCCTCATCCTGCTTCTTGACATAGTCGAGAAGCGTTCGCCGCTGCGACACCATCTTGAGCAGGCCGCGGCGGGAATGGTTGTCCTTGACGTGCGTCTTGAAGTGGCCGGTCAGGTTGGCGATGCGCTCGGTGAGAATCGCAACCTGAACTTCGGGCGACCCGGTGTCGCCGACCTTCAAACCATATTGATTGATGAGCGCGGATTTGCGCTCAGCGGTGATCGACATCGGAATTATCCTTAAATCTGCGGCCGGCCGGAGCCAGCCTCATCGTTTGGAAAAGCAGCCGAACCGGGATGTCGTCCAGGTCGGTCGCAACGCGAATTCCCCGCGCGATACCATGTCGCGGATCGCGCGCTTATACAGATTTAGCGCCCCGACGCCAGCAAAATATTGGGCCGAGCGAACCGCCGTCATGGGCGATCGGCGCCAAGAAGGCTCAACTTCGCTATCTGGGGCGGCGCATATTTTCGTCCGCGTGGGCGAGCTGGTCGTCAAGGGTGACAAGCTCAGCGCCGCGCGCGTGGGCGAGCCAAAGGTAGCTTGCGTCGTAGAGCGACAACTTCATTCGCTCCGCCAGGACGAGGGCGCCGTCGAGGTTTACGGTCTCAATCGAGATCGAGAGCGCATCGAGCAAGGAAAAGGCTTCAATCAGCGCGTCTCGCTCGGCGGGGGCGGTGCGAATTTTCTTCAAACAGGCGTTCGCGACTTCGAATCCAATGAGGCCTGGGGCGTGGAGGGTCGCATCGCGCAGGCGCTCGACGATCTCTTCGCGCTTCAGTTCATTGAACAGCAAAGCGACAATTGCGGATGCGTCGACGACCTTATCGGTCACGGTCTTCGCGGATGAGCCGCGCCGCTTCGTCCCGCCGCGTGAGATTAAGCCCCCTCACTCTGGCGACGATTTCGTCAATTCCGAGCCGGCGCGGAATCCCCGTCGCCTCGTCGATCAACGCCCTCAATTCGCCCTGCAGCGACCGATGATTGGCTTTGGCGCGTTCGCGCAGGCGCCTCACCTGGTCCTCTGGCACGCTTTTGATCGAAAGGTCCAAGATTGAGCTCCAGAACGGAGCCATAACAAAGCACTTTTGGCGCAAGAAAGCAATCGAGTCTTCGCTGGTAAATGGGACCCCTTTCGGTTGCCGCCGACGCCGGAAGCGGCTACCAACTCGCGTTTCCTCCCCCATCCCGCGTTCCTGATGCCAGCCTCACCCCAAGATCTGCTCGCCTATCTGGCTGCCCTCGGCGTCGAGACCGAGACGCTCGATCATCCGCCGCTGTTCACGGTCGAGGATTCCCGGGCGCTGCGGGGCGAAATCCCCGGAGGCCACACCAAGAACCTGTTCGTCAAGGACAAGAAGGGCCGGTTGTTCCTGCTCGTCCTCGGCGAGGAGACCGTGGTCGACCTCAAGCGGGTGCACGAGACGATCGGCGCCCAGGGGCGTGTCTCCTTCGGCTCCGCGGATCTATTGGAAGAGGTCTGGGGCGTTCGGCCGGGCGCGGTCACGCCGTTTGGCGCGATCAACGACAAGGCGGCCAAGGTTTCCGTCGTGCTGGATGAAGCGATGATGCGCCACGAGCGGCTCAACTTCCACCCGCTCATCAACACGCGGACAACCGGGCTCAGAAGCGCCGATCTCATCAAATTCCTGCGCGCGACCGGACATGAACCGCTGGTCGTGGCGTTGGGGCAGGATCAAGCCGCCGGTTGAATAAAAAGCCAAACGCCTCCATTTAGAGCGGCAAAGTTGCGTAAGGCGCGGGCCTCGCCCGTCCGCCGGGCTGGAGATGATGGAACATGGCGAATGTGAGCGGCGCGATCGCGCCTCAACCCAGGGCGGCCTCGGTCAAGGAGGTCACAACGGCCTCGTTCCGCGCCGATGTCCTGACGGCGTCGACGCGCCAGCCGGTTCTGGTCGACTTCTGGGCGCCGTGGTGCGGGCCGTGCAAGCAGCTCGCGCCGGCCTTGGAGAAGGCCGTCGCCGACTCCGGCGGCAAGGTCGCGCTGGTCAAGATGAACATCGACGAGCACCCCCAGATCGCGGGCCAGCTCGGCATCCAGTCGATCCCCGCCGTCATCGCTTTCGACAAGGGCCAGCCGGTGGACGGCTTTGTCGGCGCGCTGCCGGAAAGCCAGATCCGAGGCTTTATCGAGCGGCTGGTCGGGCCGATCCAGAGCGAATTGGCGGTGCTTTTGGCTGAGGCGGACGAAGCGGCCGCCAACGGCGACGCGGCCGGAGCGGCGGCGATCTATTCCGAGATTTTGGCCGAGGAGCCTGCCGAGGCCAAAGCAATCGGCGGTCTCGCCAAACTGCATGTCGCCGCGGGACGGCTCGACGAAGCGAAGGCCTTGTTGGAGACGGCCCCGGCGGCCCCGGCCGGCAAGGAGCAGGAGCCGGCGGTTGTTGCCGCTTTGGCGGCGTTGCGCCTGGCCGAGCAAGCCTCGAACGTCGGCGAGCTCGCGCCCCTCGAGCAGGCCATCGCCGCCAACCCGGACAATCATCAGGCGCGCTTCGACCTTGCGGTCGCGCTTTCGGCGAAGGGCGAGCGCGACGCAGCCGCCGACCAATTGCTTGAAATCATTCGTCGTGACCGCAAATGGAACGACGAAGCGGCGCGCAAGCAATTGTTGCAGCTGTTCGAGGCCTGGGGTCTGATGGACCCGGCCTCGGTCGCCGCAAGGCGCAAGCTGTCGGCGGTCTGGTTTTGACCGCGAAAAGTCGCCGAGAGCACCCGAAGCAAGAGCATCCGAAGCAAGAGCATCCGAAGAATGAGAAGAGCGCAATGAAGCTCAATCGCACCTTCGCCGAACCGGCCGAGATGCCGGCGACGATCCCACTGTTTCCGATGGCGGGCGCGCTTCTCCTGCCGCGCCGGCCGATCCAGCTCACCGTGTTTGAGCCGCGCTATCTCGAGATGCTGGACGACGCGCTGGCTGGCGAACGCCTGATCGGCGTCATTCAGCCCTCGTCCGAGGACGAAGCGACCGATCCGGCGCCGGAGCTCTATCCGCTCGGCTGCGCCGGCCGCATCGTGCAATATGCGGAGATCGGCGATGGTCGCTGTTTCTTGACGCTGATGGGCGTGGCGCGTTTCCGCCTCACCGGGGAAACGCCGAGCGAGCGCCCCTACCGGACCGCCGTCCCCGATTATGCGCCATTCGCCGAGGATTTTCTCGAAGGCGCGGGCGAAGCGGCGGTCGATCGCGACGACCTGATCGCGGCGCTCAAACGCTTCGCCGAGGTCAACGAGATCAAGGTCGTGTGGAGCGACATCAAGAAGGCGTCCAACGAGGCTCTGGTCAACGGTCTGTCGATGATGAGCCCGTGCGGTCCGAGGGAGAAGCAGGCGCTGCTCGAGGCCAAGGATCTGAAGTCCCGCGCCGAGATGCTGGTCGCGATCACGACCATCGAGCTGGCGCGCGGCCAGGACGCGGCGACGCAGATTCACTAGCAGAGCCTTCGGCGCGCCGCCGGACAGGCTTTCCAGGACGCTTGCGGCGCTGGTCCGCAGAGCGCCTTGATTGTATAGGGTGGGGGGCTATGGTACGGCTCCCGTATGACGCACACAATCCGCGAAAAAGCAAAAGCTGCTGGCGCGCGTGCGCCGTATCCGGGGCCAGGTCGAAGCGATTGAGCGTGCGCTTGATGGCGAGTTCGGGCTGTGAGCAGGTGTTGCACCTGATCGCGGGCGCGCGCGGCGCCATGACGGGGCTTATGGCCGAAGTGGTCGAGGATCACGTGCGGACTCACCTCGTCGACTCTGACCGCTACCCCGACGCCCTAAATGTCGACGCGAGGGAGCAATTGCTCGAAATCGTCCGCACCTATCTGAAATGAGCCAGCGATGAGCGACAGCACCCGCACGGCTTTTCACAGCCACGTGTTCCTTGGCGAAGGGCATGAAAAGAGCGAGCGCAAAACGTGGGCCGTGATTTGGCTCTGTGGAGCGATGATGGTCGCCGAGATTGTCGGCGGCTGGCTGTTCGGCTCAATCGCCCTCATCGCCGACGGGCTGCACATGAGCACGCATGCCGGAGCTCTCCTGCTAGCGGCGCTCGCCTATGCCTACGCGCGCCGCTACGCGAATGATCCGCGCTTCACTTTCGGAACCGGCAAGCTCGGCGACCTCGCCGGATTCACCAGCGCCATCATCTTGGCGATGATCGCGCTGCTGATCGCCTACGAGGCCATTAGTCGCCTGTTTACGCCCGTGCCGATTCACTTCGCCGAAGCCATCCCTGTCGCCTGCCTCGGCCTCGCGGTGAACATCGCGAGCGCGTGGCTCCTGAGCGGCGGCGATCATCATGGCCACAGTCACGGGGCAAGCCACGGGCACGACCCCGCCCATGCGGAACACGATCACGACGAGTCGAAACACATCGCCACCAAATACGGCGACGTAATCTTGGACGTATTCGAGGACGGCGTGCCGCCGCGTTTCCGGCTTCATGCCGAATCCGGGCCCACGCCCGCGGCGGCGGCAGCGTCGATTGAAACCATCCGGCCTGACGGCGCGCGGCAAGTCTTCGCCTTCGTGGATAAGGGCGGCTTTCTCGAATCCGTCGAGGAAATCCCAGAGCCGCACGCCTTCAACGCCCATGTCAAAATCAACGGCGAGACCTATTCCGCCGCTTTCGAGGAGCACAAATACGCGCACGGCGCGGCGGCTCGCGATAACAACATGCGTGCTGCCGTCATTCACGTCGTCGCTGACGCTGCTGTGTCGGTTCTGGTGATCGCCGGCCTGCTTCTCGCGCTCACTTTTGGATGGCTCTGGATGGACCCGCTGGCGGGCATTATCGGCGCTTGCGTCATTGCGAGCTGGTCTTACGGATTGATCCGCGACACCGGCGCGATCCTGCTGGACATGAACCCCGACAGTCATATGGCCAACGACGTGCGCCGAGCGATAGAGAGCGAAGGCGACAAGCTCGGCGACCTTCATCTCTGGCGGCTCGGGCCGGGACATCTCGGCGCGATTGTGTGCGTGGTGACGCGCAATCCACGCGGCGAAAGCTACTACCGCGAGAAGCTCGCGCGGTTTGAAGCGCTCTCGCACTTGACCATTGAAGTCCGGCAAGCCGCGTAACGCGCGCCTTATACCCATTCTAATCGAGCGCGACTCATCGCGCTCGATTCCGCGCAACGGCACGGGCGCCCATTCGCGCTTCGGCGATAAGGCGATGATCGGTTCCGATCATCGAGTCCTGGTATTATTCCGCCGCCTCCCGCAGCGCGGAATAGCGGGTCAGCTGCGCCCTTAGCGGCGCGGGCTTCAGCGGCTTGGTCATGACGATAACATCCGCGCGCGCGGCCTCGTCCCGCACTTCCAGGCTTCGGTCGGCGGTGGCGAGGATCGCGGGCGTGCTTCGGCCGAGGCGCTGCGCGCAAGGACCGGATCGCGGCGACGCCGTCGCTCGAATCGAGGTGGTAATCGGCGATGATGACGTCTGGCGCGCCGAACGCGTCGAGCGCCGCCATCGCCTCTTCAAGGCCATGGGCGGTTGCGACCACACAGCCCCAGCGCGTCAGGAGAACGCGCAGGCCCTCGAGCACGCGGGGCTCGTTGTCGATGGCCAGCACCTTGAGGCCGTCGAGCGGCTCGCCCGCCGCGACCGGCTCGGGCGCGCCCGGTTCCGCGCGCGGCCTAAGGGGCGTCCGTCCGAGCGGCGCGGTGACGGAGAACACCGACCCCTCGCCCGGGCGGGAGCGCAACCCTATGGGATGCTCGAGCACCCGTCCCAGACGCTCGACGATCGACAAGCCGAGCCCCAGGCCGCGCGCCACGCGTGCGCCCTGGTCGAGCCGCTTGAACTCGGCGAACACCGTGCGCTCATGCTCGGGCGGAATGCCTAAGCCCGTATCCCAGACCTCGATGCGAACCGCGCCGGGAATTCGGCGGCAACCGACCAGCACCCGGCCGCTCAGCGTATATTTGAGCGCGTTCGAAATCAGGTTCTGCAACAGGCGCCGCATCAGGCGCCGATCGGTGCGAACCGCGAGCGTGGTGGACACGAAGACGAGATCGAGACCTTTCGCACCGGCGAGCGCCGCAAACTCGATCTCGAGCATCCCCATGAGATCGGCGACCGAAACGTCGGAAATCTCCGGGCGCGTCGCGCCGGCGTCAAGTCGCGAAATGTCGAGCAGCGCGCCGATGATCTCCTCGACCGCCTCGAGCGAGATGTCGACGTTGCGGGCGAGATCCGCACGTTCTTCGACGCCGACCTGCCTCGCGCCCTCGCTCAATGCGCTCGCGTAGAGCCGCGCCGCGTTGAGCGGCTGCAGAATATCGTGGCTGGCCGCGGCGAGGAACCGCGTCTTGGAGAGATTGGCGGCGTCGGCCTCGTCCTTCGCCCGCTCGAGTTCGGCGTTGAGCCGCTGCAATTCCGCGGTGCGCTCATCGACGCGCCGCTCGAGCATCTCGTTCGAGGCCGCAAGCGCGTCTTCCGCCTGAACGGTCTGCGTGACGTCGGTATAGGTGGTGACGATCCCCCCGTCCGGAAGCCGCGCCGAGCGCACCTCGATCACGCGGTGGGTCGAGAACAGACGCAGCCGGTTCGGTCGATCGTCATAGAGAAGGCTCGCCACCCGGTCGGCGACGAAATCCTCGGAATCTCCCGGCCCATAGGCCCCGCGGCCGGCGTTGAAGCGCACGATCTCGTCGAGCCCCACGCCATGACGCAGCATGCCGGGCGGCAGATCGAAAAGGTCGACGAATTCGCGGTTCCAGGCGGTCAGCGCCAGATTGGCGTCAAAGACGGTAACGCCCTGGCGCGCATGGTCGAGCGCATGCTGCAATTGATCGCGGCTCGACTGGATCGCGGCCGAGGCTTCGTCGATGAGCTTGAGCGCCGATTGGCCCGACACCGTCCTTGGCTTCAGCAACAACGACAGGACCTGGCGCGAGGTCGAGGCGCCGATCGCCGGCGACAGCAAAAATTCCGCGTGGCGGATCAATTGCGCGCCGGCTTCGAGGCCGGGATCGTAAACGAGGCCGCGCTCGCGCATGAAGGTCAGGAAGGCGCGGCGCGCCCGTCCGGCCCCGAGATAACGGGCGACTGCCGCCTCGAGCTCCCCCGTGGTCGTCGATGAACGCCAAAGGCGAAAGGCCTGCGGCTGGCCGCCGACGCCCACTCCGGCAAAGGCGCTCGCCTGTGCGCGCTCGAGCGCGCTCGGCTGGCGGGTCAGGGAGAAGGCGACAAACGCCGTGACATTCGCGGCCAGCGACACGATGGCCCCGCCCACGAGCGCGTTAGGCGCAAACGCGACGAGCGCGGCCGGGCTCAGCCATGCGATCGCCAGGGGGCCGTGCGCCAAAAGGTGCGAGAGCGCGTGTTCCGGCCGGATCGAGGGCAAAAGCAGAAGGTAAAGCCAGGCCAGCGCGCCTATTGTCATACCCGCGATCGCGCCCCGCGCCGTGCCGCGACGCCAGAAGAGCCCGCCGAGAAAGGCCGGCGCGATCTGCGCCACCGCCGCGAACGACAGGAGGCCGATCGACACCAGGCCCGCTTCGCCGGCCATGCGCTCGTAAGCGAAGCCCAGCGCCAGAACGCCGACAATGGCGATCCGGCGCACCCAAAGCACCTGCGCGCCGATGTCGCCTTCGGCGGCGGGCGCCTGCGTATTGCGCCGGAGCAGGAGCGGCATCACCAGGTCGTTGGAAATGGTGATGGCCAGGGCGACGCTCTCGACCACGACCATTCCAGTCGCCGCCGAGAGGCCCCCCACCATCGTGAGCAGCGCCACGCCATGCGCGCCGGCGTTGAGCGGCAGCGCAAGAACTGTCAGGTCGCGATTGAAAGACGCGTCCGGGAAAATCTTGAGGCCAGCGATGGCGAGGGGCGCAACGAACAGATTGATCAGCACGAGATAGGCGGGAAAGAGCCAGGCCGCGGTGCGGATGTCCTGCTGGTCATGGTTCTCGACCACGGCGACGTGAAACTGGCGCGGCAGAAGCACGATCGCGAACGCCGACAATAGCGTGGTCACCACCCAGACCGCCGGATCGGGACGCGTCTGGATCGCTGAGGCGATCCTCGAATCGGACCCAGCGATCTCGGTCAGGTCGCCGATCCCGTTGTTGAGCCGCCAGACGACGAAGGCGCCAACGGCGAGAAACGCCATGAGCTTGACGATCGATTCGACCGCGATGGCGAGAATGAGACCGTCCTGATGCTCCTTGGGGTTGATGCGCCGGGTCCCGAAAGCCATCGCGAAGATGGCGAGCAGCAACGACACCGCGAGATAAAACGAGGCCGAGGGCGTCGCCGGCGTCAGTCGCCCGCGATCGAAGGAATTCACCACCATCAATATTGTTGGCGCGACGGCCTTGAGCTGGAGCGCCACATAGGGCGCGGACGCCGATCAGCGCGATGAGCGCGGCGACTGCGGCCACGGCTTGAGATTTTCCATAGCGCGCGGAAACGAAATCGGCGACCGTGGAGACGTTCTGCGCGCGGGCGAGATTGGCGATGCGGGCGATGAACGGCGCCCCGAAGCCGATAACGAGGATGGGACCGATGTAAATCGGCAGAAAATCAAGCCCATGCTCGGAAGCGAGCCCGACCGAGCCGTAATAGGTCCAGGACGTGCAATAGACGGCGAGACTGAGCGCGTAGACGAAAGCTCGCGAGCGCCCGGATAAAAAGCGTCGCCCGGCGCCGTCACCCCACCAGGCGATGAGGAACAGAAACGAGACGTAGCCGATTGCGGTCAGAAGAACCGTGGTGCCGTTCATCAGAGCCGAGCATTCGCCCTTTGCCGACTGAAGAGGCACACTAAACGATGATGGGGCTGCGTGGAATCAACCGCTGTTGCCGAAATGGGGGTCCTGGCTTGCCGGTGAGCGCCGGATGCGCAATGGGGATGAATGCGGCGAGACGATCGTCGGCGCGAGGGGATGGGAGACCCGGAGGTTCTTGGTTGTGAAGCCCAGGCGAAGACGTCCGTGGGCGTCAAGTTCGACAAAGCGTAGCGCGGGAAGCGGCATGAGGGGTTTGCAGCATGAGGGCTTTGATTGCGATCCTCGGAGCGTTGGCCGCTCTCCCGGCATGCGCTCACGACCAATGGGCGAACGGCGCCCCGATCCCCGATTGGGTGAAAGCCTCATGCTGCGGTCCAGCGGACGCGCATCATCTGACGCCTGACCAGGTCCACCGGTATGCCGACTACTACCGCGTCGACGGGTATCATCGCCCGATCCCGATCGCCGTGGCGCTACCGAGCCAGGACGGCGACTACTGGATTTTCTATCGGGACAAGGACGGAGCGCCGGGCGCAAACGGCGGGGGCAGCGACGGCCAATCGGGCGTCTATTGTTTCTTCGTGCCGATGGCGTTTTGAAGCTAGGCTGCGTCGGCGACGGCAAACGCGGATCATCTCGACCCGCTTGATTGGGCCAACCTCCCCGCCCATCGCCGCGCACGAGCCAAATTGGCTCCAAGCCGATTACTTAAAGGCCCGTCCAGCCGTTGATCAAGAGGCGAGCATTCGCGCTTTGCTCAATGAATGGCACAAACTACAGATTAATTCGAAACAACTAGCCTGAGCCCGGGCTTATCGACGTAAGCTCGCTCAAGGTCGTCCTTGTTAATCGATAGGAAACTTGCAAGTTCTTGTATATTATAATGTAATTCATGCAAATGATATTCAACCATCCTCCGCAATAGACCTGGCCTCTCCAATTCGATAGCGACAGGTTCTCCAGCGCTAAAATTCTTCGTGTACTGTACGTTCAACCACCGGTACTGATTATCGGTTACAAGTTTCAAGTCATGAGCGCGTTTGATCAAAGATTTTATTGATACTTTCCAGTATGCTTTGACTCTGCTAAGAGTGCTAAGCTTTGGATTGGCCAAATAAGGCCGGATTTCAGCGGCTGGCATCAGAAGGGATGCTGCAAACCTATGCGCCTCATTCTCCATTTTCTCGTCATCTTCAGGAACAGAATGCATGATCATATGCCCAAGTTCATGGGCCAACGAGAATTTAAATCGATCGCCTCCCACATCGCGATTTATGAAAAACAGTGGCGGCAATCCCTCTGAGCGGAAACTGAGACCATCCAAAAGGTTTGTTCCAAATCTGCAGAGGACTACGATTCCGCCCGCCTCTTCAATCAATTCCACAACATTGGCGATTGGCCCCCTTGGGACCATCCAATATCCGCGCACGCGTTCTGCGACTTTCTCAGGCGTCAGCCCCAGTCTCCCCTCCAAAGTCAAAGCGAGGAATAGGCTTCTCGATTTCATGATCGTAGGATCGAAGCAATTTTGAGATATGCTGAAAACGAATGTTGATCATAGCACCGATGCGCGCGAGAGACCGTTGCTCCCGAGTTTCGCCCGTTTCCGAAAATGAAAGTGGGGGAAGTCCGATAATCTTTAATTCTCAAAGAAATATCCTGGTGGAAATCGAACGGCCTCAGAGAGTTTTTGAACGACCTCCTCAGACGGACTTGCGATCAGGCCATTCTCGATTTTCGAGACCAAAGCCTGTGTGACATGCGCGTTCTTAGCCAAGTCCGATTGAGTAAAGTCGCGCGCCTCGCGCGCGAGTTTCAGCATTTCGGCGTTGAAACGGAGATCGCTCAACTATGCCTCCGTTCTACAAGATCGGTTCTATCAGTCCCGGCAATCTCGACGGAGTGATGTCAGTCCATGATGCGGCGTCACCGACAGCCACGATTGCGCAGCCCACGCAATTGTCGTTCCGACCGGCGCTGAGATAATAACGCGTTGGACGGCCCTAAAGGCTGCATCTGACTGATACCCTGCGACTAAACGCACTGCTTCCGGAGGAAGCCCTGGTAAACTCAGCTGTGCGTCGTATGCAATCTGTTGTTTGGTAGCCGCATTGCGCCCACGCCCGGCACCATTAACCTTCTTGATACGGATCAACGCAAGCCCGCGATAATTTAGAACTTCCAGTCCGCGAATGCTGGGGAAGTAGCAACCGGGCTTTCCATTCGAGACTCCCTCAACTTATGGAAAGTATGATCATTGACACATCCCGCTACAGTTCGCTCACGTTGCTGCCAGCGACGCGCGGAGTTGTAGTTGGCGGTGTCCAGGTAAAAGGCCATACCGTCGTAGAGACAGTCGTGTAGGGTTTTAAGAATCGGCTCTATCAGAGCCATGGCGTCATCTTGATTGGGGGTCATGGAATCTCCATTGTTCCGATCATACGCGACTGAAAAGATAGTGTCAAATTATAACTAAAATTATAACTATACATAATATAATTGTTATTTAGGCTGTTTTTTAACGAATTAAAGCGGGGACGGGAGTGGCGTGGGCAACATTTTATTGCAGAAAATCAGAAAACAAGGTAAGCTCGCCCCATGAACAATCCTGGGCTTCCGAACGCCAAGACCGCACTTTCCCCTCCTGGCGCTTCTAACGACAGGGGCAAAGGGCCATGAAAAATTTTTCGCGACTGTATCCCGCGTAACCCATTGAAAAGGCTCGATTCGGACGAGAGAATCCAAGGAAATCCAAGAAATTCCAAGGCTCAAAAGCGGGGGGTTTCAAAGCCAAACGGCGACGCGCCAAGAAAATCCAAATTTGTCGGCCGGCCAGCCGCCGCCAGGGCGAACGCCAACTAATCTACAGATACAAAACGCGCTTTGAAGCCGCTCACCGCCAGGGATGGGCCGCGGCGGACTTCTGCTCGTGCGCGTCGATCGCCGACGCCTCGACCAAAGTCAGGCCGATGTCGTCGAGGCCCTCGATAAGGCACTGCTTGCGGAACGGATCGATCTCGAACTTGACGACCCCGCCGTCGGGACCGCGGATCTCCTGCGCCGGCAGATCGACGGTCAGCGTCGCGTTCGCGCCGCGCTCGGCGTCGTCCTGGAGCTTGGCGAGGTCTTCGGCCGAAACCCGGATCGGCAGGACGCCGTTCTTGAAGCAATTGTTGTAGAAGATGTCGGCGAAGTCGGTCGCGATCACGCAGCGGACGCCGAAGTCGAGCAGCGCCCAGGGCGCGTGCTCACGCGACGAGCCGCAGCCGAAATTGTCGCCCGCGACGATGATTGTCGCCTTTCGGTAAGCCGGCTTGTTGAGGACGAAGTCGGGGTTCTCGGAGCCATCCTCGCGATAGCGCATTTCGGAGAACAGGCCCTTGCCGAGGCCGGTGCGCTTGATCGTCTTGAGATATTGCTTGGGGATGATCATGTCGGTGTCGATATTGTCGATCGGCATCGGCGCCGCGACTCCGGTCAATGTCGTAAACTTGTCCATTGGTCAGACTTTCTGCTTATCCATGCTTTCGTTTGTGGAAGGCTCTAGCAAGCCGCGCCCCGTCGGACAATGGCGTCGGAACTCATAGATACTTCTCAAGGTCCTTGGCCGCGTCCTCAGGCGAGCGCTCGACATTGAAGGCTTCGACGAAGGCCCCGTTCTTGTCCATGAGGTAAACGATCGAACTGTGGTCCATCGAATAGTCGCCGTCGGGCTGCTTCTGACCCTTGCGGGCGTAGACCCGAAAGGTCTTCTCCGTCGCTTCCACCGCCTGCGGGCTGCCGGAAAGGCCGATCATGGCGGGGTTGAAGCTCGAGACATAGTCCTGCATCACCTTTGGCGTGTCGCGATCCGGGTCGACGGTGATGAACAGCGTCGGAATGGCCTTATTCCCCATCTTGCTTAAGATGTCGGAGATGCGCGCAAGCTCGGTCGGACAGACGTCGGGGCAGTGCGTGTAGCCGAAATAGACCAGGAACGGCCGCCCCTTCAGCGTCTCATCGCTGACCGTCTTGCCGGCCCCGTCTTGAAGCGCGAAGGCTCCGCCGATCAGCGCCCCGCGCGGCCTTTCAGACGGGCTCGTCAGCATGAAGGCCGCAAAGCCAACCAGTGCAATCGCGACGAGTATCGCGACGATGCGGATCGCAAGCGCGCGCGATCGCGGCGCCTTGTTGGCTTCAGCTTCCGGCATCGGACCTCCATTCGGAGCGGGCTCTTAACTGCGAAATGGGGCGATCTCCGGACAGAGGGCCAACCCGATAGGAACCTGCTATGACCTTGGCTCATGAGGGCGCCACGACGAGCGCCTGGATAGGGCGTCATGGTCCTCCGTCAACTCGAATATCTCGTGGCGCTCGCGCGAGAAAAGCACTTTGGCCGTGCCGCAGACGCCTGTCACGTGTCGCAGCCGACCCTTTCGGCGGCCATCCGCCTGCTCGAAGACGATCTCGGGGCGCCGATCGTCGAACGCGGGCACCGATATGTGGGCCTGACCCCGCAGGGGCAAGTCGCCCTCGACCACGCCCACCGGATCCTGGCAGAGGTCGAGAACCTTCGGCGCGGACTTGATGAGATCGACAAGGGCCTGACCGGCCGGCTTCGAATCGGCGTCATTCCGACCGCGTTGCCGCTGGTTTCCCAGCTTACCGGCCCCTTTTACGCGCGCTTTCCCGGCGTGACGGTCGCGGTCATTTCCATGAACAGCCAGGAAATCGATCGCGGGATCGAGGAATTCGAGCTCGACGTC
The DNA here is from genome assembly GCA_963833955.1 of uncultured Alphaproteobacteria bacterium. Lineage (GTDB taxonomy): Bacteria > Pseudomonadota > Alphaproteobacteria > Rhizobiales > Beijerinckiaceae > Roseiarcus. The sequence continues at coordinate 72,452 of CAWHZY010000021.1, read as the reverse complement.
GGCCTCACCTATCTCGACGCCGAACCGATGGCGCACGTTAAGACCAAACCGGTCTGCGTCGAGGAATATCTTTTTCTTACACCGGCCCGCGGCGCGCTCGCTGGCCGGGCGCAGGTCACCTGGCGGGAGGCGGCGAATACGCCGTTGTGCCTGCTGACGCCCGACATGCAGAATCGGCGGATCGTCGACGGGGTCTTTCGCTCGGTTGGGGCGAAGCCCGTCGCGGCGGTGGAGACCAACTCGATCTTCAATCTCGTTTCGCACGTGAGCGCGGGCCAGTGGTCTGCCATCGTGCCGCGCCAGCTCCTCCGCTTTTTCGGGGTGCCGGAGGGCACAAGAGCGATCGAACTGGTCGAGCCGATCGCGCAACGCACCATCGGACTCGTGATGAGCGATCGCGAGCCGCCCTCGCCGCTCGCCCGCAACCTGTTCGCGATGCAATTGCCCGATGATATCGCGGCGCTGATCCAGCCTCCGAGCCGACGAGGCGAGAATCTGGGAAACGCCGATCGATAGGATTTTCCTATCGCTCATTCAAAACGTTCAATTTGAACCTAAACCCCCCGAAGCGCATTTCTAAGGTGATCCGGGAGGATATCGTGTCTGGCCGAGCGGCCTTTGATCTGGATTTAGCGCAAGCGTTGATCGACCGGAAGCGCGACACGCCAGGCGCCACGCTGCCAATCCTGCACGATCTGCAGGAGCAATTTGGCTACATCGATGATCGCGTCATTCCGCTCGTCGCTGACGCCTTGAACATCTCGCGCGCCGAAACACTCGGCGTGATCAGTTTTTATCACGACTTCCGCCGCTCGCCCGTGGACGGCCGCGAGCTGAAGCTTTGTCGCGCCGAATCCTGTCAGGCGATGGGCTGCGAGGACCTCGTCTCGCACCTTGAACTTCGTCACGGGATCAAGGTCGGCGACGACGACAACCATTCTGGCCTCCACGTCGAAACGGTTTATTGCCTCGGCAATTGCGCCCTTTCCCCTGCCGCCTTGCTTGACGGGACGCCGATCGGCCGCCTGGACCGCAATCGGATCGACGCGATGGTCGCGGCAGCGCAAGGCAAAACCCAATGAGAATCCGCGTCTTCGTATCCGCGGATTCTTCGGCGCTCTCCGTCGGCGCGGACCTTGTCGCAGACGCAATTCGCGACGAGGCGCGCCGCCGGGGCCTTGACGTCGAGCTTGTTCGGACCGGATCGCGCGGCCTCTTTTGGCTTGAACCGCTTGTCGAGGTCGAGACCGCCGCGGGGCGAGTCGGCTACGGGCCGATCGCGGCGGGTGAGACGGCTCAATTGTTCGAGGCGTCGTTCTTGAGCGGTGGCGCTCATCCCAAGGCGCTCGGCCGGCTCGAGGACATTCCTTACCTCGCAAAGCAGCAGCGCCTCATATTCGCGCGCTGCGGACTGACCGACCCGCTGTCGCTTGACGATTATCGCCGACATGGCGGCCTTCGCGGATTAGAGCGCGCGTTGGCGCTTGGGCCCAAGGCGACGATCGAGGAGGTTTTGGCCTCGGGCCTTCGCGGGCGGGGCGGGGCAGGTTTTCCGACTGGCATCAAATGGCGCACGACCGCAGGCGTCGACGCCGATCAAAAATACGTCGTCTGCAACGCCGACGAGGGCGACAGCGGCACGTTTGCCGACCGCATGTTGATGGAGGGCGATCCTTTCCTTCTCATCGAGGGCATGGTGATAGCGGGCGTCTCCGTCGGCGCGACCCGAGGTTACGTTTACATCCGCTCCGAATACCCGCATGCGTTCGCGACCTTTCAGCGGGCGATCGAGCGCGGGCGGGCGGCCGGCCTTCTGGGTCCGAGCGTGCTTGGCTCCGGCCACGCGTTCAATCTCGAGGCCAGACTCGGGGCTGGCGCCTATATCTGCGGCGAGGAAACGTCGCTCTTGGAAAGCCTGGAGGGAAAGCGCGGGCAAATCCGCGTCAAGCCGCCGCTGCCCGCGATTTCAGGCCTGTTCGGCAAGCCGACCATCATCAACAATGTGTTGAGCTTTGCCTCCACGCCGTGGATTCTTGAGCACGGCGCGAAGGCCTATGCCGCCTATGGCGTGGGACGGTCGCTCGGCTCGCAGCCGTTTCAGCTTGCCGGCAACATTCGCTACGGCGGGCTCGTCGAACTCGCCTTCGGTGCGACTTTGCGCGATCTCGTCGAAGGCTTTGGCGGCGGCACGCGGACCGGCCGGCCGATCCGCGCAATCCAGGTCGGCGGACCGCTTGGCGCCTATCTTCCCGGGTCGCTCCTCGATACGCCGCTCGACTATGAGTCGATGGCTGCTGCGGGCGGCATGCTGGGCCATGGCGGGATCGTCGTTTTCGACGACAGCGTCGACATGGCGCGCCAGGCGCGTTTCGCCATGGAATTCTGCGCCAAGGAAAGCTGCGGCAAGTGCACGCCCTGCCGGATCGGTTCGACCCGCGGGGTCGAGACTGTCGACAAGATCATAGCCGGCCAGGACCGCCCAAAGAACGTCCAACTTTTGCGCGATCTTTGCGAAGTGATGACGGACGGCTCCCTCTGCGCCCTCGGCGGCCTTGCGCCCATGCCGGTGCTAAGCGCGCTCAATCATTTCAGCGAGGATTTCGCCAAGGCGCCCGCGCGCGTCGCGGCGGAATAGGAGACGAGCCCATGGCGCTGTTGCAGGAACTCGACACAGGCACGCCAATCCGCACTGGCGAGGCGACGGTCACGCTGACCATCGACGGCCGCCAGGTGAGCGTCCCTCCGGGGACGTCGGTGATGGCCGCTGCCGCTCTGATCGACAATCCGATCCCGAAACTCTGCGCGACGGACAGCGTCGAGGCCTTCGGGTCTTGCCGCCTCTGCCTGGTTGAAATCGAAGGGCGAAAAGGAACGCCCGCTTCGTGCACGACGCCAGCGGAAGCCGGGATGATTGTCCGCACCAAGACGTCGCGCCTGGAGCGCCTGCGCCGGGGCGTGATGGAACTCTATATTTCCGACCATCCGCTGGATTGCCTCACATGCAGCGCCAACAATGATTGCGAGTTGCAGGCCCAGGCGGGGAACGTCGGACTGCGCGACGTCCGGTACGGCTACGCCGGCGCGAACCATCTGGAAGCCCCGATCGACGCCTCCAATCCCTATTTCACCTTTGAATCCTCGAAATGCATCGTCTGCTCGCGCTGCGTGCGCGCCTGCGAAGAGGTGCAAGGCACATTCGCGCTGACGATTCTCGGCCGCGGATTCGACTCGAAGGTCGGAACGGGCGGCGTCGATTTCCTGTCCTCCGAATGCGTGTCCTGCGGCGCCTGCGTGCAAGCGTGCCCCACCGCGACGCTCAACGAGAAGCTGGTCATCGAGAAGGGGACGCCGGAGCGCACGGTCGTCACGACCTGCGCCTATTGCGGCGTCGGTTGCACCTTCAAAGCGGAGCTCAAGGGCGACGAAGTCCTGCGCATGGTCCCCTACAAGGCCGGCAAAGCCAACGAGGGGCATTCTTGCGTCAAGGGCCGGTTCGCCTACGGCTACGCCACCCACAAGGATCGCATTCTCAAGCCCATGATCCGAGAGCGGATCGACGATCCGTGGCGCGAAGTCTCCTGGGACGACGCGATCGGCTATGCAGCGAACGAATTCAAGCGCATCCAGGCGAAGTATGGGCGCGACTCAGTTGGCGCGATCAGCTCCTCGCGCTGCACCAACGAGGAAGTGTTCCTGGTGCAGAAGATGGTTCGCGCCGGATTCGGCAACAACAACATCGACACCTGCGCGCGCGTGTGCCACTCGCCGACCGGCTTCGGCCTCTCCAAGACCTTCGGCACGTCGGCGGGCACGCAGGATTTCAAGTCGGTAGACAAGACGGATGTCGTCGTCGTCATCGGCGCCAATCCGACCGATGCGCATCCGGTTTTTGGGTCTCGCCTCAAGAAGCGTCTGCGCGCGGGCGCGCGTCTCATTGTCATCGATCCCCGCCGTATCGATCTGGTCAAGAGCACGCACATCAAGGCCGACTATCATCTCGCGTTGAAGCCCGGAACCAACGTCGCCGTCCTCAACGCTTTGGCGCATGTCATCGTCACCGAAGGCCTCATAAACGAGGCGTTCGTCCGCGAACGCTGCGACCTCGCCAATTTCGAGTCCTGGGCCCGCTTCGTCGCCGATCCGCGTCATTCGCCCGAGGCGACGGCGGAGGCGAGCGGCATCGATCCGGGCGAACTGCGCGCGGCGGCGCGTCTTTACGCCACGGGCGGCAACGGCGCGATTTACTATGGGCTTGGCGTCACCGAGCACAGCCAGGGCTCGACCTCGGTCATGGCGATCGCCAACCTTGCGATGGCGACCGGAAATATCGGCCGCGAAGGGGTTGGCGTGAATCCGCTGCGGGGCCAGAACAATGTGCAGGGCTCGTGCGACATGGGCTCGTTCCCGCACGAGTTTTCCGGCTATCGCCACGTGTCCACCGACGCCGTGCGCGAGACATTCGAGCGCCTGTGGGGCGTGCCGCTCAGCAACGAGCCGGGCCTGCGCATTCCCAACATGATCGATGAGGCGATCGACGGCTCGTTCAAATGGCTTTACGTGCAGGGCGAGGACATCGCCCAGTCCGACCCCGACACCAAGCACATCACATCGGGTCTCAGGGCGATGGAATGCGTGGTCGTGCAGGATCTCTTCCTCAACGAGACGGCGCGCTATGCGCATGTGTTCCTGCCCGGCGCCTCGTTCCTCGAGAAGGACGGGACGTTCACCAACGCCGAGCGCCGCATCAATCGCGTGCGCCAGGCGATTCCTCCGCTTGCCGGAATGGCCGACTGGGAAACGACGATGGCGCTCGCCAACGCGATCGGCGTGCCCATGAGCTACACCCATCCGAGCGAGATCATGGACGAGGTCGCCGCCACGACGCCGACTTTCAAGGGCGTGTCCTATGCCAGGCTTGATGAACTCGGCTCGATCCAGTGGCCATGCAACGATGCGGCGCCGACCGGCACGCCGGTCATGCATGTCGACCACTTCGTGCGCGGCAAGGGCCAGTTCATGCTGACCGAATTCGTCGCCACCGAGGAGCGGGTCGGACCGCGCTTCCCGCTTCTGCTGACGACGGGTCGAATCTTGTCGCAATACAATGTCGGCGCCCAGACGCGACGCACCGCGAGCGCCGTCTGGCATAGTGAGGACGTGCTCGAGATTCATCCTTTCGACGCCGAGCAACGCGGCGTGCGCGACGGGGATCTCGTGGCGCTGAAGAGCCGCACCGGCGAGATCTCGCTGCACGCGAAGATAACCGAGCGCGTGCAGCCCGGCGTCGTCTACACAACCTTCCACCATGCGGAAACCGGCGCGAATGTGGTCACAACCGACTACTCGGATTGGGCGACCAATTGCCCCGAATATAAGGTGACGGCCGTGCAGGTGCGGCGCACCAACCATTTCTCCGACTGGCAATTGCGCGATCGGGAAGAAGGGGTGTCGTTGCGCCGGACCGAGAAAGCCTTGGCCGATGCGGCCGAGTGAGGGCCCGGGTTCGATCGACGTTCCAGTCCGGGCCTTTTCCTATGATTCCGGCGCGAATGGCCCGGAACTTACAAGAGCGGTCGCGGTCGAAGCGCCGGTCCAGATCGTCATAGGCGCCGCCCCCTTCGCGGTCATGATGGCGACCCCGAGTGATTTGGAAGATTTCGCCTATGGATTCGCGCTGACGGAACAGATCGCCGATACCGTCAGCGATATTCGGGCCGTCGAGATCGAACAGGTCGAGGATGGCTGGAAGCTCAAGATCGCGATTTCCGGCGAGCGATTGCAGGCGCATCTGGCGCGTGGCCGGGCGATGAGCGGCCGCACGGGCTGCGGCCTGTGCGGGATCGAGGATTTTTCCCAGATGCCCTCGCCCCGTCCGCCGCTCCAATCGCAGGCCCCGATCGCGCCTGAGGCGATCCGTGCGGCCCTTAGCGAACTCGAGGCGCAGCAGCCCCTCAATCAGGCGACGCGCGCTGTCCACGCCGCGGCCTGGTGCGGACGGGATGGGGCGATCGTCCTGGTTCGCGAGGATGTCGGCCGGCACAATGCGCTCGACAAGACGATCGGGGCGCTCGCCCGCGCCGGCGTGGCGCCGGACAGCGGCTTCTTTATCATCACCAGCCGCTGCTCGTTCGAAATGGTCGCCAAGGCGGCGATTTTTGGCGCTGGCACACTGGTTTCGGTGTCGGCGCCGACGTCGCTGGCGCTTGAGCGCGCTCGGCGTTTCGGCGTTCGCCTGATTGCTGTCGCGCGCCGCGATCAGGCGCTGTGCTTCGACGACGGGAAAGACGAAGCGAGCGGAGGATTGGCGGCTTGACCACCGGCAAGCTCGACAGACTTGTGCGCATGGCCAATCAGATTGGCGATTTCTACGCCTCCATGCCCGAGCAGGAAGCGACCGCGGGCGCGGCCTCGCATTTGCGCCTATACTGGACGCCAAAGATGATTTGCGAGATCATCGCTTTCGCCGATGAAGGCCATCCCGGCCTCAATGCGGTCGCGTCGCGCGCGGTCCAGTCGCTGAAAGAGACCGCAGCGCCCGCATAAGAACTCTGTCGGGATCATGTTTCGCTGGCCGCGTCCTCCCAATCTCCTGCGGCTTCTTGTCGGTCAGCACATCATCAATGGCGTAAGCGTCGGCGCCGGCGTGGTCGTGGTCGCGCTGGTCGCTGCGAAGATGTTCGGCTTCACGGCGGGCCAGCCGGCGACGCTGGGCGCCATATCGGCCAGCATTTCCGATCTTCCGGCGCCCTGGCGCGAGAAAGCGCGGACGCTCGTGTTCGGCTTCGCGCTGGCGATGCTCTCGACAATCGCGATCCAGGTCGCGCTGCCCTGGCCGCTTACCGCGCTCATCATGATCGGAATCATCAGCTTCGTTGGCGGTCTGGTCACCGGGCTCGGGCGATGGGCGGTGGCCGTGGGGATGCAGGTGGTCATCCCGATGGTCTTCATTCTGGGATTCCCTCGCGAATCTTATCCGGCCGCGGTTCGGACAGAGTTGCTGCTCGCGGGCGGCGGCGTCGCCTATATCGTCATTGCGCTCGTGGCGACGATTTTCACCGACGCCAGCGCTCGCCGTATGGTTGCGAGCGAAACGATCCGCGAGTTCTCCATCTACTTGCGCGCGGTCGCCGGCATCTTCGATCCCGACCAGGATTTGGCGGCGGCTTATGGCGCGACGATCCGCCAGCAGTCGGCGCTGTCCGAGCAGTTGCAATCGGCGCGCTCGCTTTTGCTCGAGCGATCCGGCCGGGCGGGAGAGCGGATGCGGCTCGCGGCCTCGATCGGCATCTTGCTTGACGCGCTCGACGCTCTCGTCGCCGCGCAATGCGATGTCGAACTTATCCGAGAGACGCCCGGAGCGGCGGCGGTGCTGGCGCGGATTGGCGAGGCTTTGCGGATCGGAGCGCATGATCTTCAGCACTTGAGCCTGGAGCTTCTGACCACCGGCCGCCCCACATTGCCGCCTGACCATCAGCTTGCGATCGACGCGCTCAGGAACGAAGTTGCGCGAGTTGAAGCGGATGCAATGGATGCAAAGGCGCGCGAAGCGCTCGACGCCGCGGCGTGGCGGCTCGTTCGGTCTCTCGGTCAGATCCGACGCCTCGAACGGTCGCTGTCAAACGACGGGACGGCGAAGGCTGCGATCGGCGACGTTGATCTTGCCGCATTCATCCCGAAGCGGAACTACGGACCGAGCGCGCTTGCGCCCCATCTCAAACCCGATTCGCCGGTGCTGCGATTTGCGACTCGCCTGTCGCTGGCGATGATGGCGGGCGCGCTCGTGGCGCAATCGCTTGGCGACGAGCGGCATGGCAACTGGGTTCTCCTCACCATCGCGGTCGTGATCCGCGCGGGATACGGAATGACGCGTCAGCGGCGCGACGACCGAGTCATCGGCACGCTCGTCGGGTGCGTGCTGGCGGCTGGCTCCGTCGCCTATTTGCCAGCTGGCGCGCTCGTCGCCGTTCAAGGTTTCGCGGTCACTATCGTGCATAGTTTCGCCCGGCTCAACTACCGCATTTCTTCGACCGGAGCGTCGGTGATGGCGCTGGTGTCGTTGCATCTGGTCCAGCCGTCGGTCTCGGCGCCCATCCTGGTGCGGCTGGCCGATACGCTGATCGGCGCGGCGATCGCGCATCTCTTCAATTACTTCTGGCCGCGCTGGGAATTCCTCGAGGCGCCCCAATTGGCGAACCGCCTTCAGGCCCAGCTTGCCGCCTTCGCTCTCGCCGCACTGAGGAGCGACGTTAGCGAACATGACTACCGGCTCGCGCGAAAGAACGTGCTCGAGGCCATGGCCGCTCTCTCCGATTCCGCGGGCCGGATGGCCATCGAGCCGATGACGGCGCGCAAGGGTCTCGATGAGATGGCGGAGCTTCTGATCAGGGCCTACAGCCTTGTGGCCCAACTTTCGGCCGCTCGTCTCGCGACGCAAACCGGCGCTCCTTTGCCTGACCTCGCGATCAGCAACGGGCTTCAGGCGCTCCTTGCCGGCTCGCCCAATGCAGCCTGGATTGGCGGCGTCCCCCCGGACGGACCGGTTGCCGCCGCCGCCATCGCCGTGACGACCGCCGCACGGAAATACGAACGTGCGGCGAAGAGCGAGGCCCTCTAGGCTCCGACGATTGGCGGCGTGACCGAAGGCCTAGAGCCGCTTCTCGAACCAATGATGGGCGTAGGAATTGTCGTTGAACCGGGCGATTTCCCGATAACCTTCGCTCCGGTAAAGCGCGTGCGCTTCGGTCAGCGCCCGGTTGGTGTCGAGGCGCAGCGTCTTCACGCCCGCTTCGCGGGCGGCGGCTTCGAGCGCCCGCAACATCCGCCGCGCAACGCCTAATCCCCGGGCGGACGGGGCGGTCCAGACCCGCTTGATTTCTCCCGTCGCCTTATCGACGCGTTTGAACCCGCCACATCCGACCGCGTCGCCATCGAGCCGCGCGATCACAAAAAGACCGGACGGAGGCGCCATGTCCTCGACGCGCGCGGAATCATCTGCGCCGGCGTCAAAGCCGGTCTCGAAACGCGCCGCGAGCTCGCTGAAGTATGTGCTGAGGCAGAGGCGCGCGTCGGCGGTGTCCGGAGCTTCGGCAGCAACCTTGACCGAGGCGGCTCGGATCAGTCGCTCAACTTCGCCCATCGCCGCCAGCAAACGGTTCTGCTGAGAGCTGTCGAGGGGGTCCAGCATCGATTCCGCGAGATTGTCCGAGAGCCTCTCATAGGCCGCACGCTCGGCGCTCCCTTTGCGGGTCAGGCTCACGCGGCGGCGGCGACCATCCTCTTCTCCCTTCGCGATCGCGATCAATTCTTGCGCGCTCAGGGACTGCAGCAGACGGCTGAGATAGCCCGAATCAAGCCCAAGCTTGCTGCGGAGCGCCCGGACGTCGGCCCCATCGGCGCCGATCTCGAAAAGGAGCCGCGCCTCCGCCAAAGGGCGGCCCCGCCGCAGGTAATCGACTTCGAGCGCGCCGACGCGCTGAGTCACAAGCCGATTGAAGCGGCGAACGCTCTGCAGCTGGCTCTCGTCCATTCTCTGACTCTAGTCAGATATATCTGGATTTCAAGTGTGCTGGGGCCATCGGGCCGCCTCGATCGGGCCGGCCTGATCACAACGCCGCAAAGCTTGCCGACACGCCAGATCGCCGCGCGCCAATTTGTGATTGGCGGGACAGTTGGGCTGCCAAGGAAACGATTGCAGCCCGGCGTCAAACGGCGTTAGTCTGAGCATAGCGTAACCAGCGCGCGCCGTCCTTGCCGTGCTTCGCATCACGCATTGCTGCGGTTCGCGTCCAAGAGAAAAATGCGTCCATGCCGGCATGCGGCGCGGAAACGCGCTGCTCGCCGAAAACGTTGAGGGCTACGGGGCTCCTTGGTTAGGGAGACTATGATGCCAAACATGGAATACACACTGGCGCCGGGTCAGTCGCTTCGCCATCTGGACGTCGCGCCGATGATCTCCGCGCTTCGGTTTCAGCCCGCCGATTTCGAATACGCTCACGGCTGGCTCAACCATGCTCCGAGCCGCCATCGCTTCCAGTTCGACCGGAAAGGACGCGTGACGATCGACGCACTTTGTGGCTGTGCGACTCTCGCCATCAAACCCGAGCAGGCGGACGAACTGCATTCGATGTTCAAGGTCTGGAGGCAGGATTACTGGCTGCCTCTGGAGACGAACCGGGAGTTCGCGTCGCACTTCGCCGAACCGAACGCCTGGATGAGGTTGTTCCGCGACATCCGCATGGCTTGGCGGCGCTTCCGCCGGCAGGCAGACCCGGTCACGATCCCCGCCGACGCGCTTCCGTCGGCCACGCCAGCGGAATAGCTGGCGTCCACACGGCTTAAGTCCGCGCGCCGCACAGGTTGGAGCGCGGACTTAACTCATCGTTCTTCCGCCAGGAGCGCAGACGAGCGCTTGGCCTCAGCGTGTGAAGCTGACCGCGTTGCCGGCGTCGACGTTGAGGATATTGCCCGTGCTCTTCGAGGACAGGTCAGAGGCGAAATAATAGACCGCTTCGGCGATGTCCTCGGGATAGACGGATCGTTTCAGCAGCGAACGCTGGCGGTAGACCTCTTCGAGTTCGTTTTCGCTCACCTTGTTTGACGCGGCCCGTTGCGTCCGCCATTCGCCCTGCCAGATCTTCGAGCCGCGCAGCACGGCGTCCGGATTGACCGTGTTGGCGCGGATGCCCAACGGCGCCCCTTCGAGCGCTATGCAGCGCGCGAGATGCACTTCGGCCGCTTTCGCCGTGCAATAGGCCGACGCGCCGGGCGAAGCGGCGAGCGCGTTCTTCGACGCGATGAAGACGATGCTGCCGCCGAGGCCCTGATCCTTCATGATCCGATAGCCGCCGCGCGCGGACAGGAAATATCCGGTCGCGAGGATCGCGATATTGCGGTTCCAAAGCTCGAGCGAAGTGTCTTCGAATTGAGCCGCGGAGGCGATGCCGGCGTTGGCGACAAGAATGTCCAGGCCGCCGAAGGCGAGGACCGTTTCGTGAAACGCCGCTTCGACCTTGCTCTCGTTCGTCACGTCGACATGGACGCCGCTGACCACATCCTTGCCGAACTTTTTGCCGAAGTCGGCGATGGCCGCGTCCAGGCTCTGGGCGTCGATGTCGGCGAGCACGACGCAGGCGCCTTCGTCCATGAGCCGAGCCGCGATCGCCTGCCCAATGCCCCCGGCGCCCCCGGTCACCAGCGCGACGCGCCCCGCGAGCGATTTCGGCTTCGGCATGCGCTGAAGCTTGGCCTCTTCCAACAGCCAATATTCGATATTGAACGCTTCCTGCTCCGAAAGGCCCACGTACTTGCCGACGCTCGTCGAGCCGCGCATCACGTTGATCGCGTTGAGGTAAAACTCCGAAGCAATGCGCGCCGTCGATTTGTCTTTGGCGAACGACAGCATGCCGATTCCGGGGACGAGATAGACGACCGCGTTGGGGTCGCGCATCGCCGGCGAGTTCGGATGTTTGCAGCGCTCATAATAGGCTGCATAGTCCGCGCGGTAGTGGGCGAGGGTCTCGTCCAGCGACGCGAGCGTCGCATCGAGATTGCGGGAGGTCGGGTCGTAAGGCAGCACAAGCGGACGGATCTTCGTGCGCAGGAAATGGTCCGGGCAGGACGTCCCAAGCGCGGCCAGCGACTTCAGGTCTTTAGAATTGACGAACTCCAGCACCGCTGGCGCATCCGTGAAGTGGCCAATCTTGCGCTCGCTTGCGGAAATATGCTTGCGAATGGCGGGCAGGAGCTTCGCCGCAACATTGCGCCGGTCGGCCCGCGCCAGCGCCTCGACGCGCGATCCGCCGAAGGCTGCGCCTTTCGTCTTTTCGCCGAGCCAACGCGCGGCCTTGTTGATGATCTCCAGCGTGAGCCGATAGCATTCCTTCGAAGTCGGGGCCCAGGTGAACAGCCCGTGGCCGCCGAGCACCACGCCCTTCATCTTAGGATTGGCCTCGGCCATCGCGCCGAGCTTCAAGCCCAGATCAAAGCCTGGCCGCTGCCAGGGCAAAAAGCCGAGCTCGCCGCCGTAGATCTCTTTCGTCAACGCTTCGGCGCTTTCGCTCGCCGCGATCGCAATGACCGCGTCCGCATGGACGTGATCGACATGGCGATGCGGAACGAAGCCGTGCAGCGTTGTGTCGATCGAGGTTGCGCGCGGATTGAGGTTGAATGTGCAGTGATTGTAGAGCGCGACCATTTCGTCCTCGTGCGCGAGGCCGCGATGGATCGATTTGAGGCTCAAGAGCTTGTCCATGTAGAGCGTCGAGAAGCCGTCGAGCTTCATCGAGCCGATGTCGCCGCCCGAGCCTTTGACCCACAAGACCTCAGTTGGAGCGCCCGTCAGAGGATCGGTTGCGGGCAGCTTGGCGGACGTGTTGCCGCCGCCGAAATTGGTGATGCGGAGGTCGCTGCCAAGCAGGTTCGACCGGTAGAGCAGAAGGCCCGGCTCATCGAGGGAAGCCGCATGCTCGTCGTCCCAGAGATCGGGCAATGGAGCGTCGAAACGAACTTGATCGCCGCTCATGGGGGCCCTTCCTCTCAATGCGGTGCGATTTCACCCTCCATAGGCAAGTGCTCGCAGAGCGTCAACGTTTCTGCGCGATTGCGCGACCTCGTAAGCGCGTTGACCGCGCTCGATTGACAGCCCTGGAGGCGCGTGGCACTGAAAGCAGCAACGACCAATATCGGGGGAACGACAAGGTTATGCGCGAGCGACGGCGCGTCGAGATCCTCCGCAATCTCCTCGCCGCGCAAGGCTCCCTTGCCGACCTCGCGGCGGCGGCCGGCGCGTCCGTCGGTACGGAGGCGGCGTGAGCACGGAGCAGGAGGCCGCCGCTCCGCCCGACCGAGCCGCGACTCCGCTGCTCGAGGTCCGCAATATCCAGAAGACGTTTCCCGGCGTTCGTGCGCTCTCGGGCGTGTCGTTCGATGTGCGTCCGGGTGAGGTCCATGCGTTGCTCGGCGAGAACGGTGCCGGCAAATCGACCCTGATCAAGATTGTCTCCGGCGTCTATCAGCCGGACCTTGGCTCCATTCTCGTCAACGGGACGCAGGTCGATTTCTCTTCGCCCGACGACGCGCGGCGCGCGGGTGTCGCAACGATCTATCAGGAGCTGCTGCTGTTTCCCGAGCTCAGCGTCGCGGAAAATATCTTTCTCGGCCATGCGCCTTTGGCCGGCGCCGGTCGCATCGATTGGCGGGCGATGCGCGCCGAAGCCGCGCGGCTCCTCAACTCACTCGAAATCGATGATCTCTCTCCTGACCAAATCGTCGGCGTACTCACGGTCGGAAACCGTCAACGCGTCGAGATCTTGCGCGCTTTGTCGCATGACGCCCGCATCCTCATCATGGACGAGCCGACCGCGGCGCTGACGGAAAGCGACGTGACGCGTTTGTTCGACGTCGTCCGCCGCCTGAAGCAGCGCGGCGTCGGCATCGTCTATATCAGTCACCGTCTTGACGAAATCTTTGCAATCGCCGATCGCGTCACGGTGCTGCGCGACGGCGCTTGTGTCGGTTCGCGCGACGTCGCCGACACCAACGTCGGCGAACTCGTGCAAATGATGGTCGGGCGGCGGCTCGAGAGCCTCTTCCCGAAAACCGTGGCGCCGATCGGCGCGCCGATCCTCGAAGCGCGCGATCTCGTGCGCCGGCCGCTCACCAAGGGCGTCAGCCTCACCGTTCGCGCGGGCGAGATCGTCGGCCTTGCGGGGCTCGTGGGGTCGGGACGCAGCGAACTGGCGCAGACGTTGTTCGGCATGACGCCGAGCGAATCCGGCGAGATCCGGCTCAACGGCCAAAGCGTCCGAATCGACTCGCCCGAAACTGCACGCGCAAACGGCGTCGCCTACGTGCCGGAAGATCGCGCCACGCAGGGCTTGGTTCGAGGCATGAGCGTCCTGCACAATTTCTCGCTTGCGGCGCTTGGATCCCTGTCTCGCAGCGGATTCATCGACCGCGCCGCGGAGCGGCGGATGGCGCTTGAGGGCGTTGCGCGTTTCAGCGTCAAGACAAGCTCGGTCGACGAGATCGCTGGCCGCCTCTCCGGCGGCAATCAACAAAAGATCGTGCTTGGCAAATGGCTCGCCAACAATCCGAAGTTCCTGATCCTGGATGAGCCGACGCGGGGCATCGACGTCGGCGCCAAGGCCGAGATTCATCGGCTGATGAGCCAGCTCGCCGGCGAAGGTGTCGCGATCCTGATGATTTCAAGCGAACTGCCCGAAGTGCTGGGCATGAGCGACCGCGTGCTCGTGATGCGCGAGGGCCGGCTCGTGGCTGAGTTCGATCGCGCGGACGCGACGTCCGAGGCCGTGGGCGCCGCGATGATGGGCGGGACGTCGGGCGCGGAGAGAGCGGCGTGACCGCGACCGCGATCGCCACTTCGGCAAACTCCCGAAGCGGCCTGTTTCGCCGCCTAGCTGGCCAGGAGCTTCTGCTTGCCGTCGCGATCGTCGCGCTTGCCGTGGTGGTCGGCTTCATCAATCCACGCTTCCTCGCCACGCGCAATCTTTCAGACATCCTGCTCGGCAACGCTTATATCGCGATCGCCGCTGTCGGCATGTCGATGGTCATCATCTCCGGCAACATCGATATTTCCGTCGGCGCCCTCATCGGCGTTTTGGCGACGGTCAGCGGTTCACTCGCCGTCGCGGGCGCGCCGATCATCGTGACCTGGCTCGCGCCGCTGGTCATCGGCGTCGCCGTGATGGCGGCGCAGGGCGCGATCATCGCTTATCTCCGAATCCCGGCGATCGTCGTCACGCTCGGCATGCTGTCGATCCTTAAAGGCGGCCTCATCAGCGTCACCGGCGGGAAATGGATCACCGACCTGCCGCAGAACTTCCATCTCGCCGATCTCTCCCTGTTCGGCGTGCCTACGCCCGTCGTCATCATGGTGCTCGCCACTGTGCTGGCGGCGCTCTGGATGCGCAATTCGCCGACGGGCCGTGCGATCTACGCGACGGGCGGAAACCCTGAGGCCGCGCGCCTCTGCGGGGTCAATCCGCAGCGTACCGTGCTCATGGTGTTTGCGCTGCATGGGCTCTTCGCCGGCCTTGCTTCGCTCGTCTATGCGACGCAGCTCCGCGTCATCCAGTCGACGACCCCGCAAGGCCTCGAACTGACCATCATCACCGCCGCGGTCGTCGGCGGCGTCAGCATCCTCGGCGGCGTTGGCACGGCAGTCGGCTCGACATTGGCCGCTATTCTCATCGCCGAGATCACGAGCGCGCTCGTGTTCATCAACGTGTCCCCCTACTGGACGGACGCCTTGCGCGGCGGGCTCATTCTCGCAACCGTCATTGCCGACATCCTGCGTCGCCAGCGCCGCGCCGCGCAAGGGTGGAAGCGATGAGCCTAGCGATCGAAGCCAAGACGTTTCGCGTGCCTCGCTGGCTCAAGCGCCACGAGACGCTGCTCGCGATCATCCTCCTGATCGCGCTCTTCGGCCTCGGTCTCTTGAACGACCGCTTTCTGACCCTGGACAACCTTCTGAACCAGGGCCGGCTCATGACCGAGATCGGCCTGATCGCGCTGCCGATGACTTTCGTCATCATCACCGGCGGCATCGACCTTTCGGTCGGCGCGATCGTCGGCCTGTGCGCGATCATGCTCGGCTATTCGTGGAAAACCTTCGGTTTTCCGCTGCCACTGGCGATCGTCTTCTCGCTCTTCGTCGGCGCTCTCGCCGGCTTCATCAATGGTCTTGTCATCACACGGGTGAGAGTGCCCCCGCTCATCATGACGATCGCGACGCTCGCGCTTTATCGGGGTCTCGCCGAGGGCATAAGTCAGGCGCATTCGGTGCGCGGCTATCCGGAATGGTTCTATTTTCTCGGCCAGGGGGACGTGTTCGGCGTGCCGACGCAACTTCTCCTCCTGCTCGTTCTGATCGTCATCGCGGGAATCGTGCTCGATCGCACGACTTTCGGCCGCGCGCTCTACGCGATCGGCGCGAATGAAACGGCGGCGCGGTTTTCGGCTCTGTCGGTCGATCGAGTGAAACTCATCGTCTACACGCTGTCCGGCTTTGCCTCGGGCCTCGCCGCCTGGGTTCTGGTTTCGCGGGTGACGACCACGCGGATGGATATGGGGATCGGCTATGAGCTCGACGTGATCGCCGCGGTGGTGCTGGGAGGAACCAGCATTTTCGGCGGCTCCGGCACGATCTGGGGCACCGTGATCGGCCTCGTGATGATCCAGCTCCTCAAGAATGGGCTGGCGTTGACGGGCGTCAAGGGGGACGCGACAATCGTCGTTATCGGGATCGCGCTCATTCTCTCGGTTTTGATCGCGAGTTCACTTCAGCGGCGCCGCGACTGAGCGCCGCATTGGGAAGACCAACGCCGCTGGCAAGCGGCATCTAGGGAGGAATGGATATGAAAGCGAATCTACTGACCACCACGGCGGCGGCGATGTTCGCCCTGTCGTTCGCTGCTGGCGGCGCGAACGCCGCAAGCAAATGGGACGGCGCCGACGATCTTCCGACCAGCCCGCTCGCTTGCGACGCGAGCGGAGCGGCGGCGCCGGCCGCGGCAAAGCCCTATGACGGCGGCCAGCCGACCAATCCGCCCGACAAGGCGGGCAAGGAGATCACCATCGTCGACGTGCCGAAGCTGATCGGCATCGGCTATTTCAACGCGACCTCCAAAGGCATGCAGGACGCGGCCAAGGAGCTCGGCAACGTCAAGGTGACGACCGACGGGCCGACCGAAGCCAAGATCGATGAGCAGATCAAGTTCATCGACAATTACATCACCCGGGGCGTCGATGGCGTGCTGTTCGCCGCCAATGATCCGGTCGCCATCGCGCCGGTCCTCAAGAAAGCGTTGTCGAAGGGCATCCACGTCGTCGGCTACGACGCCAACTCGACGCCCGACGCGCGCGAATGGTTCGTCAACCAGGCTGAGTTCAACGGCATCGGCAAGTCCATGATGGACTCGATGGCGAAGGAGATCGGCGAGGACGGCAGTTTCGCCATTGTCACGTCGACATTCACGACGCCCAACCAGGCCCGCTGGATCGCCGAGATGCAGGCCTATGCCGAAAAATGCCATCCGAAAATGACCTGGCTCGAGACGGTCGAGGCGCAGGAGGACAACAATCTGTCCTTCAACCAGGCGACGACCCTCATCAACAAATATGGCGACAAGCTGAAAGGCCTGTTCGGCATGACTTCGGTGGCGACGCCGGCTTCCGCCGAAGCCGTGACCAAGGCTGGCCAATGCGGCAAGATCGCCGTCGTCGGCCTCGCGACTCCGAACGCGATGAAGCCCTATGTCAACGCCGGCTGCGTCAAGTCGGTGGTCCTGTGGAACCCGGTCGATCTCGGCTATGCCGCGACCTACGTCATGCGCGCGGTCGTCGACGGCAAGCTCAAGCCCGGCTCGACCTCGGTCGAAGCGGGCAAGCTCGGCAAGCTCAATGTCGTGAACGGCAGCGAAATCCTGCTCGGGGCGCCCTTCATCTTCAACAAGGACAACGTCACCAAGTTCGACTTCTGAACCGAAGGCGCAATTGGTCGAACCGCGATCGTCATGGCGACCCCCGGGTCCACGCCCCGGGGGGAAGCAATCGGGGGAACCTGGGGTGCCCTGCGACTCCTGGATCGCCGCGTCGCTTCGCTCCTCGCGATGACGAGTTCATTCAAGCGCGCGCCGCTGCTCGCGGAAGTGTTCCATCTGGATTGACGCATGAGCCGCTGCGTTGCGGTCTTCGATGTCGGCAAGACGAACATGAAGGTCGTCGTGTTCGATGCCACGGGCAAGGTCGTGGCCGAGCGCGGTCATCCTAACGCATCGCTCTTGCCGTATGCGCGCTGGCCCGTATCGAAGCCTTTACACCGAAGGCGCCTGGACGTTCCTCATCGGCGCGCTGAAGGAATTCGGCGCGCGTTTTCCCATCGAGGCGATTTCCATCTCGGCGCATGGCGCGGCGGGCGTGCTGGTCGCGGACAAGGACGCCGCGCTGCCGGCCGTCGACTATGAGTTCGACATCGATCCGGAGATCGCGGCGGAATACGACAAGCTTCGCCCGCCGTTCGAGGAGACGCTGTCGCCGAACCTCCCGCGCGGGCTCAATCTCGGCCGTCAGGTCTACTATCTTCAGCGCGCGTTCCCGGCCGAGTTCGCCGCCGCGCGAGCGTTTCTTGGCTATCCGCAATATTGGTCATGGCGCCTAAGCGGCGTCGCGGCGACGAATTCACCGCCATGGGCGCGCACACGGACCTGTGGCGCCCGAAAGAGGGCGATCTCTCGAGCATGGTCGACAAGCTCGGCTGGCGGCGGCTTTTCCCGCCAATGCGCAAGGCCTGGGACACGCTCGGAACGCTCAAGCCTGAGGTCGCCGCTGCGACCGGCTTGTCCCCCGATGTGCGCGTCATCTGCGGCGCGCATGATTCGAACGCCTCGCTCGTGCCGCATCTTCTGTCCCGGCGCGAGCCGTTCACCGTGATCTCGACCGGGACCTGGGTCATCATCATGGCCGTCGGCGGAACGGCGCGGCTCGATCCGGAAGCCGACATGCTGGCGAACGTCGATGTGCGCGGGGAGCCGGTGCCAACCGCGCGCTTCATGGGTGGGCGTGAGTACTCGCTCCTGACCGGCGACGCACCGGCCGACGCGGACGATTCCGACGTCGCCGCGATCATCGCCTCCGGCGCGCTCGCCTTGCCCGCGTTCTCGGATCAGGGCGGCCCGTTCGCCGCGCGCAAAGGTGTGATCGAAGGCCCCGCGCCAACGACGCCAAAAGCGCGTGCGGCGCTTGCGACTCTCTATTCGGCGTTGATGACCGCGCACATGCTTCGCCGCCTCGAAGCGCCGGGCGAACTCATCGTCGAAGGCGGATTCACCCGCTCGCCCGCATTCGCCGCCGTGCTCGCCCGCCTCATGCCCGGCCGGCGGGTGGTGACTGCGCCGATGAGCGCAGGCGCCGCAGCCGGCGCGGCGATGCTCGCCCATTGGGGCGAACCTCATTCGCCGCCGCGGCTCGAGCCGGCGCGCCGGTGGGACCTGTCCGGACTTGAGGCCTACCGGGATCGGTGGGAGCAGGCGCTTTAAGCGCCGACCGGAGACGCATTACGCAACCTTCCGGCCGCGATCCCGTTTCCCACCCGGGACAATGCGGGCTGCATTGAGCGGGGACCTTTATGTCGGCGACATCCGCGCATACATCGCAAGAGATTTCGACCCTCATTCCGGCTCGGCTGGAACGTCTACCCTGGGGCCGTTTTCACGTCCTGGTTATCGCCGCGCTAGGCATCACCTGGATTCTCGACGGACTCGAAGTCACGCTTGCGGGATCGGTCGCGTCGGCATTGAAAGACAGCCCGGCGCTTCGCTTCTCCGATTCCGAGGTCGGATTGGCCGGCAGCGCCTACCTTCTCGGCGCCGTGGTCGGGGCGCTGTTTTTCGGCTGGCTGACCGACCGGCTCGGGCGAAAAAAACTCTTCTTCATCACCATCGTCGTCTACCTCATCGCGACCGCGCTTACCGGCCTCGCCTGGAACGGCTTCGCCTTCTTCCTGTTTCGCTTCTTCACCGGCTGCGGGATCGGGGGTGAATATTCCGCCATCAATTCGACCATCCAGGAGCTGGTCCCCGCGCGCTACCGCGGCCAACTCGATCTCACGATCAACGGCAGTTTCTGGGTTGGCGCGGCGCTCGGCGCCGTGGTCGCGGTCGTGCTGCTCAATCCGGCGCTCATCCCTTCGGAGTGGGGATGGCGCCTCGCGTTCCTGACCGGCGCCATTCTGGGTCTTGCCGTCTTCTTCATGCGCATGTGGGTGCCCGAAAGCCCCCGCTGGCTCGCGATCCATGGGCGGGAAAAGGAGGGCGAGGACGTCGTCAAAGGCATCGAACAGGGATTTGACAAGGAGGGGGTCAAGCTCGAGCCGGTCTCTGCCGACAAATCGATCCGCTTGCGCTCGCGTGAGCATACGCCGCTCAGCGAAGTGTTCGACACGCTGATCAACCGCCATCGCGTGCAGACGTTCGTCGGGCTGACGCTGATGGCGGCGCAGGCGTTCTTCTACAATGCGATCTTCTTCACCTACGCACTCGTGTTGACGAAATTCTACTCCGTCGGCTCAGGCTCCGTCGGCTGGTACATCCTGCCCTTCGCGCTCAGCAATTTTCTCGGGCCCGTGTTGCTCGGGCGCCTGTTCGATACGCTTGGGCGCCGCATCATGATCACATTGACCTACGGCCTCTCAGGCGTGCTCATGCTGGCGGTCGCCCTCGCCTTCCAGCAGGATCTCTTGTCCGCCATGGGCCAGACGATCGGCTGGATGATCGTGTTCTTCATCGCCTCTCCGGCGGCGAGCGCGGCTTATCTCACGGTCAGCGAGACCTTTCCGATCGAAATTCGCGCCATGGCCATCGCGATCTTTTATGCAATCGGAACCGGCATCGGCGGCGTCGCCGCGCCGCTCATTTTCGGCAAGCTGATCGAAAGCGGGTCGCGGGCCAGCATCTTCGGCGGCTATGTTTTCGCCGCTTGTCTCATGTTCGCCGCCGCCGTCGTCGCCTGGCTGTACGCCATCAACGCCGAGCGCAAGCCGCTCGAACAGGTGGCGGCGCCGCTGTCGGCGGTCGGATAAGGTCGGCCTGATGCTGAGCTTGCCGCATTTCGTTGAACCGCCGGCGTTAGCGCACCCGCCCCCTCTTGTGGGGGCGGGTGGGGGTGGTGGGGTCGCGATGACGATCGCGGTTCGACCCCAATGCAATCCGCGCTAAAGCGCGGCGTGTTTGGACGTCGCCGTCATCGCGAGCGATAGGGCGTCGAAGACGCCCGTCCTTCCGGACGGGCTACGGCGACGCGATCCGGGGGAACGCCGGGCGCCCTTCGTTCCCTCGATTGCTTCTGCGCCACGCGCTAGGCGCCGCTCTCGGCGACGGGCGCGGTTCGCGGCGGGAAGATTTCATTGATAACGGCGACCTGCGCCGGAGCGAGCGCGATCTTGCTGGTAAAGCCGTCACGCCGCGCAGCGAGCGCCTCGGCGCGCAGGCCCTCCAAGTCGCGGATGTCGGGGAAGGCCGCGTCGATCGCGGCCACGCGCGCCGACGTCGCGGCAAGCAGCGTCAGCTCCCGCGCCAGGCGATAGGCGCCCAGGTAATCGCCGAGGCGGTCGCGGTCCGTCTCGGCCCCGATATCGGCGCGCAAGGATCTCGGAGCTCCAGGCGACGCCGATGAGCCGCGCGCTCGAGCCGCGATAGCTTCCCATAGTGAAAAGAGACTGGGCCGTATCGGCGACGGCGATGACCCGGGTCGCGCCGTCGGCGAGCCCAAGGTGGGCCTCGCGCACCGCGAGCTTGGCGGAAAGCTGCTGGAAGCTCGCGCGCCCCAAGGCTTCCCGGCAGCAGAATGGCGCCAGGCGCGCCGGCCATGACCGCGTCCAGATCGGCATCGGTCTCGCCCGAATCGAGCGCATGGGTCCTGACGATGAGCGCCGGCCCGCCGCCCTGGCTGTGCGTCTCTTCCAGGAATCGCGCCGCCGCGGCCCGCGCCGCCGGCCCTTGTCGCCGGCGCGGCCTGCGCCGAGATCGACGATGATCGCGTCCGCGCCGCTCTCGAGCGCCTCGGCGAGCCTCTGCTCGTCCGCCGGCGCGATGAGAAGCGAGCGCATGGGCCCCTCAGACGGTCAGCATCTCAGGCTCGCGCCGGCGCATGAACGCCGTGCGGCGGCACTCGGCGACCAGCGTGCCATCCTGTTTGAACGCGCGGTGCCGGAACTCGACCAGCCCCGCCTCGGGGCGAGACTTGGAGGCGCGCATGGCCATCACCTCGGTCTCGACCCGAATCGTGTCGCCTTCGAACAAGGGGCGCCGGAAAAGCGACATCGGTCATGCCGAGATTGGCGATGGTCGTGCCGACCGTGGTGTCGTTGACGGAAATGCCGATCATCAGCCCGAGCGTGAACAGGGAATTCATCAGCGGCCGGCCCCATTCGGTTTCGGTCGCGCAAAAATGCGCGTCGATATGCAGCGGCTGCGGGTTCAGCGTCATGTTGGAGAACAGCATGTTGTCCATTTGGGTGACCGTGCGGGTCAGCCCGTGGCGGAACACCTGGCCGATCGAGAACGCCTCGAAATAGAGGCCGCCGCGCGGATGGCGAAGAGTTCCGGTCTCCATGGGCGTTCCTCGTACAACCTTAAGTTGATTTTAACCATGCGCGTGCAATCTGCACGATTAGCGTCTACCGCCATGACCGCCCAGGGAGGCCGACATGCACGCCAACCTTCCGATGACCGAGTTCCTGCCGCCGCCGTCGTGCGCCAAGCCAGACATAGTGCGTCGATTTTTGTCCTGGGCGCAAACCGCCGACGCGGACGCGCGGGCGCAAGGGGCGAGCGCGCTCGCCCGCGCCTATCTCTATTCCGATCTGACCGCGTCGGTGCGCGCCGAAGCGGCGGTGGCGATGACCGCGCTAACTCGATGATCCTTCAGTCCTGGTGCGCCGGGCGCTGGCGGAAGCTTTGTGCAGGGCCCACGATGCGCCGCGCGCCGTGATCCTCGCGCTGGCGGCGGACGAGCCGGAAGCGGCCGCTGCGGTGCTTCAATATTCACCCGTGCTGACCGACGCCGATCTCGTCGATTGGGTCGGGAACGGAGATCTGCCCGCGCATATGGCGCTGGCCCGCCGGCCGAAGTTGGGCCGTCAAGCGGCCGCCGCGCTGGCCAACGTCGGACAACTCGACGCGGTTCTCGCGCTCATCGGCAATCTCGACATCGATCTTCCAGCCGAATTGCTGCACGGCATTCTGACCCGCTTCCATGACGATGCGCGCGTGCGCGATGCGCTGCTCGAGCGCGCTTCCCTGCCGGCGGCCTTGAGAGCGCGCATTGCGGTCGCGGCGGCGAAAGATCTAGGGGTCGAGGCGTCGCAATGGATGGCGCCCTTGCGAGCCGAGCGCGTCGCCCGCGAGGCGCGCGATCAGGCGATCTGCACGATCGCCTCGTCATGCCGTCCGGACGAGCGGCCCGAGCTTATGCGTGCGCTGCGCGCCGCCGGCGCACTCACGCCAGCCTTGCTGCTGCGTTCGCTGCTTGGCGGAGAACGGACTCTGTTTGTGCAGGCTCTGGCGGAACTCTCGGGCCTGCCGGCGCCGCGCGTCGCCGCCTTTATCCTCGAGCCGCAGGGGGAAGGCTTTGCCGCGCTCGCCCGCCGGGCTGGCTTGAAAGCCGGCGTCCTGTTCGCCTTTCGCGCCGCGCTCGTGGCGATCAAAGCTCAGGCCGCCGAAAGCTGGCGACAGCCTCAAACTGCCGCTCGTGCAAAAGGTCATCGACGCCTGCGAACAGCTCGACGATCCGGCGCTCGCCAAGGTTCGGGCGCTGCTCTGGCGTTTCGCCGCCGAAGCGGCGAAGGCGGAAGCAGCGCACTTCGCGCGCGAGGCGGCGGCTTCGGCATCAAGCGGTCGGCTCCCGCTCGTCCTGGAATTTTCGCCCGTCAACGACGACGAGGCCCGGGCGCCGAAATTGATCGCCGACTTCTCACGAACTCCGGCCGGGCGCGCCGCCGCTCGAGCTTGCGACGCGCCGCCGCCGAATTCGGGCGAGGATAAAGCGCCGCGCGTCGAACTGCCGCCCGAGCTTGTCGCCCGGCTCGACGACGCGGCCTAAAACTCAGGCGCTTCGCGCCGTCGCGTTGGCGCCTTCCGCCATCTCCTGGCGCGCCTGCGCGATCGCCTGCCGCAGCACGGAAGGCTCCTGGGCGCCCGGAACGCCGACGCGGCCGCCGAAGATGAAGAACGGCACGCCGCTCACCCCCATCGCCTGAGCCTGCTCGATCTCCTGGCGCACAAGGTCGATGTCTGCTTCGTCAGCGAGCCGCTTTTCGATCTCGCCGGCGTCAAGGCCGCATTCGCCCGCAATCTCTATCAACACGCCGCGGTCGCCGATGTCGCGTCCCTCGACAAAATAGGCCTTGAACAATCGATCGGCCACTTCGGCCTGAACGCCGGCCGACGCCGCCCAGCGGATGAGCCGGTGCGCGTCGAGGGTGTTGGGCGAGCGCTTGATCTTGTCGAAGGCGAAGGGGACCCCGACCTCGGCGCCAAGCCGGGTCAGGTTGTCGTGAGCCGATTGCAGCCTGGCGCTCTTGCCAAACTTTTTCTCCATGTATTCGGTGCGGTCGAGCCCGCCTTCGGGAATGGTCGGGTCGAGCTGATAGGGCCGCCAGCGCACCACCACTGGCCCGGCTTCTTCCGAGAGCGCTTCTTCGAGGCGTTTCTCGCCGAGATAGCACCAGGGACAGACGACGTCGCTGACCACGTCGATGGTGAGAACTTGATCCGCTTCGCTCATGGGCCGGCCTCCGGTTGCGAAAGCTTCATCTGGTCTCGCCGCAGCTCAAACGCAAGCGACGGTCAGCGATGGGTTGAGCGCCGTTCCGCTTCGTCAGGCTGCGCTGCATTCGTCTTTGTCGCTGCAGCCTCTCTTATCGCCTTTTTCGCCGCCTGCAGAAGAAAACCCGACCGAGTGTAGCCGTGCCCAAGGAATGTTCGGCCGCGCCTGGGAGTCGTTCCATTTGTCCGCCCGCTTGCCGGTTCCTGTAGAATTGGGGCGCATCACCATTTTATCCTATTGAAAGGTAATTTAGAGCGCCAGCTGCTCTGATGGATCTGAACCCACAGATACAACTCAGGAGAGATTTAATTCATTAGACAACTTATGCTTGCATCACATCGAATTTGTGATAAATTTGATTCAAGGTGACCCAGAACCCTGACAATCTCGGCCGCATGGATGTCGGCGCGACCCGCCGCAATGTCGCCCTATCCATAATCGCCCTTGCCCTCGCGGCCACGGCGGCGATCGCCCTATCCGTGAGGGACGCTGACGCAGGCGCGCGCGAAGTCAGCGCTTCCTCCTATGGTTTCGCCGACTCGCTTTTGCCCAACACTGGCCTTGAGCGGCTCGGGACTCTGTCGCTGTTTGGCCGCGATTGGGCGCTCAAATGCTCCGTCAATTGCGGTCCCGCTTTCGGAACATCGATGACGTCGCGAAGCGAATTGCTGACCTCGAACACGGCGGATGTCGCCACAAGGAAGACCACGGACTCAGCCGGCCATCCGATGGGCGTGGGCGGCACGGTCGTGGTCGAGCGTCTGGAACCTGACGCCTCCGGCTCGCTGCTGACGAATTGGGTTGTCGTGTCGGAGCGCACGGTCGACGAAAATGGCTCCCATTCCTGGTCCCTTCTGCCCGGGGCGCCGTCGAACACGCCCTGGCTGCCGAATGATCTCTACCGGTTCGAGGGCTCTTCGTTTTCGATGGACCTTCTTGCGGATACGCCACCCACGCCCGAAGCGTCGACCTGGGTGATGATGCTCCTCGGCTTCGCAGGCCTCGGCGTCGCCGGGTATTGGAACTCCAAGACTTCCTGTCGCCCGATCCAATTTTCCAAGAGGGTCTCTTCGCGATGATTTACAGCCTGCGGCAACAAGGATCAGCTCGGACCGCGCCGATGCAGGCGTCGATCCGAAGTCGGCCCAGCAGCGTCACCGGGATCCGGGACGACGCAGTCGAATTCGACGAGAGACGCAAGAGACGAATTGACCGTCAAGCTCTCGATGCTGGAGGCCGAGGCGCTTGGACTGCGGCAACGCCTCGCCGCAGTGACGGCGAACCGCGACGAGCTGCGGAAGGAAATGGACGATCTGCGCCGCGAGCGCGATCATTGGCGGAAGCTGGCGGAACACGGCGAGCCAAAGCAGGCTTGGGCGGGACAGAAGAACTGGTTTTGCGGCCGAGCCTCGGCGGGCGTTTAAGTCGCTGACCCTCAGGGGCGCCCCGGACCGGGGTCCGCCGCCGCTCCGACCTCAGTGAATGGCGTCCGCGAGCGGCGGGAGCGGGGCTCGCCGCCCTCACACCGCAAACCTGAACGCTGCGCCGTCGCGGATGACGTGGCTGGCGGTGGGGGCGGCGAAGTGGGCGCTGATGACGAGGATCGGCTGGTCGGCCCATTCGGCAAAGAGGCGCGAGCGGGTGATTGCGGCGACCTTCCGGTCGTTGTCGCCGAACGACCAGTCGGGGTGCGCCATCTGGCAGGGGTGTGGGCCCTGTCGCCGGTGATCACCGCCCGCTCGCCCTCGGACTTGATCATAACGCTGACGTGGCCCGGCGTGTGGCCGGTGGAAGGCGTGAGCCGGATCTCCGGCGAGATCACGTGGTCCTGCTCAACCAGCTCAGAGAGGCCGGCGTCGAAGATCGGCTTGACGCTATCGCCGAGCATCGCCTGCTGCTCCTCGTCATCGTGGGCGCTCCAGAATTCGTACTCGCGCCGGCCGATGAGGTAGCGCGCCTTCGGGAAGGTCGGCGTCCACTTGCCGTTCTCGAGCATCGTGTTCCAGCCGACATGGTCGACATGCAGGTGCGTGCACACCACGGCGTCGACTCCGTCGCGTGACCAGCCCGCCTCTTGAAGTTGCTGCAGGAACGGCGTCGCCAACGGCTGGCCGCCGGTAATCTCGCGCGGCCGATCGTTGCCGATGCAGGCGCCAACGATGAGCTTCAGCCCCGGCGCGTCAACCAAGAGGGCGTGGATGCTGAGCTTCAGGGTGGAATTGTCCTCGCTGACGAAGTGCGGATAGAGCCACGCCGACTTGCGCAGCTCAGCAGGAGTGGCCTGCGGAATGACCATGGCCGGAACGGGCAAATCCATCTCGACGATGCGGATGATCTTCACCCGGCCCACTTGCCAGGTCAGCATCGCGCTCACGCCCCACTCGCTCAAGGTTCGACCCGACTGACGTTTAGGGGCCCACGGCGCAGGTTTCCATGCCGAGGGCGTCGCCGTCGCTGAGCCAACCCGCGCGAGGGCCTGGACCTCATCGTCAGGCTCGCGCCCTTGACCTGAACGCGCACGGCGCGGAGTCCGCTCTCCCCCGGAACCGAAGCTCCGAAGGTCCGACCGTTTGATCAAAAATCAGCCGCTTGGAGTGGCTTTTTGCACAGCTTTCCCACCACCCAACCAGCAGCCGACACACGACCTAGTCGCGCGCTTCAACTAAGTTGCAACCTTTTATTGATTCACTCGCGCTGGTCACCTTTATGGATGGAGGCGAGGATGGGGTCGCGAGAGGTTGCAGTAAAGCGATACGTGGTTCGTCTGAGCGCTGAGGAGCGCGAGCGCCTTGAGGGCCTGAGAAGGAAAGGCGAGATCCCGGCGACGCGGCTGACGAAGGTCCAGATCTTGCTGAAGGCGGACATTTCGGAAGCGGGGGAAGGTTGGAGCGACAGCGAGATCGTCAAGGCGTTGGATACGACCGCCTCGATGGTTTACCGGACTCGCGGGCAATTGGTCGAGGAAGGTCTGGACGCGGTGCTAAGCCGCAAGGCGCGAGAGACGCCGCCTGTGCCGCGGATCTTCGACGGGGAGAAGGAGGCGAAGCTGATCGCCTTGGCGTGCTCCGATCCTCCCGAGGGTTTCGCGCGCTGGAGCCTGCGGTTGTTGGAGGAGAAGGTCGTGGAGCTGCAGATCGTCGATCGCGCCAGCGACAGCACGATTGGCCGTGTTTTAAAAAAACATCCTCAAGCCCCATACGAGGAAGTGTTGGGTGATTCCGCCGCAGGCCAACGCCGCCTTCGTCGCGGGAATGGAGGAGGTGCTGGAGGTCTACCGGCGGCCGCACGATCCCAAGCGCCCGCTGGTCTGTCTCGACGAGACGTCGAAGCAGCTGATTTCCGAGACGCGCGCCCCGATCCCCATGAAGCCGGGGAGCCCCGCCCGTTGTGACTACGAGTATGAACGCAACGGCGTCGCCAACCTCTTCATGATGTTCGCCCCTCTTGAAGGATGGCGACACGTCAAGGTGACGGACCGGCACACGGCCATCGATTACGCCCAGGTTTTAAAAGAGATCTCGGACATTCGCTTCGCCGACGCCGAGCCGATCACGCTCGTGCAGGACAATTTGAACATCCACGACAAGTCCTCGCTCTACAAGGCCTTCCCAGCGCCAGAGGCTCGACGCCTCGTCCAGCGATTTGAGTGGGTGTACACTCCCAAGCATGGGTCGTGGCTAGACCTGGCGGAGTCGGAACTCGCGGTCCTCTCCACTCAATGTCTGGATCGTCGCATCCCCGACAAAGCCGCCCTCGAACGCGAAGTCGCCGCCTGGGCCAATCACCGCAACCAGCATCACGCCAAGGCTGACTGGCGCTTCACAACCGAGACCGCTCGGATCAAGCTCAAGAGCTTATATCCTGTCCTTTGAGATGAATCGGCCGACTAGCAGGCCGGACCTCGCGCCAAGCCCGCCGACCACGCCAAGCGCCGTCACGTTGGACACCGCGCGGATCAGATAGACGAGCCGAAATTCCTGATGCGTGCTGACGCCGCCCTGACCATCGAAGTTCATGAAGTCGCCGGTGTTGGTCAATCGGGTGTTCGCCAGCGTATTGACATCGGTGATGGAGATTTGCGTCGTACTCGCCTGGCCAACGATATGGCAGTCGGTCGGAAACTGTAGCGACTGGCTTGAGCTGATTTGCGGCTCCGCGGTTCCCGCCGTGGCATTGATCGAAAAGCTCAGGTAACGCGTAATGTTGCCGTTCGTCGTCACGCCAACGAAATACGGCCGATTGGCGACCGAGATCGTCTTCGCCGAGTTGTATTTCTGGTCCGCGAATTTGTAGGTGAACTGGTTCATATGCGCGGGCAGGCGCTTGTCCACCTCGAACGCGGCATCCAGCCTGAACGGCACGAGATCGCCCGCTCCGAAATCGGCTGCAGCAATATTCGCAACTATTCCATTTTCCTGCGGGAACCGGAAAACGTCCTCTTCGCCTATTTCGAATATCACGGTTCGGATTTCGCCGCCGACATGACGGCCATGGCCGACGATCCCGAGACGCAGCGCTGGTGGGCGATCATGAAACCGATGCACGCGCCTCTCGAAACGCGCGCCGAAGGCGAGTGGTGGGCGCCGATGGAGGAAGTGTTCTACGTCCCGTGAGCAGACGGAAACCCTAACCGAACATTGTCACAGCCCGTCCAGACGGTAGATGCGGATCGCATTGTCGCGCAGGAGCCCGCTTTTTTCGGTTTCGCTCGCGCCGGAGATGAGCGCGTGCGTCGTCTCTACCCAGCGCGTCAGGTTGGCCGTCAGCGTGCAGACCGGCCAGTCGCTGCCCCAGACGAGCCGGCGCCAGCCGAACGCCTCGATCACATGGTCGACGAAGGGCCGCAGGTCCTCGACGGTCGCGCCCTCCGGCCGGCCATAGGCGATGATTCCGGAGATCTTGCAGGCGATATTGGTTAGCGCGGCGAGGGCGCTAGTATGGGCGCGCCACGGATCGAGCCCCTCGCCCTTGACATTCGGAATGCCGCAATGGTCGAGGATGAACTGCACGTCAGGCGCAGCGACTGCGAGCCTCGCGATGATCGGCAGTTGCCGCGGCAAGGCGCAGAGATCGTAGGTCAAGCGCGTCGCTGCAAGACGGCGGATGTTCTCCCGGAACGTCGCGCTTTGCGACAACTCATCCGGCGTGAAGTGGAAGGTGCGGCGCAGGCCCTTGACCTTGGGGGTTGAGGCGAGCCTTTCGAGTTGCGCCGGGAAGGCCGGATGTTCCGGCGGCAGCCCGCGATCGCTCCGATGACGCCTCGTCCGATCCCCGTGACCCACTCCGTCTCCCGCTCCTGGTCGTCTTCCGCGACATCCACCTCCATGTGCAACATCGCTTCGATACCCGCAGGCGCGGCCTCGGCGAAATATTGGTCGATCGGATGGTCACGCTTCAGCCGGCGCTCCTCATCGAGCCACGGATAGCGCAGCCGTTCGAGGTCGATGAGGTGCAGGTGCATGTCGATGGTGCGCATGGATTTGATTTCTCCCTCGGCTGCCTGCGGAGAACTTCAGGCCTCGGCGCCGCAACGCGCCGCGCGGCTTCCGCGACCGCGCGGCCATCCCGGTCCGCTCTCAGGCCGTCGGCGACGACCCGTCCCGCCTCCGCCTGAAAGATGGGATAGCCAGGGCGGCGGGGACGCACCCAGGCGGTCTCGACCGAGCGCACGGCCGCCGAATAGAAGCCGTTGAATCTTGCGTCGTTGCCGGCGTCTCTCCATCCAGAGACCATCGCCGGCTGGCCGTGATGCGCCGGGACGAGGATCCGCTGAACCGCGTCCTCGAGCATATGCGCGACGAAGGCGAGCGCCGCATCGGGCGCGCGGGATTTCGCCGACACGCCCACCGCGGTGCCGCCGATCACCGAGCCTGCCTCATAGGGCGGCCGGGCGGCCGCGAACGGACCGAAGACCAGCCGCCGTCGCTGGTCGGCCTCGCCATAGGTCGCGTAGCCGTAGACGGCCGGGCAATAGACGATGTCATCGCGCGCGACCATCGCTTCATCCAGGTCGATCGAGTTCCACGCGAACGCCTCGGGCGGACAGAACGCCAGGAGCGCCTTAACCTGCCCGTAAGCGACGGTGAAAGCGTCCGCATCGATCGTGAAAGGCTTTGCCGTATCGGTCGCCCAGGGCTTCCCCGCGTTGGCCATCAGCGAACCGACGGTCATCAGCGCATGCGGCGTCTCGATCGCGGCGCCGAGGTGGAGCCCGCGCGCCTTCAGCCGCTCGCCCAGCGCGAGCGCATCGGTCCAGCAGCACGGCGCCGCCTCGCCCGCGGCCTCGAGCAGGTCGATGCGCAAGACGGCGTTCTGCGTCGCCGCGTCGATCGGCGCTCCCCGGACACGCCCGGCGAAGCGATAGGTATCCAGACTCGGGCCAAGGTAGAGGGAACCGCTCGCCGGTCCCAGCAACGCGGGAAGGCGCTCTTCGAGCGGCAGGAACAATCGGCCCTTCGCGATGTCGCCGCAGAACGGATGGTCGAAGACGATTAGATCATACTCTTCCGCGACGGCGGCGATTCCCTGATGCTCGAAATCGCGGAGCGAGCGGTCGTCGATCACGATGACAACGTCCGGCTCCCTGAGCCGGAAGCTTTCCACCGCGGCTCGCAAGGGGTCCGTCGCCCGGCGGTGGCCCCCTGAGACAAGGCGCAGAGTCGTCATCAGAGCGCTTTCGCCAGCTCTCGCCGCTCGACGATGTGGAGGTGTTCGCAGCTCAGCACCAGCTCCTAGCCCTGCTTGAACACCTCCACCTTCTCGACCAGAATTCCCTGCTCGAGCCGCTTGTAGTCCCGCTTGTCGGCGATGGTGGTCCGCACGCGGATTGTGTCACCGATGAAGGTCGGGCGGACGAACCGGAGCCTGTCGTAGCCATAGGACATGCTACGCGGATTGGTGACGTTCGCGGCCATTCCGATGGCGACGCTGAACACCAGCGTTCCATGCGCGATCCGCTGCTTGAACGGCTGCGTCGCGCACCATTCGGCGTCCATGTGATGCGGGTAGAAGTCGCCGGTCTGCCCCGCGTGGATGACGATGTCCGCCTCCGTGATGGTTCGCCCGGAGGTCGTGCGTTCCTCTCCGATCGCGTAGTCCTCGAAATAGCGGTCGTCGTCCATGGTTTTGACTCCTCAGATTGTCGTGCTGACGTGCGGCTCGCGCCCGTACAGCGAAACGAGAACGATAATGACGAAGCCGAGCGCCGCCTGCACCAGCGCCGGCGTCAGCCCGAGGCCGATCAGCAGCGTGTTGATCTCACAGTGTTGATTTCCACTGAGAACTGACCCGGGCGCCCCGGGTTTTTCCACCGAGAACTGACCCCTGTTCGAACCTCGCCCCCTTGGCCTATGCGGGGGGCGTCGGAGTGATCGACATGGAGTTATTGAGCGTTATCCGACGCTGGCATTATCGAGGTCATTTCTCGATACGTGATACCCTTTCTATTTGAGCGCGACGCATCGCGCTCAAACCCGCGCAACGGCGCGGGCGCGCATTCGCGCTTCGGCCATAAGGCGATGATCGGTTCCGATCATCGAATCTTGGTATGAGATATCTCGACGCACTGGACTGTCGAGGAACACGGTCCGCAAATACCTGCGTTCCGACAGCGTCGAGCCGAAGTTTGACGTCCCAGATCGGCCGAGCAGGCTGGACCCATACGCCGACAAGCTGTCGCATATGCTGCGGCAGGAGGCGGGGAAGTCACGCAAGCAGAAGCGGACCGTCAAGCAACTGCACACCGACCTGTCGGTCCTGGGCTATGAGGGCTCCTACAATCGCGTGGCGGCCTTCGCTCGCGACTGGAAGGCCGCTCGGCAACAGGAACAGAAGACGTGCAGCCGCGGCGTGTTCGTGCCGCTGGCGTTTCTGCCGGGCGAGGCATTCCAGTTCGACTGGTCAGAGGATTGGGCGGTCATTGCCGGCGAGCGGACCAAGCTGCAGGTCGCCCACTTCAAACTCAGCTATAGCCGCGCCTTCGTTCTCCGCGCCTATCCTCACCAGACCCACGAGATGCTGTTCGACGCCCACAACCACGCCTTCCGCGTGCTGGGCGGCGTTCCCTGGCGAGGCATCCATGACAACATGCGTACCGCGGTCGACAAAGTCGGGCGCGGCAAGAACCGCCAGGTCAACGCACGCTTCGCAGCCATGGTCAGCCACTTCCTGTTCGAGGCGGAGTTCTGCAATCCTGCTTCCGGCTGGGAGAAGGCGCAGATCGAGAAAAACGTTCGAGGCACGCCCGCCATCGGCTCTGGCAGCCGACGCCCACCTTTCCCTCGCTAGCGGCGCTAAACGACTGGCTGGAGACGCGCTGCCGAGAGCTTTGGGCGCAGACCCCGCACGGCTCGCATCCTGGCATGATCTCTGCCTGGTCGGAAGAAGCCCAACATCTGATGCCGCTTTCCAGGACGTTCGACGGCTTCGTCGAATACGCCAAGCACGTCTCGCCGACGTGCCTGATCCATTTGGAGCGCAATCGCTATAGCGTGCCGGCGTCCTTCGCCAATCGCCCCGTCAGCGTACGAGTCTATCCCGAGCGGATTGTCGTCGCCGGTGAAGGACAGGTCATCTGCGAGCATCGGCGCGTCTTTAATGCTTTGACGCTCACCTGCGAGCCGCAAGCCAACGTCGAACGCTACGATGCGCTGCGCCAAGCCCGGGAGGCGCGCCATGCGTCATAACCCCGCCGCTGGCGCCGTCGTCATCATGCTCCGCAGCCTCAAAATGCACGGCATGGCTCAAGCCGTCGGCGAGCTGACCGAACAAGGTTCCCCGGCCTTCGAGGCCGCGCTGCCGATCCTATCGCAGCTTCTGAAAGCGGAGACGGCGGACCGAGAGGTGAGATCGACGGCCTATCAGCTCAAAGCCGCCCGCTTCCCGAACTATCGCGACCTTGCCGGCTTCGACTTCGCTTGGCGAGCGAAGTCAACGAGGCGCTCGCGCGTCAACTCCATCGATGCGAGTTCCTGGAGGACGCCCACAATGTCGTCCTGCTCGGCGGCCCCGGCACAGGCAAGACGCATCTCACCACGGCGATCGGCGTCCAGGCCATCGAACATCGGCTATCGAGCATCACCGCAAGCGCGTCCGCTTCTTCTCCACCGTCGAACTCGTCAATGCTCTCGAACAAGAGAAGCTTCAGGGCAAACCCGGCCAGATCGCGGCGCGGCTCACCCACTCCGATCTCGTCATCCTCGACGAGCTTGGCTACCTGCCGTTCAGCGCCTCTGGAGGGGCCTTGCTCTTCCATCTGCTGAGCAAGCTCTATGAGCGCGCCAGCGTCATCATCACGACTAATCTCAGCTTCGGCGAGTGGGCAACCGTGTTCGGCGACCCGACGCTTTCATGATGCCTCTCTCTTTGACCGGTTGGTGCGTCGAACTCTTGCTCTGAGCACGACGGCTTGGTCTGGGGATAGTGAGATCTGCCAAGGCATACCCTTGGCGAGTTGCGTGCCCGTCAGCCACCCTTTTCGGAGCCAATCGAATATGACCTGCGGCGTGATGCCGATGGCCGCGGCGGCGCCCTGGACCGAGTAGCTTCCGTCGGGCCACCGCGGCGGGTTCGGGGCTGTGCCGTTGATCTTGACGCTCTGGATCCGCCACCTCTTCCGCAAAACATGAACCATGCCGCCGGAGAACGGCGCTCCATGCGCTGTGCGGAGCGCCTCCTTGTTGAGAATCGCGGCGATCTCGCCATCCATCTTCTGCTGCCTGTTTAGCTCGGTGATACATTGCCGGAGCCGATCCTGATCGGCGTGTTGTTCGTAGCCTTGCACGCACCGTTGCAGCCAGTGCTCGCTTGCGGCTCCCGTTTGCCAAATGACCTTGATCCAGACGAAGCCACGTCGCCGCTTCTGATCCAGCGCAACGTCCTTGATCACCAGCCGAAGGATCTGCTTGCGATCTGCGGACTTGGTGGTCGCGGCGTGCCAAAGGCGCGGCAGCTCTTCGCCGAGGGCCAAAATCTCCGCTCGATCGCCGTCGGAGATCGAAACCGATTGCTCGCGACGCCATGCGTCGTATTCCTGCTCGACCTGGTCCACCCGCCGCAGTCGCTCTTCCCAGACCCGCTCCAGCGAGCGAGCCACCAGGCGGTTCTCAGGCTCGACCGCATCATATTGCCGACGCGCGCGTTCCGCGTCGTAGCGAGCTCGCTCGCGTTTGAGCGACCACTGCCGCTCCATCGCGCGCGTCTCCTCTTCGATCTCGCCCAACGCGGCAATCGCCAACCCGATCCGGTCTGGCGTCAACGCCGTGAGGATCAACCGCTCGACTTCGGCATCAACCGCGAGAGACCGTACTTCCTGGCATCGCGGCCGACCCTCCGCACTGCTGTTGGCAGCGCAGACATAGACCGGATAGTCACCGTGAGGTCCCGAGTATCGCAGGCACATCCGACGGGCGCACCGACCGCAGCTGACGATCCCCTGCAGCAATGCGTTGCCTTTACGAGGCGCACCGGGCCGGCCCGCATCGTAGCGACCGACATTGTCAGCCAGCTGCCTTCGGTTCGCCATGAACTCGTCCCAGTCGAGGTAAGCCGGGTGGGCATCCTTGAGACAGATCGACCAATCCTCTGGCGCGACGGCTGTCGTCCCGATCCTGTCACTGCCGGGTTGCCGCCGCAGCGGGTCCGGGCGTCGCCGGCCATAAACGTAGGCGCCAGCATAGGCCGGGTTCTTCAGGATGTTGATCACGCGCGCACTATCCGCCGGTCGCCAGACGATGTCGTGGGACGCCGGACCGTGAAGTGGCCGCACCGGAAGCAGCAGGTTTCCCCGACGCAGATATCGCATGACGGCCTTGGCGCTGCGCAACTCCCGGAATTTTGCGAAGACCAGGCGCAGCCGCTCCTGCACTTCCTCGTCCGGATTGAATGTAACGCCGCCATCGCGGGTGCGGATCAGCCCGGCGGGAAGCGGCAGTCGCAGCTCACCCCGCGCCGCCTTCTGGCGTTCCCCTTGATGCAGTCGGATCTTGATCTGATGCAATTCCGCTTCGCTCATGATCCCCGACAGGCCCAGGAGCAGCCGGTCATGGTATGCCGCCGGATCGTATAGCCGTTCGCCATCGGCAATCAGAACGCCGAACAGCGAACACAGCTCGAGGAGCTGATGCCAATCCCGGTTGTTGCGGGCGAGCCGCGACGCGTCCAGGCTCATCACAAGCCCGGCCTTGCCAAGGCCGACCTCAGCGATCAGCGTCTGGAAGCCATACCGGTTTTTGCTGGACGTTCCGGACTTGCCAAGATCGTCATCGATGACGTGAACTCGCTCGCGTGGCCAGCCGAACATGGCGGCTCGCTCGGCCAGCCGATACTGCAGCTCCGTGCTTTCTTGATGATGACGGACCTGCCCAGGCGATGACTGCCGGACATACATACGCCAGCTTGCACATACGCCAGCTTGGCGCGATGAGCGGTCGTGATGCGTTCATCGCTCGACAACGTCGTGCTCAGCAAGATGGCTCTCCTCTGATCGGGCGGGCCGCCGTCGCAGACGTTGCACGAGCTGTCCCACGTGTTGCGCCAACTGACGTCGCGTCTCGAGCGGAAGCTGTGGCCACAGGCGTGGCGGCCGTCCGGGCGAGGCCGTCCTGTCCGACAGGCATCCGATCGAGGTTGCGTCCGCCGCCGCCTTCGAGATCCGCATTCCTGGAGGCGAGCACAGCGCGGACGTGATTCGCCAAGGGCAAAAGCGTGCGCACCGAAATGTGTGCCAGACAACTCGCAGCCGCCATCCGATTTTCGGACGCTGGAGAAAAGGTGGTGGCTGCACGGGAGATCGCGCGCTCCCGCCCGTCCGGCAGCCGGATGACAATCAGCGCCGGCCCTCGTCCGGAGTGTCGTTCGCTGACCGGAAAGCAGCCGCCATACAGCCGATGACGCGGGTCAACGACCCTGACCTCAGCAACTCGCCGGTCAAGCGTTGTGGCATCCACAAGTGTCCGGTGACCCGAAGATCACGACCGCGCTGCTCGATCGTCTCACCCACCGCTGCCACATCCTCGAAACCGGAAACGACAGCTTCCGCTTCAAGAACAGTTCGGCGAAAGCCGCCAAACCCGCAAAGGAGAAACCTCAAAACTTGACGAACCCCTGACCCCAAACCATCATCAAGCCGGGTCAGTTCTCAATGGAAATCCCGGGTCAAATCTCGGCGGAAATCGACAGAGTTTTCAAACGGACTCTTAGCGCTTCGCTTACAATGCCGATCAGTCACTTGTCATCGTACTTGATATAGGCGAACCGCTGATCGCCGGCGGGCGTCCCTTCGAGCGCGCCGCCTTCTTTGCCAGGGCGCCAAGAAACGAAGTCCTCGATCTTGCGCGCAAGTTCGAAGTCCTTGTCACTGATCCCCTTGGCGCTATGGTTTTGCAACTTCACCTCGACCCAAGCGTAGGACGCGGCGAGATCGGGATGATGCCAGGCGGCTTCCGCGAGGTGGCCGACCGCGTTGATCACCATCAATGTGCCCTTCCAGCCTGAGGTGCGAAAGGTCCGTCTGATCCAGCCGTTCTCGTAGCGCCAATGCGGTAGCTCGCGTTTGAGCCGCGCCTCGATCTCGTCTGGCTCATAGACACGCTCTTTGGATTCTTCGCTCATAGCGTTTCTCCGATCACCTTCACGCGACGCGCTCCAATCGCCCGGTCACTTCACGAATGCGCAGCCGCCTTGATCGAGCGGCCGGAAGGCGGCCTCGGGCGGAATCGTGCCGATGAGATCATAGACGTCATACCGGCTCTTCGATTGTTGCGGCGACTTGACTTTGAACACGTACATCGCATGCGTCGCGCGGCCATCGGCGCGCACGACGACAGGACCGAAGAGCGGATCGTCGATCGGCGATTTCTTCATTTCGGCGACCACCTTGTCGCCCTCGATGGTTCTCGCCGTCTTGACGGCGCGCAAATAGGCCAGCGTCGCCGAATAAGCCGCAGCCTGGTCCTCAGTCGGCATCTTGCCGCCCATCCGTTCGGCGAAGCGCGCGGCGAAGGCGCGCGTCTGATCATTGAGATCCCAATAGAAGGCCTCGGAAAGGATAAGACCCTGCGCCGCGTTCAGTCCGAGCGCATCGATGTCGGTGATCTGCAGGAAGAGCGCCGCGAGCCGCCTGTCGGGCCCGACGATCTGGAACTCCGCCGCCTGGCGGATGGCGTTGATCGCGTCGGCGCCGGTGTCGGCGAGAGCGATCACTTTGGCGCCCGAGGCTTGCGCCTGCAAAAGATACGAGCCGAAATCGGTCGCGCCGAGCGGATGCGACACGGAGCCCAGCACCGACCCGCCCGCTTTCACAATCGCCTCGGTCGCGTCCCGCTGCAGAGCCTTGCCGAGAGCATATTCAAAGCTGATGAAGAACCAGGTCGAGCCGCCCATTTTGGTGATCGTGCGGCCGACCGCGTTGCCGAGCGCCCAGGTGTCGAGAGCCCATTGGACGGTGGTCGGCTGACAGAACTTTCCGGTGAGGTCCGAGGTCGCGGTCGCGGAAGCGAGCATCGCGCGATTCTTCTCGTGCATAAGCGTGTTGACGGCGAGACCGACGCCGGAATTGGCGAGGTCGACGATCGCGTCGACGCCCTCCTCATCGACCCATCGCCGCGCAATCGCGACGCCGATGTCGGGCTTGTTCTGATGATCGGCGAAGATGATCTCAACCTTGAGGCCGCCTGCTTGCCTGGCGAAGTCTTCGGCCGCAAGCTGAGCGCCGACGAGCGACCCCTTGCCGACCTGATCGGCGAACGGACCGGAGAAGTCGCTCAAGACCCCGATCTTGATGGTGCCGCCCGGAATTTGCGCCGAGGCCTCAGTCGCTAGCCCGGTAAGCGCCGCAATCGCAAACGAGGCGCCCAGAAAGAGCCGCGTAAACCTTGCAGGCATGGGCGATCCTCCCGGTTTGTCGCTATCCCAGTACCCGATAGCACCAGATGAGCGTTGAGTCTGCGATGGACCGGCCGATCAACGTCTACATGGCCGACATCACGGCCGGGAAACTTGCGTTCGTCCACAGCGTCGACATTCGCGGCGACAGGGATTAATCCTGGAGCCACCGCATCACCTATCTGGTGAAGAACTACCTCCTTCCGGCCCCACGACGGCGCCGCCGTCCAGCGCGGACGCGCTGGCCGGACGTAATTGAACGCTAGGAAATTGGCTAGCGTTTGGTTTTTCGAATCAAGCCTTTTCAATGGCTTACAAGCGTTCCTCTGAGGAAAAATCGGCCCGAGTTCCGGCTCTAGGGGCGGCGACGGCATGCCGTCTCCGGCGCCGTTGCTTGCGCCGGGCAAGATGCTTTACCGATGAACGAAGGGCCGTGAGGTGCTAACCCTTCCTATTCACGACGATCTTCGATTTGGTGCCTACGCGGCTTTTGGGACCTCGGGGCGCACGGGTTCGTTCGGCTTTTTCACCGCCTGACGAGCGATACTTTTGCGAACGCGTTGGAGGGATGACGAGGGGCGGAGGGGCTCCTTGCCCCGCCGTTCAGGGTCCGAGCGGGGCGAGGGCTCCGGGCAGGCCGCGGAAGAGGTCGGCCTGCGGGCAGCCGGCGGCGAAAGCGAGACGGACGCGGCTTGCGGTTTCGATGACGCGGGCGGCGATCTTGATCAGCCGCAGGCGCAAGGTCGAGAACTCGGCGTTGGCGAGATCGCGCGGTTTCGGGATGGCGTCGCGAACGGTGAGCATGAGCCAGTAAGCCGCCGTGTGCAGCGCGAGGCGGACCTGATTTGCGATCGCGGAACGACAGGAGGTTCGATCGGAAGCGAGCTGCGTCTTGTGCAGCTTGATGAGGTTCTCGGCCTGCCCGCGCGCGCAATAGAGGGCGGCGTAAATCCATTCCGCCGCGCCGTATTCGACGTTGGTGACGACGAAACGGGTGTCGAGCCCGAGCGGAGTGGCTTCGATGCGGGCGACGGCGCGCCGCTCGCGGCTCCAGGATTTGGCCTTGTGGCGCGTTTCGGCGTAGCCGCGCACGACGGGCTTGTTCGACAAAGCGCGCTCGGTGCGCACCGCGTCCGCCGCCTCGTCGATTTTCTTCGCCAGCGGCTTCGAACCGGGCAGCCCGAAGACGTAATCGATGTGGTTGGCCTCGCACCATTCCATCGCCTCGGGCCGGGCATAGTGGCCGTCGCCCCGGAAGGTGATGCGCGTCCTGGTCCAGCGTTGGCGGATATGGCGCACGAGCCGGCGCAGATGGGCGCGCACCTCGACACCCGACGGGGTCTTGCCGGAGCGCAGCACGACCGCGACGGGACGCGAGCGCTCGGTGTCGTAGACATGGATCGGCAGGAAGCAGCGCTCGTCGTAATGGGCGTTGAAGAGCGAGAGCTGCTGATGCCCGTGTACGACATCGCAGGTGTCGTCGATATCGAGAATGACAGACGCGGGCTCCCGTTCATAGGAGGCGATCCATTGATCGACCAGCGCCCACGTGAGCCGGATCGCATCCTTCAGCGAAGGCGCGTTCTCCAACCGCGACAGCGTCGGCTGCGAACACAGGTTCGCGCCCGTGTCTGGCAGCCGCCCGCAAGCGAGTTTGAAAGCGGGATCAGCGCGCAAAGCGTCGAGATCGTCGGCATCTTCATATCCGCAGGCGATCGCCAAGATGCGGGCGCGAACCATGTCCGCCAGCGTGTGCGTGATGCGCAGCGGGTCGCGGCGATCGGGAAAGCACCGCGCCAATCTTTCCGCGATCCCCAACCGACGCTCGGCCATCGAAAGCAGCATCACGCCGCCATCCGAAGTCAGTCGCCCGCCATCAAAAGCGGCTGCGACCGGTTTGCGGCCAACGGCTGGAAATGAGAACGGCAGCAGATTAGAGTTGGTCATGGCGAGCGGGTGCTGGGGCGCGAGGCGAAACGGATCGGTGTAAGCAACCAAATCCTACGCCAAATCAGACCCTTACGCCACGCTCGCCAGCCTCAAAAACGACCCCTCGTGAATAAGATGGGCTAACTAGAGACCTGCGCGGATTGCCCAAATGCGCATGCTTCCGAAGCTGGTTCGACGCGCCAACGTCGGCTTTCACGCTTTTCTGGAAGATCCCAAATCACGCGAGCGCCGCGTTGCGCTCGATGGCGCGTCGTTGGAGTTCAGCGACTTCGTCTTCAAACCATCCGGCGACACGGCCGTCTGGATCGGGCTTAGGGCTTCGGATTGTGTGGACGTCATTGTGCGCCGCTATGAGGCCTTCACAGGCGCTTGACGTCTCGCGCAGCAATCCCGCTTCGCGTCGTCGTTTCAATAACGTGACAACGCCGACGAGGCCTGTGCAGTCATGGACTCGTCGACCTTTGAGTCACGGTGTTCACAGGTCAGATCGGAGCACCGTCCACGCTAAAGATCTGCAGCGCTTGACAGGCGCTGAATTTTGCATCGATCGTGTCGACACAAACGCGATACCAACCGTGAGACGTCACCCGGAAAGTGGGCTCATAGGCTCTCTCGACTAGCTGCCACCCGGGATTTTTGTCGACACTTTCGCGAGCTCGGACGTCCGTGGGAGGAAATACCGTCGCCGGCTCCATTGGAGGCCGAGAACGCTAGACGTGAAAATCAGTCACCACTGAACGACAGCCGGGGGTATAGCCGGCAAGCATGGGAGGAAGGGAATGAGAAACGATCGATCCTTGAGCATAGTGGCTGCGTGTGCGGCAGCCCTCGCCGTCAGCGCCCCTTCGGCGCGCGCCGCAGATCCCTATTTCTTGACCAACCCGGCGACGCATAAGCCGCCATTCAAGATCGGTCTTTCCAATGGCTTCATCGGGAATACTTGGCGCGCCCAGCTTCTTCAGGACATCGAGGCCGCTTCGGCCAAGCTCAAGGCGGACGGGGACATCGCCAGCATCACAATCCTGAACAGCACCTCGGGAGTGAGCGGGCAGATCGCGCAGATCAACTCGCTGATCAACAGTGGCGTGGATGCAATCGTCATCAATCCGGTGTCGGGCGAGGCGCTCAAACCGGTTATCAGCCGCGCGGTCGCAGCCGGCATCCTGGTGACGATCGCGGACGATCCGTTAGCCCATCCCGACGTGCTCACCATTACGCTCGATCAGAGGCAGTTATCGAAACCCATTGGCTGGCGGATCAGCTGAAGGGCAAGGGCGACATAGTTTCAGTGGAAGGTCTTGCCGGCAACACCGCGAACGATCTGCGCGTCAAGGAGCGCGACGCCATCCTCAAGAACTTTCCCGACATCAAGTTGATGGATTCGGTCCCCGGCGGCTGGGACCAGGCGCAGGCGCGCCAAGTGATGACCGGCATGATCGCGGCCCATCCCAAGATCGACGCCGTGCTGACGCAGGACGTAATGGTCGAAGGGGAAATGCTCGCCTTCGAAAGCAGCGGCCGTCCGCTGCCGTTGATAACGGGCGATTACACG
This sequence comes from uncultured Alphaproteobacteria bacterium, assembly GCA_963833955.1. Lineage (GTDB taxonomy): Bacteria > Pseudomonadota > Alphaproteobacteria > Rhizobiales > Beijerinckiaceae > Roseiarcus. Next base: position 30,727 of record CAWHZY010000021.1, on the reverse strand, counting down.
CATTCGTTCCTAAAGAAATGGAAGAGCAAGGACGGCATGGAATCGATCGCCGTGGCCAACCCTCCCGAGATTGGCGCAGACGGCCTGATGATCACTGCCATGTTGCTGCGGGGTCACAAACTCAAGGACTCGGTGCTTACCGGTAATCCGCTGGATCCGACGCTCCGCAACACCGTCGTCATCCCACAGCCGGTGGTGATCAACCGCACGCCCGAGACCGACAAGCCGTGGTGCAAGGTTGGGACGGAATGTATCGGCCTGGATGAAGCGTTGACGCGCCTCGAGCGAAAGACGGACACGGCAGCGATCGATTCCTGGATGAGCGAAGAACAGGTGCTCAACCGGTACTTCGAAAAGTAGCCGTCTCAGTCGGGACGGATCTCCTATGCCGTTGACATTGCGAGGTCTGTCAAAAAGCTACGGAGCCGTTGTCGCGCTTAGAGGGGTCGATCTCGCCGTCGAAGCGGGGGAAATCCGGGCGCTCTACGGCGGCAACGGCTCCGGCAAAAGCACGGTCGCCAAGATCGTGGGGGGCATCATCGCGCCGGACCTGGGCGCCATGACTCTCGACGGAGCGCCGATGCCCTTCGGTGAGCCCGCTCGCGCTCAGGCCGCCGGGGTCGCCATCGCATATCAGGAGCTGAGCTTGCTTCCGGAGCTCAGCGTGGCCGAGAATCTTGCGCTGGGCTTGATTCCGGAGAGAATCCCGGGATTCCGCGACGGTCGACGCATCCGCGAAGAGGCTGCTCAATCGCTTCGTCCGCTTGGGCTCGGCGCATTGGCCAACTTTCCCGTTCGGGCGCTTCAGGTTGGCGAGAAATACCTTGTCGAACTGGCCAAGGTGCTTCGGCTGAAGCCCAAATATATCGTGCTTGATGAGGTCACCTCAGCTTTGCACGAGCATGAGGTTTCGATCGTCCGCACGGTCCTCGACGAGCTCCGCTCCGCCGGCGCCGGCGTCATCCTGGTCAGTCACCGGCTGCAGGAATTGCGCGCCTTCTGCGACACCATCACGGTATTGCGCAATGGCGAGGTCGTAGCGGAAGGCGATTTGCGCACAGTGACGACCGATCGACTCGTCTAGTCGGGGAGGCCGCCTAGGCCAACCACTTCGCCAGGCTGCACGCTCAGACTGATGGTGGTGCGGCCGCGTTCGAGTTGAAGGTCCTTCACCACAAGACGGGGTGGCTGCGGGTCGAGAACGGACGTGGTTACGCGCCCGGCGGCAATTTGTGTCGAACGGGAACCACCGCCAACCAACTCCAAGGCCGCCGTAGACCGTCGACAGCGCATGAAGCACGCGTTTCAGGTCGTCGCGGCTCGGCCGACGTCCCTCGGTCCGATTAAGAGCCGCAGCGAAGGCGTTCTCCTCGATCGTCCGGATGGCGAAACCGACCTCCTTCCGGTCGCCCGATACATAGGCGACGCCGTTAAGGATGGCGCGAGTTCGGCGAGGTGAGCGACACCGGCTTGCCGTCGAACTCAATCGCGACCCCGGCCTTGTGCTTGCGCAAGCCTACGAGGTGCGCCAGGAGCTCGTCGCGCCCCTAGATGTCGCATGCGCTGAAGTCGCTATCGGGCGGCAACCAGCAGAAAGTTCTGCTAGCGCGCTTCGTTCCTTCTCCATCCGAAACTCCTGCTCGCCGCCGATCCAACCAAGGGCATCGACGTCGCGGCGCGGGCAGAGGTACATGCCTTCGTGCGGCGGCTCGCGGCCGATTACGGAACCGCAGTCCTCCTCACCTCGAGCGACGATCGCGAACTTGCCGAGCTGTGCCATCGCGTCGTCGTGCTTGAACGCGGAGTGATCATTCGGGAGCTTGGCAGCAAGGACCTGAACGAAGAGACTCTGATTGAGGCCTACATGCGCGAAACGACGACCGCATGATAAGCGCTTCGTTCTCTGGTCCGCCTTTCCGGCGTTGGTTCTCGCGATCCTGTCGTTTGGGCTGGACGCCCGGCTAAATCCCAATCTGGTAAGTACCAATGGGCTCGTCGGCTTTGCGACCTCGAATATTGCACTGATCGCCGCCTCTCTGGCGCAAGCGGTCCTGTTGGTCGGCGGCGGCCTCGACCTCAGCGTCGGCGCCACGATTAGTATGATCAACGTTCTGGTCGTGGTCCTGTTCGGCGCCGGCTTCGGCTCGGTGACCGCGCTCGGGGCCGGCGTTCTCGCCGCGCTTGCCGTAGGCGCGACGAACGGCTTTCTCAGCGTCTATCTGCGGATCAACCCGCTGCTGGCCAGCTTCGCGATGTCATTCGTGGCCAGCGGGATCGCGCTCTGGCTGCTGCCCGCGCCCGAGGGCGGGGTTCCGGCCAACTTTGTGACTTTCATCACGGGCAGCGTCGGCGGGGTCTCGGTGGCGTTGATCGGGATTCTGCTGCTCGCCCTGGCGTGGATTGTTCTGATGCGAACGAGCTTCATGCTCCAGCTCCTCGCGGTCGGCGGGAATCGCGAGAAAGCCTTCAGTTCCGGCGTGCCGGTCCGCAGGGTGCGTTTTACATCGTACATCCTAAGCTCTTGGTTCACCGCTTTCGCCGCGTTGTCCTTGACCTTCTCAATCGGCTCGGGCGATCCCCTGATCGGGCAAAGCTACACGCTGCTCTCGGTAGCGGCGCCGGTGGTGGGTGGCGTCGCGATTCTCGGGGGCAGCGGCGACGGCCTTGGAGCAGTGTTCGGCGCCATCTTTCTCGCCACCACCGCCGAATTGCTTTTGGGTCTAGTCGCGCGCTTCAACTAAGTTGCAACCTTTTATTGATTCACTCGCGCTGGTCACCTTTATGGATGGAGGCGAGGATGGGGTCGCGAGAGGTTGCAGTAAAGCGATACGTGGTTCGTCTGAGCGCTGAGGAGCGCGAGCGCCTTGAGGGCCTGAGAAGGAAAGGCGAGATCCCGGCGACGCGGCTGACGAAGGTCCAGATCTTGCTGAAGGCGGACATTTCGGAAGCGGGGGAAGGTTGGAGCGACAGCGAGATCGTCAAGGCGTTGGATACGACCGCCTCGATGGTTTACCGGACTCGCAGGCAATTGGTCGAGGAAGGTCTGGACGCGGTGCTAAGCCGCAAGGCGCGAGAGACGCCGCCTGTGCCGCGGATCTTCGACGGGGAGAAGGAGGCGAAGCTGATCGCCTTGGCGTGCTCCGATCCTCCCGAGGGTTTCGCGCGCTGGAGCCTGCGGTTGTTGGAGGAGAAGGTCGTGGAGCTGCAGATCGTCGATCGCGCCAGCGACAGCACGATTGGCCGTGTTTTAAAAAAACATCCTCAAGCCCCATACGAGGAAGTGTTGGGTGATTCCGCCGCAGGCCAACGCCGCCTTCGTCGCGGGAATGGAGGAGGTGCTGGAGGCCTACCGGCGGCCGCACGATCCCAAGCGCCCGCTGGTCTGTCTCGACGAGACGTCGAAGCAGCTGATTTCCGAGACGCGCGCCCCGATCCCCATGAAGCCGGGGAGCCCCGCCCGTTATGACTACGAGTATGAACGCAACGGCGTCGCCAACCTCTTCATGATGTTCGCCCCTCTTGAAGGATGGCGACACGTCAAGGTGACGGACCGGCACACGGCCATCGATTACGCCCAGGTTTTAAAAGAGATCTCGGACAGTCGCTTCGCCGACGCCGAGCAGATCACGCTCGTGCAGGACAATTTGAACATCCACGACAAGTCCTCGCTCTACAAGGCCTTCCCAGCGCCAGAGGCTCGACGCCTCGTCCAGCGATTTGAGTGGGTGTACACTCCCAAGCATGGGTCGTGGCTAGACCTGGCGGAGTCGGAACTCGCGGTCCTCTCCACTCAATGTCTGGATCGTCGCATCCCCGACAAAGCCGCCCTCGAACGCGAAGTCGCCGCCTGGGCCAATCACCGCAACCAGCATCACGCCAAGGCTGACTGGCGCTTCACAACCGAGACCGCTCGGATCAAGCTCAAGAGCTTATATCCTGTCCTTTGAGATGAATCGGCCGACTAGGGATCTCGCCGTTCTACCAGCAGCTTACGGTCGGGATCATCATCCTGGCCGGCCTCGCGGGGGTAGTGGTGTTACAGCGCAGGCTGGCGGACCTGAGGGTGCGGAATTCTGTAACGTCGCGGCGGAGCGGGGCCGCGACATGACGAGCGCTGACAGCGCCCCGGTCGCGGAGCCGCGGGCCGCACAGGGCGTCCAGAGCCTGTTGCGTCGGCTCAATGACGCGGGGCTGCTCCTGCCCCTCGGCATTGCAGTCGTCCTCTTCGCGATCGGCGCCCCGATCACGCCGAATTTCGTGTCCGCCTCGAATATCTGGAGCCTGTTGGCGATCGCAAGTTTGCTCGCGCTCGCCAGCATCGGCCAGACGCTGATCATCATTTCCGGCAATCAGGGAGTTGATCTCTCCGTCGGAGCGGTGATGACCTTTGGCGCGCTGATCGCCTCGGCGACGGGCGCCAGCCTCGACGCAAACCTGCCCATCTCCATACTGGAAGTGACGGCGATGAGCGCCTGCGTAGGTCTCCTCAATTTCTGCGGCGTCTATTTCGTCAGCATCTATCCGCTGATCATGACGCTCGGCATGGCTTTCGTGGTGTCCGGCGCGGCTTTCGTCTACGTACAAGCGCAGGCTCCGTCGACCCCTTCCCGATTCCGCTGGCCCTCGGCGGAGGCAAGCTCGGCCCCGTCCCCTGGCTGGTGATTCTCGCCGTGGTGGGTTTGGCCGGGATGTCCTGGGTGTGCGGACGCACGCAATACGGCCGGCGCCTCTATCTGGTCGGGGCCAACGAGCGGGCCGCGCGCTTATCGGGTATTCCTGTCGCGCGCGTCTATCTGACGACTTACGTCATCGGCTCAATTCTCGCCGGACTCTGCGGCATCCTGCTGTTCGGCTTTTGCCGGCAGCGTCAACCTTCAGATCGGCGACTCCTACACGCTGATGTCGATCGCGACCGCAGTGGTGGGTGGAACCGCATTGACGGGGGGACGCGGCAATCTTCTCGGCACCTTTCTCGGCGCGCTCGTCTTCAGGGTCCTCGCCAATCTTCTTCTGGTCCTGGGGCTTAGCACGGCAATCCGCTCGGTGCTGAGCGGCGTCGTGCTGATTGCAATTCTCGTGGCGACGGCGCGAGAATCCAAATTGCGCGGTTGAATGCGCGTCGGGATCGCGTCCTAGGCCTTATGAAAGACGCCAAATATAAGGACCGCCATGTCTTCGGCCGGCGCCGTCAACGAGGGGGCCTCAACCGTCCAGGAAATTGCTGGCCATGCTGTCGAGCGCCGCCCCTAAGGAACGGCGAACGAGACAGGTGTTGAGAGCTGCGGACGCGCTGATCAGGTTCCACTAGGAGCCCGTCCAGATAGCGTGTGGACGGGGTGATGATTTGAGATAGGCGCGCTCAGATCGCCTTGGCGAGCTTTGTGATGTTGTGGGCGGTGCGGATCAGCGCCCAGTCTGCCTGTGCCTCAAGGCCGCGCAGCAGGAATTGTCGAAATCCTAGTGCTTGCTTGATCTGCCGAACACCGGCTCCACGATCTGCTTTCGCAATCGGTACCGGCTGCGATAACCGGCGCGCTTCAGCTTCTGCCGCATTTTCTGCGTCATCTCGCCGCCGACCTTGCGCGTGGTCTCGGCCGGATGCTTGGCTCGCCCGGTAGCGGCATAAGCGTGGATCTTCCGGGCCGCGAGCGCCAAAAGATTGTCCTCGCTGCAATAGCCAGCGTCCGCCGAAATCTCCCTGGGCTTGCGTCCGAGGTTGGCCCGAACGGCATCGACCAGGGGAACAAGTTGCGGCCAGTCGCTCATTCTCTGCCTCATACCAATTCTATTTGAGCGCGATGAGTCGCGCTCAAATAGAATTGGTATAAGCGCTTCTGCTTGTCGGCGATCCAGCCGGGCATTTCGTCGCCGCGACGGCTTGCGCCGTGGAGTTTGTCCTCTTGCGCGTCGGCTGCTTGCGCAGCTTCAAGCCAGCGATCCACTTCCGCGCGAAGCTCGGTCTCGCGCCTCTTCATGCGTTCGTAGCTCATCGGCTTGTGTTTGGAGGCGTTCGCCTTGATCTTCGCGCCGTCGAGCGCGACATGCCCCAGCTTCGCCAGCCCGACTTTTTCCGCCAGCTTCAGCACCTGCAAAAACAGCCTCCCAGCGCCGGCAGATGACGCTTCCTGAAGTCGGCGATCGTGCGAAAATCTGGCGCGTCGTGCGCGACGATCATCATGAAATCGACCCGCTCGGCGCAGGCCTTCGCGATCCTCCGCGAGGAACAAAGACCCGAGCAATAGGCATAGAGCAGCAGGGCCGTCATCTGCGCGGATCGAATGGCGGCTGACCAAGCCCGCTTTTGTAGCTCGCCACGATCTCCGACAGATCCAGGTGCTCGCGCGCCAAAGCGACGACGAACTGCGCCAGATGGTCCCAAGGCACATAATCGACGACCGCCGCCGGCAACAGTCGTGTCTGATCAATTGTCCAAGGACGAAAATGTCTGCTCAGGCCTCAAACGGAATCAAATTCGTCCCGAAAATGCCACCACTACTCGGACACGCTCCTAGTCGCAATCATCCCGTTACAGACGGGCGGCTTCGCAGGAATCGGCATCCTGATCGGCTAAAATTGGCTGGCCGCGATACAGCCGATCGTCGCGGCGAATGCGCCGAGCACAGAGCCCCAAGCGAGGTCGATGACGGTCAAACGCGTTGGCCAATTGCGCAACGTCGCCTGATTGGTCAGGTCGTAGGTGCTGTAGGCGAAAAAGCCGAAGAGACCGCCAAGAACGGCAGCGTTCCCCGCCGACTGATTCTGCACAGCCTGGACCACCGCGAAGATTGTTAATCCGCCCGGGAAGATCAGATAGAAGACGGCAGCCGCGGCCACGTTCACGGACGGGGAAAGGATGTCGCCAATCGCCGGCCGGTACACGCGGTCTGCCATTATCCCGAGCCAGACCATATCAGCGGCCACAAAAGCGACGAGAGTGGCTACGTAGCCGACGACAAAGATCATCTGCTCACCCGGTCGAGTCCTCGCGCCATGATCAGCCCGATGCTGAAGCTTTCGAAGTGACGCACAACAATTCGTCGTAGCCCTCAGTTTCTTCGCGTGTGTCGCATCGGCCTCTCCCGGGTCCGCGTCACAACCGTAGAGGTATCCAATAGCAAGGCCTTGACGGGCCCCATCAAAGCAGTCGAGCCTAGATCGACTCGAGCCGCTTCCACCTCAACATCTCTCGGCATCGGCTCCGGTTCGAAGGCTTGATACGATTGGGACCTCGGATCTGCTCCTGCCCGCTCCGTGGGCCGTGTGTAGGCGCACAGCACAAGCTTTTACGTTGAAGCAGACACAATGGATCACAGCCAACCACACGCCGCGAAGCTCGATGGCCGTACAACGAGCCGGCTCAGTCCGAGGCCTCCGATCACGTCCCTGAACACTCGGTCCACAGATTCACATCTTGATCGGAATCATCACCTCGTTGCGACGCATGAACCACGGCGTCCAGGGCGGATTGTACTGCGCGACGACCGGCGGCCCAGCAGGGACGAGATTGCGAGATTTCAATATCGACTGAAGCTCCCCTGTCTTCGCCGCAAGGTCCGCGTCGCCGGCGAGACCCGAGAAGCGCAGGATGGCGAAACGGGCCGGGGGTTCTTCCCGCAGTCTGATGGAAAGATCGTCAGGCTTCGGCACATCTGCGAGAGAGAACCCGCGCGGCATGACGAAGCGGATCACCCAACCCGCGCTCGACCCTTCCGGCCCCACGAGCGCGCTTGCCGTCATCGCACCGTCAGCGCGCGCTTCGATAACAGGTGCGGTCATTTCGATACTTTGCTTGCGCGCGTTCGCTCCGAAAATAAATCGCGCCAGTTTACGAAAACCGGCATAGGCCGCTGAATTCCGGTCACCTGGGACGGTCACTTCTGCAACCAAGAGGCCGGGATAGTCGCGGATTTCGAAATTTCCATTGCGCGTCGCCACTCTATGCGGCGGCTCTTCCACGGCTGAGGCGACCCCACCTAACAGCACGAGAGCGGCCACGGCGCTCGCTGAAACCGCGACAAGAATGGGGCGCGCAACGCGCATGATCTGCTGCCTAACTTTGTGTCTAGTTCACGGCGGGCCATATCAGCCAAGAGCGAGGCCGGAACGTGTCGGATCTTGGACTTTATCCCGCCGGCTCTTTCGCGGACCTCATCGCCCGGCGCCCCTTTGCAGCACGTAGTCGGAGAGATCCTCGAAATGATCGAACACGTAGCGCGGCTCGAACGCGTCAACAGACCCTCTGAGATACCCGCCGGAGTAGAGCGCGAAGGTCACTTTTGCGCGAAAAGCGGTTTCGGCGTCGATCTCGCTATCGCCGACATAGAGTGTTGACGTGGGATCAGCCCCGAGCCGATCGAGGCAGAGCAAAAGGGGCGCAGGGTCTGGTTTTAGCTTCGGCAAGGTGTCACCCCCCACAACCGCGCCGATAAACCGCATGATCCCCAGCTCTTCGAGAATCGTGACGGCAAACTCATGGGGCTTATTCGTGCATATGCCGAGCGCAAGACCAAATTCGGTAAGCCGCTGGAGCATCGTGTCCACGCCAGGATACGGCCGTGTCAGATGAGCTGGCGCCCGGGCATAGTGCTCACGAAATATGGAAACGGCGTAAACCAAATCCGTCGCTGGAGCATCGGTCGCAGCAAGACAGCGCGCGACCAGCGTAGAAACTCCATCGCCGACGAAGCCAGCAACATTCTCAAGCGTCAATGGCGGTCGGCGAAGATCGCTAAGCATGAGATTTGCTGCGGTATGCAAGTCCGGCGCACTGTCGATCAGGGTGCCGTCAAGGTCGAAAACGACAGCTCTATATCTTGTCACTCGACGGACTCAGCGACAGGGGTTGAACCTGGGTTGCTTGTGCTGTTTAGAGAGGTCAATCAGCTCGAAATCGCTGGCGATACGATGCGGCGCGGCCCAGCGAAACATGGTGACCCGGCTTATCGCGCACTACTCTGCGGTTGCTGAAATACCCTGCTCCGACGAATATCTTCGTCGTCGAGGGTTGTCAGCGCGTCGAGAGTTAGTTCGCGGTCGCCCTCCGCAAAGAGGCGATTGGCCTGGCGCAGGCGGGCCCGGTCCAACGCGTTGCGGATTGAACGCGCGTTGGCGAACAGCGGCTGCGTTCGGCGCAGCGCAATATATTCGCCGAGCGCAAGCTTCGCCTCGGGGCTCAGCTTGTAGTTGAGGGACGCGAGCATCTTCTCTCCGATCGCCAGGAGATCGGAGTCGGCGTAGTCGGGAAAATCGATGTGATGGGCGACGCGCGACCGGAAACCCGGATTGGAATGAAAGAAGCGGTCCATCTTGTCGGCGTAGCCCGCGAGGATCACCACGAGATCGTCGCGGTTGTTCTCCATGATTTGCAGCAGAATCTCGATCGATTCCTGCCCGTAATCACGCTCGTTCTCCTGGCGATAGAGGTAATAGGCCTCGTCAATGAACAAGACGCCGCCCATCGCCTTTTTGAGCACTTCTTTCGTCTTGGGAGCCGTGTGGCCGATATATTGCCCCACGAGATCGTCACGCGTGACTGCGACGAGGTGTCCGCGGCGCACGTAGCCCAGCCGGTGGAGGATCTCGGCCATGCGCATCGCGACTGTCGTCTTGCCGGTGCCGGGATTGCCGGTGAAGCTCATGTGCAAGGTTGGCGCCTGTGAAGCGAGTCCGAATTTTGACCTCACACGATCGACGAGCAAGAGCGCCGCGATCTCACGGATGCGCTCCTTGACCGGCGCGAGCCCGACGAGTTCATCGTCGAGCTGTTGAAGCACCGGACCGACGCCCGACTGCGCGAACTCTTCCGCAAGGTTGGTCTTTACCGGCGCCGCCGGAACACCCTCGTTCATGTGTAGCGCTTTCCTTCCGGCCGGTCGGTCGCGTAAGGCCTTGTGGTATAGCGCATGACGCGGCTTTGGGCTTCCGATCGATCGAGGCGGAAGCCCTCCTCGTTCTTCGGCCGGTTGACGATGAAGGATATGCGCACTGATTCCCACCCGTGGGTGGAATCAAAGGCAGACAGGCGGATGTACTGGTCGCCGTAAATCTTGCGGCAGGCATGCAGCTCCAAAAGCACGCCCTTCGCATCATGCAGGTCGAACATCGGCAGGCCCCACATCTCCCAGTATGTGTTGCGGGGATGCGGATCGTCGGTGAACTCCAAATTCACCGCCCAGCCATTTTCGAGGCAATATTGGATCTGAATGAGGATCTGATCGTCAGTGAGATCGGGCAGAAACGAGAAGCAGCCTTGTGTGATGCGCATCGAAAAATCTCCTTGAGTTCGTGACGACGGCCAGCGGACTTGGTCCGGGTTGGGCGAAACGCAGAAGAGGATTGCGCGCGCCGGATCACGATCACGCCACCGTCAGCGACGGCACGAAGTCGGGCTGATCGGTTGAAGCATAGTTGAAGGACACATCGCCCCAGACGTCGAGCGCCTGGCGAAGGGGCGTGCAGGTCTTGGCAGCGTCCGCGAGGATCGTTGGCCCGTCGTTGACATAGTCGCGGCCCGCGTTGCGGGCGAAGACCATCGCTTCGAGGGCCACGCGGTTGGCGGTGGCGCCAGCCTGAATTCCTCCCGGATGGCCGATGGTGCCGCCGCCGAACTGCAGCACCACGTCGTCGCCCAGCAGGTTGAGAAGCTGATGCATCTGGCCCGCATGAATCCCGCCCGAGGCCACCGGCATCAGCTTATTGAGCGAAGCCCAGTGCTGGTCGAAGAAGACGCCGTGCTCAAGCTGCGTCCGATTGAATTCCTCTCGGCAGATGTCGTAATAGCCCCGCGTCGTGGCAGGGTCGCCCTCGAGCTTGCCGACGACCGTGCCGGCGTGGATGTGGTCGACACCCGCAAGCCGCATCCATTTCGCGATCACGCGAAACGAAACGCCGTGGATCCTTTGGCGAGTGTAGGTCGCATGGCCAGCGCGGTGCAGATGGAGGATCATGTCGTTCCTGCGCGCCCACTTGGCCATTGACTGGATCGCCGTGTAGCCTATGACGAGGTCGATCATCACGATGACGGAGCCGAGCTCCTTGGCGAACTCGGCGCGCTCGTACATGTCCTCCATCGTGCCGGCCGTGACGTTGAGATACGAGCCCTTGACCTCGCCTGTCGCCGCCTGCGCCTTGTTCACCGCCTCCATCACGTAGAGATAGCGGTCGCGCCAATGCATGAACGGCTGCGAGTTGATGTTCTCATCGTCCTTGGTGAAATCCAGGCCGCCCTTTAGCGCCTCGTAGACGACGCGCCCGTAGTTTCGGCCGGAAAGACCGAGTTTCGGCTTGACGGTCGCTCCAAGCAGCGGCCGGCCGAACTTGTCGAGCCGCTCGCGCTCAACAACGATGCCAGTCGCCGGGCCCTGGAACGTCTTCACATAGGCGACCGGGAAACGCATGTCCTCCAGCCGCAGCGCCTTGAGCGGCTTGAAACCGAACACGTTGCCAATGATCGATGCCGACATATTGGCGATCGAGCCCGGCTCGAACAGGTCGAGATCGTAGGCGATGTAGGCGAAATATTGCCCCTCGGATCCCGGCGCCGGATCGACGCGGAAACACTTGCCGCGATACTTCTCGGCCGCGGTCAGCCTGTCGGTCCATACCACCGTCCAGGTCGCGGTCGAGGATTCGCCTGCAACCGCCGCCGCGGCTTCGATCGGATCGACGCCTTCTTGTGGCGTCACCCGGAAGCACGCGATGATGTCGGTGTCTTTGGGAACGTAGTCCGGCTCCCAATACCCCATTTTGCGGTACGCCATCACGCCGGACTTGTAGCGATCCTTCCCTGTGACTGTCTGCGAAGGTTGAACGTTCATTGCTTTTCTCCTCGTCTTCGAGCGTCGGTAAGCGTTCAAATCCGGTCAGGCGCAGGCGACCGTCGCCGGTGCCTTAAGCATGGATTGCGCGCCGACGGCGCTCCACCAGCTTCAGGATCATCGGCGTCATGATGAGTTGCATCGCAATGTCGAGCTTGCCGCCCGGGATCACGATCGAATTCGCCCGGCTCATGAAGCTGTTGTGGATCATCGACAGCAGATAGGGGAAGTCGATGCCGTGGGGGTCCCGGAAACGGATCACAACCATCGACTCGTCAGGCGTCGGTATCCATCGCGCGATAAAAGGGTTCGACGTGTCGACCATGGGCACGCGCTGGAAATTGATGTCCGTTTCGGTGAACTGCGGGCAGATGAACTTGATGTAATCGGGCATGCGGCGCAGCACCGTGTCGGTGATCGCTTCCGTGGTGTAGCCGCGCGAATCGCGGTCGCGATGCATCTTCTGGATCCACTCCAGATTGATGACCGGAACGACGCCGATCTTCAGGTCGGCATATTGGGCGACGTTGACCTTGTCGGTTACGACGGCGCCGTGCAGGCCTTCGTAGAAGAGCAGGTCCGAGCCCGGTTCGAATTCCGTCCAGGGCGTGAACGTTCCGGGCGGGCACTTGTGCTGCTCGGCCTCCGCCGCGTCGTGGATGTAGGTGCGTGTTCGCCCGCCGCCGTTCTCGGAATAGGCGGCGAATGTCTTCTCGAGTTCTTCGAACAGATTGGCGTCTTCGCCGAAGTGACTATAGTGATTGTCTCCCCTGGCGGCGGCTTCCTTCATCTTTTCCCGCATCTCCAGGCGGTTCCATCGATGGAAGGCGTCCCCTTCGATATAGACCTGGTTGATCTTCTCTCGACGGAAGATCTGCTCGAAGGTCCGCTTGACCGACGTCGTGCCCGCCCCCGAGGAGCCCGTGATCGCGATGATGGGATGCTTGATTGACATCTTGCCACGTTCCGAAGTTCGAAGCTCACCGGCGCAGGAGGCCGCGTCTGGCGAATAGAGGCGAGTCATTCGCTGAGGCGCTGTCTTCGCGATAGTAGCGAGCGATCCGCTCGACCTTCCCTTTCGAGCCGAAGATCAGCGGCGTGCGACCGTGGACGGCCCTCGGCTCGATCTCCAGAATGCGCTGAAATCCGTCGATCGCGGCACCGCCGGCTTGCTCGATCAGGAACGCGACCGGGTTGGCTTCATAGAGCAGCCTGAGGCGTCCTCGCTCGTAGCCTGGGCGTGAATCTTCGGGATATAGATAGACGCCGCCCCGGATCAGAATGCGGTAGACGTCGGCGACCATCGAGCCGATCCAGCGCGTGTTGAAGTTGCGCCTGCGCGGCCCTTTGTCGCCTTCGAGAAGATCCTCGATATAGCGCTGGACCGGCTCGGGCCAATGGCGGGAGTTTGCTGCGTTGATCGCAAATTCGTTCGAACTCTGCCGGAATCCTGGCGACGCGGTCCGAGACCCGGTATTCATTTGTATCTGGATCGAGCGTTGCAATGTGGACGCCTGCCCCGGTGGTGAAGACGAAGGCGACATGCGGCCCGTAGACCACGAGGCCAGCGGCGCGCTGGCGCGCGCCGCGCTGCAGGAATTGCGCGACTTCAACGTCGCCCGCCGGCGCGTCGAGCACCGAAAAGACGGTTCCGATAGTGACATTGGCGTTAATGTTCGAGGAGCCGTCGAGCGGATCAATCGCCACGAGCAGCGTCCCGTCGCGATCGATCGCAACGGGACCGTCGCGCTCCTCGGAAACGACGCCGCGGACGCCCGAGCCATTCAGCCCATCGACAAAGGCCTTGTCGGCAAACACGTCGAGCGCCTTCTGGGCGACTCCATCGTGCGCCGGGCCGACTGCGGCGTCGAGGGCGCCGCTGAGCAAGCCGCGGCGGATGACACGTGCGACGGACAGAGAGGCCTCGGCCAAGGCGTACAAAACGGAGCCAAGTTCAGCGGGGGCGTTTGCGCCGAGGAACGCCTTAAGTCCAAGGCCCTGTCGCGGGGTGTGCACGCGTACGTTCCTCCCGGGTGGGCTGAGCCGCCGCACCGTGCTCCATTTATAAGGACCATTGCGCACCAAAGAGAACTGAATTAATTAGTGCCTTCCATTCAAAAATATTGAATGACCGCCAGAGAATTTCGATGCGCAACGTCTCGCTCCGTCACATCGAAACGATTCAGGCGATCGCCGCGGCCGGTTCACTTGTGCAGGCGGCCGCTACGCTCAGAATGACACCCGCTGCACTCACCGCGCGCGTCAAAGGTCTAGAAGAGGCGGTCGCATTAAAGCTTTTTGACCGGACATCCACCGGGATGCGGCTGACCAGCGCAGGAGAAGCGGCTCTCGAAGCATCGCAAGGTGTCGAGCGGGCAATGCGCGAATTTCACGACACGATGCTCGCAATCAGTTCCGGTGAAGGAGGCCGACTTTCCGTCGGCGCGACGTCCACCGCGAAGTATTTCGCGCCGCGACTCATCGCCGCCTTTGTCCGCAGCCGACCAAAGGTCGACTTGCGCTTTCAGATCGGCAATCGCGACGCAACGATAGAATCGCTGCGCGCCGGGGAAGTTGAGATCGCCCTTGCCGGACGTCCGCCTCAAGACATTTCCGTCGAGACGTTTCCGCTTGGCCCCCATCCCTATGTCCTGATCGCACCTCCCGAACATCGCCTTGCCGGCGTCAGAGAATTGACCCGAGCCGACCTCGCTGGAGAAGCGTTTCTGTTTCGCGAGATTGGCTCCGGCACGCGATCGGTGTTTGACGTTTTCATAGGGGACACGAAGATCAACGCCGTTCAGATGAGAATGGAACTCGGCTCGAACGAGACGATCAAACAGGCGGTCATGGCGGAGATGGGCCTCGCTCTCATTTCCGCGCATACGATCGCTGCGGAAGTCGCGACCGGAAGGCTCGTGTGCCTGGACGTAGAAGACTTGCCGATCATGCGCCGTTGGTACGTCATTAACCGGACCGACCGCGCCCTCTCGCCGGCCGCGCGTGCGTTTCGCGATTTCGCTACGAGCCATGGCCCAAGCTTCTTGCCCTCGCTCGGTTGAAAGTAAGCAGGCGAAGAACCTATCTGTCTAGGAACTTCCGAACGATCGCGACGGTCGTTGGCGCTTCCTCCTGCGGTATATGCCCTATACCCGGAAGCGCAGCGAGCGTCGCATTGGGCAACGCTCGCAGGTAATCCGCCGAGTTTGCAAACGGGATCATGCCGTCCTCTTCGCCCCACATCAGTAAGGTTGGGGCCCGGATGCCCTTCAGCATGGGGACCGGGTCCCACCAGCGCCATCTGGTTCATCCGATCGACGATAGCGTGTCTATCTCCCGGCGCAAGCATCATGTCCCGGTAACGCGTAAAGGGCCCTTCGGTAATCACATCCACATTGGCGAAAGCGGGCGCCAGCGAGTCCCGAAGCATAAACGAGGGCAAGACATATGGCAGCGCCTGCATCATAAGCGGAGCTTTGGACGTCGCTCCGTACTTAAGCTCGGGGCTCGCGAAACCATCCGGCGATATGAGCACCAACTTGTCTGTGCGGCTCGGATTCTGGGCCGCGAAGGTCCCGGCGATGCGGCCTCCTAGAGCTGGCTCGTCAATTCGGACAGTTGCCTAAGTGGATTTCCTGCCTGACGGCGGCGAAGATTCTGGCCGCGAGTCAGGAGTTGAGATGACCAAGAGAACCGGGCGGACGCATTCAGCGGCGTTCAGGGCGAAGGTGGCTCTGGCCGCCGTGAAGGGCGACAGGACGCTGGCCGAACTGGCGCAGCTTTTCGATGTTCACCCCAACCAGATCACGACCTGGAAGACCAAGAACTCGATGATCGGAACCGATCATCGCCTTATGGCCGAAGCGCGAATGCGCGCCCGCGCCGTTGCGCGGGTTCGAGCGCGATGAGTTCGCGCTCAAATAGAATTGGTAGAAGACCCAGCTTCTGGACGGCGCGGCCGGCGTGTTCGGGCAGGACAAGGCAGGTCCGGCGAATGCGCCGGTCGATCTGAAGTCTCTGCACGCCAAGATCGGGGAGTTGGCGCTGGAGAACGATTTTTTGTCCGGCGCGCTCACAAAGGCGGGATTTCTGAGCGCAAAGAGATGATCGACCGCGATCACGACCTGCCGCTGGCGCGCCAGGCGAAGGTTTTGAGCCTCGCCCGCAGCACGGTCTATTATACCAATTCTATTTGAGCGCGACTCATCGCGCTCAAACCCACGCAACGGCGCAGGCGCGCATTCGCGCTTCGGCCATAAGGCGATGATCGGTTCCGATCATCGAGGCTTGGTATTACAACCTGCGGCCGGTTTCGGCGCAGGACCTGGGCGTCCATGCGCCGGCTCGACGAACTGCATCTCGATTATCCCTTCGCGGGCGCGCGTGCTGCGGGCGCTGTTGCGACGCGAGGGCGTTTGCGTCGGGCGCCGCCACGTGGCGAGCCTGATGAAGCGCATGGGGATTTCTGCGATCTGCCGTCGCCCGAACACGAGCAAGCCCGCGCCGAGCCACAAGATTTACCCGTATCTGTTGCGCGGCGTAAAGATCGAGCGGGTAATACCAAGACGCGATGATCGGAACCGATCATCGCCTTATGGCCGAAGCGCGAAAACGCGCCCGCGCCGTTGCGCGGGTTTGAGCGCGATGAGTAGCGCTCAATTAGAATTGGTATTGGCGCCGGCCCGCTGGGATATCTTGATCCCGAACGGCCGCAGCAGACCCCGGACCTGGCTGTAAAGCTGGCGCTTGACTCGAACCAGTTGGTCCCGCGCCCCCAATAGCGCTTTCAGTTGATGGCTCTCCAGGCTCTTCACATGAACAGCCGAGCACCACCCGCTCGCCAGCATCTCCGCTAGCCCATCTTATTCACGAGGGTCGTTTTTGAGGCTGGCGAGCGTGGCGTAAGGGTCTGATTTGGCGTAGGATTTGGTTGCTTACACCGATCCGTTTCGCCTCGCGCCCCAGCACCCGCTCGCCATGACCAACTCTAATCTGCTGCCGTTCTCATTTCCAGCCGTTGGCCGCAAACCGGTCGCAGCCGCTTTTGATGGCGGGCGACTGACTTCGGATGGCGGCGTGATGCTGCTTTCGATGGCCGAGCGTCGGTTGGGGATCGCGGAAAGATTGGCGCGGTGCTTTCCCGATCGCCGCGACCCGCTGCGCATCACGCACACGCTGGCGGACATGGTTCGCGCCCGCATCTTGGCGATCGCCTGCGGATATGAAGATGCTGCGGATTCCGATGATGTCGGCCACGCATTCCAAGATGAAGCCGGCCACCGATTCCGATTTGAAGCCGGCCGGGATTCCGATTTGATGTCGGCCACCCGGCGTCTGCTTCCGCGGATCTCTGCGATGATGTTTTGCCCGGAGCCGTTGGTCAAGCGGGCTTGGATTTGGATATCCTCAAGAGCTGGGGTGGCGGTGGGTAACGGCGGGCGGAGCGGGCTTTCCATTTCGCCGTAGCGGAGCCCGCCGTTATCCACGGCCTTCGCGCCGAGAGTGCAGCGAGCGGGCCGCCCGCGCGCATCTTGGTTTCAGGATGAAGACGGCCGCTTGCGCAAGCTCTCGCCGGCCAGTTCGATGCGATAGGCGTTGTGAATGACGCGGTCGAGGACGGCGTCGGCGAGCGTGGGAATGGCGATCAGGTCATGCCAGCGGTCCACGGGAACCTGGCTGGTGATGATGAGCGAGCCCTTGTCGTAGCGGTCCTCGACGATTTCGAGGAGGTCGCGGGCCTGTTGGGGGGTGAGCGCTTCGGGGCCCCAATCGTCGAGGATGAGCAGCTTTACGCGCGCGAGCGAGCGCAGGAGCCGGGCGTAGCGGGCGTCGCCGTGGGCGATGGCGAGATCGGCGAACAGCCGGGGCATGCGGGTATAGAGGACGGAGAGGTTTTCCCGGCACGCCTTGTGGCCAAGGGCGCAGGCGAGCCAACTCTTGCCCAGGCCGCTCACCTCGCCCAGGCCGCTCGCCCAGGCCGCTCGCCCAGGCCGCCCCCGGTCAGGAGCAAATAACGGCGCTCGGCGATCCAGTCGCAAGCGGCGAGCTTGAGAAACAGCGCGCGGTCGAGCCCGCGAGAACTTTGATAGTTGACGTCCTCGACGCTGGCCGGGTGACGCAGCCTGGCGACCCTGGCGCGCGTTTCGAACTGCTTTTGCCGGCGTAGCGTGAGTTCGTATTCGAGCAGCAGGCCGAGCCATTCGGCGTGTTCGAGGCTACGCGCCTCGGCATTGTGCTCCAGTTCCTTGAAGCCTTTGGCCAGGCCATAGAGGCCGAGCGCGTGCAATTGGTCAAGGGTCGGATGAGCAAGCATGGGATTTCCTGTCAGTTGTAGTAGCGGGGACCGCGCACGTTGGCGTGGTCGATGAGCGCGACGGGGCTGCTGTCTGCGCCCGACGGGTCGAACTTGCGGGCGAGTAGCGACGCGACGCCCTTGCAATTGAGGACGCCCAATTCGACGGCTCGGGCCGAGACCGCCTCGAGGCGGCCCGTGTCGAGACCGCGATAGGCGCGCAGAATGCCGAGGCAGGTGCGGAACCCCTGTTCGGGATGCGGCCGGCTGGCGAGCACGGCCGACGAAAATCTCCGCCTCGCGGATCTCTCCCGTCGTCGGATCGGCGATTCCGATCCGCTTGCCCGAATAGTCGACGAACGCCTTCTCCCCGGCGACGTGGTGCTGGCGCATCACCGGGGTCAGCCGCCGTTCGAATCCGCGAAGCAGATCGCAGAAGCGGCTGTAGCCGTAACCCTCGGGATGGACCTCTCGGTATTCCTCCCAGAGGATCGACATCGTGACGCCGGGACGCCTCAGTTCGCGCGCCAGAGCGGACCAGTCCGGCTCGACCCGCCGCCGCTGGCCTTGCGTGACCCCGACCCGTCCAAACAGCCGGGTTTCCAGAGCCTCTTCGGTGATGTCGTCTGCCAGCGGCCATGCCAGCCCGGCCGCCGCCGCCCGCTTCAGATTGTCCTGGATCGTCGAGCGCGCCACGCCAAGACGTCGCCCGATCTCGCGCGCCCTCACCCCATCGTGGTGAAGCCGCAATAAGTGTCGCAATTGCCGCATGCTCAGTTCCCGCTTCGCCGGCATCCCGATCTCCTCGTCGACCATCGACGGGCCAGGAGGGCCGCAGTTGCTGAACCGCGGGGAGCAAACATTGAGAGCCGTGACCGGCTCGGGTGGCCGGCTTCATTTCGGAATGGTGGCCGACATCAAATCGGAATCCCTGGCCGGATTGCGTCGGAATTCGCAGCGCAAAAGCAAGACAGCTGGAAACGGGGTTGAGCTACCGGCAGAAAGTCGTTGAATTCTTATTAGCTTAGGGCTGACGACGATTGGCGCTAGACGTCTTAAGGTTACAGTGTTCACCCACAAACTTTTTGCAGTAATTGCGGCCGGAGAGGTCACGCGTTCTCTCGGACAGCCGCCTGGAGGGAATTCGTCAGGCAGCGCGCGGCGTTCGAGGACCTCGAAAGCCTGATCCATGGGGTCGCGAAAAAAAAGGGCCGCCTCGCGGCGGCCCTTCGCAGATATTTTCTAGGAAGAAGGCGATCAGATGGCGAGCGCCCGACCCTTCGAATTCCGACGGAAGGCGGCATAACCGAGACCGGCGAAGCCAAGGGCCATCATCGCCCAAGTCGCAGGCTCCGGAACCGGCGCGCCAAGGCTGAACTCAAACGAATTGCCAGTCGAGGAGAACGTCGCGCTCTTGAAAGGGTCAAGACCAGTGATCGTAACCAACTCGTTGGCCTTCGGATCGGTCTGGGAACCGTTTCCGAGCGCGCCCATCGCAACCAGATCCGCGCCGGTCAGCGTATAGCCATCCACGGTGACCGCGAAGGAGTTGAGAAGGCCGTCGGTAGCATCGATCGAGCCCCAATAGATACTGAGGCTGGTCTGAGCCGTGGCCCAGGTCGCCGTTTCCTTACCGCCGCCGAAAACGCTCATATAGGTCGTGCCCGTGCTGGTGCTCGTGCCCATTCCCAAAGGAGCGGCATATTGACCAGCAAGACTTCCCTTTTCGGTCTCGGCGCCCGTACCAGTCCAGGTAATGCCAGCAAGCGTGAAGCCATTGTCACCGGCCGCTTCGGTAGCGAAGTACAGCGGGTCTTGTGGCCCTTCGTGCAACGTAACCGTCACGGCGCCTGCCGCGCCGGTCAGGGCCAACCAGGCTAGCCCGGTTGTCATCAATAACGATTTGCGCATCTTAAAAATCCCCTAATCGGCCGCACACAACTATGGGGTAGCAGCACAAAAGAAGCCTGTCAAGCTCCTTCCGCTGCGTCGCTCCTGGTAAGTGAAATGAGAAAGAGAGTGCAGCGGGCGGCGCAAAGTGTCTGATTCTGCTGGCCTCTTGGCCGTGACGCGGCAAACGTTAAGACAGCCCTGCCGCTTACCGCAGTCCAATTCCTTCCGCAGTGCAAAAAATATTTTTGCCTCGATCTCCGGCCCGAGACGCCTTGGGTCATCTGCACTTTGTTGTCGACGATCCCCGCGCAGGCGGTCCCTCGCGGGACCCAGCGCGGCGGCGAAAAGTATTGTTGGCTTCATTGGCAAAGAGCAATTGTGCAATCATCGTAAACTGGTGCGTCATTCGCAGGCGCGAGATCCGTTAGGAAGCTCTATATCTCGCCGGTCGAGACGGCCAGCGCCCGTGAATGAGTTCTCGCTGTCGCAGATACAGACGCCTTTGGAACGCGTGACGGAACCCTGCGACGAGACATCGCCAAGCTATAAGAAAAAAGGCCGCCCGGAAGGCGCCCTTTCGTGATCGGTCGACAGGAGCCGGGAACCTTATGCCGCAAGCATGGCCTTGCGCCGCCGGAGTCCGGCGTAACCGAGAGCGCCAAAGCCAAGCGCCATCATCACCCAGGTTGAGGGTTCAGGAATGGAGGGGGCGACGCCCGTCGCGTTGG
Organism: uncultured Alphaproteobacteria bacterium; assembly: GCA_963833955.1. Lineage (GTDB taxonomy): Bacteria > Pseudomonadota > Alphaproteobacteria > Rhizobiales > Beijerinckiaceae > Roseiarcus. The sequence continues at coordinate 9,998 of CAWHZY010000021.1, read as the reverse complement.
TGAACGACACGGTGATAGTATTCCCTGGGCCGCCGTCCTGAGTAGCGGACAAGGTGAAAGAAACCGGGGTGTCGACGAAGCCGCTGTCGGGGGGGCCGGTCACCGTTCCCAACAGGGTGACGCCGATCGAGTCAGGACTATTTGGGTTGCGAGCGACATCATGCACCGTGGTCAGTGTTTCGGTGAAGTCGCCATTACTACCCGTCCACGAGACGACAACCTCGGGCACGAGCGGCGACGTCCCAGTCCCGGATCCAAAAATGATGTTAGTGTCTGGCGACGTGGGAGCAAAAACGGAGACCGTGTCGAAGGCGACCAGCCCAGATTCGTCGCCCGGACCGACACCGGAAACAAACAGCGTCGACTCATCGAGATCGATCGCCGTCGATTCTTCCAAATTCGACCCGGTATTGCCGATCGTTCCGCCTATCCCAACGACGCCGAAGTCGATCGTACCCGCTTGCGCAGCGGAACTCGCGCCAAGCATCGCAATGACCGCGGCGCCCAACGCTGCGATTACCGAACGCTTCATGTGAGACCCCTGTTCGGCGCGTGCTGCGCCGCACCATTACTTATGACACGTCAAGGTTGGTTGTAAAAGCGCTTTTCTGGAAAAACAAGCAGCTTTCGTGTATTGGGCAAGAGTCTCTCTCTCGGTGGCGGAAAAGACAAGCGTCCGCCTCGATCCTCCTCGGCGGCGATCGCAACGCCGTCAATTGTCGAGGAAACTCCGAAGCTTACGGCTCCGGCTCGGGTGCTTGAGCTTACGTAAGGCTTTGGCCTCGATCTGGCGGATGCGCTCGCGCGTAACCGAAAACTGCTGCCCAACCTCCTCCAGCGTATGGTCGGTGTTCATGCCGATTCCAAAGCGCATGCGCAAAACCCGCTCCTCGCGCGGCGTGAGAGAGGCCAGGACACGCGTCGTCGTCTCGCGCAAATTGGACTGGATCGCCGCGTCGATCGGCAGCACCGCGTTCTTGTCCTCGATGAAGTCGCCGAGGTGGCTGTCCTCCTCGTCGCCGATCGGCGTCTCGAGGCTGATCGGCTCCTTGGCGATCTTGAGAACCTTACGCACTTTCTCGAGCGGCATGGCGAGCTTTTCCGACAGCTCTTCAGGCGTCGGCTCGCGGCCGATCTCGTGCAGCATCTGGCGCGACGTGCGCACGATCTTGTTGATCGTCTCGATCATATGCACCGGAATACGGATGGTTCTCGCCTGATCCGCAATGGAGCGCGTGATCGCCTGACGAATCCACCAGGTGGCGTAGGTGGAGAACTTGTAGCCGCGGCGGTATTCGAACTTGTCGACCGCCTTCATCAGCCCAATGTTGCCTTCCTGGATGAGATCGAGGAACTGCAGACCGCGATTGGTGTATTTCTTGGCGATCGAGATCACGAGGCGCAGGTTCGCCTCGACCATTTCCTTCTTGGCCTGCCGCGCCTCCCGCTCGCCCTTCTGCACCATCTGCACGAGACGGCGGAATTCCTGGATCTCGAGCCCGGTCTCGGTCGCCAGCGACTGAATCTCAGTGCGAATTTCCTTGATCCCGGTCTTGTCCGCGGCGATGAACTCCTTCCACCCGCGTGTCGTGAGCTTCGAGACCCGGAGCAGCCATTTCGGATCCAATTCCGAATTCTGGTAGTTCTTGAGGAAGTCCTCGCGGCCGACGCGATGGGTCTCGGCCAGGCGCATCAGCCGCACGTCGAGGCCGATCAGGCGCTTGTTGATGTCGTAGAGCTGCTCGACGAGCGCATCGATGCGGTTCTGGTTCAAGGACAGCGACTTGACGTCGCCGACGATGTCCTTCTTCAGCGCCTTGTATTTGCGCTCCTGAGCAGGCGAGAGCGACTCGCTCTTGAGCTTGTTCTCGACGTTCTGATCCTGCAGGCGGCGCAGCTTCTTGTAAGCGTCCGCAATGCGGTCGAACGTCTCAAGCACCTTCGGCTTGAGGTCCGCCTCCATCGCGGAGAGCGACACCGAATTCTCGAGATCGTCTTCGTCGTCGAAGCCGTCGGGCGGCGCAACCTCGCCCTCGAACCCTTCCGGCGGGGCCTGCGGCGCGGTCGCCGGCGCCATGCGGTCGCGGGCCGGATTGGGCGGCGGGGGCGCGCCGGGGGCGGAATAATCGGTCTTCGGCGCCTTCTTGCCGTCGGGACCGGCGTAGGTCGCCTCGAGGTCGATGATGTCGCGCAGCAGGATCTTGGCGTCGTTGAGCTCGTCGCGCCAGATGATGATGGCCTGGAAGGTGAGCGGGCTTTCGCACAAGCCTGCGATCATCGCCTCGCGGCCGGCCTCGATCCGCTTGGCGATGGCGATTTCGCCCTCGCGCGACAGGAGCTCGACCGAGCCCATCTCGCGCAGATACATGCGCACCGGATCGTCGGTGCGCTCGGCCGGCTCGGAACTGCGGGTGGCGACCGCGGTCGGACGGGCGGCCTCGACCAGTTCGCCGCCTTCGGCCTCCTCCTCATCGGCGCCGTCGGCGGTTTCCTTTTCGGCTTCTTCCGCGTCCTCGCTTTCGACGACATTGATGCCCATCTCGCTGAGCATTGCGTTCATGTCCTCGATCTGGTCGGACGAAATCTCTTCCGACGGCAGGACCGCGTTCAATTCCTCCTGCGTCACCCAGCCGCGCTTCTTGGCGATCTTGAGCATCCGCTTGACGGCGGCGTCGCTGAGATCGAGCAGCGGGCTGTCTGGGGTCTCGACGACCGCAGCTTCGCCTTCGCCCTTCGCCTCATCTTTTTTTGCCATTGCGGCGTCTCCGTCATTCCGCGGCCCAGGGCGCCGGGTATTGAATATTGACGACCAGCCCGCCATACCGGGTGGCCGCACAAAGCTAACGCGGTCGAGCTAAGACTTTGTTCACCACCGCGTCCCGCTCAAACCCGCCATCCCGATCTCTCGCGCCGGGCCATTCGGGTCAGATCGCGGACGATATGCGTCCGGATTGATCGCCAAAACCATCAATGGCTGCTTCCGCGTCGGCAAGGTCAGCCAAGTTTGCTTTGATATCAAGCAGTCGGGCAAGATTAAGCTCGTTTGGCTCCGTTGCAAGCAACCGCTCCGCGAGCTTCAGATCCCTATTTAACGCGCCAGCCCGCCGATGCAAGGCCAAGCTTTGCCTGAGCACCTGATCGGCGTCCGCAGGCGACGCCTCCGGCCGCATGCACCACCAATTCGGCATCTTTGCGGCCAGGCCTAAAATCCGTTCGCAAGCTGGCCCGTGCCCGGCACCCGTCAGCCATTGGCCAAGCGCCGTGGACGAGGTGAGCGCGTCGACCGGGGCGGCGATGAGCGCGTCGCGCAAGGCGCTAACGCCAGCGCCCGTGAATTCGGTCTCCGCCAGTTCCTCGCAACGGCTCTCGACCAATGCCGGATGGCCAAGCGCAATCGAGAGGATCATGATTTCGCGCGCCGGCAGGCGCGCGCTGCGGCCGAGCTTGCTTTGCGGCGCCAAGGGCGTTTCCGCGACGCCGACCCGCGGCCCGGACGGGGGAAACCGCCCGCCGCGGCGTGGGACGAAGGCCTGTTTTGCATTGGCGTACCCTCGCGCTGGCCGGTCGCGTTCGTCGCCGAAGAACGCCAAAAGGCGCCGCTTCATGTCGGCCTGGTAGTGCCGGCGCAAGGTCTCGTCAGCGATTTTGCCGACCGCCTCGCTAAGGCGCCGCTCGAGCGCCGCACGCTGCTCGGGCGTGTCGAAGCGCTCATTGTCGGTCTCGCGCATGAACAGCATGTCGGCGAGCGGCCTCGCGTCCTTGAGATGTTCGGCGATCGCCGCCGGACCGCTGGCCCGGATCAGATCGTCGGGATCCTGACCCTCGGGTAGAAGCGCGAAGCGGAGGCTCTTGCCTGCGCCGATCAGCGGCAGCGCCGTCTCGATGGCGCGGAACGCCGCGCGTCGTCCCGCGCCGTCGCCGTCGAAGCACAGGATCGGCTCGCTCGCCATCGCCCACAACAACGCGCATTGATCGGGGGTCAGCGCCGTGCCGAGCGGCGCGACGACGTTGGGAAAGCCGGCTTCGCTCACCGCGATCGCATCGACATAGCCCTCGACCACGATGATCGCGCCCGAGTCATGCGCGGCCTTGCGGGCGCGGTGATGATTGAACAGCAGCGCGCCCTTGTGGAAGAGCGCGGTCTCCGGCGAATTGAGGTACTTTGCCTTGGCGCCGGCCTCCATCGCCCGCCCGCCGAAGGCGATGACGCGACCGGCGCGATCGTGGATCGGAAACATCACCCGGTCGCGGAACCGGTCATAAGGAACGGCGATGTCCTCCCCATGGACGAGCAGGCCCGCCTCGATCATCGCCTCGGCGCCAACGCCCTGGGCAGCCAGCGCATCGCGCAGCGCGAAGCGCTCGGGGGACGCGTAGCCGAGCCCAAAGCGCTGCTGCACCAGGGATCCGAGTCCGCGATCGGCGAGATAGCCGCGCGCTTTGGCGCCGATTGGCTGCTGGAGGTTCGCCTCGAACAGGCGCGCCGCCATCGCCATGATTTCGATCAGGCTCGCGCGCTTCTTGTCCTGAACCGCCTCGGCCGGGGTCAGGCGCGGCATCGGCAGGCCGGCCATGCCGGCGAGCCGCTCGACCGCTTCCGGGAAAGTGAGGCCCTCGGTCTCCATCAGAAACGCGAACGCGTCGCCGTGCTTGCCGGACGAGAAGTCGTGGAAGAAGCCCTTCTGGTCGTTGACGAAGAACGAGGGCGTCTTCTCCGCGGAAAAGGGCGAAAGGCCCCGCCATTCCCGCCCTTCCTTGCGCAATTTGACTCGCGTCCCCGCCACCTCCGACACCGGCAGGCGGGCGCGAATCTCGTCGAGAAATTCGGGCGGGAACTTCATGGAGAGCCAGATTGGCCCCCCTTACGGCTTTGGCAAGTCGAAGGGCGCGTTGTCCCCCGGTTTCGCAACCGGGTGCAAGCCGGTGCCATTCTCGCGTGAACCGCTCTGAGGCGCCCGTTGCGTGACGGTTCCGCTTTGGCTGTCAGATCTTTGATTAGCGTAAAGATTAGGGCGTCAGATTTTCTTTGAACCGTATCGCCCCAGCGCCACACGCGCTAAGTCGCGCAGGATGTTACGCCATTTCAACGTAATACGGCTCGGATCGAGAATGGACTCTGACTGGAGAACATAGCCGTAACTTAATTTGCCGTGAACAATTGAGTTTCGGAATACATAAATAGCCTCACAGAGTGCGTTCGGTGGTGGGTTGTTGATAAACCAGTCTGACTGCGATTGAACTATTGTCTTCTTTTCCAAGATGGTCGAGATTAATTTGAAGATGGGTCATTTCTCATCCTTGCTTACAAAGCCAAGCATTTTTTGGGAAAAATCGATATCACTAATGGCCGAATCGTTCCTCGGCGTGTTGATTGCGTCAAAGTGACTTAGAAATGAAAAATATTCCAACACCAGGTAGAAGTAAATACATGCGGCGACATTATCACTCTGTGATAAAGAAAAAATCTTAGCGGCTCCGCACCCACAGTAAAAGGCGACACGGTAGTCACCTTTTGCTTGTGTGTTTTAAGATAACCGTCGTCGACATCCTAAATCAAACTGTCGTCCAAATCCAGTAGTCTTGGTAGGATTTTGAACTCGGAGTCATAATTGTCAAACACGTTGATAATAACCGCCTCAACTTCAGCGGCATTTGCTCCGAGAATTCGAAGTGTATTAATTTCGGTCCAACTCAAAAAATATTTCTATCTATGAACTCTTAAAGAGAAAAGCGGCGAGCGGTCTTGCGTAGCCAAAAACAGCCTCAACGTTTCTCCTCTATAAGTCACCAGAGGCGATTTATACTCATAGAGATATTGCAGATCGACGAAAACTCGTTGTATAAAGCCTCGGCGTCGGAGAGCTGGGATATGGCGGCGGCCAGGGCGTCGAGGGTTGCGTTCAGCCAAAACGGCCGTCGGGCTGGCGCAAAAGAAGCGCTGCGGTAGCGGGAAGGTGAGCGGGACCGGATGCGTGACACCCACCGGCGTTCGTGACGGGATGCGGGACGGGCGAACAGAAGAAAAACCGCCTACATGGACCAATGCACGCTCCTGCGAGAAGGGGATTGTAAGGGCCGTCATCCCTGCCAGAGCTAACCGATCTAGCCCTTCCTATTCACGACGATCTTCGATTTGGTGCCTACGCGGCTTTTGGGACCTCGGGGCGCACGGGTTCGTTCGGCTTTTTCACCGCCTGACGAGCGATACTTTTGCGAACGCGTTGGAGGGATGACGAGGGGCGGAGGGGCTCCTTGCCCCGCCGTTCAGGGTCCGAGCGGGGCGAGGGCTCCGGGCAGGCCGCGGAAGAGGTCGGCCTGCGGGCAGCCGGCGGCGAAAGCGAGACGGACGCGGCTTGCGGTTTCGATGACGCGGGCGGCGATCTTGATCAGCCGCAGGCGCAAGGTCGAGAACTCGGCGTTGGCGAGATCGCGCGGTTTCGGGATGGCGTCGCGAACGGTGAGCATGAGCCAGTAAGCCGCCGTGTGCAGCGCGAGGCGGACCTGATTTGCGATCGCGGAACGACAGGAGGTTCGATCGGAAGCGAGCTGCGTCTTGTGCAGCTTGATGAGGTTCTCGGCCTGCCCGCGCGCGCAATAGAGGGCGGCGTAAATCCATTCCGCCGCGCCGTATTCGACGTTGGTGACGACGAAACGGGTGTCGAGCCCGAGCGGAGTGGCTTCGATGCGGGCGACGGCGCGCCGCTCGCGGCTCCAGGATTTGGCCTTGTGGCGCGTTTCGGCGTAGCCGCGCACGACGGGCTTGTTCGACAAAGCGCGCTCGGTGCGCACCGCGTCCGCCGCCTCGTCGATTTTCTTCGCCAGCGGCTTCGAACCGGGCAGCCCGAAGACGTAATCGATGTGGTTGGCCTCGCACCATTCCATCGCCTCGGGCCGGGCATAGTGGCCGTCGCCCCGGAAGGTGATGCGCGTCCTGGTCCAGCGTTGGCGGATATGGCGCACGAGCCGGCGCAGATGGGCGCGCACCTCGACACCCGACGGGGTCTTGCCGGAGCGCAGCACGACCGCGACGGGACGCGAGCGCTCGGTGTCGTAGACATGGATCGGCAGGAAGCAGCGCTCGTCGTAATGGGCGTTGAAGAGCGAGAGCTGCTGATGCCCGTGTACGACATCGCAGGTGTCGTCGATATCGAGAATGACAGACGCGGGCTCCCGTTCATAGGAGGCGATCCATTGATCGACCAGCGCCCACGTGAGCCGGATCGCATCCTTCAGCGAAGGCGCGTTCTCCAACCGCGACAGCGTCGGCTGCGAACACAGGTTCGCGCCCGTGTCTGGCAGCCGCCCGCAAGCGAGTTTGAAAGCGGGATCAGCGCGCAAAGCGTCGAGATCGTCGGCATCTTCATATCCGCAGGCGATCGCCAAGATGCGGGCGCGAACCATGTCCGCCAGCGTGTGCGTGATGCGCAGCGGGTCGCGGCGATCGGGAAAGCACCGCGCCAATCTTTCCGCGATCCCCAACCGACGCTCGGCCATCGAAAGCAGCATCACGCCGCCATCCGAAGTCAGTCGCCCGCCATCAAAAGCGGCTGCGACCGGTTTGCGGCCAACGGCTGGAAATGAGAACGGCAGCAGATTAGAGTTGGTCATGGCGAGCGGGTGCCGGGGCGCGAGGCGAAACGGATCGGTGTAAGCAACCAAATCCTACGCCAAATCAGACCCTTACGCCACGCTCGCCAGCCTCAAAAACGACCCCTCGTGAATAAGATGGGCTAGTGCTCGGACGGATCTGTCTTCGATTTTGCCGGGCAGCGCGAAGGAGTTGAATGAAACTGACGGCGGCCGCACGTCGCCCTGCTGGACATACTTTGAACAGCGTCACATATTGCGCACGTGTCTCAAAGAGAGCAACATTGATAGTCGCGCGCTTCAACTAAGTTGCAACCTTTTATTGATTCACTCGCGCTGGTCACCTTTATGGATGGAGGCGAGGATGGGGTCGCGAGAGGTTGCAGTAAAGCGATACGTGGTTCGTCTGAGCGCTGAGGAGCGCGAGCGCCTTGAGGGCCTGAGAAGGAAAGGCGAGATCCCGGCGACGCGGCTGACGAAGGTCCAGATCTTGCTGAAGGCGGACATTTCGGAAGCGGGGGAAGGTTGGAGCGACAGCGAGATCGTCAAGGCGTTGGATACGACCGCCTCGATGGTTTACCGGACTCGCAGGCAATTGGTCGAGGAAGGTCTGGACGCGGTGCTAAGCCGCAAGGCGCGAGAGACGCCGCCTGTGCCGCGGATCTTCGACGGGGAGAAGGAGGCGAAGCTGATCGCCTTGGCGTGCTCCGATCCTCCCGAGGGTTTCGCGCGCTGGAGCCTGCGGTTGTTGGAGGAGAAGGTCGTGGAGCTGCAGATCGTCGATCGCGCCAGCGACAGCACGATTGGCCGTGTTTTAAAAAAACATCCTCAAGCCCCATACGAGGAAGTGTTGGGTGATTCCGCCGCAGGCCAACGCCGCCTTCGTCGCGGGAATGGAGGAGGTGCTGGAGGTCTACCGGCGGCCGCACGATCCCAAGCGCCCGCTGGTCTGTCTCGACGAGACGTCGAAGCAGCTGATTTCCGAGACGCGCGCCCCGATCCCCATGAAGCCGGGGAGCCCCGCCCGTTATGACTACGAGTATGAACGCAACGGCGTCGCCAACCTCTTCATGATGTTCGCCCCTCTTGAAGGATGGCGACACGTCAAGGTGACGGACCGGCACACGGCCATCGATTACGCCCAGGTTTTAAAAGAGATCTCGGACAGTCGCTTCGCCGACGCCGAGCAGATCACGCTCGTGCAGGACAATTTGAACATCCACGACAAGTCCTCGCTCTACAAGGCCTTCCCAGCGCCAGAGGCTCGACGCCTCGTCCAGCGATTTGAGTGGGTGTACACTCCCAAGCATGGGTCGTGGCTAGACCTGGCGGAGTTGGAACTCGCGGTCCTCTCCACTCAATGTCTGGATCGTCGCATCCCCGACAAAGCCGCCCTCGAACGCGAAGTCGCCGCCTGGGCCAATCACCGCAACCAGCATCACGCCAAGGCTGACTGGCGCTTCACAACCGAGACCGCTCGGATCAAGCTCAAGAGCTTAGATCCTGTCCTTTGAGATGAATCGGCCGACTAGGCCATGTGGACGAATTTTCGAGAGATGATGTTTTTCGCATTCCTTCGAGTGAATCAGCAATGATTCATCAGGACTCCGACCGAATCAAGGGGCCGGAGCCGATGTCGACAAAGATGGATGAGGGCGATTGGGGGCACACGCTTGCGATGTTTCGCGCCTGTCTGCCGCGGCGAGGACGCAAGGCTGACGATGACCGCCGCTTCCTCGAGGCGCTGCATTTCTTCCGTCGAGAACGTTCGCTGGCGCGCGCTGCCGGAACGCTTCGGTCCTTGGAACAGCGTGTGGAAACGCTTCGATCGCTTGAGCAAGGCTGGCGTCTTCGAGGCCTTCTTCGACACGCTCGCGTCCATGAGTTCCACGGCGCATCTTATTCAGATGTTCAACTCCACCATCGTGCGCGCTCACGTGTCGGGGGCTGGAGCAAAGGGGGGCAAGAAGGCCAAGCGCTGGGGCGCTCGCGTGGCGGCTTCAGCACGAAAATTCACGCAAAATCGGACGCCTCAGGCGACATCATCGCCTTCGACCTGACCGGCGGCGAAGCCTTCGACGGGCGTCACTTCGAAACCCTGCTCGATATCGGGCCCGACATTCAGCCCCGCGCCGTCATCTCTCGACAAAGGCTACGCCAGCAAGGCCAACCGGGACGCCGCGAGAGCGCGCGGCATCGCTCCGGTCATCCCGCACAAGACGAACGAAAACAACAAGCCAGCCTTCTTCGCCCGCACCCTCTACAAGGCCCGCGCCCGCATCGAGCAGGGCGTCGGACGGCTCAAGCGCTTCAAGCGGGTCGCGCTCCGATGCGAAACGACCGAACGAAACTTCAGATCAATCGTCAGCTTCGCCGCCGCCCTTTGCTTGATCAAATTCGTCCACACGGCC
>CAWHZY010000020.1:0-37474 GCA_963833955.1 uncultured Alphaproteobacteria bacterium | reverse complement strand
GGCTTGGTGAGCGTCACGCCGTTCGCCGATCGGCAGTTCGACACGAGCCAGCACCCCGTTTCGCCCGTCGGCGCGGTTTTTGACAGCGAGGGTGAGTCCATTGCGCTCCGCGATGCGCCGCGCGATCGCAAGGCCGAGACCGCTCCCTTCGGTTCCCGGCGCGCCGCGATAAAATCGATCGAAGATCCGCGCCTGCACGTCGGGCGCAAGTCCACCCCCGGTATCGAGCACCTCGACGACGGCGCGCGAACTCTCGACCCTGACGCTGACGTCAACCGCGCCCCCCCGACGGCGTATACCGGACCGCGTTTTCGATAAGGTTCGAAAACAAGACGCGCAATTCCTCGCTGGCGCCGACAATCGGGGCGGGGACGGGCGCGTCCACCCCCAGGTCCACCCCTTTGCGATCGGCGATCACGATGTAATCACCGACGCAATCGAGAAGGATTTGAGCGATATCCGTCTTCTCCCGGGGGGACCGCGCGGGTTCGTCGAGGCGCGCCAGACGCATGAGTTGATCGACGAGCGTGCTCGCGCGGCGCACCCCTTGCGCGAGCGCGGCTTTGCTCGCGGCGAGCGACGACGGATTCGCCAGCGAAAGGCTGTCGACCTGGATCTGCATCGCCGCCAGCGGGGTTCGCAATTCGTGGGCGGCGTCGGCCAGAAACCGCTTTTGAGCATCGAGGGCGGCGCGCAGCCTTTCGATCAGGCCGTTCATGCTTTTCACGACCGGCACGACCTCGGTCGGGATTTCGGCGAGCGGGATTGGCGCGACGGCGCTCGCGCCGCGCGCGGCGATGTCGCTGGCGAAAAAGTCGAGGCGCTCGAGCGCGCGGCTTATCGCCCAGCCGACCACCAGCCACGAGAGCGGAATAAGGATCAGGACTGGCGCCGCCGCGCCAATCGCCGCGCCCTGAGCGATTTCATCGCGCACCGTCATGCGTTGCGCGACCTGCACCGCGCGCCCATCGTCGCTGGCCGTGTAAACGCGCCAGCGCTCGCCGCCGGTCGTGACGTCGGCGAATCCCTTGTGCGCCTGGCGCGGGATCGTTACGTCCGGGGGCGAGGTGTGGGCCATGGCGCCGTCCGCGTTCCAGATCGTCACCGCGAGTTCGTCTTCCGGGTCTTGATCGAAAGCCGGAGCAGCGGCGGGGCGCGGTTCAATTCCCGCGTTCAACGCGACCTGGCGAAGCTGCCCGTCGAGGAACTCCGCCGCCTGATCGTACGCCAGACGATAGGAGATCACGGCGGTCGCCAGTCCGACCAGCGCCAAAAGGACCGTCATCCAGACGAGCGCCGTTCGCTTCAGCGAGATGACTGTCGTCATTTTGGGGTCACCCAGCCGGCGCCGCGAACGTTGAGAATGATGTCCTTTCCAAATTTCCGGCGGATCGAGTAAATCAGCGCGTCGACAGCGTTGCTTTCCACTTCCTCGCCCCAGCCATAGATGCGTTCCTCGATTTGAGCGCGGGACAATATGCGGCCGGGGCGCTCCATCAAGGCGTGCATGAGCCCGTATTCCCGCGCGGGCAGGACTTCGACGGTCCCCGCGCGGGACAGTTCGTGAGTCTCCGGATCAAGCTCGGCGCCGTTGGCCGCGAGGCGTGAGACGGCTCGCCCCTGTCGGCGACGAAGGATGGCCCGCATTCTCGCCAGCAGTTCCCGAACCTCGAACGGCTTGACGAGATAATCGTCCGCGCCAAGATCGAGGCCCCGCACGCGATCCTCGAGACCGTCGCGCGCCGTTATCACGAGCACCGGGGCGTTCACGCCTTCGCGCCGCGCGGACTTCAAAAGGTCGAGACCGTCGGCCCCCGGCAAGCCCAGATCGAGCAGAACGATCGCGTGCGGGCCCTCGCGCAGCGCGGCCTGGGCTTCGCCGCCGTCGCGCACCCAGTCCACGGTCATGCCTTCCGCCTTGAGCGCTCGCGACAGGCCCTGCCCTATCATCAGGTCGTCTTCGATCAGGAGAACCCGCATGGCTTCAGTTTAGGCGACCCGCGCCAGATCCCAGGAAATGCGCCGCTTCAAGAAGGATATTTGGTCCGCTTCCGGTCGTTCTTTGGAAGGCTCGATTGTCATGAGCAGAAGCCGCCAAGAAAATCGGCGCCCATGAGACCCGAATTTCCCGGCGACGCAACGCCTTCCCAAAAATGCGACGCCCTCGCCTTCGATCCGCAATGACCGCTTTTGCCTCGACGCCGGACCTTGCCACAGGTTTGGCCCATCCCCCCCCCCTCTGGCCAGGCTCCTCTCGCCCTTAGAGTCTCGCCCGGCGCGCGGCGGACGGCGGCGCCCCGAACTGCCGCCGGAACGCGCGTGACAGCGAAGCGATGGCGGAAAAGCCGCTTCGCTCGGCGACCTCGGCGATCGGCAGGTTGGTGTCGAGCACCAGGCGTCTCGCCGCGTTGAGGCGCAGCGCGACAAAGTATGCCCCGGGCGAAGCGTCGACGATCTTCAGGAACAGCGTCTCCAGGCCTCGCGTCGAGAGGCCGACGCGGCGCGCGATGGCGGCGATGGTCAGCGGCCGGTCGATATGTGTCTCCATGATGCGGATCGCCTCGGCGACGCGGGGCTCGTGCTTCCGGATCCGTCCGAGCGACACGATCGGCTGCGCGTCCGAGCCGGTTCTAACCTCTTCGTAGATGTAGAGGCTCGCGACATCGAGGGCGGCCGAATAGCCGTTGCGCGCGCGGATCAGCGAAAGCAGGCAATCGAGCGCGGGCGTCGCCCCGCCCGTCGTGAAGACGGGCTCGTCGACCACGAAACGATCGGGCTGGACGTCGACATTCGGAAAGCGCGCGGCAAAATCCTCGAGATCCTCCCAATGGGTCGTCGCGCGTCGTCCATCGAGCAGCCCCGCCATCCCCATGAGCCAGGGGCCGGATTCGACGCCCCCGACAATGGCCGAGCGCTTGGCCCCGGCGCGCAGCATTCTCAAGACCGGCGGCGTCGCATACCGCATCGCCTCGAAGGCCGCGATCAGGATGAGCGCGTCCTGCGGCTCCGCCGGATCGAAGGCGCCGTCGACGGGAATCGGCAGCCCGCAACTCGCGACGGGTATCTTGCCGTCGATCGACTTGAGCTTCCAGCAATAGGCGGCCCGGCCCAAGACGCGATTGGCGCCGCGCATGGGATCGAGCGTCGCCGCCAGCGACAGGAGCGAAAGCCCGGGGAACAAGAGCAGCGTGACGTTCAGCGGCTCGTCAGAATGGGCAAAGATCATGGGAATGGGCAAAGATCATCGCTTCGCACAGGAGAAAACGGACTGCGCAATGAGTTGCGCCACGCTTCGCCCTGCCCGTCAAGTTTCGCGCCTCGATCCGGAGACCGCCATGCCGTTGTCCATAAATCGCGATGTCTTCATCACCTGCGCCGTCACTGGCGCCGGCGACACCGTGGGCGTCTCGCGTCTCGTGCCGATCACGCCGAAACAAATCGCCGAATCCGCGATCGACGCGGCCAAGGCTGGGGCGGCCGTCGTCCATTGCCACGTCCGCGATCCGGAGACCGGAGCCGCATCGCGCCGGCGGGATCTCTACCGGGAGGTGACGGACCGGATCCGCTCGGCCGACGTCGACGTCGTTCTGAACCTGACCGCGGGCATGGGCGGGGACCTCGTCTTCGGCGACGTCGAAGCGCCCTTGCCGCTCAACAAGACAGGCACCGACATGGCGGGGGCGACCGAGCGTGTCGCCCATATCGCGGAGTGCCAGCCCGAGGTCTGCACCCTCGACTGCGGCACCATGAACTTCAATCTCGGCGATTATGTCATGACCAACACGCCCTCGATGCTGCGCGAGATGGCGCGGCAGATGACGGCGCTCGGGGTCAAGCCCGAGATCGAGGCGTTCGACACCGGCCATCTCTGGTTTGCGCAGCAACTCGCCGCCGAGGGGCTGATCGAGGACCCCGTGCTGATCCAGCTTTGCATGGGCATTCGCTGGGGCGCGCCGGATGACCTCAACACTTTCATGGCGATGGTCAACAACGTGCCGGCAGGCTGGACGTTTTCGGCCTTCTCCATCGGCCGCAACGCGCTTGCCTATCCGGCCGCGGCCGTGCTCGCCGGCGGCAATGTCCGCGTCGGGCTCGAGGACAATCTTTACATCGGCAAGGGCCAACTCGGCACAAACGCGCAACTCGTCGAGAAAGCAGCCGGCGTCGTGACGGGCATGGGCGCTCGGATCATGGGCCCGCGGGAAGTCCGCGAGAGGCTCAAGCTGGTGAAGCGCTAAAGAGGCCTCACGATGAATTCGACGAGCGCGCCCGCGAAACCTCTCGCTCCCGTTTCGAGCGCCGCCTGCATCGGCGGCGGGGTCATCGGCGGCGGCTGGATCGCCCGCTTTCTCATGGCCGGCGTCGACGTGAAAGTGTTCGACCCGCATCCGGAGGCGGAACGCGTCATCGGCGAGGTCATCGCCAACGCCGAACGTGCTTACGGCCTTTTGACCAAGGCTCCTCTCCCGGCTCGCGGGCGCCTGACCTTCTGTTCGAGCCTCGAGGACGCCGTGCGGAGCGCGGAATGGGTGCAGGAAAGCGTACCCGAGCGCCTCGATCTCAAGCGCCGTATCCTCGCTGAGATCGACGCCGCATGCCCAACGGAGGCGCTGATCGGCTCCTCGACCTCCGGCCTCCTGCCCTCGGAACTGCAAGCGGGGCTCACCCACCCGGAGCGGCTGTTCGTCGCCCACCCTTACAATCCGGTCTATCTCCTGCCCCTGGTCGAGATCGTCGGCGGCAAGGCGACAAACCCGGCGACCATCGATCGCGCGCGCGCGGTTCTTGACGCGATCGGCATGAAGGGCGTGGTCATCAATCGCGAGATCGAGGCTTTCGTCGGCGATCGATTGCTCGAAGCGCTCTGGCGCGAGGCGCTCTGGCTGATCAAGGACGATATCTGCGACGTCGAGACGCTGGATAATGTGATCCGCTATTCCTTCGGCCTGCGTTGGGCGCAGATGGGTCTGTTTCAGACCTACCGCATCGCGGGCGGCGAAGCCGGCATGCGCCATTTCCTCGCCCAGTTCGGCCCCTGCCTCAAATGGCCATGGACCAAACTCACCGACGTCGTCGACCTCGACGAGGATCTGATCGAGAAGATTGCAACTCAATCGGACAAGCAGGCGGGCGGCCTCACCATCCGCGAGCTGGAGCGGATCCGTGACGAGAATCTCGTCAGCATTCTGCAAGGGCTAAAGACCGGACACGGCGGCGAGGGCTGGGGCGCCGGAAAGTTGCTTGCCGAGTTCGAGCGGCGACTTCGCGCCAGCGCGCCCCCTGCCGTTCCAGGCTGAGAAGCCGCCCGGGGAGGCCCGCCCTAAGGCGTGACCGGAATGAGCTTGCCCACGAAGACCGGGGCGCCGGAGGGCTGGCCGGTCGGCGATCCGCCTGGCGGTTCGACCGTCACGGCATAGGTCGCGTCTGCGACCACCGCAGGATCGTACGCGGACAGGCTCTCGCCACGCGGCTTGTCGCCAATCACGCCGAGTGAGCGCGGCCCAAGTTTCGCATCGATAAGCCAAAGCTCGTAGGACTTGCCGGGCGGCGCTTGCGCCGCCACCGGCCGAACCGTGAGCTCCTGCCTGTCGAGATTGACTGTCACCGCAAAGGCGGGTGAAGCCGCGTCCTTCTGGAGGATCGCCACATACTCATGCGGAGCGGACCGCCTGCTCGTCTCGCGCGCGACAAATCCGATCGCCAGCACGCCGGCGAACAGCGATGCGGCGATCGCCATGGCGCGCCAGCGCCTGATGCTGCGCTCAAGCTCCACAATCGCCCCATTTCCCGGCGCTTCGGGCGACGCGCCTCGAATGCGCGCCTCGATTGCGGGCAGAAGGTCGCGCGGCGGCTCGATCTCGGGCACGGCTTCGGCGAGCGGCGCCAAGCGCGCCTCCCAGGCGAGTATCGCCTCGTCAAGATCGGGCTCGCGCAAGCGACGCGCGGCCAGCGTCGCCCGCTCGCTCGCGTCGAGCGTGCCGAGCGCATATTCGGCGGCGGCGAAGTCGTCTTCGGGCGAGACCGTCATGACGCGAGGCAGTCCCTGAGCTGCGCAAGACTGCGATGGAGCCAGGTCTTGATCGTCGGCACGGGCCGTCCGAAGCGCTTGGCGAGCGCCTCGCGGCTCGCCCCTCGATAATAGGCCAGCAAGACGATCGCGCGTTTTTCCTCATCCAACGCCTTGAGACAATCGACCAGCGCCGCGAGCCCCTCGGAACGCTCGCGCGCCGCGAGCGGATCAATCTCCTCCGCGGCGGGTTCGAAGCCCTCCGGCTGATCCTCGAGCGAAACTGGGCGCACGCGCCGCACTTCGTCGAGCGCGCGATTGCGGGCGATGGTCGCCATCCAGGCGAGCGGCGAACCCTTGAGGGGATCGAATTCGCCAGCCTTTTCCCAGATGCGCACATAGACCTCCTGAAGCGCATCCGCCGCGGCATCGCCTCTTGTGAGTATACGGGCGACAACCCCATAGAGTTTCGCATTTGTCTGTTTGTACAGTGCAGCAAACGCGGTCGCGTCGCGCGTGGCGATACGTCTTAAGAGATTGCCAAGATCATCGCCGGCCCCAGCCGACGCTCGTCCGCCTGGCGCTTCTCCCCGGATCGTCATTCCGGCATCCTAGAGAGCCTCCGGCGCCGGCGCAAACGAACGCGCCCCAGCGCCCACGAAAAAGGGCGGGCGCTAATGGCGCCCGCCCCGCTGCTACCCTCTTGAGCCGTAGGAGGAGGGCTCAGCTCGGCAGCAGAACTTTGTTGATTACCTGGATGACCCCGTTCGACTGCATCACGTTTGGAATGGTGACTTCGGCCTTGTCCCCCTTGGCGTCGATCACCCAAAGATGGCCTGCGCCGCGCACAAAGGTGAGCTCCTCACCCTGGACCGTCTTCATCATCGCCTTGCCACCGCCTTGCTTGATCATAGCGTCGATGTCGGCTTCAGTGAGCCGGCCGGGCACCACATGGTAGGTAAGGACCGTGGTCAACATTTGTCTGTTTTCGGGCTTCAATAGGGTGTCGACCGTGCCGGCAGGCAGACGGGCGAAAGCCTCGTTGGTCGGCGCGAAGACGGTAAAGGGTCCGGCCCCTTCCAGCGTATCGACGAGGCCGGCGGCCTTGACCGCGGCGACAAGCGTCGTGTGATCCTTCGAATTGACGGCGTTCTCGATAATGTTCTTCGATGGATACATTGGCGCGCCGCCGACCATTTTGGTCATCTCGGCGAAGGCCGGCAGGGTGTAAGAGGGCGCGGCAAGGCCGATTCCGGCGGCAAGCGCTGCGGCGCAATACAAAAGCTTGGCGTTCATGTTCGTCTCCGTTGACCGTTCCAACCGATCGTTGTCTCGTCCGCCTTCAATTGGCGTGAGGGGGTTACGGAGAGGCCTCCGGCGAGGTTTCAGGCCTGCGCAAAAAAAGCGCCCAACAAAAATCATGGATCGGCGCGAAACAGCGGGCCAAATGGGAACGTAATTGAGATTCGGGGCTTTAACCGCGCGCTTTGGAGACCCTGAATTGACGTCACTTTCTTCCGCCCTGCCCGCGCGCGCCGTGCCGGAGGGCCGGCTTGTCTTCAGACATTCCGCGCTGGTGCGCGTCTGCCACTGGGTCAATGCGATCTCATTTGTCGTCCTGCTCATGAGCGGGATGCAGATCTTCAACGCAAGCCCGCTCTTGACCTGGGGACAGACGACCAATTTCGACAGGCCCTTCTTCTCGCTGTCGGCGCGCCACGACGATGATGGGAATGCGACCGCGGGCTTAACGACGATCTTCGGACATGCCTTCAATACGACGGGCGTGCTTGGCGCCTCGCGTGGCGACGACGGCGATCTTGAAGAGCGCGGCTTTCCCGCCTGGGCGACACTGCCCTCGTATCAGGATCTGGCGATGGGGCGGCGCTGGCATTTTTTCTTCGCCTGGATTCTGGTGCTCAATGGGCTCGTCTATTTCGCAAATCTTATTCTGAGCCGACACATCCGCGATCTCTGGCCGAGCCTCGCCGACCTGAGAGCGATCCCGCATGCGATCGTTGAGCACCTGCGGCTCCGCTTTCCCTCGGGCGACGAGGCGCTGCGCTACAATGTGCTGCAGAAGCTCGCCTATCTCAGCGTCGTGATCGCCTTTCCGATCCTCATCCTCGCCGGATTGACCATGTCGCCGGCGGTCGATGCGGCTTTCCCGTGGCTCCTCACCCTGTTCCATGGGCGCCAGGCGGCGCGCGCCGTGCATTTCCTGCTCGCGGCCTACCTCGTTCTGTTCCTGATCGTGCATCTGGTGATGGTGGTTCTCTCCGGTCCTATCAACAACATGCGCTCCATGATCACCGGCCGCTACCGAATCAAGGAGACTCAGCGATGAGCAGCGAGCGTCTGATCCTGCCGGCGCAACCAGGGTTCACCCGCCGCAAGCTCCTTATTGGCCTCGGAGTCGGCGCCGCGGCCGCGCCTCTCTCGGCCTGCAGCTTCGATACAGGTTCGCCTGCGGCGCTCAACATCCTCGAGAAAGCAGAAGCGCTGACGAAGGCCGCGCAGCGCGCCTTGCTCGGGCCCGAAACGGCCATGGCGCCGGAATTTCCGCCCGGCGCGATCTCGGCCTATTTCAAGCCGAACGGTTCCGTCGATCCCGAAGATCCCGCCTATGTCGCGCTCCGCCAGGGCGGATTTAAGGACTGGAAACTGGAAGTCGGCGGTCTTGTCGAGCGGCCGATGAAGCTTTCGCTCGCCGATCTGCGGGCCCTCCCCTCGCGCTCGCAGATCACCCGGCACGATTGCGTCGAGGGCTGGAGCTGCATCGGCCAGTGGAAAGGCGCGCAATTGTCGTCGGTGCTGACCGCCGCGGGACTGAAGCCGCAGGCGCGCTACATCGCGCTCTTCTGCGCCGACACGCTCGAAGAAACGATGGACAACACCGGCCGCTATTACGAGACGATCGGGCTCATCGACGCGTTTCATCCGCAGACCATCCTTGCTTACGAGATGAATTACGAGCCGCTCAAGGTCGGGCACGGCGCCCCCTTAAGGCTCAGGGTCGAGCGCCAGCTCGGCTACAAGATGGCGAAATACATCATGCGCATCGAGGCGATCGACGATTTCGCCAAGATCTCGCGCGGCCGCGGCGGCTTCTGGGAGGACCGCGGCTACGAGTGGTACGCGGGGATCTGAGCGCGGGCGCCATGAGCCCGCGCCGTGACCTTCATGCCGATCGCCCTCCGCCCGCTCACGCCGGGTGGCTGTCCGGCGTCAGCTCATCGACGCGGATCCGGGCAAGCGCGCTGAACTCGCCGTCGGGATACTTTTCGAGATAGGCCTGGATCGAGGCGGGGTTGTCGCTCGCGCGCACGGACTCCCAGAACGACAGTTCTATCTCCCGGTCCTGCGGATCGCGCATGCTGACGGCGTCCTGCTTGATCGCCTCGAGACGGACGCGGGCGAGAGCGACAAAGTTTCCCTCGGGATATTGCTCAAGATAGGCCTCGTATTCGCTGGCGACAATGCTGTTCTTGATTGAGTCCCAGAACTCGATTTCCACCGCCTGCGGGTCGGAAGCCGGCGCGCTCGGCTCGCTGTCGGAAACCGAGGGAATATCGGCCTCGACATCGGATGACGGCGGCGCAGCGGAGCTCGATCGCGACTCCGAGGCTCTCTCGTCCAGGAGCAACCGGTAAACGCGGACGGGCTGCGCGATGTTCTTGACGCTTTGTTCGCCGAGGTCCTCGAACTCGAACGGCAACTTCTTCATGACGTGATCGTGAATGCCGCGCGAGATGCAGATACCGCCCGGGTCCGCCAACCCCTCCAGACGTGCGGCGATATTCACTCCGTCGCCGAAAATGTCTCCGTCCTTCAGCATGACGTCGCCGACATTGATCCCGATGCGAAACTGCATACGCTGATGTTTTTCGAGGTCGTTATTGGCGTGCGCCAGTTCATTCTGGATGTCGACCGCGCATTGAACAGCCGCCAACGCGCTGCCGAAGGCGGCGAGAATGCTGTCGCCCGCGGTCCCGCAAATTCTTCCCTCGTGCTGCGCGATGAGACGATCCGTGACCAAGCGGAAAGCCGATAAGGTCGCCAGCGTTCCTTCCTCGTCCATTTCCATGAGCCGGCTGTAGCTCGCGACATCGGCAGCGAGAATAGCGACGAGCTTTCGCTCTAGCGGAGGGGCTTCCATTTTGGTCTCCTGCTCGCGCGGGCTTGGATCGGCCGGCATGGGGCTCTTCAACGGCGCGTATTTGGGTCGCAGATCAAACGCGCTCAACGGCAAAAGGTGACAAAGACGACTAAGGACACCGCATGGCATCTGATTTGGAGCTCGTCCCCATGATCCCAACCCTCGCTCACGTCGCCGACTTCCTTGTCGAAGTCGGCCAGCCGATCGCGCTCGGAGAGACCGCACAGGGCTTGAGGCGCGTGGTGCCGATCACCGGCGGAACCATTCGGGGCGCGAGACTGGAGGGGACGATCCTCAACGCCGGCGCTGATTTTCAAATGATCGGACCGGACGGCTTCACCCGCCTCGAGGCCCGCTATGTTGTCCGGCTCGTTGACGGGGCGCTGCTCTATGTGGAGAATTCCGGCGTTCGCTTCGGCCCTCCGGAGGTGATGGCGCGCATCACCCGCGGGGAGCCGGTCGACCCGACGCAAGTTTATTTCCGCACCACGCCGCGCTTCGAGATCGCCGAACCGGCCTACCAATGGCTGACGCGGGCCTTGTTCATCGCCTCGGGCGTGCGCCATCCGGACCGGGTCGCCCTTTCGGTGTTCGAGGTTGGCTAACGCGCCGCCCCGATCGTGTCGGCCATCACCGCGCCCCGCTCTCCCAGCGGCTTTTCGCCGCCCACCGTCGAATCCTTTGCGGTCTGATGCTCGATCTCGGCGTTGAGTTCGCCGCCGAGCAGGATGACGATGGCTGAGATCCACATCCACATCATCATGCCGACCGCGGCGCCGAGCGATCCGTAGGTTGCGTTATAGGCGCCGAAATGGCCGATATACCAGGAGAAGAGAACCGACGTGATCAGCCACCCTATGGCCGCGGCCGCGCTCCCGACCGAAAGCCATTGCCAGCGCGGTTCGGTGCGGCTCGGCCCATAACGATAGATCGCCGCCAAGGCGACTGTCGCAAGGACCAGCAACAAGGGCCAGCGCAGAACCGCGATGGAGAGGCTCAGGAGAGACGAAAGACCGATCGCGGAAAGAACCATCGGAGCGATCACCACCGCGGCAAGCGCGACCATGAGGGAGCAGATCGCGATGAGTGTGAACAGGAGGGAGAGAAGGTTGAGCTTCACGAAGCTGCGTTTTTCCTTCTCGTCATAGACGACATTCAGCGCGTCGATGATCGCCTTCATGCCGGCGTTGGCGCTCCAGAGCGCGATGGCCAGTCCGGTTATGAATCCAAGACCGAGCCTCGCATCGCTTTTGCCGTCAGCCGCGTGATCTGTTCGTGAAGGATGTCGACCGCGCCGGCGGGAAGAACGCCCGCGGCCAATGAAAGATGGGCGTTAATCGTCGAAGCGTCCGCGATCAATCCGTAGAGCGAGACGAATGCGGCAATGGCGGGAAAGATCGCCAGCAACGAAAAGAACACGACCCCGCCCGCCACCGCGAGCAACCTGTTGTCGTTGAAACTCGCATAGACGCGCCAGAAGATATCCTTCCATCCCGCCCAAGGAATGTGCCACGGAACCACGGCATGTCGCCCCCTGCCCGGCTCCCTGGCGCGGCGCATCTGGGCGGAAATCGGCTGATCGTTCTCCACCTGCTCCTGCGGCCTCTTGTCGGCATCGACGGTTCGACGCCGAACCGGATTCGCCCGAAGTCTCGCTGCGCTCGTCTGGCGAGGGATAGATCGTCCGGTAAGGCTTACGAGGCCGGTCGCAGGTCTCGTTCTCCTGTATTCGGTCCGTGTTTTTGCGGAGCACCGCGGCAACCGCGGCCAGGCCCCCATAGACCAAGAGCGGCCAAATCCTCCGATGCTCCGACATTGTTGTTCCGCTCGCCCCTGAGGTCGCCGAACGTCAGTCCGCGACGAACCCCGACCAAGTAAATCGCGGACGAACGCGCGTTGTTCCCGACCCGCGGCCGAATACCGCCGGCGAGAAGCGCCGACCGAAGCTCCCTGCCATCCTCGTGGCCACGCGGCCCGCATCACGGAGTCGCGCTCGCTATCGCGCTCCCTGGCTTGCGGCCTTGAGAAAGGCGGCCCGCGGAGTCCGGCAACGGCTCGCCATGGAGCGCAAACAGGTCGCGGGCGAGAAAGAAGCCGGTCAGACGGAACCCGTCGGCGATCTCCTCCGCGCTCGGTTGCGCTTCGAGCGGCGCGTCCTCGCGCAGGAACGGGGGGAGCGGCAGCAGACGATCGCGCCAGGGCGCCCCGGCCTCGGCGCTCACCGCCCGCCCGGACCTGGGCGAGACATAGACGAGGTCATCGGTGACGCCGGTCGCGGCGCAATGGCTGAGGTCGAGCCGAAACCCGCACTCGGCCAGGATCTGCGCTTCGAACCGGGCGATGAGCGTCGGCGCAAGCGCGCCATCGTCGAGGGCCTCGGCGATGACGCTCGCCGCTTCGTATACCGCCTCGTGCGGATCGCGTTCGGGCAGCACCCGCACCAGCGCGGCGACATAGTTGATTCCGGCGAGCGCCATCCCACTGGCCATCAGCCTGCCCGCCCGGAGCGCAAGAGGTTCGACGGCGTAAGAGCCCAAATGCTCGTCGAGCCGGGCGCGCCAGACGAGGCCGATCGTATTGCCGAGTTGGAGCGTGGCGCGCAGCCGCGACGACCGTCCGCCGCGCACGAGGCCGAGATGACGACCGTGCGCACGCGTCAGCGCTTCGACGATCGTCGAAGCCTCGCCGTGCCTGCGGACGCCGATGATGAGCCCCTCGTCGCGCCATTCCATGAGCGAGCCGCCTCCGCTTAAGAAGGGCGAAGATGCGCCGGCGGGGGGACGCGGGCGAGCTTCAGGGTGATGAGCAGCGCGAGCGCGGACAAGGCGCCGACGAATACGGCCTCCCCGGTCCACGCGCCAAGAGTGAAGACCCAGCCGCCGATCGAGCCCGCCAGGCTCGAGCCCGCATAGTAAAAGAAGAGGTAAAGCGCGCTCGCCTGCGCCTTCCCTATGTCGGCCCTCAAGCCCACCCAGCTCGATGCGATCGAATGGCCGCCAAAGAATCCGATCGTGATGACGCCGACCCCGATGATCGTGAGCCATAGGCTATCAGGCAAAGTGAGGACGACGCCGATCGGCATGAAAGCGATGGCGAAGCCGATGATTCGGCGCCGGCCATAGCGTCCGGCAAGTTCGCCCATCAATGCCGAGGCGACCGCGCCGACGAGGTAGATGCAGTACACCAAGCCGATCGTCGTCGGACTCAGCGAGAAGGGCGGAGCCTCCAGCCGGAAACCGATGTAATTGTACGTCGTGACGAAGGCGCCCATGAGCAGGAAGCCGATTGCGAACAGGTATCGGAGACCCTCGTCGCCGAAATGTGCGCGAATGGTCGGCAGGAACGCGGTCGCCTGAGCTTTCCCTGCGGGCCGTCGCTCTCTCGGCAACGCGAAGGCGAAGGCGGTGGCGCAACCCAGCGAAATGAGCCCGACAAGAACGACGGCCTCGCGCCAGCCGCCGGCCTCGGCGAACGCGGCCGTCGCCAGGCGCCCGCCCAGGCCGCCCAGCGTGTTGCCGGCGATGTAAAGGCCCATCGCGAGCCCAATTGCAGAGCGATCCATCTCTTCGACCAGATAGGCCATCGCCACCGCCGGAACGCCGGAGAGCGCAAGACCGGTCAGCGCGCGGAGGGCGACGAACGTCGTCCAATCTGGCGCGAAGGACGCGGCAAGCGTCGCCGCCGCGGCGGCGGCCAATGAGGCTGTCATGATCGCCTTGCGTCCAAAGACATCCGACAATGTTCCGGCGAAGATCATTGCGACCGCCAGCACCGCGGTCGCGGCTGACAAGGACAGGCTCGCAGCAGCCGGAGAAATCGAAAAGGCGCGGGCGAAGAGCGGCATCAGCGGCTGAACGCAATAAAGCAGCGCGAAAGTGGCGAAGCTGCCGAGAAACAGCCCAAAATTCACGCGCCAGAACCGGGCGTCCCCGCGTGTAATCAAGGGGGGATCGTCGGCAGGCGCTTTGAATTTCGAGATCGTGGGGGTGGACGTCACGCCTCCAGCCTTTCCGCCTCAGCGGAACAAAGGCAAGTCAAATTCGGGAGGCGCGGGAGTCGGGTCGCTACAGCGGCAGCGCGGCTCAACTTCCTGGATCGGAGACCTGGGCTTGTCCACGGCCCTCGCCGAGGCAGGCCTCGATGAAATCGTCCATTTGCCGCGCGATGGTTCGGATATCGAACAAAGCCTCGACGCGCTTGCGTCCGGCGACTGCGAGATCACCGCGCCGATCAGGCTCATCCAGCAATCTGCCCAGCGCCGCCGCGACGCCATCGGCGTCGCTTGGTTCGACAATCACCGCGCACGGGCCGCAGATCTCGGCCAGGCCGCCCCGCCCCGAGGTGATGAGCGCGGCGCCGCTCGCCATCGCTTCCAGCGCCGTTCGACCGAACGGTTCGGGACCGGTCGTCAGCACCATTCCGACCTCGGCGCTCTCCCATGCCGCCTTGACCTCGGCATAGGGCACGTTCGAGTCGACCCTGATCCGGCCGTTGAAAGGCTCAGCGGCGGCGCGAAGCGCGTCGACGAGTTCCGGCTCCCGGTCGGCGGCCGCTGGATCGGACACCATGAAGCGGGCGCTCCATTCGGGCCGCGAAGGCAGAACGCGCGTGATCGCCGCCATCGCCTCCATGTGGCCCTTGTGCCCGAGGGCGCGGCCGACGCAGAGGATCGAGCGTTCCTTGGGTTTCGTCGCCGACCACGCTTGCATGTCGAGGCCGTTCGGCACGGCGCCCTGAAGCGGGCGAACCCTCGGGAAATCGGCGCGGAACTGGCTCAAGGCATATTCGCTGACGAAGGCGCAGCCGGAAAGCCGGCGCATCTCCTGGCGGCGGAAGGCTCCATCGAACGGGCTCGTCGGCGCCTTGACATAGGCGTGGGTTTGCAAAATCACCCGCGCCCCGGAAGTGAGCGCGATGAACGCCGCCGCCGGCAGATGATTTTCGACGATGGCGAGATCGATGCCGCGGCGCCGCAGCAACTGGGCGACGCCCCAGGCTTTCCCGAGATTGCCGCTGATCCCGGGGTCGGGAATGGTCGCGATCTCGATGCCCTCGAAGGGCTCGTCCACCGGCGGGCACACGACCAGCGTCGAGCCCGAATATCGGCTATGAACGACGAGATCGCGAACGCAAAGCTCGACCGATGCGGCAAGCCGCGGCCCGAAATGCGCATTGCGCAGCATGACGTAGGCAATTTTCGGCTCGCGCGCCATCACCACATTCGAAAATTCAGGGCGCGCGGCCCGCCGCCCGCGCGCGTCCTTACACGGAAGGGTCGCGCCAAGACAATCGAGGCGTCAATCATTGCCGCCCGGGGCGAATTTTGCTTGAAGGGGCGGCTGGACAACGGTCCATGAACAAGGCTCATGCGGACGCTTGAGCAAAGGCGCGCCCCAACCCATGGCCTCATCCGCGGATTTATCGAAGCCGCTTACCCATCTTGGCGCAGACGGCGAAGCGCGGATGGTCGACGTATCCGACAAGGCGGCGACGGACCGGATCGCGATCGCCGAGGGCCGGGTGCGCATGGCCGCGTCAACACTGGCTACGATCCTGGCCGGCGACGCCAAAAAGGGCGACGTCATCGGCGCGGCGCGGATTGCCGGCATTATGGCGGCCAAGAAGACGTCGGACCTGATTCCGCTTTGCCATCCGGTGGCCTTGACCAAAGTTTTGGTCGACATTGCGCCGGACCAGGCGTTGCCGGGCCTCAGCGTTCGGGCCGAGGCCCGATGCGTCGGCCCGACGGGCGTCGAAATGGAGGCGCTGACCGCCGTTTCCATCGCCTGCCTCACCATCTACGACATGGCCAAGGCGATCGATCGCGGCATGAGCATCGAGGCGGTACGGCTGATCGAGAAACGGGGCGGCAAATCGGGCGAATGGCGCGCTGCGCCTGAGCCGGGGAAAGAGCGCCGATGAACGCCATGATGACGGTTGAAGAGGCGCTGGCGCGCGTGATCGCTTCCGGCGCTCCGCCGCTCGAGGAGGAGACGATCGCTCTCGAGCAGGCCTATGGCCGCGTCCTGGTCCGCGATCTCAAGGCCTTGCGCACCCAGCCGCCGTTTCCCAATTCCGCCATGGACGGCTACGCGCTGCGCGCGGCCGATACGGCGCCGCCGCCCGCGACATTGACGGTGATCGGTGAATCCGCCGCCGGCCGCGCTTTCGAAGGGGCTCTCGGCCCAGGCGAGGCGGTGCGCATCTTCACCGGCGCGCCGATGCCGGCCGGCGCCGATTCCATCGTCATTCAGGAGGACGTCGAGCGCGAGGAGAAGCGCATCCGGCTTTCGAGCGCGGCGCCGCTTGGCGACAATCTGCGTCAGGCCGGCATGGATTTCCGCGAAGGCGAATCCCTCATTCCGGCCGGGCGCCGCCTCAGCCCGCGAGATGTGGCGCTCGCGGCCGCGGCGAACCACACGGTGCTCGGGGTCCGCCGCCGCGCGCGGGTCGCCATTCTTGCGACAGGCGACGAACTGGTCGCGCCCGGCGGGTCGCTTGGACCTGCGCAAATCATCGCATCCAACAATTTCGCCGTCGCCGGGGTTGTCGAAGCCTATGGGGGAATCGCGGTCGATCTTGGCATCGCAGTGGATGAAGTCGGCGCAATGAAAGCGGCGGTTGACCGCGCCCATGACGCCAAAGCCGACGTCCTGGTGACGCTCGGGGGCGCCTCGGTCGGCGATTACGACCTCGTCCAGAAGGCGCTTGTTTCGTCGGGGATGGAGCTCGGCTTCTGGCGCATCGCCATGCGTCCCGGGAAACCGCTGATGCATGGACGGCTCGGGCCCATGCGCATCCTTGGGCTGCCCGGCAATCCGACGTCGTCCATGGTGTGCTCGATCCTGTTCCTGCGCCCCCTCTTGCGCGCTTTGCACGGCGAGTCCGACCCAGGCGCCGATCCCAGCCAGACGGCGCGTCTCGCCGTCGATTTGCGCGCCAATGGAATCCGTCAGGACTATATGCGCGCGTCGCTCGACCCCGGCGCCGAAGGCGTTCTCGTCGCGACCCCGGCCGCGGACCAGGATTTGTCGCTGGTGAAGACGATGGCCCGCGCCGACGGCCTCATCATTCGGCCGCCGAACGCAGAGGCGGCAAAGGCCGGAGACCTCTGCCGCGTCATCCCGTTTCATGGGCTTGGGGTATAGGCTCTAGCCGACCGATCAGAACCGATCATCGCCTTATGGCCGAAGCGCGAATGCGCGCCCGCGCCGTTGCGCGGGTTTGAGCGCGATGAGTCGCGCTCAAATAGAATTGGTATAAAGGGCCCCGTGAGCCGCTAAGCGCTGGCCTCCGGCGGAAGAAAGTCAACGTCGTGCAGCGCCGAGAGCCGAAGAACTTCAGGCACATCGGTCAGTCCGTTCAGAGCCTTGAACAGGTCCTCCAGCTTTCCTGGCGGGGAAACCCAGAAGAGCGCCCGGGCCGGCTTGTCGGACTTGTTGAAATAGCCGTGCGGAATCCCGCGCGGCATGCGCACCAGATCGCCCGCCTTGGCGAGGCTCCACACCCCATCAAGCTTTAGCGACAGCTCCCCTTCCTGCACGAGAATGAACTCGTCCTGGGTCGGGTGGACATGGACCGGGACGAACTGACCGGGATCGCTGTTGGCTTCGAACGCGAAAGCGCTGTCGCAGACCGCTTTCGGGAAATAGGTCTGGCCCAGGATGTTCCAGCGGACGCCCCCGAAGCCTTCTCCGTTCCGCGTAATGCCCTTTTCCAGCTCCATCGTCATTTTCCTATCGTTGTCAGCTCAATTGAAGATCCCGCGAGCCAATCTAGCAGAGGATCCCTTCGAAATGCTGCTGAAGAAGAGCCAGGGATGGCGCAACTCCGAAGCCGCCCTCGCCGGGATGCCTTAAGTCAGCAACGCCGGAGTTGGATGTTACGACCTCCACAGATCTGTCCGAGATTTCTGTGAAGGCGGATGACAAGCTGGCGTGCGAGGAGCCCGAATGAAAAACCCACGCTTTGCGCTCGCGGCAATGCTGACGCTGGCGACGGCGTCGGCCAACGCGGCAGACCTGTCCCCGCCCACCGCGCCTGCGCAATTGCTGCTGATCGTCAATGTCGCGAGCCAGTGGGGCTTCACGCCGCAATATGCGGGACTTGAAGCATTGCACCGGCGCTTTCGTGCGCGCGGCTTTTGCTCGGCTTTCCGTGCGAGCAGTTCGGCCAACAGGAGCCAGGCGACGCGGCCCAAATCCGAGCAAACCGTGCGAAACCGCCACGACGCGTCGACCGTTATAACTCGTTCTCATCGCATAGGTGTGCTATCAGCTTAGTAAAAAGCAGAAAGTTAGGAGGCGTTATGATGTGGAGATGGGCGCGCCGTGGTTTCATCACGGGGGTCATCATAGCTGGGAGCTTGCTCGCGGCGAGCGATGCTTCCGCCAACTATTACATCAATTCCGTCGTCAACAATTCGCGGGAGCCCGTTAGTGTGACATCGGTGGTCGAGCCCGGCAAATCGATTCCCAGAACCAGCTTGGGCTGGAGCTTCTACCCCCTCACCATTTCCGGACCCTCGCTCGGCGTCATCAAGGTGTTCGAGAACGGCTCCAAGTGTCCCGGTGCTTCTTGGGCCGCGGAGATCGAGCACGGAAACCAGAAATGGGGCTTTGCCTATGAGGGCAATGGAGCCATCAATATTACCATCAACGCCGACTCCTCGGTAACGATCGGCGGATCCGGAAGCCCGGGCGGCAACGGCAGAGTGGTTCCGGGCGGATGCGCCGCCGCCACGCCGACTGCGACTATCATATGCTGGTACAATGCCAATTACGGTTACTTTGGCTCTGATTCGGTTGGCAGGAATACCCGAGCTTACCCGGTGGGAGTTGCGACCAACACAGGGTTTGGCGGTGACTATTCCTGGGCTTGGGGTCTTGTTGCGGGCGGCGGTACGAGTTGTCCACGGCCGCGTGTGCCCGGCCACTGAAACAATGCGCCCCCCGCAGATGTTGAATTGCTCGCGGCTGGGCTTTCACACAAATGACTTGGCTCTATTCGACCTTGAAATGCTGCGGCTTATGGAGGACGGCCGCGCCGGCGCCGCCGCCGTCCTCTCTGGCATGCCCCAAGTCTGGCATGTCTGGCATGCCCCAAGTCTGGCATGTCGGGGCATGCCCCTAAGTCTGGCATGTCGGGCATGCCCCAAGTCTAGCGAGCCCTTAGCCCAGCGTTCCATCATCCACAGATCTGTCCGAGATTTCCTCGCAGGCTCATGACAATTGGCGGGTGAGGGAGCCCGAATGAAGAATCAAGGCCTCGCACTGACTGCAATCCTGGCGGTCACAACCGCGTCGGCCCACGCGGCCGATTTGTCCCAGCCCGCTACGCCTGCGCAATTGCCGAGCCCCGTGGCGCCGCCCGGGTCGACTGTGCCAAACAGCGCCTTCTTTCTTGGCCTCGGCGGAAGCGCCAACTGGACGAATCTCGGCCACCAGCACGTCTATGCGATCGGAACTTCGAACGTCTTCAAGGATGGCGTGCTGTCGGCTTCCGGCAGCGCTCAAGGGCCGACCAATATTGACATGGAAGACAGGTTCGCGTTCGCGCCATCGTTCCAGGGCGGCTACTTCCAACGCTTCGGGGCGAGCGACTGGCTATGGGGAGCGAAACTCTCGTACAATTATCTGGGAGCGACGTCGACCAACGACAACTCTATTATCCCCCAGTTCGGCACGTACACCACCATATTGAACCCTACGCCCGTGCCTTTCAGCGGCCCGGCTTACGTGCGCGCCGCCCAGACGAGTCTTTTGCAGGAAATCGACCTGATTCCGTTCCTGGGCCGCGCTTTCGGTCAAAGCTACATTTACGCTGGAGGCGGTCCGACGCTTTCGCAAACCCGAACCAGGCTGAATGGCCTGGTCGGTTTTGCCTTTGTCGATGGCGCGATCGTGGATCAATCCGGCGTGCCCCAGGACTTCTCGAGCTCGAGTTGGCTCATTGGCGGCGCGGCGATGGTCGGCGTCACCTACTTTCTAACCCCGACCTGGTTTCTCGATTTGAATTACACCTACGCCGCGACGGCAGGCCACACCGCGAACTTTGCGAGCCCATTCATCGATCACAGTTCCACCAGCGTGGGAACATTGGTCGGCAACTCCGCCTGGAGGGCGGAGACGCAACGGGTGGGGCTCACGATCAACAGGGCCTTTTGAGCGGCCGGTCCTCAATCTGACATCGAGGCTACGGGTCGAAGGTCGAACGCGCGGCGCGCCAGGATCCTCCGCGACCGCCGCTTCGGCGCAGGACTCGTCGCGGGCGAAGACGATGGGGACGCCAACGGCGTTATCGTTCCGCCGCGCACAAAGTCCGCGGTTGTAACGTCAAAGTTGCGTGAAAGCGCAGCTAAGCGCTGTAATCATTGGTGCGCGCAAACTTGTGCACGCGGCCTATTGGTGCAGTCTCGTCGGCCAATGCTCTCGAAGCACGGCGAACAGGAACGCTGTCGACAGGCCGAACAGGAGCATGCCGTTAAGCGCCTCGATCGCCCCCATCAACTGCCAATGTTTGGCCAGGAACACATCGGCATGACCGTAGCTCGTCATCGCGTTGAGCGAGTAGAGCATGGCGGAAGCAAAATCGGCGCGCGCGCCAAGGAGGACATAGGCTCCCGCCCACGCGCTCGCTTCCACCGCATGCAAAATCGTCAATAGAAGCACGGTGGCGATCATCAGTAGCGCGAGCACAAACTCGGACCGGCGCGCCCGCAAAAGCAACGGCAGTTCGAGCACGACCCGGTCGCGGATCACAACAAGGCTGAAGGCGTGGACCAGCACGGTGAGCGCAACAAGCGGGAGGCCCCAAGCCCAATTGTTCGACCAGGCCTCGGCGGCGGTGAAATCAAACGCCACCGCACGACCTCGCGCTCACCACGAGCGGGCAAAACGGGGACAGCCCATGCGCAACATAAGAGCCGCAATCGGACAGACCTGCCGACGTCAATACCAGCCCGGAGCGTACGGACCCCAAACGCCGCCCCAATCCATCGCGGCTTCCTGGTTCAGCATCGCGGTCGTCTCTTGCATCTGCGCGATGTTGTTGGCGGTGCGGATCTGCTGGTATTGCTGATAGGCGGCGTCGGTGCCGATGAAGGCGCAGTTGCAGCCCGCCGCGTCCGCATAGATGTAGACGTTGCCTTTCTTGCGCTGCGAGAAGACCATCGTGTTTTGCGGCAACGATTGAAGCTTGGCCATCTTCTGCGGCGTATCCGCCTGCTGCCGCACGAAGCCCGCCGCCGCCAGCTGCCCTTCCTTCTCTTGCGCACCCATGGCCATGCAGCCGGCCAAAGCCGCCGACGCTGCGAGAGTCGTTGCGACGCCCCGAACGGTTTTCCTCACCTTCAACTCCTTCAATCGGCAAAATCCAGAGGTGAGGACGAAGGTCTTGATGATTTGTGCGGCCCCCCTCGAAGACGACTTTTCGCCCCTGCCCCTTTCCCTGTCAATCGCAGGGCAAGGCGTCTGGGGAGCCGTCGCTCGCATGGCATGGCGGCGCGCGCTGTCGGACGTGCTCGGCGCGGATCGGCCTTGCGCTCCGGCGGTGAGTCAGCGCATGAAAGAGACCGTCTTGTGCGTGAATTCAGGACTGCCGGGCATGCTGAACCCAAGACGCGCGCGAACACGTCCGGTTGCGCCGATCGCCAATGTTCGCCGCTGCGACCGTCGGAGCGATCCATGATGATCACGATGCCGGGGCTGGCGGCCGAAGCGCTTGGCGCGTATCTGGCGGACGATATCAGGGACCGGTTCGGGGTCTCGCATGCGCGGCTGGCCGAGATCATTCCATTCGCAGCGCGGCTTGCGCTCGAGTGCATCGGCAACAGCGACGCCCTTTACCACAATGTCGAGCACACCATGCTCGTTACGCTCGCGGGCCACGATATTTTCAAGGGCCGCGCGCTTCTCACCGAACTCGACCCCGGACGACTACTCGCACTTCATCGTCGCCTGCCTCACCCATGACATCGGCTACGTGCGCGGCGTCCTCAAGGGAGACGGGCCGGACGGCTACGTCATCGACTCAGCCGGCCGCAAGGTCACCTTGCCGCGCGGCTGCTCCGACGCCGCGCTCGCCCCCTATCATGTCGAGCGGTCAAGGCTGTTCGTGCTCGACCGCCTGGCGTCGATCGACGAGCTTGACGGCTCACGGGTCGCGAACGCCATCCATCATACGCGCTTTCCCTACTCATCATCGCCCGATGACCGTGACGTCCACGAAGACGCCGCGTTGCTGCGCGCCGCGGATCTTATCGGTCAGCTCGGCGATCCGCATTATCTGCGGAAGGCCAATGCGCTCTACCACGAATTTGAGGAAATCGGCTTGAATGGGCAGCTTGGCTACGCATCGCCTGCGGATCTGGTCGACAAGTACCCGCAATTCTACTGGAAGAAAGTCTCTCCCTATATCAGCGAAGCGATCCGCTACCTCAACGTGACAGCAAGCGGGCGCCAGTGGATCAATGGGCTCTACAGCAATGTCTTCCGGGCGGAACACGAACACCTGCGACTTTCCGGCCCGCAACCCTGATCAACTCCGCGGAGGCCGGACCGCGACGTCTCAAACCCGCCTCGCTGGCCGCGCGCCAGCGGGTATATAAAGGGCAAAAGAGGAGCCGATGAACAAAGCTACCCGCCTCGCCGCGTCCCACCGCCTCGACCTCACTCACCGCCCGCGCCGCAATCGGAAGGCGGAATGGGCGCGGCGGCTGGTGGCGGAGAACCTGCTGTCGGCCAGCGACCTTATCTGGCCGCTCTTTCTCATCGACGGGGACAAACGCCGCGTTCCCGTCGCCGCAATGCCCGGCGTCGACCGGCTGACCGTCGAAGAGGCGGTGCGCGAGGCCGAGCGGGCGGTCAAGCTCAACATCCCAGCGATTGCGTTCTTTCCCTATACCGAGGCGGCGCTCAAGGACGCCGAAGGGAGCGAAGCGTTCAACGAGGGCAATCTCGTCTGCCGCGCCTGCCGTGCGATCAAGCGCGAGTTTCCAGAGCTTGGCCTCGTCACCGACGTTGCGCTCGACCCTTACACCAGCCACGGCCACGATGGGCTTGTGCGCGAGAGCGCTTCTGGCCAACTCACTATTCTTAACGACGAGACGGTCGAAGTTCTCGTTCGCCAGGCGCTCAATCAGGCGCGCGCCGGCGCCGACGTCATCGCGCCCTCCGACATGATGGATGGACGCGTCGGGTCGATCCGCGAGGCGCTCGACGCCGAAGGCTTCCTCGACGTGCAGATCATGGCCTATGCGGCGAAATACGCTTCCGCCTTCTACGGGCCGTTTCGTGACGCGCTAGGCTCGTCCGGCGCGCTCAAGGGCGACAAGCGCACCTATCAGATGGATCCGGCCAACAGCGACGAGGCGTTGCGCGAGGTCGCACTCGACCTCGAGGAAGGCGCTGACATGGTGATGGTGAAGCCTGGCATGCCCTATCTCGACATCATCCGCCGGGTGAAGGATGAATTCGGCTTCCCCACCTTCGCCTATCAGGTGAGCGGCGAATATTCGATGATCATGGCCGCCGCGAACAACGGCTGGATCGACGGCGACAAGGCGATGATGGAGAGCCTCATCGCGTTTAAGCGCGCCGGCGCCGACGGGGTGCTGACCTATTTCGCCCCGCGGGCAGCGGAGCGGCTGCGCGTTCGATGAGATCATTTTGACGTTCAGCGTCTCTCGGCGGCATGTACGGCCCCCCTCGTCGGAGCTCTCGACAGGAGGAATGCTATGGTCCGCAAATTCATAATCGCCGCGGCGTCGACTGCGGTCATTGCACTCTCGCTCGCGGCTTTCGCTCAGGAAACCGGCGGTACGGCCGACGAAGCCAAGGCCATGCTGATGAAAGCAGTCGCCGCTGTGAACGCGGACAAGGCCAAAGCGCTCGAGATTTTCAACAAGGGCGAGGGCGGATTCCGGGATCGGGACCTCTACGTGTTTTGTGCAAATACTGGCGACGGCACGATCGTTGCGATCGGCAATCCCAACCTCAAGCAAGCGCTTGGCACAGACGTACGCGCTGCTCAGAACTCCGCGGGCCAGGCGTTTGGCGTGGAAATCTACGCGGCGATGCAGAAGCCGGAAGGTCAAATCACCGAGGTCAGCTATATGATGCCGAAGCCAGGCGCCGATAATACGCCCGTTGCGAAGGTGAGCCTCGTAACGAGGGCCGGCGATGATCTCGGCTGCGGCGTCGGCTATTATAAGTAGACGGTTCCGAACCCTGCAATCTCGTGGCGCGCCGGCGTCGACGGCGTGTTGACCTAATGCCAGTTCTATTTGAGCGCGACTCATCGCGCTCGAACCCGCGCAACGGCGCGGGCGCGCATTCGCGCTTCTGCCATAAGGCGATGATCGGTTCCGATCATCGAGTCTTGGTATAACTTCGCGCCGCTTGAGGCGGTTTGCCGGCTGTCGGAAACCGGCTATGGTTCGCGCGGCGCGGTGAAACGATCGCGTGAGAATAAACTCAAGGGAGGGGCCGCACATGCGAATCGCCGCGATTTCCGCTGCCGCCGCAACAGTATTGATCTCCACGGGCATCGCTTTCGCGCTCGATTCTAGCGTCACCATGACCTCGTCGATGTCTCCCGACGCGTTGTGGAAGAAGGTCGGCGACTTTTGCGGCATCGGTGATTGGCACCCGGCGGTCGAGAAATGCGTGCTCGGCGCCGACGGCAAGCAGCGCACGCTTTCACTCAGAGGCGGCGGCACGCTCGTTGAGGCTCTTGAGGCCGTCGACAACGCCAATCACACCTACACCTATACGATCTTGTCCGGGCCCCTGCCGGTCGCGAATTATCATTCGACCATCAGCGTTTCGCCCGATCCCAAAGGTTCGTCATTGAAATGGGTCGGAAAATATGACGCCAAGGGCGCCCCGGACGCCGACGCCAAGAAGGTCATCGACGGCATCTACGAGTCCGGCGAGAAAGCGCTGGTCGGCGGCTGACAATGGCCTGCGGCCGCGCACGCTTTGGACACATCTGGGACATCGCGGAACGATAGGGCTCGCCTGATCGGCAGAGTTGCGCCAGCGTTGCATTCAGAACTACGATCCCGGGTTGGGAGGCGGTCGGAGAGCGCCGACTGAATTGGAGGTCGCCATGCCGACGGTCGTAAGGCGCCGCGGCGGACGGGCGTTGTGCGGTCCCGCGTTGGGACTGCTTTTTCTGACCACCCAGGGCGGGGCGCCGTCTCATGGCGAAGAGTGCAAATATTTCAGCGCGCTGCCGGACGATTGCGCCCGCGCGGGCCTTCGAAAATTCGACGGCTTGCGCGACTATCGCTACGAGGAAATCGAGCTCTTCGCCAAGGATCCGCTCAAGAAAGTCCTCTACGTCACGGTTTATGACACGACTGGCCTGAACGGCGGGGATGATTCGCGAGATTCGGCGCCCGCGTCGCTTGCGCAACATCTGGATCCGAAGAGGATCGCCAAACAATATCAGGCGCTTTCGGCGCGGATCGATCCTCCCTACCACTGGACAATTGACTGGCTCGCCGATCGCGTTGGCACGGTCAGGAGCTTCGATGGTCTCAACGCGGCCTGGATGGGAAACAGCCTGGCGCCCAGCACCGCACTTTCAGCCAAGCCGATTGCCCGCCTCCCCTATCATCCCGCCTCAACGGCGAGAACGGCCGTCGCAGGCTTCAAGAAAGGGTCGGAAATCTACCTGCTCGACGACCCCAAGGGCCAGACCTGGGTGATGGTTTCTTACAAGGATATGCCGGACCTGACGATCGACAAGCTCAAGTCCCTCGGCGATGTCCTCAAGCTGCCACAGGGATGGAAATTTCGGACCGCCGTGCTTTCCAATGAGCTGACCCTTGAGCCGAAAGCGGGATCTGCCGGCGTCATTCAGGACGACAAAGGGAACCTGTATCGTTTGACGGGACCGCGGCAGAGCAACTTCGTTCCCTAGCCCGAGCGCATCCCGTGGCGCGGTCCGGCGCTTGAAGATATCGTCGCGGCCGGGCTCGAAGGCGCGGTTCGGTTGGCTCATCGCAAGGGAAGGAGATCCGACAATGGCGAAAATGCGCGCAATGGTCGTCCGGGAGCGTGGCGGACGGTTCGTGGCCGAAGCGCGGGACATTCCGGTCCCGGGTCCTCAGGAAATGCGCATTCGCGTGCAGGCTTGCGGGGTCTGCCACAGCGATGTGGTGACGGTGCAGGGCCTCTTTCCGATCGTCCAGTATCCGCGCGTGCCGGGGCATGAGGTGATCGGCGTCGTCGACGCGCTTGGCGAGGGCGTCCACGGCTGGAAGGTGGGGGCGCGAGCGGGCGTGGGCTGGTTTGGCGGCTCGTGCGGTTATTGTCGCCAATGCCGACGCGACAATGCGTTTGTGTGCGAGAATGTGCACGAAATCAGCGGCGTGACCCGCGACGGCGGCTACGCCACACACATGATCGCCCACGTCTCGGCGGTGGCGCATGTGCCGGACGATCTCGACGCGGTTGAATCCGCCCCGCTGCTATGCGCCGGCGTCACCACCTTTAACGCTCTTCGCCATACTGGCGCCGGTCCCGGCGATGTCGTCGCCGTTCACGGCGTCGGCGGCCTCGGGCATCTCGGAATCCAGTTCGCGGCGCGTCAAGGCTTCCGCGCTGTCGCGGTTAACCGCGGCCGCGACAAAGAGGAGTTGGCGAAAAAGCTTGGCGCCACCGACTATATCGACAGCGGCGCAGAAGACCCGGCCAAGGCGCTGACGGCAATGGGCGGCGCGAAGGCGATCCTTGCCACCGTCACCGACGGCAAAGCGATGCAGGCTATCTCTGGCGGGCTTGGGCCAAACGGGGTCATGATGGTGATCGGCGCGG
This sequence comes from uncultured Alphaproteobacteria bacterium, assembly GCA_963833955.1. Classification (GTDB taxonomy): domain Bacteria; phylum Pseudomonadota; class Alphaproteobacteria; order Rhizobiales; family Beijerinckiaceae; genus Roseiarcus. The sequence goes on along the minus strand of CAWHZY010000020.1, from coordinate 10,482 downwards.
TCGGCCCATTGACCGTCGATTCCTTCGATCTCCTCGGCAAGCGCGCCTCGGTCAAGGGCTGGTATTCGGGAATCGCGCGGGATTCTGAGGACACGCTTGACTTTTCTCAGCGCAACAACGTCGCCTCAATGAATGAGGTCTACCCGCTTGAGAAAGCGCAGGAAGCCTATGACCGTATGTTGAGCGGCAAGGCCCGGTTCCGTGTCGTGCTCAGGATGGACGGATGAGTCCTCGCCCGCATGGCCGCATCCGACGCCGGCTCCTCGCAGCAGACGCGGCTTAGCGCCTCGCGCTTTGTTGAAGCCTGCCTGAGGCCGTTGGGGGTGTAAAGAAGACGCGCGAGCGAAAATCAACCCAGGAGGATGGTCATGGACAGGAAGAGGGCGTCCGACTTCCCGCAGGAGCTTCTGAACCTCTTCGACGTCTATGTGCATGGCGGCATGAACCGGCGCGCGTTTCTCGACGGGGCGCAGAAGTTCGCCGTCGGCGGCGTCAGCGCGGGCGCGCTACTGGAAATGCTCAAGCCCAATTACGCTTGGGCGATTCAGGCGCCGCCCGACGACAGCCGCATCGTCGCCAAGAGGGTGGACGTGCCCTCACCGCAAGGCAACGGCTCGATCAAGGGCTATCTCGTCCGTCCTGCGGGCACGGAGAAACTGCCGGTCGTCCTGGTCGTGCACGAGAATCGAGGCCTGAACCCGTATATCGAGGACGTCGCGCGGCGCCTGGCGATCGCCAATTTCATCGCCTTCGCGCCCGATGGCCTCACTTCGGTCGGCGGCTATCCCGGCGACGACGAGAAGGGCGCCGACCTCTTCAAGAAGGTCGACGGGGCCAAAATGCAGGCGGATTTTGCCGCCGCCGCCGAGTGGCTGAAGTCCCTGCCCGATTCGACCGGCAAGCTCGGCGCGATCGGCTTCTGTTTCGGCGGCGGCGTCGTCAACAAGCTCGCCGTGAGCATGGGCTCAGGCCTCGGCGCTGCGGTTCCCTTCTACGGCCTTCAGCCGAGCGCCGCCGACGCGGCGAAAATCAAGGCTCCGATCAACGCCCAATATGCAGAGCTCGACACGCGCATCACGAGCGGCTGGCCGGCTTTCGACACTGCGCTCAGCGGAGCCGGCGTTCCCCACGAAGGGCACATCTACAAGGGCGCCAACCACGGCTTTCACAATGACACGACGCCGCGATACGACGAGGCGGCGGCGAAAGAGGCGTGGCGAAGGACGCTCGATTGGCTCAACAAATATCTGCGAACTTGAGCGCGTTGCGCAGGACTTACGGGGCTCCATGAGCCGGATCTTTCTCGCGGGCGCGTCTGGCGTCATTGGCCGCCGGCTGACGCCCCTTCTTCTGGCCCACGGCCATTCGGTCTGGGGGACGACGCGTTCGCTGGACAATTGCGAGCTCCTTCGTAAGCTCGGCGCCTGCCCGGTGGCGGTTGACGTGTTCGACGCAGAGGCGCTGGCGACAGCGGTCCTCGATGCAAAGCCGGAGATCGTCATTCACCAGCTGACGGACCTGGCTGGAGTTTACGATCCGGTACGGCGATCGGTCGCCCTCGCCCGCAATGCACGCATCCGAGGGGAGGGAACTCGCAACCTTGTCACCGCCGCGCGCAAAGCCGGGGCGCGTCGATTGATCGCGCAGAGCATCGCCTGGGCCTATGCCCCTGGACCTCGACCCTATCGCGAAGACCATCCGTTGGACCTGAATGCGGAGGGCGACCGGCTGGCGAGCGTGCGGGGCGTCGAGTCCCTCGAGCGCCAAGTCCTTGAAGCATCGCGGCTGGAAGGCCTGGCGCTGCGCTATGGTCGGCTGTACGGCCCCGGCAGCGGAACAGACACGCCCCCCGGCCCGCCGGCGGTGCATGTCGACGCGGCGGCTTACGCCGCACTGCTCGCCATCGACCACGGCGCGCCGGGGGCATTCAACATCGCCGATCCCAATGACGAGGCGGCGACCGACAAGGCGACCGCCGCGCTTGGCTGGCGCGCTGACTTTCGATCTAGCCTAGCGTGACGCTATTCAACGATATTGATTAGTCTTTATTCCGGCGGCGGCCCGCGACCTTGGTCCGGCCGGCCCATTTGGATTTCCTTGGCCGTCGCCCGTTTCGTCGCAAAAACCCAAGATTATGCGGGTTGGATTTGTTTGGATTTCCTTGGATTCTCTCGTCCGAATCTAGACTTATCAATGAGTTACACGGGAGAAAGCTCCGAAATTTTTTTCCCTCGCCTTCCTCCCTGGCTTCAGCGGCGCCGTGAGAGGCGCCTGGCGCTTTAGCAAGGGCAAGTGCAGGATCGCTCATGAGGCAAGTTTACCTCAGTTTCTGATTTTCTGCAATTGATTGTCGTGCGAGCCGTTCTCTCTCCGGCCGCCTCGAGCCAGAAACCAAGGGATTTGGACCCGTGCGCATTTTCTCCAGCCTCGCTGTCGAAACACGGCAAGATCGAGCGTCTTTGAGTTGAGCGCGACCATCTCCCCCGCGCGTCTAAAAGGAGCAGAACAATGCAATACCTGTTGCTCATTCATTCAGACGAAAAGTCGATCCAGGCGGCGACGCAGGAAGAGACCGGTTCGATCCTGGCGGCCTACGGCGCTTACATGAAGGCGATGGCGGATGCGGGAGTCAGCAAAGGCGGCCAGCGGCTGCGCCCAACTTCGACTGCGACGACCGTGCGAGTCCAGAATGGCAAGACGCAGGTGCTCAACGGCCCCTACGCCGAGGTCAAAGAGCAACTTGGCGGCTATTTCCTCATCGACGCCCCCGATCTCGACGCTGCGACCTCCTGGGCGGCGCGATGTCCCGGCGCGCAGTACGGCGCGATCGAAGTGCGCCCGATCTGGGAGATGTGACGCAGGCTCCGGGCGGATAAGGCGGGCTGGCGCATTTTTTCCGGGTCCTGTCGAACCGTAGTGGAACCAAGCGTCTTTCCATTGAGCGCGGCGATTGGGCCGCGCACCAAAAAAGGAGCAGAGCGATGCAGTATCTGTTGATGATTCACGGCGACGAAAAGGCAATGCAGGCGGCTTCGCAAGATCAAAACGCTGCGATGCTCGCGGCCTATGGCGCCTACACTAAGGCGATATCAGACGCCGGTGTGAGAGTCGCCAGCCAGCGCTTGCGCCCGACTTCGACCGCGACGACCGTGCGCGTCCAGAACGGCAAGACGCAGGTCCTCAACGGCCCCTACGCCGAGGTCAAAGAGCAGTTGGGGGGCTTCTATCTCATCGACGCCCCCGATCTCGACGCTGCGATCTCCTGGGCGGCGCGCTGCCCCGGCGCCCAGCACGGCGCGATCGAGGTGCGGCCGATCTGGGAGATGTGAGGGGCTAAAGGCGGCGAGAACGGGACAAAGACCATGAAATGCGGGATCGACATCAACGCGGAATTCTACCGCGGATACTTGATCGACGATCGCAAATTGACGCCGCATGTGGCTGCATTGGCGACGTTGGTCGTTCTCTGGTCTCTGGTTTACCTGATTGGCTGGCTCGTGCCAGTGGCGAAGCCGAACGGCGAGGTTGCAGCGCAATGGTCCTACCTCGCCGCCCGACACGTGGCGCCTTGACGCCGGGACGGGCGCAGCCGAACTTCGGCGGCGCCTGATCCCGCCGTGCGACCGAAAATGACGCAGCCGAAGACAAAACTGCGCGCCTCGCCCCGCCTGCTCCCACAGGGCTCCTTCCCAACGGCGCGACGCGACGCTGACGCGCGCGCGGTTGCGGCCCGCGTGGCGCGCGAGAGTTACGGCAAGCTCGTCGCCTATCTCGCGGCGGCGTCGCGCGACGTGCCGGGAGCCGAAGACGCGCTCGCCGACGCCTTCGCTTCCGCGCTTGCCGTCTGGCCGAACCAAGGCGCGCCCTCGAACCCGGAAGGGTGGCTCGCGAAGGCGGCGCGGCGGCGCCTCATCGACGCCGCGCGCAGGCGGCGCACTGCCGATCAAGCGTCGGAAGCGCTCGAGTTGATCGACTCCGAATTGAAAGAGGCCGCCGACGCGCGGGACGGGATCCCCGATCGGCGCCTCGCGCTGATGTTCGCTTGCGCCCATCCGGCAATCGAGGAGGCCATCCGGGCGCCGTTGATGTTGCAGACGATCCTGGGGCTGGACGCGGCGGCGATCGCTTCGGCCTTCCTGGTTTCGCCCGCGGCAATGGGCCAGCGCCTCTCGCGGGCGAAGGCGAAGATCCGCCTCGCCGGCGTGCCGTTCAAGATTCCCGAGCGGGAGGATTTGCCCGAGCGGCTCGGCGTGGCGCTGGAGGCGATCTACGCCGCTTTTTCGCATGGCTGGGCGGAAGCCTTCTCCGACGATCCGCGCGGGCGCAACTTGGCCGAAGAGGCGATCTGGCTCGGCCGGGTTGTCGTCTCCCTCATTCCGAATGAGCCCGAGGCGATGGGGCTGTTGGCGCTGATGCTTTACGCGCATGCGCGCCGCGAGGCGCGACGCGACGACCAGGGGCGCTACGTTCCGCTGAGCGAGCAAAAGGTCGAACGCTGGGACCGGACTGCGATCGAGGAGGCCGAAGGGCTGTTGCATGCGGCGAGCGCCATGGGCGCGCCGGCGCGCTTCCAGCTCGAGGCCGCGGTTCAGTCTGCCCACGCCGCTCGCCGTCTGACCGGGACCACGGACTGGGAGGCGATCGCCGTGCTCTACGATGCGCTCTTCGCCCTGACCGCTTCTCCCGTCGTCGCCGTCAATCGCGCGGCGGCGGTCGCGCACGCGCGGGGGCCGGCGGCCGGGTTGGAGCTCTTGGACGAGGTGGGAGCGCAGGGCGGGCTCGCCGGGTTCGAACCTTATTGGGTCGCGCGAGCCGATCTTTGCGCGAAACTCGGCGAGGTCGACGCAGCGCGCAGCGCCTATGGCCTGGCGATCGGCCTCCAGACTGACCCGGCGGCGCGCGCCTTTCTCATCGAGCGGCTGGCAGCGCTGGCGTAGTCGAGCGATCAACCCACAAGCCGCCAGAGATCCGGGTACGACCGGACGAAGCCATTGGGCGCGATCTCGAGCAGCGCTTGATAAGGAACCGTTGGCGCCTCGTACCAGTAGGACGTTTCCCTGCGTCGCTCGTATCTCTGCGGCAATTCTGTCAGCGACGCGCTGTCCAGATCGAACCACACGACCGGGACATTAGCGCTCTGCCCGAGCTTCAGTGCGAAGCGCGACAGCTGCAACACGTTGGTCGCCGGCGTGAAGCCAAAGTCCAGGTCCACCAGATGGTCGAGGCCATCGATAGCGACATTGTTCAGTCTCCAACCGTGACCGTCGCGCCGGATCTCGTGCGCGATCGTTTGGTCGCCAAGGAAGCCGCTTATGAGTTCCCGCTTGGTCTCCCAGCGCGCGTCGACCTCCACCTGATAGGCGACCGCCGCCGGTCCGTCCTCATGGTCGAATGCGGCCGCGCCTTGAAGCAGCCAGCCGTCGCCGTCCGGCCTCAGCAAGGCGGCGTCGCGGCCCGGTCGGTCGAGCCGCATCCATGCCGCGAATTCACTCAACCCCGCTTGTCCGTCACCGGATAGGGCGCGCCCTCGAACCGCTCGGCATGATAGCCCTTCACGCCGATCTCTTTGGCGAGCGGGCCCCGAATGTCGCCGGTCTCGCGCAAACGTCCGACAATCGCGGCGAAGTCCCATTTCGGCCGCCACCCGAGGTCTTGGCGCGCCAGCGCGTTGTCGTAGACGCGGTCGATGCTCGGGAACATGCGCCAGCCGCGTCTTGAATATTCATCCTCCCACCCCGGCGCGCGCAGGCTTAACGTCGCCGGCGCATCCATGCGCAGGGCGGCGCAGTCTGCCGGCAGGAACGGCGTCGTCGCGCTGACGATGTATTTCCCGAAGCCGATTGCCGGCGCCCGCTCGATTGCGAGGCAATGCGCGTCGACGACGTCCTCGATCGCGACGCGGCGAAACAGGTATTCGTTCGCCTTCGCATTGTCGTCCGCATAGGACTTTCGCGCCGCCGGATCGTCGTCCTCTTCCGGAAAAAAGCGCGAGGTCCTGAGTACGACCGACGCAAGGCCCTCGTTGCGGTGAAACAATTGGCAGAGGTCCTCGGCTGCGGTCTTGGTCACGCCGTAGATGTTCTTCGGGACCGGCCCGACACGCTCGTCGATCCATGCCGCCGGCTGACCTTCAGGCGGCTTCAGCGCATCGCCGAATGTGCTTGTCGTCGAAGTCATGACGAAGGCGAGGACGCGTGCGCGCACCGCCTCCTCGAGCAGGACCAGCGTGCCGCGAACATTGGTCTCGACAAAAGCCTCAGGCGCATGGGTTGCGACATGGGGTTTGTGCAGCGTCGCGACATGCAGCACCGCGTTAACGCCCTGCAGGCTGCACGCGACCAGGGCGCGGTCAGCGGTCGACCCGATGACGTCGGTGAACAGCCCAGGAATGATGTCGAGGCCGAGAGCGGGGCGGCCCGAAGCGCGCAACGTGCGCATGAGCGCTTCGCCCAGATGGCCAGAACTGCCGGTGACGAGCACGGTCATTCCTGCGTCAGACCTCGCGTCAATTCCCGTCGCCTTTTAGGTCGAGGAGCGGGGGGCATCAACGTGATCTTCGCGCTCCAAGGCGCGTGGCCCGGATCGCCGCCACTCATAGGCCCGCGCCAGCATCGATCCCCGGGGAGAGCTTCGCGTGGCCGCCTGCGCCGTTGTAGGCTCGGTCTTGGCCACTTCTTGTCTTGTCTTGACCTTTGTTACCTTCGCATGGAGCCGTCGATGTATCGAAGCTGGTTTTTCGCAGTGGCGGCTATGGTTGCGCTCCCCGCGTCCGAGGCGGCGGCCGAGGCGCCGCTCACCGGTTTTTTCATCGCTCGCGAAGCCTGCCCGGCGCTGCAATCGATCCGCAAGGCCACGAACCCCGGCGATGTCAAGACCGAGCCCGGCAAGTCTTACCCGATGATCGCGAAGAACAAACCGAATGCGTCGCACTATTTCATCGAGGTCGAGGGCGCCGACCCGGCGCGCCGTTGGGTGGCGGTCGATTGCGGCGAGCATGTCGTCTCCGCCGATGGGTCAAGCCAGCCGCAGGCGCCCGGGCCCGGCGAAGAACGGGACAGCGACGCGGCGCGCGCCGAATACGTCCTTTCGGTCAGTTGGCAGCCGGCCTTCTGCGAAACGAAGCGCGATAAAGCGGAATGCGCGAGCCAAACGCCTGACCGCTTCGACGCCACGCATTTCACGCTGCATGGCCTCTGGCCGCAGCCAAGGCGCAACGCCTATTGCGACGTGCCGCCGGAAATGAGCCTGGCCGACAAGAATGGCGATTGGGACCGGCTCCCTGAGCCAAAACTGAGCGACGCGACGCGACAGAAGCTGGCTCAGGTGATGCCCGGCACGCAGTCCAATCTCGAACGACACGAGTGGATCAAGCACGGGACCTGCGCTCGCGCCGACTCCGCCGACGCATATTTCTCGCAAGCGATCGCGCTCCTGGACCAGTTGAACGCGTCAAAGGCGCAAGCCTTGTTTGCCTCGAACGTCGGCGGCGAGATCACCGGGAAAGCGATACGCGACGCATTCGACGAGAGCTTCGGCGAGGGAGCCGGCGACCGGGTTCGCGTTTCCTGCAAGCGCATCCGCGGACGGAGCTTGATCGTGGAGCTGACGATCGGTCTTGCAGGCGAAATCGGCGACGAGCCGTCGCTCGCCGATTTGATCGCAGGGTCCGCGGAAACCGATCCCGGCTGTCCCGGCGGCGCGGTCGACGCCGTGGGAACGCACTGACTTCAGCGTGGGCGCGTCTCGAAGGCGCCCGATCAGTCCGTATGCGCCAGACCCTTCAGAAAGTTGAGGTCGACAAGGCCCGAGTGCTGCTTGGCGACCTTGCCCTTTTCGAACGCGATCAAAGTCGGAATGCCGCGAATGCCATAGCGCGCCGCAATCGCCGGCTCCTCGTCGACATTGACCTTGGCGAAGCGGGCGCGCGGTTCGAGCTCCTTCGCCGCCCTGTCGAAGACCGGCGCCATCGTACGGCACGGTCCGCACCAGGGCGCCCAGAAGTCGACGATCAGCGGCATGTCGTTGCGCTCGACATGCTTGTCGAAGGTCTTCGCGGTCAGCGCGATCGGCTCGCCGGTGAACAGGTTCGCCTTGCACGCCCCGCATTTGGCCTCCGACGCGGGACGGTCGGCGGGGATGCGATTGACTGCCGAGCAATGGGGACAGACGACGTGGGTGGATTCGGTCATGGAATGCGCCCTCTCGACGGCGCTCGCCATTATTTGGCCCCGATCAGCGCCGTTTCAAGCGCCCCGAAAACCGCCCTCCGCGAGCGATCACGAACTCGTGATCATCGCTCGCGGTAACCTCGCCTCCGCGCTGGCGTACTGGCTGCGGGAGCCGCGAACGCTCCAACGGTTAGGCTGCTATGCCGCCTGCCGACCTGATCTCATTGCCTCTTTGGAGATTTTCGGATGAACGCCAGAACCGCCATCACCGCCGCCACCCTCGCCTTCTCGCTCGCCGCCGCGCTCGCAAGCGCCGCCAAGGCCGGTCCCGCCCCGGCCCAGCCCGGAGCCGACAAGTGCTACGGCGTCGCGCTCGCCGGCAAGAACGATTGCGCCGCCGGCGCCGGAACAAGCTGCGCCGGAACGTCGACCGTCGATTACGATCCCGGCCACTGGAAATATGTCAAGAAAGGCACTTGCGAAGGCATGACGACCCCGAAGGGGCACGGCTCGCTGACCGCGATGTGATTGGCTCCCCTTCTCCCTCCGGGAGAAGGGGGCCCGAACGGCCGGATGAGGGTTCGCCGAGACAAGGAGCGCTTCGCGCGAACCCTCACCCCTACCCCTCTCGCGCAGGAGAGGGGAATCCCGCGAGAGTCCTCTCAGCTTGCGGCCCGCCCCTACCCTTCCGGAAAATCCTCGATCCTGAATTCCGCTTCGGCGCGTTCGCCGCGCTCGGCGAGCGCGCTTTCCCGCTGGCGTAGCTCGACCCGCCGGATCTTGCCCGACACGGTCTTGGGCAATTCATAGAATTCAAGCCGACGCACGAGCTTGTAAGCCGAGAGGCGGCCGCGCATGTGCTTGAAGATCGCGGCCGCCGTCTCACGATCCGGGGCGCAGCCTTGGGCGAGCGCGACATAGCCCTTGGCGATCGTGTGGCGCATGGGATCGGGGGCCGGCACGACGGCGGCCTCCGCAATCGACGGATGCTCGATCAGCACGCTTTCGAGTTCGAACGGGCTCAAGCGATAGTCGCTCGATTTGAACACGTCGTCGGCCCGGCCGATGAAGGTGATGGCGCCGTCGGCGTCGCGCGAGGCGACGTCGCCGGTCTTATAATACTCGCCCTCGATGGGCATGAGTTCGCCACGCTCGTTCTGATAGCCGGACATGAGACCCACGGGGCGCGGGCGCAGCGGAAGCGCGATCTCGCCCGTGTCGCTCTCGAGCCCGTCGGCGTCGAGGAGGGTGACGCGATAGCCCGGCAAGGGCCGTCCCATCGAGCCGGGAACGACCGGCTGTCCGGGCGAATTGCCGATCATCATCGTCGTCTCGGTCTGCCCGTAGGAATCGCGCAAGCTCAGGCCCCAGGCGCGTCGCACCTGCTCGATGATCTCGGGATTGACCGGCTCGCCCGCCGCGTTGACCTCGCGCAAGACGACCTTCCATTGCCTGAGATCATGCTGGATCAGCATGCGCCAAACGGTGGGCGGGGCGCAGAACACCGTGACCTCGTGCTCGATCAGCGCGTCGAGCGCCGCGCGCGGCTCGAAGCGCAGAGCGAGCGCGACGATGGTCGCGCCGGCGTTCCAGGGGGCGAAAAAGCTCGACCAGGCGTGCTTCGCCCAGCCGGGCGAAGAGATGTTGAGATGGACGTCGCCGGGCCTGATCCCGAGCCCGTACATCGTCGAAAGGTGCCCGATCGGATAGCTTGCATGCGTGTGCACGACGAGCTTCGAGCGCGCGGTCGTGCCCGAGGTGAAATAGAGGAGCATCGGGTCGTCGGCCTTGGTCGGGCCGTCGGGGGTGAAGAACTGGGCGCCGAGCAGCGTGGCGTAACGCCGCCAGTAGGGCGGGGCCGGGCCGACCGCGATGCGCTGGACGCCCTCCGCAAGCCCCGCGAATTTCTCCGCGTCGGCGCCATGCGCGATTAGAAACTTCGCTTGCCCCCGCTCGATCCGGTCGGCGATGTCGGCCTGGCCCAGCGTCGGCATCGCCGGGATCAGGACGAGGCCGAGCTTCATCGCCGCCAGCATCGTCGCCCAGAGTTCGGGAACGACGCCCAGCATCATCAGGAGACGGTCGCCGCGCTTGGCGCCGAGCGCGCGCAGGCCGTTGGCGAGGCGCGACGATTCCAGGCGGAGATCGGCGAAGGTCCGCGTCTCGACGCGCTCGCCGATGACCTTGAGCGCAATTCTTTCGCCGTGCTCTCCCGTCGCGAGCTCGGCGTCGAACCAGTCGAGCGCCCAGTTGAACTCGTGCGGCCGCGGCCAGGAGAAGGCGGCGCGCGCGCCGTGATAGTCGTTGCTAAGCT
>CAWHZY010000019.1:0-113387 GCA_963833955.1 uncultured Alphaproteobacteria bacterium | reverse complement strand
ATCTCGAGATGCATGCCGAGGCTGTCGACGCCGGCGCGAGCGAGGCGTTCGAACCAGCCCTCGTCGTCGGGCGGCTCGCATTGCGCCTGGATCGGGAGATCGACAGCGGCTTTCACCGCCAGCGGCGCTCTCGCACAGGATGGCCGCGCCGCGATCGCGGCCGGGCGGCGTGCCGGTGGTCATCACCATGTGTTTGACGCCATCGAGTTCGACCGCCGCGCGAGCGACTTCGGCAAGTTGAGCGGGCGTCTTGCGCTCGACGGTCCGCCCTGCCGCAAGCGACTGGCCGATGGCGCAGAATTGGCAGGTCTTCGTGCGGCTCTGATAGCGGATGCAGGTCTGCAAGACCGTGGTTGCGAGAACGTCACGGCCGTGCAGCGTCGCGATGTGAGAATACGGAACGCCGTCTTCGGTCTTCAGATCGTAAAATCGCGGCCGCGCGGGAAGCGGACTTCGGCGACCGCCAAGCCGTCCCGCAGGATGCGGCTCGCGCCGAAGGAATTGGGCCTTTCGACAACGTAAGGGCTATCGAAGGCCGGCGCGGTATGCACCGGCGCCATGACCGTCATACCGTCGATCGTCAGCGCTTTGTGATCGGACGGTCCAGCGCCGCCGCGGCGGCTTTCTACGCCGGCTTTCGGATCAGCCAGCCGAACGCCGTAGCTCTGCAACTCGGTGATCAGTTGTTCGGTCGGAAGGCTCATGGCCATCTCCTTCGGGGATAAGCGCAGGCTCGGGCGTCAAGATGCAAAGGACGGGCCGGACGCTGATCGAGCTGGACGCTGATGAGTTCTGGACGCGCGTAATGGCCGACGGAATCCATCATCCGCTTGCGCTTGACGATGAGGGAAAGATCGAGGTCGGCGATGAGAATGCCCTCGCCTTCGGTCAGCGGCGGGGCGAGATGGCGACCCTCGGGCGAGATGATCGCTGTCATGCATCCCCCGCGCAGGCCCCGTTGAAGAGCTTCGTTCGGCGTGATCGAGGCGATCTGCGCTTCAGTCAGCCAGCCCGTGGCGTTGACAACGAAGCAGCCGCTCTCGAGCGCGTGATGGCGGATCGTCACTTCGATCTGCTCGGCGAAGATCGGGCCGACCAGCGAGCCCGGAAACTGCGCGGCGTGGATCTCCTCGTGCTGCGCCATCAGCGCGTATCGGGCGAGGGGATTGTAGTGCTCCCAGCAGGCAAGCGCTCCCACGCGGCCGACGGCGGTGTCGACCACCGTGAAGCCCGAGCCGTCGCCCTGCCCCCAGATCATCCGCTCGTGGAAAGTCGGCGTGATCTTGCGCCGCTTCAATTTGAGCGCGCCGTCGGCGTCGAACACGAGTTGAGTGTTGTAAAGCGTTCCGTGGTCGCGCTCGTTGATACCAAGCACGACGACCGCGCCGTGTTTGCGCGCCGCCGCCGCGACCCGATCGGTCTCCGGGCCAGGCGCGGCAATCGCGTGCTCATAGAGACGGATATGCTCCGCCCCGCTCTGGACGGGCGGCGTGACGAAGGAGAAGTAAGGATACCAGGGGACGAAAGTCTCGGGGAAAACGATGAACTCGGCCCCCTTCCCCGCCGCTTCGTCGATCGCCACGATCACCCGATCGAGCGTCGCCGCGCCAGACGTCAGATCGGGCGCGATCTGCACCGCCGCGGCGCGCACCTTTTGCTTCTTTGCCATCGCGTTCTCTTTAAGTTGGCGGGCCGGACGCCGGCACGCCTCGAGGCGTCAGAGCGTCCAGGTGTCGAGGATGAAGGCGTTGTCGCGGCGATGCAGGAGCACGAGGTCGAGCACGTCGAGCGGGTTGATCGGCCGGATGCCCTCGATCAAGCGACGGTTCGCCGTGGCCGTACAGCGCCTGCAGCGCGAAGCGGCAGGCATAGACCTTGCCGCCCTCGGCAATGAACTTGGTGATCTGGTTGTTGAAGTTCTGAGCGCCCGGGAAGGCTTCGTCGCCGATCTTCGGAAAGCCGCGCTGGACGCCAAGGGTGACGCCCGGCCCATAGAGCAGAATCGAGGTTTCGAAGCCTTTGCGCTGAAGGCGGGTCGCCTGAAGCAGGTTGACGAGGCCAATCGAGCCTTCGAAGGCGACGGTGTGGAAGGTCACGAGGGCTTTCTCGCCGGGCTGCGCCTTGACGTCCTCGAAAACCTTTTCCTCATAGTCGACGAACGAATCGCCTTTCTTGTGGGCCGGATGAGTGACCGCTGGCATCGTGGTTTGGCCTTTCGCTTGCGAGCCGGCCCCTGCGCCGGCGTTGCTGGACGTGGAGCAATGGCCGTGCCATCATGTTTGCGGTCAATAATGGGGTCAAAATCCGGTGAATTGGGTCAAGTTTACAGTCAATAGCCCCTCGATCCCATCAAAGCGCGGAGATGGAGGCCGATTTCTGGTGCGTTCCGGCGCCCCAAGGCGAGGCGCCCGCCGCCCAACAATCTCCAGTCAATTCCGGCCGCCGGCGACCGGCGGCACAATCATGAAGTCCTGGGCGCCAGTCCTGCAGGGTCGAGAGGGCCCGAAATATCTCGCCATCGCGGATGCGATCGCGGCCGACGTATCGGCGGGGCGCCTGGCGCCCGGAGACCGCCTGCCGCCGCAGAGAGACCTGGCCGGGCGCCTGGCGCTCGACTTCACCACCGTCGCGCGAGGCTATGTCGAGGCTGGAAAGCGCGGTCTCGTCGAATCCGTCGTCGGACGCGGCACCTTCGTTCGGCGACACGCCTCGGTTCGAGGCGATTCCGGCCCGCAGCGCTCGCGCGCCGACTTCACGATGAACATGCCGCCGGAGCCTGAAGATCCGGAACTGCTTCAGCGGATGAGGGAGGGGTTTGCGAGCGTCGCCGCCGATCTCGATTCGCTTCTGCGCTACCAGGGCTTTGGCGGATCGCCGATGGACCGGGACGCCGCCGCGAGCTGGCTCGGACGGCGCGCGCTCGTCCCCTCGCAGGAACGCATATTCCTCGCGCCCGGCGCGCATGGCGCCATGGTCGGGATCTTCAGCCTGCTGGCGCGGGCCGGCGACAGCGTCCTCTGCGAAGCGATCACCTATCCCGGGGTGCGTTCGATCTGCGCGCAACTCGGTTTGCAACTGATCGGGGTCGAGATGGACGGCGACGGAATCATCCCGGAGGCGCTCGAGGAGGCGGTGCGCCGCCACGCGCCGAAGGCGATTTATCTCAACCCCACTTTACAGAATCCAAAAACCATCACCATCCCCGAACGCCGACGCGCCGCCATCTGCTCGCTCGCACGCCGTTTCCAGATCCCGATCGTCGAGGACGACGCGTATGGGTTCATTCCGACGCATGGCCCCCCGCCCCTCGCCGCCATTGCGCCCGATATCTGCTGGCACATCGCGGGACTCGCCAAATGCATCGGCGCCGGCCTGCGTCTCGCCTATGTCGTCGCGCCGGATCCGCCGGCCGCGTGGTCGTTCAACAGCGCGATGCGCGCGCTCTGCGTGATGGCGTCGCCGATCTCGGCGGCGGTCGCAACGCGATGGATCAACGACGGCACCGCCGACACGATCCTGCGATTCATTCGGTCGGAAAGCACCGCTCGAGAGCGCATTGCCGCCAAGGCTCTGGAGCCGGGATCGTACCTCTCCGATCCGCTGAGCTTCAACATCTGGCTGCCGATGCGCAACGGCTGGACGCGCTCGGTCTTCGTCGGTCAGGCGCGGGCGAGCGGTCTCGGCGTCGTTCCAAGCGACGCCTTCGCGGCGAATGGCGCTCCGCCCGAAGCCGTGCGCGTCGGACTGGGCGGGCCAATCACGCGCACTCAGGTCGAGCGCGGGCTCGCGTTCCTGTCGCATCTTCTCGAGAGGCAGCCTGAGTCCGTCGCGACGTAGATGCGGCAGACGCCTTTGAGAAAACCCAGGTGGAAGACGAGACCGGGCGCCAAGAAAAAGCCGGCCCAGCGCCGCCCAAGGCCCATTCGCGTCCAAGCAGGGATAAGCCCCATGACTGGCCATGTTCTCGTCGTCGACCAGGGCACGACCTCGACGCGCTCGATCATTTTTGGGCCGGGCGCCGCGCTCGTCGCCATGGCGCAGGAGGAGTTCCCGCAAATCTTTCCCCAGCCCGGCTGGGTCGAGCACGACCCGGAATCGCTCTGGCGAACCACGCTCGCGACAGCGCGGCAGGCTCTCCGCAGTGCAGCCATCGAGCCCGGCGCGCTTGCCGGACTCGGAATAACAAACCAGCGCGAAACGACACTGGTCTGGAGCCGGACGACCGGCCGGCCGGTCCACAATGCGATCGTCTGGCAGGATCGCCGAACGGCGCCGCTGTGCGCCGAACTCAAGCAGCGCGGATGCGAGACGCTCGTGTCCAAGCGCGCCGGCTTGCGGCTCGACCCCTATTTCTCGGCGACGAAAATCGCCTGGATCCTGGACAATGTTCCCGGCGCGCGCACTGAAGCGGAACGTGGAGGGCTGGCCTTCGGCACCGTCGACAGCTTTCTCGTCTGGCGCCTGACCGACGGCAAGGTTCACGTCACGGACGCCACCAACGCCTCGAGGACGCTGCTGTTCAATATTCACTCCGGGTCGTGGGACGAGGATCTTCTCGCTCTCTTCCGGATTCCAGCCTCGATGCTGCCCGAGGTCAAGGACTGCGCCGCGGAATTTGGCGAGGCGGCGGCCGAACATCTCGGCGTCGCGGTCCCCATCCGGGGCGTCGCTGGAGATCAGCAGGCGGCGCTCATCGGACAGGCGTGTTTTCGTCCCGGAATGGTGAAGTCGACCTACGGGACGGGATGCTTCGCGCTCGCCAACACCGGCGACAAGGCGGTCGGGTCGACGCACAAATTGCTGACGACCATTGCCTACCAGTTCAAGGGCAAGCGCACCTTTGCGCTCGAGGGATCGATCTTCTCGGCGGGCGCGACCGTGCAATGGTTGCGCGACGGCCTCGGCATTCTCGCCACCGCCCCCGAAGCCGGCGAACTGGCGGCGAGCGCCGACCCCCGGCAGCAGGTCTATCTGGTGCCGGCCTTCACCGGCCTCGGCGCTCCCCATTGGGACAGCGAGGCCCGCGCCGCGATCTTTGGATTAACGCGCGGCGCCACCCGGAAAGAGATCGCGCGCGCGGCGCTCGAGAGCGTCGGCTATCAAACGCGGGACCTGATCGACGCGATGCGCGCCAATTCCCAGGGGTTGTGGGGCGGCGAATTTGCTTCGGTCATCCGGATCGACGGCGGAATGAGCGCGAGCGACTGGACGATGCAATTCCTCGCCGACATGGTGAACGCGCAGGTCGACCGCCCCGAGATCCTCGAGACCACCGCTCTCGGCGCTGGCTATCTGGCCGGCTGGCAGGCGGGCCTCTACCCCGAGCCTGAGCAGTTTTCGCTCACTTGGCGCCGACAAGCGAGCTTCCGGCCGTCGATGGCGCCAAGCGAACGCGAATCCCGCTATCGCGGTTGGCGCGACGCTGTCGCTCGCACCGTTCTGCGACCGGAGATCTAAAGGTTCGCCCTTGTTTTCCGCGCGATCGCCCCACCGCGTCTCCTCCCCCCTTGTGGGGGAGGACATAGGAGGGGGGTCGCGCCGTCCTAACAAGACTAGCAAGCCACGGCGCATCGATATCTCCTCGGTCCGCGCGGCCCCCCACCCCTGCCCGCCCCCACAAGAGGGGGCGGGAGCGCTAACGCCATCGATTACCCAAATACAGCATACTCAAATCACGCGGATCGATTTCGCCACGATCCTGCTATTTTGAGTGAGTTGCCGCGGCCCTCGTCCTGCGCGCAGCCTTCCATAGCGACCCACACCGATCGAGGCCCCTTTGCGAATCCTCCGTCCGCGCCGCCATGGACGGCCCCGGCCGATATTGCGATAATCGTCTGCAAGCGATGGGATCTGCGCCGCGCATCGTTCTCGTGTGGGACATTTTTATCCGTGTCTTCCACTGGCTCATGGTGGCGCTTGTCGCGGCCGCCTATGCGACGTGGCGACTGAACTGGATGGTCTGGCACGGATGGGTCGGCCAAGCGGTGCTCACCCTGGTCTTGTTCAGGCTGTCGTGGGGCGTCTTTGGGGGCGAGACGGCGCGCTTTTCCCGCTTCCTGACCTCTCCGAGAACTGCCCTGCGGCATCTCAAGAATTCGCTTCGGCGAGAGCCCGACCGCCAGGTCGGGCACAATCCGGCCGGCGGCTGGATGGTGCTCATCCTGCTCGCCCTGCTTTTCGTCGAGGCCTTGACTGGACTCTATGTCGCCAATGACATCGCCGACGAAGGGCCGCTGACCGAAATTGTGCCGGCGTGGGCGGCCAACGCGATCGAGTCCTCGCACACGATCTTCTGGGATGCGCTGCTGGCCGCCATCGCGCTGCACGTTCTGGCGATCGCGGGGTTTGCCCTCTTCAAGGGGCAGAACCTGCTGCGCCCGATGATCACGGGAACAAAGGTCCTGCCCGCAAGCATCGCCGAGCCGCGGCCCGGCAGTCCCGCGCGAGCGGGCCTGCTGTTGCTGGGCTGCGCCGTGGCCACAGCCTTGCTGGTCAACCTCTTGTGAGCCCCGTCAGCTTTTCGCGTTCAGCTCTTGGGAGGAATGACCTGACCGCGGATCTCCCCTGCCGGATGAGATTGGCTGTGAACGTTGACATACCACTCGCCGGCGGAAAACTGCTTCGCCTGATCCGGGGTGAGCGTGGCGGTCCCTGTCATCGGATTCGAGGGCGGGCTGCCCTGCGTGCTGAGCCAGATCACGGGCGGCCCATTTTTGCCTGCCGCCGCCGGGCCGTGGAAATGAGCCATCGTCGCCGCGCTCGACAGGCCGGTGTAAGAAATGTTCCAGGTGACCACCCGCGTCGCGGGATCGTAGGTCAGCGCGGCGGTCCCCGAGCCTGGCGTGTCCACGGGCGGAACGCATTGCGCGCCTGTCAGCGGGATCTTGAAGGACGTGGCCTCTGCAAGGGCGGCCCCCGCGTTCACAAAGCCTACAAGTATAACAAAAGGAATAAGAGCGCGCTGACGTTTCAAGGCTTTCATCTTTTCCTCCACCTGGCTTTCATTCAATCGATCCCGACCGATAGTGGGGATTGAGCGTCCGTCTCATCGCACAAGTTCAATCCCAATGTAGACACTCTTCTGCTGACTGACCAACTGTGTGATGATGATCACGGACGCCGAACACGGGGGGTTCCACGGTTGACCATCCCCGGCGTCGACGCGGAGGGCGGCCGGCGCGCAGTGCGTGAATGTTTCGCCGTTTCGTCCCTGTGTGTCGTGGCCTTTGTGAAACCCGATGATGCCGAATTTCTCAATTCGCCTGAGGCTGATCTTCCTGTCAGTCCTGCTGCTGGCGATCCTCGCCGGCTCCTCTGCGCTTCTGATCCGGGAGCTGGTCCGCGACTCGGAAAGCCTCACCGAGGAAGCCAAGCTGGTTTCGATCGTCAGGAACGCCAATTCGGCCAGCAAGCACTTTGGCGATTTGAAATATTGGGCGATCGACTCCGCCGTCACGCAGCTCGCGGCGTCTCGGCAGGCGGCGGAGCTCGCCGAATCGGGGCTCAGCTCCGATCTGAAGGCGATATCGGAAGTCGATCCCACGGTCGTTGAGGCGATCAAAGGCGAAGTCTACACCATGACCGATCTCGCGCGGCAGGCAGGCGTCGCCTACTCGAGCGACGACAGCGCGGCCGGCAACGCCCTCCTGTCGCAGGCCAAAAATCGGGTCATGGCGATCGATGACCGCCTCGACAGGATCGTGGAAAGAGTTCGAGGAACAGGCCCTGGCGCGGCGAGACGCGTCCACGCATCACGCCGAATTTGCGGTGAAACTGGCGATCGGGGCGGGAATCGGCGCGCTGGCCCTTGCATTGGGCTTCACCGCGCTTGACCGTTCACTCGATCACCGCTCCCTTAAAGCAGCTTGATCGAAGCATTGCCTCAATCACGCATGGCGAACTGAACGTCGCCATGCCGCCCTCAAGAGTGCCGGAGATCGCCGGCATGACGAGGACGCTCGGCATGTTGCGCGACAGCCTGGTCGAGCGAGACCGCCTCGAACGCGAACGACAACAGGCGGAAATGGAAACTCGGGCCGCGCGCGACACGGCCGAGGCCGCCCTTCATGATCTGAAGGCGGCTCAGGCCAATCTCATTCAGGCGGAGAAAATGGCCTCGCTCGGTCAATTGACCGCGGGAATCGCGCACGAGATCAAGAACCCTCTCAATTTCGTCAACAATTTCGCGAGCCTTTCGGTCGGTCTGCTGGACGAACTGAACGACGCCGCTGCGCCGGCGCTTGCAGCGCTCGACGAGCGCCGGCGCCGCGAGGTCGATGAGACGCAGCGAGATGCTGATCGGCAACCTCAAACGGATCGTCGAGCACGGCAAGCGCGCGGACAATATCGTCAAGAGCATGCTGGCTCATTCCCGCAGCGGCAGCGGCAGTCTGGAAAGCGTGGACCTCAACGCCCTGGTCGACGACTCGCTCAATCTCGCCTATCACGGCGCCCGCGCTCAAGATCAAAACTTCAACATGACGATCGAACGGGCCTACAGCAAGACCATCGCGCCGATCGCGCTCGTGCCGCAAGATATGACGCGCGTGTTTCTCAATCTCTTCGGCAATGCCTTTTACGCCACGAACAAGCGCCGGCGCGAGACAGGCTATAACGAGTTCAAACCGACGTTGACCGTGACCTCGCGCGATCTTGGCGGAAGCCGTTGAGGTGCGCGTGCGCGACAACGGAAGCGGCATTCCCGCTGAGATCAGGGACAAGCTGTTCCAACCTTTTTTCACCACAAAACCGAGCGGCGAGGGCACCGGGCTCGGACTGTCGATCAGCTATGAAATCATCACCAAACAGCATGGCGGAACGATCGAGGTCTCGAGCAGGGTCGGAGAGTTCACCGAATTCACGGTGCGTCTGCCGCGCGGCCTCGGCGCCAAAAGCGCGCTGAACCCTTCTGCATGAGTTGTGAGGTCATGGCGGTTAGCATTCTGATTGTCGATGACGAACCCGATGTCGCAATCCTGTTTCGGCAGCAATTTCGTCACGAGACGCGAGAGGGCGTCTATATCCTGCATTTTGCGCTTCTCGGCCTCGGAAGCGCTTGAACGCCTTGCGGTCGAAATCGAGCCGCAGCCGATCGTGATCCTGTCGGATATCAATATGCCCGGAATGGATGGTCTGGCGCTCCTGCGCGAAATCAAGAAGAGGCGGCCCGAGCTCCCGGTGATGATGCTGACCGCTTACGGCGACGATGAACGGCGCCGCCGCGCCGCCGAGGGCGGCGCGGCTGATTTTGTGACCAAGCCGGTCGACTTTGATTTCCTGAAGATCCGCCTGCGCGAGTTGCACGGACCGTTGAGTTAAGGGGAGCCCGTTGGCCGCTTCGACCAAGATACTCGCTGTGGATGACGAGCCTGATTTCGAGCTCCTGATCACACAGCGCTTCCGTCGCCAAATCCGCGACCAGGAGTTCGAATTCCGTTTCGCTCACCATGGCGAGGAGGCGCTTGTGGCGCTGTCCGCCGAACCTGACATTGATCTCATGCTGCTCGACATCAACATGCCGGTGATGGACGGGCTGACTCTGCTCAGCGAACTTCGCGAGCGGCAGCTCGAGGTGCAGGCGATCATCGTCTCGGCGTATGGCGACATGACAAATCTGAGAACCGCAATAAATCGCGGCGCCTTCGATTTCGTCACCAAGCCGGTGGATCTCGGCGATCTCGAGATTACGGTCCGCAAGGCTTTGGCCAACGTTGCGAAGCTGCGTGAGATGGACCGGCTGCGCATGGCCGCTGAACGCGCGCGGAACAATCTTTCGCGCTATTTCTCGCCGAACATTGTCGAGCTGCTGGCCTCCCAGGACGAACCGCTCGGGGCCGGGCGCCGGGAGACGGTCGCCGTGCTGTTTGCCGACATTGTCGCGTTCACGCGAATGGCCGAGCTCATGGCTCCCGAAGACGTGCTCGCGATGCTGCGCGAGTTTCATACCCGAATGACAGCGCAGATCTTCGCCAGCGGCGGTACGGTCGACCAATATATGGGCGATGGGATAATCGCAGTATTCGGCGCCCCGGCCGCGAGCCCCAATGACGCCGCCAATGCGCTGAATTGCGCCGAGATGATGCTCGATTCGCTCGAACGCTGGAACGACGAACGCGAGGCGAAGGGAGACGCCCGGCTCGATATCGGCATCGGCCTCAACTACGGACCGGTCGTGCTTGGCGATGTCGGCAGCGAATACGGCATGTCGTTCACCGCGATCGGCGATACGGTCAACACCGCGGCGCGGCTGCAGACGCTGACCCGCTCGTTAAAAACGCAATTGGTCGTAAGCGACGCTGTTGTTCGGGCGATCCAGGCTTCGTCCCCGGACATCGCCGCGGAGCGCATCGGCCGGTTGGAAGATGTCGGCGAACATAGCTTGCGAGGCCGGGCGAGCCCGGTGCGCATCTGGACACGCAAGGCCGGGCAGATCAGCGAAGCCGCGCCCTTCGGCGCGCTTTCCTAGCGCGCGCTGCGTTCGGGCCGAGCGTCATCGCGGCTCGGCCCGCGAACACAATCTCCCCTAGCTCGCAGAAGACCCGCACTAACCCATCGGCATCTGCATCGGCCCCATGTTCTGGTTCAAGTTGTACATGATCCAGAGCGACCCGATGATGATCAGAAAGACGATCAGGACGCCGAATGCGAGCGCCAGCACGTTGTTCACGTTGTCCGGGCCGGTGGTGATGTGCAGGAAGAAGACCAGATGCACGCCGATCTGCGCGACCGCCAGCACCACCAGCGCAATCGGAATGCTGGGATGCCAAACCAAGGACGTCCCGGCGATGAAGAACGACACCGCGGTCAAGAGAACCGCGAGCCCAAGACCGATGAGATAGCCAACGACGCCTTCCGCGATCTCGTGACGTCCCGCGGGCTCGTCGCCGGGAGCGTGGTCGGCCCCGTGCAGCGGCTGATAGTCGTCGGTTGAGGTCATGCGCCTGCTCCGAAAAGATAGACGACCGTGAAAATCGCGACCCAGATGATGTCGAGCGTATGCCAGAACAAAGCAAAGCAGAGGACGCGACGCAGAATGTCGGCGCGATAGCCCTTGGCAAACACCTGCGCGATCATCGTCAGCAGCCATAAAATCCCGAGCGTGACGTGGACGCCGTGGCAACCGACCAGGGTGAAGAAGGCGGACAGGAACGCGCTGCGCGTCGGTCCCGCGCCCTGTGCGATCAGGCCGACGAATTCGTGGATCTCGATCGCCAGGAAGCCCAGGCCCAGCACGCAAGTCGCCGCCATGCCGCCGTAGTACATGAGGCCGTTATGCGCCCGCGCCCCGATCGCGGCCAGGCCGCAGGTGAAGCTTGAAAGCAGGAGGCAGGCGGTCTCGATCGCGACATTGTGCAGGTCGAACAGATCCTTGCCGCTCGGCCCGCCCGCGGTCTCGCCGGAGAGCACCGCGTAGGTGGCGAAGAACGCCGAGAACATGATGATGTCGCTGAGCAGGAAGATCCAGAAGCCGTAGCCGACGATGATGCGCTTGGAGGCTGGATCCGTGTGATCGAAAAGCGCTCCGGCATGGCCGTGCGCTTCCTCGCGCCGACCCTCGCCGTAGTCCGCGCTTGCCTGAAAGGCCGTCACGAGACCGCCTCCACAATTGCGGGCGCCTCGCCCCGCGCGCGTCTGTTCGCGCGATCGATGCGCGCCACCTCATCGGCCGGAATTTCATATTCGGTGCGGTCGCGCCAAGCGAAGGCGACGAATGTCGCGAAAGCGCCGACGAGGCTGACGATGACCAGCCACCAGATCTGCCAGATCATGCCGAAGCCGGCGAATGTCGCGAAGAAGGCGCAGACAAAGCCGGTCGCGCTGTTTCGCGGCATCTCGATCGGCTGGTAGTCCGGCTCGACTTTGGGCCCAGCCCCACGCTCCGCCAGGCGCTGGGTGCGCCAATAGTCGTCTATGCTCTCGACCTGAGGCAGGACGGCGAAATTGAACACCGGCGGCGGCGAAGACGTCGACCATTCAAGCGTGCGGCCCATCCACGGGTCGCCCGTCTCGTCGCGCAGTTGCTCGCGATCGCGGATGCTGAGAACGAGCTGGGCCGCCTGACACACGATGCCGGCGAGAATGACGGCCGCGCCCAAGGCCGCGACCAGGAGCCAGGGACGCCATTCCGGCACATCGTAATGTTGCATTCGCCGGGTCATGCCCATGAGGCCCACGACATAGAGGGGCACGAAGGCCAGGTAGAAGCCGACAAACCAGCACCAGAATGCAGCCTTGCCCCAGCCCTCATGCAGGCGAAAGCCGAACGCCTTCGGGAACCAGTAGGTGTAGCCGGCGAACGCTCCGAACAGCACGCCGCCGATGATCACGTTATGGAAATGCGCGACCAGGAACAGGCTGTTGTGCACCATGAAATCCGCGGGCGGAACCGCCAGCAGGACGCCCGTCAGGCCGCCGATGATGAAGGTCACCATGAAACCGATCGACCAGAGCATCGGCGTCGCATAGACGATCCGGCCGCCATACATGGTGAACAGCCAGTTGTAGATCTTCACGCCCGTCGGCACTGCGATCACCATCGACGCGATGCCGAAGATTGCGTTGACGTTCGCGCCGGCGCCCATGGTGAAGAAGTGATGCAGCCAGACCATGAAGGAGACGACGCAGATCCCGAGCGTCGCGAGCACCATCGACCGATAGCCGAACAGGGGCTTGCGAGAAAAGGTGGCGACGACTTCGGAGAACACGCCAAACGCCGGCAGGATGAGGATGTAGACCTCCGGGTGGCCCCACACCCAGATGAGGTTCATGAACATCATCATGTTGCCGCCACCCTCGTTGGTGAAGAAGTGGAAGCCGAGGTAGCGGTCGAGCGTCAGCATCGCGAGCGTGGCGGTGAGGACCGGGAAGGCGGCGACGATCAGCAAGTTGGCGGCCAGCGCTGTCCAGCAGAAAACCGGCATGCGCATATAGCTCATGCCCGGGGCATGAATCTTCAAAATCGTGGTGACGAAGTTCACCCCGGTCATCAGCGTGCCCACGCCGGAAATCTGGATGCCCCATAGGTAATAATCGACGCCGACGCCCGGCGAATAGGCGAGCTCCGAAAGCGGCGGAAACGGCAGCCAGCCGGTGCGTGAGAACTCGCCGACCACCAGAGAGATGTTGATCAGGAGCGCGCCAGTCGCCGTCAGCCAGAAGCTGACAGAATTGAGGGTCGGAAAGGCGACGTCGCGAACACCGAGCTGCAACGGCAAGACAAAATTCATAAGTCCGATCACGAACGGCATGGCGACGAAGAAGATCATGATCGTGCCATGGGCGGAGAAGATCTGGTTGTAGTGCTCCGGCGGCAGATAACCCTGGGACTGGAACGCGATCGCCTGCTGCGAGCGCATCATGATCGCGTCGATGAAACCGCGCAGCAGCATTACCGCAGCCAGCGTCACGTACATGATGCCGATCCGCTTGTGATCGACGCTGGTGATCCATTCGCTCCACAGATACGGAACCCATCCCTTGATGGTGATGAAAGCGACCACGCCGAGCATCACCGCGACGACGAACGCGCCCGCGAACAAGGGAATCGGCTGGTCGAAGGGAATGGCGCCCCAGCTCAGCTTGCCGAACATTCTAGTTCCCCTTCCGCACGCCGGCGCCCGGATTGGTCTCGGCTATGGGCCCGGGACCCGGCGGCAACGTCTGATCGAGAATCTTGTCGAACAAATCATCGGCGACCGTCTTGAAAGTGATCGGCTGCGGCAAAACGCTTTGCTTCGACAGCTCGATATACCGCTCCGGCGTGAGGTCGTCGCCCGAGGCGCGCGTCTGGCCAAGCCAGTCGTAAAATTCGGGCGCCGTTTTCGCCACGACCTCGAAATGCATGTCCGCGAACCCGTCGCCGCTCAGCTGAGTGGCGAGGCCGCGAAACGTGCCGGGATCATCGGCCAGCAAATGGAGCTGCGTCCCCATCTTGTTCATGGTGTAGATCATGCTGCCGAGCTGGGGCACGAAGAACGCCGTCATCACGCTGCCCGAGGTCAGCGTGAAGTGGATCGGCGTGCCCGCGGGAATGACCAGGCGATTGACGCTCGCGACATGCTGGTCGGGATAGATGAACAGCCACTTCCAGTCGAGCGACACGACCTGGATGTTGAGCGGGTCTTCCTTCGAACTCGATCGGCACGGCCGGATCGAGGTCATGCGAACCGATCCACGCGACGCCGCCCAGAAGCATGATCGTCAGAAGAGGAATCGCCCATACGATCAACTCGAGCGCGCCGGAATATTCGAAGTCCGGCAGATAAGTCGCCCGGGTGTTGGACGATCGGTACCACCAGGCGGCCGCGAGGGTGGCGAGGATCGTGGGCACGACGATGGCGAGCATGATGCCGACCGAATCGATCAGGATCTGCCGGTTGGCGTCGGCGATCGGACCTTTCGGATCGAGCACCGCCCAATCGCAGCCGCCAAGGAGCAGAGTGGCGCTCAATGGCGCCAGCCTGAAAGCCAGTCTTCGAACCCCACCCCAGAGGATCATGGCGCGCCCGCCTGTCTCGCTTTTCGTCGAGGTCTCTCGAGGAGCCGACACCCCCGTCGGCTCGTCCAATCGCCCCATGTGACCCCGACAGAGGGCCGCAAATTGCTTTGCGGTCGTGAACGCAGCATGACATGGGGCGAGGGCGGGGATCAAGCGGGCCCCGGGAGGCGTTTAGCCTCCTCTCCAAGAGGCGGCCGGTCCGCCTTACGTGCGTCTTTTTGGTTCTTTAACTCTGACTGAAGCCGCGCGCGCCGGCGGACGCACGCGAAGACACGCCCGGGAGGACGAAATGGCTGAAGGCGAGGCGCAACCGAGCGGTCCCGATCTGGCGTCGGGCGTTCCCGCCGGCGATCTGCCCGACGGCGCCAAGCTCGCCGGCCATGTCGGAGAAGAGGCGGTGCTGCTCGTGCGTCGCGGCGCGGAGGTGTTCGCGATCGGCGCCCAGTGCACGCACTATAACGGGCCGCTCGCGGAGGGGCTCATCGTCGATGAATACGGTGCGGTGCCCCTGGCATCACGCCTGCTTCGATCTGCGCACGGGCGAAGCGCTGCGCGCGCCAGCCTTGAGTCCGGTGAGCACGTGGCGCGTCGAGCAACGCGACGGCAAGATCTTTGTCCGCGAGAAGAACGCTCAAGCGGAGAAGAAGCCGCGCGCAAAGCGCGATGAGCCGGACAAGATCGTGATCGTCGGCGGCGGCGGGGCGGGATTCGCCGCGGCCGAGATGCTGCGCCGGCGCCGATACGAGGGCGGCATCGTCATGCTGAGCAGCGACGACGCGCCGCCTGTCGATCGGCCCAATCTGTCCAAGGACTATCTCGCCGGCAGCGCGCCAGAAGAATGGCTGCCGCTGCGCGACGCCAAGTTCTATTCCGACAATTCGATCGACCTGCGCCTGAATGCGACCGTCGCCGCCATCGACGCCCGCGCGCGCGAAGTGGCGCTCGCTGACGGCGAGACAATTCCCTACGATCGCCTGCTTCTCGCGACCGGCGCCGAGCCCGTGGCCCCTTCCCTCCCCGGCGCCGAGCCGTCGGACGTGCTCGTGCTCCGCACGCTGAAGGACTGCCGGGCGATCATCGAACGCGCCAGGACGGCGCGGCGGGTGGTCGTGCTCGGCGCGAGCTTCATCGGCCTCGAAGTCGCAGCGTCGCTCCGCGCGGGCAACATCGAGGTCCATGTCGTCGCGCCGGAAGAACGGCCGATGGAGAAAATTCTGGGGCCCGAGTTCAGCCGTCTGGTTCAATCAATCCACGAGGAGCACGGAATCGTCTTCCATTGGCGCGAGACGGCGAGCGGCATGGAAGGCAAACGCGTGACGCTGAAAGGCGGAAGCTCGCTCGAAGCGGATTTCATCGTCGCCGAACTCGGCGTGCGCCCGCGGCTCAGCCTCGCGGAAGCCGCTGGCCTCAGGATCGACCGCGGCGTCGTCGTCGACGCCTTTCTCGAGACGAGCGCGCCGGGAATCTTCGCCGCCGGCGACATCGCGCGCTGGCCGGATCGCCTCAACGGCGAAGCCATTCGCGTCGAGCATTGGGTGGTCGCGGAACGGCAGGGGCAGACGGCGGCTCTCAACATGCTCGGGAGCCATGAGGCTTTCGACGCGGTTCCATTCTTCTGGAGCCAGCACTACGACGTTCAAATCGCCTACGTCGGCCATGCCGAGAAATGGGACGATCTCGTCGTCGAAGGCGACATCGGGGCCAAAGACGGCCTCGTGCGCATGCGGCGCGCGGGCCGCACGCTCGCGGTCGCCTCGGTCTTCCGCGATTCCGAGAGCCTCGAGGCTGAAGTCGGCTTGGAGCGGGAATCCGCGCGCGCGGGAGCGGCGTGATCCCTGTCGTCATGGCCGTCCCCGGACTTGATCCGGGGATTGTCCCGGCCATCGACGCCGCGCCGCCTCAAAGACGCTTCCGAGATCGCGCCGGCGTGAGAAGAAAGGGCTTCCAGGTTTCCGCACTCGCCGCTGGCTCGTCCCCCCCGTGTCCGTGATTTTGAAGCCGCCCGCGACTGACGTAGTCTGATCGCATCGGCCGGCGGGTCTCCGGTCCGACCGTGGGGAGGATAGACATGAGCGGCGCCAGAACCCGCCGAGGCTTTCTCAAAGCCATGGGAGCGACCTTCATCGTGGCAGGCGGATTGGACGCAACGGCCGGACATGCGCAGACCGTGCCCTGGTCGGCGGGAACGGAGCCGCCAAAGCTCAAGGCGCCGCCGAACGCGTGCGACTGTCACATGCACATTTACGACAGCCGCTTTCCGGTCGCTCCCAACGCCAAGCTGCGACCGCAGGACGCGACCGTCGACGACTATCGCCGGCTTCAGAAGCGGCTCGGCACGACGCGCAACGTCGTCGTCACGCCCTCGACCTACGGGACCGACAATGCCTGCACCCTCGACGCGATGGGGAGGCTGGGCCCAAGCGCGCATGGCGTGGCGGTGGTCGACACCAGCGTCACCGATTCCGAACTCAAGCGGCTGCACGACCTCGGCATTCGCGGCATCCGCTTCAATCTCGTCCAGTCCGGCGCGACCACCATCGACATGCTCGAGCCGTTGTCGAAGCGCGTCAACGATCTCGGCTGGCACGTCCAGATCCATATGCTCGGCGACGCCATCGTCGAGAACGCAGAGCTTTTCCAGCGGCTGCCGAGCCCT
This sequence comes from uncultured Alphaproteobacteria bacterium, assembly GCA_963833955.1. Taxonomy (GTDB): domain Bacteria; phylum Pseudomonadota; class Alphaproteobacteria; order Rhizobiales; family Beijerinckiaceae; genus Roseiarcus. Next base: position 96,234 of record CAWHZY010000019.1, on the reverse strand, counting down.
GATCGTGTTCGACCACATGGCGCGCATTCCGGAGCCGGCCGGCGTCGATCATCCAGCTTTCGCGTTGGTGCTGAAAATGCTCGATCACGGCCGGACCTGGGTGAAGCTCTCCGGCGCCTATCAGGACACGAGGACGGGCCCGCCGGCCTACGCCGATGTCAGCAAGGTCGCGCGGGCTTATGTGAAAGCGGCGCCGGAGCGGCTGGTCTGGGCCACCGACTGGCCCCACCCGACCGAAAAGCCCGATTCCAAGCCGGACGACGCGGTCCTGTTCGACCTTCTGGCCGATTGGGCGCCGGACGAAGCGGTCCGCAATCGCATCCTGGTCGACAATCCGGTTGCACTCTACGGGTTCGGGTAGGTCACCTGCAGCGTCGACATCACGACATACGAAGTGATGTGCGCCACCCCCGGCAGCGCCGTCAGACGATCGGCGTGGAAAGTCTCGTAGCTCGCCAGATCCGCGACCGCGATCCGCAGGAGATAGTCGAAGGCCCCCGCGATGTGATGCACCTCGAGGATTCCGGGGAGCTGCGTGACGGCCTTCTGGAAGGCTTGAACGTCGCTGCGCACGTGACGCTCCAACTGCACGGCGGCGAAGACCGTGAACGACTGACCGAGAACCGCGGGGTCGATGTCGGCGCGATAGCCCCGAATGATTCCACGCTGCTCGAGATCCCGCTGCCGGCGCTGGCAACTCGATGGCGACAGGCCGACGACCTCGGCAAGTTCGATGCTGGTTTTCCGTGCGTCGCCCTGCAAGGCGCGCAGAATTTTCTCATCAAATGGATCAATTTCGCTGATTTTATGCATCGCAATGGTTCCGTGCGCCGAATCTCGGAGAAATTCGCCACACAAATTCGCATATCCTTCGCAGCCGCGAAAGCGATTCACGGGAGGGCGATGCGATGACGGAAAAGGCTCGCGGGATCGAGACCCGGCTTCAACATCCGAGGACCCAGGCGGCGCCAGGCGGCGAACCCGTCACGTCCCCCATCTACCAAACCTCGACCTACGTCCTGCCGACGCCGGAACTCGGGGCCGAGATTGCGGCGAGCTGGCATCCGCAGCGTTTCTACACCCGCTACGGCTCGCCCAATGTTGCGCATGTCGAGGCCATTGTCGCCGATCTCGAGGGGGCCGAGAGCGCGGTCGCGGCCGGTTCCGGCGTCGCGGCGATTGCGGCTTCTGTCTTGAGCCATGTGCGCGCCGGCGATCATGTCGTCGCGCAAAAAGCGCATTACACCGCGGCGCTCACCCTGCTCACGGAATGGCTGCCGCGGCAGGGCGTCGAGGTCACGCAGGTCGACCAGACCGACATCGAGGCGTTTGCCCAGGCGATCGGTCCGAAGACCCGCCTCGTCTACACGGAAACGCCGACCAACCCGACCATGGCGCTGACGGACCTCAGAGCCGTGTCGGCGCTCGCCCATGCGCAAGGCGCGATCGTCGTCACGGACAACACGTTTGCGTCGAGCTTCAATCAGCTTCCGCTGACCCTTGGCGTCGATCTCGTCGTGCATTCGGCCACAAAATACCTCAACGGCCACAGCGATGTGACTGCCGGAATCGTCGTTGGATCACGCAAGCTCGATCGAGCCGGTCTGGGAATATGCGCGGGTGCATGGCCCGGTGCTGCATCCGATGGAGGCGTGGCTGCTCGGGCGGGGGCTCAAGACCTATGCGCTCAGGATGCGCCAGCACAATCAGTCGGGAATCCTTGTGGCCGAAGCGCTGGCGAAGGCGAGCGGCGTCGCCAAGGTCCATTATCCCGGCCTCGCCTCGCATCCGCAGCACGAACTCGCACGCCGGCAAATGCCGGGCGGCTTTGGCGCCATGATGGCCTTCGAGGTCGCGGGCCCGACCGCTGAAGAGCGTTTCAAGCGGGCTCAGAACGTCTTGCGGAAGGTGCGGCTGTGCATTTCGGCGGCGAGCCTGGGCGGCACGGAGACTTTGATCATCCACCCCGCCTCGATGATCTTCTCCCATCAATCGCCCGACCAACTCGCCGCCGCCGGCGTCGAACCGGGCCTCTTGCGGCTATCCGTGGGTCTCGAACATCATGAGGATATCGTGGACGATCTCATGTCCGCGCTTTCGGGGGCGGGCGAGGAAGGTTGAGCGCTGAGAATCGCCGCCGGTCCGCTCCAGCCTTGCCGACGAATGCTTTGAGGCCCTTAACCCGGATGCTGCGCTTAAGCCTGCCAGACGTTAAGGAATGCTCAAAATGCAGCTGCATTGGCCAATTCAAGGTCAATTTTGAAGGCCCTGAGCGGGAGAATGTCGGCGGGATGAATTTGCAGCGGCTCTGTCGCCCGCTTTCGGGCCCGCGTCAAAGCCGCTGGCGACCACGACACAGCGAGAAGCGGGACTGCCATCAGGGCGATTTCGGAGCTCGGTCGGCGGCTGGACCATGCCCGGCAAGGGTTGGAACTTGCTCCTGCGCCTCTACGCCGCTTTAGCCTTGGTTCGACAAGCTCGGCGATTTAAATTGGTGGAGTAACGCTCGCGCCAGTGCCGACATCAAGAAATCTGCGCCAAAGCGCTTTTGTTAAAAATCGGGAGTTTTTGAGCGGGAGGCGCGTTGCCATCCCCCGGGAGGGGCCTCGCCGCCAGTTGGCGTTGTGGGTTTTGAATTGTCATCCGACTGCTCCCAAACTTCGAAGCCGTCGTTGCCTAATGATCTAGATCAAGATGTGACGGCTCGATTGGAACTAATGTCATTCATCTCGCAGGGTGGAACTCCGCAGAGACGTTGTCGTCACCTAAATCCATGAGGAGGAATGCGTGACCCCCAATGTTACGAGCAAGGACGGCCATTTGTGCTATCCCTATGGCGACACTTCTGTCGACGAGGCGACCCTCGCGGCTGTCCTCAATGCGCTGTATCGACATCCCGGCGTACCTCACGATCAGGTGAAAGTGGAGGTCAGCCGCGGACGCGCCGTGCTCAGCGGTAAAGTCGAGCACCACTCTCAAAGCGAGTGGGCGGAGCGGTGCGCATCCACCACGCCGGGCGTCATTGAGATCTCCAATCTCATCACCGTACAGCACTGATCCCGCCTCGGAGGATCGATAGCCGGTCATTTAAGGCCTTTGGCGGGGCGCCCGGAGGCGGGTCGTGCGCTGTCGCCGCCTCTGACCCGAGACCCGATATGATCAAGACAAATGTTATCGCTCCAGGCGTGCTAAAGATCATTGCACCGGAGAAGTTTAACGCAGACGACTTCTTGGAGTTGGCTCCGCAGGTCGAGGCCATCATAAAGCAAAGCGGTCAGATCAGGCTACTTATCGATGCCTCCCGTGTGGAGGGCTGGGAGAACATAAACGCCCTCGAAAAACATGTGACATTCGTCAAGGCCCATCAACAAAAGGTCGAGCGCATCGCAATCATCGCGCGACACGACTGGCAGCGCTGGCTCGTCGGCGCGGTCAAGGTCCTCCTTCACCCAGAGGTGAGAGCATTCGCCAAGGGTGATGAAAGCGAGGCAACCCGGTGGCTTGAAAGTCGAGAGCCGCGCGGATAAAGCTCCCAGAACAATCCGACGCCGGTGTGTCGACGCGGGTGTGTCGACGCGGATGTTGGCAAAATCAGAAATCCGTGCTATAAACTCAGAAGCCGCCGGATAAACCCTCCAACGGCGCGGCGCGAAGCTGAATGACCGCTTGAAACATGTAATATCGAATGCGGACGGGAAGAATTGTTGATTCCAATCGGCCGTAACCCATTGAAAAGTCCCGATTCGAAAAAATAAACGCTAGTAAACGCTAGCACTTTTACTAACGTTTAAGCGCGTTTATTGGCGTTTAAGAGCGTTTATTGGGACGGATTTCCGCCGTCGGGTCGCGCTCGCGCCGGTCGTCGAGAGGGCTCCCTATATAAACGTGTCTTCAATCCCCCGACGCACGAGGTTCAACGCGATGGTCGCCGAACATCAGCGGATGAGCGAATATTCCAGCCTGGAGGACTTCATCGACCGGCATCGGCGCCTGTTCATCCTGACTGGCGCTGGCTGCAGCACGCCTTCGGGCATTCCGGACTATCGCGACGCGGACGGCCAGTGGAAGCGCGACCAGCCGGTGACCTATCAGGCCTTCATGGGCGAGGAGAAGACGCGCCGGCGCTATTGGGCGCGCAGCCTGATCGGCTGGCGGCTCATGCGTCAGGCCCATCCCAATGACGCGCATCGCGCTCTGGCCGCGCTCGAGGCGAGGGGCGGAACCGAGCTTCTGTTGACGCAAAACGTGGACCGGCTGCACCAGGCGGCCGGCAGCGAACGGGTGATCGACCTGCACGGGCGGATCGATCGCGTCCGCTGCATGGAATGCGAGGCGCGGTCGCCGCGCGAGGCGCTGCAGGACGACCTCAGCCGGCTGAACCCGGGCTGGCTTGATCTTGACGCGTCGGAAGCGCCCGACGGCGACGCGGACCTCGAAGGGGCCGACTTTTCGTCCTTCGTCGTTCCGACCTGCCGTCGCTGCGGCGGCCTCATCAAGCCGGACGTCGTGTTCTTCGGCGAGAATGTGCCTCGCGACCGGGTCGATGCTGGCGTTCCGCCATCTGGAGAACGCCGACGCCGTGCTGATCGTCGGCTCCTCGCTCATGGTCTATTCGGGCTTCCGCTTCGTCCAACAGGCCGTGAGCGCCGGAAAGCCGGTCGCCGCGATCAATCTTGGCCGCACCCGGGCCGACGCGCTGCTTGCGCTCAAAGTGGAGGAGCCGTGCGAATCCGCGCTCTCTTTCCTGCTGGATCTCGAGCCCGTGTCAGGCTCGATCCAGCCTGCTCGCTTAAAACAATAGTGATCGAGCGCGCATGTGGACGATGCTGAGCCAAAGCTTTCTCGCGAGCGACACGGGCGCGGACAATTTGGGGACCCACACCAATGCGCTTCACCTGGGCGGCGATTTCCCTCATCTGCTCTGTGGGCGGCGTCGCCGCTCAGCAGGTGTCGCAACTTTCCAGCATCGACCTTCCCTATTCGGCTTGCGGCGATATGGCCGATCTCAGGGCCAATTTGACCGGGCGCCCGAGCCCTCGCCGAAGAGCGACGCCATCCTTCGCCGACTGGGCGTTCGGTGCGTCGGCCCGGCGGCCGCGCCGCGGGTTCGGCAACGCTATTGAGAAGGGAATGGGACGATGCGGCGATAAAACGCGGCCGCCCGAAGGCGGCCGCCGCCGTCAGTCAGCGCAGGATCGCCGTGGTCACCGGCCAGGTCAGGGACAAACTGACGATCAGTCCGACTGCCGCCAGGCTTGCCAATCGCATCTTCTCCCGCGCGCCCTCCGGCAGCGCGGCGATGGTCAGAACCGCGAAGACGAGGATGAGGAACCCCGCGGGAAGGTTGGCGACCGAGGGATGAATCACGGCGTTGAGGAAGTCGCCGATGGTCGAGCTGATTTGATCCAAATCGTACATCAATTTGCTCCTTTTAAGAGCCGTCAACAACTTATGGCACGAATTGCTGATCTCACAAAGGACGCCTTAAGTTTAACCTTTACTGGTGACCAGTCTATACTTAACTGAATATTGATACACCTCAATAAAATAACTGAATTTGAGGCCGTCGGCGGGGCGCCTGGCCGAATTGCGATTGACAATCGGCGCGCGGACTGGCGCATTGCCTCTCTCTGCTTCGATGGCCGCTCGTCGCGGCCACCGCTCGAGGAGCCTGACCCATGCGCATCGAGCCCGTGTTTCTGTTCGATCTCGACGGGACGCTGGTGGACAGCGTCTACCAGCACGTGCTCGCCTGGAAAGAGGCCCTCGACGCCGAAGGCGTCGACATCTCGGTCTGGCGCATCCATCGCAAGATCGGCATGAGCGGCGGCCTGTTCACCGATCAGCTCAAGCGCGAAACCGGCATGGACCTCAGCAACGACCGGCTCGAGCGCCTGCGCCATCTGCATGCCGAAGCCTATCGCCGCATGTCGGCCTCCATTCGCCCGCTGCCGGGCGCGCGCGAACTGCTGGCCTGGCTGACCAATGCTGGACTTCCGTGGGCGATCGCCACCAGTGGGCGCATGGAGACGGCGGCGGTGAACCTCGCCGCGCTCGGCGTCGATCCCGCTCTCACCCCGGTCGTGACTCGCGATCAGGTCAAATACGCCAAGCCCGATCCCGACCTGTTCCTGGCCGCCGCGGCGCGCTTGAACGCGCCAATCGAGAGAGCCGTCGTGGTCGGGGACAGCATCTGGGACATGCTGGCGGCGGCGCGCTGTCGCGCGCTCGGGGTCGGGCTCCTCTGCGGCGGTTATGGCGCGAGCGAACTGCAGCAGGCCACAGCCTTCCGCGTCTACGAGGACCCCGCCGACCTGCTCGTCCACATCGATGAACTCGGCGGGCGGAGGTGAGCGCGTTCGCGAGTTTAGCCCAGTTCGCGCATCGTCCTTACGAATTGCGCGGCGATCTCGTCCTTGAACACGTGCCGGCCGCCGACGACAACTCTCATTCCGCCGCTCCAGACGCAATCGACAAGCGAATTGCCGGCCGAGAATATCCACGCGTCGAGCACTTGATCATCGGCCTTGCCGGCTAGCGTCGGATGGTCGGCGTGAAAGGTGAGAATGTCGGCCGCCGCGCCGGGCGCGAGTCTGCCCGAGTTCCGTCGCAAGGCTTGCGCGCCGCCGGCCCAGATCGCCTCGAGCATCGTCCGCCCGCATGACGAGCCTGGCGGAGCGTAAACGTTGCGCGCCCGCTCCCGCAACCTCTGCGCATATTCGAGCTGGCGCAATTCCGAGGCGACGCCGATCGACACGTTGGAGTCGCTGCCGACGCCGTAGCGCCCGCCAGCGCGGATGTAATCCGCCGCATTGAAGATTCCATCGCCCAGATTGGCTTCCGTGATCGGACAAAGCCCCGCGACGGCGCCCGAACGCGCGAGGTCTGCCGTCTCGCCTTCGTCCATGTGAGTCGCGTGGACGAGACACCACCTTGCGTCGACGCCGGCATGGTCGAGCAGCCAGCGCACCGGACGAGCTCCTAACGAGGCGACACAATCCTCCACTTCCTTGAGTTGTTCAGCCGCGTGAATGTGAATCGGACCGTCGCCGGCCATAGACAGAAGCTCGGACAATTCGCTCGGCGTCACGGCGCGAAGACTATGCGGCGCGATGCCGATCGCCTCTCCCTCATCCGCCTTGATCATCTCTCGGCAATCGTCGACGAGGCGTGCGAATGACTGAAGATCGTTGATAAACCGCCTCTGCTCGGGCTTAGGCGGCGCTCCGCCAAAGGTCGAATGGGCGTAGAACACCGGAAGCAGCGTCATGCCGATGCCGACCCGCCGCGCCGCCGATAGGATGCGGCCCGCCATTTCAGCCGGCTCAGCGTAAGGCGAACCATCGGGCGCGCGGTGAAGGTAATGGAACTCGGCGACGGCGGCGAAACCCGCCTCGAGCATTTCGACATAGAGCTGTGCGGCGACCGCCTCGACGTCATCCGGAGACATCATGAGCGCGAAGCGATACATGGTTTCGCGCCAGGTCCAGAACGTGTCGTTCCCATGGCCCCTGACTTCAGCGAGGCCGGCCATCGCCCGCTGGAAGGCGTGGCTGTGCAGGTTCGCCGCCGCCGGCGCCATGATCGCGTGACGCTCGTCCCCCTCCTGCGCTGACGCCCCCGTTTCCACTCTCGCGATCACGCCGCCGTCAATCGTCACCCGAACGTCGGACTTCCAACCCTCAGGGGTCAGTGCTCTTGCAGCGTGAATGACGGGCACCAATCGGCCTCCACTTGCCTCGATCAGCTAGTTAAGCCGCTCCCTTGCCTTTCGGACAATTCGGTCTAAGCATGAAATGGTCTGCGGCGGGAAGCCGTTGAGCGCCATGGTTCATACAAACGCTCCCAACCCTCTCGATACGGTTTGGCTCAACGCCCGTCTGGCGACGCTCGCGCCGACGCAGCCGGGACTTGGGATCCTCGAGTCTGGCGCAATCGGCGCGCGCGAAGGGCGCATCGCTTTCGTAGGCGCGCAGGCCGAGCTCCCGGCGGCATGGCGCAACGGCGCCCGCGTGGTCGACTGCGAAGGCCGCTGGATCACGCCTGCCCTGATCGATTGCCACACCCACTTGGTTTATGGGGGCGACCGGGCGCACGAATTCGAGCTCAGGCTCGCCGGCGCCACCTATGAAGAGATCGCTCACGCAGGCGGCGGCATTCTTTCCACCGTGCGCGCGACCCGCGCCGCGAGCGAAGACGAGCTCGTCCGGTCGGCGCTCAAGCGATTGGACGCTCTTATCGCCGAGGGCGTTGGCACGGTCGAAGTCAAATCCGGCTATGGGCTCGACCTTGACGCCGAGCGTAAGTCGCTCCGCGCCGCACGGCAGCTCGCCAAACAACGTGATGTCGCGATCCGCGCGACGTTCCTCGGCGCGCATGCGCTGCCGCCGGAATTCGCCGACAAACGTGACGCCTATGTCGCTTATGTCGCGGACACGATGATCCCCACGCTGGCGGACGAAGGTTTGATTGACGCGATCGATGGATTTTGCGAGCGGATTGCGTTCACGCCCGACGAGATCACTCGCGTATTCGCAGCCGCGAAACGCAGAGGGCTTCCGATGAAGCTGCATGCCGACCAATTGTCGAATTCAGGCGGCGCCTCGCTTGCCGCTGAATTCGGCGCACTTTCGGCCGATCATCTCGAATATGCGGACGAAGATGGCGTCGCCGCAATGGCGAAAGCAAGCGTCGTCGCGGTGCTGCTGCCTGGCGCGTTTTATGTGCTGAAGGAACGACATGCGCCGCCGGTCGAGCTCATGCGCAAGCACCGCGTGCCGATGGCCGTCGCCACAGACTGCAATCCGGGCACGTCGCCCATGACTTCGATCTTGCTCGCTCTGAACATGGCGGCGACCTTGTTCGGGCTCACCGTCGACGAATGCCTCGCCGGCGCCACGCGCAACGCCGCGCGCGCGCTTGGCCTCACAGAGGAGACAGGAACCCTCGAAGCCGGGAAATGGGCCGATCTCGCCGTATGGGACATCGAGCGACCGGCCGAGCTTGTCTATCGGCTCGGCTTCAACCCGCTGCACGCGCGCGTCTGGAGGGGACGATGACCATCGTCATCCGCCCAGGCGAAGCGTCACTGGCCGACTGGCGGGCGATCTGGCGCGGCGAGCCGCTGGCCGTCGATCCCTCGAGCACCGCCGCCGTAGCCGCGAGCGCGGCGGCGGTTGAACGCATTCTCGCTCGCGGCGAACCGGTCTACGGAATCAATACCGGCTTCGGCAAATTGGCGGGCGTGCGCATCGCTCCCGAAGATCTCGCCGAGCTTCAACGCAATATTGTCCTGTCGCACGCCGCGGGCGTCGGGGAAACGGCCTCCGTCGCGACAACGCGGCTCATGATGGCGCTGAAGCTCGGCAGCCTCGCGCAGGGCGCCTCAGGCGTTCAACCGCAAACGATCGCCCTCATCGAGGCTATGCTTGCGCGCGGCGTCACGCCCGTGGTCCCCTCGCAAGGATCGGTGGGAGCCTCGGGCGATCTCGCGCCCGCTTGCGCATATGGCGGCGGCGATGATCGGCGTTGGCGAGGCTCGCGTAGGCGATCGCGTTACGCCTGCCGCGGCCGCGCTCGCCGAAGTCGGCCTCGAGCCCATCACGCCTCGACCGAAAGAGGGGCTCGCGCTGCTCAATGGCACCCAATTCTCGACCGCCAATGCGCTTGTCGGCCTGTTCAAAGCCGAGACGCTGTTCGCTTCCGCCTTGGCGACCGGCGCGTTGTCGACCGACGGCGCGCGCGGATCGGATACGCCGTTCGACGCGCGCATCCATGCGCTCAGGCGCCATTCCGGACAGATCGAAGTCGCCGCGGCCTTGCGGGGGCTGCTGGCCGGGAGCGCCATTCGCGCTTCGCACCTCACCGGCGACGAACGGATTCAGGATCCCTATTGCCTGCGCTGCCAACCCCAGGTGATGGGCGCCTGCCTTGATCTCTTGCGCCAGGCCGCCGCGACCCTCCTCATCGAAGCCAACGGGGTCTCAGACAATCCGCTCATCTTCGCCGAAACGGACGAAGCGCTATCAGGCGGCAATTTTCACGCCGAGCCGGTCGCTTTCGCGGCCGATATGATCGCGCTTGCGATCTGCGAAATCGGCTCCCTCGCCGAGCGCAGGATCGCGCTTCTGGTCGATCCGGCTTTATCCGGCCTGCCCGCGTTTCTGACTCCCAAGCCCGGGCTGAATTCCGGGTTCATGATCGCGCAAGTGACCGCAGCCGCGCTCGTCGCCGAGAACAAGACCCTCGCCCATCCGGCAAGCGTCGATTCCATTCCAACCTCGGCCAATCAGGAGGATCATGTCTCGATGGCCGCGCACGGCGCGAGGCGTCTCGCGTCGATGGCTGATAATGCAATGTCGATCATCGGGATTGAATTGCTCGCCGCGGCCCAGGCGTGCGATTTTCACGCGCCGCTCGCCTCGAGCGCGCCACTCGAAGCTTTGCGGACCCTGCTGCGGCGGGAGGTTCCACGCCTGGAGGACGACCGCTACTTTCATCCCGATATCCGCGCGGCGACCAGCCTCGTCAGCCGCAGGGCCGTCATTGATGTGGTCGGCGCTGCGGCGCTGCCCGGACTTGAGAAGCCTGCGCGATGACCGCCGAAGCCCGCGAGTGGCTCGTCGTCGGGCGCCGAGACTTTGGATCCCCGGTCAAACCTTCGGTCTGCCGAGGATGACACGTTCCGAAAGGCATGCTCCATGACCCTGCCCTCGCGACTCGACAACATGCGCGTTATCCGCGCGCCGCACGGGACAAATCTCAGCGCCAAGAGCTGGCTGACCGAAGCGCCGCTCAGGATGCTCATGAACAATCTCGACCCCGACGTCGCCGAGCGGCCGGGCGAGCTCGTCGTCTATGGCGGCATCGGGCGAGCGGCGCGCGACTGGCCGGCATTCGACCGCATCGTTGCGACTTTACGCCGCCTCGAGGGCGATCAGACGCTGCTCGTTCAGTCCGGCAAGCCGGTCGGCGTGTTCCGCACGCACGCCGACGCGCCGCGCGTGCTCATCGCCAACTCCAATCTCGTGCCGCACTGGGCGACCTGGGATTGTTTCAACGAGCTCGATCGCAAGGGGCTCATGATGTACGGTCAGATGACCGCGGGCTCGTGGATCTATATCGGCTCGCAGGGCATCGTGCAGGGCACCTACGAGACCTTCGTCGAGATGGGGCGCCGGCACTACGGCGGCGACCTGCGCGGAAAATGGATTCTCACCGCCGGCCTAGGCGGCATGGGCGGCGCGCAACCCCTTGCGGCGTCCATGGCCGGCGCCTCGCTGCTCGCCGTCGAGTGCCGCCCGTCCAGCATCGAATTCCGACTGCGCACGCGCTATGTCGACGTGCAAGCCAAGGACCTCGACGACGCGCTCGCGATCATCGAACGGTCGACTAGGGAGCGCAAAGCCGTTTCGGTCGCCCTGCTTGGCAACGCGGGCGAAGTCCTGCCCGAACTCCTCCGTCGAGGCGTGAGGCCCGACGTCGTCACCGACCAGACCTCGGCGCATGATCCGATCAACGGCTATCTGCCCAAAGGCTGGACCCTGCAGCAATGGGAGGACCGGCGCGCGAGCGATCCCAAGGGCGTCGAGCGCGCCGCAAAAGCCTCGATGGGCGAACATGTGCGCGCGATGCTCGCCTATGCGCACGCAGGCGTTCCGACGGTCGACTACGGCAACAACATCCGCCAGATGGCGCTGGAGGAAGGCGTCAAGGACGCGTTCGACTTCCCGGGCTTCGTGCCGGCCTACATCCGGCCGCTCTTCTGCCGCGGCGTCGGGCCCTTTCGCTGGGCCGCGTTGTCTGGCGATCCGGAGGATATTTTCAGGACCGACGCCAAGGTCAAGGAGCTCATGCCGGACAACCCGCATTTGCACAATTGGCTCGACATGGCGCGTGCGCGAATCAAGTTCCAGGGCCTGCCGGCGCGGATTTGCTGGGTGGGTTTGGGCGACCGGCACCGGCTTGGCCTCGCCTTCAACGAAATGGTGGCGTCCGGCGAACTCAAGGCGCCGATCGTCATCGGCCGCGATCATCTCGATTCCGGCTCGGTCGCGTCGCCGAACCGCGAAACCGAATCCATGCAGGACGGCTCAGACGCCGTCTCCGACTGGCCGCTCCTTAACGCGCTGCTCAATTGCGCCTCAGGCGCGACCTGGGTGTCGATCCATCATGGCGGCGGCGTCGGCATGGGCTTTTCGCAGCACGCCGGCATGGTGGTCGTCTGCGACGGCACGCCTGAAGCTGCGCGGCGCATCGAGCGCGTGTTGTGGAACGATCCGGCGAGCGGCGTCATGCGCCACGCCGACGCCGGCTATCAGGCGGCGATAGAATGCGCGAACGAGAAAGGGCTCGACCTGCCGAGCTTGGGCGAGAGCTAGGCAGGTGAGCGCCGGTCTGCTACGGCCGCGCCTGCGTCAACAATCGCGTGATACGTCTTCCTAATCAATTCGTCGACCAGCTTGGGCGGCCGCTCGCGCCGCTGCAGGTGCGGCTTGACGGCGGCGATCGGGACCTCCGCCAAGCACGAATGTAGCGCGCCGCATCTCCGCGCGACCGACGCCGCCAAAGGCGCCGCGGGCGAACGTCCGCAGGCAGCCCTCGAAACGCTCGGCCTGATCGGCGACGCCGCGCCTGAGCGGCGCCGGCCAGTCGCCTTGGACGAAATCGTGGCGGCTATAGAGCATGAGCAACCGCGCGTCGTCTAAATGCCGGCGCGCCCAGGCTGGCGTGTGGAGCGCGGCGCGAAGGCCATCGCCCGCCTCGATCGCGGCGACGAAACCTTCCTGATAGGCGAGCACGGCGTTGAGCCACACTTCGCCGAGCAGCGCATCGCGCGAAGCGAAGCGATAATAGAACGAACCCTTGGGCGCTTTGAGCCGCTCGGCGACAGAATCGACAGTGACAGCCTGAGGCCCGCGCTCGGCGATGAGCGCGCGGGCCGCAGCCACGAAGCCTTCTTGGTCGAATTGCGCGCGCCCCATATTTGTAGACTATTTGGTCTAGACGTAATGGTCAAGATATGCTTGAGTGCCGAGGGCTGTCGTCATCGCGAGCGTCAGCGAAGCGATCCAGGGAACGCAGGGCGCCATTGGCCTCTGGATTGCGTCGTCGCATCGCTCCTCGCAATGCTGGGTGGACGGCCCCCGACGGCATCTGTTGTGCCAAGCTGCGGGTGCTTTGTCCCAGCAAGGAGACCGTCCGTCATGACCATTGGCATCATTGGGCTCGATATCGCCAAGAGCGTGTTTCAGGTTCACGGGGAGGACGCCGAAGGGCGCGTCCTTGTGCAGAAGCGGCTCGGCCGGAAGGGGATGGTGAGCTTCTTCGAGAAGCTTCCGCCATGCGTGGTGGCGCTCGAGGCTTGTGGCACGTCGCATTATTGGGGCCGCACGCTGCGGGCTTTGGGCCACGACGTCCGGCTGATCGCGGCCGCTTACGTGAAGCCTTTCGTCAAGCGCAACAAGACCGACGCGCGCGACGCGGCGGCGATTTGCGTTGCGGCGCTGAGGCCGGACATGCGGGAGGTCGCGATCAAGAGCGAGGAGCAGCAGGCTTCGCGGGCTTTGGAGCGTTCGCGCGAGCTCCTGGTCAAGCAACGCACGCAAGCGATGAACAGCCTGCGGGCGATGCTGGCCGAGTTCGGGGTCGTAGCGGCGCAGGGGGCTCGCGGCTTCGCCGAACTGACGGCGCGCCTGACGAGCGACGAGCCGGGGCTTCCGGAGACATTGGTCGGCGCGTTGCGTGTCGTTCTCGCCCAGCTCGACACGCTGACCCCGGCGATCGCGGCGCTGGAGAACAGGATCAAGGCGGTCGTCAAGGCCGATCCGGACATGCGGCGGCCCGCCCGCGTGCCCAGCGTCGGCTTTCTGACCGCCCACCCGGTGGTGGCGGCGATCGGCGACGGACGGCGGTTTAAGAGCGGGCGCGACTTCACCGCCTGGGGCGGCATGACCCCGCGCGAGACATCGTCCGCCGGCAAGCGGCGAATAAGGGGCATGAGCCGGCAGGGGGAAAGCCGATTGCGCAAACTGTTCGCCCTCGGGGCGGTCACGCTCCCGCGCAACGCCCGCTCGCGCCAAGATCGGGCCACCCGATGGCAGCGCGGCATTCTCGCCAGGCGGCCAATGAAGGTGGCGGTGATGGCCCAGGCCGCCAAGACCGCCAGGATCGTCTGGGCGGTCCTCGCCTCGGGCAAGGAGTACGAGCCCGCGGCGGCCTGAGCGAAAGACCCAATCCCCTCTTCCTTCGATCAACCCGGTCGAAGGCAGGCTGAGCAAGGAGCCAAGGAAAGCGACGGCAAAATGGTCAGGACCTGGGTCGGGAAAATCCGCTTCGTCATCGCGCTATCCAAGCGCGCCGCAAGGCTGGGAACCCGATCCGCAGCCCCCATCGTGGCCCGCGGTCATCGACCGCACAAAAAAGGCCGAATACATGACTGCTCCAGACCAGTCGCCCAAGTCTTCCAAAACCCCTTGCGAAACGGGGGCCGTCCATACATGACGATTCCGGGCGCGAAGCGGAGGCTAATCCAATGCTGGAAACGAAGGCCAAGTCCGACGCGATTGACCTGAGCCGCCTGTTGGACGGCGCGGCCAAGACGATGCGAAACGCGCGCTATTGCTGGCTCACGACTGCGACCGAAGTCGGAGCTCCCCGCGCGCGGCCAATGGGGCGGGTGCTGAACGACCCCGGCGAGGATCCGTGGAGGGTTCGTTTCCTCACTGATCGGCGCTCGAACAAGGCCAGGGATATGCGGCGCGCGAGCGAGGTAGCTATCCTCGTTCAGCACGATCCCGACCTCGCCTTCGTCACCTTGATCGGGAAGGCCGAGCTGCACGAGGACGCATCCGAGACGCGCAGCCGGTGGAAGGGCGCCTATAATGCCTACTTTCCCAGCGAAGCGGACCGGACGAATGCGATTTTTGTCGAGGTCTGGATCGAGCGCATGGAGCTCTGGATTCGCGGCGTCACGCCGGAGCCGTTCGGCTTGCGCGCGACGGTGCTCGAGCGCGACGCCGGGGGCTGGCGTTTGATCGGCGGCTAGATCGATTAGCGCCACTTCATGTCTCAAGGCGCCCCGCGGGAACGGGCCCTCGAAGGGCTGTCCTGAGCTCGTCGAAGGGAATGCTTCAACTGGCGGCGTCGTCCCGCGCTGTCTGAAGCGTCCTTCGAGACGCCGCGCTTGGCGCTGATCTCAGGACGAGGGGCGGGCGTCCGGCAATTGCGGCCAGGACGACTTTGCCGCTCCAAAGGCTCCTAATCAGGCTCCAAACCCGCCTCAAGCTCGACCGGCTTCCCGTGCGGCGTGCGCAGGTAGGCGCGCTCCCACTGGTGCTCGCGATCTTCGAGTTCCGCGTGCGTGACGCTGCCGTTTTCTGCGAGCAGCCGCTCAAGCGCCGCGAGCACGGCGCGAAAGTAGGTCTCTCGGTCGTCGGGCTCGGCGTTGAGAGCCTGGATCTCGGCTCCGAGGGTCTCGGCCCAAGGCGCGGATGAGATCGCGCCGCTTTTCACCAGAAGGTCAGCGAGAGCGAGCGTTTGCGCGTGCCACGGCTCGCCAAACACCGGCTCGCCGTCCTTGGCTTTGAGAAAGCCAAGCTCAGGCCGATTCAAGATAGCTCTCCCAGAGATCGACGAACACGCGGTCGGCGCTCCCTTTCGCCTCTGGCCAAAGGTCGGGCGAAGCGAAGCTGACCGTGAAGAGATGCTCGCCTCGCTCCTCGCCATGCGCCGACGCATCGGGCAGGATATGGGCGCCGTGGTGGGCGTGGATCACCCCTGCCCTGCCCCGCACATATCCGGGCAGGCGCGTATGACCCGAGCCGCCGTCGAGCCGGCACCGCACCTGGCCGCCGAGCGCGAAGCGGGGCGGCGTGTTGACGCCGACTGCAAAACTCCTCGCCTTCTTGACATAGGCGCGCGCGGCCTCTGGGCTTTGGGGCGGCACGCTGGGTTTCGGCGCGAAGGTCGAAGCGCCGGCCTTGATCTCGTCGAGCGTCAGGTAGCCCTCGTCGATCATCTGCGCAGCGAGCGTCGTGAGCCACTGGTCGAAATAGGGCCGCGTCAGGTAATCGACGGGTCGGCGAGTTCGCGAGAGTGGCGAAACCAGTCGATCGTCCAGCTCTTCGCCGAGGCCGACGCCTGCTTCATTCCGAAGGCGCGCATCTCCCAGTCGGCATGAAAGGGCTTGTCGTCGGCCTTGTCGACGATGGGGCCGAAGCCCTCGCGCCCGCCGAGATCGTGAACGCCGTCCATCAGACTTTTACCCGCTTGGGCGAAAGGTCGCGCTGCGTGCCGATCATGGCATTGCGCGTGACGAGATTGGCGAGCGCCGCTTCGTCCCAGTCTTCGACGCCCTTCGGCCGCTCGGGCACGACGAGATAGCGCCGCTCCGAGGTCGAAGTCCCAGACACGCACTTGCGTTTTGTCATCGAGCCTGACGCCGAACTCGTCGAGCACGCCGCGCGGGTCACGCACCACGCGGGCGCGATATTCGTTCGACTTGTACCAGGATGGCGACAGGCCCAGGATCGAGAACGGATAGCAGGAGCAGAGCGTGCAGACGACGAGGTTATGCACGTCCGCCGTGTTCTCGACCGCCTGCAAATGGCCGGTCGCGTGCCCCGCAAACCCGAGTTCGCCGATCGCCGCCGTCCCGTCGGCCAGGAGCCGCGCCTTGAAGGCCGGATCGCGCCAGGCGCGGGCGACGACGGCGGCGCCGCGCTTGGGTCCGATCTCGTCACGATACATCTCGATCCAGGCGTCGACCGCGGCCGGATCGATCAGCTTCTTCTCGGCAAGAAGGCTTTCCAGCGCCTTCGTCCGCAGCGCCGGCTCGGACGGCAGATGCGAATGCAGCTCGTGATGGATATGGGAGATTGTCTTCGAGTCGAAGCTCGCCATCGCGCGTCTCTCCTTGAGGCGGGCAATTTATCACGGGCGAGCGGGCAGTAAAGGCGGCGACCTGTGCTCCCCTCTCCCTCGGGGAGAGGGTCGGGGGTGAGGGTGGCTCCCACAGCCCGCAGGCCCTCATCCGTCGGACCGTAGCCCGTCCGGAAGGACGGGCGTCCTTCCTGCATCACGAACTTTTCAGCAACGCGAGAACGGCGATTTCCTCGGCCCTTAGCCCGGCCGGGTCCGATGCACCGCTCTCCTCCATGGCCTCAAGCGCAAACGCGCCGCTCAGATACGCGTCCGAAATTGCGGGGTGGATGTAGGACTTGCGACAGACCGCCGCCGTGTTTCCCAACGCGGCGGCGACTTTCCTGACCGCCGCGCTCATCACGCGCTTGGCTTGCGCTGCGCTCGTGAACGGCTCGGAGATCGCAAGGTACCGGGCCATCAGCATCGTCCCGGCCCAGGTGCGAAAATCCTTGGCGGTGATGTCGGCGCCGGTGATCTCCCGAAGGTAGGCATTGACGTCGCCCGACGAGACCGCGTGCAGCGCCTTCTCCTCGTTGAAATATTGCAGAAGGTCCTGGCCCGGCAGTTCCTGGCAGGCCCGGACGATGCGCGCCACCCGCCGGTCGCGCATCGCCAGCGACCATTGCTTGCCGCTCTTGCCCGTGAACTGGAAACGAACCTCGGAACCCTCGACCGCGACGTGGTCGCTTTTGAGCGTGGTCAGTCCATAGCTCTGATTGTTCCGCGCGTATTCATCGTTGCCGACGCGGATCAGCGTCGTCTCCAAGAGATGCACGACCGTGGCCAGAACCTTCTCGCGCGGCAGTCCGCGCAGGCTCATGTGCTCGGCGACCGTCGCCCGGATCGTCGGCAGCACCGCGGCGAACTCGAACAGGTGCTCGTATTTCGACTGCTCGCGCGCCTCGCGGTATTCAGCGTGATACTTGTATTGCTTGCGCCCTTTGGCGTCGCGGCCGGTCGCCTGAATGTGACCGTCCGCAGAGGCGCAAATCCAGACATCGGTCCATGCCGGCGGGATGACGAGCGAGCGTATGCGCTTCAGCGTGTCGGCGTTCGTGACCCGCCTGCCCTTCGCGTCGAGATAGACAAAGCCCTTGCCCGCGCGCCTGCGCTGGATCGCCGGCCCATTATCGCACACGTAACGCAGACCAGGGGGCGCCGGCATGTCCACATCGACGGAAATACGGATCTCGGCATCAAGCATCGGGGCGCCCTCGCATTCCCCGGAACGCCGGATCTGCATCTCTGTTCCCTCCGAGATATTTAGGCGGAGGGAACAGCGAGCCGCTGAGAGTTAGCACTTCCGCTCTTCGTAGAACAAAAGTCACGGATGCGTGTCTTCAAAACCTTGGCCGCATCGGGTATCGATGCCCGCGCGACATTCACGCGCAAGTTTGCCGACGCCCATGACGTTCGTTTCTCCGACCGTCATGTGAATCCGCATGGGCGGCGCGACGCGGCCAACCGATTTCGTCGACGACAGGAGTACTGCATGGATTATAACCGTCTTGGCCATTCCGGCCTGCGCGTGCCGGCGCTAAGCTTCGGCACAGGCACGTTCGGCGGCGGCAACGATTTCTTCAAGGCATGGGGAACAACCGACGCCGCCGGCGCGTCTCGATTGATTGAGGTCTGTCTCGATCACGGCGTGAACCTGTTCGACACCGCCGACGTTTATTCTGCCGGGCTCGCGGAAAAGATCCTGGGCGAGGCGATCAAAGGCAAGCGCAACCGCCTGCTCATTTCCACCAAGGCGACGTTCCCGATGGGCGACGGCCCGAACGACTACGGCTCCTCGCGCCAGCATCTTCTGGAGGCGGTCGAGGGTTCGCTCAAGCGGCTTGGCGTCGACACGATCGACCTCCTGCAACTGCACGGCCAGGACTATAACACTCCGGTCGAGGAGACGCTCTCCACGCTCGATCAACTCGTGCGCGCGGGCAAGATCCGTTACGTCGGCGGCTCGAATTTCTCCGGCTGGCATCTGATGAAGTCGCTCGCCGCCTCGGACCGTTATGGCTATCCCCGCTACGTCGCGCACCAGGCCTATTATTCGCTGCTCAACCGCGACTATGAATGGGAGCTGATGCAGCTCGGGCGCGATCAGGGCGTCGGCGCGGTTGTCTGGAGCCCGCTCGGCTGGGGCAAGCTCACGGGAAAAATCCGGCGCGGACAGCCGGCGCAGCCGGGCACCCGCGCGCATTCCATTCCGGAGACTGGCCCGCGCTACGAGGAGAAGCGCCTGTTCGCCATCGTCGATGCGCTTGACGCCGTCGCCAAGGAGACTGGCAAGACAATTCCGCAGATCGCGCTCAATTGGCTGTTGCGCCGTCCGACTGTCGCCAACGTCATCATCGGCGCGCGCAATGAAGAGCAGTTGCTCGAGAACATCGGCGCCGTCGGCTGGAAACTGACGCCCGAGCAGATGGCCAAGCTCGACGCGGCGAGCGACGTCGAGCCGGCCTATCCGGTCTGGCACCAGCGCGGCTTTCCGATCCTCAACGAAAGGGCGGCGCAAAGCTGAAGGCGGGTCAGGCCCACGAGTACGCCGCCAGTTGCGGCAGCGCGATGCCTCAGAAACTGTTGCGGTCGTGATAGGTCTGCAGGAACTGCCGCACCCGCGGTTCCGGGCTTTCGTGGAACACGCGGCGCGGAGGCCCATTGTCGATGATGCGGCCCTCGTCAATGAAGGCGATGCGGCTCGCGACGTGAGCGGCGAAGCCCATTTCATGGGTGACGATGAGCATCGTCATGCCTTCCGCTGCGAGGCTCTTCATGACCTCCAGCACTTCGCCGACCAGTTCGGGATCGAGCGCCGAGGTTGGCTCATCGAACAGCATGAGGCGGGGCTGCATCGCCAGCGCCCGGGCGATGGCGACGCGCTGCTGCTGGCCGCCCGAGAGACGCGACGGATAGGCGTCCGCCTTGGCGGCGAGCCCGACTCTCGTCAACATCGCCATTGCGCGATCCGCCGCTTCGCGGCTTGCAAGTTTTCGCACGCGCCGGAGGGGCTCGGCGACATTGCTGAGCGCCGTCATATGCGGCCACAGATTGAAGTGCTGGAACACCATGCCGATCTCGCGCCGCATCTCGCGCAAGGCGCGCGGCGCCATTGGCCTGCGGGTTCCGTTCGCGTCCTCGTAGCCGATCAGCCTGCCGTCGATGCGCAGATCGCCGGAATCATAGGGCTCCAAAAAATTCACGCATCGGAGCAACGTGCTCTTGCCCGACCCGCTAGGCCCAATCAGGCACACGACCTCCGAGCGGCCGACCGAAAGGTTGACGTCGCGCAAAACCTGGTGCGCGCCAAAACTCTTGCTGACCTTGGCGAGTTCGATCATGGGCGCGCTCATGCTCTCGCCTCGTGCGCGAGAAACGCCGTCACCCGCGTTTCCACCCGTGAGCCCAGGCGCGACACCGCTTCGACCAGAAGCCAGTAGAAGATCGCCATGGCGAAGATCGCGTCGAACGCCGTAAACGTCTCCGCCGCCATGGTCTGCACCTGATACATGAGCTCGGGCACGGTGATGATCGACAGCACCACCGTTTCCTTGGTGAGAATGATCAGCATGTTGACGATCGCGGGAACGGCGGCGATGAGCGCTCCCGGCAGCATGACGCGTATCATCGTGTCGGAGGGCGTCATGCCGACGCTGGCCGCCGCCTCGATCTGACCGACCGGCACGGCGGCGAAGCCAGCGCGAAAGATCTCGGCGAAATAGGCCGAGGCGTAGAGGCCGAGGCCCAGGATCCCAGCGGCGGTCGCGCTGAGTTTGAGCCCGATCGAAGGACCGCCGGCGTAGAGGAGAAAGAGCTGCACCAGGAACGGCGTGCCGCGGAAGAGCTCTATGAACGCCCTGATGAGTCCGTTGAGCGGCGGGATTTGGAACCGACGAAGGAGCGCAATCGCGAACCCGAGGACGAGGCCAAACGCACTGCCTGCGGCCCAGCACAGGATGGTGACGGCAAAGCCGCTCAGAAGCGAAGGCGCATAATGCCAGACGAGGTCCAGGCTCATCGGGCGCCTGCCCCCGCCAGTCGCCGCTCCGCCACGGCGCCGAGGCCCGCGAGGCAAAGGTTGATCGCGAGGTAGAACATGCCGCCGCCGACATAGGCCTCGAGCGGGCGATAGGTTTGGGTCGCGATGTTCATGCTGACGCGCGTCAGTTCGGCGATGCCGACCACCGAGACGAGCGACGAGGCTTTGATCAGGAGGATGAACTCGTTGATGAGCGGCGGGGTCGAGATCTTGAGCGCCTGCGGCAGAAGAACGCGCCGCCAGATATCGAGGCCGGAGAAGCCGAGCGCCGTCGCCGCCTCCCCTTGGCCCCGCGGCACGGCGTTGAGCGCTCCGCGCAGGATTTCCGCCTGATAGGCGGCGGAAGAGAGCGCGAGCGCGCCAACCGCCGCTACGATCGCCGGCACATCGAGCCCGTATTCGGCGAGAAAATAATAGACGAACAGGAGTTGCACGAGCAGCGGAACGCCGCGAAACACGCTGACATAGGCTGCCCCGAGACGCTTGAGCCAGGGGCGGGGCGAAACGCGCGCGACGCAGACAAGCGCGCCGATCACGAACCCGAACACAATGCCGGCGAAGGACACGGCGACCGTCGTCGCCGCCGCCTGCGTGAGATAGCCGAACGAGTGGAGGATGACCTCAGGTTTCATCAGCCGACGCTAAAGCGTGCCGCGCATTGACCGAACCCGTCATCGCGAGGAGCCACAGGGTGTCGAGAGACGCCCGTCCCTCCGGACGGGCTATCGCGACGCGGCGATCCAGGGGGCGAAGGATGCGGCGGTGACTCTGGATCGCCACGTCGCCCTCCGGGCTCCTCGCGATGACGACGCCGGTCGGCCAAAGCGAATGACCCTCTACGAGAGCGACTAAAGCTCCCCCGCCTTCAGGTTGTTCAGATGCTCGGCTCGGGCACCGTCTTCGGCAAGTCCATCGTCTGCCCGAACCAGGTCTTCTGGATCTTCGCCATCGTCCCGTCGGCCTCGACCGCAAGGATCGCGGCGTTGAGGGCGTCGACCAGCGTTTTGTCGTCGAGCCGAGCAACCCAGGAGAAATAGGTCGGCTGGCCGAACGGCGGCATCACCATCGCGAACGCGTCGGAGCGCTGCTGGGCGGCGTAGGCGAGGTTCGGCAGCGAATTGACGGCGGCGTCAATGCGTCCGGCGGCAAGGTCGGCGTAGGACTGGTTGTTGTCGACATATTCCTTGACCTCGACCGGCTTCGGCAGCTTGGCGGCGAATTCCTTGAGCTGAGCCACCTGCGAGGTGCCCTTCTGGCCGCCGACCGTCCGGCCGGCGATATCCTCGGGCTTCATGAGGCTCTTGTCGTCCGCGCGCTTCATCAGCGCCGCGGTTGCGTCCGCGATCGGCACCGTGAAGGCGTAATGCTTCATGCGCTCCTTGGTGATCGTCACCGGCGCGATGCAGAGATCGAACTTCTTGGCTTCCAGGCCCGGCAGCACGCTGGTCCAGGGCAGGTCGAGATAGGTGACCTTGAGCCCCATCTGCTTGCCGACCGCGTCGATGAGATCGCGGTTCAAGCCCTTGTAGGTGCCATTGTCGGAGATATCGAACGGCGGGAACTGCATCTCGGTTGCGGTCGAGAGCACGCCGCGCTTCTTGATCTCCGCCAGCGTGTCGTCGGCGAAGGCGGAGCGTGTGGCGCCGAACATGGCGCCTGAAGCGGCGGCGCCAGCCAATCCCACTTTAAGCGCGTCGCGTCGGGTCAAAGCGAGCTTGTCGAATTGCGTCATTGCCGATCTCCGTTCGCATGTGAATCCGACGCGAAGGCGATGGACTCAGTTGACAAAATCCCAAGGCTCTATGGGCCAAGGAAATCCTTCTTTTTCCTGAACGCCAATGTTGACGACCCTCGCGCGGGTGTCAAATACCAAAGCGCATGAACGGCCTGACCTTACCCCAGTGGTTGCCCGGCCGGGCGGGACGTGCATTCTAGCGGCGGGCGCAAGGGCGCGATCCCTCCGCCGACCCCACAATTGAGACATAAGGCCGCCCATGATCGAGGAACCGCCGCCGATCGTTTTCGCCTCCTCTATCGAACGCCCGTCGGCCAATGTCGTCGAGCGCTTCCGCGCGCCAACGAGCTTCATTGTCGACGCGATGAACGGAACGGGCGCCCTCGACTGGCGGATCAAGCGGCTCGTGGGCAAGTCGTTCGTCGGCGTCGCGCTCACCTGCGACTGCGGCCCGCTCGACAATCTTGCATTCATGGCGGCGCTCGCCGAATCGAAGCCTGGCGACGTGTTCATGGTTGCAACCAACGGTTATGTGGGCGCGGCGGTGACCGGAGATCTCTTGATGTATGTCGCGCGAAACCGGGGCGCCGCGGGCTTCGTCACCGACGGCCTGGTGCGTGACCTTGACGACCTCGAAACAGTCGGCCTGCCAACTTTCGCCATGGGCGTCACGCCGAATTCGCCGCAAAGGCGCGGACCGGGCTCAGTCGGCCTGCCGATCGTCTGTGGCGGCGTGACGGTCGGCTCGGGCGATATCGTGGTCGGCGACCGCGACGGCGTCGTGGTCGTCCCGCGCGCGCGCATCGAGGAAACGCTCAAGAATCTCGAGCGCGTCAAAGCCGCGGAGGCCGCGACGCTTGAGCGCGTGCGCGGCGGATTGAAAGAACTGCCAGTCGAGGTTCCTTCGCTCAAGCGAATGGGCAGAGGGTAAATCGAGCGAACCGATAAGGTTTCAAGCGGAGGAGACGTTTGGCGTGATCGATTTTCCCATCATCGATTCCCACATTCATCTCCTCGATCAGAAACGGTTCGGCTATTCCTGGGCGAAGGACGCGCCGGCGCTCAAGCGCGACTGGACGCCGGACGATCTCGCCAATGCGGCGAAGCCCTATGAGCTTGAAGGGCTTGTCTTCGTCGAGGTCGATGTCGACATGCCGCAATATCTCGACGAAGCCGAATGGGTTGACGGGCTCGCTGCACCATGACCGCCGCGTGCTCGGCGCCGTCGTCTGCCTGCCGCTCGAGCGCGGAGGGAGAATCGAGCCGGAAATCGCACGGGTGGCGAAACTCAAGACGGTGCGCGGCGTCCGCCGCCTGATCCAGAATGAGCCCGACCCGGAGTTCATGCTCAAGCCCGGCTTCCTCGAAGCGCTCCGGCTCCTGCCGAAATACAATCTCTCGTTCGACGCCTGCATTTTCCATCCCCAAGCGGCGAACACGCTCAAGATGATGCGGCAATGCCCAGAGGTCTCCTTCATCCTCGATCACATCGGCAAGCCCGGCATCAAGGCCGGCCTCATCGACCCGTGGCGGACGCACATTCGCGAGATGGCGGCGCTGCCCAATGTCGTGTGCAAGCTCTCCGGCGTCACCACCGAGGCCGATCACAAAGCCTGGACCCGCGATCAGCTAAAACCCTACATCGATCACGTGATCGCCTGCTTCGGCCCGGACCGCATTCTTTACGGCGGCGACTGGCCGGTGTCCGAGCTCGCCGGCAGCTATCTGCAATGGCTCACGACGCTCGACTGGGCGACGGCGGGCTTTTCGTCCGCCGACAAGCGCAAGCTTTTCCGCGACAACGCGATCAAGGCCTATCGGCTCGGCCCCTGATGGATAAGGCCGCCGTCGAGCGCAAGGGCTACAGCGTCGCAGCGCTGCGCGCGCTCGCCCGCAAAGCGCTGCCGCGCGTGCTGTTCGACATGGTAGACGGCGCCGCCGGCGACGAAATCACCATGCGCGCCAACGAGGCGGCGCTGGCCGCGATCGAACTCGCGCCGAAGCTGCTCGCAGGCGCGCCAACTCGCGACCAGTCCGTGGAGCTGTTCGGCGAGACGCTTCGTTCGCCGGTCATCATCGGCCCGACCGGCCTTGCCGGCCTGTTGTGGCCGCATGCGGAACTCGCCGCGGCGCGGGCGGCGGCGCGGTTCGGAACGATCTACTGCACGAGCCACGCCTCGACCGCGACAATCGAAGAGATCGGCTTAGCGACCTCGGGGCCGAAATGGATGCAGGTCTTTCTCTACAAGGATCGGGCGCTCACGGCCGAGTTCGCCGCGCGCGCCGCAGCCGCCGGCTACAAGGGCCTCATTCTCACGGTCGACAATCAGGTGATGGCGGGCCGCGACCGCGATGCGCGCAACGGCATGACCTTCCCCTTGCGCTGGGGTCCGCGCAGCGTCCTCGACTTTCTCAGCCATCCGGCATGGGTCCTGCGCATGCGCGAGACGCCCTCGCCGACCTTCGTCAATTACGGCAAGCGGACCTCGATCGGCGCCTTCGGCCCGTTGATGAACGACCAGCTCGATCCCGACATCGGCTGGAGCGATGTCGAACGGCTGCGGGGACAATGGCGTGGGCCGCTCCTGATCAAAGGCCTGTTGCACCCGGACGAGGCGCGTGAGGCGGTCAAATGCGGCGCCGATGAAATCATCGTCTCCAACCATGGCGGCCGTCAGCTCGACGGCGCGGTCGCCTCGATCCGCGCGCTGCCCAGCATAGTCGAAGCGGTCGGCGGCAGTGCGCCGGTGCTCATCGACGGCGGCTTCCGCCGCGGGATCGACGTCGTCAAGGCGCTGGCGCTCGGCGCGCGCGCAATCATGATCGGACGCCCTCACCTTTGGGGCGTCGCCTGCGCCGGCGAGGATGGCGTCTTCTGGGCGTTGGAACTCTTCCGGCGGGAGATCGATCGCGCGCTTGCGCTCGGCGGCTGGAATGGTATCGCCAAGCTCGACCGGGGCATATTTTTTCAGGGCCAGCCGGGCAACGCGCGCACGCCCCGCGCCTCGACTGAATAGGACGCCCGCGCACGAGTTTACGCGAGCAAATGATTTCAGAACCTTAGCTGCGCTTTTGCGCAACTTTTTGCGTGTTCGCTTTCATTTCGAAATCCCTGTCTGATGCCAAAACTCGATGATCGGAACCGATCATCGCCTTATGACCGAAGCGCGAATGCGCGCCCCAAGCCGTTGCGCGGGTTTGAGCGCGATGAGTCGCGCTCAAATAGAATCGGTATGAGGCCTCGCCAGGAACGCGCAGGACGCAGGCTTGATTTCGACAACCCAGATATCATAGCCTTCAATTCTGAAAATGTCAATCCGCC
The DNA here is from genome assembly GCA_963833955.1 of uncultured Alphaproteobacteria bacterium. GTDB lineage: Bacteria > Pseudomonadota > Alphaproteobacteria > Rhizobiales > Beijerinckiaceae > Roseiarcus. Next base: position 70,215 of record CAWHZY010000019.1, on the reverse strand, counting down.
GCCGGACTTTGTTTTTCCCATGCGCCCGAAACGCCTGCCGACGTAGACGATCGCATTTGGCTACCCGTGTTCTCGATCGAGCGATACAACCGAACAGGGTGTAAATTGCGGAACAAATACAAAATCATTTGTGTACAAATTACAGGTTTGTAACTTCACGAGGAACAAAAGTGGGGCTCCGGAAGGCAGCTCTGCGGCATTCCCGTTTCGCCTGGCGCGATCTCAGGCTCGCCAGGCGACAACAAGCGCGTCGACGCGGCGATTGCGTACCACGCCAAGACCGACAAGCGCGCGGGATAGGCCCACGCGCTGTCGTGGAACCCCCTATTCCGCCGGGGCCGCCTGAACGCTCAGGTGATCATGCTCCATCTCGCTCGGCTCGGCGGGTGTGACGTGAGCGAATTTGGCGAAGCCGTAAAGCATTCCGGCGATGCCGAGATAGCTCAGCGCCACCACAGGCGACTGCCCTATCCCGAGATCCTCGGCGTGGATCAGGCCGAAAAACGTCAGGATCGAGCCCGCGAGCGCGAACGCCGCCGCCTTCTCGAGCTGGCGCTCGATGATGAACACGGTGACGGCGCCTAAGATGATGCCGGCGAGCGTCGCGCCGCCGCCAAGCGTCTGCAGGCCCTTGTACAGGATGCCTGTGTTGCCGAGCTTGTCGAAGCCGACCGCAGCCGCGTTGGTGCCGGCGGCGCCGAGCGCGCCGTCGATCATGGTTTTGCCCCAGGCGGCGATCTGGGGAATCATCGCCAGGATGATCGCCGGCGCATGGCTGCGGGGCGATTCCTGGAACGCCTGCGAGCCGATCAGCATGCCGATGTAGAGCAGGATCGGCAGGATCGCGACCACCGGGATCAGGCTCGAAACCAGGGCCACGATGCCGAGCCAGGTCAAGACCAGCACCATCACGCCGGTCGCGGCGGAATAGCCGATCCGCCCGCCCATCGCCTTCCAGCCGGGATGGCCGATGTAGACGGCGTTGATGAACGGATTGCCGAGCAGGCAGCCGATCAGGCTGATGATTCCGTCAGCCGTCAGCACCTGGGTGGTCGGAAACGAGTCGCCGGCCGCGGCGGCGCTCTCGACGTTGTCCATCGCCTCGACGAGATCATAAATGCCGAACGGAATCGCGGTCACCAGGATGATTCCGATGAACTTGAAGCCCGCAAAGACGTGACCGACAGCCGGTACGGGGAACGAGAAGCCGAAGTGCGAGAAGGCGTCGCCGACGCTGCTTACGCTCAAGCCGCCGTAGCCGAGACCGAACAGGTCCGAGCCCCAGGCGATAAGCGTGCCGGCGGCAATGGCGATCAGCCCGCCCGGCACGTCGCGGAAATAGCGCACGCCGCCGAACCAGTTGGCCAGGATGATGGCGAAGCAGACCATGCCGATGAGCGGCGTCTCGAACACGAGCAGGCCGGGCCGCATCGAAATGAAGGTGATGGAAATGCCGGCGAGCGAGCCGAGCAGCGCCGCGCGCGGCGTGATCTTGCGGATGACCGGCGCGATAAAGCCGCCCGCCATCAGGACGAAACTCTGGACGAACACCCAGGTGAGCCCCGCCTCCCAGGCCTGGACTGGATCGTTGGTCCTGAGCAGGATCGGCAGCATGACGACGAAGGTGACGACGAACATGTGCGGCACGCTGGTGCCGGACGGCAGCGCGCAAACGTCGGTGCGGCCGGTCTTCTGCGCCAGCCGATAGGCGAGCCAGGCGTAGTACACCGTGCTGAGGAACAGCATCAGCCCGAGGGCGGGGAGGATTCTGCCGAACACCAGCAAATCCGGCATCTTGAGCACGAAGCGGAGGAGCCCGGTCAGCACGAGAACGTTGACCAGGATATTGGTCCCGAACCCGAAGAAGGCGTTCCAGTCGCCGGGAACCCAATAGCGCTCGCGCCCTGTCGTCGCAGCCGTCATTGACATCGTTGCCCTCCTTCTTGCTTTGCCCCTCGCCTACTCAAGCGCTCTTCCACGCCCCCAATGCCTTGATCACGGCGTCGGAGTGCGACACCCAGCCGAAGATGCCGCCCTGCGCCTTGATCATCTTGAGGCCCATGGCGTGGAACTCCGGGAAATAGGAGCCGCAGCAATCTTCCAGCACGAGGCAGTCGTAGCCGCGGTCGTTGGCCTCCCGCACCGTGGTGTTGACGCAGACTTCCGTCGTCACGCCGGTGACGACGAGCTGCTTGACGTCGCGGTGCTGAAGGATCGCGTGCAGGTCGGTGGCGTGGAACGCGCCCTTGCCCGGCTTGTCGATGACCGGCTCGCCGGGCTCGGGGTAGAGTTCGGGAATGATGTCGTGGCCGTCCTCGCCGCGCACCAGAATGCGGCCCATCGGGCCGGCGTCGCCGATGGACGTCGCGCTGCGGCCGCGGATCTTCTTGGCGGGGGGCAGATCGGCGAGGTCGGGCCGGTGGCCTTCCCGCGTATGGAGCACAGTCAAACCCGCGGCGCGCCACGCCTTAAGGAGCCTCCGGTTCGGATCGATCGTGCGGCGCAATTGCGACACGTCGTTGCCGAGCATTTCGCCAAAACCGCCGGGCTCGAGAAAATCGCGCTGCATGTCGATGATCAGGAGCGCGCAATGCTTCGGCGCGAGCGTGAACTCGTAAGGTTCGGCGGCAAGGTCGATGGCCGTGGTCATCTCATAGGCCCGATGCGCGGCCCCCTCCGGGCCATCGCTCCCGACGCAAGGACCGTGCCGGCGCCGACAGGAGCCCGGACGCCCTATGAGCGCGTCCGGATTGCCCACGGCCTGGATTCGGGCGCCGCTATTGTTTGCTGCGGCTGCACAAGCACCGGGCGTTGAACGGGGGACCCGAGTTTTCCGCCAAACCGGGTTCGTCGTCAGCAAGAGGTCGTTCGGACTTCGGGTAGGTCCCACGCACATCCGATTTAGGGTCAAAATTCAATCAGGTGGACCGGTTTCGACCCGAAGCGGTCAATTACCTCTGACGCGGCGTACGTCCGCATCGCGCACATAGCGGCCATTCCCCGACGAGGTGGCGGAGGCGTAAATTTGACCCGAAGACATCGCACGCTGGAAGCGCAGCCAAAAGCCGAGGACTTTATCGCGCGACAGCTTCCGGTTCAGAACCTCACGATCGTCGCCTCCGCTAGCAACCTGGAGTCTACCGTCGCGTGCGACGATCTTCGCCACGCCATCCGGAAACGATTCGCACCAACACGAGCGCATTTTTAGCGCGGTAGGCGAGAAAACCCACAGGGTCGACAGGCTACATATGAGTGTACATACCGTCTTTTGGATAACAAGCGGAAAGACAAAAAGCGTACTTGGACAATGAAGGATTAACCCGTTTCAGTTAGTTACCCAGCCCGTTTAGATGGTAGCGATGCGTGATGTATGAGGACGAGGACGTTTGGCCCGTCAGGTGCCCCCTCTGCGGCCACGGGTTCACAGCAAAGATCAGACACTTAAAGTTTGGTTTTACGACCAAATGCGCAGCTTGCTCCCACGATCTCAGGCATTCGACAGAAGAATTTCATGTGGCACTCTCCGAGGCGAGAAAGGGCAAGCACAACCCGTGGTGGGAGATGCTCAGGAGCATATCTCACCCCTCACCCGGTCCCGATCGAACCCACGCGGGTCAGACGCAAGCCCCACCACTAGACTCTGATCTCGTCGAACAGGCGTTCAACCTGTTCCTGCGTATGGACGCGGATCAGCGCGCGGCGCTCATAGCTCGCCAACAAGACCGCATGGCGAAAGCGCCAGCACCAAACCAGCCTCGCCGTAGCCCCGACTAATGGAAGCGGTTACTCAAATTAGTTTTACCCAAGCCCTCGCCGCCGCGCTCGCCCTTACGCTGCGCTTCCAGGGTCGCGTGCGCGACCACAAACCCCCGGCCTCCCTGCCGGTTCAACTGGCTGATGAACGGGCTCAGTGAGGACGCCGGTCGCTGGATTATCGTTCTCGTCAGAAGACTTGAGTAGTCCAAGACTGTTCGGCGTGGAAAATTCCAAGCGAGTGCTGACCAACGGCGTTGGGCTCAATACGGTTTGTGCTTTGATGGCGACCTCTGTGCGATTCCTAGCGTTCAATTTCTTCATAATATTCCGTACGTGAACTTTCACCGTGCTCTCGCACATATTCAGGTCGTAGGCCATTACTTTGTTCGACTTACCTTGCTGGATAGCGCGAACGACCGCAAGTTCGCGGCCTGTGACTGCCCCGACCGATGGCGGCGGCTGCCCCGCGGCGATGCCGGACCCACCTGTGGCAAGCACGCAGTCCAGCGGCACGTATGTCCCGCCCGCCAAAACAAGGCGCACTGCCTCGACCGCGATGTCAAATCTCAGCGTAAAGGGAATATATCCCCTCGCGCCATGGCGGATCGCAGTTAGCGCCAGCTCTGGGTCAGTCTTGTCAGCAAGAACGATGACCGGGATTCCGGGGAAAAGTTCCGACAATTTTGTCAAGGTATCAACGACCGCCTCGCTGCCGGCTTTCGTCAAAGAAACGATCACAATTTCAGGCGAAGCCGGAGAGTGCCGCTGTTCCAATTCAAATACTGTTGAATATGTGAAGATTGGCAATGGGAGCGCCAATCGCGCGCTGCGGCCAATGCATTCCCGTAAGAACGTGCGGCTTTCAATCACCGCAATGAAACCGTCGACTTTTGCGGCGGCCGCTATGAAAGCGCTATGCGGCTCGGTTTCGTCGGCCAACCCGCTTTGTTCTAAGAGCGACATCCCGACTCGCCTCCCTGCCCATATGTTACGATTATTACCAATAGCGTACTGGAAATTAAATGGATAGCTTTTGTGGGCGACCATTGCTGCGATGCATGCACCGCTCGCGCACAGAACCGAATATCGGGGCGTCATTGAACCGGCCGCGCCGCTGCCGGACATCGACTCGTCTGAAAGAGTTATTTCGCATCGCGAGTAGAACCGGACGGTCGGAACATAGGCGAGAGTCTAGCGGGGCATTCACACAGGAAGCAGATCGTCCGGCAATTGGGAAAGTTACCTAGACGCTGGCGGGAAATGAGCTCCGCCCGAGCGCCCGCCTTTCACCAACGGCTGCTGTTCGAGCGAATCTTGCCATCCCCATGCGCAGACAATGACCAAAATAAGCCCAGCTGCTGCGCCCATTGTCGCGACCCATAGAGGCGATTGAGTTTTGACCGTAGAGCGGCCACATCGAGGCGTGAAGCCTGCCACGGGCTGGAATCAAAATTCTCGCTTCCATATTGGCGAAATCAGAAAGCCGTGCTATAAAATGGAGGTCGCCGGACAAATCAGTCCGACGGGAAACGCGAGACCGATTACCGCCAGGGACATGTGAGATGGAGCTTCGAGACAGGAGGATTTTCTTATTCCAATTGGGCGTAACTCATTGAAAAGTCCCGATTTCGAAAAAATAAACGCTAGTAAACGCTAGCAAATTTACTAACGTTTACTAGCGTTTAACAGCGTTTATGCGCGGCTATTTGCGCGGTCCGCCCTACTCCACCGTCACCGATTTCGCCAGGTTGCGCGGCTGGTCGGCGTCCTTACCCATGATGACGGCGGTGTGGTAGGCGAGCATCTGGATCGGCGCGGCATAGACGACCGGGGCGAAATTGACGGCCATGTCGGGCATCGGCAGGACGTGCTCGATCGCCACCCCCGCCTCCTCAGCCGCTTGGCCGTCGCCAATCAGAATGAGGCGCCCGCCGCGCGCGGCGACCTCCTGCATGTTGGACACGGTCTTTTCGAACACCGCATCGCGCGGCGCGATGACGATCACCGGCATCGCTTCGTCGATGAGTGCGATCGGCCCGTGCTTGAGTTCGCCTGCTGCGTAACCTTCGGCGTGGATGTAGCTCAATTCCTTGAGTTTCAGGGCGCCTTCCAACGCCAGCGGATAGGCTGTGCCGCGGCCGAGGTAGAGCACGTCGCGGGCGCGCGCGATCGCTTGCGCGAGCTTCTCGGCGATGGGCTCGAGCTTGAGCGCCTCGGCCAGAAGACCGGGGGTGGCGACGAGCTCGCCGACCAGCGCCGCCTCGGCGGCCTCGTCGATGAGCCCGCGCGCTTTGCCGAGGCCGATCGCCAGGGCCGCCAGGGCGGCGAGCTGGCACGTGAAGGCCTTGGTCGAGGCGACGCCGATCTCGGGGCCGGCGAGCGTGGGGGCCGCCGCGTCGGTCAGCCGCGCGATGCTGGAGCCTGGCACGTTGACGACGCCAATTGTCTTCGCGCCCCGCTCCTTCACGTAACGCAGCGACGCCAGCGTGTCCGCCGTCTCACCCGATTGCGAGACGACGATGGTCAAGCCTCCGTTATCGACGGGCGCCTCGCGGTAGCGGTATTCCGAGGCGACATCGATCTCGACCGGCAGCCGCGCCCAGCGCTCGATCCAATATTTGGCGACGAGGCCGGCAATATAGGCGGTGCCGCAGCCGACGATCGTCACGCGCGTGAGCCGCGTCGGATCGGCGGGCCAGGCGAAGGGCTTCAGCTTGAGCGCCGCCATGTCGATGTAACGAGCCAGCGTGTGGCCGACCACCTCCGGCTGCTCGTGGATCTCCTTCGCCATGAAGTGGCGGTAATTGCCCTTTTCCGCGAGCAGGCTGCCGGCCGGGCTTCGCTGGATGCGGCGCTGGACACGGGCGCCGCTCGCATCGCGGATGTCGGCGCCCTCGCGGGTCAGCACGGCCCAGTCGCCTTCCTCGAGATAGGCGATGCGGTCGGTAAAGGGGCTGAGCGCCAGCGCGTCCGAGCCCAGATACATGGCGCCGTCGCCGTAGCCGATCGCAAGCGGCGCGCCCTGGCGCGCGCCGATCAGGAGATCCTCCTCGCCCTCGAACAGATAGACGAGCGCGAACGCGCCGCGCAGCCGGCCGAGCGCCGCGTGAACCGCCTCCTCCGGCGGCTTGCCTTTTTCGAGTTCGTCCTCGACGACGAACGCGGCAATCTCGGAATCGGTCTCCGTCGCGAACGCGTAGCCTTTGGCGGCGAGTTCCTGCCGCAGCGCCCGGAAATTCTCGATGATCCCGTTATGGACGACCGCAAGCCGCGGCGACGCATGCGGATGGGCGTTTGTTTCCGTCGGTTTGCCATGCGTCGCCCAACGGGTGTGGCCGATGCCGATCGCCCCGCCGAGCGGCGCCGCGGCGAGCTTCGCCTCCAGATTCTTGAGCTTGCCTTCGGCGCGCCGCCGCTCGAGCCTGCCGTTCTCGAGCGTCGCCACGCCGGCGGAATCGTAGCCGCGGTATTCGAGCCGCTTCAGCGCATCGACAATCGAGCCCGCGACCGGCCCGGTCCCGAGAATCCCGACAATTCCACACATTCAAGGTCCCCTTGCGAAAGTCCTTGTCCGAATCGATGCGGCCGCGACCAGTCTTAGGCCAACGATCGGGGGTGTCACAAATCAAGTTCGGCGAAGGAATGTGAAAGAACGTAAGCCAGCCATGCCCGATTCAGGTCAATAAAGATCTCGCGCCCGTAGAAGCCTGAAATGACTGAACGATGCGGCGCTACGGCCTCACTAGGCGCCCGGTCGCGACATCCACCATCCCATGCCGCACAAGCTTAGCAGAGGCCCGAGCGGTTTGGGAGCATGGGAGGCGATGATCGGCTCATCGAAGTCTCGGTATTAGTTAGGAGCCGGAACGGGCGAGATGAAAGTTAACGACCTCTAAATCACTTGACGAGATCGATACTTTATGATTGGGTCTGATTAATATTTCATCCGCTTTCCAAAAGTGAGATCTTACAGCCGGTCGCGATTGCGGGTTGTCATCGAGACTATGAGGGGGTTCAGGTCAATTGTTGTCCGTAAAAGCAATGGCTTGTGCGATCGGTTTGTCCTTGGCGCTCGGCGCGGCGGAGGCACGCGCCGGTGAGGCTGCGCCCGCCGATGCGATCATCCAGATAGCCTCAAACTCTACCCATCCCATTCACGACCTTGGCGATTTGCCGCCGCCTCCCGATTCAGACAGCTCAGCTCCAGCCTCCGCCTCGAACGTGAGCAGCGCGGAGCCCGTTCCCGAACTGCCGACCTGGGCCATGATGATCCTTTGCCTTGCGGGGCTTGGACTGGCCCGGTTCAAGCGGGGCCGCAAGGGTCGGCTTTCGCCCGGAATCGAGTAAGCGTCGCGAGCCGCACCGCGGCCCTATTCCGCCGCCCGCCGCCCGCCTTTCGCCTTCCTGGCCAGCACCGGCTTCAGGTACTGCCCCGTGTAGCTGTTCGGATTGCGGGCGATCTGCTCGGGCGTGCCTTCGGCGACCAGTTCGCCGCCGCCGTCGCCGCCTTCCGGCCCCATGTCGATGACCCAGTCGGCGGTTTTCACCACTTCCAGATTGTGCTCGATGACGATCATCGTGTTGCCCTGATCGACGAGTTCATGTAGAACATCAAGCAGTTGGGCGACGTCGTGGAAGTGGAGCCCCGTGGTCGGCTCGTCGAGGATGTAGAGCGTGCGCCCGGTCGAGCGGCGCGACAGCTCCTTGGCGAGCTTCACGCGCTGCGCCTCGCCGCCGGAGAGCGTCGTCGCCTGCTGGCCGACCTTCACATAGCTTAGGCCCACCCGCTTCAGGGTCTCCATCTTGTCACGGATCGACGGCACCGCCTTGAACAATTCCGCCGCCTCCTCGACCGTCATGTCGAGCACGTCGGCGATCGACTTGTCCTTGTAGCGCACCTCGAGCGTCTCGCGGTCGTAGCGCTTGCCCTTGCACACGTCGCAGGTGACGTAAACGTCCGGCAAAAAGTGCATCTCGATCTTGATCACGCCGTCGCCCTGGCAGGCTTCGCAGCGGCCGCCCTTGACGTTGAAGGAGAAGCGGCCCGGCAGATAGCCGCGCGCCTTCGCTTCCGGGAGCCCTGCGAACCAGTCGCGGATCGGGGTGAAGGCGCCGGTGTAGGTCGCCGGGTTCGAGCGCGGCGTGCGGCCGATCGGCGACTGGTCGATGTCGATCACCTTGTCGATCTCGCTCAAGCCGTCGATGCGATCGTGGGGCGCCGGCGGCTCGTTGGCGCCGTTCAGGCTGCGCGCCGCGGCTTTGTAAAGGGTGTCGATGACCAGCGTCGATTTGCCGCCGCCCGAGACGCCGGTGACGCAGGTGAAGAGCCCGAGCGGTATCGTCGCCGTGACGTTCTTCAAGTTGTTGCCGCGCGCGCCGATAATCGTAAGCTCGCGGCCAGGATCGCGGGCGCGGCGCCTCGTCGGAATCGCGACCGTCCGCTCGCCCGAGAGATAGTGGCCGGTCAGCGAATTGGGATTGGCGGCGATCTCAGCCGGCGTTCCCTCAGCGACAATCTCGCCGCCGTGCACGCCAGCGCCCGGGCCGACATCGACGACATAATCGGCGGCCCAGATCGCATCCTCGTCGTGCTCGACCACGATCACCGTGTTGCCCAGGCCCCGCAGGCGCCTCAGCGTATCGAGAAGCCGCGCGTTGTCGCGCTGGTGGAGGCCGATCGACGGCTCGTCGAGCACATAGAGCACGCCGGTGAGGCCCGAGCCGATCTGCGAAGCGAGCCTGATGCGCTGGCTCTCGCCGCCCGACAGCGTGCCGGACGAACGCGCGAGGGTGAGATAATCGAGCCCGACGTCGCGCAGGAAGGTGAGCCGGTCGACGATCTCCTTCAGGATGCGCTGGGCGATCTCGTTGCGCTTGGCGTCGAGCTTCGCCGGCAGGCCCTTGGCCCAATCGATCGCCGCGCTGACCGAGAGCAGGCTCACTTCCCCAATGTGCCGGCCGTCGATCTTGACCGCCAGCGCCTCGGGCTTGAGGCGAAAGCCGTGGCAGGCCTCGCAGGGCGTCGCGGTCATGTAGCGCTGGATCTCCTCGCGCGACCACTCGCTTTCGGTCTCCTTGTAGCGGCGCTCGAGATTGGCCACCACGCCTTCGAACGGCTTCATCACCTCATAGGCGCGCAGGCCGTCGTCATAGGCGAAGCGGATCTCGTCCGCGCCCGAGCCGTGCAGGATCACCCGCCGCGCTTCCTCGGGCAAGGCGCTCCACGGCTTGTCGAGCCGGAACTTGTAGCGCTTCGCGAGCGCCTCGAGCGTCTGCAGATAATAGGGCGAGCTCGACTTCGCCCAGGGCGCGATCGCCCCCTGGCGCAAGGTGAGCTTTGGATTGGGGACGACCAGCGTGTCGTCGACCCTGAGCTCCGAGCCCAAGCCGCCGCAGACCGGACAGGCGCCGAACGGATTGTTGAACGAGAACAGCCTGGGCTCGATCTCGGGGATGGTGAAGCCAGAGACGGGACAGGCGAACTTGGACGAGAACAGGATCCGCCTCGGCTCGCTCTCGCCCTCGGACGTATCCGCGAATTCGGCGACCGCCAGTCCGTCGGCCAGCTCAAGCGCCGTCTCGAAGCTCTCGGCGAGGCGCGCGCCCATGTCGGGCCTGACCACGATGCGGTCGACCACCACCTCGATGTCGTGCTTGAACTTCTTGTCGAGCGCGGGCGCATCCGCGATCTCGGTGAACTGGCCGTCGATCTTCAGCCGCTGGAAGCCGCGTTTCATGTAGTCGGCGATTTCCTTGCGGTATTCGCCCTTGCGGCCGCGCACGACCGGCGCCAGCAGATAGAGGCGCGTCCGCTCCGGCAGGGCCAGCACGCGGTCGACCATCTGGCTCACCGTCTGGCTCTCGATCGGCAGGCCGGTGGCGGGCGAATAGGGGATTCCGACCCGCGCCCAGAGCAGGCGCATGTAGTCGTGAATCTCGGTCACCGTGCCGACGGTCGAGCGCGGATTTTTCGAGGTCGTCTTCTGCTCGATCGCAATTGCCGGCGACAGGCCGTCGATCTGATCGACGTCCGGCTTCTGCATCATTTCGAGGAACTGGCGCGCATAGGCCGAGAGCGACTCGACATAGCGGCGCTGGCCCTCGGCATAGATCGTGTCGAAGGCGAGCGAGGATTTTCCCGAGCCCGAGAGGCCCGTGAACACGACCAGCTTGTCGCGCGGGATGGTGAGATCGACGTTCTTGAGGTTATGCTCGCGCGCGCCGCGGACCGCGATGGTCCGTCCGCCGAACAGGGCTTCGACGGGCTCAACCTTCTTGGAAGCCCGAATTGGGCGCGCTTCTGATCTGGGTCCGGCCATGGCGGTTCCTGGGGGCGGCCTTCCTTAACGGTAATGCGCGATCGGGCGCGAATCGCGCTTGCGCGGATGTCGCGCCGATGCTAGAACAAAAGAAGAACAAGAGCAAAGGCGCATCTTCCAGCGCCGAGACCCGCGGTTTTAGGTTAATGTAGTCATAAGGCCGCTGGTTCCCAAGCGCTCGATCAAGCTTCGATGCGGCGAGGTGTGGATAAGCGTGAGTTCAGCGGAATTCGGGCGCCCATGCGTCCGCCGCATTCGGCTAAAGCGATAGCGTAGGGATCGCGCGCCTTTCGATGGGCGGCGGCGAGGAGAGCAACATGGCGGGCAGCGTCAACAAAGTCATTCTGGTCGGCAATCTCGGCAAGGACCCCGACGTTCGGCGGCTCAATTCCGGCGATCAGGTCGTGAGCTTCTCGGTCGCCACTTCCGAAACGTGGCGCGACAAGGCCTCGGGCGAGCGCAAGGAGCGCACCGAATGGCATAATGTCGTGATCTTCAACGAGAATCTTGGCAAGGTCGCCGAGCAATATTGCAAGAAGGGCACGAAAGTTTACGTCGAAGGCCAGCTGCAGACGCGCAAATGGCAGGACCAGAGCGGCGCCGACCGCTACACGACCGAGGTCGTGCTGCAGCGCTTCCGGGGCGAATTGCAACTGCTCGACTCGCGTGGCGGCGGCGAGGGTCGCGACAGCTTCCCCGAGGAAGGGGCTCCCCGCAGCTCAGGCTCCAACCGCGCCGCGACGAGCGAGCGCCGCCCTGCCCTCTCCGGCGGAGGCGGCGCGGGCGAGATCGACGACGACATTCCATTCTGAGCGCCCTCCCCTTGCGGGCTTGTACCCCTTCTCCCTCGGGGAGAAGGTGGCCGCGCGAAGGCGCGGCCGGATGAGGGCTAGGGGCGCCGCAGCGTCGTAAGGGGCTCTGTCCATGCCCGTGTTGGTCGTGCTCCTGCGCGCCGTCAATGTCGGAGGAACCGGCAAGCTGCCGATGAGCGAGCTCAAACGGCTGTGCGAGAAGGCCGGATTTCTGAACGTGCGCACCTATATCGCGAGCGGCAATATCGTGGCTGAGCGAGACGGCGCGGAGGCCAAGGCCAAGGCCGCGCTCGAGGCGGAACTCAAGGCTTACGCCGGCAAGCCGGTCGGCGTGATCGTCCGCACGGGCGCCGAGATGGCCAAGGTTTCCGCCGACAACCCCTTCCCGGACCGGCCCGCGAACCTGACCGCCGCCATCTTCCTCGATCGCGCTCCGCCCTCCGACGCATTGAAAAATGTCAAAGGTCACGCGAACGAAGAAATGCAGCTCGGCGCCCGCGAGATCTACGTCCATTATCCGGACGGGATGGGACGCTCCAAACTGCGCATCCCTGCCGCAAGCGACGGAACCGCGCGCAACATGAACACGGTCGCGAAGCTCGCCGCGATGGCGGCGGAATGACGAGCGGGGCTGATGGCGTGACGCGCCGCGCGACTACGCAGGATCTCCAGCGCGGCTTATTCTGAACCCGGCGACGCTACGAACCCGGACAGTGACGGCTCCCCGGGTTGCGATCCGTCCGGGGGTGTCGGATCCCCGTTCAAAATCAGCGCCGACTGACCGTTATCGATCGACCACGACCTAAAGCGTCTGAGAAAGCTTTGGCCAAGGAGTAGCTGACCGGCAATAGGCGCAATGCTGGCCGTCACATTTTCCAAGGTTCGATTGCCCACTCTCAACGAACGAATTAGAAACCGCTGCGACGGGACCGTGGACCCGTCAGCCAATTTATAGGTCCGGCTGCCGAGGAAATCGGCGTCCGTGATCGTCCCGGTCCGGACAAGGGTGGACACAACATCCGTGGGAATGCTGACGTCGGACGCGCCGCTATCGACCACAAACTTAAGCGTCAGCTGGTTGTTGATTGTCACCGCCACAGCGAAGGTCCCGCCGTCGCTGACCATCGGAACGACCGCTTGGTCTGATCCGCGAGTGGGCGAGCCGCTGAAAGAGCGCTGCGGAACTGGACTCCGCGGGACTGAGGCTTCACTCGCACTCCCAACTGGACTGCACTGCGCGACTGTTTTGACGATCAGGGCTCCGGCCCGCGACTGATCATAAATTGATTCGATATAGTAGTAGAAACCTGTTCTACGGTCTGCTTTGATTTCTCCAACCATTATTAGATTTGGGCCTTTATTCAACCTCCCAGTCCACTGTTCGGAGGCTGGAAGATGCGAGCTGTCGCTCAAGCTATACTGAGCGCTGCGATCAATGATCGCCGAGCTCGCTAGGGTGTGAAATACAAGCCACCCCGCGTCTGAATGGCGGACATACGTTTTGACGACACGATTCGCCGGTGACGGATTGTTATCGCCGATAAGGGTTCGCGCAGGGAAGCAGTTTAATTCCGTCGCGGCCTCGGCACGGCTCACGAAAGCGAGGATAATTCCAGCTATTGCCGCCGAAGTTGCGCTCGCCTTAACTCTTGTGGCTTGATCGAAAAATGAGCGCACGCTTTCCGGCCCCGGTCTAACCAACGCGGGCCGTTATTCAACAACATGATCATGCTATTGTCAACTCTGGAAGTGGCGGCCTGCTGCGATGGAGCGCTCCAAACTGCGCATCCCTGCCGCAAGCGACGGAACCGCGCGCAACATGAACACGGTCGCCAAGCTCGCCGCGATGGCGGGGGAATAAGGCGCCCGTGGTTTTGCTTTGCTCGTTTATTTATGGAAATATCTGTTGTAAGACTATGATAATAAAACGAATTCGTTGATATAAGCACAATTTATTGCGAATTTCAGATTGTGATGATATTATTATTGATTAGCGAGAAATCGTTGAGGGCTCTTATAGCGTTGGCTGTTGGTTCTGTGGGGAGACCGAGGGCTATGGCGGCTCTGAAGCGTCATGGCCGGGCTTAACCCTGATATTCACGCGTTTGACATGCTGAACTGGCGGCAAGAGACCTGCCAGAAGCCTTTGCCGACGGCGCCAAGGCTCAGGCTCGTCATTGAGACGGGGCGGCGTGGGTGGCCGGGTCAAGCCCGGCCATGACCGCAAGGCTCCAGACGCAGCCACAACGGAGTCGTTCAACAGCTAACGCTGTAAGAGCCTCGTCGAGAGGTCGCTCCATAGGACCCCGCGGCGCTCGATCGTCTGCCTCGAACGTGAGGGGCGGACTGTGAAGGCGCCCGTCGCGGGATAGCAGGGACGCGGCGCTCGCCCGGGCCGAGGATCGAGGAGTGACTCGCTAATCGCCTCGCAAGCAATTGAAAAGGTTCGATTCGGACTCGCTAAGGGCACGTCGCCCGCCCGCAAAAAGGGAAGGTCGCCTTCCTCCTGCGGCCCCTGACCCAACTCTGCGCAGCCGCGCCTCAAGCGGACTTCCGCTCCCGCTTCGCGGCGGTCTTCTCCGGCTTCGCGGCCTTCGGCGAAGCTTCGGCCCCGGAGCCGCCCTTGGCCTTCACCAGCGCGGAATGATCCATCACCGTCTGCCCGGCATAGGCCATGGCGAACGAGGCGAGCGCGTCGTCGAACGCCCCGCTCCTTCCCATATAGCCGGCGATCACGGCCGGGTCGCCCGTGCGGGCGTGAGAGCGCGCGAGTGTCCGGCCGCATAACCTGGCGTATTCCGACAACGCCGCCTGCTCGGCGAGTTCGCTGACCGCGCCAAGCCGGCGGTTCTTCAGGATGCGAACATAGAATTCGACGCCCAAAGGCTCGTCCGACGTCCAGCCGAGAAAAATGTCCGTCGCCGCCTGCATCATCCGCTGCCCCTCGACCACCCGCCTGCCCTGCGGCCCTTGATAGGCAAGCGTCTTCGATAGCCGCTCGAGAACGGAGCGTTGCGCCTGCTTGACTTGCAGGAAGAGCGGCTCGCCGTCGCCGCTGAGGAACAGCCCGACGACGCAGATCGTGCCGACCGATCCGACGCCCACCGCCTTGAAAGCGACATCCGTCAATCGGTAGCGGTCGATCAGCACGGCCCGGTCGGGGGTGAGCGTTTCGCGGTAAAGCGCGAACCCGCGATCGAAGTCGATCTTGCGGCCTCCCAGCGTCTTCGGATTGATGTGGAAGATCGTCGGCGGCTTGTCTGCGATCCTGGGTTCGCCGCCGGCGACGAGATGGGGAAAGTTGTCGTCCCTGTCGAGACCGCTGGCCTGAGCGTGCCGGATCAGCGTCGCCAGGCTACGCCGCAGTTGCGGACTTTCGATCTGCTTCAGCTGCTCTTGAAGATCGATCCGGCTGTGCCAGATCTCGCGCGGAGACAGATCCATGAGCGCAAACATGTGTTCGCGATAAGCGGTCACCGTGCTCGCGGCGAGGCTGCGCGCCCGCTTGTCCGACATGGCGGCGGCCTTGGCCGCGACGGCGACGCTGGCCGCCAGACGCTTGAGGTCGACGGTGAAATCGACGCCGGGCAGCGTCTCGTCGAAATCGTTGATGTCGAACAGGATGTTGTCTTCGGGCGAGTTGAACGCGCCGAAATTCATCAGATGACAATCGCCGCAGGCTTGCACGGGGACCCCGGCAAGCGGCTGATGCGCAAGATCGGTCGCCATCACCGCCGCCCCGCCGCGAAGGAACCCGAACGGGTCCGCCATCATGCGCTTGTAGCGCTCGGGCACGAGCTCGGGGACCCGCTCTGCGTCGGACTCGGCCAGTATGGCGACCGCGTCCCGGTCCAGGGGGCCGTGCAACTGCGCATGCGTTTCGCGAGGGACGCGCGCTCGCAAGTCTCGGCCTTGACGATATAGCTCCGCGCGGCGCTTCAAAGCTGCGGCCATGCCGACAATCCTGAAAGAGATGCGGGGTCCGGCGCAAATTCGAGGGACCGAACCGCTCGCTGACAATCCCGCTGGACCTCCGACATTACGCCCCCGACCGCGAAATCAGCAATCGCTCCCAGCGCGCTTGCGACGGATCTGGACGTCGAGCGCCGGACGTCCGAAACCTTCACCGAGGCGGAAGTCCGGATCGATGCTTTTTGATGTCTATGGACTTGAGTGAGGTCGATCAGCGAGGGCGGCCCTCACCGATAACAGCGCAATGTTCCATTGGGCATGCGCGTGGCGGGATGGCCGGTTCTTCTCAGGCACCAGTCTTGATTTTGACCGCCCCAAACGCATTCGCCCCACCCGTTGCGATGGCGGTTCGGACCGCAGCCGCCTAACGCGAACGCAGGCGTAATCGCCGATGATAGAGTGACGGAAATCAGCACAGCTCCGAGGAGCTTGATCGAAAGCTTCTTCATGGGGTCACCTCCCGGTCTCACACGACTAAAGTGAAGGAAAATATGCGTTAGCACAACGGTCCTTGCTGACCTTCAAATTGAGAGGATAAAAAGCTTCCTGTCTCGCTCCGGACGGCGATCAAGGCTGTGCGGTAAGTTGGAGCTCTCTCTTCCCCATGTCCCTTTCCCCCGCCATCGCAATAAACACGATCGACGGCGACGCGCGCATGCTCGGCGATTTCGCGGGACAGGCGCTGCTGATCGTCAATGTCGCAAGCCAGTGCGGCTTCACCCCGCAATATGCAGGGCTCGAAGCGCTGCACCGGCGCTTTCGCGAGCGCGGCTTCGCCGTGCTCGGCTTCCCGTGCGACCAGTTCGGCCATCAGGAGCCAGGGGACGAGGCTGCGATCCGCGAGTTTTGCACCGACAAGTACGATGTGACGTTCCCGATGTTCGCCAAGATCGAGGTCAACGGCGCGAACGCCCATCCGCTATTTCGGACGCTCAAAGAGAGAGCGCCGGGCCTCCTGGGCACCCAGGCGATCAAGTGGAATTTCACCAAGTTCCTGGTCGACCGCGACCACCGCGTCCTGCGCCGCTATGCGCCGAGCGACAAGCCGGAGAGACTTGCCGCAGACGTCGAGGCGGCGCTCGGCTGAGCGCCTTCGGTCTTCCACCTTCCCACTCTCGGAGCCTTCGATGTCCGCCAAAGTCCTCCTTGTCACCGGCGCCTCGCGCGGCATCGGCCGCGCCTGCGCCCTGCTCGCGGCCCAAAACGGCTGGGCGGTCGCCGTCAATTACCGCGAGGACGCGAAAGCGGCTGACGCCGTCGTCGGGACGATCGCCAAGGGCGGCGGCCGCTCGGTCGCCCTCAAAGGCGACGTTGCCGTCGAAGCCGACGTGCTCGGCATGTTCGACGCAGCGACCAAGGCGCTGGGGCCGCTCACCGCGGTCATCGCCAATGCCGGCGTCGTCGCACCGACGGCGAAGCTTGCGGAGATGAGCGTCGAGCGCATGCGGCGGGTCTTCGAGGTCAATGTGCTCGGCGCCTATCTCACCGCCCGCGAGGCCACGCGGCGAATGTCGAAGTCTTTTGGCGGAGCGGGCGGATCGATCGTCATGATGTCATCGGCGGCCGCGCGCCTCGGCTCGCCGAACCTCTATGTCGACTATGCCGGGTCCAAGGGCGCGGTCGACACGCTGACCTTAGGGCTAGCCAGGGAACTCGGCCCCGAGGGCGTCAGGGTCAACGCCATCCGCCCGGGGCTCATCGACACCGATATCCACGCCAGCGGCGGCGAGCCGGACCGCGCACGCATTCTAGGCGCCACCGCCCCGATGGGGCGTCCGGGCACGGCTGAAGAGATCGCCGAGGCGGCCGTCTGGTTGATCGGCGACGCGGCGTCCTATGTGACCGGCGCGCTGCTCGACGTTGCGGGCGGACGGTGACGGCGCGGTTTGACGCCCGACGCGCTCGCGCAGCTTAGTTGAGGCGTCCAGCAAACCGATAGCCAATGACCGGGTCGTGGGAGCGCCTCCTTCCTGATTTCGCGCGCTTTTGTCCCTGGCCCCTTCCCATTGCGGTCAAGCCGGCCGCGCAATCACACGATCGGTTGCGCCACAGCTTGGCGCTCCAATACATCAAGGAGGGCAGCGTCTCGGTCGCACAAATCGCCTGGTTGCTGGGCGATGAGGGACCGACTTCCATCAATCATGCTTTCGCCCGCTGGACGGGCCAATCGGCGTCAGAGGCGCGCGACGAGAATCAGAGCCGGAACGGCGGCAAGGTCTCGAAGCTCGGCCGCGCCCCGTAAGCCTCGAACCCCACGGTCGATGGGACGGATCGATATCCAGGCGCCGCGCATGAGCACGGCCAGACGATTAACCGTCAATTTGATGTAAGTTTGACTCAATTATCCCGCATATGATAATTGCCCATTGCGGCGAAGTGATAACGACAGGCGATGGACGATGAACAAGCTTCTTCTAGGTGTCATAGGTGCGGCGGCGACGATCCTGACGGCTTCCGGGGCTTCCGCTGCGTCAGCAATCATCGACGGGATCACGGTCAACGATTACGGCCGCGTGAACCCGGCCGGACCTGACTTTGCGCAGCCCGGCGTCGGAACCGGCACGGCGCAGATTCAGATTGGCCAAGTCAACGTCATGCCTCCGAATCCGCCTGAATTCAGCAATCCCGGCTGGGATCCCTACGGCCTCAGCGACACGACCCACCCCTGGTGGAACATCGAGGGCGGCCAGACGACGTTCAACGGGCCGGGCAACGCTTTGACCATCGTCTGGGGCTCGCCCAACGACAACAACCCTGCGGCGACCAACACCGTGTCGTTCTACACGGGCGCCAACGGGACCGGCACGCTCATCGGCCAAGTGCTCGCTTCCGACCTCTATTCGAACTTCAGCAACATCGACAATACGCAGGACCCCGGTTACCTCATCTCTTTCATGACGCCGGAGAAGTACGGCAGCGTCGTGTTCACGACTGGGTCGAGCGACTTCGAGTTCGCCGCGGTCCCCGAGCCGTCGACCTGGGCGATGCTGGGCATAGGCTTCGCTGGCCTCGCGCTCACCGGATATAAGCGCTCGCGGCGGGATCGCCTCGCGCCGGCGCTTGGCTGATCCATTCCTTCGCGCCTCCCGGCAGCGAGCGACAGGCCGCCCAGGGGTTTGGGCGGCCTTTTTTTCGTCGGCTTCTTCGCTGGTTCAACGGCGACGCCGTTGTCGAAGGACTAAGGCAGAATCTTCGGCTGCGGCTGCCCGCCGGTGAAGAACTGGTCGAAATAGTCGTCCGGCACCAGGCGCCCGTCCGGCGGGTCGGCCCAGCAGGTGTCCTGGACCGTCATGCCTGGCTTGTAATAGTCCTTGAAGTTGGCGTTGGTGATCACCGGGATCGGCATATAGATCGTGTTCACCTTCGGCTTCTGACCCGACATGGCGCGGATCGCCACCTGGAGGGCGCCGAAGGCCATCGGCGCGCCCCCCGGCAAGCGTGAAGCCGTCGAGGTCGTGGTCCTTCCAATACGCCATGTAGCTGCACATGTTGGTGCCGTCGGCGACGATCTTGGGCAGCGGCCTGCCTGCCTGCTCAAGCGCTTCGCCGCCCGCAACCGACATCTGCCCCGACGACCACACGGCGTCGACCGGCTCAGGGTGCGTGGCGAGGTATTTCAGCATTTCCGACTTGGCGACGGCCGGCGTCCACATTCCGTAGAGGTCGCCGGACACTTTGATGTTCGGATAGGGCTTCATCGCGTCGAGCATGCCCTGCCGCTTGGCGATGGTCACCGAAACGCCCGGCTGGCCGTTGATGATGACGATATTTCCTTTGCCGCCCATCTCCTTGGCGATCCAGTCGCCCTCGTATTTGCCGTAATAATAGGGGTTCTGAGCGACGTTGAGCGCCCCGCGGCAGCTCACCTGCGAATCGATCGCGATGAACAGGATGCCCTTGGCAGCCGCCTCTTCGATTGCGCTACAAAGCCCTGTCGCGGATCCCGGGAAGCTGATGATGACGTCGCAACCCTGCGCGATCTGCGAGCGTAACTGGGTAAGCTCGACGTTGATGTCGCCGTTCGAATTGGTGA
The DNA here is from genome assembly GCA_963833955.1 of uncultured Alphaproteobacteria bacterium. Lineage (GTDB taxonomy): Bacteria > Pseudomonadota > Alphaproteobacteria > Rhizobiales > Beijerinckiaceae > Roseiarcus. The sequence continues at coordinate 50,323 of CAWHZY010000019.1, read as the reverse complement.
CGTTGACGTCGGGCTTGGCGAGCCCCTGCTTGGCCAGCTGCGTGACGCCCTTCTTGACCTCGTCGAGCAGAGCGGCCCGCCAGGAATTGCCGAGGTAAGATTCATTGTGACAGAACTGCCAGGGCGCCTTGTGCGGCTGCCAATTGGCGAGCGGGTCGGCGATGATCGGCGGCGAGAACCAGTAGCCGTCGTAATACTGACGGGCGCCGGGGGGCGCCTGGGACATCACCTTCTCCTTGTCCGCATCGCTCGGCGTGACGACGTCGGCTGCGAACGCCCGGTCGGCGGCCGCGGAGACGAGCCAGCCCAGCGCCAAGAGCGAACAAAGCCGGGCACGACGAAGATTCCTGCTGCTCTTCACGAGTCTTCCTCCCTGAATTAGGCGATTGCCGCGGGTCCCGGTTCGTTCGTGCGAGCTGTTCTGGACCCCATTTCATGCATTGTATTTTTTTGCTCCGGGTCCAAGCCGTGGTTCGGCATGAGGCAATCGTATTTCGCGACGTCTAAAGCCCGCCTGTCCGTCCGATCGCGAAAGACGCCCTGTTTTCCGCAGCTTGCGGCGTCGTTCGCCTCGCGACCGGGCCATGCACCGGCGCGCGCCGCCGCGTTCAACATTCCGTAAAAACTCGTCGGGAGGCCCAGAGTGGGGTCCGTCGCCAGGGCTGGCCCGCGCGGCCGGAAGGCCTCCCGCGGAGCGAAGCCGCGCCAAGCCGCCGGGGCCGACTTTCGTCCCTAGAACCAATCGGATAGACAAAGCTATTCCATCCGCCTGGCGTCATTCGCGAAAACTGGCGCCGCCCACCGGAATCGGCTAAAGTCTGGCAACGCGATTGGCGTCAAGGACCTCTTCCCATTGCCCGACATTATTGACGAGCGGCCCGCCCCCGGCGGACCGGCCGATATCAAGCCCGTCTCGATCCTCGATGAAATGAAACGCAGCTATCTCGATTACGCGATGAGCGTGATCGTGAGCCGCGCGTTGCCCGACGTTCGTGACGGCTTGAAGCCCGTGCACCGGCGCATCCTCTATGCGATGCGCGAGCTCAACTTCACACCCGACCGTCCCTACAACAAGTCGGCGCGCACCGTGGGTGACGTGATCGGCAAGTATCACCCGCACGGCGAGCTTGCGGTCTACGACGCCCTGGTGCGCATGGCGCAGGACTTCTCGATGAGCGCGCCGCTCATCGATGGGCAGGGCAATTTCGGCTCGGTCGACGGCGATCCGCCCGCGGCGCAACGCTACACCGAAGCCAGGCTCGCGCCCGTCGCGATCCCTTTGCTCGACGATCTCGGGAACGACACCGTCGACTTCAAGCCGAACTATGACGACAAGGAGGAAGAGCCCGTCGTCCTGCCGGCGCGCTTTCCCAATCTGCTCGTCAACGGCGCCGGCGGCATCGCGGTCGGGATGGCGACCAACATCCCGCCGCACAATCTCGGCGAGACGATCGACGCCGTTCTCGCTTTTATGGATAGGCCCGACATTACGCTCGACGAATTGCTGGAGCATGTTCCCGGGCCCGATTTTCCGACTGGCGGATCGATCCTAGGGCGAGCGGGCATCCGCTCCGCTTATGCAACCGGCCGCGGCTCGATCATCATGCGCGCCAAGGTCGCGGTCGAAGAGCTGCGCAAGGACCGCGAAGCGCTGATCGTCAGCGAGATCCCCTACCAGGTCAACAAGGCGACGCTGATCGAACGCATCGCTGAACTCGTTCGCGAGAAGCGCGTCGAGGGTATCTCCGACCTGCGCGACGAGTCCGATCGCGACGGCATGCGCATCGTCATCGAGATCAAGCGCGACGCCGTCGCCGACGTGGTGCTCAATCAGCTTTGGCGCTTCACCGCCCTGCAATCGAGCTTCGGCGCCAACATGATTGCCCTGAACGGCGGCCGGCCGGAGATGCTGACGCTGATCGACATGCTGCGCGCGTTCCTCGATTTTCGTGAGGAAGTGGTCACGCGGCGGACCAAATATCTGCTCACCAAAGCCCGCGACAGCGCGCATATCCAGGTTGGCCTCGCAATCGCGGTCGCCAACATCGACGAGGTGATCCGCCTCATCCGCACCTCTCCCGATTCGGCGACCGCGCGAACGGCGCTGATGGAGCGGGTATGGCCGGCACGCGACATGGCGCCGCTCATCACGCTGATCGCCGATCCGCGCCACGCGCTCGACGCCGATGGCGCGATCCGCCTCTCCGAAGCGCAGGCGCGCGCGATTCTCGAATTGCGCCTCGCGCGCCTCACCGCGCTCGGACGAGACGAAATCGCCGAGGCGCTCAATCGACTGTCGGTGGAAATCGCCGACTATCTCGACATCTTGAGCTCGCGCGCGCGGCTCATGGGCATCATTCGCGACGAGCTCGTCAAGGTGAAGACAGACTTCGCCACGCCGCGCCGCACCGTGATCCTCGACAGCGACGCCGACATGGACGACGAGGACCTCATCCAGCGCGAGGACATGGTCGTGCTGGTAAGCCATGGCGGCTACATCAAGCGCGCCCCGCTCACGACCTACCGTGCGCAGAGGCGCGGCGGCAAGGGGCGCGGGGCGATGGCGACGCGCGACGAGGATTTCGTCGCCAGGTTGTTCGTCGCCTCCACGCATCAGCCGGTGCTGTTCTTCTCCTCGGCGGGTCAGGTCTACAAGGAAAAGGTGTGGCGCCTGCCGCTCGCCGCCCCGCAGGCCCGCGGCAAGGCGCTCGTGAACCTGCTGCCGCTCGAAACGGACGAGCGCATCACCACCATCATGGCCCTGCCGGAGGACGAGGAAAGCTGGGAGGCGCTTGACGTGATGTTCGCGACGACGCGCGGCACGGTGCGGCGCAACAAGCTAAGCGACTTCGCGCAGGTCAACCGCGCTGGCAAGATTGCGATGCGGATCGACGAGGGCGAGCGGATCGTCGACGTCCAGATCTGCTCCGACAAGGACGACGTGCTGCTGACCACCGCGCGCGGCCAATGCATCCGCTTTCCCGTCGATGACGTGCGCGTGTTCAAGGGCCGCGATTCGATGGGCGTGCGCGGCGTGGCGCTCGCCGAGGGCGATAGCGTCATCTCGCTCGCCATCCTGAGATCAATTGACGTGACCGCCGACGAGCGCGTCGCTTATCTCAAGCAACGCCGGGCGACCGAGGGCGAGGCGGACGAAACCGAAGCCGCCGCCGAGAGCGAAGAGGAGAACGGCGCGGAGCCGAATGGCGCGGGCACGCTTGAGCCGGAGCGGTTCGAGGCGATGCGGGCGGCCGAACAAGTCATCCTTACAATATCCGAGAACGGCTACGGCAAGCGAACCTCGTCATTCGAGTATCGCGTCACCGGTCGCGGCGGCAAAGGCATTGTCGCCATGGCGGTCAACGCCCGCAACGGCGCGCTCGTGGCGTCGTTCCCGGTGGAAGAGAACGACGAGCTCATGCTCGTGACCGACGGCGGGCAACTCATCCGGGTGCCAGTCACCGGCATCCGCATCGCTGGCCGGTCGACGCAAGGCGTGATCGTGTTCGACACCGCGGATGAGGAGCACGTCGTGTCGGTCGACCGCATCGGGGAAACCGAAGGCGAGACGGGAAGCGACGAGGAAGCGGAGTAGCCCCTTCCGCGCGACGGGAAACCTGCGTGCGGGAGTTGGCCACAAGATCGGCGGCGCCTATACTTCCGCTCAGGAGAAAGCCGATGGGCGAAATTCTCGAACATCCGCAAGCGCCGACGCGTCGGCGCTTCGACGTCGACGCGTATTACAGGATGGCCGAGGCCGGCGTTCTGGGCGACCCCCGTCGCGTCGAACTGATCGACGGAGAAATAATCGACATGGCCGCCATCGGCAGTCCTCACGCTGCGGTGACGAACAAACTCGCCCGCCTCTTCACCCGCGCCTTGCGCGACGACGCCGCGCTGGTCAACGTGCAGAGTCCGGTGCGCCTCGACGTTTATAACGAGCCCGAGCCCGACATCGTGCTTTTGCGGTCGCGCGACGACCTTTACCGCGCGAGTCATCCAAACGCCGCCGACATTCTGCTCCTGGTCGAAGTCTCAGAGACCTCCCTTACCTATGACCGCGGCGTCAAACCTGCGCTATATGCAAGGTTCGGCCTTCCGGAGGTCTGGATCGTCGATCTCCTGGGCGGCGCGGTCGAGGTTTATCGTGAGCCTAAGGACGGCGCCTATGGGTCGCGCGAACGACTCACCAACGGATCGCTGGCGCCGGCGCTCATCCCCGGAGTGACGATCGACGTCGCCGCGCTGCTCGCCTGATCGCGCGCAGCAGCGTTCTGCCGCCGACTCTCCCGCCTCTTCGCGCTCACCCGGGACCGGTCCTTGGGCCCCGACCGGCATTGTGAGCCGCATCACACCTTGCGCAGCGGGCGTTGGTTAGAGCCTTGCATCCTCACTCGCGGGTAACCAATTGAGCCGGTAGGGGCGGAGGCGAACTCCAAGCGGGATAGTACGCGGAGTTGATCATGCCTGAGGACGTCCCGGAATTTTCGATCGCGCAAGACGACGGCGCTCCGCCGGCAGCGCGCAACACAGCGCCCCTCCTACGGGTTTTGCATCCAGGCGATACAATCGACGGGCGCCCAGCGCGCAAGATGAGCGCTGGAGAATCGCAGGCATCTTCAAGGCCGCCCGTCCCTCGTGTCGCCACACCGAGTCTCGTTGACGCCACCGCGCGGGAGGAACGCACCTTGAGCGATTCGACCCCTTACAGAAACCTTGTCGGCGAAAGCGCGACGCCGGTCTCGCTCGCTCGCGATGCGAGCGCGATCTGCGAGCGAGCGTCGACTGCGGAAACCGCTGACAGAGACGCGTCGTCCCCTCCCATCCCCGCCAACGAACCGGAGCGGCTCAAGGTTTTGCGCGCGCTCGACATCCTGGATAGCCCGCCGGAAACGGCCTACGACGAGCTGGCGGCGTTGGCGGCGCAAATTTGCGAATGCCCGATCGGCTATATCAGCTTCATTGACGACGATCGCCCTTGGCTCAAGGCGAAATACGGCCTTCCGCCGCAGATGACCAACGCCCCGCGGGCCGCCACGGTCTGCTCGACGACAATATGCGGCTCCGAAATGCTCGTGGTGTCCGACATGACGCAGGACACGCGCTTCGATCACGCGACGATGGTCGTTGGCAACCCGCACTGTCGTTTCTATTGCGGCGTGCCGCTCATTACCGACGAGGGTTATGCACTCGGAACCTTATGCGTCTGAGACTTCGAGCCGCGTAAGCTCACCTTCGAACAAATGGAGGCGCTGCGCCGGTTGTCACGTCAGGTCCTCACCCTGTTGGAGCTGCGCCGAAGGCTGATCGACCATAACCAGACAATCCGGGAACTCGAACTCGCGCGCAATGAGGTCGCCGCCGAACAAGCTCGGTCTGAAGAGCTTCTGGACAATCTTCTGCCGCACGTGGTCGCCGAGGAACTGAAGAGAGATGGCAGGGTCCAGCCGAGATATATTCGCTCCGCAACGGTTTTATTGGCCGATTTTCAAGGTTTCACGCTTTTATCCGAGCGAGCGGAGCCGGCCGCGCTCATTGGTCTCCTTGACGAGTATTTCAGTGCCTTCGACGATATCATGGCCCGCCACGGGCTCGAGAAGATCAAGACGATCGGCGACGCCTACATGGCCGTCGGCGGCGTGCCTGAGACGGGCCTGCCCCATCCAATAGACGCCAGCCTCGCGGCGCTGGAGATGCAAGCGACAGTCGCGCGCATGAAGTCGCGCGGCGACGCCTTACGACTGCCATCGCTCGAATTGCGGATCGGCATTCACACCGGACCGGTTATCTCCAGCGTCGTCGGCAATCACCGCTTTGCTTTCGACATCTGGGGCGAAGCGGTGAACATCGCCTCGTTCATGGAGGCGCAATGCCTGCCCGGCCGGATCAATGTCTCGGACACAGCAGCCGGACATGCCAAAACCCTATTTGATCTCGAGCCCCGCGGTCCCGTCGAAGCCAAGCACCAGCGCGCGCATGAGATGTTTTTCCTTCATCGCCTGAAGCCGGAGTTTTCGAGGGATCGGGACGGCCGACAGCCGAACGAGAGTTTCGCCGCCGAATATGGTCGCCTGACCCGCCGGTCGCCGCCGATGCAAGGCCCGTCGTCGCCGTAGAAGGCGTGGCGCGGTGGACGCCCACGCCCCGAGCGACGAGGAGTCGCGAGGGCCGTGAGCCTAGCCGCCTGCCTCTGCACCTGCCGGCTCAGCGTGCCCCACGACCCGCCGCGCTTCCGGAAAAGCCGCTTTGAGCGAGCGCTCGAGCGAATCGACAGCGTCATGAACGGTCTCGACCGGCGTCAATGGATCGACGCGGCAGTGGAAGAGGACAAACACGCCGCCTGAGGTTTCGCGGACCCGCACGTCATGGATGTCGCGCACACGTCCCTGCTCGGCGGCCGCGGCGGCGAGTGAGGCCTCGATGCGGTGCGCGAGATCCGGCTGCGCCGATTGGCCGCTGGATTCCGGCTCGGCCGGCTCGATGTGGGTCTCGACCTCGACGTCGTCGCCGATTTCCTCCGCGATCGCGTCTTCAAGCTCTGAGGCGAGCCGATGCGCCTCGCCAAGCAACATCGCGCCATCGACCTCAAGATCGAGGGTGACCGTCTTCCGCGCTTCAATGTCCTGGATGGTCACATGATGCACCGGCAGGCCGCGGCGGGCGGCGGTCACCAGCACCCGCTCGAGGATCGTCTCGTCGTCGAGCGCGAGCGGATTGGCGGTGATGGTCAATTCGGCCTGAGGCCATTTTCGCGCAATCCGGGATTGCAGCTCGGCCTTGATCCCCGCGACGCGTTCGAGCGGCAGAGTGCGCGACACCGACACGATGACGTCGCCCACGATCTTAGGTCCGCTTGGCCTCAGGCGGATCGCCTCAATCCCCGCGACGCTCGTGTCGTGCATGACCAGGCTGCGGATCGCGTCGGTGAGCCCTTCAGGCGCGCGGTCGACGAGCGCGTCGATTGTGGTCCTTCCCAGGCGAAAGCCGGCAACACCGATGAAGCCGGCGACGCCGATCGCCGCCAGCGCGTCGGCATGAGGGAATCCCGCGCGGGTCGCGATGAGGCCGACGAGGACCAGAACGGACGCGACGAGGTCGCTCGAATAATGCAGCGCGTCAGCGCTGAGCGCGTGGCTCGAGGTCGTGCGCGCCGCATAGGTCAGCGCCCGCCAGCGCACGATGTCGACGGCGATCGAGAATAGAATCGCGCCGATCGCGAAGGCGCCGACGTCGACCATCGCGTCGCCGCCACGGATGCGCCCGATCGCCTGGATCGCGACGCCGATCGAAAGCGCGGCGAGAAGGCCGGTCTCGGCCAGCGCCGCCACCGCCTCGATCTTGGCGTGGCCAAATGGATGATCCGCGTCGGCCGGCTTGTCGGCCTCACGCACGGCGAACAGGGTGAGGGCGCTCGCCCCGATGTCGATCGTGTTATGCGCGCCTTCCGAGATGAGGGCGAGCGATCCGGAAGCCATGCCCGCCGCGAGCTTGAGCGCCGCGAGAACCATACTCGCGACGATCGAGGCCGCCGCCGCGCGCTGCTTCAGCGTCGAGTGGTCCTCGGCCGAATGGCGCGGCTCTGTCGCCAAAGCGAGCAGTCCCATGTGTCCGGGGGGCTTCCCCTTGATGCCGAAGGCGTTATGCTCTGAAGCCATCAGCGAAGCAAACCCCGACGAGGAGCCCATGGAATATCTTCATACGATGATCCGCGTGACGGATCTCAAGGCGACAATCGCATTTTTCGAGCTCATGGGCTTTGTCGAGACGCGGCGCATCGAAAACGACAAGGGCCGCTTCACCCTGGTGTTTCTCGCGGCTCCCGATGATGCCGAGACCGCAAAGGCGAGCCGGAAACCGACCGTCGAGCTCACCTACAACTGGGATCCCGAGGACTACAAAGGTGGGCGCAATTTCGGCCATCTCGCCTATGCCGTCGACGACATCTATGCGCTTTGCGCCAAGCTCCAGAAGGCGGGTGTGACCATCAATCGCCCGCCGCGCGACGGCCACATGGCCTTCATCCGCACGCCCGACGCCATTTCAATCGAGCTCATCCAGAAGGGCGAGCCGAAGGCGCCGGCGGAGCCGTGGGCGTCGGCGGCGAACATCGGCGTATGGTGAAGTCTTCCCCTGCGGACGCCGAGCGCACATCCGCGTAGACACCGCCGGCGCGACCAACAAGAGGCGTCGGCGCGTTTCGATCAACCGCCGCGCCTTCCCATTTTCGCGGAGCGCCGCTGCGGTATCCACACTTTTGGGTAGTTGGTGATCCCTTCTGCGATCTGTAGAGAATGGCTTCGCGTAGCTGGGTTCCGGAGGCTGAATATGTGCCGCGGCTGTTTCAACCAGCTGTTTCTCCGCGACGAGTTCTATTCCGGCGGGATGGCCGGCTTGCTTGGCAAGGCGGCGGGCAAGCCCACGCGGCGCGCGTTCATGGCATATTCGGTAGTCTCGGCCTCCGCTCTAGCCGGCGTCGGCGCCTCTCCGTCTTCGCGGCGGCCGAAGGCGCCGATCTCATTCTGCGCGGCGGGACGATCCGTCCGCTGGCCGGCGCGCCGATCGCCTCGGCGCTCGCGGTCAAGCGCGGCAAGATCCTGGCGGTCGGCGATGAGAGCGCCCTCGCCGGCCTCAAGACGGGCGACACCGAGGTGATCGATCTTGCCGGGCGCACGGTGCTGCCGGGCCTCATCGATCCGCACTGCCATACAATTCTCGCCGCGTTGATCTTCGAGCTGCTCGACGACGTCGGATACGCCAAATATCCGACGCGCGAAGCGCTTGTCGCGCATCTCAAGCACGAGGCCGCCGCCGCGCCTCCTGGGCAATGGATCGTCGGCTCCAATTTCGACAATCTTTTGCAGGGCGGCGATTTCACGTTGTCGGAGCTGAACGCGATTTCAACCGACCATCCGATCTTCGTCTGGTACACCAACGGCCACGACGCCTGCGTCAACAGCGAGGCGCTGAAGGTCGCGGGAATCTCCGAGGATATCGGAGAACTGCCGGGAGGCGGTCATTTCGGCCGCGGGGCCGACGGCAAGCTCAACGGCATCGTCTACGAAGAGAGCGCGATGCTCAAATTCGCGGTCCATTTCCTGGGAAAAATCACGCCGGAGGTTGCATCCAACGCTGTTACGGATTTCTGCCGACATGTCGCTTCCGTCGGCGTCACGATGATGCACGAGCCCGGCACGATCCGCTCGGACTGGATTGCGCCGTTCGCCAAGCTCTCGAATGCGCTGGCTTGCCGCACGAGCGGGAGCGTGATGTTCGACGACGCGAAGGGCCTCGCTCCCTTCCTCAGCCGCGGCCTTGGGAAAGGAGCGCCCGTCGACGAGTCCCTGTTCTCGCTCTATGGCGTCAAGATCGTCGGCGACGGCTCCAACCAGACCGAGACCGGAGCGCAGACCAGACCGTATTTGCACTCGGCCTCAAAGGGGTCGCCCAATTTTGACGCCGCCCGGATGAAAGCGATGGTCGCCGAGGTGAAGGCCCTCGGCCTTCCGGTGCTGATCCATTGCAACGGCGACTATACGACTGACATCGCGCTGGATGCAGTCGAGGCCGCCTATGCCGGGTCGACCGACTATGGCGTCAATCGCATCGAGCACGCGACGATGGCGCGGCCCGATCAGATTCTGCGCATGAAGAAGCTCAATGTGCAGCCGAGCTTCCTCATGAACCATGTGCGCTTCTACGGCGCGGCCTATCGCGATCAGATCTTCGGGCCGGAACGCGCAGCGTTCATGGACCCCGCGGGAGCTTGCGTGAAAGCCGGTCTGCCCTTCACGCTGCACACCGATGGGCCTTGCTCGCCGCCCGGACCGCTTGCGCTCGTCAGCACGGCGGTTACGCGGCGATGTATCATCGACAATTCCGTCGTCGGCCCGGATCAGGCTGTTTCGCTCGATGACGCGATCCGCGCCGTGACGATCGACGCTGCGCGCCAACTCGGACAGAGCGACCGTCTCGGCTCGCTCGAAGCAGGGCAAGGAAGCGGATTTCACGATTCTGGAGAGCGACCCGTACAAAATAAGCCCGGATGCGGTCGCCGACATCAAGGTCAGCGAGACGTGGGTGGCGGGGGAGCGAAAGTTCGCGGCGTGATCGAGGCGGTCGCTGGACAGCCGGTTCACGCGATCGCCGCGCTGACCAGATTGCGGAACAGCGCGCGGAAATATTCGCGGTTCTCCGGCGTCTGAACCATCAGCACGGCGAACAGGGAATCGCGCGGCGACACCCAGAACGCCGTGCCCATCATCCCGCCCCAGAAGAACTCTCCGACGCTGCCCGCCGTCGGCGCCTTGCCCGGATCGGTGCGCACCGCGAAGCCGAGGCCGAAGCCGTGTCCCGGCCAGAGCAGATAGTGGTCCTTCCGCACCCGTGCGTCGAGATGATCGCTCGCCATGAAAGCGAGGGTGCGGGGACTGATGATGCGCACGCCGTCGATCGCGCCGCCGAAGCTCAGCATGGCGGCGAAGCGGGTATAGTCGGCGAGCGTCGACATCAGCCCGCCGCCGCCGGACTCGAATTTCGGCGGCGAGGTGATGTCGTTGCGTGTCGATCGCCCCGGCCGCCGTCATGAAATCGAACGAGAACGGGTCGGCGCGCCGGTCGACCTTCGACTCGGGCGTGTAGAAGGCGGTGTCGACCATGTCGAGCGGGCCGAACAGGCGGTGATGCAAGACCTCGCCGAGCGAGGCCCCCTCGACGATCTCCACAATCCGCCCGAGCACGTCGGTGGACACGCTGTACTCCCAGACTTCGCCCGGCTGATGCATGAGCGGAAGCGCGGCCATGGCCTCGACATTTTCCGCAGCCGTCCGGTTCACATCAACGACGTTCGCCGCCTTGACCAGCTTCTGGACGGGCGAGGCGCCCGTGAAGCCGTAGGTCAGGCCCGACGTGTGGCGCATCAGGTCCTGCACGGTGATCGGCCGCTTGAGCGGCGTGAGATCAAGCTTGTCGCCATTGGGAACGCCGACCTTCACATTGGCGAAAGCGGGGATGTATTTCGAGACTGGATCGGTGATCAGAAGGCGTCCCTCCTCGACCAGCATCATCGCGGCCACGGAGACGATGGGCTTGGTCATCGAATAGATGCGGAAGATCGCGTCGTCGATCATGGCGGGACCGCCGGGCCGCAGCGCGCCGACCGATTGGCGGTAGGCGATATGTCCATGCCGGGCGATCAGCATCGAGACGCCGGGCGCCTTCTTCTCCTCGACCTGGCGAGCCATGATTGTCGTGAGCCGCTCGAGCCTCTCCGGAACAAAGCCCAGCGTCTCGGACGGAGCGTAGGAAAGGCCGAAGGCACTCATCAGACGGCTCCTGAATTTCAAGGAACGGCGAACAATGGGCCACCGGCGAGCAACCGACAAGCGGGAGCGCCCGGCTGGACAGCGGACCGCGCCCGCGGGACAAAGCCCAATGAGTCTTCTCGACGGCCTTGATCCCAAGCCTGAGCCGCCGCCGGCGCCGCTCGCCGAACGGCTGCGGCCGATGTCGATCGCCGAGGTTTCCGGCCAGGAGCACCTGACCGGCCCGAGCGGCGCGCTGACGCGCCTGCTTTCGGCGCCGTCACTGGGTTCGATGATCTTCTGGGGGCCGCCGGGCAGCGGCAAGACGACAGTCGCGCGGCTGATTGGCGCTTCCCGCAACGACACATTCGTCCAGCTCTCGGCGATCCATACCGGCGTCGCGGAACTGAAGAAGATTTTCGACGCCGCCCGCACGCGCCGGACGCAAGGGCGGGGGACGCTCCTGTTCGTCGACGAGATCCATCGCTTCAACCGCGCGCAGCAGGATTCCTTCCTGCCCGTGATGGAGGACGGCTCGATCACGCTCATCGGCGCGACGACCGAGAATCCATCGTTCGAACTCAATGCGGCTTTGTTGTCGCGCGCCCGCGTGCTCGTCTTTCGTCCCCTGGGAGCCGAGGCGCTCGAAGCTCTGCTGAAACGCGCCGAAGAGGTGATGGGCAAGCCCCTGCCGCTCGAACCGCCAGCGCGCGAGGCGCTCATCGGCATGGCGGATGGCGACGGCCGGGCTATTCTCACTCTCGCCGAGGAGGTCTGGCGCGCCGCGCGCCCGGACGAGACGCTCGATGCGGCGAGCCTCGTCGAAGTCGTGCAGCGGCGCGCGCCGATTTACGATAAGGCGCAGGACGGCCATTACAATCTGATTTCAGCCTTGCACAAAACCGTACGCGGCTCCGATCCGGACGCGGCGCTCTATTATCTCGCGCGCATGTTCGACGCCGGCGAGGACCCTTTGTTCATTGCGCGACGCGTGGTGCGCATTGCGTCGGAGGATATCGGGCTTGCCGATCCGCAGGCGCTGGTTGTCGCCAACGCCGCCAAGGACGCCTACGATTTTCTCGGCAGTCCCGAGGGGGAACTGGCGATCGCCCAGGCCGTGGTCTATGTCGCGACCGCGCCGAAATCGAACGCGGTCTACAAGGCGTTCGGCGCCGCGCAGGCACTGGCGAAAGTGCATGGTTCGGCGGCGCCGCCGAAGACCATTCTCAACGCGCCGACGCGGCTCATGAAACGCGAGGGCTACGGCGAAAGCTATCAATACGATCACGACGCGCCCGACGCATTCAGCGGCCAGAACTACTGGCCCGACAAGCTCGGCCGCCACACGCTCTACGAGCCGGTCGAGCGGGGTTTCGAGCGCGAGCTTAGGAAGCGGCTCGAGTACTGGGCGCGGCTGCGTGAGGAGCGGGGCGAAGGATAGGAGCAAGGGCCCTCATCCGTCGCCTCCGGCGACACCTTCTCCCCAAGGGAGAAGGGGGTTCCGGCGTTCCGAGGGAGAAGGGGCGCCGGGGAGCGAGACGGTCTCCCTTCTCCCTCGGGGAGAAGGTGGCCGCGCGAAGCGCGGACGCATGAGGGCCGCGTGCGTGGCTCCTCAGGAGGTTTTCGCGAACTTCGCCTTCAGCGCCTTGATCACGTTCGGCGGCGCGAACGCAGAAGCGTCGCCACCCATCGAGGCAATCTGCCGCACGAGCGTCGCGGTGATCGGCCTCACCGGCGAGGAGGCGGGCAGAAAGACGGTGCGCAATTCCGGCGCCATCGCGCCGTTCATGCCCGCCATCTGCATCTCATAGTCGAAATCCGTTCCGTCCCTGAGCCCCCGGAAGATCAGCGTCGCGCCGGCTTTGCGCGCCGCTTCGATGGCGAGGCCGGTGAATTCGACGACGTCGAGCTCGCATCCCGCCTTGGCCATGATCGGCGCGGCCGCCTCGTGGATCAGCTTCAGGCGCTCCTCGACCGTGAACAAAGCGGCCTTGTTGGGATTGGAGCCGACGCCGACGACCAGCCGGTCGCAGAGCGCCGCAGCATGCTCGATCACGTCGAGGTGCCCGTTGGTCATCGGGTCGAACGAGCCAGAGAAGAAGCCGACGCGGGTCATCGCGCAAGCGTTAGCTTGGGCGAAGGGTGGCGGCAAGCGGACCTGCGTCGCCCATACGCGCGAGGTCGCCGCATTGAGTCGGACGCGGGTTTCGAGCTAAATCGCAGTCGGCATGACCCGCCGCTTGATTGTCAGCGGTGCGGCCCCATCCTGCGATTACAGCTTGCGTCCAACAGCACCGAACGCCGAAAGACGTCACCAGCATGCCGATCGTTAGCGCCAGCGTCCCAACCGTCAACGGCTCAAAATATATGCAGCAGCTTTGCAAACATTGGAGCCACAAGCTGGAAGTCGACCTCTCCGATGAGAAGGGCGTGGTCAGGTTTCCTGACGCGGTCGTCGTCATGGACGCGCGGCCCGATGACCTGTCGGTCACGATCGATGCTCAGGGGAAAGAGACGGTCGAGCGCATGAAAGGCGTGGTGGCCTCGCACCTTGATCGGTTCGCGTTCCGCGAAGCGCCGCTAAAGTTCGAGTGGTCGGAACCGGAGGTGATTTGAAGACAGCGGATCGTCATTGCGAGGCGTGAGGGCGTCGGAGGACGCCCGTCCTTGCGGACGGGCTATGCCGAAGCCGTCCAGAGATCGTAGAGCGCGGCGCTTCATCTCTGGATCGCCGCGTCGCCCTTCGGGCCTCCTCGCGATGACGACGAACTTCAGGCTTTCACGGATTTGAGAGGAGACGAAGCACAATGAACGGCGACGAACTGCGCGCCATCCAGGCGCCGCTCAAGGAACGCTACCGCGGCGACGCCAAGGCTGGGCTGGTCACGCTCAAGGCCCATGGCGCGCTCGATTCCGAAGGCATTGCCTGCAAGGTCGAGACGGGACGAGCGCTCGCCGTCGCCGGGCTTCATCCGGCGACCGGGGGAAGCGGCGCCGAGCTCTGCTCGGGCGACATGCTGCTCGAGGCGCTGGTCGCTTGCGCCGGCGTGACGCTGAAGGCGGTCGCGACCTCGCTGGGGATCACACTGCGCTCGGGCAAAGTGGCGGCGGAAGGCGATCTCGACTTTCGCGGCACGCTTGGCGTCGACAAGCAGGCGCCGGTCGGGTTCACCGACATTCGGCTCAAGTTCGAACTCGACACCGACGCGCCGCAGGACCAGCTCGATACGCTTTCTGAAGCTGACCGAGCGCTATTGCGTGGTGCTGCAGTCGTTGAGGCATTCGCCGACAACCGAGGCGAAGCTCGTTCGAGCGTAGGCCCTCATCGAGAATGGCTCTCGTTTGTCCAGGCAAACGCGACTAGAAATTCGATGCGGCAAGCTCCGGATTGTTGGCGCCCAGCATGACGAACGTCCTTGACGCATGGCGGCGCTCGGTTTGATGGTTAGCCAAACGCGCCGGCGTTTGGCATCACCCGCCGCGCGCGATCCCTCCCGGTCGAGGACGGAAATCCATGAACGTGCGCGACGACATGCTGGGACGGCTAAGGGGCCGCCGCGAAGGCTTCACCCTGCCGCAGCCCTTCTACATCGACCCGGACTACTTCCGCCTCGACATGGAAATGATCTGGTACCGGGACTGGCTGTTCGTCGGGCACGATTGCGAACTCACGCCCGGCTCCTTCATGACCGTCCAGATCGGCGATTATTCGGTGATCCTGGTCCGCGATCTCAAGGGCGCGATCCGCGCGTTTCACAACACCTGCCGGCATCGCGGCAGCCGGATCTGCGCGGCCGAGAAGGGCGCGGCCGTCCGGCTCGTCTGCCCCTATCACCAATGGAGCTACGATCTTGACGGGCGCCTCCTGTTCGCTCGCCAGGTCGCCGAGGGGTTCGACAAGTCGGCCTATGGGCTCAAAACGGTCGCCTGCGAGAGCGTGGCCGGATACCTGTTCGTCTGCCTTGCCGAGACGCCGCCCGATTTCATGTCCTTCCGCAAAATGATGGAGCCTTATTTCGCGCCGCACCGCCTTGCCGAGGCGAAGGTCGTCCATGAGAGCACGATCGTCGAGCGAGGCAACTGGAAGCTCGTCTGGGAGAACAATCGCGAGTGCTACCACTGCCAGGCGAACCATCCGGAGCTGTGCAAGACCTTCCCGGAAGCGCCGAGCGCGACCGGGATCCAGAGCGCCGAAAAAGACCCCGAGATGCTGGAGCACTGGGCGCGGCTGGAAGCGACCGGCCTTCCCGCCCGCTTCCGCATCGACCCCGCGGGCCAGTTCCGCGCGACGAGAACGCCGCTCCTGCCCGATGTCGAGAGCTATACGCTGACGGGCAAGCGCGCGGTGCGGAGAAACCTGTCGGATGAGGTCACGGCCGAGCGCATCGGCTCGCTCATGCTCTATCACTATCCGACGATCTGGAACCACGTGCTGATCGACCACGCCGTGACTTTCCGCGTGCTGCCCATCAGCGCCGACGAGACGGCCGTCACGACGAAATGGCTTGTCCACAAAGATGCGGTCGAGGGCGAGGACTATGACCTCGGGGAGCTCACCCACGTCTGGACGGAGACCAACAATCAGGATCGCCGGATCGTCGAGGAGAACGCGCGCGGGCTCCGTTCCCCCGCTTATGAGCCCGGTCCGTACTCAACGGTTCACGAGGGCGGCGTCGTCCAGTTCGTTGACTGGTACGTCCGCACGATTGAACCGAGACTCGCGGGTGAACAAGGCGCGCCTTTGAGCCTTGCTTCGTGATGATCGCTTTCGCGGCGCGGAAAGGCGTTCGCCGACAACGGCGTCGGCGGTGATAAGGGTCGCACGGCCGCGCCGGTCCTGAGCCCGGATGCGCCTCTTCGCGCGGGAGCGCATGCATAAATGTTGCTTCACGCGCTGTACATTGTCGCCATCGTTGTCGAGGCCATGACGGCGGCGCTCGCTGCCGGACGCCGATCCATGGATTGGGTCGGCGTCTGTCTGCTCGGCAGCGTGACGGCGCTTGGCGGCGGCTCGATGCGCGACATCCTGCTCGGGCACTATCCGCTGTCCTGGGTGGCGCATCCGTACTATCTTCTGGTGACTGCCGCCGCGGCGCTGTTCACGATCGCGATCGCGCGCGTCGTGCATCGGCTGCGCCACGTTTTTCTCGTTCTCGACGCGATCGGCCTTGCCCTGTTCACCGTGATCGGCTGCAACGTCGCGCTCGATCTCGACCTGCCGTTTCTGATTGTCATCATGTCGGGCATGATCACCGGCTGCGTCGGCGGGGTGCTGCGCGACGTGCTCTGCAACGATGTCCCGCTGCTCTTTCGCAGCGAGCTTTACGCCAGCGTCTCGGTGGTCGCGGGCGCCCTTTATGTCGGCGGCCTACGCGCCGGCCTGCCGCATGATCCAGTAATGATCGTCGCGATGGCGGCGGGCCTGGCGCTGCGCCTGCTTGCGATCCGCTACGGCTGGAACATGCCGAGATTCGTCTATACCCGCGACCTGCATTAGGCCATGCGGCGGTTCCAGCGACCTGAGCATGCGCCGCTTTTTTGAGCGGAAGCGGATCCCGATCGGATTGCGCGAGGCAAGCGCCTTTATTCCTTCGGCGGCGAAGTCAAAATTTCGCCCGGCGAGGGATTTGTCTCGCCGGGCGAACGTCAATCAAGATAGGAAAACACATTATAAATTCGGAGCCGAATTTGCGCGTTATCGACATGCAATGCGGCTGAACATTGTACGCCAGGTAAGTTGCAGTCTATGGGTAACTCTACCTAAGGGTCGTCGGGCGTGCGCCGCTCGCAGCGGCCTCAGCGGATCGGGATCTCGATCAGCGACGGGCCCTCGCGCTTGAGCGCGCGATCGATCGAAGCGCCGATCGCGTCGCGATCGTTAGCGCGCTCCGCCGGCACGCCCATCGACGCCGCCAGCGCCTGGAAGTCGATCGCCGGATCCACCACGTCCATGCCGACGAACCGACCGGCCTTCGCGTTGGAATAGCCGAGCGACCTGGCGACGTTCTGCAAGACGCCGTAGCGGCGATTGTTGAAGACGACGAAGATAACTCGCGCGCCATAATGGGCTGCGCTCCACAAAGCCTGCGGCGAATACATCGCCCCGCCATCGCCGACGAACGCGACGACCCAGCCTTTTGTCGCAAGCGACGCGCCGACCGCCGCCGGCATGCTGCAGCCGAGCACGCCGCCGCGAGCAAAGAAGTAGCGGCCTGGCTCGGTCGTCAGAAGATCCTGAACCCGGCCGAAGGTGGCGGCGGAATTGTTGGCGATGATCGCGCCCTCAGGCAGCGCGTCGAGCGCGGCGAGCACCGCTGCGTCCGCGCTGAGCGCCCCGCTCGCGCTTTCCGCCAGAATGTCCTTGCGAGTCGCTTCCCTGGCCTCGCGCCGTCGTGCGCCTCGCTCAGCGAGCCGGGCCGAGACCTTGTTCTTGTCGATGAGTTCTTCAAGGCGCCCCGCGACCGCCGCAAGGGTCTGACCGATGTCGCCGAGGAGAGCAATCTCGGCGGCGTGTTCACGTCCGAACGCCTCCGGATTGTCGGCGATATGCATGACGGCGACACCCTCGGGCACCGGCTCGGCTTCGCGATAGGGATAGGCGACGAATGCGCGCCCGCCGACCAGCACGATCGCTTGCGCCGACTGGAGGTGAGCCCGCATGTCGGCGAAATCGGGCTTCAGCACGCCCGCCCAACAAGGATGGGCAGAGGGAAAGGCGGCTCGCGACGTAAGCTGCGTTCCCCATACAGGAAAGCCGCCAGCCTCCGCGAACGCCACGAGCCCCGCGCTCGCCGCGGCCGGCAGGTCGTCGCCGAGCAGCACGACGACCCGCTCCGGATCGAGGACGGCGAGTTTGGCGGCCAAGCCTGCCGCGTCAGGAGAAGGTCCGAGCCGCGGCGGCGAAGACGCGGGTGGGATCGGGCCATGCGCTTCCTGATCCAGAATATCCATCGGCAGCGACAGAAACACCGGCCCGCAGGGCGGCGTGCGCGCGAGACCGAAGGCGCGGCGGAGCGCCGGCCCGATGTCGTCGGCTCGCCTGAGCTCCTTCGCCCATTTGGTCACGGGCGCGGCGAGCGCGACAAGGTCGCCCGAGAGCCACGGTTCGGTCATCAGATGCCTTGTGTCCTGTTGGCCCGCGGTGACCACGAGCGGCGTCTCGCTCGCCTTGGAGGCGACCAGCACGCCCATCGCGTTGCCGAGACCACCCATGGCGTGCAGATTGACGAAGGCGGTCCGGCCCGTGGCGAGCGCCCAGCCGTCGGCCATGCCGACCGCGGTCGCCTCCTGAAGCCCGAGCACGTAGCGAATGTCCGGCGCGTCGACGAGCGCGTCCATGAGCGGCATCTCGGTCGAGCCGGGATTGCCAAAGACGTGGGTTATGCCCTCATCGCGCAGGATGTCGATGAGAACGTCGCGCGCACGTCGGGTCATCGGGGTTTTCCCTCTGGTTTCTCACGCATCCTACACGACCTGACTGAGACCCGTCATTGCGACCCCCGGGATCAAGTCCGCGGGGAAGCAAACCAGGAGAACGGGCGCGCCCTGCCGCGCGTGGATTGCTTCGCCGCCTACGCAGGGTAGATGACGACCTCGGTTCGACCAAATGCGATTTGCTCTGAGAGGACGCCGATGGAAATGAACGCTCGATCCGAGACCGAGCGCAACAAAGCGGTGGCGGACGCCTTTTATCAGGCGGGCGTCGAGGGGCGGCTCACCGCTTTCGCGCAATATCTCGACCCGGGTTTTCACCGCGACTGCTCCCAGCTACCTGCCGTGGGGCGGCCCATCAAGATCCCTGATCTCTGGACGATCCGGAATGGCAAAGCCGTAGACCTGTGGGTCGCCTATTTCGAACCGCAGGGGCTTCTTGACAAGCTCGGCGTCACGCCCGGACTAAGAAGCTAAGTTCGCGGCGAGGAAGGCGCCGAGCTCCCGCGCCGATGCTGCGCGCGCTCCCACTCATCCGTCGGTCTGGACGCCATTTTCGGGATTCTGTCATACTGCGCTACTCAAGGAGGCGCGATGACAGAAACGCAGCCAGCGAATAACGCGTCGGCACAGACCACCGCCATGGCCCCACCCTGGCGCAGTCGCTGGCTCTATCCGATCCTCCGCATCGCTTTCCTTGCCTTCGTCGCCTGGCTGATCTGGTACACCGCCGGACACTGGGACCGCTGGACGGGCGCCGCGCGTTTCGAATCGACGGACGACGCCTTCGTCGCGGGCGACGTGACGCCGCTCTCCGCGCGCGTGTCCGGATACATCACCGAGATGCCGGTCAATGACTTCCAGACCATCCGCAAGGGCGATTTGATCGCCGTCATTGATCCGTCCGACTACCAGGCCCAACTTGACCTGGCGCAAGCCAATCTCGCCGCGGCCGAGGCCACGCTCGCCAACCTTGAGAACCAGCGCAGCATCCAAGAGGCGCTTGTCCGGGAGGCCGAGGCGACGATCGACGCCACCGAGGCCGACGTGCTGCGCTTCCAGCTCGAGGACAAGCGCCAGCGCGACCTGTTCAAGACCGGAATCGCCGGCACCCAACAGCTGGTCGAACAGGCCGACGACAATGCGAAGAAAGCCATCGCGCAACGCCGCCTGAACGAAGCGCAGCTCGACCAGCAGAAGGCGGCGCTGGCGGCGATCGACATTCAGGAAAAGCAGCTTCGCGCCCAAATCCACGCGGCGCAGGCGCAGGTCGCGCTCGCCTCAGACAATCTGCGCTATACACGAATTCTGTCGCCTGCCGACGGCCTCGTGGGCCAGCGGCAAGTGCGGCTCGGACAATTCGTCAATGTCGGCACGCAAGTGATCGCGGTCCTCCCGCTGCCGAACATCTGGACGCTGGCGAACTTCAAGGAAACCCAGATGACCAACATCCGGGTCGGGCAGCCGGCGCGGGTGACTGTCGACGCCTTTCCCGACCTCAAGCTCACCGGACACGTGGACTCTTGGTCGCCGGGGACGGGCAGCACCTTCGCGCTGCTTCCGCCCGACAACGCGACCGGAAACTTCACCAAGGTGGTCCAGCGCGTGCCCGTAAAGATCGTGCTCGACAACAACCCTTCGCTTGGAGCGCTGGTGAGGCCCGGCATGTCGGTCGAAGCCACGGTCGATACCGGCGCGGGCCCTGTGCAAAGCGGCGGAACGGCGACGAGCGACGCGGCGTCAAAGCCATGACTGCCGTACCCGCCGCACTCGCTTCGGCCGGCGCGGACGTCCGCCCCCCGGCGCCGATCACCTCCGCTGGCGTCGCTACCCATACAGCGGGGTGGGTTCCGCCGCGGCTCAGCGCCGATTCGCTCAGGCCCTACATCGGCATCCTCGGCGTTCTGATGGGCGCCATCCTGTCATTCGTCGGCAGCCGCATCACGACCTTTGGGCTCGCCGACCTGCGCGGCGGGTTGCACTTCGGGTTCGACGAAGGCGCGTGGATGACGACGAGCTTCGGCGTTGGCCAGATGATGATCGGCGTCGCCTGTCCCTATCTGGGCGCCATTTTCAGCGTCAGGCGAATCCTTCTGTACGGAATGGCGCTCCTGTTCGTCGCGGCCTTGCTCGGACCGTTGTCGCCCAACCTCACTGCCTTTCTCACCGCGCAATTTCTCGCCGGCGTGGGCTCCGGAACGTTCATCCCGCTCACCATCGGCTTCATCGTCCGCAGTCTGCCGCAGCGCCTGATCGTCTATGGTCTCGCCGTCTACGCGATGAACTCCGAGCTGTCGCAGAACGTCTCGGCCTCGCTCGAGGGCTGGTACACGGAAAACTGGTCATGGCGTTGGATCGAATGGCAAAATTGCGTGGCGCTGCCGCTCATGTTCGCCTGCATCTGGTACGGAGTGCCGCGCGAGAAGATCAACATGGCGCTGCTGCGCCACCTCGACTGGCCTGGGCTCGTCTATGCCGGCGTCGGTTTCGCCCTTCTTTACGCCGGCCTTGACCAGGGCAACCGGCTCGACTGGAACAACAACGGCCTCGTCAATGGCCTGTTGCTTTCGGGCGGATTGCTCACGCTCGCCTTCGTGGTGCGGGAGCTTTACGTCGAAAAGCCGTTCCTCAACCTTCGGCTGCTCGCGAAGGAAGGGCTTGTGCCGCTTCTGCTGCTGCTCGCTGGCTTCCGGTTCATCATTCTCTCGACCGCCTACATCATCCCGACCTACCTTCAGGTGGTGCAGAACTATCGCGAGCTGCAGGTCGGCGCCGTACTCATATGGATCGCGCTACCCCAATTCGCGATCGTCCTTCCTCTCGGCTGGCTTCTCTCGCGTGTCGACGCGCGTTGGGTGCTTGGGTTCGGCGCGATCCTGATCGGAATCGCCTCGCTGATGGGAACCGGCCTCACGCAGGATTGGGCCACCGACGACTTTCTTCCCTCTCAGGTCTTACAGGCCGTCGGGCAGTCGTTCGCGTTGACGGCGGTGGTCGTTCTCGCGGTTCGATCGATGAGCCCCGCCGATGTGTTGACGATCGGCACGCTGCTCCAGACCAGTCGCCTGTTCGGCGGCGAGATCGGAACCGCCTTCATGCAGACCTTCGTGCGCGTGCGCGAGCAGGTCCACTCCAATCTCATCGGCCTGCATGTCGACAGCCTCGGCGGGCAGACGGCCGATCGGCTGGCTGCCTATCGCAACGCCGTCGCCACACACTCGAGCGATGCTGCGCTCGCTGTCGCGCAAGGGACGAGCCTGCTTGGGTCGGCCGTGGCGAAACAGGCCGCGGTTCTCTCCTACATCGACGGATTTCTCGCCGCCGCCATCGGCGCCTATGCGTGTCTGTTCTTGACCGCCTTCTTGAGGCGGCATTGAGAACCGTTGGGGGCGGCCGCAGACGCGTCGTGCCGTCCGCCAGCTTTGCGCTACCATACCGCCATGACGACGAAGGTAAGACGGCGGCTAACGACGCTCCTATGCGCCGACGTCGAGGGATATGCCCGCCTCATGGGAGCTGACGAAGCGGGCACGCTGGCGACGCTGCGCCGGTCCCGCGAGGCCATGGCGACGCTGATCGAACGCCACGATGGGCGCATCGTCAACACTTGGGGCGACGCGGTCATTGCCGAGTTCGCCAGCGTTGTGGAGGCCGTGCAATGCGCGGTCGAGACGCAGCAGGAGCTCTCCAGCCAAAATGGCGGGCTGCCCGAACCGCAACGGATGAGATTCCGCATCGGGATCAATCTGGGCGACGTGATGGTGGAGGGTGACGACATCTATGGCGACGGCGTCAATATCGCGGCGCGACTGCAGGAACTGGCCGAACCGGGCGGAATCCTGATATCCGGCCCGGTGTACGAACAGGTGCACAACAAACTGTCCATCGGGTTCGACTGCCTCGGCGAGCAGCGCTTGAAGAACGTCGCCAATCCGGTGACGGGCTATCGCGTCCTTCAAGGCGGCGCGCCCTCGCGGCCACGGGCGTCGCGGCCCGAGGTGATGACGGAGCCCCCGGCGCCTGCACGTGGTGTGGAGGCCGGCTTTTCTCGCGCCTGGGAACGGTACACGAGGCTGCCTCGTTCCAGCGCCGTGCTGATCGCCATCGCCGTCTTCTTGTTTGTGATCAACATGTTCAGCGGCCTTCGCCACATCTGGTTTCACTGGCCCGTCGCGGTGCTCCTGTTGATCGCTGTTCTGCGGGCCGCGAGAGGGAACAGGCCGTCGTAGAGAGAAGGAGACTCGCTTAAGAATGGGCCTGGATTCGCTCGATGCGGATCCGTTCGCTTTCATGAATCTCACTGGAAGCCCGGCGATTGCCTTTCGCAGGAAGGCAGGAGCATTGAGGCCGCCGGAGGCGGCGCGGACGTCGACGCGCGTTCAACCGAGGAGCTATTCGCATGCGATCCGACATCGTTCCAGGCGCCGTTTTCCCTGATTACGAGCTTTCCGACCACACCGCGAAACGCCGCAAGCTGTCAGAGCTGCAGGGACAGCATCCGATGGTTCTCGTTCTCAGCCGTGGAGGCTACTGTCCCAAGGACCGCCGACAGGCCGAAGGCCTTGTTCAACTCCATCGCGAGCTCGAGGTCGGCTACTGCCGGCTCGTCACGATCAGCACCGACAGTATTGTCGAGACGAATGAATTTCGTACTGGGATCGGCGCCCACTGGCCTTTTCTCTCCGACCCGCGGCGCACCATCCAAAAGGACCTCGACATCGCCGAATATACCGATCCGGTCCACAACCCCATGATTCCGTATACGATCGTGCTCGAGCCGGGTCTCGTGGTTTATAAAATCTATAATGGCTATTGGTTCTTCGGCCGCCCAACAACGGAGGATCTCCGCCAAGATCTGCGTGTGGTCACCAGGAAGTGCCGGCCGGATTGGGACATCACAACGCCCGGGCTCAAAGCCGCCTGGGAGCAAGGCCACAAGGAACGCTTCTATCCCTATGGCAAGACCTACGCCCAAACGATCGGCGAGCAGGATTAAGCGAGGGGGGTAGACCAAACCTGGCTTGGCCGCCAAGCCGGGCGCGGCTTCATAGCGCTCATTTTAGCTGTGCTAGCGGCCCAGCGAGAGCCCGTGCTGGTGGCCTGAGACCTTGCGAGGGGCCACCTGGGGCGAACGAGGGACGCGATGCGAACCGCTTATTGCTTCACGCCGGACCGCGCTTTCTTTGCGCCGGCTGTGCGCGCGATCGCGTCACTGGTCGAGGCAGAGCCCGACGTGGAGCGCGAGATCTTTTTGATTTGCGAGCCGGACGACGTCGCGCCGGGCTTCGACAAGCTGCCGGCCCCTTTGCGCGAGCGCATCCAGCTCATGACCCTCGACTTCTCGCGCTTCGACTTGAACCTCGCCGGCAAAGGGCGCTTTTCCCGGGCGGTGTTCCGCCGGCTGTTTCTTGACGAAATCCTGCCTCGTCATTTCGAACGGATCGTCACCGTCGATTCCGACATGCTGATCGTCCGTCCCGGCCTCAAGCGGCTCGAAAGCTTCGACCTCGGGGACAAGCCGCTCGCCGCTGCTTATGACATGATCTTTCTCATGGACTTCAAGGGCGATGCGCTGGCGCGCCGGTTCCAGCGTTCGCGCCGTTCGCTCGGCCTTGCGCTCGACACGCCCTACTTCAACGCCGGACTCATGACGATCGACCGCGCCGCGTGGCGGGCCGAGAAGCTGACGGAGCGCGTGACGAAAGCGCTGCGCGACGAGCCGGAGCGCTACCCGTTCATGGAGCAGGATGCGCTCAACGCGGCGCTCAAAGGAAATTTCGCGCCGCTCTCGCCGCGCTTCAATTTCATGGGCGACTTTTTCCTGCTCGACCTCGAACGCCGTCTCGAGCCGATCGTTTTGCATTTCGTCAACGCGCCGAAGCCATGGGAGCTTGGCTTGTGGCGCGGCGAAGCGAGGTTCGCTGACAATTATCGCGCCTGGTTCGCCGCGTCGCCCTGGCCGGACCTCGCGCGGTCGCCCGCTGCACGCCCATGGCGGCGGACCCGGCCGCCGCTTACGCGTGTGAGGCGGGAGTTCGCCGAGCGAGTGTCGGCTTTCCTCGCCAACACGCACTTTATCGATGGGACGCTGACCGTCCGAGCTGAGCCTTAAAATCTGGAGTAAGATCTTGAAAGCGAACTTCTGGCTGATTGCGATGGCCTGCGGCCTCTTCCAGGCCTTGCAAGCCATGTCCAACGGATCGGCGGTTCGATCGGGCGTCGGCGCGCTTTGGGTTGGCGCGATGTCCGCCACCATCTCCGCTTTGTCGCTCGTTCTGGTTGCTGTCGTGATCTACCGTCTTCCGCTTCCCGACACGAGCCTGATCACCGCTCAAGGATTGAAGGTCGTCTTTGGCGGCCTGTGCGGGGCGTTTATCGTCACGGGCCTTGCCTTTGTCGCGCCCAGGCTCGGACCGACCCAGACGTTCATCCTGTACTTCTCGGTCATCGCGGTTACGTCGACGCTCATCGACGCTTTCGGGCTCCTGGGAACGGAGGCAAAGCCGTTGGAGGCGCGACAGCTCACTGGCGTGTTGCTCGCCGGCGTCGGGCTGGTGCTCGCCCGCTCCTAGAGCACGCGGAGTTCGGAAAGAATCCGTCATCGCGAGGAGCGGTAGGGCGTCGAAGGACGCCCGTCTTTCGACGCCCTCATGGCGACGCGGCGATCCAGCGGGCAGTGGGGCGCCCGACGTTCCCTGATCACTTCACCGTAGCCGGTCCGGAAGGACGGGCCTCTCTCGACGCCCTGCGGCGCAATGGCGATCGCGGTTCGACCCAAAAGTACTTCACTCCTAAAGGCGGACCACCGGGCCCCGGCGCTGCAGTCCCGCGCAAGGAGGCGCCGATAGCCTTACCAGAGTCAGCCATCGTTGGATCACGCGATACGCTTTACCTTACGTTACTTATATTATTGAGTACATCATAGGTAACAGTTTGTTACGGTTAAACGATATTTAAGTATTCGCCCGCCAGAGTGCCCCTTGAAGCGTCGCCCTGTCGACGCGGCGATTCTGGGGTGGCCAATGAAGGTTCTGTTATCTCTCGCTTGCGCCGCAGCGATCGTGGCGGCGCCGGCCTCGGCCGCCGACCTGTTGGGGACGTCTCCCCCGCTCACGCTGCCAGCGACCCAGGGCCCATTGGCCTACGAGGCCGGCTCGAACTGGTACGTGCGCGGCGATCTCGGGATCAGCTTCGACGTTGCGCCGACCGTCTCGATGGCGGCGATCTCCGCGCCGCCGCCCGGCTTCGCCGGCTCGCCCCTGCCGGTCTACTCCGGACAGAACATCCATGCGACCGACTTCTCCGGCGGCCTCGGCGCCGGCTACCGCTTCAACAACTATCTGCGCTTTGACGGCACCTGGGACTACCGCACCGGGCCCGGCGGATCGAGCAACACCACGGTTGTCTGCCCCTATGCGCTCAGCGGATTAACGAGCCAGGTTCCGCCCAATCCACTGCTCGGCTACCTCTACAACACCACGAACACCTGCATCGGTTCGGCGAACATAAACCAGCACAACAATACGTTTCTTGCCAACGCCTATGTGGATCTTGGAACCTACTACGGCTTCACTCCCTATGTCGGCGGCGGGGCCGGTTTCAACATCAACACGATGTCGGGAAGCCTCAACTTCAACGAGACCGCCAACGGTCAGCCCTATGCCGCCGATCTCACCCCGACGGGGACCTATCCGCAACTTTGGATCAATCAGTTCGGGCGTTTGATCAGTCCGCAGCCCAATATCGCGTTTGCGCCGCAAAACTGGAACCGATCATTCAGCTCCACGACCTATAGCTTCGCTTGGGCGCTCTCGGCAGGTCTCGGGTTCCAGCTCACTCCGAGCGCCACACTCGACATCGGCTATCGATATCTGAACAGCGGCGCGATCAATAACCTCATCAACCCGCAGACGGGCATGACGGTCAAGCAAAACAACTGGTCGCAACAAATCCGGGTCGGCCTCCGCTACGCCATACAATAGGGGACTGCCGACAATCGCTGCGCGGCCGACGCCAAGGGGGCGGCCGAGTTTATGCACCCCTCGTCGGTCGTCGTCCTCGAGACGATCCCGATTCTGGGCTCCGGCAAGACCAATTACGTGGCGTTGGCCAAGGCGCTCAGCGACAGCGGGGCGTAACCGCGGAAGCCGCATTAGAGCATCGGACGCTCATTTGAATCCGTACCCTGCGGCTTCGAAGTAGTTTGCGCATTCTTCTGAGGTGAAGAGATCGCAGATTTGGCCGATCGCCTTCCAGAGTTCGTTGATGGTGTGGATGGCCAAGGCGCGCAGATGCGCCTTGAGTTTGGCGAAGGCCATTTCGATGGGATTGAGGTCGGGGCTGTAGGGCGGCAGAAACATGAGCCAAGCGCCGCGCTCGCGGATGGCTTGTTCGGCGGCCGGGCTTTTGTGGGCGGGCGGGTTGTCCAGGATGACGATGTCGCCTTTTTCGAGGGTCGGGGCGAGTTGGGTACTCACGTAGGTCTCGAAGATTGTCCGGTCCATCGGCGCGTCGATGACCCACGGCGCGGTCAGGGCGCCGCAGCGCAGCCCGGCGACGAAAGTCTGGGTCTTCCAATGGCCAAAGGGGGCCTTGGAGTGAAGGCGCTCGCCCCTCTCGCAGCGTCCGCGCGCGCGGGTCATCTTTGTGTTGGTTCCCGTTTCGTCGATGAAGATCAGCCGATGCGGCTCGGTCCGCATCTTGGGCTGCCGTTCAGCCTTCCACGCCTCGCGCGCCTGGCGCACGTCGGGCCGATCGCATTCGCTGGCCTGAAGGCTTTTTTTTAAAGCTCAGGCCGTTGCGGATCAGCCAAGCCGCGACAGCGAGGCGGGGTCGACTTTCACGCCGCTGGCGGCTTGAAGTTCGCGCGCCAGCTCCGGCATGCTGATGTCGTCCTTCTCCGCCACGCGGCGCAAGATGAAGTCGCGGTGCGGGTCGAGCTTGCTGTGTCGCCAGCCGCCAAGCGCCTTGGGCGCAACCGCCCCGCGTTGGCGAAAAGCCGTCATCAAATTGATCACAAACGAGGGCGACACCCTGAAATGGGCCGCCGCCGCACGCCGCGAACACCCGCCCTCAACGTAACTCACCACACGCTCGCGAGGATCAAGCGAATAGGGCTTCGGCATCGCAAATCACCTCCAACCGGAAGTGAATCACATTCCCATCCCCGCGGGAATCCCCGACAATTCAATCTGACAGTCCGATGCTCTAGCCCGCGTAAACTTGTGCGCGGGGGCGCGCCCGGTCGCTCGCGGTCTTCGCGCGCGTGCTGTGCAGCTCTGAATTTTTCATTAACCAGGACGATCGATGGCTGGGTCGAGCAAGCTTGAGGGCCGCATGGCCCTCATCACCGGCGGCAGCCGCGGCATCGGCGCGGCGATCGCGCTTGCCTTCGCCGCCGAGGGCGCGGATGTGGCCTTTTGCCACAACGACGACGACGAAGGGGCGGTCGGGGTCGAGTCCGCCGTGCGGGCCCAAGGCCGGCGCGCATTCTCCTGGCGATGCGACCTCGGCGACATGGAGGCCACGCGGCGTCTGTTCGCTGACACCGAGACCGCGCTCGGTCGAGTCGACATCCTGGTCAACAACGCCGGAGTAAGCGAGGAAAAACGCCGTCGAAGCCATCACCCTCGAGGCTGTCGACTGGATGATGAACGTGCATTTCAAGGCGACATTCGTGCTCTCTCAACTCGCCTACATCCGCATGAAGCCGCGCGGCTACGGGCGGATCATCAACGTGAGCTCGAACCTTGGCTACAAGGCGGCGCCCGGCCTCGCGCATTACAGCGCCGCCAAGGCCGCCGTGCTCGGCTTCACGCGATCGATGGCCCAGGAAGCCGCGCCGCATGGCGTCCTGGTCAACGCCATCGCTCCCGGCCCGATCGACACTCGCCTGAACGACACGCTGAGCCCCGAGTGGAAGGCCTGGAAGGTCGGCAGTCTGCCCATCAGGCGGTTCGGCCGGCCCGAAGAAGTCGCTCCATCCGCGGTCCTGCTGGCCCCTGCAGACGGCAGTTTCTATGCCGGGCAGACGCTGCACCCGAACGGCGGCGACGTCATGCCCTGATCTCGCTCACGGAAAAGGTTTGTGGTCCGGGAGCAGCGATCGGGCCAGCATTGCGTGCACGCCCTTATTGCCGTCGACCGTTTGAGTGATCCGGAGATCACAGGCAAGGCTGCACAGCATATAGGCGTCCGCCGGTTCGAGGCCGGAGAGTTCCCCAATCCATTTGATCATCTCGCGCAGCGCCTGTTTGGCCGCATCGTCGAGGTCGGGGTCCATGCCCATCGCGATAAAGTGGCTGGGGGTGGTGATGCGCGGGAAGGCGAGGCTCTTGCCTTTGTGCAGCACCAGCCTGAACGTACCCGTGAGCGCCGTCTCGATCGCCGTGAGGTTGACCTCGCCGTCGCCCTGTACGGCATGACCGTCGCCGACCGAGAAGAGCGCGCCTGGCGCCCACACGGGCAGAAACAAGCTCGTACCCTCGACCAGCTCTTTGTTGTCGATGTTGCCGGCGTGCTCGCGCGGCTCGATCGTGCTGATCGCTCCATATGCGGGCGGCGGCGCTACGCCCATGACGCCGAAAAATGGCGCAAGGGGCACCTTGGTCCCCCACGGCATGGTCGACGTCATTCCGACGCGGTCGAGCGGTAGATGCACCAGCCGGTCGAACGGAAAGTCCTCTGGCAACGTGCCAAAGAGGGGCTTGATGAGGTTCCACCCCCAATCCTGCCGCAGATCGATCTTCTCGATCTGCACTTCAAGCATGTCGCCCGGCGCCGCGCCCTCGACGGCCACGGGCCCGGTGAGGATATGCAATCCGAGCTTCGGCGTCAGAGCCTTGAGAACAGCGGGATGTTCAGGAAGGATGGCGTACGAACAATCCTTGAGGATCTCAGGACCGCCAGAAATCGTGTCAATCGTGACTGTGTCGCCGGAGCGTAAAGTGAGGACCGGCGGCAGTTGAGCATCGAAAAAACCCCAATGGATGGTTTCCGCAGACGCGGGTAGGTGATGGTGCGCACCGGGCATTGTCGAGGCCTTTCTGCTTGAAAAGAGAGTCGATGCCGCGGTTTGCCGCGGCGCGTCGAACGCCGGTCGGACGGGCCTTAAACGATGGGTTCAGCTTCCCGTTCGACCAAGCGCAGAAAACGCTGCGTTCGCTCTTGTTTCGGATTTCTTAGCACCTCTGCTGGCGTTCCCTGCTCGACGACCAAGCCTTCGTCCATGAAGACAATTCTGTCGGCGACGTCCTGGGCGAAGCGGACCTCGTGCGTGACGACAAGCATGGTCATGCCCGCCTCGGCAAGACGTCGCATCACCGCCAGCACGTCTCCGACAAGCTCCGGGTCAAGCGCGGACGTTGGCTCATCGAACAACATGAGCCGCGGCGAAATGGCTAAGGCGCGCGCAATGGCGACGCGCTGCTGCTGGCCGCCTGACAGCCGGTGGGGAAGCTTGTCTGTATGCTGGCTCAGCCCGACAGCAGCGAGCAGGTTGAGGGCAAGCGTGCGCACCTTTTCGGGTGGCTCCCCATAGACGCGCAGCGGCGCCTCCATCACGTTCTCAAGCGCAGTCAGATGGTCGAAAAGATTGAAGTGCTGGAAGACCGTGCCGATGCGCGCTTCGGCCCGCGCCTTGGCAAGGTCGCGGATCGGGCGCAGCATCTTATTGCGGAGACGGTAGCCAACGTATTTGCCCTCGACTTGAATTTCACCCCAGTCGAGAGCTTCGAGGTGATTGACGAGGCGCAGCAGCGTGCTTTTGCCGGAGCCGCTTGGACCCATAATCACGACAACCTCGCCCTTTCGCACCTCAAGGTCGATGCCGCGCAACACCTCTCGCGAGCCATACGCTTTGTGAACATTTCGGAAGGTCACGAAGGGCTCGATCGCGGTTTCCTCCGCCGCCCCAGCCGTGACTTTACGGATCCAGTCAAGTGAGGCCGATTCAAGCGTTGCTGGGATTCGGGGCGCGGGCACAGAGCTGGGGGCGGACGTCGGGCCCCTACGCTCGCGCGCCGGCGCATTGAAGAGCGAAAAGCCGAATAAGCGACCGAAGCCCGATCCTCGGCTCGCGCTGCGATCAATCTCAAGATTGAAGCGTCGCTCGAGCAGCGCTTGTGCGGCCGCGACGGCGCTGGTCATGACGAGATAGATGATACCGGCCGCGCCAAATACCGTGAAAAACTTGAAGTTCTGCCCAACAATCTGCTGGCCACGGAAAGTGAGCTCGTTGACGAAGATCACCGAAGCAATTGACGTTCCCTTGATCATGCTGATCACGTCATTGGCCATGCCGGGCAAGATAGCCTTCATGGCCTGGGGCAGTATGATTCGGCGCAGGGTCAGGAACGGCCGCATGCCGAAGGCGTTGGCAGCGATCGCCTGGTTGCGGTTCACCGATAGAATTCCGCCGCGAATGATCTCCGCACTGAACGCCGCCTCGTTCAAGGCAAAGCCAAGCACTGCGGTCGTGAACGTGTCGAGCGTAATTCCGAGCGGTGGCAGCGCGTCATAGATGAAGACCAGCTGCAGGAGTTGCGGCGTGCCACGCACAAACCAGATGTAGAACCAAGCGATCGCGCGCAAGGGCGCCAGCCGGGAGATGCGCAATAGCGCAAGCCCCAGTCCCATGATCGCTCCGCCCACCATCGCGAGCGCCGCGATCTCAACGGCGAGCCACGCGCCCTGAAGAAGCAGAAAAGGGCTCACGACATAGCCCAGCATCTCGCTGATAGGCGAGAAGGCGGTTCGTGTGGGAGACTTCATCGTCGGCGCAATAGGCGCAGGCGCCGCGCCGCCGGTGCTCCCCATCTTGTTGAGATCAGGAGCTGAGAGCGGCGCGTTGTCGCAGCCGATGATGCAGTCCGACGATCCCGTTCCTCCGGTCACGGCCGACTGGCCAAAGACCGGCGTCAGTTGCGCCAGCAGGAACAGCGCGAACAAGAGCCGAACCGCCAGCATCGATTCTCGCTTTCCTCAACGCCGGCGCGGATGGGAGCCGGCGCGGAGGAAACACGCGATTGCGGGACGCCACACGCCAGACTTCACTTGGTGAGGATCTCGGACGGCTGGGAAATCGCGTAGTCGACGCCGTACTTCTCAAACATCTTCTTCTCGGTTCCGTCCGAGCGCAAAATGGTGAGGGCGTCGAGGAGCGCCTGACCCAGGTCCTTATTGTCCTTCGTGTAGCCGACCGCGATCTTGAAGTTGGTGATAATCATGAAACCGCGGTCAAATTGATCGGGATTGTTTTTGACCAGCGTATTCACCATGCCGAGGTCCGACATCAGCACGTCGGCGCGATCGTTGGAGACAAGGCGGGTGCCTCCCGGCATGTCGGGATATGTGACGATCGAAATCTCACCTTTCCCGGCGGCTACGCATTTCTTGCTGAGGTCGCGAAACGCGGCCTCCTCGACGGTCCCGAGGTCTGCGGTCGCCCGCTTGCCGCAGACGTCGTCCAGAGACTTGACGCTCTTGGGGTTGCCTTTAGCAACCAGGCCGCCCGTAGCGGCAATCATATAGGTCACGAAATCGACCGACTTGGCGCGTTCGGGCGTGTAATAGAGCGTGTCCCACATCACATCCAAATGGCCGGCGATCACCGCCGGGAGCAGGCCCGACCATGCGCCAGTCTTGAACTCGACCGGCAGGCCTATGCAAGCGAACGCCCCTCTCGCCATGTCCGCATCGAGACCAATTAGATCGTCGAAATTGTTGGGATCGCGATAGCTGTAGGGAGGGCTCTCGCCATCTTGCCCGATGCGGATCGTCTTGCCCGCCAGCCCCGGATATTTGGTTGCGAGCTTGTCTGGCTCGCATTTACCAGCATCCGCCTGCGCGGGGAGGATATGAAACGCGAGCCCAGCGAGGACCGTGGCGATCGAAAGGATGGATTTCATTCGCGTCATCGGGCGCCTTTTCTCCGATTTTACGGGGCCGGGTCCGCGCCCGCTCTCATTTGGATAACGGGACTGTCAGTGCAGCCAAAAGACCTCGTGAAGCTAAGCAAAGAGCTCGCCAGTGGCGTCCTGGTCGCCCTCGCACTGGCGGAGCGTGTCGGCGTAGGCGGCGATGCCCTCCGCAAGGGGAATGGACGGGGAAAAACCAAAGGCAGCCTGCGCTCGAGCTGTGTCGAGGGGCCCCATCTCGCCGTCGAGACAGCGGGCGGGCGCGGCGATCGATGCAATGCGCAATCCGGGAAGTACTGGCGCCGCCCGCGCCGCGATTTCCTGCTTGCTGAGCCAGGTTCCACCGCGGACATTGAAGGCGAAATGATCGAAGCGCGGCGCGTTGAGGGCGCCCAATATTGCGGCGACGACGTCATCAACGTGCACGAATTGGCGCCGGCAGGCACCCTCGGGAGCAAGCGCTAGCGGATCGCCACGCCGCGCGTGATCGACCATGTCCCGGATGAAGCAAGCGGTAGTCCGCCCCGGACCGTAGACTGAGGAAGGCCGCAGCACGATCGCCGGCAGGCTATGGTCATGCCGATAGGCACGAAGCACAGTCTCGGCGGCGATCTAACTCGCACCGTAAATGTCCGTGGCGTTTAGCGGCGCGTCCTCGGGCACGGCATCGAGGGTCGCTTAACTGCCGTACACTCCAGGTGACGAGAGCGCGATGAGGCTGTCGACACCCGTACGGAGCGCTTCGTCCGCGATGTTCAACGCGCCTCCAACATTGACGGACATAACCTGGTGCGGGTTGCCCGCGGCGACCCTCGGGCCGGAGATCGCGCCGGCATGCACGATGGCGCCGACCTTGGCCTCGCGCATCAGCGCACCGAGCGCAACACCATCCAAAAGATCGACGGTGGCCCAGCGTGCGCCTGGCGGAGTCTCTACGGCTCGCTGGTCGGTCGCGATGACAGCAACGCCGTCCGCCACAAGCCGGCTGACAAGCCGTCCGCTGATCAAACCAGCCGCTCCCGTGACGAGGATAGGGCCGCTCGTCATGCGGTGACCGGGTCCGGATGATGCGCTGCCCAATGCCGAGCGATGTCTGCGCCCGTCGCAAACCAGACGCGGTCATGCCGGCGCACATGCTCGAGAAACCGGATGAGCCCTACAGCACGGCCCGGCCGGCCCACGAGGCGGTCATGCAGGCCGATGCTCATCAGCTTCGGGCTCTCGGCCCCCTCGGCGTAAAGGAGGTCGAGGCAGTCGGTCATGTAGCGCGCGAAGTCTTCGGCTGTGCCCCAGCCATTGTGATCGTATCGATTGTCGTTTGTCTCGTAGGAATACGGGATAACAAGATGCCGACGCCCAGCCACCGTCATCCAATAGGGCAATTCGTCGTTCAGGCTGTCGCGGTCGTAAAGGAGGCCGCCGTGCTCAACGAGTAAGCGCCTGGTGTTTTCGCTCGGTCGGCCGGTCATCCATCCGACCGGCGCGGCGCCGGTGAGCGCCTTGATCGCTTCCATCGCCAAGCGGATATGCTCACGCTCGGTCGCCTCATCGACCGTCTGGTAGTCGATCCAGCGCCAGCCGTGGCTGACAATTTCGTGACCCTGCGCCACGAAGGCCTCGAGCGCGTCCGGATTTTGTTGCAGCGCGCGCACGACTCCGAGCACGCTCACTTTGACTTGAAATTCTTTGAGAATCCGCAAGACGCGCCAATTGCCGGCGCGTGGGCCGTACTCAAATACACTCTCGACGATCTGGCTTCGTTTGCCGGGATAGGCGGGGAAGCCCGTGTCGGTAAGCATGTTCTCCGACGTTCCGTCGCCCTCCAGCATCGAGCGCTCGCCGCCCGCCTCGAAATTGAGGTTGATGTTGATTGCGATGCGTGCTTCGCCTGGCCAGCAGGGGTTCGGCGGGGTTGGTCCATATCCACGGAAATCACGCGCTGGCATCGTCATGATCAGGTTCCTGTTTCACCGTCCGGCGGCATAGGCCTGCATCCCGCGCGGATTAGCGGCCGCCTTCAATCGATCACCGTCGCGAGCCGCGGCGACCAGCCGGCCTTCCGACCACTCGGGTCCGACTTCCACGATGTGGCCACGGCGGCGGAGCTCAGCGATCGTTGACTCCGGCACGCGGCTTTCCACGACCAAGACGCCCGGGCGCGCCGCACGCGGCCAGAACGAAGACGGAAAATGCTCGGTGTGCCAAGCGGGCGCGTCGATCGATTCCTGAAGATTCAGCCCCGCGTGAACATGCCTGAGGAAAAATTGCGGAATCCACTGATCCTGCTGGTCGCCGCCTGGCGTTCCCCAGGCGAGATAGGGCTCGCCATCGCGCAGAGCCATTGTGGGCGAGAGCGTCGAGCGCGGGCGCTTGCCGGGAGCAAGGCTTGCTGGATGGCCCTCCTCGAGCACGAACATCTGCGCGCGCGTGCCAAGGCAGAAGCCGAGCGCCGGGATGGTCGGCGAGGACTGCAGCCAGCCGCCGGAAGGGGTCGCGGCGATCATGTTTCCCAGGCTGTCGACGATATCGAAATGCACTGTGTCGCCGCGCGATTCGCCGAGACGGCCAACGGTCGGTTCGCCCGAGCCACCTGAACCGACGGCCACGCGGCCCTCTCCCGCTGTGCGCGCCGCGAGCGCCTTGCCGTAGCCCGGAATAACGCCCGGGCGCTGGTCGAGCGATGCTGTCGGCCCGATCAGCGCCCGTCGCTTGTCGTTATAGGCGTCCGACAACAGGATGTCGGTGGGCACAGCTGCAAAGTCCGGGTCGCCATAGAAAGTGTCGCGGTCGGCGAAGGCGAGCTTCGCCGTCTCGACCTGCCAGTGGATGAAATCTGGACCTGCCGGGTCGAGTCCATGGAAGGGCAGCCCTTTGATCAGTGCGAGCTGTTGGAGCGCGGCCAATCCCTGGCACCAGGGCCCAGGCTTCAGCACGCGGTAGCGGCCGTAATCGTAGCCGATCGGCTCCTCGACACTAGCCGACCAAGCCGCAACGTCGGCGCCTGTGAGCAGGCCACGATGGGCGCGGCCGGAGACGTCCATCACCTCCTCGGTGCGGCAGAATTTATCTATGGCTTCAGCCACAAAGCCCTGCGCCCAGATCGCGCGCGCCCGCTCGATTTCGGTCTCGCGCCCGCCCGGCCCCACGGCCTCCCGCAACACGCGCGAATAGGTTTCGGCGAGCCTCAGATTGCTGAACATCACACCGGGCGGAGGGACCTCGCCTTTATCCAACCATAGCGCAGCGGATGTGGGCCAGTGAGCAAGAAAATGGTCGCGCACCGTCGCGATCGTAGCGGAGGCGCGCTCGACTAGCGGATGCCCGCGCCGCGCGTAGCCGATTGCCGGACCCAACGCCTCGGAGAGTGAGACGGTGCCGTAGTCGCGTAGCAGCAGCATGTAGGAATCGAAGCATCCAGGCACGCACGGCGCGAGCAGGCCTGTGCCGGGGATAAGGTCGAGGCCGAGCTCGCGGAAGCGCGCAATGGTGGCGCCGGCGGGCGCTGGGCCTTGGCCGCAAATCACCTCCGTCCGGCCGCGCTTCGCGTCGTGGACAATAATCGGCACATCTCCGCCGGGGCCATTGAGATGCGGCTCTACGATCTGCAGGGCGAAAGCGGTCGCGACGCCAGCGTCGAAGGCGTTGCCGCCACGCTCGAGCATCCCCATGCCGACCGCTGTCGCGATCCAGTGCGTGCTCGCGACCACGCCGAAGGTTCCCTGGATTTCGGGCCGCGTCGTGAATAGGCTCGGATTAACGAAACTCATGGCGCCTAGAACTCCGTCAGCGTGTCGCGCAATGTGCTTCCGCTCGCGTATCCTTTGCGCGTGGCGCCGCGGCGCTGGAGGGCGGGGATCAGGCCATCGGTGATTTCCGCCACGCTACGGCGCGACAGCGGCTCCGTGAATAGAAGCCCGTCGCCGCCGATCTCCGACATCGCTTCAACCATATCGGCGGCGACGCTATCGGTAGTCCCGACGAAGGGGATCCCGTTGACGTCGGGGTCGCCGGCGATCTCCCTTAGCGTTCGGCCCTTCGCGGTGTAGGCTTCGACCATAGTGCGCGACGCATTCGTTTCAGCGGGACGGAAAGGCTCGTCGAGCGGAAGCTTTGACAGGTCTCGCTGCCCGAAGAACGAGAGTGATGCGAGCCGCGGCTCGATCTCGGCCGCGCACGCCGCGGCGCGGCGCGCCTTCCGCTCGCGCGCCTCCCCGGCAGTCTCGCCGATGGTCACCGAAACGCAGAACATGATCTTGCAACTATGCGGCGCGCGACCGTGTTCGGCGAGCTTCTCCAGGATGTCAGCCTTGTAGGATTTGGCCTCAGCCACGGTGCGCACGAGGGCGATGATCGTGTCGGCGTGCTTCGCAGCGAAACTTCGGCCCGCCTGGGAGCCGCCGGCCTGGCACACGACCGGACGGCCCTGGGGCCCCGGAGGCAGGTTCAGTGGTCCGCGGCAGTAGTAGTACGCGCCCTCGTGGTTGATCTCGTGCACTTTCGAAGCATCGGCGTAGATCCCGGCGTCAACGTCGGCGCGGATTGCGCCTGGTTCCCAGGAGCGCCAGAGCTTAACGACCACTTCAATCCATTCGCTCGCCATAGCGTAGCGGGTGTCGTGCTCATAATGCCGGTCAAGCCCGAAGTTTTGCGCCGCGCGGTCATTATGGGCAGTCACGAGGTTGATGCCGGAACGTCCACGGCTAAGGTGGTCGTTGGTCGCCGCAAGCCGCGCCCAAGATAGGGCGGATAGAAAGCCGTCGCGATCACGCCAAGCCCTTTCGTCGCCTGGGCCATCAGCGGCACGAGCGGCATGGGGTCGGCCTTGGGGGAGCTTACGGCGTGGCGAAGGTATGCGTCCATCGAACCGCCATAGGCGTTCAGAATCAGCGCGCCATCCTCGATCATCACATAGTCGAAGCAGGCGCGGTCCAGAGCCCGAGCGAGGTCGAGATAGATATCGGAGCATGTCCAGTCCCGAAAGTCGTCACCCCACCAATCCAGCTTCCACCCGTGAACCGAGAAGCCGCGGCCCACAAACCAACCGAGATGCATCATCGTGCGCGCATCCTCGCGAACCAGCAACGAACAAGGGCGAAATCACTATGCCAGGTTAGCGTCAGACGGATCACCGGAGCGCCCGGCTGCGGAAACGCGGCGATGCGGTTTACGACAGCCATTCCCCCGGGATGCAAGGCCGGGTCGAAAGCGTTGGCGGCCATCGTTGTCCTGATCGAGTCTAAGAGGCGCTGAAGCGCGGCCGGGTCGATAACGTGGCCTGGCGCGAAAGCGCCGCCATGGGCCGCTTGCGCCGTGTCCTTGAGCGCCTGCGTTGACGGCGCGACCGCTGCGGAGGGCGTGGCGGCCTGAGCAAGCGCCCCGACGCCGCGGGCGAGTGTGGATCCGGCCGCGCCTGCCCCGGCGCCAAGGATAGCCCCCGTGACAGGATCTTGACCGGTCCCGGCAGCATTAAGCCCGCCGACCGTTGCGCCGGTTGCGGTGGCTTGGGCGAATGGCGAGGCCGCTATGCGACCGAGATAGGCGTCAAATTGGTCAAAGAAGTTCGGGGCCGCGGGAGGCAAGTTGACCGGCATCGAAGCCGCATTGGCGAGTGCGGCTGAATTGTCGGCTGGCTTCGGCGAGGGCAAGTTGACCGGAATCGACGCGGCGGCTTGCAAGGCGGTCGCGTTGGGGTCGGTTGGCGCTGGCGCGACAGGCGCTTGCACGGGCCTCGAGGGCGGCAATGGCGCGGCTGGCACGGCGCTCATCGGCGATGGGGTGAAGTTGGCGGCGGGCCTTGAGGGCGGCAAGGGGGCCGCTTGCTGAAGGGCTTGCGGAATGAACGGAACGGGCCGGCCCGCGGGCTGCGCGTGGGGCTGAGGCGCTTGGAACCTGAATGGCGACGGCTGTTGAGACTGTGGAGGCGTGCCCGCGAACCCGAGCGCTTGCGCTATTTTATCGCCGATGCCTGACCAGTCGGCTTGTGTGTAAATAGGATCGCCTTGACGCCCGTACATTTCCGTTGCTCCCCCTTCGCCTTCGGTATGCCGGGGCGATGGCTGATTGTATCACGAAAAGGAGGCGTTAGGACAGCAATATTGACCTTATTTCGGTCGATTTGAACCGTTGGGTTTTCAGATTTGAAAATTGGTCGGCGGGCCTCATTTCGAGTTTGCCGTACTGGGCGGATTGGGTGGGGTGGGGTGGTCGCTCCGCCTGCGCACTGGCGCGTGGCCCATCGCCAATCACGACGGCGCATCGATCGTTCGTTGTCGGGGCGGACGCCGGGTCGCAAGCGCTCGAACTCAAGCACGAAGTCCACCACTCCGCGACGCCAGTCGCCCGGCGGTCCGATCGCCCTCCGCCATAGCCTTTGGCGACGCGCACGGAAACGGGGGTCACTACCTACGGTTTTTGCCACAGGTTTGCCATTGAAAATCGACGCCACCGCCTGAACAGAACTTAACTATTTGATTTATATGGTGAGCGCGGTGGGAATCGAACCCACGACCCTCTGATTAAAAGTCAGATGCTCTACCTATTGAGCTACGCGCTCGCCCGAAGCGCCCGAAGGCGTGTCGCGCCCCGTGCCTACAGCCTCATCCGCGATGGGTCAACGTCGATGTCCGCCTCCAACTGCGCCGTTCGCGCCGCGCGAAGCCGGGCGAAATCGTCGCCGGCGTGGTGCGAGGAGCGGGTGAGCGGCGATGACGACACGAGCAGGAAGCCCTTGGCGGCGCCGATCGTCGCATAGTCGGCGAATTCCTCCGGGGGCACGAACCGTTCGACAGCGTGGTGCTTCGGCGTCGGCTGCAGATATTGGCCGATGGTGAGGAAATCGATCCTGGCCGCACGCATGTCGTCCATCACCTGCAGCACTTCGTTGCGCGCTTCGCCGAGGCCCACCATCATGCCCGATTTCGTGAACAGCGAAGGGTCCAGCTCCTTGGCGCGCTCGAGGAGCCTCAGCGAAGCGAAATAGCGCGCGCCGGGCCTGACCGTCAGGTATTTCGACGGCACGGTCTCGAGATTGTGGTTGAACACGTCCGGCTTCGCCGCGACGACCGCCTCGAGCGCGCCCTCCTTGCGCAGGAAATCGGGCGTCAGGACCTCGACTGTCGTTTCTGGCGCAGCGCGGCGGATGGCCGCGATGGTGCGGGCAAAGTGCCCTGCCCCGCCGTCAGCGAGATCGTCGCGGTCGACCGAGGTCACGACGACATGGCTCAAGCCAAGCTTGGCGACCGCGTCGCCGACGCGCGCGGGCTCGTCCTCGTCGAGCGCGCCCGGCAGTCCCGTGCGCACGTTGCAGAAGGCGCAGGCGCGCGTGCAGGTGTCGCCCATGATCATGAAGGTCGCGTGGCGCTTGTCCCAGCATTCGCCGATATTGGGACAGCGCGCCTCCTCGCAGACGGTCGCGAGCTTGAATTCGCGCACGAGGCTCATGGTTTCGGCGAACACAGGCGAGCCGGGCGCGCGCACACGGATCCAGGGCGGCTTGCGCGCGACCGGCTGGTCCGGCCGGTGCGCCTTCTCGGGGTGGCGCAGGCTCGCGCCCGCTCGCGGTTCGGTCAGGTCGATGAGCCGGGTCATGGCTGGTTATGTAGGGTCGGCCCGCGAGGCGGTCAAACGTACCGCCCCCGCCCGAAACTCGCAGGGACTGCGCCCCGGCCCCGCCGACCGAACACGCAACCAAACGCGCGTAAACGCCACTAAACGCCACTAAACGCGCATAAACGTTAGTAAAAGCGCTGGCGTTTACTAGCGTTTATTTTTCCGAATCGAGACTTTTCAAGGGGTTAGAGCTCGTTCAAGTAGAGGAATCCGGAGGCCGCCGCCTGAACCTCCGCAAGCGACGCCGCAGCCGCGTCGGGCTCGCTCGGGCGTTCGGGCGAATTCGCAGGATCCCCGTCCTGCTCTTCTGTCTCGCTGGGCTCGTCAGCGGGAGTTTCGCGGATGGCCTTCAAGTGCGCCTCCACCGCCGCGGCGAAGTCCTCGTTGATGCCGAAGTTCTCCGCCATGCGGTTGACCTTGTCCATCAGCTTCTGGCGCGCTTCGTCGTCATAGACCTGGTTGGCGCTGGCGACGGTCTGGTAGCGGTCGAGCCGGTCGAGCGCCTTGAGATACGGGTTGATCGCCGAAACATCGCCGGCGGCCATGGCTTCGGCCGCGAGTTGAATCGCGGGAGCCAGGCGGTCCAGTTGCAGCTTGGCATGCTCGGCCCCGCTGTCGACCGCGCGTTGCTGCAGTTCCTTGGAGACGATCTGCCGGATGCGTGAGGGGCTCACGCCTTCCTCGGCGGCGATTTCGTCATAGGTGAAGCCCTCGCGCAGGCTGGCGAAGATGCGTCTCCGCCGGAACATCATGCCATGCGCGCCCAACCGCCGGCGCCGAACGGGCGCTTGCTGTTCAACCATGCAAATCTCTCCTTGCGCGACC
Source organism: uncultured Alphaproteobacteria bacterium (assembly GCA_963833955.1). Classification (GTDB taxonomy): domain Bacteria; phylum Pseudomonadota; class Alphaproteobacteria; order Rhizobiales; family Beijerinckiaceae; genus Roseiarcus. Next base: position 9,243 of record CAWHZY010000019.1, on the reverse strand, counting down.
CGGATATCGGGGAAAAGAAGATATAATAGCAAACATTCTGCAAAACACAAACAAATGTCGATGCGATTGGGGTTTGCTGCGAAAATATTCGTCAAATCAACGAATTACGGCGTAAAGGCGGGCTCCGCTTGCCCTGACGGCCACCGCCCCAGGATCGAACTTAATCAGCTTGACCGATCCCCATGTTAGGCATCCATTGCAGATCGCACCACTGTAGGTCCCAATTGGCTGGAAGGCACGCCTCCAGATTTTTCGCCTCGGGAAGGACCGAAGTCCGTGTAGCAACCGCCATTCCATTGCGCGCATGGGGTAAGTAGTGGATTTGGTTACTCAGTCGGGCGTCGCTTCGCGACGACTGCGGAAAAGCCGCCGATTTTTGATTTGCAGGAAAGCAACACACAATGTGGTTGGACGGATTTCCGATACCAAGCGCCGAGATTCCCCGACGTCTTAAGGGCCTGGTGGAGGCAGTTCCGGCCGGCCCCGGCGAGTTGATGGTAGAAGTCGCGGTCCACTATGAAAATGACCCTTACGGTTCGGATCGGGAACATGTGCTGATGCAAACAGCCGTCATTCCAGAGACGTGTGGAATAAACTTTCATGCGTTGCGCCGAGCGGACTTCAATGTGGTCTCTCACTCGGTGCCTGTCGCAGACCATAAGGGCGATCTGTTAGAGTTCGCGCCATCGATTGGTGGGCACGATTATATCGTCGCCTCGTGGGGCGACAATTCCTTCTTCAACTTCTATCTGGCCGAAAAAGTTTGGATGGCGCTCGGCTTGTCGGCACGGACCGTCGGGGGGGATCATCAGTCGATCATCTTCGATGACCTTGGCGAGCCGATCTTTGGTGTCGCCGAAGGCGAGGCCTCAAGTGAGTACGAATGGACAAGCCGCCGGCCAGTTACTTGGCGCATGCGAAACGAGTATCTGCGCAGGTATCTTTGGATGCGCGCCGCCCGCGGAGTGCGCCTCTTCTACTATAGCAAGTTGTTGCCTCGGACCGAGGCGTTGGTTGAGTTGCTAGGCGCGGACAGCCAGCGCGTAATATCGGCTGACGACGGGCGCTACGAACTCGACCTTCGACTTCACGATGGAGCAATCCTGTTGCAGCTCTGGGGCGTGGCTCCGGTGCTACAGTCTGAGTTGAGCCACGCGCCCAGCGCCGATGGACTCGTCTGGCCAGGCGATAGCGAACCGATGACGCGCGTCCGAGCCAACGCCCTGATACATGCCGAGCCTGTCTTTATCAAAGATAGCTTTCTGGAACGCTACGAACAGAATTCCGCTTTCAGCTGCGACGTGACCAATATCCACGGCCGCTGGTACACCAGCCCAGGCTATCGCAATCAGTGGAGTTTCACGGAATGTGTGCGCGTGGGGCGCGACGCGATCCGAGTTCCGATGCGAGAACTCTACAAGCCGAAGCCCGACCGAGAGATCTTGCACGCCCGCGCCCATGTGATGGAGTTTGCGGTTGCAAGCGCTATCGACACAAGCGAACCACATATCCTTGTGCGCGTGGACCGTATCGTCCGATCCCTGCTTCGACTAGCCGAAGGCTTGGGAACCCTAGGGTGCCGCCTGCGGGTTGATATCGACCCGGCATCAGTATTCGCCATTGCACGCCAAAAGATCCAAGCCGACGGGTGGCGACCCTATCCTGAAATCCGACGATTAGCGCGCGTGGCACCGCGAGAAATGAGCCAGGGGGAATTCCTAACGCGCTGCAAGGCACTTAACGAACTGATCCAACGTGTACCGTTAAAACCGTTGAGGAGGTTGCTTATCCAGTGCGGATGCGGGGCCGAGGACTTGAAGGAGCTCAGAAGCCTTAACCTACTGCAGAGCCTATTCACCCTTCTTCAGGCGATCAGCGCTCGCGGGGACGATTGGACCGGCTTAACTGGCCTTGCTAATGAGCTCGACTGGCGCAAGCAGAATCCCTCCATGGCCGCCATTTTTCAGCTCAATGATCTACGCAACGCGGAAGCGCATGAGAACTTCGATAAAGTCCGGCGGGCGCTTGAGGCACTCGGTTTCGATACTGCGCTACTGAACGAAGGCTACGGCTTGGCCCTCGACCTCGTGTTCGACCGATGTGCTGACGTCTTTGAGACATTTTGCACAGAGCTTGGCCGAGTGTTGGCGGAGTAAAAGCCTCTTCTCTGAGCAACGTGGCAACGCTCAAGCCGCTACTGTTGGCCATTTTGATTAGGCGGGCGAGAGGTGAGTGTGGCGAAAGGGTCGATCTGACACGTTTCGCCAAGTCGTCGACGAATGGCCGCTATTTGCGCATTGGGGCCTCGCGCGGGAATGGCAGGCTGGCTTTGACGCTATTTGAACGCGCGTTCCGGTTCGGACATTGCGGATTCCGCCGCATGCGCGCTCACGTCCGGGTCAAGGTCGCGATGTAAAACCCGTCGGTGCCGGTCGCCCTCGGGCTCAGACGGAAGCCGGGGCCCAAACTCGATCGATGCTCGGCCAAAGCTGGCAGGCCGGCCGCATTCGCCTGCGCCTTGGCGTCGATCGGCAGGAGGTCGTCGTGGCGGGCCATGAACGCCGCGATGCGGTCCTCGTTCTCAGCCTTGAGGATCGAGCAGGTGACATAGACGATGCGTCCGCCCGGCTTGACGAAACGCAAGGCGCTTTCGAGCGTCTCGTCCTGATCCTTGATGCGCTGCTCGAGCGCGCCGGGGCGGATGCGCCATTTGGCGTCGGGATTGCGCCGCCAGGCGCCGGAGCCGGTGCATGGGGCGTCGATCAGCACGAGATCGCAGCGTCCTTCGAGGTCGGCGAGCACGTCCGTCTGCCCCCTCGGCGCCCGCACCTGGACGTTGCGGGCGCCCGAGCGCGTGAGCCTCGCGAAGATCGGCGCCAGGCGATGCGCGTCGGGATCGGCGGCGTAGATCTGGCCCTGGTTCCCCATCGCGGCGGCGAGCGCCAGCGTCTTGCCGCCCGCGCCGGCGCAAAGGTCGAGGACCTGCATGCCGGGCTTGGGCACGGCGAGAAGCGCGGCAAGCTGCGAGCCTTCGTCCTGCAACTCGACGAGGCCCTTGAGGTAAGCCGGGTCGGAGGCGAGCGGCGGCGCGCGGCCGTCCGGGCGCATGGCGATGCGCAAGCCGACGGGCGAGAGCGGCGTCGGCTCGGGCTTGAGATGGGCGAGGGCGCGCAGCGCCTTGTCGCGATTGGTCTTGAGGAGGTTCACGCGCAGATCGACCGGCGCGCGCTCAGCCAGCGCCCTGCCCTCCTCGGCCGCGGACGCGCCGAAGCTCGCCTCGAGCTCAGCGCCAAGCCATTCGGGGAAATCGCCGGTCACGTGCGCGGGCGCGCCTGTCAGGTCCGCGGATGTGAGCCGCTCGCGTTCGGCTTCGGTGAGCTTCGCCGGCGCGTGGCCTTCGCCGGAGAACAAAGCGGCGATTGCGTCCGCATCGAGGCCCTGCGTCTGTCTCAGCGCGCCCAGGAGCTCGGCGCGCGGTCCGGCGTCGCCCATGATCCAGGCCGACGAGCTTTTCTTCCGCAGCGAATCATAGACGAGGCCCGAGATCGCCGCCCGGTCGCCCGAGCCAGCGAAGCGGTGCGCGAGGCCCCAGTCCTTCATCGCGTCGGTCGCGGGGCGGCGGCGGGATTCGATATCCGTCAAAACTTCGATCGCGGCGGCGGCGCGGGCGGCGGGGATCATGGGAGGGGAGCCTTTGGGGTATGAAATTCCGGTTCATATCCCCGGGAAGCGTGGGAACCTATATCTCGCCTCGCGGATAATGTCGCGAACGCGGTGGAGCTTGGCTTCGGGGCGGACTAGACTGGATTTTCGGCCACCGCCGAGGTCAGCAGGCCGAGTGCGCGAGGCGGCGTCGCCAAATCAGGGGCTTTTCATGAATGATGCGGTGAAACTCGAGGCTCGGCTCCTGACCGCCGCAGAGAATGAGCTCGTCGCCGTGAGCCGGCCGCCGGAAATCGAGCGCCAGTCTGTCGATGAGCTGAAGGCCACCGCCCGCCGCTTGCGCGAGGCGCACGATCGGGCCAAGTCGATCGGAACGCGCCAGGCGCGCGAGATGCGCGGCAAGGCCGAGCCGCGCGGGGCAAAGCTGACGAAGGACAATTTGGGAACCGTCGCCAAGGCGCAGGCGCTGCGCGACGCGCTCGATCGGATCGAGGCGGAGCTCAGCCGCCGCGAGGGGGTCTAGGAGCACCGGCGATTACGGTCGACTTTTCCCGCCGCTCAGAAGCCAGGCGCCCATCCCGGCGATCCAGACCGGAAAGGGATGGGCGGCGAGGCGCTCGACGCCGCCTGAGCCCAGTCCGAAATCATGGCCTGTCGCCAGTCCCGTGAAACCCGTGAGGCCGATCAAGCCGAAACCGAGCGAGAAAAGCCCGACCATCCGTGGGACCGAGCCCTCGCGAAGCAGCGCCACGCCGAGGAGAGCCGCGCCCGCGTTGCAGAACAACAGGTTCTCGGCGGCGCCGAAATAGTGCCAGGCGGGCGCGAAATCCTCCGGCGCGAGGCCAACGAGCGCGACGCCGAGGCCGGACGCGGCGACAAGCCCGAGCCCCAGCCATGACAGCGCCCCGCGCGGAAAAAGCGGCCAGACCACGACTGCGCCGGCGACAATCAGCACGCCCTGAAGCACGAAGGATGCGTTCATCAGCGCATGCAGCGGCGAGCAGCCCGCCCCGCAGCTCAAGGCGCCGAGGTCGCTGATGTAGTTGCGCCGATAGGAGTACGAACCCGCGAAGCCGGCGGCCGCGATGGCCTCGCTCACAAAAAATTGCAGACAGCCGATCCAGAGCGCGCCGCCCCACCGCCTCGAGGTCATGCGAAGCGCTATTGCCCCATGCCCGGCAAGGTCCCCATGCCCTTGGCTAAAATCGTCAGCATCACCTCATCGGCCCCGCCGGCGATCGACGCGAGGCGGCCGTCGCGGAAGGCGCGGCTCACCGGCGTCTCGTTCATGTAGCCCATGCCGCCCCAATATTGCAGGCAGGCGCTCGGCACTTCGCGTCCCAACTGACCGGCCTTGAGCTTCGCCATCGTCGCGAGCTGCGTCACGTCGGCGCCCTCGATCATCGCCTCGGCGGCGCGATAGACGAGCGAGCGCAGGAGCTCGATCTCGGTCTGCAATTCGGCGAGCTTGAAGTGCACCGTCTGGTTGTCGAGGATGGAGCGGCCGAACGCCTTGCGCTCACGCGTATAGGCGATCGTCTCGGCGATCGTGTGCTCGTGCGCCTTGAGGCAGGCGGCGGCCGCCCATAGCCGCTCTTCCTGGAACTGCATCATCTGGTAGGTGAAGCCCTTGCCCTCGTCGCCGATGCGGTTTGTCTTCGGAACCCGCACGCTCTCGAAGAAAATCTGCGCCGTGTCGGACGCGCGCATGCCAAGCTTGTCGAGCTTGCGCGCGACGGTGACGCCCTTCGTCTTCATCGGCACGACGATCAGCGACTTGTTGCGATGCTTGGGACCGTCGCCGGTGTTGGCGAGGAGGCACATCCAGTCGGCTTGAGCGCCGTTGGTGATCCACATCTTGCCGCCATCGATCACGTAATCGTCGCCGTCCGACCGCGCGGCGGTCTTGATCTCGGCGACGTCGGAGCCGGCGCCGGGTTCCGACACGCCGACGCAGGCGACGACGTCGCCCGAAATCGCGGGCGCGAGAAACTCGCGGCGCAATTCGTCCGAGCCGAACCGCGCGAGCGCTGGCGTCGCCATGTCGGTATGGACCCCGATCGCCATCGGCGCCGAGCCGCTGTGCACGGCCCCCAATTCTTCCGCCATCATCAAGGCGTAGGAATAGTCGAGGCCCGCGCCGCCGAATTCGACCGGCTTGTTCAGTCCGAGGAAACCGAGATCGCCGAGCTTCTTGAACAGCGCGTGGGTGGGAAGCTGACCGGCCGCCTCCCACTCGTCGACATGCGGGTTGATCTCGGCGGCGATGAATTTCTGTAAAGTCCGACGCGGCTCCTCGTGCTCGGCCGTGAACAACATGAGACGCCCTCCGTTCCTGCCCCTAAATTGAGCTAAGCCATCATCGTCATTGCGAGCGAAGCGAAGCAATCCAGGGAACGTAGGGCGCCCCACGGCCTTCTGGATCGCCGCGTCGCTGCGCTCCTCGCGATGACGGCTTTGGCCCATCAGCCTATCACTGAATGGCTGTCTGTCGCCCGCATCAGGGCTCGCGGCTCGCGACCCAAGACCAGCCTCGCTTGAAATTGTTCTAATTGCGAAATGATCGCAGACGCTTGCGGCCCGATTGGCGGTTCTCTAGCTCTCGTTCAGCCGTCGGCTCTGCGCCGGCAAGGGCGCCAAACCGAGAGATCATTCGTCATGCAGATTGCCGCTTCCAATGATGACGACACGATCGCCGCGCTGGACCAGATGAAGAGATCCGTCCGGATGGCCTTTTGCGGCATCATGCAATCGACGCGCCTTCCGCCCATGGCGGCGCTGAGCCTCGCGGCCACGGCGGTCGGCCTGCTCTATACGGAAGTCGCCGCCGCGCATTGCGGCGACGGCTCATGCCCTTGTGGCTGGGAGCCGCGCGGCGCGGCCGACCTCGAAGCGCTGCAGGCCTCGCTCGCCCTCGCCGCCAAGCCCCAGCGCGCCGATTTCCACGCAATCCAAGTCGAGGGCCACGCCTGACGATAACCCCACCCGCTACCCTCACACGACGTCCGCCTCAAACCGCGCCGGGGCGTTGGCGCCCTTGAGACAAGGGGCGACGAAGAGCGTCGTGGTCCACGCGCCTCCCACCGTGCGGCTCGCCACGACGACCCAGAAGATCGCCAGACACAACGCGAGCCCTCCGCCGGCGAAGCTGAACAGGCTGAGCCCGGTGACGCGCGCGAGCGCAAGCGTAGCCAGGGTGTAGACCGCGAGTGGGAAGGTGAAACCCCACCAGCCGAGATTGAACGGCAGGCCTTGGCGCAGATAGCGCACAGTCTTGAGGATCGCGAGGCTCAGCCACCAGACGCCGTAGCCCCAGAGGATCAGGCCTCCGATCACGCCAAGGCCAAAGGCGACCTCGCCCACCGACGCGAGCCCATTGGCGGCAAAAATCTTGGGCGCTGCGGCGCCGAGCACGACAAGGCCCAGCGCGCCCGTCCCGATCGGCCCGAGCGCGAGCCAGGCGGAGACCCCCATGTCGCGCTCGGGCAGCTTGTGCAGCGCAAGCCTCAGGAACAGGAGCACGAGCACGCTCATGGCGAGCGGCACCGAGCACGCCCAGAGAACGTAGCTCAGGATCAAGACCAGGAAGGCCTCGGGGGCGGCGAGATGCGGCGCGAGCAGCCCGCCGCTCGCGGCGGCGACCTCCGAGGCCACGATGGGAAGCAGCCACACGGCCGTCAGCTTCTCCATCGAGTGCTCCTGGCGGGTGAACATGAAATAAGGGATGGCGAGGCCGCAAACGACCGACATCGCAGCGTCCGCCTGCCAAAGCGCACGCGCGACGCTGACGGCGACGCCCGTTCCCAGGAAATCAGGGCCGAAGGCAAGAAAGCCATTGACGATGGTCGCGAGCCCCATCGGGATCGCGCCGAAAAACATCGACATCACCGGGTGTCTGAAAATCAGCGCCGCCTCGCGGGGGAAGAGAACCCAGCGCGCGGCGTAGAGAAGGCTGAACAGCGCGAAGAGGGCAATATTCGCGAGCCACAAAGCCTCTGCGACTGCGCGCAGGCCCGGAATTGCGAGTGGAAACTGGTTCAAGGTCAGCGCGAGCGCCCCGGTCCCCATGGTCACGGTGAACCAGTTCGGGGTGAAGTTGCGCACGATCTCGAGGAACGGTTTGCCGTCCCTGCGCGCGACGGTCTGAAACGGGATGTCGAGGACGCTCATCGGTTTTTCTCCTGTACGGAGGTCAAGATAATTCGCGTCGATCAATCATTCCAATAGATGATTTCATTCATTATGATCTACTTTCTAGATTGAATGGAGAAGCCCCGTGACGCTCGAGCAGTTGCGCGTTTTCATCGCCGTCGCGGAGCGCGGGCACGTGACGGAAGGGGCGCGGGCGCTCAACCTCGCCCAATCGGCCGCGAGCCACGCGATCGCTTCGCTCGAAGCCCGCCACGACATTCCGGCTGTTCGACCGCATCGGCCGGCGCATCGTGCTCACCGAAGCGGGCAGAGCGCTGCTTGCCCAAGCGCGCCGCATCCTCGCCGAGGTTGAGCACGCCGAGCGGACGCTCGCCGAATTCGGCGCGCTCGAGCGCGGCGCACTGAGCCTGCATGCGAGCCAGACGATCGCCGGCTACTGGCTGCCGCGGCGCCTCGTCGCCTTCCGGCGCGCCTATCCGCGCATCGAGATCAGGCTGACGATCGGCAACACCGCCGAGGTCGCCGAAGCGGTCGAGGCCGGCGCGGCGGAACTCGGCTTTGTCGAAGGCGCGGTGAAAAGCCAAAGCCTCGAAAGCCTCGTCGTTGCGAGGGATCAACTGGTCCTCGTCATCGGTCCGGATCATGCCTGGGGCCATGCCAAATCGCTGGCGCCGGCCGACCTTCTGCAGGGAGAATGGGTGCTGCGCGAGGTCGGATCGGGCACGCGGTCGGTGTTCGAACAGGCGCTGAGGCGGCTCGGAATCCGGCCCGAGACGCTCAGGATCGCGATGGAGCTGCCCTCGAACGAGGCGGTGCGGGCCGCGGTCGAGGCGGGGCTGGGCGCGACCGCGACCTCCGCCTCAGTCGCCGCTTCGAGTTCTGGAGGCCGGCTTGCTTCGGCAGGTCCGGTTCAAGCTGCCTGAGCGCGAGTTTCATGTCCTCAGCCAGAAAAATCGCCCCCGCAGCCGGATCGCGACCGCTCTGTTCTCGATCCTCGCCGCCCGGAGCGGCTGATGGGGACGACGTTTGATCAATGTTATCGTCGTCACCATTTAAATCGAAGGAACATTATCCGTGCTCGCGAATACTACTTGCAGGCGTCAAAGACTATCGCCTGGAGGCCGTCAAATGTCCGGCGAATTTCTATCCCCCCTATTGGACAGCGTGGACATCTTTCTTGGGTTCTCTCTGATTTTATTTGTCGCCGTCATGATCGCAACTTACGGCGAGCAAATTCGGATGAGGCCGTAAAACTTGGCCTCATTCCAAATCTCTTATCCGAACTGTATTTTTATGTAACCACCCCCGGCGCCAAAACGCGCGAGCCAGCCGAATTCGGCCTGGGCTCTCCTCACGCGCCCGACCGATGGTCGTTCGGGCTCTCGCGGGTGATGGCGACGTCGTGGGGAGGGCTCTCGCGAAGCCCGG
>CAWHZY010000018.1:0-411049 GCA_963833955.1 uncultured Alphaproteobacteria bacterium | reverse complement strand
GTGATCTATGCCGGTAACCGTGTCGCACCGGGTCTAGGTGCTCCACCCTATTTTCTGGCAGGGGCGCGAATGGGCGGTCACCGCCTATGGGATCGAGCGCCGCGACGGAGGGTACCCGATCGAGGCGAGCCGTTTATGCGAGGAGCATGACGGCGGCGCCGTGGCGGCTGACGGAGCCCCCGTCCGATACACTTGGATCGGCCATATTGGAGAGAAAGGGTGGGACCTCGCCGACTTCGCCACCGCCTTCTTCATCGCTTGCGCCATGCACGGCGTCCGGCTCAGCCCAGCCGAAGTCGAGATGCTGCGCGATCAATATGGCTGGCGCATAGATGAGGCCGCCGATGATGACGACGATGGATAAGGAATACCGGGATAGGATCGCGATGGCGGTGTGGGAGGCGATCCTAAAGGCTTCATGGGTGAGGCCGTTGGCACGGACGGGAAGCGCCTTGCTGCGATTCAATCAGGCGAATGCGTGTTCGACCTTATCCAGAACAGGGCGGTGTTGATGGCCACGTCGGAAGCGACGGCATCGCCGACAAAGCTTCGCGAGGCGCGCGAGGAAGTGGCGAAACGTCTCCGGACAGCAACGGCCGAAGCCAGAAAAAGCGGAGCGGCCATGAGGTTGTTCGATCAGGTCTTTCAGGCGACGACGCAGTAAAAGTGAAAGGGGGAGAACATTTTCAATGAAACCGCTGATTCTCGCCGCCGTGGCGGCGGTAACGCTCGCCGGCTCCGCGCAAGCGATCGACTTCGCAAAATGATTGGGTGATGCTCGAACTGTATTGGGCGGAACGGCGAGGGCGCCAAGATCGCGCAAGCCGGTCTGGTCCCTGAATTTCCAACCAGGGCCGCGTGCCAAGCCGCCCTGCGGCGCGAGCTTCTAAACCATGCCGGGCTGTCGCACGCCGAAGGCGGCGGTAACCTCTCCCTGTGCACCCCTTTCGCAGTTGGTCCTTTCCTGAATGAAAACGGGGCCGGCGTCCGCGAGCCGACGCTCATGATCGCGCGCGCCCTGCGGACGGTGCGGGCCCTAGAACGTCAAGCGGCTTAGGCCTCGATCATCTTGTCAGCAAACTTTTTTCTCCACTCGCGCTACTTCAGTCGCCGTCTTGGGCTTGCTTAGGCGTAAGATCGGCGTCGGCTGCTGCGGCAGCACGTGCAGACCTCCGTCCCTGTATGGGACCTAGGTTTTCTCTCAGGCTCACGCATCGCGCCGGCGTCAAGCCGCCGGATCTCAACGTGAGCTGGCGGGCAGGGTCCAACAGCGCGGTGATTAATGGCGGTAATTTGCTGACAGCCTTTACGGTCTTTGGCGCCTTCGTCGGGCTTCTGACGGGTATCTTCACGCTTTGGGATCGTTACGCGAGGGGTCGCCCGATCGCCTGTGTCGCCTTTGGACCTGACGACGTCCTGCTGCGTATAAGCAATCCCGGTGACTACTCGATATTCATCCTGTCGGCAAAAGCGATTCCGGACGTGTATTTCCTGAGTTGCGACAAGGACATCCAGTCGATAATTGAGGACCAACTTTCTAATATCACGTATTGGCCCATTGAGCCGAAGGGAACCGCCGAATTTGTCATCGCCGATCGCTTTAAGGATGGCAAAAAACTCAGCCTTACCGACCAGCGCGTCTGGTTCCCCGTGAGCTGGCGGCGAGGGAGCACCACTTGGCTCCCGCAGATTCCGGTTACCGTTCGAACTAACACCTCAACAGTCAACAAGATACGAGATGTTATAATCGGGAGCCTGAGATGAGGGGGCGGCGTTGGTCCACGCCGCTCCTATTCGGCTGGCTACGCTGTCGGCGAGGCAAACCATCCTCTGAGCGATTGCCAGCGCGCCGCGGGGTCAGTGAATCGCGCCCCCGCATGGACGCCAGAAAGCGTCGTGTCGAGGAAGTGGCTTCAGCTGAGACGTGACTCTTTCCCCGCGCCGAGGCGATATCGGCCAGCAATTCTTCGAGCCGGTCCATCGTCACCGGCTTTACAAGATCGTGATTGAATCCGATTCGCCCGGGGCCGTGCGAGCTTGGCTTTGGCCACACCCGGTCTGCGCAATGATCACCGTATCGTCGAAGAGCTACTGCTCGCGAAGAGCGCGCAATGCATGCCGGGCATCCCGATAAAAAAAAAAAAAAAAAAAAAAAATCAAGCCATGACCGATCGCCTCCAGCATCCAGCCCATGGTCTGCGCGACATCGACATTGTCGGCGCCGCGCAGCTTCCGAGCGAAGCTAGAGCATTTTCATTATTGGCGGCGATATCCTGAGTTTGCGAGATAGTTTGCGCATCTCCGTCGGGGGTGAAGGTTTCGAGCGCCCTTGCGATGGCCTGGATCAGGGCGTCGAAGGTTCGTGCCTCGGCTTTGCGCAGCAGGGCCTTGAGTTTGGCGAACCACTGCTCGATCGGGTTGAGATCGGGACTGTAGGAAGGCAAGTAGAGCAGTCGGGCGCCGGCGTTCTCGATCGCCGTTCTGACTGCCCTCGACCTTGTGGCTTGGCAGATTGTCCAGGATGACGATGTCGCCGGGCTTGAGCTCGGGAGCGAGTAAACTTGCTCGACCCAGGCGCGGAACTTCTCGCCGTTGATCGGCCCGTCGAACGCGCAAGGCGCGACCAGACCGTCCTGCCGCAGCGCGCCGATGAAGGTCGTGGTCTTCCAATGGCCCCACGGAACCGGCGCGACCAGGCGCTCGCCGCGCGGGCATCGGCCGTAGAGCCGGGTCCATTTTGGTCGACGCGCCGGTTTCGTCGACAAACACAAGATTGTTCGGCCGCCATTCGCCCTGCTGCGCCCGCCATTGCTCGCGAGCTTCCGCTACGTCGGCACGATCCTGCTCTGCGGCGCGTTGTGACTTTTTTCGAGCGCTCAGCCGAAGATGCCGGACCCGCGCCCAAAGACAACCGACGCTGACTTTCACCGCATGATCGCCGGCAAGCCACGCTTGCAGTTCAATCAGCGTGACATCGCCTTTCTGCGCCACCTGAGCGCGCAACGCCTCGTCATAGGCGGCAAGCTTCGGCTTCGGCCCGCCGCCCGACTTGTGGGCCGTCACATCGCCGGTCGCCCGACGCCGGCCGAGCGCCTTGTAGATGTACGACACGCTGACCCGAAACAGCGGCGCGGCCGAATACACGCCCAACCCGCAGTCCACCGCCGCCATCACCCGATCCCGAAGGTCCTGCGAATAAGCCACGCCCATGATGCTCCCCAGCGCCGATTCGACCGGCGCAAAAATCATGGCCGCAAGCCAAAAGGAATCCCCAAATTCCGTCAGACCTGAAAATGCTCTAAGTGTCGCAACCAGCAGCTCCTGTCAAATTCGCATAAGAGTTATTATGGAACCGACTTGTCTCGATCGGATCGCGGCGGGCGGCGTGGGACGGCGGATATCGTCCGTGCTTGCCCTCGGGCGCAACAGCGCGCCCGAGCATCGCTTCGCCGCCGGGCGCCTCAGCCGCGGCTACTGCCGTCATAATGCCGCCTGGCGGCGAGCACGTCGGCGATGTGATCGCGCGCCCAGAGCTGGAGCCCGTCGAGAACCGCGGCGAGCGTCTGGCCGAGCGGCGTGATCGCATATTCGACCGAAAGCGGCATCGTCGGCAGCACGGTTCGGGTGATCAGCCCGTCGCGCTCCATCCGCTTCAGCGTCTGCGAAAGCATCTTCTGCGTCACGCCTTCAATATCGCGCCGTAGCGCGTTGAAGCGGCGCGGCTTGTCGCGAATGAGACTGAGGGTCAGCACCATCCATTTGTCGCCGATCCGATCGAGCAGCAGCCGCGTCGGGCAGCCGGCGGCGTAAGGGTCGGGCGGCGCGACGGACGGTTCCTGCGGGGAAACCAGGTTTCGCGAAGGTGCTTTCTTTACAGGGACGTCGATCGCCGTCATGTATCGCCTCGATACTAGGTATCTTTATCATACCGCATTGGAGGCAATCATGAAAGTGGCGCTCATCGGAGCTTCGGGAAACGGCGGTTCGCGCCTTCTGGCTGAACTGAGCCGTCGCGGCCATCACGTGACGGCGATTGCGCGCAACCGCGATGCGATCGCCAAGCTTCCGGGTGTGACGGCGAAAAAGGGCGACGTGTTCGATAAGCCAGGCCTCGTCCATCTTCTCAAGGGCCACGACGCCGTGATCAGCGCCGTTCATTTCACCGCCAGCGATCCGAAGCTTCTGATCGAGGCGGTCAAGGAGGCGGGCGTGAAGCGCTATTTCGTGGTCGGAGGCGCCGGCAGTCTCGAGGTCGCGCCGGGCGTCAAGCTCATCGACACGCCGCAGTTTCCCGCTGCCTACAAGGCCGAGGCGGCCAAGGGCGGCGAGTTTCTGGAGCTCCTGCGCAAGGACAAGGATCTCGACTGGACCTTCCTGTCGCCATCCGCGGTGATTGCTCCCGGCGAACGCACAGGCAAGTTCCGGTTAGGTAAGGATCAGCTGCTAACCCACGACAAAGGCAGCAACATCTCGTGGGAGGATTACGCCATCGCCGCGGTCGACGAAGTGGAGAAGCCCGCCCACATCCGCGAACGGTTCACCGTCGGCTATTGAGGAGCGCCAGAGGGCAGGGTTTGGCCCCTGCCCTCCGACTCCCACGCCCTAACCCGGTTTAGCAACCGGGGGATGCGTTGCGACGGCCGAGCTCAGACGCTGTCGTTGACGTCCGTGCGAGCGAAGTCTTCGCCAACATACAGTAGCCGGGCCCTACGTCTCTTCGCCGCGCCATAGGATAGGCAGTCGCCCATGTTGAGTCCGTGCTTGCCCGCGCCGAACTTCTCGCGTCCTTAAATTGCAAAAGGAATTGCGTCGGCCTCGTAATCCGTAATCTCGATCGCAAGACGCGACATGGCGTCGAGCACTATTCTGTGGGCCTGCGACGGCTTAAGGCGGCGCTCGCGGACGATCGCAAGCGCCGCCTCGAATACGTTGAAACAGGTTGTGAACGCGCGTGTCCGAACGACCTGCTCGGCAAGCTGCCGCCAACCGGGCTCCTCCAGAATGATTGCCGCGAGCGCCGACGACTCGACCATGAGCATATCGGTCAGTCTTCCTCTCCCCATTCTCGGTCGAAGAAAGCCTTGTCGGCCTTTCGGCCCGTTCGCGGCGCGCTGCGCACACGCTCGTGGATGTCGGCCAGTCGTTCGGCGACCGGCCGCGCGCGATCGTCGCGTTCGAGCGCTTCTTCACAAGCGACGCGCACGGTCTCAGTCAGGCTGAGATTTCTCACGCGAGCCAGCTTTCGCACCGCTTCCGTCGCGGCGTCGTCTTTGATGTGGAGGGGCATCGGGTGGTCCTGACGTTATGTACACGTCTACACCAAATTATATACACCCAGGGCCGCCTGCGACAAGTCTTCGGTCACCCGCCCAGCAACTCCGCCAGCGTCAGCGCGATCACCTCCGTCGCCTTGTACAAGTCCGACAGCGGCAGGCGCTCATCGGCGCGGTGCGCGTTGGCTTCCTCGATCGTGCGCGGGCCGGCGCCGTAGAGCACGATCGGAACGCCCGCTTTGGCGTAGTGGCGCGCGTCGGTGTAGAGCGGCACGCCCGAGGCCGCGATCGTTTCGCCCATCACCCGGCTTGCCTGCCGGCACAGAACCTCGGTCAGCTTCGCTCCGGCCGGGGTCGGCGTCAGCGGCTCGGCCAGCAGGATGCGCTTGACCGCGACCTTGGCGTCAGGATGGAGCGCCGCCGCGCGGGCGATGACCGCGCGCAACTCCGCCTCGACCTCGGCCGGATTTTCCTCCGGCACGATCCGCCGGTCCAGGCGGAAGGTCACGCGATCCGGCACCACATTGGTGTTGATCCCGCCCGAAATCAGCCCGACCGTCATCTGCGGCGAGCCGATGCCGGCTATCGCCGAAATGCGCGCCTCAAGCCCGCCGCGCCAGCCATAAAGAGCGGACAGGATCGCGTTCGCCGCTTCCAGCGCATCGACGCCGGTCGAGGGGCGGGCGGCGTGAGCCGAGCGGCCAAGGACCTCGACCTCGAGGTGAAGGGCGCCATTGTGGGCGTTGACAACCGCGTAGGAGAACCCGGCGCCGATCGCCAGATCCGGACGCGAAAGGCCGTTCTCGATGAGATAGCGCGGACCGATCTCGCCGCCCGCCTCCTCGTCGTAGGTGACGTGCAGTTCGACCGCGCCGTTGAGCGACGCGCCGCACTTTTCGAGAGCCAGCATCGCGAACGCATACGTCGCGATGTCCGACTTCGACACGGCGGCTCCGCGCCCAACCATCCAGCCGTCGACAATCTCTGCCCCATAAGGGTCGTGCGTCCAGCCCGTACCCGGAGGCACCACGTCGCCATGGGCGTTGAGCGCAATCGTCGGGCCCTCCCGGAAGCCACGCCTGACGATCAGGTTGGTCGCGGAAATCATGCCGTTGGCCTTGACGAGCGCCTCGGGAACCTTGTGCCGCTCGACCTGAAAACCCAGTCCTTCCAGGAGGGTGGCGACGACTTCCGCGGGGCGGCTGCAATCTCCGGGCGGATTGTCCGACGGAACCTTGACGATTTCGGCGAGGAAACGCGTCTCCGCTTCGGCATGCTCGCGCACGAAGTCGCGTATTGCGCTCTCGACTGGCGTCATCGCATTTTCCCCCCATCGACGTGTCAGGCGTCGAAGCCCTCGACGCGCATTCCGTCATAAGCCGGCGTCACATGCGCCGGCACCTTCGCGCGCAAGGTCTCGTAATCGAGATCGGTATGCAAGTTGGTGAGGATCGCGCGCCGCGGGCGCATCGATTTCGATCCAGGACAACGCCTCCTCGAGACTGAAATGGGACGGGTGGGGGCGATAGCGCAGGGCGTCGATGATCCAAATGTCCAGGCCTTCGAGGAAGGACCGGCTTGTCTCGGGAATGCTCTTCACGTCAGGCGTGTAAGCGAGCGCCCCGAAGCGAAAGCCGAGCGCGCTGATTTCGCCGTGGTCGAGGTCGAACGGCATCGCCTCGACGGCTCCTCCCGGACCCTCGACGCGGCAGAGCCGGCCGGCGGTGAGGCGCTGTTCGGCTGCGATCGGAGGATAAGAACTTCCGTCAGGGGTCTGAAAAATATAGGAGAATGCATCGGTAACTCTGAGCGAGGTTACCTCGTTCATATAGATGTCGAGGCGGCGACGCATCGCCAGGCAGAGCGGCCTCAGATCGTCGATGCCGTGCGTGTGGTCCGCGTGGGGATGGCTCAAAAGGACGCCGTCGAGCCGCTTGACCTCGGCGTCGATCAGTTGCTCGCGCAGGTCGGGCGAGGTGTCCACGAGAACCGTTGTCGCGCCTTGAGACCCGAAGCGCTCGACAAGCACCGAGCAGCGGCGGCGACGGTTCTTCGGGTTGGCCGGATCGCAAGCGCCCCACCCCTCCCCGACCCGCGGCACGCCGCCGGATGAACCGCAGCCGAGGATGGTCAGTCGCAGCGTCAATGCGAGGATCCGGCAGCCTGCGGCGGCTTGTCGGCAGCCTGCGGCGGCTTGCCGGCAGCCTGCGGCGGCTTGCGGACGGCAAGAGGCAGCCTGCCAAAGATTGCGTAGGTGTTGGCGCGCGTCGCCTCGGCCAGCGCTTCCGGCGTGATCCCGCGCGCCTCGGCGACCACGCCCGCCGTCGAGAGCACGAAGGCCGGCTCGTTGCGGCGGCCGCGATGGGGCGTCGGCGCGAGATAGGGCGCGTCGGTCTCGACCAGAATGCGGTCGAGCGGAACGTCGCGGGCGATGGCGCGCAGGTCCTCGGACTTCTTGAACGTCACGACGCCGGAAAATGAAATTGAGAGCCCGAGGCCGAGCGCGCTCTCGGCGAGTTGGCGGGAGGCAGTAAAGCAATGGAGCAGGGCGCGGAACCGCCCCTGCCCCATTTCCTCGGCCAGGATCGTGCCCATGTCGTCGTCGGCGTCGCGCGTATGGATCACGAGCGGCAGGTCGAGCTCGCGGGCGAGCGCTATGTGGCCCCGAAAGACCCGCTGAGCGACATCGCGCGGCGCGCTGTCATAGTGATAATCGAGGCCCGCCTCGCCGATCCCGACGCATTTGGGATGTTTGGCGAAGGCGCGCATGGCGTCGAAATCCTCCGCGTCCTCGCCGCCCGCCTCATGGGGATGCGTGCCGACGGTGAAGAAGACGTCGTCGTACAGCTCCGCGATCGCGACCACGCCCGCGGCCCTCGACACTTTGGTGCCGATGGTGATCATCCGCTCGACGCCAGCCGCGCGTGCACGCTCGATGACCCCGTCGAGATCGTCGGCGAAGTCGGGAAAATCGAGGTGGCAATGGCTGTCGATGATCGTCATTCGGCTATCCCTTCTCCCTTCGGGAGAAGGTGGCCGGCCCTAGCCCGTCGGAGGACGCGCGTCCAGACGAACGCCCTATGGCCGGCCGGATGAGGGCTTTTCGGGCCGTGGAGCCTGGATCCCTCACCCCTGCCCCTCTCCCAGGGGGAGAGGGAACGTGCGCCTTCACTTCGCCGGCTCCGCTTCGACGTAGCGAGGAAAGACCGGCGCAGGCGAAGGGAGCGCCCTGCCCGGCTCGAGCCGATGCGGCGCGTCGAGCTGGCCGGCTTTTTCGCCGGCGTCCAGCAACGCGAAAGTGCGCGCCTCCGGCGGGACGCCAAGCAGATCGAGAAGGCCGCCCATGCTCCCGGGCATCGCCGGCTGCAGCAGGATCGCGGCGATGCGCAAGGTTTCCATCGTCACGTAGAGCACGAGCCCTCCACGCGCAGGATCGCTCTTGGCGAGCTTCCAGGGCTCGGCATTGGCGAAATAGCGATTGGCCTCAGACACCACCTCGAAGACGGCGCCGATGTAGAGATTGAGCGCAAAGCTCTGCATGTGCCGGCGCGCTTCGCCGATGAGCGCGTCCGCGCGCGCAAGCATCGCCAGATCCTCCGTCGCCGGCGTCGCCTGACGCCAGTCGGGCGTGCGTGCGCCGGCCTTGGCGATCATCGTCAGCGAGCGCTGCGCGAGATTGCCGATGTCGTTGGCGAGATCGGCGTTCATGCGGGCGACGATCGCCTCATGCGAATAGCTGCCGTCCTGGCCGAAAGGGACTTCGCGCAGGAAGAAATAGCGCACCGCGTCGAGTCCGTAGGCGTCGACCATCGCCTTCGGGCTGACGACGTTGCCGACCGACTTCGACATCTTCTCGCCGCGGTTGAACAGGAAGCCGTGCACCACGACCTGCTTCGGCACCGGCAGTCCAGCCGACATCAGGAAAGCCGGCCAATAGATGGCGTGGAAGCGCGTGATGTCCTTGCCGATGACATGCGCATCCGCGGGCCAAAACTTCGCCCGCGGGCCATCATCCGGAAAGCCGGTCGCGGTGATGTAATTGGTCAGCGCGTCGACCCAGACATACATCACGTGCTTCGGGTCGCCGGGAACCGGCACGCCCCATTTCAACGTCGCGCGGCTGATCGAGAGGTCGGACAAACCTCGCTTCACGAAGGCGACGATCTCGTTGCGATAGGTTTCGGGCGTGACGAATTCGGGATGGGCTTCGTAATGCGCCAAGAGCTTATCGGCATAGGCTGAGAGCTTGAAGAAATAGCTCTCCTCCTCGACCCATTCGACCGGCGCGCCGCTCGGCGCGAGCTTGGTCCCGTCCGGGCCATCGGTCAGCTCGCTGTCGTCGAAATATCCCTCGTCGCGTACCGAATACCAGCCGGAATATTTCGATAAGTAGACGTCGCCGTTCGCCGCCATTCGCTCCCAGATCGCCTGGGAGGCGCGGGCGTGCCGCGGTTCCGTCGTGCGCACGATATCGTCGGCGCGGGCGTTCAGCATGTCGCCCATCGCCTCGAACTCGGCCGCGACGCGATCGACAAATTGCTGCGGCGTCACCCCCTCGCGCGCGGCCGCCTGCTGCACTTTGAGACCATGCTCGTCCATGCCGGTGACGAACAAGGTCTCGCGCCCGTCGAGCCGCATGAAGCGCTGGATCGCGTCGGTCGCGATGCGCTCGTAGGCGTGGCCGATATGGGGCGCGCCATTGGCGTAAGGAATCGCCGTGGTGATGAAGAAGCGGCTCATGCGCGCCGTCCTAAAGCAAAAATTTTTGAGCGGCGATCAAAATCTAAAGCGGTTTGCTCAGGCTCTTGTCGTCATCGCGAGGAGGCCGGAGGCCGACGTGGCGATCCGCTCTGCGTTCCCCGGATTGCTTCGCTCCGCTCGCAATGACGACTCTGGTTGAACCCAATCGCAGAAAATTTACCCCTTCAGCGTCCCGGCGCGGTCGCGGCGATTTCGGCGAACAGCGCCAGAATATGCAGCTTGCGGTCGAGATTAAGCGCATCCGTCTCGCGATCTGCGTCGCGAACGCGGTCCCAGAGTTCGCCGATCTCTTCCACGCGCAGAGATCCAGGCTCGACATCGCGCGCGTAAATCACGAGCCAGTCGTAGAGCTCTCGATGGAAAGCCCGGTAAGCCTCGTCCCCCGCGCGCCCGCCAACCGCATCGGCGAGTCTCGCGACGGCTCGCGGATCGGGGCGGGGCAGGCCGGCGACGATCGAATCAACCAGTGCGCCGATCCCCTCCGATTCGGGCGCGAGGCGAATGAGGGCCTCGCGAACCGATCCGTCAGCGCGCCTGGCGGCGGCCGCGACGGCATCGCGGCCGGCTTCGCTCCAGGGGGCCCCGAGGCCGATCGCCGCCCGCGCGATCTCATCCTCCGACAGAGGATCGAGCCGCAAACGGCGGCAGCGCGAGCGGATTGTGGGCAGGATCTGGCCCGGCCGATGCGATACGATGAGGATCAGCGCCCGTTGCGGCGGCTCCTCAACCATCTTGAGCAAGGCGTTGGCGCTGTTGCGGTTCAGGTCCTCGGCCGAATCCACGATCGCAACCCGCCACCCGCCGAAGGCGGCGGAGAGCTGGAAGATTTGCAGTCCCTGCCGCACGGCGTCGACGGAAATCTCGCTCGCGAGCTTCTTCGTTGCGCCCTGCCACTCGCGGCGGATGAGGGCAAAGTCGGGATGGGCGAGCCCCGCGAGAAGCCGCGCCGCCTGATGCGTCGGCTCGACATGGAGGTTGCGCGCTTCACGGACCGCCTTTGCGGCCGGATCGGGATTGGCGAGCACGAAACGGGCGAATCGCCACGCAAGCGTCGCCTTGCCGATTCCCTCCCGGCCCCCAATCAGCCAGGCGTGCGCAAGGCGGCCCTCGCGATAGGCCGACAGCATTTCCATTTCCGCTCGTTCGTGGCCGACCAGCGAAGTGACATGACGCGGATGGGGCGCGCCGGTCAGCGCGTCGGCTTCGGGAAGATCGTCGGTCTCGGCTTTCTTCATGCGGGCTTGATCTTAAGCGCGCTCGCCGGATTGAGCCTGCTCTCGACCGCGGACCATATGGCGCCGGCGACGTCGTCTTCGCTTCGATCGGCAGCGACGACGGCGCAGCGCAAAGGCTCGGCCGCCGCGATGTCGAGGAACGCCCGCCGAAGGGTCTTATGAAACGGCAGCCCCTCCGATTCGAACCGGTCAGCGGGTCCCCGACCCCTTCGCCCGGCTGCCCGCTTGAGGCCGACTTCCGGATCGAGGTCGAGGATCAAGGTCAGGTCGGGGCGATTCGCGCCTACCGTCAGGCGCTCGAGCGAGGCGATGAAGTCCGGCGGCAGATTGCCCGCCGCGCCCTGATAGGCCCGGGTCGAATCGGCGAACCGGTCGGAAACGACCCAGGCTCCGCTGGCGAGCGCCGGCAGGATCGTCTTGTCGAGATGGTCGACACGGGCGGCGGAGAACAACAGCGCCTGTCCGGTTGCGTTAAACTCAGCCGCGAAACCGGAAAGAATCGCCTCGCGCAGCGCCTCGGCGCCCGGCGACCCTCCCGGCTCGCGCGTCCGAACCACGGCAAGCCCGAGGCCGGCGAGACGCTCCTCGAGCCGCTTGGCCTGAACCGACTTGCCTACGCCCTCGCCGCCCTCGAGGGTGATGAAACGGCCCCTTGCCTGCACGGTCATCGGCGCATCGGGCGCGGCGCCGCTGCCGCTTCCACCGCTATCCAATCGCGCCGTACGAAGCCCACCGACGGTCCTTCTGCAAGCGGCGTCTCAAGCCCCCGCCGACGGCGTTTCTCAGCATGGTTCCGCAGAAGCTGGCAATGCGCGTCGTGCGGGCCTTCGATGTCAATAGTCGGCGCGAGCGGACTTTGCCGACTTGAGGTGATCGAAAGCGCCGGTCGCCGGCTTCTTGGGCGGCAGACGAACGGGTCCCGAATAGTAAAGCGCCCGCTCGGCGCTGGCATGAAGTTCGGGCCGGCGCGGCGGCACGACAGCGTGCGCGGCCGCGACGCGCACCGACGAACTTGACGAGTGCGAGGCGGCAGACGCCACGATCGCTGAGCTACGGCTCAGGCTGAGATCGAACGGCCGGGGCGGAGGCAGCGGAACGGCGCCCCTCGTAAGGTGAACGGAACGGATCGGCTCGGGCGGCAACGGATCGCTGTCGCTGGAATCACTGGGCGCCGAGCCAGAGTCCACGGGCGCGGCGGCGACCCGAACGGGCTCAGGCGGCGGGGGAGGCTCGGGAGCGCTCGCGACCTGGACTGGGGGCGGTTCTGGCGCGGGGGCAGGAGCCGGCGCTGTTTGAGCTTCAGACTGCGATTGTGGCTGGGCCTGTTGCCCGCCGCGGCCGCCGCCGGAAAAAAACGACCAGATCGTCTCGGTCTGCTCCGCGGCGGCGCTGGCCATCATGACCGGAGCCGAATAGCCGATCATATTGGCTGGCGAACCGTCGGTGCGAAGGCTCGCCAGCAATTGCGAATCGTCCGATCCCTCGATCGGCGCGGGTCCGACATAATCGACCTTCACCCTGGCCGTGCCCATGGCCTTCATGTCGAGGACGTCGGCGACCCGCGAGGATACGTCCATCACCCGCCCGGCGTGATAGGGCCCGCGGTCGTTGACCCGCACGATGACCGAATAGCCGTTCTGGAGATTTGTCACGCGAGCGTAGCTCGGCAGCGGCATCGTCGGATGAGCGGCTGAGAGCGAGGCCATGTCATAGACTTCGCCGTTGGCGGTGCGCCGGCCATGGAACGCCGCGCCGTACCACGAGGCCATGCCGGTCGCCGTATAGGAGGGATTTTCGGCGGGGTAATATCGCTTGCCCGCGACCGTGTAGGGGCGCCCGACCAGATATTGCCCTCCGCCACGAGGCACGGGTTCGCCGTCCGCGACAACCTTCCGGCTGGCGCGGCCATATTTTTTGCCCTGAGCAAAATGCTCGTGACCGTGGGAATAGGACAGGTGCGGGGCCGGAGGAGGAGCGCAGCCGGCAAGCGCCCATGCCGCTAGGCCGAGGCTCATGGCGCCCCGCCATCTCCGATTGCCCGCATTCATGTGCGGCTCAAGGCCCGGAACGCTCATCACGCTTACTCGGGTCGCGCACCAGCGCAAGGTTCGAGCTTCAAACGCCGAGCCCGCCACAGCGACAGAATATATCCGAACCATTAAGCCCGCTGCGCATTATTGATCCCGCTTCGTTTCGAATTCGCTAACGAATTTCGCCTCCCGCCGGCTGAACGGGGGACCTCTCGCCGTGGCGCCACGAGGGCGCCGTTTCGCTGGACAGCCGTCCCGCCGTCCGCCGCATTTCGGCCGCGAGGAGTGACGCCCAATCGCGGCAAGAACGTGGCCAGCCCGCTGCGCCGGCAAACGCCCCTATCCCGGCGAGGAACTGGACGGGGCGAATCCCAGCGCCAGGCGGAGCGCATTTCCAAGAAGCAGGTCCGAATCGTGAGCCCCGCCGAGCCCCGACGGATAGCGGAGATCCGATCGATCAAATGCGAACGAACCCTGCAGGCTGCGCTGATTCGTAATCGACGGCGGCGATGAGTGATTATCACAAAAGGCCGGGCGGCCCGAATGACAAGCACTCGAACCGCCCAGTTTTTTTTGGAAGCGACTTTGCCAGACGAACTTGCTGCAAGCCCTCCCGGCTGGTGCTAGTCGCGTCGCCTCCATATCGCCGCGTTACTCGTCGGGTTGAAGGGGGTTCTCAACCCAAAGGTCCAGGTTAAAACCCGTCGCGACGTCACGCTTTAATCACAGCTTGGGGCAAACGTCCACTAAAATATGGCGTTCCCGGTGTCATCGAAGTTTCATCCACAGAAACCTGAACGCGTTATTGCTGCGTGATTTAGCGAGAACTGCGACTGGTGACCGCGCTTTCGGTCTGTGATCTACGCGCCCGCTTTATTCGCCAATAAGATGGAAGGCGATCTGTCGCCGATGCGGCGCACGTCGATGCTCGAACAGGTAAATGCCCTGCCAGGTCCCCAGGGCGAGTTCCCCATGTACGATCGGAATCGAAAGCTGCACGCCGGTCAGGGCCGTGCGGATATGGGCGGGCATGTCATCGGGGCCTTCATCCACATGCCGATACCGATCCGCGTCCTCCGGCGCCAGGCGATCGAAGAACGTCTCGAGGTCGGCGCGAACGTCCCGCGCGGCGTTCTCCTGAATGAGCAATCCGGCCGAGGTGTGCCGGCAGAATAACGTCAAAAGCCCGGCTTGGACCGGGTGACGCTTGAGCCAGTTCAGGACATCGCGCGGTAACTTCCACGAGCCCGCGGCCTCGAGTAGAAATAGAAAGGATATCAACGGCTTGTCGCATCGGGATCTTCGCTGCTGTCGAGACCGCCGCAGCGTCGGGAACGTTTCGCGAATTTTGGCGTTGTTGGGGCGCGGGCGCGCCAGCGGTCGACCCAAGCAGAGGCCAAAATGCGGCTCATCATCCTTATCATCCTGATCATTCTGGTCGTCGGCGCCCTGCCGTCTTGGCCTTACAGCACGGGCTGGGGCTACTATCCGGTCGGCGGACTCGGGACGATCCTGATCATCGTCCTCATCCTTGCGTTACTTGGGTATGTCTAGCGAGCCAGGCACCGCCGCACTCAGGACCGCCCGATAAGAAATGGCCCCGCTGCGATCGCTGCGGGGCCATTCTTTTGCGGCTAGTCCAGTCTCGAGGCCATCAGCGCGGCGTCACCTCCGCCAGATCACGCCGGCGAGAAACCCGAGCCCGATCGCGAGAGCGAGCGTGGCGAGCGGACGCTCTTGAACTGCGTCTTCGAGCGAGTCGCCGAGAGAAGAAGCCTGAGATTGCGCCCTGTTGGCGACGACCCCGAGTCGATCGGAGGCGTCATTCACCATCGATCCCATATTGGCGCGGGCATGTTTCATTCCACGCCTCGCCTGCTCTTGCGCGGCCGAGCCGATATCGCTCGCAGCGTCCGAGATCTGGTCGGAAAGACCGCCAATCGCATCTCTCATGTTCGCCATCTCCTTCTCCAATCGGGCAAAGGCGTTGTCGTTGCCTGTGTCTCGCGTTTCGTTGCTTCGTTCAGCGTCGGACCGAAAGTCAGATGTCATCCGTTCCTCCGAGACACTCGATGAATGTTAACGCCGGTTCATAGGGAAGGTTCCCCGCCGGGGGCGATTTACCGGTCTTCGTCAACGTACAGCCGCTGCTTCAGGATCAGCGCCACCATGAGAATCGGCGATGACAGGAACGCCCCCATCGGCCCCCAGAGCCAGGTCCAGAAGGCGAGCGAGAGAAGAACCGCAAGCGCGTTGAGTTCGAGGTGGCGTCCGATGATCATTGGGGTCAGGAACTGGCCCTCCACCGTGATCACCATGAGGAATCCCGCAGCCGGGAGGATGCCCAACAGGAAAGTCGGTTCGGCCACCACCCCGACCACGAGGAGAATGACGAACATGACGATTGGCCCGATAATCGGAATGAAATTCAGGGTCGCCGCCAATGCGCCGAATCCAATCGCGTTCGGCATTCCGGTCAGCCAGCAGATGATCCCGGCGAGTGTGCCGACGCCGACGTTGATCAGCGAAACGATCAACAGATAGCTCGCCAGCCCGGACTCAATTTCGTTGAGGATCTTGAGCACCGTCAGACGCGAATCGCGGCTTGCGAAGGTCATGACGAGGCCACGCCGCAAGTCTGGCCATTCCGAGATCACCAAAAGCAGCACGACGAGAAAGAACAGAAAGCCCGTAATCGGCGGCAGCAGGATCGAGATCGTCGAGGGAACCCATGAAATCCCGGGCAAGGGAAGCGCAACCCCATCGGTGCTTGGCGAGCCGCCGATCATCTTTGTGAGGCGCCGCCACGCTGAGACCACGCCATCAAATACGTGCAGCTTTTCCTTCAGCGACGCGACCATGCCCGGCAAGCCGTTCGCAAGTTCGGACACGCGCGGGAAGATCAGCAGAATGACGAAAGCGAAGATGAGCGTCACGCCGGCGACCAGCAGCAGCGCGACAAGCGGGCGCGGAACGTGCAGCGCTTCGAGTCGTCGCGCCGCCGGACCCAACATGATTCCGACGACGAAAGCCGCCACGACCGGCAGCATGACCTCGCGCGCGGCGTAGAGAAGGAAGCCCACTCCGATTGCAGCAAGGATCGCCAGCGACCAAGTCGAAATTTGCCGAAGCGTGATTTCGGGATGAGGCCCCTCCTCCGCCGCCGCGACCGTGTCGGGACGCTGGCCTTCCCCCATCGTTCCTCCGCTTCGCCGAACCGGCGGCAAGGCGTTCACTGGCGCGTCGCGTGAGGCTCGGGCCATCCGGTCGCGCGCGCGGATCCCGGCGGCCGATCGCTTGGGAACACCTGGGGCTCTATTCTAACGGGAGGGCTCGACAACGTCGAGTTGAGACGACGACGAGAATAAACAGGCCAGCACGGGAAAAGTTCCGCCGGGCGCAGCCATGAACGCAAAATACCTCGGATCAAAGTTTGACCGTCCAGCATTGAGGATTTAATCGTTGGCGGCTCAGACCGCTCTCAGAACTTCGCGAGGTCGACGTTGGCGCCGAGAGCAAGCTGGAAAGGCTTTCTGAAGATCGCCGACGTGACGATCCCGGTCGGCCTTTACTCCGCCGCTTCGACCTCGGAACGCATCGCGCTGCACACGATCAATCGGCCGACGGGCAACCGGGTTCGACGCGAGTTCATCGACGCCGAGACTGGGAAGGCCGTCGAACGGGACGATCAGGTCAAAGGCTACGAAGTCGCCAAGGATGAGTATGTAGCGGTCGAGCCCGAAGAAATCGCCGCGATCATGCCCCATGGCGACAAGACGCTCAATGTCTCCGCATTCGTCGATCTGGCCGGGGTCGACGATCTCTATTTCGATAAACCCTACTACCTCGTCCCCTCGGACCGCAGCGCCGACGAGACTTTCACGCTGGTGCGCGAGGGCATGCGCAAGGCCAAAGTGGCGGCGGTCGCGGAAGCCGTCTTGTTTCGGCGCGCTCGGACTGTTCTCGTGCGCGCTCTCGACGGCGGTCTCGCCGCCTCGATGCTGAACTACGATTATGAGGTGCGTCCGGCTAGCCAGGCGTTCTCCGAGGTTCCAGGGAAGACGATCACCGGAGAGATGCTCGATCTCGCCATCCACATCATCAAGACCAAGCAGGGCGCGTTCGATCCGCGCAAGTTCGAGGATCGTTACGAGGACGCGCTGGCTGAGCTGGTCAAACTCAAGCTTCAAGGCAAAGAGATCCCCAGGCGCGCGCCAGCGCCCCGCGAACCAACCGTCAGCCTCCTGCAGGCGTTGCGGGAGAGCGCCGCTGGCGCTCCGCGAAGCGGCAAGGCTGCGGCCAAGAAGAAGACTGGGCGGCGCGCCGCGGCGAAAGCAAAGCCCGCCGCGCCGCGACGCAAGGCAAGCTAACGAATGGCGCTGGAAACCTATCGGAAAAAGCGCAATTTCGCCGCGACCGCCGAGCCGAAGGGCGGCCCGACCGTTTGCGGACAGCAACATCTTTGTCGTGCAGAAGCATGACGCGACCCGATTGCACTACGACTTCCGCCTCGCGCTGGACGGGGTCCTCAAGAGCTGGGCTGTGACCCGCGGCCCGAGCCTGAATCCAGGGGAGAAGCGCCTCGCCGTCGCGGTCGAAGATCATCCGTTGGAATACGCCGATTTCGAGGGCACGATCGCCAAGGGCGAGTATGGCGGCGGCGCGGTCATCGTCTGGGACAATGGAACGTGGTCCCCGATCGGAGACGCGCACCGGGGCTTGAAGAAGGGCCATCTCGAGTTCGAACTGCGCGGCCAGAAGCTCCACGGCCGCTGGCATCTCGTTAGGATGCACGGCAAGCCAGGGGAAAAGCGCGAGAACTGGCTTCTCATCAAGGGGGACGATGAATTCGCCCGCTCGGCCGATGAAGCCGATATCCTCGAAGAGCGGCCAGAGTCGATCAATACCGGCCGAACGATTGACGAGCTCGAAGGGGAAGCGCCGGGCTGGTCGTCGAAGACGGGAAAGATCGAGAAGCCTGACGGCGCGGGCGCCGCGGCCAAACCGAGCGTCGAGGGCGCCGGCGCGAAAGTCTCCGGACGCGTCCGCGATCGAGGGCGCGGACAAGGGTCCCCTGCCCGGCTTTGTCGAGCCGATGCTGGCGACGCTGACCAAGTCTCCGCCAACCGGAGACCGATGGCTGCATGAGATCAAGTTCGACGGCTACCGGCTTCAAGCCCATATCGAGGACGGCAAGGTTACGCTCTGGACCCGGGGCGGCCTCGATTGGACGCATAAATTCGGCGACGCCGTTCCAGCGGCGCTGCGAGACCTGCCGGTCCGAACGGCCTTGATCGACGGCGAGATGGTGGTCGAAAACGAGAGCGGCGTCGCCGAGTTCTCGCTTCTGCAAGCGGCTCTCAGCGACGGGCGCCTCGACCGGTTCGCTTATTACGCCTTCGATTGCCTCTATCTCGACGGGTACGACTTGCGCCAAGCGCCCCTCATCCACCGCAAGGAGCTGCTGAGCAAGCTCATCGGTACGGATCGCGGCGCCATTCGGTACAGCTCGCACTTCGTGGAAGACGGCAAGCTGGTGCTGCAGCGCGCCTGCGCCCTCGGTCTCGAAGGCATCGTCTCGAAGGCCAGCCAATCCGTCTATGTTTCGGGCCGCGGCAAGAGCTGGGTGAAAGCCAAGTGCTCGGCCCAGCAGGAGTTCGTCATCGCCGGCTACGTCCCCTCCTCCACCGGGCGCAAGGCGATCGGATCGCTGGTGCTCGGCGTCTACGACGGCGCGGAGCTGCGCTATGTCGGACGCGTCGGCACCGGCTTTTCCTCAGGCGTCGCCGAGGCGCTGTTCGCCGAGCTGGACACGAAGCGCATTCGTTCGAGTCCATTCGAAAAGCGCCTCAGCGACGGCGGAGGCGCGTCAGGTTCGCTTCGTTAAGCCGGAGCTTGTCGCGGAAGTCGATTTCCGCGGCTGGACCGGCGACGGGCTCCTGCGCCAAGCGTCGTTTCAGGGCTTGCGTGACGACAAGCCGGCCCCGCGAAATTGTGCGTGAGACCGCCATGGCCACGAGTGCCGCGCCCGAACGCCCGAAAAGCAGCGTGACGCTGACCCATCCCGACCGCGTCTATTGGCCGGACGTCGGCGTCACCAAGGAAGGCCTCGCCGATTATTACGCCGAGGCCTGGCCGTTCATGAAGCCCCTGATCGTCGGGCGGGCGCTGGCCTTGGTGCGCTGTCCGGATGGAATTGGCGGACAGACGTTCTTCCAGAAACATGCCTGGAAGGGCCTCAACCGCAACATCGTCCTGGTCAAGGACCCGGAGGAGCCGGAGCCGCTCATCAGCATTCGCGACTTCGACGGGCTGATGGCGCTCGTGCAGTCGGCGGCGCTCGAAATCCATCCCTGGGGGTCGACGGTCACCGACTGGGAGCGGCCGGACATGATCGTGATGGATCTCGATCCTGGCGACGACGTGGACT
Source organism: uncultured Alphaproteobacteria bacterium (assembly GCA_963833955.1). Lineage (GTDB taxonomy): Bacteria > Pseudomonadota > Alphaproteobacteria > Rhizobiales > Beijerinckiaceae > Roseiarcus. The sequence goes on along the minus strand of CAWHZY010000018.1, from coordinate 391,320 downwards.
GGACCGCCGGTCATCGCGGCCGCGGAAGAGGTGCGGGAGCGGCTGAAGAGCGTGGGCCTCGCATCGTTCGTCAAGACCTCGGGCGGCAAGGGGCTGCATGTCGTCTCGCCGATCAAGCCGAAAGCGGAATGGCCGGCGCGTGAAGGCCTTCACCAAGGCGATCGCCGATTCCATGGCCGCCGACAGCCCCGAGCGCTTCGTCTCGACGATCCCGAAGGCGCGACGGCACGGCAAGATCCTCATCGACTATTTGCGCAATCAGCGCGGCATGACCGCTGTCTCCGCCTATTCCACCCGCGCCCGGCCCGGCGCGTCCGTCTCGATGCCCCTCGCCTGGGAGGAGCTTACGCCCGAGATCGGCCCTGCCTATTTCACCACCCGCAACGCGCAGGCGCGCCTCGCCTCGGTCGCCGATCCCTGGGCGGATTTCCGCGCCGCCGCAACGCCCATCGAGGAAGAGCGCAAGAAGGCCAAGCCAACCCGGAAGCGGTGAGGGCGCGGGGCAAGCAAGCCGGCTGCCACGAAGGAACCGGCGTTTAGCGGAGGACGCGCGTCGTCATCGCGAGGAGGCCGATAGGCCCACGCGGCGATCCAGGGAACGTAGGGCGCCCGACGACTCTGGATTGCTTCGCTCCGCTCGCAATGACGTTCGGTCCGCCATAATCGGCCGCTCTACCGCCCCTTGGGCTTTTTCGCGCTGGCCACGCTTCGCCGCAACGCGTCCATGATGTTGATGACGTTGCTCGGGGCTTCGGATTCGGTCTCGGCCTTCGGTTTCGCCTTGGCTTTTTTCGCGCCCTTCTTTTTCGCGGCGATGATGTCGAGCAACTGGGCTTGCACCGGATCGGCGACCATATCCGGGCTCCAGTCCTTCTTGCGCGACTTGATGAGATCGCCGATCAGGCGCATCAGCTCGGCGTCCGGCTTCGCCTCACGGATCGCGCCGAAATACTCGCCCGCGTCGCGCACTTCGTCGCCGAAGCGCAGCGTCCACAGCACAATCCCGTTGTCCCGCGGCTTCAGAATCACCGCCCGCTCGCGACGGTTGAGGACGAGCCGCGACACGCCGACCATCTCGGTCGAGCGCATGGCGTCGCGAATGACGCAATAAGCCTCTTCGCCGATCGGATTGTCGGGGGTGAGGTAGTAGGGCGTGTCATACCAGATCCAGTCGATGCTCTCGGCGGCGACGAAACTCTGGATGTCGATCGTGCGGGCGCTCTCGAGCGCGACCGATTCCAGTTCCTCGTCTTCGAGCAGAACGTAGTCCTCCTCGCCGCGCGCATAGCCTTTGACTTCGTTGGCCTCATCGACGGGCCTGCCCGTTTCGGCGTCGACATAGTGGCTCTGGATCCGATTGCCGGTCCGGCGGTTCAGGACGTGGAACCGGACCTTGTCCTCTTCGCTCGTCGCCGACATCATCGCCACCGGACAGGTGACGAGGCTGAGCTTCATGTAGCCCTTCCAGAATGGGCGCGCGGCCATCGAAAGGTCCTTCCGTCTCCCGGTCAGCGCGCCGGCTCACGGGCGCACCTCAGACTGCCAATCTTTCCAGCTTCACGCCAGTTAGCGGCGCTATCCTGCGAAACCGAATTTCCGAGCCTTATGTTCCGGGTGTGTACAATTTATCTCGCCGCTTACAGAGGTTTTACAGGGATTTCGCATGATGATGGGGCTCACCGGAAAGCAGATGGGCGCCGTCGCGGCGCTTATCATGAGCAGGACAGGACGATGACGAAAATCGATTGTCTGATCGAGGTCGCCACAAAGCTGAGAGAGGCCCGAGCTCTAGGCGAACGTTGCTCGGACCGAGCGCTCGTGTATTTCATCGACATGACCATCGCCCATGTCTGCGACTCGCTCGACGCCCGCTCGGAGACCAAAGGCGCCGAGGACAAGCAGACGAGCCTCATCAAAGCCGCTGCGTGAGCGCTCGGAGGCGCTTCGCCTCCAGCGAGGACCGACACTCGAGCCAGAGGTTTGGGCGCAAGTCAGGCCGCCGAAGCGCCGCCCGAAGCCTTCCTCACGACCTCTGCGGCCGGCGACGGCTTGATCCCCGCGGCCCTCGCGAAATCGCGCAAAGTCGCTAGCGCCGCCGCGAACTCAACAGAGCCGTGGCGAGCCCGCCGACTCGGAACAGCCCCTCTCTCCAGAAAGCGCGTCGCCTGTACACGGGCACGCCGTTCGGGCACAACCGGCGCGCCCTTAGGCAGGCGGGATCTGGGCGCTTCCGGGAATTTTCGCATGGCTCGCGACACGACGCTCAATGTCTCGGTCGGGATCATCGCCGCGGTCATGATTTGCTTCGCCGCTTCTCAGGCGAGCGACGTGTTCGCGCCTTTGGCGCTCGCTTTGTTCATCATCGCGCTGGTCTGGCCCCTGCAGTCCTGGTTGCAGGCTCGAATGCCGGCGCTGCTGGCGCTCGCCATCACCATGGCCGTAACCGTCGCCGTGTGCATCGCCTTCGCTTCCCTCGTCGCATGGGGCTTTGGCCGCGTGGGCGTCTCGCTGCTCGCCGACACGGCGCGCTACCAGGCGCTGTACGAGCGCGCGATCGATTGGCTCGACGACCGCGGAATTTCCGTCGCGGGTCTATGGAGCGAGCACTTCAACGTCGGCTGGCTCGTGCATTGGGCGGGCCAGATCACCGGGCGTGTCAACACGACCCTCACCTTCTGGCTGATCGCCCTTCTCTACGTCATCTTGGGGCTGATGGAGGTCGATGACCTTCGCCGGCGGGCCCACGCCTATCTCCAGCCCGACACTGCTCGCATCCTCCTGCAAGGCAGCGCCGCGACGGCGGTGAAGATCCGCAAATATATGGAAGTGCGCACGCTCATGAGCATCGCGACCGGCGTTCTCGTCGGCCTGTTCGCCTGGGTCGCCGGACTGCCATTCGCCCTCGAATGGGCCGTGATCGCCTTCGCCCTCAATTACATTCCATTCATCGGCCCCTTCGTCGCCACCCTCTTTCCGACCCTGGTCGCGATGACGCAGTTCGAATTGTGGCAAGCCGTCGTCGGCGTCTTCGTCTGCCTCAACATCATCCAGTTCGTGGTCGGCAGCTATGTCGAGCCACGCGTGTCCGGCGCGATGCTCGCCATGTCGCCGACGGTCGTGCTGCTCGCCGTCTTCTTGTGGACTTACCTGTGGGGCCTGTTCGGCGCCTTCATCGGCGTCCCGATCGTCATCGCGATCGTCACCTTCTGCGCCTATCACCCCTCCAGCCGCTGGATCGCGGAACTGCTTGGCGGGCCGGTGGAGAAGGGCGTCTTGGTCGAGACCTAATAGGGCGCCGGTCGTTTGGAACCGTCATCGCGAGGAGCGGAGCGACGCGGCGATCCAGGAGTCGAAAGGCGCCCTACGTTCCCCTGGATCGCCGCGTCGCGCTCGCGCTCCTCGCGATGACGACCGCGAGCTCACCCAGATCGGACCATCCGTCTAACCGCCGGCGCCCGTCTCCGCGGCCGCCAGATCAATCCGCGTCGGCGTCATCAGCGCAAGGCGCCCATCTGCGCCCTGTGCAAGCGCGTGGACATAAAAATGCGTCGGTTTGGAATCCGGCGCCATCACCGGCGACGGGGCGGAGACGACCCTGAGCTTGCCGCAGGCGCCGATCCAGTCGACATGCCGGTGGCCGTGCATGACGACGACGCGCTCGGCATAGGGCTTGAGCACGCGCTGAAACCAGCTGCCGTTGATGAGGGCCGTGCCGATCCGCTCGGAGAAAGCGGCGACCGGCATCGGATATTCGATCAAATGATGATGCAGTCCGACGATCCATCGCGCCTTGGGATAGGCGTCGAACGCCGCGGTTAGCCGACTCGCCTGGCCGGCCGGAATCATGCCGAGCGCGTTGGTGAATGAGAAATTCGTGTCGGCGTTCGAATTGAGGATTGCGACCCCGAGACCATCGTCCTCCGCTGGCGGAAGGATCAACGGAAAGAGGTCATCCCAAAGCCGCGCGAGCTGGTTCGACAGTCGAAGGCCACCCCGATCGGCGAAGGCCTCGATCGCCTGACGCTGCGGCGCCAGCGTCGCCGCCAGCGTGAGACCGGGCTCCGCGGCGCCGCCGTTCATCACGCGCAAGCGGTCGGCGCCAAAGGCGGCCATCGCCGACAAAGCGCGCATCTTGCGCAAGGTTTTCGCTGGGCTGAACGGCAGATCGAGGCGCGCCGGGTTGGCGCGGTCGACGACATTCACGTCGTGATTGCCCGGCAGGATGAGCGTCCGCTCGGCGAGATCAGGATGGCCGGCGAGAATGTCGAAGAATTCGGCCCACTCGCCTGACCGCCCGGCGTCGGTCATGTCCCCCGTCATCAGAATGAGGTTAAGCGGTCGGGCGGCGTGCTCGGCCTCGAGCCGCGCCATGACCCGTCTCAGGCGCTCGTTGCCTTTCGGCCCGCCCCGCCCGCTCTCGATCCTGAAGCCATAACGCTCGCCGACGGTATGGATGTCGGAGAGATGGGCGACGCGCCAGACGCGGCCGCCTGGTGGCGCGGGGTCGAACGCTTCGAGGTCGAGCGGCTGGTCCATGGCCGCGTCGGCGAAGCCCCAGACGAGCGAAGCCGCCGCGAGGTAAGCCGACATCACGACGATGGCGTTGGCGAGCGTCGGCACGATCAGATGAGGGAGGACCGCAAGATCCGCGGTCGATCCGATCCACCGCGTGTGAGGCCAAACAAAGGCGGCAACCAGCGTCGCGACAAGCGCAAGAAGGATTCCAGCGCCGGCGCAACTTCCCGCCCGCATGCGCGCCAGCTCGGCGCCGCCGCGCGGCTTCAAGGACCGCTCCGTAAGATGCCGGATCGCCTCGCGGCACAAGGCGTAGCCCGGCTGAACGCCAAGCGCGTTGAGCGCCCAGAAATTGGCCTCCGCGACGCGAAGCAATGGACGCCAGCCGAACCAGCCTGTGGCGACGATGGCGAGAAGCAGAAGCGCGGCGCCAAATCCGTACAATTCCAGGAGTCTGGAAAAGACGCCGCCGACCCATGCCGTCACGATCAGCGGCGCGAGGCCAAGGATCGCCGCCGGCAGCACGATCGAGGCAATCCACGCGAGCAGGAGCTTGGTCAGGCTGATTTCGGCGAGCAGGCTGCCGGCGATCGCCAGCAGCGACTTCTGCTTCGGGCTCGAGACGTCGTCTTCCGCGTCTCCGTCGCGCGGATCGAGGATCGGCCGGCCCGGCTCGCGGCGCTCAAGCTTGGGCTCAGCGCTCGAAGAAGAAACGTCGGGCGCTCGCATTGCGTCGGGCAAGAGAATTTCCGGGGGCGTTAAAGCTCCATAGCACGCCGGACTTTCGCGCGGTAGCGAGGCATTCCGGCCGGCGGCGGCGGCGCATTCATCCTGCGTTCAAACAGCGCGTCCACAATCGGGGCGTTCGGAGGATGCATCGAATGTTTCGCAAGCTCGTCTTATCTCTCGCCGCGGCGGCCGGAATGGTCGCCCAGCTGGTCCTGCCCGCTGAGGCGGCGATGGACGTCGGCGCATTCGCGCCGCGGGCCGCGCTCGTCGAAAGCTCCCCCGTCGAACAAGCGCAATTCGTCTGGGGCGGTCGGAATTACTGCTGGTACAATTCAGCTTGGCGAGGCCCGGGCTGGTACTGGTGCGGCTACGCATGGCGTCGCGGGATCGGCTGGGGCGGCGCCGCCGGCTGGCACAGCTGGAACCACCGCAACGTCCACGTCAACCGGAACGTCCACGTCAACCGGAACGTCCACGTCAACCGGAACGTCCACGTCAACCGGAACGTCCACGTCAACCGGAACGTCCACGCCCACAGGCCCCCGGCTCATCGCCCCGGACACGGCGGCGGCCACAGGCCTGGCCACGGCGGCGGCCATCGAGGGGGCGGCGGCCACCGCCGCTGATCGACCCGGCGTCGAGATCGGTCGAGGGCGGACAGCCTTCCTGATCGTTGCGCGGCAAGCGGCTGAGCTATAAGCACGGGCCGCGTCGCCCGTGAGAGGATTCGCCTTGGCTCCATCCACCGCTCATTCGCCAGCGCGCGGGTCCGTCCGCGCGCTCCTCGGCGCCTTTGGGCTCGCCCTGCTCGCGGCTGGCTGCAATCAGGAAGCCAAGACCGAGCCGCCGCTGCCCCGCCCGGTCCGCACCGTCACGGTCGAAAAAGGCGCGATCGGCGACGCGGTCCAGCTCACCGGGGATATCCGCGCGGAAAACGAGGTGAACCTCGCCTTTCGCATTGGCGGGCGGATCATCGAGCGGAAGGGCGAGGTCGGCGACAAGGTCGAACCGGACCAGGTGCTGGCGAAGCTCGATCCGCAGGACGAGCTCAACACGCTCCGCTCGGCGCAGGCGGCGCTGAACGCCGCCCAGGGCCAGCAGGTCGAGGCGCAGAACAATTTCGACCGCCAGAACCATTTGATGGAGCGCGGCTTCACCACCCGGGCGAACTTCGATTCTGCGAAGCAGGCGCTGCAGACGGCGCAGGCCCGGGTCGATGACGCGAGCGCGCAACTCGACATCGCCCAGGATCGGGTTGGCTTCACCGAGCTCAAGGCCAATGTCGAGGGAACGATCACGGCGCGATCCGCTGAATCGGGTCAGGTGGTTCAGGCGGGCCAGCCGATCTTCACCATCGCGCGGACGGACGGGCGCGACGCGGTGTTCGACGTTCCGGCCCAGGTTCTTCGCGCCGCGCCGGCCGACGCGACGATCACCATCGCGCTCGCCAACGATCCCTCGGTGACGGCGAAAGCGCGCGTGCGCACCGTCTCGCCGCAGGCCGATCCGGTCACGCGCACGTTCCAGGTGAGGCTCAGCCTCATCGATCATCCCGAGGCGATGCGGCTCGGCGCCACGGTCACCGGTCGCCTGCAACTCGAGAGCGGCAAGGGCATTTCGATTCCGGCGAGCGCGCTGACCGCGACCAACGCTAAGCCCGCCGTCTGGGTCGTCGATCCGCAAAATCTGACCGTCGCGCTGCGCAATGTCGAGGTTGAGCGTTTCGATCCGGCGACGGCGGTCATTTCGTCGGGGCTCGAGCCCGGCGACGTCGTGGTGACGGCCGGCGTCCAGGCCCTTCATCCGGGTCAGAAGGTGCGGCTCCTCGGAGCGACCTCGTGAGCGGTCTCAACCTTTCCGATTGGGCGCTCAAGCATCGCTCGTTCATCGTCTTCATCATGGCCGCGGTGACGCTTGCCGGCATCGCCTCGTTTTTCAGCCTTGGCCGCGCGGAGGATCCGCCCTTCACCTTCCGCACCATGATCGTCCAGGCCGGATGGCCGGGCGCCTCCATGGACGACACGCTGCAGCAGGTCACCGAGCGGCTCGAGCGCAAGCTGCAGGAGACGCCAGGCCTCGACTTCCTGCGCAGCTACACCATCCCCGGCCGGACGACGATCTTCGTCAACCTCAAGGGCTCGACCAAAGCCTCGGAAGTCCCGGACATCTGGTATCAGGTGCGCAAGAACGTCGGCGATATCCGCGGCACGCTGCCCGCCGGCGTGGTCGGACCCGGCTTCAACGACGACTTCGGCGACACCTTCGGCCTGATCTACGGCTTCACCGCCGACGGGTTCAGTCACCGCGAGCTCCGCGACTATGTCGAGGACATCCGCTCGCGCCTGCTTCAGGTTCCGGACGTGTCGAAGATCGAGCTCCTCGGCGCGCAGGACGAGCAGATCTATGTCGAGTTTTCGACCCAGGAGCTGGCCGGGCTTGGCGTCGATCGCGCGGCGTTGATCGCGGCCCTGAGAGCGCAGAATGCGGTCAGTCCGGCGGGCGCGCTCGAAACTGGCGATGAAAAGATTTTGCTCCGCGTTTCCGGCGCCTTCGGGTCGGAAGCAGACCTCCTCAACGTCAACTTCCTGTCCAACGGACGGCTGATCCGGCTGCGCGACATTGCGACGATCCGGCGCGGCTATTCCGATCCGCCGCAGCCGATGTTTCGCGTCAACGGCAAGCCGGCGATCGGCCTCGCCATCGCCATGCGCGACGGCGGGGACATTCTGACGCTCGGTCGCAACGTGAAAAAGGCGATCGACCAGAGCGTCGCCAACCTGCCGCTCGGCATCGACGCCTCGCTGGTCAGCGACCAGCCGGTCGTGGTCCAGACCGCCATCGGCGAGTTCATGGAATCGCTCTGGCAGGCGATCGCCATCATCATGGCGGTGAGCATCATCAGCCTCGGCTTGAGACCGGGCTCCGTGGTCGCGCTGACGATTCCGCTCACGATCGCGATCGTCTTTCCGGTCATGCAGGCGATGCACATCGACCTCCAGCGCATCTCGCTCGGCGCGCTGATCATCTCGCTCAGCCTGCTCGTCGACAGCGCCATGACCGCGATCGACGTGATGACGACGCGCCTCGCGCAAGGGGACAGCAAGGAAGAGGCCGCCTCCTTCGCCTACAAGACTTTGGCGCTGCCGATGTTGACCGGCACCTTCGTGACCATCGCCGGCTTCGTGCCGATCGGCTTCGCCCGCAGCGCGGCCGGCGAATATACGTTCTCGATCTTCGCCGTGGTGACGATCGCGCTCATCGTCTCCTGGTTCGTCGCGGTGCTGTTTGCGCCGCTGCTCGGCGCCTGGATCCTCAAGAAGCCGGATAAGCCGGCGGCCGCCGAGCCCAACTTCGTGTTGCGCACGTTCCGTTCGATCCTCGTCGGCGCGATGCGGATGCGCTGGATCACCATCGCGGTGACGCTCGCCTGTTTCGCCGCGGCGCTGCTCGCGCTGCCGTACGTGCCGCGGCAATTCTTCCCGGCCTCCGACCGCCCCGAGCTTGTCGTCGATCTGACCTTGCCGCAGAACGCCTCGATCTTTGGCAGCGAAGCCGCGTCGGCCAAGCTCGACGCGATATTGAAAGACGATCCCGACGTCGCGAGCTGGAGCACCTATGTCGGGCGCGGCGCGATCCGCTTCTACCTGCCGCTCGACGTCAAGCTGCCGAACGACTTCTTCTCACAAGCCGTGGTGATCGCCAAAGACGTTGCGGCGCGCGACCGGCTGCACGTGAAATTGGAGAAGGCGCTGGCCGAGCAGCTGCCGATCGCGGTCGCGCGGGTGTCGCCGCTCGAGTTGGGCCCTCCGGTCGGATGGCCGGTGCAATATCGCGTCAGCGGGCCGGACCCGGCGCAAGTGCGCGAGATCGCGCTCAAACTCGGCCAGACGATGGGCGAGAACGCAAATCTCAGGCTGGTCAATTTCGACTGGATGGAGCCTGCGCGTGAAGTCAGGGTGCGCATCGATCAGGATCAGGCGCGCCTGCTTGGCTTAAGCTCGCAGGCGCTCGCCGAGACGCTCAACGCCGTCATGTCGGGAGCGCCGATCACTCAGGTTCGCGACGGCATCTATCTCGTCAATGTCGTTGCGCGGGCGAACGACGAGCAGCGCGTCTCGCTTTCCACTCTGCGCTCGCTGCAACTGCCGCTTCCGGGCGGTCGCACCGTGCCGCTGAGCCAGGTCGCGACCTTCGATTTCGATCAGGAATATCCGCTGATCTGGCGCCGCGACCGGGTCCCGACCCTCACCGTGCAGGCCGACGTCCGCGACGCCGCGACGCCGGAAGGCGCGGTCGCCTCGCTCAAGCCGGGAATCGAAAAACTCGAGGCGAGCCTGCCGAGCGGCTATCACATCGCGACCGGCGGCACGGTCGAGGAGAGCGCGCAATCGCAGGCGTCCGTGTTCGCGCTGCTGCCCGCCGCTTTGTTCCTGATGCTCCTGTTCCTGATGGCGCAACTGCACAGTTTCGGGCGCGTCGCGCTGGTGGTGGCGACGGTGCCGCTCGGACTGATCGGCATCGTTCTCGCGCTCCTCCTCGCCAACCGGCCGCTCGGGTTCGTGGCGATTCTCGGCATCCTGGCGCTGGTCGGCATGATCGCCCGCAACGCCGTCATCCTGATCGATCAGATCGAAACCGAGCGCACGCAAGGCCGCGACATCTGGACCGCTGTCGTCGAGGCGACGCTGTCGCGCTTCCGCCCGATCATGCTGACCGCGATCTCGACTGTGCTCGGCCTCATCCCGATCGCGCCGACCGTGTTCTGGGGCCCGATGGCCTTCGCCATCATGGGCGGCCTGTTCGTCGCCACGCTATTGACGCTTCTCGTGCTGCCGGTCTTCTACATCACGCTCTATCGCGCGAAGCAGCCTGAGAAGGAGGCGGTAGCCACGGCTTAGCGTTCGATGGAAATCGTCATCGCGAGCGTAAGCGAAGCGATCCGGGAACGCAGGGCGCCTGATGATCCCTGAATCGCCGCGTCGCTCCGCTCCTCGCGATGACGGCGCCACAGGGAGAATTGTTCATGAAGACGCTGAAGCTCGGCGAGATCGCCATCACGAGCCTCATCGAGCGCGACGGACCGTGGCGGAAGCCCGAGGCGATGTTCCCGGCCTATGACCCGGAGCTCGGCTGCAAGCATCTCGCGGAGCTCGACCCGATCGTGTTCGATCCGGCGAGCGGGCGCATGGTGATCACCTACCAGACGTTCGTCGTGCGCACGCCGAGGCACACGGTTCTCATCGACACCTGCACCGGCGAGGACAAGGGTTTTCCCGCCCCTTACGATTTCCCCAAGCAGCCCTGGCTCGACAATCTCCGCGCCGCCGGCCTGGGCCTCGAGGACGTGACCCATGTCTTCTGCACGCATCTGCATTTCGACCACACCGGCTGGAATACGATGCTTCGCAATGGCCGATGGACGCCGACGTTTCCGAACGCGAAGTACATCTTTCACAAAGACGAGTACGAGCGTTGGGAGGCGATCACGGCGCGTGGAGAGACGCCGCCGGGGCTCATGACGGGAAAGCTGCCCGGGAACTCGTGGAGCTACAATTGCCGTCCGATCGTCGAAGCGGGACAGGCTCTGCTGGTCGACGACACGTTTCAGCTCGACGACAATTTCACGCTTGTTCCGACGCCGGGACACTCGCCATGCCATTGCTGCGTGATGATCCGCTCGCAGGGCCAGGAGGCAGTCGTGACCGGCGATCTGATGCACCACGCGCTCCAATGCCGCGAGCCCGATTGGTCGACCATTTTCGACTTTGATCCTGTGCAGGCCGCCCAGTCACGGCGGCGCCTCCTGAGAAAGGTGGCGGACACGGGCATATTCGTCCTGCCGATCCATTTCCCGAACCCGACCGCGGGCCTCGTTTCGGCTGATGGCGATCGCTTCCGTTATACGTTCGTGCGGTAGCGCCTCTTCCCTTCTCCCTCCGGGAGAAGGCGGCGCGCGTAGCGCGACGGATGAGGGAAGCGCCGCGGAGGCGAAGGCGCACGACGTGCGAACCCTCACCCCCGACCCCTCTCCCGTAGGAGAGGGGAGTGCGCCATGTTCGTTCGCTAGACAGATGGCGAGGACGTTCAGGTTCCTCCCTTCTCCCTCCGGGAGAAGGCAGCGCGCGTAGCGCGACGGATGAGGGCTCCCTCCCAGGCAGGAGCGCTTCGCGCGAACCCTCACCCCCGACCCCTGTCCCGTAGGAGAGTGGATGCTCAGAAATACCCGACCGTGCTCCCGAGCACGATCACGACGGCGAGGGCCAACAGGCCGCCGACGATCGACACCATGACGATGTCGAGATAGCTCTCGCGATGGGTCGAATTGCAGACCGCGAGCAGCGTCACCACGGCGCCGTTGTGCGGCAGGCTGTCCAGCGTGCCGGCGCCGATCACCGCCACGCGATGCAGAAGCCCGGGGTCGATGCCCTGCTCATGCGCGATCTTGAGGTAGGTCGCGCCAAGCGCGTCGAGCGCGATCGTGAGTCCGCCTGAAGCCGAGCCGGTCAACGACGCCAGCACATTGGTCGCGACCGCGAGCGACACCAGCGGGCCGCCTTCGATGCCGAGCACCCAATCGCGCACCATCGAAAACGCAGGCAGCGCGGCGACGACCGAGCCGAAGCCGACCAGGCTCGCGACGCTGAGCACCGGCAGCACCGAGGCGTTGGCGCCCGCGTCCATGCTGTCGCGCAACGCCGGCAGGCGGCGATAGTTGACGGCGATGAGAACGACGATGGCGACAAACAGCGCGGTCACCACCGCCCAGACGCCGCCGACCGCCGCGAGCGAGGTCGAGCCCCATTCCACCTTCTCGAGAAAAGACGCGTCCATGCGCGGCAGGACGACAAGCGACATCAGGAGATTGACCGCGACCACGATGACGAGCGGCAAAGCCGCGAGCGCGATCGGCGGCCCTTCGTCGCTCGGGCGCCCATGCAAAGCTTCCGGCGGATCGAACGTGCTCGCGGTCGTGGCGCGCTCGCGCACGACGAGATCCTCTGCGGCGCTCTCATGTGGAACGTCCGCCCCATAGCCCTCGCCGCGAGCGCGGGCGCGTCTCTCGGCGCGCCCGAGCCACCACATGCCAAAGCCGAACATCACCAGCGCCGCGATGAATCCGAGCCCCGGCGCGGCGAAGGGCGTGGTGCCGAAGAACGGCATCGGGATCGCATTCTGAATCGCTGGCGTACCCGGCAGCGCCGACATGGTGAAGGTGGTCGTGCCGAGCGCGATCGCCGCCGGCATGAGGCGCCTCGGGATCGCGGCCGCGCGGAACAATTGATGCGCCATCGGCGCGAGCACGAAGAAGGCGACGAACAGGCTCACCCCGCCATAGGTGACGATCGCGCCGGCGAGCACGACCGCGAGCACCGAGCGCTGCGGCCCCAGCCGCTCGGTCATGTATTTCGCGATCGAGGTCACCGAGCCCGAATCCTCCATGAGCTTGCCGAACAGCGCGCCCAGGAGAAAGATCGGGAAGAACTGCATGACGAATTGCGCCGCGCTGCCCATGAAGGTCTGCGTCCAATGCGCGAGCAGCGGCTCGCCGGCCAAGGCGGCGGCAAGGATCGCGGCGGCGGGCGCAAGCAGGAGGATGCTCCAGCCACGGTAGGCGAGCCAGATGAGGAGCCCGAGCGCGATGAGAATGCCGATGAGCCCCATGCCCGTCACACTCCCTCGAGCAGGACGTCGATATCGAGCGTCGAGCGCTTGCCCAGATCCATCCCGTGCGCGTCCAGAAACGCCTGCGCGGCCTTGCGGCCCTCGTCGCGCAGGAATGAGAAGAAAGACCATTCCGCGTTGAGCTTCGACGATGCGCCGAGCTCGGTCATGATGGCGTTCCTGACGACATGCACGCGCATCTGCGTCCAGAGCCTGCCCTCGCCGTCGCCAGGATCGGCGACCCTGCGCAGGAGCGCCATCATTCTCAGCTCCTTCAGGACCACGGCGTTGAACGACACCTCGTTCAGGCGGTTCAGGATGTCGGAGGCGGTGCGCGGAATGCCCGGGCGCTCGATCGGATTGATGGGAACGAGAATCGTGTCCTGCGATTTGCACTCGCGCACGAGCGGGGTGAGTGTCGGATTGCCCGAATAGCCGCCGTCCCAATAGGCCTCGCCGTCGATCTCGATCGCCTGGAACATCGTCGGCAGACAGGCCGAGGCGAGCAGGACGTCGGGCGTGACCGCGTCGTTCTTGAACACTTTGCCGCGTCCGGTGCGCACATTGGTCGCGGTGATGAAGAGATGGATCGGCGATTGCGCCAGGACCTTGAAATCGATGAGTTCGGCAAGGAGCTCGCGCAAGGGATTCTTGCCCATGGGATTGACGTCATAGGGCGACACCAGGCGCGACATGAGATCCATCGCGACATAGATGGGCGAGGAATCGAGCGTCCAGCGCCCAAGCAAGACGTCGAGCGGGCCGCGCTGGAACGGGCTGTAGCGGGCGGCGTCCGAGACGCGGCGCCAGAAGGCCTCAAGCGCCTCGCGCGCGCCGGCGGCCCCGCCCTTCTGATGGCCATAGACCAGCACCGCGGCGTTCATCGCGCCCGCGGAGGTGCCGGAAATGCCGTCGATTGTGAGCCAAGGCTCTTCGAGCAGGCGGTCGAGCACGCCCCAGGTGAAGGCGCCGTGCGACCCGCCGCCCTGCAGGGCGAGATCGATCAGCACGGGCTTGCGGGTTATCGGCTTGGCTTCGGTCGGCATCGCGTGAACCTCGAACATCGGGGCGACTGACGCCAGTCCCCTACCCTTGGGGCGAACCCGAAGGCGCCGCGCGCGTGGCTCTAATGGCAAGGCGCGAGGATCAGAAGGCCGGCTTAGCTATTGATTTTACTGCGGCCCGAGACTTTCGCGGCGCCAAATCGGACGCCAGAGCGTTATTGAGATAGAACTCGGAGCCGCACACGCGTAAACATTTTTGCGCTTCCCCGCAAATTGGACGGACGATGACCGACCCAAATGACTTCCTTGATCCGGCGGCGGAGCCGGAGCTGGAACCGGAGCTTGAACATGCTCCGGACCGATTCTTCTCGACGGCCACTCTGTTGCGCAACCTGCCTTTCATGGCAGCGCTGGCGCTCGCCATATTCGGCGTCGCCTATAGCAATTTCTCCGGCCACACGATCAACGGCTATTGGGAGTTCCTGGCCATCGCAATGGGGCTTGTGTGCATCACCACCGGCTGGCCGAACGCGCCCGAGCGCAAGTCGCGGTTCCACCTGGTCTGGACCCAGGTCGCGCACTGGGTGGCGATCCTCGTGGCGATGAACCTTGTGCTTCTGCCGGGCTTTCAACAAGTGCTGCCCGTGCAGGCCGCGGGGCTGGTGCTGCTGTTGCTGCTCGGCGTTGGCACCTTTCTCGCCGGCATCAACATGATGTCGCTCCGCATCTGCTTTCTCGGCGCCGCCATGGCCTTGTCCATTCCGGCCATGACATGGCTCAAGCAGGCGTCGCTGTTGCTGGTGCTGGCGGGTGTCGCGGTTGTCGGCCTCGCCATCGCCTTCTGGCCGCGCGGCGGGAAGGCGTCAGCCTGAGCAGCGCTGTGGATCGGTTCGCTTCGGCCAATCTTGCTACCGGCTTGCCCAACCCGCCGCGGCGAGAGCGAGCGCGACCATAAGCAGCGCGAGGCCCGCCGCCGGCCACTCGCGCAAGCCTCGGTCGGCCCGCTCGAACGCCGCGCCGAGAGGCACAAGGCCATGGAACGCAGCCTCCTCGGCGACGACAACGTCGCCGGCCGGAATGCGTGGAAGCCGATCGCCAACGGCCCATAACCCCAAGGCCAGCGCGGCGCCGGCCAGCATCGGCCAGATCGCGTCCCAGAGCTTCGCGGGGTCAAGCGCCTCGGCCGGACTCCCGACGGCGGCGAACATGAGCCAGGGGATGAGCAAGGCGGCGACGGCCAGCGCCGCCCATGACCAGAGGCGTCCGCTCAGCGCCCCTATTCGATCCGCCGCGGGCAAGCGCGCGAGGCGCATGACGAACATGAGCATGAGCGCGGTGGTGGCGGCCGCGGACAGTTGCGCCGCGACGCCCGCGGCGCCGTCGCCGAACTGGTCCTTGACCGCGAGCTTGGCCAGCGCGCCTCCGCTCAGCGGCAATCCGGCAAGGCTGAGGCCTAGCAACGCCGCCACGATGAGGGCCAGCGTTCGCGCGCGCCCGTCGAGCGCGGCGACGGCGCCCAATGTCAGGAACAAGGCGGCCTTCACCAGCACGTGGTTCGCCGCATAGAACGCGACGTTGGTCGCCGCGCCCTGGTCGGCGCTCGCGAGCGCCATGCCGAGAGCCGCGGCGATCACCCCCATCTGGCTGATGCTCGAATAGGCGAGCATTGTCTTCGGCTCGCGCTGGGTGACGCCGACCGCGACGCCATAGAAGGCGGCGATGAAGCCAAGCCAGACGAGCGCTTCCCCCCAACCGGGAGAGGCCGCGCCAAGGGGCAAAAACCTTATGAGTCCGATGACCCCCGCCTTGACCCCGGCGCCGCTCAACACCGCCGCGGCAGGGATCGGCGCCGCGCTATAGGTGAGCGGCATCCAGCCATGCAGGGGCACGAGCGCGATCTTCATGCCGAAGCCGATGATGATGAGCGCGAGCGCCCCGTCGCGCCAGGGCGAATGAGGCAGCGCGGCGACGACATCGCGGATTTGTATGGCTCCGTTCGGCTCGCCCGCCGCCAGCATCACGAAGGCGATCAGCAGCACCGCCTCGCCGATGAGCGCAAACGCCATATAGACGCCGCCCGCGCGTCGCGACGCGGGTTCTTGGTCATGCGCGACGAGATAATAGGCGGGCACGCTGACCAGCGCATAGACGAGGTAGAAGGTCAAAAGATCGGCGGCGATGAACACGCCGAGACTGCCGGCCATGGTCAACAGCCACGAGACCGCAAAGCGGTCGGCATTCGGCCTTCCCTGCCCTTCCCCGAGAGCGAAGAGGCTGACGATGAGCCAGACGAGCGCCGCCGCGAAGAGCAGCAGGCCGCCCGGCCGATCGAGCCAGAGGCTCACGCGCAAAGCGGGCAAATCGGCGCCGAAGGGCGCGCCACCGATCGCAAGCGCGGCGGCGCCAAGCGCGGGCGCGGCGGCGAGCGGCGTGAGCAAGCGCGCCAAGGCGCGTGAGTGTGGCGCGAGAAAGATGGCGACAACAATGAGGGGCGCCGCGAGCGTGGCGACCAGCAGGCCGGGGCCAAACTCTTGCGCGAGCCCGTTCATTGCAGCGCGAGGCCCGCGGCCGGACGGCCGATCTGCAGGAAGGCGAAGAACGATTGCGGCGCAAAGGCGAGCAGAAGCGCCACAAGCGCCAGAGCCAGCGCGACGCTCTCGCGGCTGCGCGCGGGCGTTGTCTTCAGTTGCGGGCTCTCACCCGAAAGCGCCGGGGCGAGAACGCGATAGAGGTATCCGCCCGCCAGCAATCCGCCGCCCGCCATGACGATTGCCCACACCCATTGGCCAGCCTCGATCGAGGCCTTCATCAGGAGCCATTTGGCGGCGAAGCCGCCGCTTGGCGGCAGCCCCATGAGCGACAATCCGCCGAGGCCGAGCGCGAGGAACGTCACCGGCATCACGCGCGCGGCGCCGCCGAGTTCGGCGATGCGGTCATGGCCAAGGGACTCGGCGATGAGACCGGCGGACGAGGAACATCGCCGCCTTGGCGAAGGCGTGCGAAAGCGCCTGCATGATTCCGCCGCTGAACGCGTCCGCCGCCCATGGGCCTGAGGCCAGCGGGAACATGATGAACAAATAGCCGATCTGCGCCACCGTCGAATAGGCGATGAGCAGTTTCAGCCGCGCCTGACGCAGAGCAACCACGCTGCCGGACAGGATTGCAGCCGAACCGAGCGCCGCGAGAATCGTCCCTGGGATCACGCCTGGGAGGGACGCCAAGCACGTCGAACCAGAGCCGGACAACGAGGAAGAACGATCCCTTCACCACCAGCCCCGACAGCACCGCACTTGCCGCGGCAGGCGCGTTGGCGTGGGCCGGAGGCAGCCACAAATGCAGGGGAAAGAGCGCGGTCTTCGCCAGGAGCCCAGCGGTCATCAGCCCGGCCGCCAGCCAGACGGCAGGCTCGGGGCGAACAAGCGGGGCAAGGAGCGCGATGTCGAGCGTGCCATAGGCGCCGTAGAGCAAGGCGACGCCGAGCAGATAGAACACCGAGCCGAACAACGCGAACAGGAGATAGCGCAGCGCCGCAGCCAAAGTCTCCGGGCGTCCGTCGAGTGAAACCAGCGGAACCGCGGCGAAGGTGAGAAGCTCGAGGCCGACATAGAGATTGAACAGGTCGCCGCCCAGAAAGACGAGGCTCAACGCCGCCTGGATGCCCTGCAACAGCGTCCAGAAGACGAGCGGCGCGCGCTTTTCCGCGAGGTCTTGTGGCGTGGCGAAATTGGCGCGGGCGTAGAGCGCGGCGGCCGGGGCGATCAGTCCCGCCGTCACGAGCATCACCGCCGAAAATCCGTCGGCTCGGAGCGCGATGCCGAGCGGGGGCGCATAGCCGGCGAGCGTGTAGACGAGCGGCTGGCCGGAGCGCCACACGAGACACGCGATCGCGGCGGCGACGGCGAGTTCGATCGGCATCAGGCCGAGCGCGATCCATTCCGCCCGCCGCCCGCCGATGAGAAACGACATGAGCACGCCGAGCGCCGGCAGGAGGATCGCCAGCGGCAGCAGGCCCCCGCCCGCCGTCGCCACGATGGCGGCGGAACCTGCCGTCATTCGGCCTTGGCTCCGTCCCCCGGCGGTTTGGTCCACGCGTCCGGGTTCAACGTCACCTGGCCGGCGGCCTCGAACAGCCGCAGCACCAGGGCGACGGCGAGGGCGCTCGCCGCGAAGGCGACGACGATGCCGGTGATCACCATCGCCTGCGGCACGGGATCGGCCTGCAATCCGGCCGCCGCGCCCTTCCGGGCGACGATGCCGAACACGAGGAAAACGCCGCTGCCCATCAGGTTGAACGCGAGAATCTTGCGCAAAGGCTGAGGATTGACGATGAGGCCATAGAGGCCGAGGCCGACGAGCGCCGCCCCGACAAGCCCGGCCAGCGTGGCGGAGGTCATTGTCGCGGCTCGCGTCGCGGCGGACCCGCCACCAGCATCGGCAGGATCACGGCGATGGAGAGGACCATGAACGCCTCGATGAACAGGATCGCGGGCTTGGCGAGCCCAGGCGGATAGGCGAAAAATCCACCGGCGAAAACCGACCCCGCAACGCCGGCGGCCAGAAACACGAGGGGCCCCGCGACAAGCGCCAGCCGCAGCCAAAAGGCGTTCGTTTGCGGCGCCTCGGTCAGTCTCGCCATCATGACGATGATCCACATCGCGGCGAGAATGGCGCCGCCCTGAAACGCGCCGCCAGGCTCGTCGGCGCCGACCCAGAAGACATGGATGCCGACCAGGATGCCGAGCGGCGCCAGGATTTGCGCGAGGAAGGCGAGCGTCGGCTCAGGCTCGCTCCGCGCGCGCCTCTCCGGGCGCGCCGCCCCAATATCGGTCGGCGGCGAGCGACCACACGCCGACCACGGCCAGAACCAGCACGACCTTTTCCAGCATGGTGTCGAACGCGCGATAGGCGATCAGAACGGCGGTGACCGGATTGCCGAGGCCGGTTTCAGGCAAGTGCTGCATCGATTGCGGCGCCAGGGACGGGCCCTGGTCGGGCAGCAGCAGCACGACGCCGGCAAGCGCCAGGGCGACAAGAGCGCAAAGAACAGCAGCGAAAACGCGCGAGAGGCCGCTCAAGGATGTCTCGGGCCCTGTGGTCTCCGCTGCGCGCAGCCGCGCGGCGGCGCCGATCAGCAGAACGCCGGTCACGCCGCTGCCGATCGCAGCCTCCGTCAGCGCCACATCGACCGCAAACAGGCGTATCCAGACGAGCGAGAGAAGCAGCCCGTAGACGACATAGCCGACCGTCGCCGCGAACGCTCCGGGCGCGAAAACGGTCCAGGCCGCGACCGCGAACACCAGCAATGCGAGGCCAATGTCGAGCGCCTGCAAAACGCTCATACGGCCGATCCCTTGCGGCGCACCGCGCGCCCAACGAGCTGCGCCGCGCTCGCGCCGGCCAACTGGACCAGCGCCCAGATGGCGACGAGCTTGAGCGCCGCGAGCGGGCTCTCCGCGCGCGGCAGGAGGCCGAGCACGACGAGGCCGAGACCGAGATTGTCCGCCTTGGTCAGCGCATGCAGGCGGCTCAGCGCATCGGGAAAGCGCAGCAAGCCCATTGTGCCGGCGAGGAAGAAGAAGACGCCGGCGCCGATCGCGACGATGCTGAAGAGATCGACGACCAAACTCATCGGCCGTCCGCCGGGTCAGGAGCCTCCGCGGGCGCGGCGCTGTTCACGAAGGCGGCGGATGCGAAGGCCGCGAGCAGCGCAAGCCCAAGCGCGACGTCCTCGACCCCGCGCGCGCCTGTGGCCGCGGCAATGAGAAGCAGCGCACCAATTCCCCCGGTGCCGATGAGTTGCGCCGCCATCAGGCGATCGGCGTCGCCAGGCCCGCTCGAGGATGCGCACGAGCCCGACAGCCACCGTGAAGAGGATCACGCCCGCGGTCGCGAGAAGGAACTCAGTCAAAGCCGAACGCCCGGATAAAGAGCTCTTCTTCCGCCTTGAGATTGGCCGCGACCGGCTGGCTCGTGTCGAGGCAATGCACCAGCAGCGCCCCCTGTTCGTCCGTCCCCGTCGGCAGCGTTCCCGGCATCAGGCTCGACAGAGCGCAGAAGGCGCTTCGCTTGCCGCCCGCGGGCAGACGCAACGGACAGGCGACCAATCCGGGCTGCACCTTCAAGCTTGGTGCGAGCGCCCGCCACGCCACATCCCATCCCGAAACCACGGACTGGCGGAAGAAACTGACGGCGAGCGACGCGATCGCGGCGAGCCCGTATCGCGAGGCGACCGGCGGCAGGAAACGCAGGCTCACCCAGGTGGCGCCGACCACGGCGGCGAGCCCGACCGGAAGATCAGCGGGCGCCCATCCCGAGATCATGAGCCAAAACGCAAGGAAGAACGCCGCCCGCACGGCCGCAACGCGCACGAGACGACCCGCGGGGCCGCTCAACGCGCCAATCCAAGAGCGGACGTGAACGCGACGCGCGGTCCGATCAACGACCGCGCAAAGAGCGAGATGGGGGAACTCGGCTCATGCTCAGCGCCCGAACAGCTCGGCATCCGCGGTCTCAAGCCCCTCTGCTGCGACGCGGGGCAGAGCTACCATGTTCATTCTAACGGGGAAAGCGCCGATCCGCCTCGCTTAATCGGTTTTAGAGTCTTTATCAGCGGCCGATCTCATCAACAATTCGGCGATATAGAGGAAAGAAGGCGCAGATAGACCGATGCCCGGCCTACTTGCATGGCGACTCATTCGCCGGCCGGTCAGTTCGCTCAACTCGATATCATACGAAGGGAGCCGCTATGACACGGCCCCTCTTCGCGTCTCGTTCGCGCCCCCCAAAACGGCGCGATTCGCAAATCAGCTCTTCGGAGCCTCGGCGGGAGCCGTCCGCATCTTGTGCATGTGATGAGCCGAAGCGCGCGCGCGGTGCCCGGCTGTGTGGCCCTTCCGCCGAACGTGGCGGCCGGTATGCGCCGGCTTGGCCATTGGCGCCGCCGTGGTCGTATCCGTTGCGGCCTGGGCGACCTGCTCCTGGGCCAGCGCCGCGACCGGCGCGAGAGCGATGAAGGCGCCGAGGCCCATCGCGACATATTTGTTGATCATTTGATTTCCCTTTGAAGCGAGTGGTTCGACTCTTTTTCGTCGAACATCCGCTCTTTGCGCTTTGCTTGCTGAATTGAAGATGAATGTCGGGTTTAGCGGCCGTTCATCTGGAGCCGGCGCCCGAACGATCGCGACCCGGCCAGCCGCGTGTCGGCGGCGCACGATCACGCGCGGATCGAAAACCCGCGCAAGTTCGCCTCCCTCCCCATTTCTGCGAGTTGCGGGGCAGAGGCCTGGAACATCATCCTGCCAGCATTTCGCCATTGTACGGCGAGTAAGGGGCCTCGGCCAGGGCCAAGCCAAGATGCGCCGCGCGCCAGCCAACAGGGAGCGAATTGGACAAGAGGGACGATACGATCACGAGTGTTGGAGCTGAAAGCTGAACAACGAGACGAGCAAACCCATCGGCCATTCCCGGCTCGTCTCCTCGCCGCGCATTCTGGTCGTCGAGGACGAAATCAACGTCGCTTTGCTGATCGCCTACAATCTGGAGGCGGAGGGCTATGTCGTCGAGATCGTCGCGCGCGGCGACGAGGCCGAGTTCCGGCTGACCGAGAACGCGCCCGATCTCCTCATTCTCGACTGGATGTTGCCCGGGGTTTCAGGCATCGAGATTTGCCGGCGTCTTGCGGGCGCGCGAGACGACCCGCACCTTGCCGGTCATCATGGTCACCGCAAGGCACGAAGAATCGGAGCGGGTGCGCGGCCTCGCCGTCGGCGCGGACGACTATGTCGTCAAGCCGTTCTCGGTGATCGAATTGATGGCCCGCGTGCACGCGCTCCTCCGGCGCAGCCGGCCGGAGCGGGTCGCCGAACGACTTTACGTCGGCGATATCGATCTCGATCGGCTGACCCGGCGCGTTCGGCGCGGCGAACGCGACATTCGCCTCGGGCCCACCGATTTTCGGCTGCTGGAATATCTGATCGAAAAGCCGGGCCGGGTGTTCTCGCGGGCGCAACTGCTCGACCTCGTGTGGGGGCGTTCGGCCGAGGTCGACGAACGCACGGTCGACGTGCATATCGGGCGCCTGCGCAAGAAATTGTCGAAAGGAAGAGAGCGCGATCCGATCCGCACGGTGCGCGGCGCCGGCTATTCCATCGACGAGGGCTTCGGGGGGAGCGAACGGCGCTGACGTTGGAGGCAATTCTGGCCTGTCGTCATTGCGACCCCCGGGCGGCGGAAGACGCCCATCCTTCCGGACGGGCTATGGCGAAGAAATCCAGGGGAACGAAGGGCGCCTTGCCACTCCGGGATCGCCACGTCGCGCCTGAGGCGCTCCTCGCGATGACGATTCCATCGGAACGCATCATGTTCTAGACTCGCAGGCTCCGCTCAGCAGCGCGCCGCCGCCTAAAGCGAATCTCGGACGAGCCCATGCCCCATCGATCAGGAAGCGCCGATCTGCCGCTGCATGGCGGGCGGGTCCCTCTGTGGCTCGCGGGCCGCATGAGCCGGCTCGGCGCCGTCATCAGCGAGGCCATCATCCATGCTTATGGCCGCGACGAGTTGCTGCGCCGCCTCGCCCATCCGTTCTGGTTCCAGGCATTCGGCGCGGTCATGGGCATGGACTGGCACTCGTCGGGCGTCACCACGAGCGTGATCGGGGCGCTCAAGCGAGGGCTCGAGCCGCTCTCGGGCGAACTCGGAATCCATGTCTGCGGCGGCCGCGGCAAGCAGTCGCGCAAGACGCCGTTCGAGCTCACCGCGATCGGCGAGCGGGTCGGGATCGACGGCGTCGCGCTCGCCAACGTCAGCCGGCTGGTGGCGAAGGTCGACAGCGCCGCCATTCAGGACGGTTTCGACCTTTATCTGCACGGCTTCATCGTCACCGACGAGGGCAAATGGACAATCGTCCAGCAGGGCATGAACGATACGAGCCGCACGGCGCGCCGCTATCATTGGCTGTCCGAAGGCCTGCGGAGTTTCGTCGAGGAGCCGCACAAGGCGATCGACGGAATCCATCAGGGCGAAATCGTCAACCTCACGGATCGGCGCGCCGACGCCTCCCGCCGGACCCAGCTTAAGCTTCTGGATTCGCTCGGCCCGGACGGTCTCGCGCGCAAGCTCGCCGCCATCGAGGCCAAACCTCAGAAGCCTGTTCCTTCGCCCGATCCCGTCCAGCTCACCCTGCCCCATCTCGTCATGCCCGCTCACCACGACGTGCGCGCGAGCGATGTGCTCAGCTCCCGGCTCCACGCGACCTTCAAAGCCGCCGCCAATCGCGGACCGGCCGACTTCGCCGAACTGCTTCTCGTTCCCGGCGTCGGCGCCCGCACGGTGCGGGCGCTCGCGATGGTGGCCGAAGTCGTGCATGGCGCGCCCTATCGCTTCACCGATCCGGCGCGCTTCTCGTTCGCGCATGGCGGCAAGGACCGGCATCCGTTCCCCGTGCCGCTCAAGGTCTATGACGAGACGATCGCGGTCATGAAAACGGCGGTCGCGAAGGCGAAGCTCGGCGAGGACGACAAGCTCGCCGCGCTGAAGCGGCTCGACGACGAGGCCCGGCGGGTCGAAAGAGGGGCGGCCGGCCCGGCCGTGCCGGAGGTGATCGCCGAGGAGCGGCGTCTCTCGCATGCCTATGGCGGCCGCAGCGTGTTCGGCTGGGAGCCGCCGCCCGAGGCGCCGGGCGACGCGCGGAAGCCGAAGCCAGCGCTCCATCGGGGATAAATTCGACTGAATCGCTTCGGCGCCGTTGTCATGACCGCAAACCCAGGCATCCAGGCTCAGGCTGCGCCCCGACCCTGAATGATCGACCGCGAGATCCACTTGAAGGACCTCGCCTTCGATCCGTTCACCAATCGCCCCGGCGTCGCGCGCATCGAGACATCGATCCTCTACGACGCGCGCCCCCGGCATGAATTTTCGATGTTCAACTCGGCTGCGGCGCGGGAATCTTGCTTTCGGAGCCGCAAGGTCTTCGAGCATCGACCGCTCGCCGCCAAACGTCGCTAGACGATCGGCGACATTCCGCCCGATTGCCTGAGCGTCGCGGCGAGCAGGGTGAGCGCAGAGGCCAGATCCTCGCGCGTGCGTGCGCCGCCGAGGCCCAGACGAACGCCCTCCGGAGGCGCGCCGACCGCGAAGGCGTCGCTGGCGACGACGCTCAGGCCCCGCCGGAAGAGCTGCGCCACGAACTCCATCCTGGCCCATCCTTGCGGCAAGGGCATCCAGACGTGGTGGCCATTGGGGTGGGCCGAGTAGGCATGGCCGCGCAGAATGCGGGCGGCGAGTTCCTGTCGCGCGCCGGCCTCCTTCCTGATGGCCAGGATGATCGTCTCGGCGTCGCCCGTCCTGAGCCATTCCATCGTGAGCGCGACCATGAGCGGGGGCGCCATATGCGCGATCGATTGCAGGACGCCCCGCAACCCCGTCGCCGAAGCCGCATCCGGCGCGGTCAGAAACGCGACGCGCAGGCCCGGCGTCAGGCATTTCGACAGGCTCGTGGTGACGAAGGTCTGATCCGGCATCAGCGTCGCGATCAAATCCTGCGAGCGATCCAGGAGCCCGTAGGCGTCGTCCTCGATCAGCGGAATGGCTGTCCTGCGCAGGATCTGCGCGATGTTCCAGCGGCGTCGCCCGCTCATCGTCGCCGTCGAGGGATTGTGCATGGTCGGGGTCAGGTAAACGGCCTTGGGTCGATGCGTGCGGATCGCCTTGGCCAGGGCCTCGGGGACGGCGCCCTCCCCGTCCATGGCGACCCCCGCGACGGTCAGGCCCAGCGCTTGCGCCGCCGATCGGAAGCCGGGAAACGTCAAGGCTTCGGTCAACACGCGGTCGCCGGGGCGGCAGAGAAAACGCAAGACGCTGAAGATCGCGGACTGGCTGCCGGGGAAGATGGCCATGCGCTCGGTCGAGAGGCCGAGGAGCCGGGGCGCGAGCCAGCGGACCGCCTGCTCCAGCTCCGGCTCCCCGCCTCCCGGCCGCTGGTAGTTCAGGAATGGCGAGAATCCCGCCCGGCGCTCGATCGCCGCAAGGCCCTGGGCGATCCTGAGGTCGAGCGCGGCCTCGGCGGGCTGCGGAGGAACATTCATCGAAAGGTCGACGTCGATGACATTGGTCGTCGACGCCGGCGGTCGGAGGCTCGATTCCGAGACGAACGTCCCCTGTCCGACCCGGCCTTCGAGGAGACCGCGTCCCCGCGCTTCCCCATAAGCGCGCGTGACGGTGGTCAGGTCGATGCCGAGCGCCCGCGCCAGCGCGCGGTGGGTCGGCAGCTGCTGGCCCCGCCGCAGCCGGCCCGACACGATGTCGCCCTCGATGGCTTCCGCGATCTGTCGATAGAGCGGGCCGGCCCGGGCGGCGATTGTAGGGACCCAATCCATGCAATGTTGCCCTTAAGCCCTTTATGTCGGCATTTGATCTCCTATTGTATGGATATCGTGACGGCAAGAGGAGAGCGTTAACGTGAGCATTTCCGGTCCGGGCGGGATGGCGACGGCGCTTCAGCGCGGCTTCGTCGGCAAATGCCCGTGCTGCGGGCGCGGGCGCCTGTTCGAGGGCTTCCTGCAAGTTGCGAGCGAGTGCGAAACCTGCGGCGAGCCGTTCCATCACCACCGGGCCGACGACTTGCCGGCCTATCTCGTGCTGCTGTTCGTCGGCCACTTCATCGTGACGCTGCTGCTGGCCGTGGACGCCGCCTACGCCCCGCCCTACTGGGTCGAATTCGCGATCTGGCTCCCCCTGACCTTCCTGCTGTCTCTTGGCCTCCTGCAGCCCGTGAAAGGCGCCGTCGTGGCGATGCAGTGGGAGATGGGCATGCACGGCTTCGCCGAGGCCAGGAGCGCGCAGCAGCGGGCTCTGAGACCCACGGCCGGGCCGATTGCGCCCGCCGTGATCGCCGAAGAGGGGCGGCCCTCGCCCAGCTTTGAGGGCCGGGGCGCGTTCGGCTCATGACCGCGGCTGCGAGGGGCCGACGACCGCCGTCTTAGCGCCGTCGCGCGATCTTCGAGACCGAGGATCGGCATCGACTGCCGCCCCTGGCTCGGATACAGAACGGCGGAGGATGCGCCGAAACAGCCGCAGCGGGCGCATCGGCCGTTCACTCCGGGAGGGCAGCCCATGACCGAACGCTCCGAGCGCGACACCGTCTCTTTCGAGATCGCGGACCGCATCGCCTGGCTCAGGTTCAATCGCCCCGAAAAGCGCAACGCGATGAGTCCGAAGCTCAACCGCCGGATGATGGAGGCGCTCGACGAGCTCGAGTTCCGCGACGACGTCGGCGTTCTCGTGCTGACCGGCGAAGGCGCGGCGTGGACCGCCGGCATGGATCTCAAGGAGTACTTTCGCGAAACCGAGGCGGGCGGGCTCGCCGGCACGCGCAAGGCGCAGCGCGAGTCCTACGGCTGGTGGCGGCGTCTGCGCTGGTACCAGAAACCGACCATCGCCATGGTCAACGGCTGGTGCTTCGGCGGCGGCTACGGACCGCTCTTCGCCTGCGATCTCGCCTTCGCCGCCGAGGACGCGCAATTCGGCCTCTCCGAGATCAACTGGGGCATCCTTCCGGGCGGCGGCGCGACCAAGGTCGCGCGCGAACTCACGACGTTCCGCAATGCGATGTATCATGCGATGACCGGCGAGCCGATCGACGGGCGCAAGGCGGCCGAGTGGGGCTTCGTCAATGAGGCCGTTCCGGCGGCCAGGCTCAAGGCGCGGGTCGAGGACGTCGCCAGGGTGTTGCTGGCCAAGAACCCGGTCGCGCTCAAGGCGACGAAGGACGCCATTCGCCGCGTCGGCGCGATGACCTACGACGAAGCCGAGGATTATCTCGTGCGCGCCCAGGAGGCGGCGAACAGCTTCGACAACGAAGGCCGCAAGGAAGGCATCCGCCAGTTCATCGACGAGAAAAGCTTCAAGCCCGGCCTCGGCGCCTACGACCGCACGCGCGCCAAGACCTGAGGCCCGCCAAGAACCGAGGCTCGAAATGAGGCTTTCGCTCGAGCGGCTGATCCGCCCGCGCTCGGTGGCGATCGTCGGCGCATCCGAAAAAGCGGGCGCGCTCGGCGCCTCGGTGCTC
Source organism: uncultured Alphaproteobacteria bacterium (assembly GCA_963833955.1). GTDB lineage: Bacteria > Pseudomonadota > Alphaproteobacteria > Rhizobiales > Beijerinckiaceae > Roseiarcus. Next base: position 364,347 of record CAWHZY010000018.1, on the reverse strand, counting down.
GCCAATCTCGAGCGTGCCGGCTTTCCAGGCGCCATTCACCTCGTCAACCCGAAGCGGGCCGAAATCGGCGGACGTCCCTGCGTCGCCTCGGTCGATGACCTGCCCGAGGGCGTCGACGCGGCCGTGCTCGCGATCCCGCGGGCGGGCGTTCTGGACGCGGTGCGGGCGCTTGCCCGCCGCAAGGCCGGCGCGGCGATCATTTTTTCCGCTGGCTTCGCCGAGACCGGCGCGCAAGGGCTCGCCGAGCAGCGGGAGCTGGCGCGGATCGCCGAGGAAAGCGACATGGCGATCGAGGGGCCGAATTGCCTCGGCCTCGTCAATTTCGTCGACGGCGTTCCCTTGACCTTCGTCGAACTGCCCGGCGATCGGCTCGGCGCGCGGCCCGGAATCGGCCTTGTCTCGCAATCCGGGGCGATGGCCGCGGTGCTCGCGGTGACGCTCGCCAGTCGGGGCCTCGGCCTCTCCTATTCGATATCGACCGGCAACGAGGCGGCGAGCGGCGTCGAGGATTATGTCGACTATCTCGTTGACGATCCCGATACGCACATCCTCGCGATGATCGTCGAGCAGTTCCGCAAGCCCGCGCGGTTCCTCGCCGCGGCGACGCGGGCGGCCGCGAGGGCCAAGCCGATCGTGCTCCTCCATCCCGGCCGGTCGAGCGCGGCGCGCGAATCGGCTGCGACCCATACCGGCGCGCTCGCCGGCGATTATGACGTGATGCGGCTCAAGGTCGAGCGCGCCGGCGTTCTCCTTGTCGAGACGCTCGAGGAACTCGGCGACGTCGCCGAAATGCTGCTCAGGCATCCGGCGCGAGCCCCGGGCGGCGCGGCGGTGGTTTGCGAATCCGGCGCCTATAAGGCGCTCACCCTCGACCTTGCCGAGCGCGAGGGTCTGCCGCTCCCCCCGCTCGGCGATGCCGACAGTCCAGCCTTGCGGGCGGCGTTGCCTGATTTCGTCCCGGTCTCCAACCCGCTCGACGTCACCGCCCAGGGCCTCGTCGATCCCGATCTCTACGCACGCGTCCTCGCGGCGCTTGTCGCCGACGATCGCATCGAGAGCGTCTTGCTCGCGATCATCCAGACCGATTCCGTGACGGCGAAACTGAAATTTCCGCCGATCCTGGCGGCGATCGAGAAGCTTCGGCCGGCGAAGCGCGTCGTGTTTGCCGGCCTCGACGAAGGCGCCGTCGTCCCGCCCGACTATGTCGCTCGCCTGCGCGCGCTGAGCGTCCCCTATTTTCCGTCCGCGGAGCGCGCCGTCCGCGCGCTTGCGCGCCTTCAGCGCTGGCGTGGCGCGGCCCGCCCTTCCGCAATGCCGCAATCGGCCAGGTCCGCGGCGTTTGCCGCCTTTTCGGGCGTGATCCCGGAATGGCGCGCCAAGCTCGCCCTCGCGTCGATGGGAATTCCGTTTCCGCAAGGCGCGCTCGCGACGACGCCGGCGGAGGCCGCCGCGATCGCGGCAGGGATCGGCTATCCGGTCGCCATCAAGGCGCAGGCCCCTGAGCTTGCCCACAAAAGCGACGCCGGCGGCGTGATCGTCGGCCTTCGCGACGAGGCGGCGCTCAAGGACGGATGGGCGAAGCTCAAGGACAATGTCGGACGCAGCCGACCGGGGCTCGCCCTCGACGGAATCTTGATCGAAGCGATGGGCGCGCCAGGCGTCGAGATGATCGTCGGGGGGCGCAACGATCCGGAATGGGGACCGGTCGTGGTCGTCGGCTTCGGCGGCGTGCAAGCTGAAATTCTCAAGGATTCGCGCCTCCTGGCGCCGGATATGAACGACGCTGAAATCCTGGCCGAACTCAAAGCCCTCAAGGGCGCGGCGCTCCTCGAAGGCTTTCGCGGTTCGCCCCCGCTCGACCTCGAAGCCATCATCGCAATTGTGCGCGCCATCGGTCTCCTGCTGCTCGACGAGCCGTCGATCCGCGAGGTCGATCTCAACCCGGTCGTCATCCATCCGCGCGGCGAAGGGGCGACCGCGCTCGATGCGCTTATATTGGCGGCGGGTTAGGCCGAAACCGGCGTTCAAAGCCGAATAATTCAGCTGTATTGCGCGAATTCCGGTGCGCGAGCGCGCGCAAACGGGCGATTTATCTCCGGCTTTCCGCCGCCATCCGGACGGCGAGACCGGCCAGAACCGTCCCCATCAGCCAGCGCTGGATCAGCGCCCACGATGGATGGGCTTTCAGAAACCCGGCGATCGAGCCGGCCATCATGGAAGTTTGCCGGTATCCAGGCCGCCGCCCTCGATGAACCGAACGGACACGCGCAAGCGGGTTCCGGATTCGCCCCGGCGCAACCCGTCCACTGAAGGCTTAGTCAATCCTCAAGACTTTTGTGGGGAAATGCAACGAGCCAAGGACCTTACCAACGCCCATTCCCTGGCGTTAGCGGCGGCGGAGAACCGAAGCGGCTCGCCCATCGCCGTGGTGAACTGACAAAGAGCACACCCGGTGCAAATCTCCCTGACCGCCCTCGCCAACAGTACTTCAGGGACTGTTCCTTGGATTATAAGATCAATTCTACGAATTGACACGCCGGAATTACTGCCGATCGGAGATTAAAATGAATAAGTCCGCACACCTAGACTTCCCGAAGATCGGCGACCGTGCTGAAATCAAAGTGACGTTTCCCCGTCAATACGATGCAAACACAAGTAACGATGGCGCCCGCATCGTCAACGCCGAATCCGAACCCTACCAAGAGCCGAAATATTGGTTGTGGATTGTCGGCGAAAAGGACGCACGCATGCCGCTGATCAGCACGCCATTCGACACGCCGATTCGGGCGTTCAACGAGGCGCTGTTCCGGGCAAACGAAACGCATGGCGTCTCCATCGAATGCGAATGCCACGAGGGCGTCGTTTTCTCTATCCCATTGGGTCCACGGGAGCCTTCGCGTCGATGCGACCAAGGACGCGCAGGCGTATTCAGGGCAATATCGTCAGTCTTTCACTATCTCTCTTCGTAGCGCTAGCTGTTTTATCTGCTGCGTATTGTTTTTTTCCCCGCGGTTTCTGACGAGTTATGCTGTCTTCTCTAAATCCGTGCACAAAGAGGATTACTGAATTCGCAGGGGGAGTTGGTCTTCTTACATATTTGAGGTAGTTCACCCGCGAACGACGTCGCCAAAAACAGGACGACAAGGACGATACTGGCGGCCAGCTTCGTCGCGGCACCGGGAAATCTGAGAGAATCACGTTGGCGCATTTCACTTCAATTATGGGCGGCCAAAAAAAGGGAAACAAGCGCCCCGGTTCGGGTTATTTGTTCCGCTTCAAAACAGGCAGCAGCGGACGGCCGTATCGCCGCATGTTCGGGCCAGGCGTCAGCACCATGCCCAACGCCACGAGCGCAAGCGAAGAGGTTGGCGAGCCGGGAGGACCCGCAATCGCCAACGAAGCGGCTTCAGTGCTCAAATATCAACCGAAGAGACAGGCCCCCGGCTCCAAATCAGGCGATGAGATCCGCCCATTTCCCGCCATCGGGGGGGACCGCCTTCGTCTTGTAGAGGCCGCCGTCGAGATCCACGTGGAGTTCGGCCCAGGGGCCTTTGCCCTTCCGCGCCAGAACCTCGAAATGCTCAGGCTTGCGACGCGGCTCGCCCTTAGGCATCCAACCCGCGGCTTCCGCCGCTCGCAGGGCGAGGTTCGGATCGGCTTCCCTGTGATGATGATGCGGGGGGTGATGGCCGGGACCGTGGTGAGGCTTCTTATGCTCGATTACAACGGGCTTGTGCCCCGGCTTTGATATTTCGATCACTTTGATCTCGGAAGGCCGCCTTTCGCCCTTCAAGGCGAGTTCGGCGCCTTCGCTGAGCGGAAAGGCCTCGGCCCCTTTCGGGCCCAGGTCGGCGAGATGGACTTTGCCTTCGGCTTCGATCGTGAAGCGATGGGCAAAAACGTTCAGGACGACGCCCGAAAGGGCGACGACTTCATTGTGCGGCATGTTTTTCTCCTAAGGGCGCCCAACCGCCAGCGCGGACCGAATATAGGGCGCCTTCGCCGTTCCGCCACGGCCGAAGGGCGAGTTGGCGCGAGATTTCAACCTCCAGATGGCGTTGATAAATCAAAATTTGTGTAATTACTTCCGTAAAACCGAATTTCGTGCTAGATCCTTGGGATCGCAAAGCGCATGGGATGGTCGGCGGTGGAGGCGAGAATGCAGCAGGGAGGTCAAGCGCCGTCGGGACCGTCGCGCGCCGGGGCGCGGAATGGGCGCCGCCGATTTTTTTGACTCCAATCGCTCGTAACCCATTGAAAAGTCTCGATTCGAAAAAATAAACGCTAGTAAACGCTAGCATTTTTACTGGCGTTTACTAACGTTTACTGACGTTTATGGGGCGTTTGCTTGCACGCGTCTCGCGCGCGCCCCCCGAGGGCTTGGGCGTTTCGGTCGCGACGTCGAGCGGCGCGCGGGCTGACCCGCATGATCGTCGTGGCTTGGGGCTTTTCTTGCGCCGCGACGCTCGCAAGCCTATCTATGAGCGCAGGAGTTATGCCCCATGTTCATCCAGACCGAAGTCACCCCCAATCCCGCGACGCTCAAGTTCCTTCCCGGCCGGCCGGTGATGGACGAGGGCACGTTCGAGGCGCGCGATGAGGCTCAGGCCGAGCGCTCGCCGCTCGCCAAGGCGCTGATGCAGCTGCCGGGCGTAAGCGGGGTGTTCTTCGCCAACGACTTCATCTCGGTGACCAAAGCCGACGGCGAGTGGCAGCATCTGCGCCCCGCCGTGCTGGGCGTCGTCACCGAATTCTATCTCTCCGGCGCGCCTCTGATCGAAACGGGCGGCTCGGATTCCATCACGACCGGCGAGTTCTTCGACCCCAAGGACGCCGAATTGGTCGAGGCGATCAAGGAATTGATCGAGACCCGGGTCCGCCCGGCCGTGGCCAACGACGGCGGCGACATCATCTTCAAAGGCTATCGCGACGGAATCGTCTATCTCAAGATGAAAGGCGCCTGCTCCGGCTGCCCGTCTTCGACGGCGACGCTGAGGCACGGAATTGAGAATCTTTTCAAGCACTTCCTGCCGGACGTTCAGAGCGTGGAAGCGTTCGAGGGCTGAGGCGGGGACGCCGATCGGCTTACGGAGAAGCGGTCGAGCCGAAAATGGCTCGCTAATCTCGCTGCAAGCCTTTGAAATCGCTCAAAACCGACTTGTAAGCGGCGCCGCCTACCGCGTCGCCTTCTCCCCGCCCGCCGCGGTTATGACCGCGACGATGATCAGCCCGGTCAGCAGGAGGCGCACGCCGGCGCTGACGCCGAACGTGTTCAGCATGGTCAGCAGGAGCACGAGGAACAGGGCGCCTCCCCATACGCCGGGCAGGTTCGCCCTGCCTCCGGACACCGACGTGCCGCCGATCACGACGACGGCGATCGAGGCCAGCAGGTATTCGTTGCCGATGTCGATATTGGCGCCGCGGAAATAGCCGGCCAGCAACGCCCCGTTCAGCCCGCCGAGCGCGCCACAGAGCGCATAAGTCACGCAGCGGACCGGCTCGACCTTGAGGCCCGCCAGTCGCGCCGCGCGCTGGTTCTGTCCGATGCCGACCACCGACCGGCCCCAGATCGTCCGATGGAGCGCGACGCTCGCGCCGATGGTGAACAGGACCGTCAGGATCGCGAGCACGGGCACGCCCGCGATGACAATGTTGGTGAAGTCGGCAAAGCCCGGCGGCGGCTTGATCTGGAGCCCGCGCCCGTAAGAGATGTCGATGGACTGGATGATGAAGCTTGCCGACAACGTCGCGATGATCGGCGGGATGCGCAACGCCCAGATCAGGAGATAGTTGGCGAGGCCGACCGCAAACCCGCAGGCGATCGCGGCGGCGAGGCCGACGAGGACCATGCGGTCGTCGCCGCCCATCGTCTTCATCGCGACCGCGCTGGCGAGCCCGATATTGGCGGGCAGAGACAGGTCGACGTTGCCGGGCCCGAGCGTGATCACGAACATCTGCCCGACGCCGACAATCACGGTGAAAACGGCGAGCGACAGCGCCGCCGTGAGCATGCCTCCGGCGCCGTAACCTCCGGTGAAGACGATCGCCGCAAGCCACACCAGAGCGGCGCCGACGAACGACCAGATCCAAGGCCGCTTGAGGAGCGTCTGGAGAGCGGCGGTCATCGGTCCGAGCCCTTACGGGTGATCGCGACGCGAGCGGCAAGAACGATGATGAGGATCGCGCCATTGGCGGCGACCTGCCAGTCGGGGGGGATGTGCATGAAGGTGAGAAGCGGCGAGGCCGCCATCGCCATGGTGAGCGCGCCGAGCACGGCGCCGACTGGCGACACCACGCCGCCAACGAACTCGCCGCCCCCGAGGATCACGCCCGCAATCGAAAGCAGCGTATAGCCGTTGCCGATATTGGCGTCGGCGGACGTGGTGATGCCGACCAGCGCCATGCCCGACAGCACGCCAAAGATTCCGGCCAGCGCGAACAGGGTCATCTTGGCCCTGAGCAGCGACCAGCCGGCGCGCTCGATCGCCAGCGCATTGCCGCCGGAGGCGCGAAGAATCGCGCCATAGGACGTACGCATCAGGCCGAAATAGCCAACGGCGGCGATGACCAATGCGGCGACGATCGGGAACGGTATGAACGGCGGCTTGAGGCCCATGATCGACAAGAGCCAGCCGGGCGCCTTTCCCCCGGGCTTCGGCAGAAGGAGGATGGCCAGGCCCTGCCAGACGAAGCTCATGCCGAGGGTCACGACAATCGAAGGCAGATTGCGCAGATAAATGAGAGCGCCCAGCGCGGCGTAAAGCCCAATGCAGCCGATCAACGCCAGCACGCCGAGCCACGGCGTGTCGTGCAGCCAGGTCGCCGCCACGCAGCAGACGAAGCCGACGAATGTGCCGATCGACAGATCGAGATCGTTGCCCGCAATGACGAACATCTGCGCCATGGTGGCGAGAGCGATCGGAATCGCGAGGTTCAGCATCAGCGTGAAGCCGAAATAGCTGATGGCGCGCGGGTTGAGCCAGGCGATGGCGGCGATGACCAGAGCCAGCGACAAGGCCGGCAGCGCCGCGCGCAGCCGCCGGCGCCACTCGGCCCCGTTCGCATTCGCCGAGGAGACAGCCGCGGCTGCGCTCACGGTCACGCGGAGCCCGCGAAAGAAGAGTGGATGACCTGCTCTTCATTGAGTTGGTCACGCGCGAGTTCAGCGACAATCGCGCCATTGCGAAACACGTAGGCGCGGTCGCAGTTCTTCAGCTCCTCGACCTCGGTCGTGTACCAAAGGAAGGTGCGCCCGCGTTCAGCTTCGGCGCGAATAAGATCGTAGACCTCAAGCTTGGTGTTGAAATCGACGCCGCGCATCGGATCGTCCATCAGCATGATGCGGGCGTCGGAGCCAAGCGCGCGCGCGAACAACGCCTTCTGCTGATTTCCGCCCGAGAGAGAAAGAATGTTGTTGTGGACGTCGGGCGTGCGGATTTTGATGCGCTCGCGCCAGCGATTGGCGAGCTCGTCCTCAAGGCGGGGTGATATCAGCGGGCCAGAGCGGAATTTTTTCAGCGAGCGCACGCCGATGTTGTGCGCGATCGACCATCCCGGAAAGACGCCGTCCGACTGCCGGTCTCCGGCGACCAGCGCGACCGGGGCGCTCACCGTTGCGCCCGCGCGCGGATGGGAAGCAGCAGAAAAGGTCGCCAGCAAGAGATCGGTCTGGCCGTGGCCCGCGAGACCCGCAAGGCCGATGATCTCGCCTTCGTGCGCCACCAGCTCCCGATCGTCCGCCTGTCGTTTGGGGCGCACGCGCACCACGACCGGGGTCTCGCCGCGCGCCGCGCTCGCGACGGCGTCCTGAGCCCGCGGGGCGTCGGGTTCGATGCCGCCCATCGCGCCGACCAGCTTCGCCCGGTCGAAATTGCGCGCCACATCTGACGCGACCACCTTGCCGTCCCGCATGACGACAATGCGGTCGCAGGTGGACAGCACCTCGCCCAGGATATGGGAAATCAGGACACAGCTTACGCCTGATCTGACCGCTTGGCGCACATAGACGAGCAGCTGCTCCGCCGTGTGCGCATCGAGCGCTGAGGTCGGCTCGTCGAGAATGACGAGGCGCGTGGGCCGCCCGGCCGAGACGGTGAAGGCGCGCGCGATTTCGACCATCTGTCTTTTGCCAATGGACAAGTCCTGAACCAATTCGGTTGGCCTGACGCCATGGCCGGGAAAGATCTCATCAAGCTTGTCGAGGATTAGCCGCGCGGCTCTGCGCCGCCAGCCGAATCCGCGGACCGACACATGGACGATCCGGGCGTTCTCGGCGACCGTCAGGTTCGGGCAGAGCGAGAGCTCCTGGTAAACCGGGCGCAGCCCGAGCGCTTTGGCGCCCGCCGGGGAATAGGAGCGCTCTTCGTGGCCGGCGATGACGAGCCGGCCGCGATCCGGAGCGACGCCGCCGTTCAAGATGTGCATGAGCGTCGACTTGCCGGCGCCGTTATGGCCGACGACGCCAACGCACTCGCCTTCAGCAACAGAGAAATCGACGCCATCCAGAGCCTGGACGGCGCCGTAGGATTTTTCGACGCCGATGAAATCGACGAGAGAAGCGCCCGCGTGCTCCATGGTCTTGACTGCTTACCGCGCGGGCGCTCGTTTGAGTAGGAGGCCTACTTCATATTCGCCTTGATCGCGGCGACCGCGTCCGCCTGTGTATATTCGTGGCTGGCGACGCCGCCCTTCGTAATGTTCGGCAATTCTTTCTCGAAGTCGTCCTGGGTGAAGGCGAGATAGGGCACGAGCAGATCGTGCGGGACCTTCTTGCCATCGAGCACCTGTTGGGCGACCCAGAAGGCGAGGGTCGAAACGCCGGGAGCAATCGAGGCCGACCAGGTCTTATAGCCGTCCTTCTCCTTCTGCTCCTTCCACCACTGCAATTCGTCCTGGCGATTGCCCTCGATGATGGTCGGGCGCGGCTTGCCGGCCGCGGCGAAGGCCTGCGCCGCGCCATAGCCGTCGCCGCCCTGATCGACGACGCCCACGATCGGGGGAAGCGAGGGCAGAACGGTCGCAACCGCCTTCTGCGCGGTTGTCTGGTCCCAGTCGCCGGTGACTGAGGATACGAGCTTGAAATCGGGATGCGCCTTCACGCCCTCCAAAATGCCTGCGTGAATGGCGTCGTCGATCGAGGTTCCGGCAAGGCCGCGGATCTCGAGCAGGTTTCCGCCCTTGGGCTCGAATTTTGCCATCTGTTCGACCTCTTGCTTACCCATGTCTTTGAAGTCGACGACGACACGGTACGCGCAAGGCTCGGTCACGATGCCATCGAAGGAGACGACGACAATGCCAGCGTCGCAAGCCTGCTTGATCGCGCCATTCAGTGCGTCAGGCGAGGCGGCGTTGATGACGATTGCATTATAGCCTTGCAGGATGAGGTTCTGGATCTGAGCTGCCTGGGTCGGCACTTCCTTGTCCGCGGTGGTGAACACATCGGCGGCCCCGACAATCTTGTCCGCCACCGCTTTCTTGCTGACGATGTCATAGCTCTTCAGCATCGCCTGGCGCCAGGAATTGCCGGCGTAGTTGTTGGAAAAAGCGATTTTCTTGTCGCTGGTGTCGGCCAGCGCCGAGCCGGCGAAAAGCCCGGCCGCTGCGGCCAGTGCAAGCATCGAGACGTTGCGATTCATGGAAATGTCCTCCCTTGGAGACAGCTATCGCGCGCTTGGAGCGCGCTTGAATAGCGGCGCTTGTCCTTGATGGTGCGTCGGGCGGTCAAGACCGCCGCTCCAGCCGACGAGAGCTAACATGCCAGAGAAAAGGCGGTCAACGGGATACCTCACGAAAGACAGGGAGATGGCTCGCTCCCGTCCGTACCGCAGGACGGTCAGGAGCGCCCTAGCCCTTCCCGCTGATCCCTCGGCCGTGTCGCCGACAAAATAGACGACGCGTCCAAGACTCAAAACGGTCTTCGAGCGTCGCCGGCGGGAGGTCCGCCGTCCTCATGGAGTTTGACTTCGACATTCGGCCGCGTGGGCGCTCGGCGAAGTTCATCGCAGCATCGCCCGCTCAACTTGACGGGCGGGGCGCAGCATCGGAAAAGACGGGTCCCTTGATGTGCGGAAGCCAGAATGCAGCGCGTCACGCTGATCGACAATTATGACAGCTTCACGTTCAACCTCGTCCACTACCTTGGCGAGTTGGGCGCGGACGTGTCCGTGTGGCGCAACGACGAAATCACGGTCGAAGATGCGCTCGCCGACAAGCCGGACGCCATCGTCCTCTCCCCTGGGCCCTGCACGCCGAATGAAGCGGGGGTCTGTCTCGATCTCGTTCGCGCGGCGAGCGAAACCACTCCCATGCTCGGGGTCTGCCTTGGCCATCAGGCGATCGGGCAGGCGTTCGGCGGCGATGTCGTGCGTGCGCCGACGCCGATGCACGGCAAGGTGTCGCGCATTTCGCACAATGCGCGCGGGCTGTTTCGCGGTCTGAACGCCCCCTTTGCTGCGACGCGTTATCACTCGCTCGTCATCGAGCGATCAAGCGCGCCCGCCGAGCTCGAGGTCAGCGCGGAAAGCGACGATGGTCTTGTCATGGGCTTTCAGCACCGCGACCGCCCGACGTTTGGGGTGCAGTTTCATCCGGAGAGCATCGCCAGCGAGCACGGCCGGCAGATTTTGCGCAATTTTCTGGACCTCGCCGAGGTCTTTCATCAGCGCCAGCAGACCTTCTGACGAGAACACGAAATGAGGATATGGAATTTTTCAAGCCTCTGATCGCTAAAGTCGCCGCTGGGGCGACGCTGACGCGGAGCGAGGCGGAAAGCGCCTTCGATTCCATGCTTTCAGGCGAAGTGACGCCTTCCCAAATGGGCGGGTTCCTCATGGCGTTGAGGGTCCGGGGCGAGACGGTTGAGGAGATCACCGGCGCCGTCGCCGCCATGCGCGCGAAGATGCTCAGCGTCAAGGCGCCGCCGGAAGCGATTGACATCGTTGGCACCGGCGGCGACGGGTCGGGCTCTTTCAATGTGTCGACGCTGGCCGCGATCATAGCCGCCGCCTGTGGGGTCACGGTCGCCAAGCACGGCAATCGCGCCGCCTCCTCCCGTTCGGGCGCCGCGGACACGCTCGCCGCGCTCGGCGTCAAGATCGGGCTCTCGCCTGACGGCGTCGAGCGCTGCATCCATGAGGCCGGGATCGGCTTCATGATGGCGCCGACACACCACGCCTCGATGCGCAACGTCGGCCCGACCCGGACCGAGCTCGGCACGCGGACATTGTTCAATATTCTCGGGCCGCTCTCCAATCCGGCCGGCGTCAAGCGCCAGCTCGTCGGCGTCTTTTCGGCCGCCTGGCTCGAACCCATGGCGGAAGTTCTCCGCAATTTTGGCTCGGAGCGCGTCTGGGTGACGCACGGGCTCGACGGTCTCGACGAGATCACCACCACGGGGCCGACCAAGGTGGTCGAACTCAAAGGCGGCGCGCTGCACGCCTTCGAACTGACGCCGGAAGCAGCCGGCCTGTCCCGCGCGACGCCGGCGGCGCTCAAGGGGGGTGAGCCGGCCTATAATGCGAAGGCGATCGTCGATGTTCTCGGTGGCGCCGAGAGCGCCTATCGCGACATTGCGCTCATGAACGCCGGCGCGGCGATCGTGATCGCGGGCAAAGCCGCCTCCATCAAAGAGGGCGTGGCCATGGGCGATGCCGCCATTCGCTCCGGGGCGGCCCGCCGCACGCTCGATCGATTGATCGCGGTGTCGAATAGCGAAAGTCGGGAACGCCCATGACCGACATCCTGAAAAAGATCGAAAGCTATAAGCGCCGTGAAATTGCCGAGGCCAAGGTCAGGGTGCCGCGCGCAACCTTGGAGCGCGAGATCGATAGCCAGTCTCCGCCGCGCGGCTTCATCAAGGCGCTTCAAAGGGCGATCGAGGAGGGCCGGTTCGGCCTGATCGCCGAGATCAAGAAGGCGAGCCCCTCGAAAGGGCTGATACGCGAGGATTTCGAGCCGGCCTCGCTCGCCAAGGCCTATCAGGCGGGCGGCGCATCGTGTCTGTCCGTCCTGACCGACGCGCCCTCGTTTCAGGGGGCGCCCGAGCACCTGATGAAGGCGCGCAAGGCGACGACGCTTCCAATCCTGCGCAAGGATTTTCTGTTCGACGCCTATCAGGTTCTGGAGGCGCGCGCCTGGGGCGCTGATTGTATCCTCATCATCATGGCCGCCGTCGACGACGAGATCGCCAAAACCCTCAACAAGACCGCCCATGATCTTGGCCTCGACGTGCTTATCGAGACGCATGACGAGCATGAGCTCAAGCGCGCGCTTTCCCTTGAGGGTCGCCTGATTGGGGTCAACAATCGGAACCTGCGTACGTTCGAAACGTCGCTCGAGGTGTGCGAACGGCTCCTGCCCTCAATCCCGGCAGGCAAGATCGTGGTCGCCGAAAGCGGCATCTCGGACCACGCGGACTGCAAGCGGCTGGCCAAGGCCGGGGTGGAAGCTTTCCTGGTCGGCGAGGCGCTGATGCGCCACAAGGATGTCGCGGCTGCGACCCGCACGCTGCTGACTGGAATGTAGAAGCTGGGCCGCGCCGACAGTTTGGCGAGCGCTGGCGTCCACGGCCGCTTTCCGCCTTTGGAGCAGGCTGCGAATTGTTGGAATCGTCATCGCGAGGAGCGAAGCGACGCGGCGATCCAGGAGCCGAAGGGCGCTACGTTCCCCTGGATTGCTTCGCTTCGCTCGCAATGACGATCCCGGTTCGACCCAACTGCAATTTGCTTTAGGTCCGGTCGGCGTAGGGAGGAGTGTCGACGAGGGTTCCGATCAATCTCAATAGCGCCTGTTGCTCCGGCCCCGCCCCCTGTCTGAGGAAGGCTCCGACTTCAACATGCGACAAACGGCCTCCGGAAGGCGCGTTGGGCTGATGGATAATGAATGCGTGACCGGTCGCCGGCTCCCGACCGAGGAACCACGTATCGCCGTTCGGGCTGCGGTACAGCTCTCGGCGATCTGGCATACGGCGCTCCCATGCTTGTCGCTTGGCATAGCATGAGTTAGGGGTCACGTGCGACGTCGCCTCACGATCTCTCAAATCTCAAACTGAGGCGGCGTGGGACGCCATTTTATCTGCTTCCCCTTCTGGCAGGGATTCTTGGGCCTCGGGCGCCGACTGCGCCGCGGACGCCAGCGTTCTATTTTCGTTCTACCCTGCCCGTGGTAGCTTGAACAAGGCGCGATTCGCGGGAATGTGACAGAGGACATGAACGATCTTTTCGGCGCGGGAGCGCCTCAGCGCGGCAAACCGACGCCTGTCAAAGGCAAGCCCGGCATGCGCAACGGCACGCCGGACGAAGCCGACTACACCGCCGCCTCGATCGAAGTCCTCGAGGGGCTGGAGCCTGTGCGCCGGCGGCCGGGCATGTATGTCGGAGGGACCGATTCCAACGCGCTGCATCATCTCTTTGCCGAAGTGATCGACAATTCGATGGACGAAGCCGTCGCCGGCCACGCCACTTTCATCGAGGTCACGCTCGAGGATGGCGGCTATTTGACTGTGATCGACAACGGCCGCGGCATGCCGGTCGACCCCCACCCGAAATTTCCCAAAAAGTCCGCGCTCGAAGTGATCATGACGATGTTGCACGCGGGCGGCAAATTCGACAGCGGCGCCTACGAGACCTCCGGCGGGCTCCACGGCGTTGGCGTCTCGGTGGTCAACGCGCTGTCCGAGAAGCTCGAAGTCGAGGTCGCCCGTGGCCAGACGCTCTATCGGCAGACATTCGAACGCGGCAAGCCGACGAGCAAGCTCACCATCGTCGGCAAGACTCTGAACCGGCGCGGCACCAAGGTGCGCTTTCTGCCGGATCCCCAGATTTTCGGCGCCCAGGCGCGCTTCGACCCCGCGCGCGTATTCAAGATGGCGCGCTCGAAGGCCTATCTGTTCGGGGGCGTCGAGATCCGCTGGCGTTGCGCGCCTGGGCTCATTGGCGACGGCTCGAAAGTCCCGGCGGAGGCGACGTTCCATTTTCCGGGGGGCTTGCGAGACTATCTGGCTGCCGACATCGAAGGCGAGGCGCTCGTCGCCGACCAGGTCTTCACTGGCCGGGTCGAAAAGGCTGGCAAGCATGGCTCGGTCGAATGGGCGATCGCCTGGCTGGCCGGCGCCGACGGCTTCGTTCATTCTTACTGCAACACCATCCCTACCCCTGACGGGGGTACGCATGAGGCGGGCCTACGGACCGCCTTGTTGCGCGGGCTCAAGGATCACGCCGAGCGCATCGGCCAGGGCAAACGTGCGGCGGCGCTGACCACCGACGACGTCATGGTGAGCTGCGCGGCGCTGATCTCGGTGTTCATCCGCGAGCCCGAATTCCAGGGACAGAACAAGGGCCGCCTGCAAACGGCCGAGGCCGCGCGCCTGGTCGATAACGTGGTCCGCGACGCCTTCGATCACTGGCTTGCCGCGGCGCCGAGCCAGGCGGCCAAGCTTCTCGACTGGGGAATCGAGCGCGCCGAGGAGCGCGTTCGCCGCCGCATGGAGAAAGAGGTCGCCCGCAAGACCGCGGTGCGAAAGCTGCGACTCCCGGGCAAGCTGGCGGATTGCACGAATTCCTCGGCGCAAGGCTCTGAATTGTTTATCGTCGAGGGCGATTTGGCGGGCGGTTCGGCGAAGCAGGCGCGGGATCGCGCCTCGCAGGCGGTACTGCCATTGCGCGGAAAGATCCTCAACGTCGCTTCGGCCGCGCGCGACAAGCTTGCGCAAAATCAGCAGCTCTCGGATCTCATGCAGGCGCTCGGCGCCAGCGCTGGCGCGCACTACCGCTCGGCTGATCTTCGCTACGACAAGATCATCATCATGACCGACGCGGACGTCGACGGCGCTCATATCGCCTCGCTCCTGATTACCTTCTTCTACCGGCAAACGCCGAAACTGATTGAGGAAGGGCACCTTTATCTCGCCGTTCCGCCGCTCTACCGCCTGACCCAGGGTGCACGCTCCCTCTACGCGCGCGACGACGCGCACAAAGCCGAATTGATGCAATCGGGATTTACCGGCCGTGGCGCGATCGAGGTCAGCCGGTTCAAGGGCCTCGGCGAAATGCCGATGCGAGATTTGCGCGATACGACGATGGACCCGGCCAAGCGCGCCTTGCTGCGTGTCGCCATCATCGCGGAAGAGAGGGATTTCGACCGCCGATGCGGTCGAGCGGCTCATGGGCGCGAAGCCCGAGGCGCGTTTCGCCTTCATTCAGGAGCGGGCGCCGAAGTCGCTCGAACTCGTCGATCTCTAGCAACCGAACGCCCCGGCGCCCGTGGCGGCCTCGCGGCCCTCTGCCCCCACCCGCAATAAGAGAGGTATGAATTAAGCTCTACTAGAGGTTGGCGTCGTCAGCAGTTTGAGACAATTCTGGGCGAAATAAATCACTCAACATGGCGGTTTAAACTAACAAATAGTTTATCGACCCCGTCTGGACCATCTGGCGACGGCGATAAAAATGCGCTAGTCTACCGTTGCAAGGTCCGTGTACGGTTTGCGACCGGCCTAGCGGGTATTCGATGATGCGGGCGCAATTTTTTATTTGTATGCCGGTGGTGAAGCGCTCTTCGCCTTCCGAAGCGCGTAAGCGCGCTGGAAACGCTCCCGAGTCCCCTCCGCCACATGAGGGATGCCGCCTTTGACCGGGTCGATGGACACTTTGGGGATTGCGCGTCCAATCGACGAGGTCTTTTCACACGGAAAGTTGCAACGGAGTTTCGCTGATATCCAGCGGATCACAAGGGGTCGCGATGCGCTCCTATGGATTAGGTTTTGGGTGAGGACTTGGGACTAACATGAGCA
This sequence comes from uncultured Alphaproteobacteria bacterium, assembly GCA_963833955.1. Classification (GTDB taxonomy): domain Bacteria; phylum Pseudomonadota; class Alphaproteobacteria; order Rhizobiales; family Beijerinckiaceae; genus Roseiarcus. The sequence continues at coordinate 348,563 of CAWHZY010000018.1, read as the reverse complement.
AGGGTAAGGACTTCAGGGCGCCTCGCAAGCGCGGGTTCGACGACGACGGGCCGATGCCTTACGAGTTGAGGCCTCGGCCGGGTCGAAGCTTCGGCGGCGGTCCGGACGCAGGGGGCTTTGGCGGCCCGCCGATGGGGGGCGGGCCCGCGCCAGTCGATTCTGGCGCGCCGCCGGTCGATGCGGTCGTCAAATGGTTCAAGGCCGACAAAGGCTACGGATTTGTCGAGTTGGCGGGAGGCGCGGGCGACGCGTTCCTGCACGCCAACGCCTTGCATGCCGCGGGCCATGACGCTGTCCCTGCAGGCGCCAAGTTGCGCGTTCAGGTCGGCGCCGGCGCCAAGGGAGCGCAGGTCACGCGGGTGCTCGAAGTCGACGCCGCTGGCATTGTCGAGCGGCCACAAAGGCCGATGAGCGATGGGGTTCGGCCACCTCGCCGGGTCGCCCCTGATCCCTCGACCGCCGTTTCGGTCATCGGAAAGGTGAAGTGGTTCGACGACGCCAAGGGGTTTGGTTTCGTCGCCAGCGAGGATGGCGGCAAGGACGTATTTGTCCATATCTCCGTCCTGGGTCCGGCCGGCATCTCGCATTTGGCGGAAGGCCAGCAGGTGACGATGAGAGTGGTGGACACGCCCAAGGGCCGCGAGGCGATTTCGCTCTCGGTCTAAACGATCCCCGAGCCATGTTTCAGGAGCGCCTTTGCGGCGCTCCTGCCGGCCGTCCAATAGTCCTTTCATCCCGTTTGCAGACTGTTGGCCCCGCCCATGCAACCCTCCCGCGACATTCGTCGCCTGATCGACATCATGGCGGCGCTCCGTGATCCTGTTCACGGCTGCCCGTGGGACGTCGAGCAAACCTTCGCGTCGATCGCCCCGTTCACGGTCGAAGAGGCCTACGAAGTGGCCGACGCCATCGAGCGCGGTTCGAGCGAAGATCTGCGCGAGGAGCTTGGCGACCTTTTGTTGCAGGTCGTCTTTCACGCCCGCATGGCGGAAGAGGCGGGCCTGTTTGATTTCGGCGGTGTCGTCGAGGCCATCACCGCCAAGCTCGTTCGCCGACATCCTCATGTCTTCGGAGACGCCAAGGCCTTCAGCCCTGACGAAGTGAAGGCCCTATGGGGGCGCATCAAGGCCGATGAGAAGCGAGCGAAGCTCGCGTCGGAAGCAAAGGCCGGGCAACACATAGAGGCGAAGTCCGGCGCGCTGGACGGAGTTCCGCTGGCGTTGCCGGCGCTCTCTCGCGCCATGAAGCTGCAAGAAAAGGCCGGGAAAGTCGGTTTCGACTGGAATGATGTTCGGGCGGTCCTGGATAAGATCAGAGAAGAGATCATCGAGGTCGAGGCCGAGATCGCCGAGGGTTCGGCACAGGCGCTGTCGAACGAGGTGGGCGACCTCATCTTCGCGGCCGTGAACCTGGCGCGCCATCTGAAGGTTGATCCCGAGGCCGCCTTGCGCAGCGCCAACGCCAAATTCGAACGGCGCTTCGCTCATATCGAGATGCGCTTAGCCGAAGGCGGCCAAACCCCCGACGGCGCCAGTCTCGATGAGATGGAGCGGCTTTGGGATGAGGCCAAGGCTGGGGAGCGACAGCCTCAGAATTAGCGCAAGCTGCTTCGCCATAGCCGTCCGGAAGGAAGGACGTCTTTCGACGCAATGACGATCGCGGTTCGACCCAAATGCAATCCAGAGAAAGTCGCCCGCCCTAGCCTGGCGACGTCGTCACGAGTTGCGAGGCGAAGCGGCGTTTGACCCGCTCGATCTGATCAGGGGAAACCCGCACCGTGAGGTGGGTGCCACCCTCTTCGTCGCGCCGGCTCATGACCTCGGCATGTTCGTAGAGCCAGTGCAGCCCCTGCCCGTCGCTGGCGTCGAGCGTCAGCTCAAGGTGAGAGCGGCCGCGCGCCAGGCGATCCTCGATCGCGCTCAAAAGATGATCGATCCCCTCCCCCGTCGCCGCGGAAATGGCGAGCGGCGCGGTCTCTCTCGTTTCCTGCTCCTGAGCGAGCGCGGCGCGCGCGTCCGCGTCAAGCAGATCCACCTTGTTCCAGGCCTCAACCATGCGATCGGCGAGATTGGCGACGCCGATCTCTCCCAGAACCGCCTCGACGTCCTGGGCTTGCGCCTCGCTGTCGGCGTGCGAGATGTCGCGCACGTGCACAATGACATCGGCCGCGCGCACCTCCTCGAGCGTGGCGCGGAAGGCGGAAATAAGCGTCGTCGGCAAATCGGAAATGAAGCCGACCGTGTCGGAAAGGATGGCCGAGCCGCCATGGGGCAACTTGATCAGGCGCATGGTCGGGTCGAGCGTCGCGAACAGCATGTCGGCCGCTGTCACTTCGGCGCGGGTGAGCCGATTGAACAGGGTCGATTTTCCGGCGTTGGTGTAGCCGACCAGCGCGACGATCGGATAGGGCACATCGCTGCGGTTCGCCCGTTGCAGCGCGCGCCTGCGCTTGACCGTCTCGAGCTCCCGCTCGATGCGGACGATGCGCTCGCCGATCAGACGGCGGTCGGTCTCGATCTGGGTTTCGCCCGGGCCGCCGAGAAAGCCGAAGCCGCCGCGCTGCCGCTCGAGGTGGGTCCATGAGCGAACCAGGCGCGAGCGCTGATATTTGAGGTGGGCAAGCTCCACCTGCAGCGCGCCCTCGGCGGTGCGGGCCCTTTGGCCGAAAATCTCGAGGATGAGCCCGGTGCGGTCGATGACCTTGCAGCCAAAGGCCTTTTCGAGGTTGCGCTGCTGCGCCGGGGACAAGGCGCAGTCCATGACCACAAGGTCGATCTGCTCGGCCTTTACCTGGGCTGCGATCGTTTCGACCTTGCCCTTGCCGATAAAGGTCGCCGGCCGGATCGCGTTTAGCCCAATGGTTTCGGCGCCCACCACCGTAAGATCAATGGCGCGCGCCAGACCGACGGCCTCTTCGCGCCGCGCCTCCGGACTGCGCAACGCCTCATTCGACTCGCGCGTGAGGCTCGGGCAGATGACGAGAGCGCGCGTACTCAAGCCCGCGCGCTCCCGTTGGACTGTCGCTTCGCGAGACCGAGCCGTGTCACCGGGCCTCTTCGTCGACCGCCTCGAACATGGTGATCGGGCTTGCCGGCATGATGGTGGAGATTGCGTGCTTATAGACCAGCTGCGAGTGCCCGTCGCGCCGAAGCAGCACACAGAAATTGTCAAACCAGGTAACGAACCCCTGCAATTTTACTCCGTTGACCAGAAAGATCGTGACCGACGTCTTGGACTTTCGCACGTGATTTCAGGAACGTATCCTGGAGGTTTTGCGCCTTCTCGGTTGCCATTCGTGTTTCCGTTCGTTGGGCCTTTTCGGCCTGCATTGTTCGTCGTCACCCCGCGCGTCCGACGATGTGCAGTTCTTAAACCTCATATCATAGAAAATAAGGCGAGCGTACTCATAGACCGGAATACCATGTTAAAGGAGCTTTACGACCCGCTACCGGGCGCTAACTCAAGGAGAGCCATCCACGATCCGTGCCGCGTCCCTGCTATTCGACCCCGAGAGACTTCAGCTTTCGATGCAGCGCGGAGCGCTCCATGCCAATGAACTCGGCGGTTCGGGATATGTTGCCGCCAAAGCGGCTGATCTGAGCCACCAGATAGTCGCGCTCGAAGGCTTCGCGCGCCTCGCGAAGGGGAAGGCTCAGCAATTTCTCGCCGCCAATGCCGCTCGGCACGGCCGGCACAAGCGCGCCGACCTCCGCCGGAAGCATCGAGGCCGAGATTTCGGCGTTCGGGTCGCCAAGCGCGAGGATCATCAATCGTTCGACATTGTTTCTGAGCTGGCGAATGTTTCCTGGCCAGTCATGCGACTCGAGCACGGCCATGGCGTCCGGCCCGACCCGGCGAGGCGGAACTCCCATGCTGGCTGCAGTGCTCTTCAGAAAGTATTGAACGAGTTCGGGAATGTCCTCGCGCCGCTCAGCGAGCGAGGGAACGCGGACAGGCACCACCGAGAGCCGATGGAAAAGGTCCTCGCGAAAACGTCCCTCGGTGATCGCCTCCGCCAAATCGCGGCTCGTCGACGAAATGATGCGCACGTCCACGGAAACACGCGAGCCGCCGCCGACGCGCTGGAAGTTCTGATCGACCAGAACGCGGAGGATCTTGGCCTGCGTCTCGCGCGGCATGTCGGCGATTTCGTCCAGGTAGAGCGTCCCGCCATGCGCCTCTTCAAGCGCGCCGACCCGTCGCCTGCCCCTCGACGCCGGATTCGACTCCAAACAGTTCCGCTTCCATTCTCTCGGGCGACATTGTCGGCGCGTTGATGACGACAAAGGGACCGTTGGCGCGCGTCGAATTTTCGTGAATCAGCCGAGCGGCCAATTCCTTGCCTGATCCGGCGGCGCCCGATATCAGAACCCGCGAGTTGGCCGGTCCGAGCTTTTCGGTGATCCGCCTCAGGTTCGAGATCGCTGACGAAGAACCGACCATCCGGTCGGCGGAGCCGCCGCGCGCGCGCAGATCGCTAACTTCCCGCTTGAGGCGCGAAGTTTCCAAGGCCCGCTCCGCGATAAGAATCAAGCGATCGGCCTTGAACGGCTTCTCGATGAAGTCGTAGGCGCCGAGTTTGATCGCTCTCACTGCGGTCTCAATATTGCCATGGCCCGAAATCATCACCACGGGCACATTCGGGTGCTGCCGCTTGATCGCTTCGAGCAGTTGCAGCCCGTCGAGCTTCGAGCCCTGCAGCCATATGTCGAGGAGGATCAGTTGCGGACGCCGCGCTTCGACCGCCGCGATCGCCTCGTCCGAATCGCGCGCCAGACGCGCCCCGTATCCCTCGTCCTCCAGGATGCCGGCGACAAGTCCACGGATGTCATCCTCGTCATCAACAATAAGAATGTCAGCAGCCATCAGTGCGAACCGATCCTCTCATTCTCCGCCGGCATCGCGCTCTGTTCGGCGCCCTGCAACGGCAGTCTCATCAAGACTTTGGCGCCGCGCCCGCCATCAGGACGCGGGGCTCCGTCGAGAAGCTCGACGCCGCCCCCGTGGTCCTCGAATATCTTGACGACGATCGGCAAGCCGAGCCCCGTTCCCTCCGCTCGCGTCGTGACGTAGGGCTCGATCAGACGGCGCCGATCTTCGCTCGGAAACCCTTTGCCGTTGTCGCTGACCGCAATCTCCGCAAAACCCGCCTCGTCCACGGACACGGTCGTTGTGACGACGCCTTTGCCATGCTCTCCATTTAAGGCATCAATGCCTTCAGTCGCATTCTTCAAGACATTGGTAAGCGCCTGCGACACCAGCCGACGGTCGAAATCGGCGAAAATCGGTTCCTCCGGCAATTGCTCCTCAAACGTGACATCCGCGCGGCCGACCCGCATGAGGAAGATCGCTTGGCGCACGCAATCAGTGAGATCGTCTCGCGCCGAGCGCGCCTTTGGCATACGCGCAAAGGACGAGAATTCATCCACCATGCGTTTGATGTCGTCCACCTGCCGGATAATCGTGTCCGTGCACTGGTCGAATATATCCTTGCCCTCGACGATGTGCCGGCCGTAGCGTCGTTTCAGCCGCTCCGCCGAGAGTTGGATCGGCGTCAACGGGTTTCTGATCTCGTGGGCGATCCGGCGGGCGACGTCGGCCCACGCGGCGGTGCGTTGAGCGGTCACGAGATCGCTGATGTCGTCGAGCGTGATGACGCTGGCGCGACCATCGCGTCCAGGATTTCCGGTCACCCGAACGTTGAGAACGCGCTCGCGACCGTCCCGCAATACGGTCGCCTGCCCTTGATGAAGCCGAGCCGGAGGGATCGAGCCTGTTCCCAAATGGAACCGATGCTCGGCTGGACGGCGTCAAGGCGCCTTCCGATGAGGCCGTGTTCGCCGCCGAGCAGCCGATCGGCGGCGGCGTTCGAAATCGTGATGATCCCGTCATTGTCGACGCCGAGAACGCCCGCAGGCACGCCTGACAGCACCGCCTCAATGAACGCGCGCCGCTCGTCGTTGAGCGCGTTCGCGTCGATCAGGCCGGTCTGTTGACGCAGGAGCTCGGAGGTCATCTTGTTGAATGTTTCCCCGAGGTGGCCGAGGTCTCCGTCAGATCGTCGCGTCGGCACTTGAACATGAAGATTGCCGGAGGCGACCTCGTCGGCGGCGCGGATCAGGCCGCGGATCGGTCTGACCAGACGATTGGCGAAGGCGAGGCCGAGCCAGATGGCCGAGAACAGCATCGTGAGCGCCAGGAGTACGAAAACGGTGGCGAAACCCAGCTCAAGGCTGTGCCTATGCGCTTCGAAGCGTCCCCAAATGTTGGAAACGAGCGCCGCGTCTTCCGCGACCTTGGCCGCCAACGGGTCGATCCCTCGCGCAGCGTACAGGAATTGCCCGTCGGCTCCGGGAATCGGCCGAATGCCGACGAAGACGCTGCCGACCCCGAGGAAGCCGCATAGCGCTTCACCATTGACGGCGTCCTGAAAGTCAGACGGCTCAGGTCTGGCGATCAGCTTGTCGTCCGACCCTTGCGCGACAACGATCGGAGTTCCGTCGTTCCTCATGAGCGCCGCGGCGTTGAAGCCTAACGTCTTGGCGCGCGAGCTGAAGTATTCGTTGAGCTGAGTGGGATCCGATTGGAGCAGCAGGGCGCTGCGGCCGATATCGCCGGCCGTGAGTTCGACGTCGCGCAGCAGAGCACGGCACTGGGATTCGCGGTAAAGCTGAGTGGCCTGATTGGCCTCGTTGATGAAGGCTGCGACGTCGCTCATGAACCGCGGATTGATCGCCCATTCCACCGAAACTGTAGCCACGATCGCGGTGATGATGGCCGGGATGGCGGCGACCAGCGAAAACAGAGCCACGAACCGACTGTGCAGCCGGGCGCCCGCCCGCGCCGCACGGCGCGCTGCCCTTAAACGCGCCAGCTCGATCGAGATGAGGACAATAAGAATGACGACGACGAGACCATCGCCGACCATCAATGTCAGGACGACGGTCGCCGTCGGAATGATCGGCGTGAATCCGGCAAAAACCAGGAACGTCGCCAGAGCGAGGACGAAAGCCGCGCCGACGACGACGATTCCAAAGCGGCCGGTTGGCGGGCTGTCGTCCAAGAGCGGCGACCCCCGCGCATTGATCGTCGTCGTTCCAGTCAAATCCGTGAACCGAGCGCCGCGAAACACTTCGCGCAACGGCGAGCATCTCTAGCGCCTCAGTGGCAAACTGGCAACGATGTTGCTCAACTGCGACGCCTAAATCGGCCTCGCGAACGGGGGAACGCTGCCCGCGAATTCTCAGGTGATAGACCCGATGACGCCTTCGATCAGATAGTTCGTGCCCCAGAGGCTACCGTCATATAGGTCGAGGGTTTTGGCGGAAATCACGTTCTCTTTGTTGTCTTTTACGCCGCCCACGAAGATTGGCTTGTCTGCCTTCATGTCGTCGATCGCCGCCTGCACGGCTTTCCGAGCAGCGTCATTCGCGCCGGCGCCGAACGGGGTGCTCAGGACCAGGTCCCTGTCATATCCGCCCTCGTCGAGATTCGGCAGCTTCTCGCCTTTGGCGATCAGCTTGGCATAAGCGTCGTAGACCGTGCTCCACTTCATCTGAGCCCCGGTGATGAAGCCCTTCGGGGCAAGCGAGCTTTGATCGGCGTTGTGGCCCAGCGTCTTCACGCCCCGAGACTCGGCGGTCTGGATCACGACCTTGGGACTGTCGACATGGCACGCGATCACGTCGCACCCGGTGTCGATCAGGGCCTGAGTCGATTCCGCCTCGCGGACAGGAAGGGACCAATCGCCAGTGATGATGAGATGAACCTCGGCCGCCGGATTGACCTTCTTCACGCCGACGGTGAAGGAATTCACGTTGCGCAACACGAGGCCGATGGGCTTCGCCGCGATGTAGCCGATTTTGTTGGTCTTGGTCGACAGCCCGGCGGCGATCCCATTCACGTAGTGGCCCTGGTCCATATAGGAGTAGTAGCCGCCGGCGTTGTCCGGATCCTTCCCTTTCTTCCACAGGCTGGTTGGATGGCGAAACTCCACATTGGGGAATTTCCTCGCCTCCTCCAGCATGAAGGGATTGAAATAGCCGAACGAAGTGGGGAAGATCAGCGTGGCGCCGTCGAGATTGATCATCGATTCCATGGTCTTCGCGACCGCGTCCGTCTCGGGGACATTCTCCTCCTCGACGACCGTGATGCCAGGGATGTCTTTAAGCGCCGCTGCGGCCACCGCGTGTGACTGGTTCCAGCCATAGTCGTCCTTCGAACCGACATAGATGAAGCCAATTGTGGCGGCGGCGGCGCGCGCCGTGGAAATGGAGCCGAGAGCCAGCGCCGCGCCGCCGACGCTTCCGAGGAAACCGCGCCGAGTCATGTGCATCGCGTCGTTCCTTCCAAAACCGGCAAGCCGCTGTGAGCCGGTCGAAAAACTCTTCCGAAGCAAGCAAATCGCGCGCCAGCCCCAGAATGGATTTCGCGAAATTTGCCGATCGCGCGCGTTCCAGATATCGCGCCGGTTCGGTGGGGCGTCGACGGGCGCTCCAAAAAGCGTCGTCTCCGCAACAAAGCTGGACGCTCCCGCTCAGACTTTGTCCTTTTCCGATCCCGACTTTCGCGACATAACCCGGCACCGGGTCGACCGGCGAGCGAGGGAGCGGGATGGCGGGAAGAACGGTGGTTGTGCGCCTCAACCAGCAACAGATCGAACTCATCGATCGCACAATCCAGCAAGGCCAAGCGGCGGACCGTGTCGCGCTGGTCCGCAAGGCGCTGCGTGAACAGGCCGCGAAACAAGGCAAGGGCGGCCCCCGATGACCGATCGGAACGTCCTCCTCGAAATGGTCTTGGAGCCGGGAACCGGCAAGGCGCTTGAAGTGAGCGCCGGCCAGATCCTGCGCATCGAGCAGATCGAAGGGCTGCAATGCGTCGACTTCAATTGCTTCAATCTGCATGACTACAAGGAATTCATGCATTGCGGCCGCACCCGGACGGTGCATGGCTTCAATCCGACCAAAGGCGCCTTCCTGTGGTCCGCGCCGCCGCGCGAGCGCGCGCTCATGTACATTCTCGAGGACACGGTCGGGCGCAACGACGTGCTGTTTCCGCGCTGCAGCGCCTATCTCTACGAGAGCGCCTACGGATTCGACGCGCATACCAATTGCCATGACATTCAGGCCGAGGCCCAGCGCGAATACGGTCTCACGCCGGACGACGTGCACGACAGCTTCAACCTCTTCATGTACACCGAGATCAGCCGCGATGGCCGCGCGACCATCACCCGCCAGGACACGAAGCCCGGCGACCATGTCGACCTCCTGGCTCTGGTCGACGTTCTCGCGGTGCCGAACGTCTGCGGCGCCGACGTCATGCGCACGAGCAATTTTGCGCTGAAGCCGGTCAAGCTCACCCTGTTCGAGGCGACGGAAGCGGATCTGGCGGCGGCGCCGAAGACGCCGATCCTGAAAAGCCAGCGAACGCCCAAGGATTTTCGCAACCCGAGGATCAAAACGGACCGCAAGCTCAGCCCGCGATTCCTCCTATGTCGCCGAGTTCGTCAATACGCCGATCCAGCTCGAGGACGTCGCGGTCGAACTCTCGGACGAGGAGGCCGCCATGCTCGATCGCCTTCGCCTGCCCGTCTACGGAGCCGACGACGGCGCTGCGCTGCGCGACATCCTGTTCACCTGGTGGGAGCAGAAATTCCTCGGCGCCGCCGAGAGCGGCGCGCCGGCGATTGGGGATCGGAAGGCGTAAGGCGGCGCGGTCAAGAGTCTCAACTCAGTGGCTTGTGCGGAGAAGACCGCTTTGGCGAAAGCGGATGAAGCGAACGCTTTGAACCCGCTATCGACGTTTAGCGGACATCGCAGACCGCGAGGGTGGACATCACAGCTGGGGGCAAGGAGGCTTTTGCAATAGAGATTTGCACGCGATAAGTGGCGGATATTGCTCAGCCCAAATCGCGCCCAGAGCCGCGTTCCGATTTCCAAGGGTTCAGGGGTATTCAACTGTCCCGCCATCGAATGGCGTGGCCGTTTCCGCGATCAGTCTCGTTGCGACGACAAAGGCGATAAGCGCGCCGACGGCACACAAAAGCATGGCCGTAATGAAGGGGGTAAGGGTGGCGTCATACGCGAGCGCCAAAGCCGCGCCGCTGACGCCAGCGAAGGCGTATTGCAGGACACCCAGCAACGAGGAGACTGACCCGGCATGGCTGGTGGGAGCGCTTTTCATGACGAGCGCGATGCCATTGCCGACCACAAGCATCAGGCTCGCCATGGCAAGGAAAATCAAGGCGCCGGCCACGTAAACTCCGGCCCCCATAGCAAGGGCGGCGATAAGGAGCGCGACGCAGCAGGCGGAGTGCAACAGAAGTCCAAAAACAAAAATCTGGTGTTCCGTCGAGCGGCTCAGCAGTAGCACGTTGATCTGGCCGCCAATCACCATCCCGACGGCAATGCCGGCGAGCACCAAGCTGTAAATTGCCGGCGGTAGGCCGAAATGATCGACGAACACAAACGACGATGAGCCGATATAGGCAAACAGCCCCGCCATGGCGAAAGCGCTTGAAAGGGTCAGCCACGCGAGCCTGCCGCGTCTGAAAAGGCCCGCATAGTCGAGCAAGGTTACGCGGAGGCCCGCAGTCGCACGGCGTGAGGATTCCAGCGTCTCTGGCACGATCTTGAGCAGAGCCACGAGCGACGCAGCGCCAAAGAGCGCTAGGAACCAGAAAATCGCCTGCCATCCCATCGCGGCGACCAAAAGCCCGCCAATAGGCGGCGCAACGATCGGTGCGATCATCATGACCTGTAACAACGCCGAAAACCGTTTCGCTACCTCGCGTCCTTGATATCGATCGGTGATAATCGCTCGTGGAATGACCAGCCCGGCTGCCGCGCCAATGCCCTGAAGCGCTCTTGCGGCCATGAACGTCGCCATGTTCTGCGAAAGAGCCGCCAGGACCGACGCCAGAACAAACAACAAAATTCCAAACGCGAGCGGTCCGCGTCGGCCGAACCGATCGGTCACGGGTTCGTCGAAAAGTTGTCCGATAGCGGCTCCGCCGACGAACACGGAGAGAGATGTCTGCATCGTGCCGGGGTTTGCTCCGAGAGAACGTCCGATGTCTCGGAAGCCCGGCAGATACAGGTCGATCGCCATCGCATCGAAGGCGGTGATGACACCCAGAACCACAATCAGCGGCAACGTAGGGGTGCGGTGCCCGTCGGAATTCATGCGGTCCTCGCGGTAAATTGGGAGACCAGCTTCCACGGCGCACACCGGCGTGGTAATCAGACTGATCAGTCGAAAATTGTTATGCGACTGATCAGTCGGAAAAGCAAGGGCTAGATTTGACGCGGAAAAAGGAAATTGATCGGGATCGGATTCTGGACGCCGCCGAGCGTGTGATCCTCGAATCCGGAGGCCGAAATTTCACGCTCGATGCCGTCGCCGAGCGTGCTGGGATCAGCAAGGGCGGTCTCGTCTACAGCTTCGCGACCAAGGATGGACTAGTCCGCGCGGCGTTAGAGCGGGAAGTAACGCGCTTTCAAGAAGCGGTGCGCCAGCGGCTTGGCGGCAGGCCGGTTGAGCCTTTCGAATGGGTTCTAGCCCACATCGACGAAGCGCTCGATGAGGACGACGCCGCGACGCGCAAGGCGGCTTTTCTCGTAACCGCGTTGGTGCACGCCCCCGATATGATGGAACCAGCAAGACGGTCTTATCGCGCGCTGCTCGATCCGCTCCTGTCTGATTCCGGCGCCGCCCATCGCGTTCGTCACGCCCTGCTCGCCGTTGAGGGAATTTTCCTGCTCCGAGGACTAGGCTTCGTCGAGGTCTCGGCTGAGGAGCACAAATCCATCCTACTCCACGCGCGAGACATCGTCGCCGGAGTGCTGGCCGGACGTTAAGCACGGTGAGGCCGAACATCCGAGTTAGGTCGGAAGCCGCCCCTGCGCGGTGCAGCGCCAACTCGCCTTCGGGTCGACTTGTCCCGTTCGCCAAACCGTCCGGAAATGTCCGCTCCTTGCGCGAATCCGACTTCCGCCACAACGCCCTATTTGTCCGCCTTGGGACTGGTCCCGAAACTTTTGCAGCCAAATATTCCTATTTTCCGAACTTGTGCTATCATTCCTGCTTTTCGGTCAGAAGCGAGGCGCAATCCATGGAACAGACTCCAACACCCGGGCGACGGCTCAACGTTCTGGGCAAGGCCGAGCGTAGAAAGCGGATTTTCGCGCGGCTGCGCGAAGGCTGGGCGTATGAGGAGATCGCCGGCGAGGAGCGCCTCAGCGCGGAGCGGATTCGCCAGATCGTCGCGGAAGTTCTCGATAAGCGGGTGATCGACCGCGGGGTCGACCACGCTCACCTGCAGCTCGAACGCCTGATGCCCGCCTTGCGGATCGTCGGAGAGGCGATCGGGCGCGGCGAGCTCAAGGCGGTCGCCCCGCTGATCAAGGTGATCGATCGGCTCGACAAGCACCAGACCACGGTCGTGGCGAAATACACCTACGGCCCGGAGGAGCGGCAGCGGCTCCTCGACAAGATCAACCGCCTCGCCGACAATCTCCAGCCGGTCGACAGCGAGGCGCCCGAGCAGGGGCCAGAGGAGCACGAAAATATTTTCAGCGAAATTCCCGCGTAACCCATTGATAAGGCTCGATTCGGACGAGAGAATCCAAGGAAATCCAAGCTTTTCCAACCCCCGTTGACGGGGGTTTTCGCGTCGAAACGGCGACCGGCCAAGAGAATCCAAATCTCGGGCGCCGCCAGACCCCAGCGCGGAGATCTTCACTCAATCACTTGATAAAGACGTAATTAACGGACACGGCCGCATCCGATCATCGCGTCTCGCCGCTACTCAGCGGAAGCTCGCAACCCCGCGAAGGTTCAGGTCGCGGATCTTCTTGCGCAAGGTGTTTCGGTTCAGGCCGAGGATCTCGGCCGCCTTGATCTGATTGCCGCGCGTCCAGGTCAGCGTCGCGGCGATCAGCGGCGCCTCGAGGTCGTGCAGCACCCGGTGATAAAGCCCGACCTGAGGGCTCGCGCCGCCGAACGAGTGAAAGAGATCAGCGACGGCGCGCTCCATCGCGGCGTCAAAGCCATCTCCGGAGATCTGGGCGGCCGGCGGCCCGACGCGCTTCCGGCCATCGTCGCCCGCCGCCGGCGGCGGAAACATGGGCGAGGCTCCGGCGCTGAGTTCGGACTCGATCAACCCCTCCCCGATCACCTCCTGGGGATAGAGCGCGGCCAGGCGGCGGGTCAGATTTTCGAGTTCGCGCACGTTTCCGGGCCAGGAATAGCGGCGGAGCCGCTCCATGGCGGCGGGCTCGAACGTCTTGACCGGAAGCCCCTCCGACGATCCGCGCTGGAAGAACGCGCGCACGAGGTCGGGAATGTCCTCCGGCCGCTCACGTAAGGGGGGAAGACGCATCGGCACCACATTGAGGCGGAAAAACAAATCCTCCCGAAACGTCCCCTGCTGGATCGCGAAGCGGAGGTCCTTGTTGGTCGCGGCGACGATCCGCACGTTCGTCTTGATCGGGGTGCGGCCGCCGACCGTCGTGTATTCGCCCTGCTGCAGCACCCGAAGAAGCCGGGTCTGGGCCTCCATCGGCATGTCGCCGATTTCATCGAGAAAAAGAGTTCCGCCTTCCGCCTGTTCAAAGCGGCCGACGGAGCGCGCGGCGGCCCCGGTGAAGGCGCCCTTCTCGTGGCCGAACAGCTCGCTTTCGATGAGATCACGCGGAATGGCGGCCATGTTGATGGCGACGAATGGGCCCCCCTTGCGCTTGCCGTAATCGTGCAGCGCTTTCGCGACCAGTTCCTTGCCTGTCCCGGATTCGCCGGAAATCATGACCGTCAGATCGGTCTGCATCAGCCGGGCGAGAATGCGAAAAATGTCCTGCATCGCCGGCGAGCGGCCGACGATCGGCATCACCTCGCCCGGCGCCTCCGGCTCCTCGCGCCGGCGCTTCGGTTCGGCCAGCGCGCGCCCGACGATCGCCACCAGTTCGCGTAAGTCGAAGGGCTTCGGCAGATATTCGTAGGCGCCGCGCTCGGAGGCTTTGATCGCCGTGATGAAGGTGTTCTGCGCGCTCATGACGATGATCGGCAGATCGGGCCGCATCCGTTTGATGCGCGGCAGAAGATCGAAGGCGTTGTCGTCGGGCATGACGACGTCGGTGATCACGAGATCGCCCTCGCCCGCCGCCACCCACCGCCAAAGGCCGGCAACCGTCCCGGTCGCGCGGACCTCATAGCCGGCGCGGGTCAGCGCCTGATTGAGAACGGTACGGATCCCTGCGTCGTCGTCGGCAACAAGAATATGCCCTGACGGCATCCCCATCAGCTCCTTCGCCCCCACGCTTGGCCGATCATCTCGCGGCCGCACGCGGCGAGCGCAACGGCATCAGCACGCGAAACATCGTCCTGCGCGGATGCGATTCGCACTCAATGATGCCTCCATGGTCGCCAATCAGCTTGGCGACCAGTGCAAGACCCAGACCAGAGCCTTGGGCTTTCGTCGTAACGAAGGGATCGAACAAATTGCCGAGGATCTCAGGGGCAATGCCCGGGCCGTTGTCGCGAACGCAGATCTCGAGCGGCAAGCCGACCGGTTCGGCGTTCGGCGTCGTTCGCAGGCGCACGCCCGGACGATACGCCGTTGTGAGCGTTATCTCGCCTTCGATGCTATCTTTCCCAATGGCTTCAGCCGCGTTCTTCACCAGATTGAGGAACACCTGGATAAGCTGATCGCGAGATCCAAGCACATCCGGCAGCGAGGGATCATAGGCCTCGACAAAGCGGATATGACGTGCAAACCCGGCCTGAGCCAGACGCTTCACGTGGTCCAATACGGCGTGAATATTGAGGCTTTCCCATTGGGACGGCGTAGAAACGGCGAACGACTGCATCCGGTCGACGAGTTTCACGATTCGATCGGTTTCGTCGCAGATCAGCCGCGTCAGCGCCCGATCCTCGTCGCTTGCGCCCGCCTCCAGCAATTGGGCGGCGCCGCGAATTCCGGAGAGCGGGTTCTTAATTTCATGCGCGAGCATGAGCCCAAGCGCGCTGATTGAGCGCGCTGCGCTGCGATGCGTCAACTGTCTGTCTATTTTTTCGGCAATCGCCCGTTCTTGCAACATAATCGCAACCGAATCGTCCGTTTGCGATAACGGCGCGACGAAAACATCGACATCCCGACTACCGATCCGAGGCGTGGAAACGTCGATTTTATAACCATTAACGGTCGCGCGATTGCTCAGCGCGTCGGCGACGAGAGCTAAAATAGGGGAATCGGACGGAAAAAGATCCGTGAGGCGCGAGCGCAGCAAAGTCCCGCGCCCCATGTCGAAGAAGGTCTCGGCCGCCGCGTTGACGTCGACCACCATCCCCTGCACGTCCACCGTGAGCAGGGGTTGAGCCAGCGCGTTCAACACCTTCGCGGCGTCCGGACGCCTTTGAGCCGGGTGCGCGGTCATGCCGCCTGCCTTGCCCAATCGCGGTCAAAGGCGCGGGCGAGGAGCCGCCGGGCCTGAGGCACGTCCTCGCTGGTCACCAGCTCACGCCGAAGCGTCTCGTCAGTTCCGGCCTGATCGGCGTAGGCCGCGAGATGTTTTCGCGCATGGCGAAGTCCGAGGCGCAGCCCGAGCTTGCCAATCAGCCAATCGAGATGTTCGAGCGCGGCCTCGCGGCGCGCCTCTCCTGATGGCTCACGCACGGGGCCGCCGTCGGCGAGAGCGCGCGATATGGCGCCGACTAGCCAAGGCGCGCCGACAGCCGCGCGCCCGATCATCACGCCCGCCGCGCCAGAGAGGGCGAGCATGGTCCCCGCGTCTTCCGCGGTCGCGCAATCGCCGTTGACGACGACGGGGATCGCGACCGAGGTGACGACCGCTCGAACGGCGGCCCAATCGGCGCGACCGTCATAGAATTGGGAGCGGGTGCGACCGTGAACGGTCGCCATCTGCGCCCCTGCCCGTTCGGCCCGCCGCGCGAGTTCCGGCGCGTTCAAGGAGGTTTCGTCCCAGCCTAAGCGCATCTTGACGGTGACGGGGACCGAGACCGCCTCGACCACCGTTGCGATTAGGCGTTCGGCGTTATCAAGATCGCGCATCAGGGCCGCGCCGGCCAGAGCTCCCGACACCCGCCGCGACGGGCAACCCATGTTGATGTCGACCAGGACGGCGCCCGCGTCGACCACCCTGCGCGCAGTTTCCGCCAAAGCCTCCGCTTCGCAGCCAACGATCTGAACCGCATGGGGCGCCAACCCCTCGCCCTCGGCGCGCACCGAAGCTTCCGTGTCGCCGCGGAGAAAGGTCTCGGCCGCGACCATCTCGGAGAAGACCAGCGCAGCCCCAAAGCGGCGCGCGATCCGCCGCATCGCCAGATCGCTGATACCCGACATAGGCGCAAGCAGCGCCCGCCCCTCGAGCCGGATGGGTCCAATCGTGATCGTCGGGGAGACGCCTAAATTTTGGGCGCTACGCATTCTGCCTACACTCTAGTCAGTTGCAGTGCGAAGGCAAGTGGTGTGCGCTGCAAAACAATGAACATTCACGCGCTGTCGCCGGGGCCGGGAAACAGATGGTCGCTGCGGCCGCTCAGCCAATAGGCGCCGAGCCCGATCCACTCATGCACGGCGATCTCGAAGATCCGCAGGTTTCTGAGCAGGCTCGAACGTCAGCCTCAGATCATCGGGCCAATGACCGCGCGTGCGAAAGGCTACGGGATAAGCGATGGGGTGAAATCCGGCTTTCTCGAAGATGCCCATCGAGCGCGGCATATGAAAGGCGGAGGTGACGATGATCCAGCGCTGGGAAGGTTGCGGATGGACGATGGCCGCGGTGAAGCGGGCGTTCTCATCGGTGTTGCGTGATTTGTCTTCGATCGTCACTCGCTCCGGCGCGATCCCCATTTGCGACATGAGTTTTCGGCCTTGCAGCGCTTCGGTGGACGTCGCCCCAGTGAAGGACGCGCTGCCGCCGGTATAGACGACCCGCGCCTGCGGATAGCGCTTGGCCAAAACCACGGCCTCCGTCAGCCGTTCGCCGCCCTCGTCGAACACAGTCTCCTGACGGGCTTTGCTCACCCCGTCATCGATGGCTCCCCCGAGCACGATGATCCCCTCGGGAGGAAGCAGATCCGGCGGCGGTAGAGGAAAGCGGTCCTCCAACGGCGCGATCAGAAGCACGCCTAGCGGCAAAGTCGCAGCCGCGATCAGAATAAGAATCGCGGTCAGCGCCAGGCCGCGGCCCAAGCGGGCGCGCCGGCCATAGCAGAGCAAGACGCCGATGAGCGCGGCGAACAACAAGAGGTTGATCGGTGAGGCGGTCATCCAGAATATTTTCGAGATGAAGAAGAACACCGATCGCCAACCCCCAATCGCCACCCCCATGAGCGCGCCGCTTCATGGCAAGGGCGGAGGCTTGTCGCAAGACGCGTCGTCGCCTACCCTTCACGCTTTCAATGCAAAGGACCGCGATGAAGCCGGTACGCGATGTTGTCGCCGCGATTGGCCGCACGCCCCTCATCAAGCTTCGAGCCGCCTCCGAAGCCACGGGATGCACGATTCTCGGCAAGGCGGAGTTCATGAATCCGGGCGGGTCGGTCAAGGATCGCGCGGCGTTGGCGATGATCAATGACGCGGTCGCGCGCGGCGCCTTGCGCCCTGGCGGGGTGGTCGTCGAAGGCACCGCCGGCAACACGGGCATCGGCATTGCGATGGTGGCGAGCGCGCTCGGTTATCGCGCCGTGATCGTCATCCCCGACACCCAGGCGCAGGAAAAGAAGGACATGCTGCGCCTGGCCGGCGCGGAGCTGATCGAGGTTCCCGCGGTCCCCTATTCCAATCCCAACAATTACGTTCGCTATTCGGGGCGGCTCGCCGAAGCGCTCGCCAAGACCGAGCCCAACGGCGCCGTCTGGGCGAATCAGTTCGACAACGTCGCCAACCGGCGCGGCCACTACGAAACGACCGGGCCGGAGATCCATGACGATCTCAATGGCGAAGTTCATGGCTTCGTCAGTGCGGTCGGCAGCGGCGGGACCCTGGCTGGCGTCGGCATGGCTCTCAAGGAGCGCGACCCAAACATCAAGATCGCGCTCGCTGACCCGTTGGGCGCCGCGCTCTATTCGTTTTACACGACGGGCGAGCTCAAGAGCTCGGGCTCCTCCATCACCGAGGGCATTGGCCAGGGCCGGATCACAGCGAACTTGGAAGGCGCGCCGGTTGATTTCGCCTACCAAATCCCCGACGAGGAGGCGCTGCCGATCGTGTTCGATCTGGTGGTTCGGGAAGGGCTGCTGCTCGGCAGTTCCTCGGGCATCAACATCGCCGGCGCCATGCATCTCGCCCGCGAACTCGGTCCCGGCCACACGATCGTGACGCTGCTCTGCGATTCCGGCGCCCGCTACGCCTCCAAGCTCTTCAATCCGGCCTTCCTCCGCTCGAAGAATCTGCCCGTTCCCGATTGGCTGGAAGCCAAGGGCGCCGCGCCCAAGGTGTTCGTGCAATGACCCAAACCCTGTTTCGCGAGGACGCCTATCAGGCAGAGACGGAAGCGGTCGTGCTCTCCTCCGAACCGCGCGGAATTGCGCTCGATCGCACGGTCTTCTACGCGCAAGGCGGAGGGCAGAGCGGCGATCGGGGGTCGCTGTTGCTCGACGATGGGACGGTGGTTCCGATCGTCAGCACGATCTACGATACCGACCGCGCGACCATTCTGCACGTCCCCGCCGAAGGCGCCGCCCTGCCCCGCCTGGCCACGCGCGTGATCGCCCGCATCGACTGGGACCTGCGCTACAAGCGCATGCGCGCCCATACCGCGCTGCATCTGCTTTCGGTCGTCGCGCCCTATCCGGTCACGGGGGGATCGGTCGGCGACGCGGAGGGGCGGCTCGATTTCGATTCGGGCGAGGCTGTGCTCGACAAAGCGGAGATCGAAAGCCGGCTCAACGAGCTGATCGCCCGCGATGCGGCGGTGAGCCAAAGCTGGATCGCCGACGCGGAGCTCGAGGCCAACCCCGGCCTGATCAAGACCATGTCGGTCAAGCCGCCGATGGGCACGGGCCGGGTCCGGCTGATCGCAATCGAGGGCCTCGATCTTCAGCCTTGCGGGGGAACGCATGTCGCGCGCACCGGCGAAATCGGCCACGCCTCGGTGACGGGAATCGAGAAAAAGGGCAAGATCAACCGCCGCGTGCGCATCGCGCTCGGCGCTGCTTGAAGCGGATCGAAATCCCCATGCCTTCTCGCAACTTCTGCACCACGGCTGAGCTCGCGGCCGAACTCGGCGACCCTGATCTCGGCGTGATCGACGCCTCCTGGCACCTGCCCAATGCCGGACGCGACCGGCGCGGCCGAGTTCCGCCTGAAGCACATTCCGGGCGCGGTGTTCTTCGACATCGACCTGATCGCCGACCACGATCAGGACCTGCCGCACATGCTGCCGAAACCGGACGCGCTCGCCAAGGCGATGACCGCGCTCGGCCTTGGCGATCGTATGCGCTTCGTCGTCTATGACGCGCTTGGCCTCTATGCCGCGGCGCGAGTCTGGTGGACGTTGCGCGCTTATGGCGTCGAGGACGTGCGCATTTTCGAGGGCGGCCTGCCGAAATGGATCAAGGAAGGGCGGCGACTGGAAACGGGCGACGCGCACCCGAAGCCGCGCGCCTTCACCCCCCGTCTCGAGGACAAGTTCGTCGCCTCGCTCGACGAAGTGCGCGCGGCGCTCGCGGACGGTTCGGCGCAGGTGGTCGACGCGCGCCCGGCCGAGCGCTTCCGCGGCGCAGCCCCCGAGCCGCGGCCCGGCGTCAGAAGCGGCCGCATGCCCGGCAGCCTGAACCTGCCCTTCGTCGACATCATCGAGCATGGCTCCCTCAAGGCCCCGGACGCGCTCAGGGCCGCGTTCGCGGAGCACGGGATCGACCTCGGGAAGCCGATCATCACCACCTGCGGATCGGGCGTGACCGCCGCCATCCTGGCGCTGGCGGTGGAGGAAGCCGGCGGCAAGGTCGAGGGCCTCTACGACGGCTCCTGGGCCGAGTGGGGCTCGCGCGCCGACTGCCCGGTCATGACCGGGCCGGAGTGAGGCGGAGCGCCCGTCCGGCGCCCTGCGAGCGATACAACCCGATGCGCGAACGGCTTGCAGCTAAACGCCTATAAACGCCAGTAAACGCGCTTAAACGCTAGTAAAATTGCTGGCGTTTACTAGCGTTTATTTTTTCGAATCGAGACTTTTCAATGGGTTACGGCCGATTGGAATCAGAAAATCCGGGCTCCCTCGGCTCAGGTTGTAGTCGCCCCGTTTCGACCGCGACCCATGGCCCCATTGCAATCCTCTCGTCTCGCCGTCGGCTGGCAGCGGGCCGCCGGAATCCGGCGAAGAGAACTTATAGCACGAATTCTGCTTTTCAAGAAGAACTTGTCGACTTTTGATTTTGGCTGTTGTTCGCGACGGCGCTTATAGCGATAGCTGTTGATTGCGGTTGCGCGGTCGGATCCTTGCGCTCGGGCCGTCCTGGCCGGGCTTGACCCGGCCATCCACGCTGCGTCCTTTTCCGAGAGCGTTCCGGCGGGTGAAACAAAGGCTTGGAGGAACTAAGCTTTTTGTCCTTGCAAATCGCTCTCGCCATTTCGACGCGTTGAACGCGTGGATGGCCGGGTCAAGCCCGGCCAGGACGTTGGAGCCGCAGCGAAAAACAGCCTGGACAACAGCTAGCGCTATAAGCGCCTCCGCGACCGAGGACCGCGCTCGCTCGCCGGCGTCGCCTGGGGTCGCCAACCCCATGACGCTGACTGACCAAAGGTCCATGCTGGGCCTGGCTGTGAGTTTTGTGATCGTCGATTGAACTACCCCGTTGCGCGACGCCGGCAGGCCCTCATCCGGCGCTTCGCGCCACCTTCTCCCGGTGGGAGAAGGGATTGTCGCGCATGTCGCACAGTCCGGAGCCTTGCGCATTCGCGCTTCGGCCATGAGGCGATGATCGGAACCGATCATCAAGTCTTAGTCTTAAGGGCGCGCGGGAGGTGGCGCTGGCGCATAATGCAGCTGCATTATGGACCTGAATGCGCGCGAAAAACGCTTAACGTGAGTCTTTTCGGCCGTTGGTTCATGGGGCCGCACACGTTCGCACGTATTTGCCGCATCTCACGCCATCGTCGGTCGCGGCGCCCGGGCGGCGAGGGAACCCGGTCGTCGAAGCGGGGGAACAGGGCCCCCTTTGCGCCGATCTTCCGTCCCCGCGGAAGTCATGGATTTCATCCGGTCGGCGCGCGGCGGAGAATCCGGATTGATGCAGCGTTCGGCAACATTAACTCTTGATTTCGTTCGATAAAAAATTTTTGGGGCCCCCCTTGAAGTCTCTTTTTCGCTGCCCAAATCGCTGCGCGTCGAGGCCCTCGCGGCTCGGCGAAAGCGCCGGCGGCGCCGGCATCAGTATCCATGTTGCTTCACGGAGGATGTGGCTATGCGAACTTTCGATTTTACCCCCTACTATCGCTCCACGGTCGGCTTCGACCGGCTCTTCGACCTTCTAGACAAGAGCATTCGGTCCGACTGGCCGCCTTACAACATCGAGAGAAAGGACGAAGACCAGTACCGTATCACCATGACGGTCGCCGGCTTCACCCCGGACGAGATCGAATTGGTCCAGCACGGCAGGCACGCTCCTGGTGACGGGCCAGAAGGGCGAGCAGCCGGAGCTGCTCCACCAGGGCATCCCGTTGAGCTTCAAGCAGAGCTTCAATCTCGCTGACCATGTGAAGGTCGTCGGCGCGAATGTCGAGCACGGCCTGCTCACGATCGACCTCGTGCGCGAGGTGCCGGAGCAGCTGAAGCCGCGGCGCATCGAGATCGGCGCCGCGCGCCGAGACGAAGGCTGCGAAGCAGGACAATCAGCCGAAGCAGATCGACATCAGCAGCGGCAAGAAGGTCGCGTGATCTGCGAAACGGAAGACTGCGGTCCGCCTCCCGGTCCCCGACCGGGAGGCCCCGATTGCGGAGAATGGAGATGAACGAAAGCTTTAGCTCTTTCCAATCAACCCCCCGGAAGGCGCCAGCGCAAGCTTACGGGGCGGCGATCTACACCCATCCCAGTGACGTCACGAGCGATCCGACGCTGAGCACGGCGGAAAAGAGGGCGGTGCTGGCGTCGTGGATT
Organism: uncultured Alphaproteobacteria bacterium; assembly: GCA_963833955.1. GTDB lineage: Bacteria > Pseudomonadota > Alphaproteobacteria > Rhizobiales > Beijerinckiaceae > Roseiarcus. Next base: position 326,447 of record CAWHZY010000018.1, on the reverse strand, counting down.
TCGGACGCACGGGCGGTCGAGAACGCGCCCTCCTTGCGCCGGCTCGATAGCGGCGCTGTCGTTGAAGTCGATGCGATTCTGCAAGCGCTGGTTCTGCTCGATGAATCCGCGCCGGGACGCGGAGGCGAGTTGCAAACAGGCGCCGCCTTGGGGCCGCAGGCGCAGCGTGATGACGAGGTGGCTGAGGCGGGTCGCCCCCCCGAACGGCGCCAACGACGATGATGACGACGACCCGCCGCCGGCCCCGGCCGGTTTCGGGATTCCGTTTCGTCCCAGACCTTTGTCGCCGGCTCAAGGCGCGCGCCTCGAAAGAGCCGCCGCGCTGGCGTGCGCCTGCGGGTGAGTTGAGCGAAAGGGCGGAGGTTCCCCCCTCCGCCCAGCGCGCTTTGAAACCTCGCGGGCCAGGCTCAGGATCCCAGGAAGGTCAATTCGTCCGTGGGTCATTAGGCAAGCCGCGTGATCCGCTGTGGGGAACGGCGCGGGCGCGCATTCGCGCTTCGGCCACAAGGCGACGATCGGCTCCGATCATCGAATCCTGGTATAAGGCGCGGCGCGGAACGCCCGCACCCTTGGGAGAATCGTTGTCGCCTCAACGCCACACTTCTCCGAAACATCGGCGCTGATCGCGAGACCGAGCGCCGGGGTTCGCGCACTCGTGACCGGGCCGGAGTAAGGCCGAGCGCCTGTCTTCGCGCCCGCGAGGGATATAACCCGCTGCGCGAACGGCTCGCACGTAAACGCGCATAAACGTCAGCAAACGCGCCTAAACGTTAGTAAAAATGCTTTTATTTACTATCCCTTTATTTACTATCCCTTATTTTTTCGAATCGTGCCTTTTCAAAGGGTTACGGTCGTTTCAAACAAATAAATTCGGACTCCCTGATCTCAGGTTGTATTCGAGGCGTCGCGAGCGGGACTGGGCCAAAGGGTATCCTTTCTCCTCGCCGCCCGGGCGGCGCATGCGCGGCTTACGTCAGGCGAACAGGAAGAGTGTAGCACGGCGGCGTCTTGAACGCCGCAAGGCGCGCGAGAAACGCGCCAAGCTCCTGCTCGGTCGCCGTCACATCAGGCAAGCCGCGGTGATGCGCCCCGCCTCTTGCGAAGACCCAACGCCGCCAGCCCAGAGAACCCTAAACACAACAAGGCCCAGGTCGAAGGTTCCGGTGTGGCTGGGACGCCGGAAACGTACGCCGACCCCAGGTCCGACAAAGGAGTAGTAACGTTAATGTAAAGACCTCCAAGGCCTTGGAAGGCGCCGCCGTTGCCGGGCGTCGTGGTGATAGAAGTAAAAACAAAGTCGCCGCTACCGCCATTCAAAGGGTCGCTGAAAAATATCTCTGGATTGCCGCTGGCGAGAAACTGGAATTCAGCCTGTCCGTGGTCGAAGGGCCCCTGTTTATATGCACCGCCAAGGGCGGTGAATTTCTCCGAGGGATTCGCGGCAGACAATTGCACGGGAACGCTGAACGACAAGTCGGTTTGCCCCGGATCCTCAAGATTAACAAATATGTAGGTCACGTCGGCCTTGGCCGGTCCCAACCCGAGCCCGCCAAGGATGATCGCGGCAGCAAGCCATTTCTTTGTCATTGTAATTCCCTTTCACTTTATGCGCCCAAAATTTACTTGACGCGATTTAAGCGGTCAAGAGAAAATCCAATATATGAAGCCTCCCTGACAAAACGGTGCTCAACGAGGACTGCGAATCTCATACTCCACACCTTTTTTTACCATGTTCCGCTAGACTAAGCCCAGCTTTTGCACAAGACCGGCGCGCTACAACTTACCGGTTGCATGCTTAGGGATCTCGGACAGGAAGACAATCTTGCGCGACACTGCTGGGCGTTCGGAGAGGAACGCGCCAAGCTCTTGTCCGTGGCGGTTAAGCCCTGGCGCAGGACGAGCGCGCGCTGAGCGTCAGCGGGAAGTCCGCCCTGCCGCCTCGCCGCTCGCGCGCATTGGCCGCGCGGCAACCGTGATGCTAGGTCTAGCCGCGCGGGCGCGGCGCCGCGCGCATAATACAACGGCATTAGGGGCGGGAATGAGCACGAAAAGGACGCTCAACGTCGGTCTGGTCGGCTGCGGGTTCATGGGCCGCACGCATTCCAACGCCTTCGCCAGGGTCAATCAGTTTTTCGAGCTGGATGCGCGGCCGGTTCTCATGGCCGCTTGCGCCCGCAATCCGGAGACCGCCGAGGCGTTCGCGCGAAACTGGGGCTACGAGAGCTTCGAGACGGACTGGCGCGCGCTCGTTCGCCGGCCGGACATCGATCTCATCGACATCGCAAGCCCCAACGACACGCATGCGCAGATCGCCATCGCCGCGGCGGAAGCGGGCAAGATGGTGATGTGCGAAAAGCCGCTCGGGCGAAACGCGGCTGAGACGCAAAGGATGGTCGCGGCGGTCGAGGCCGCGCAGCGCCCGAACATGGTCTGGTACAATTTTCGCCGCGTCCCCGCCGTCACCCTCGCCAAGCAGCTGATCGACGAAGGCAGGCTCGGCCGCGTCTTCCATTATCGGGCCAAATTCCTGCAGGACTGGACCATTTCCGCCGATCTGCCGCAGGGCGGAGCGGCCTTGTGGCGGCTAGACGCCAGCGTCGCGGGCAGCGGCGTCACCGGCGACCTGCTCGCCCATTGCATCGATACCGCCATGTGGCTCAACGGGCCGATCGGCAGCGTCACCGCGATGACCGAGACCTTCGTCAAGGAGCGGACGCATACCCTCACGGGCGCCAGGCAGGAGGTGACCATCGACGACGCCGCGGCGTTCCTCGCCCGCTTCGCCAACGGCTCGCTCGCCACCTTCGAAGCGACCCGCTACGCGCGGGGACACAAGGCTGAGTACACGTTCGAGATCAACGGCGAGAACGCCTCGATCGCATGGGACCTGCACGATCTGCACCGGCTGCAAATCTTCGACCATAGCGACGAGGGCCGGCTGCGCGGCTGGCGCTCGGTGCATGTCACCGACGGCGACCATCCGTATATGAAGCACTGGTGGGTGCCGGGCCTCATGATCGGCTACGAGCATACGTTCGTCCACCAGGTCGCCGACTTCCTTGGGGCCCTCGCCCGAGGCGAAGCGGCGAGCCCGACGTTCCGCGAAGCGATGGCGACCGATTTCGTGACGGACGCGGTGCTGCGTTCGGCGAAGTCAGGCCGCTGGGAAGAGGCGCGGGCGTAACGGGGTGTTGGAGAAGGCGCCGGCCGCTGGCGCGGTCCAATGGCGTCGCTTTTCCTGCCCGTCTTCTCCACCAGCAAACCCGGGAACGCCGAGGACCTTGCCTTGCACCGCCAACTGAAGGCGTTTGTCAGGAAGGAACAAAGCGCATAGTCCGGTTGTTGGAACAGGCGGTGTCGGCGACCCGGCGCGATCGAAGACCTGACCGCTATCCGCAATTCCTCCCCTTTGGTGTGACATGGCCTCGACGAAACTCAAATTGCTCGTTTGCTTATCGGTCCTGTGCCAGTGCACGCTGGCTCAAGCGGCATGCTTCAGAAGCGTCAGCGAGGTGAAAGCCCATAATGTGAAAGCAAGATGGAAGGAGACGACCGAGAACGATGGCAAGCCATTGACCATTCACATCAGTGACGGACCCCACGGTATGGTTTATTCAGCCAGCAAGGCGGGCGCCCTCTGGCTGACCGGGCACGTATCGGTCTGTCATTCTGGAGGCGCGACGGAAATTACCTTGAAGAACACGAAAGCGACGAGGAATGTCCCGATGATCGCGCGGATGGCGCTGCCGTCCACGCAGTCCGCCCGCATTGCCAATAACAAGATCACACTGTCAGGCGGAGGATGGGGTGGGACCTTCATTGGTCAATAATTGTCGCCATTGATCATCAGCGCCCCCGGGGGCGCATCGCCAGCCGTTCCGCTGACCCGCATCCTGATCGTCACCGACGCTTGGCTACCGCAGATCAATGGGGTGGTGCGCTCCATAGAAGCCCTGATGCGAGAGGCGCCGGCCCTCGGCGTCGAAATCCGGGTTCTGTCCGCGAGCGAATTTCGCACGGTGCCGCTCCCGAGCTACCCGGAGCTGCGCGTCGCGGTAACGCGTCCGGGCGCGGTGCAACGTCGAATTGAGGAAATTAAGCCCGATTTTATCCATATCGCGACGGAGGGGCCGCTGGGCTTATGCGCTTGGGTTGCCTGCCGCAGAGCCGGGCGCCCTTTTACGACGTGCTATCACACCCGCTTCCCTGAATATCTTGCCGTGCGACGTGTCGCGCCGAGCCGGTTTGTCTATGCGCTGCTTCGTCGGTTCCACAACGCCGGCTCCGGCATGATGGTGTCGACTGAGACTATGGGACGCGAGCTGGTCACGCGCGGATTTGTTCGTCTGATGCGCTGGTCGCATGGCGTCGACTGCAACCTTTTTCGACCGCGCGCCGCGAGCATCTTCGACTTCCCGAGACCGATTTTTCTCACCTGCGCGCGTGTGGCGATCGAAAAGAATCTCGACGCTTTCCTGTCCCTGGATCTGCCCGGTTCGAAGGTCGTCGTTGGGGACGGACCGGCAAGGAAGAAGCTTGAGACGCGCTTTCCTCAAGCGCATTTCGTCGGCGAAATGCGGGGGGAGAGGCTTGCCGCCGCCTATGCCAGCGCCGACGTCTTCGTGTTCCCGAGTTTGACCGACACCTTCGGCCTCGTCCTGCTCGAGGCGCTTGCCTCGGGACTGCCCGTGGCCGCAAATCCCGTCGTCGGCCCGATCGACGTGATTGGAGACAGCGGCGCTGGCGTCCTCGACGCCAATCTCGGTCGCGCCGCGCTCGCGGCGCTCTCGATCCCCAAAGAGCTCGCCCGCGCCCGCGCCCTCACCTTCAGCCTCAGCGAGTTCCGCGCGGCAATTTGTAGACAACATATTTGCCGCGCATTTATCCCCGGCTTGAAGCGCGCCGGCTGCAGCGACGAAGCGCTGACGGCAGCCGGCTCCGGGGTTGAAGCGCTTTCCTTACGATGCCGCTACTTGCCGCCGCCGATGCAGGTGTCGACGTTCTTCGGCGTGCAGACGTCGAGCCCGGTATAGGTCGGGTCGGGCGGCGGAGCCTTGCCGTCCTTCATGGCCTTGAGCGCGTACATGACCTTGTAGCCCATGTCGAACGGCCGCTGCCCGACATTGCCGGTCGCCAGACCCGCCCTCAGGTCGTCGAGCTGCATCGGCAGCGTGTCCGCGACCGCGACCGCGATCTCGCCCTTCGCGATCTTGTCCTTGAACTGGCCCATCGAGTTCTTGTAGGCGTCGACCAGGAACTCGCCGAAGCCTCCGGTCGCCACGAAGGCGTCGAGCTTCGGATCCTTGTTGAGCAGGTCCTGCTCCATCTGCATGGCGAGCGGGAAGTCGTCGTTCGTATATTGCGGACAGCCGGCGACTTCGGTCCATCCATTCTGGCCAGTCAGCCTCTCGCCCGGCGCCTCGGCGCTCTTCTTAGCCGCCAAGGTGTCGCGCACGCCCTGCATGCGTTCGTTGTGGTTCGCCGCCGCGGCGCCGCCCGACTGGATGCAGATCGTGCCCCCCTTGGGCTTCGCCTCCATCACGAGCTTGGCGAGATTGACGCCGATGTCATAATTGTGGGTGCCGATGTAGGTCGCGCGCAGGCCCTTGTCTTTGTCGAGCAGATCCGAGTCCCAGGTGATGATCGGAATGCCCGCGGCCTTGGCGCCTTGCAGCGCTGCGGCGATCGCGGCGGCGTTGGCCGGCGACACGGCGATCCCGTCGACCTTCTTGGTGATGAGATCGCCCACGATCTGGGCCTGCTCGTCGCCGCCGCCATGTTCGCTCGGGCCGATGTAAAGGCACTTGATGGCGCCCTTGAGCTCGGCTTCCGCCTTTTTGCAGCCAGCCAAGGCCTGGTCGTAGAACGGATTGTTGGTGCTCTTGGGCACGAGCGCGAAGGTGTAGGGCTCGGCCGCGCGGGCGGCGGCGGAAGCGGCGAGAAGCGCGCCGGCAGCGACAGCGCAGCACAAAGTCAGTTTCAGCATTCACTTATCCTCCCATGAGTGGGGCGCCGGCTCAGGCGCGGACGGTTCCGTCGCTCGCACTAGCATGTCAGCATTCAACAGAACGGAGCGCCGCGCAAGCGCGCGATCTCGAGCGCATGGCTGTGCGCCGCGCGCATGAGGGTTTGCTCTCTTCGCGATTTTGAAACGCGTGCGAAAGTCTGGCCTCCAGCGATGCTCGAACGGCCCTGTCGGCGCCCTCGTGAATTGCCTCGGGGGGCCGTATCAGGCAGGCTCCGGGCGGCGAAAACTTCGCCCCGTGGGCAGCGTCGGCTCAAACTTTCGAACCGGGGGGACCGCCATTCGCGATTTGATCGGAACGAAAGGGCATGGTTTCGAGTTAGACGTGTGGGAGCGGTCGCATCGCGAACGCCGTCGATGAGGTTGGGTGGCGAGCGGTGGCGGAGAACGACCTCGGACTGATTCGCTCGCCAAGGGTGGAGGTGCCCGCGGCGGAGACCCCGAAGCCCGAAGCTCTGTTTGGTCTGGCGACCGGGGTTGTGGTCGTGTCGGCCCTGTATTTCGCGCGCGACGTGCTCATACCGATCACGCTTGCGGTTTTCCTGACCTTCTTCCTCGCGCCGATCGTCAGGCTCTTGCAGCGCGCCCGATTCCCGAAAGTCGCCGCTGTCGCTCTGTCAGTGCTGCTGGCGCTCGCCGTCATTTTGCTGGTCGGCGGAATCATCGGCGCCCAGCTCAAATCGCTGGTCGCCGATGCGCCGCAATATCAGTCGACCGTGCTCAAGAAATTCGAAACGGTGCACGGCACGGTCAACGGCCTCGTCAAGCAGGTGACGGGTCGTTTCGGCGCGGTCTACGAAGCGCCCAAGCCGGCGCCGGGCGCTCCAGGCGAAGCGGAGCCCGAACAGGCGCCAATTCCGGTCGTGGTCCAGAATTCGTCGAGCGGATATTTCGAGACAGCCAAACTGATTCTGGAGCCGATCCTGTCGCCCCTGTCCACGCTGGCGATCGTTCTCATCGTGACAATCTTCATTCTCGTTCGGCAGGAGGATCTTCGGGACCGGCTCATCCGGCTGTTTGGCTCCAACGATCTTCATCGGACCACGCTCGCGATTGACGACGCCACACAGCGCCTGACCCGGTATTTCCTCACTCAGGCCGCAATCAACGCAAGCTTCGGGCTGCTGATCGGCGCCGGCCTCTATTTTATCGGCTTGCCGAGCCCCGTTCTCTGGGGACTTCTCGCCGCGCTCCTGCGTTTCGTTCCCTATGTGGGTTCGATCACCGCCGCCGTACTCCCCGTCGCGCTCGCCGCCGCCGTCGATCCAGGCTGGTCGATGGCGCTCTGGACAGCCGGGCTTTTCATCATCGCCGAGGGCGTGACCGGGCAAATCCTGGAGCCGGTGCTCTATGGCAGCAGCACGGGCCTGTCGCCGACCGCGGTGGTCATCGTCGCCATTTTCTGGAGCTGGATCTGGGGACCGATCGGCCTCATCCTCTCGACCCCCCTGACATTGTGCCTCGTCGTGCTCGGTCGACACGTCCGGCACCTCGAGTTCTTTGATGTGCTGTTGGGGGATCGCCCTGCCCTGACGCCTGTCGAAACGCTCTACCAGAGACTGCTGGCTGGCGATCCTGACGAGGTGCTGGAGCAGGCGGAAGGGCTTCTGAAGGGGCGCGCGCTCTCCTCGTATTACGACGACATCGCCCTCAAGGCGCTGCGACTGGTCGCAAACGACATTTCGCGCGGTGTCCTCCAACCCGCGCAGCTCGAGAGAATTCAGGAAGTCATGCTGGAGCTGATCGCGGATCTTGAACCCCATGACGACGTCGACCCGGTTCTCACCGCGGCCCAAGCCAAGGCCGCGGTCGTCGAGGTTGCGGGCATCACGCGGCCGGAACGCGAGACGGCGACGCAGCCCGCGGCCCAGGGCCAGGTCCGCGAGAGCGCGAATCTCCCCGACGTGTGGCGCACGGAGCGAAGCGTGTTGTGTGTCGCCGGCCGCGACCCCCTTGATGGGGTTGTGGCGTCGATGCTGGCGCAGCTGTTGCGCAAGCATGGGCTTGGAGCGCAGGCCGCGCTCCATAACCAGGTCTCGAGGTTTGCGATCAACACGCTGGATACGACTGGCGTCGCCATGATCCTCGTGACCTACGCCGAGCTGCGCGGCAATCCGCCGCATATGCGCTACCTGTTGCGTCGGGTTCAGCGAAGATTCCCGTCTTGTCCGGTCATCGTCGGATTTTGGGACCCAGAGGACCCGATGCTCACGGATCCGTCGGCGCAGGAATTGGCCGGGGCGACGTCGTTTGTAAGTTCATTCAATGACGCCGTGAGCAAATGCCTGGAGGAGGCGAAGAAGGTGCAGCAGCCGACGGCCGGACAAGATTTGCCGGCTGGCGCCTCTGATGCTGAACCTGTCCAACCTGTCGGTCAGGCGGCGCAATGATGGTCCAGCGCCCTGAGCGCCAGACTGACAGCGCATAGGGCCGCGCACGCGGTGAGCGCCGCGATTCTCTTTAGAGCCTTCTGTTGTTGAGTTTGCGCAGATCGGCCCACCGCGCTTCCTCCCCCCTTGTGGGGGAGGACAGAGGTGGGGGGTCGCGCCGTCCTGCGCGACGAGCCAGCAATGGTGTGTTCGACAATCTCCTAAGGTCCGCGCGACCCCCCACCCCTGCCCGCCCCCACAAGAGGGGGCGGGTGCGCTAACGCCGTCGAATTCGACCCAATGCAGCAGGCTCTAGGAGGCTACCGGCGTGACAGCGGGCCGGTCGATCTGCTGCATTCCTATCGTGGTCTCGCGAGGAGCGCCGCGGGCTCCCTCACCCCAGCCCGAGCTTCTGCGCGAGCCCGATGCGTTGCAGCTTGCCAGTCGCGCCTTTGGGGATTTCAGCCAGGAAGAGGATTTTCCGCGGCGTCTTGAACGCCGCCAGGCGCTCGGAGAGGAAGGCGCCAAGCTCCTGCTCGGTGGCGCTCAGGCCCTCGCGCAGAACGACCGCGGCGCCGACGTCTTCGCCGAGCATCGGATGCGGCACCGCGAATGCGACCGCCTGCAGGACGGCCGGGTGGTCCATCAGCGCTTCGTCCACCTCGCGTGGGCTAATTTTCTCGCCGCCGCGATTGATGATCTCCTTCAGCCGTCCGGTGAGCGTCAGATAGCCGTCGGCGTCGATGACGCCCTGATCGCCGGTGCGGAACCAGCCATCGACGAAGGCCTCGCCATTCGCCTTCGGATTGTTCTCGTAAGCGGCCGTGACGTTTTCGCCGCGAATGACGACTTCGCCGGTTTCTCCCGCGTTCAAGAGCCGCCCCGCCTCGTCCATGATCGCGATCTCGGGGCCCGCCGGGACGCCGACCGATCCAGGCTTGCGGATTCCGTTCAGCGGATTGGACGCCATCTGGTGCGTCGCTTCCGTCATCCCGTAAGCCTCGATGACCGGGCATTTGAACGCCGCCTCGAGTTCGCCGATCACGGTCGGCGGCAGCGACGACGACGACGAGCGCACGAAGCGCAGCGGGTGGCGGGCGATGATCTCCTTGTGGCGTCCGGCGCGGGTCAGGATCGTCTGATGCATGGTCGGCACCGCCGTGTACCAGGTGGGCCTGGCCTCCTCCATTTCGGCGAAGAATTTCAGCGCGTTGAAGCCCCCCGTGCAGAACACGGAGCCGCCCCGGGAGAGCGGAGCGCAAAGGCCTGCGATCAGCCCGTGGATATGGAACAGGGGCATCACATTGAGCGCCGTGTCGTGTTCGGAAAGCTCGAGCGAGGCCGCGATGTTGCGGGCCGAAGTCCAGATGTTGGCATGGGCCAGCGGCACGATTTTCGGCCGCGAAGTGGTGCCCGATGTGTGCAGAATGAGCGCGACGTCGTCCGGTTTGACCGGACCAGGCCGGATGGCGGCGCCGAGCGGAGAGCCGGAGAGCTCGAACGCGCCCGCCCCGATCTGCCGGTCCGGCGTGAGGGTCAAGACCGCGACGCCAAGCTTCTCGGCGGCGCGAAGAGCGGGCGAGTCGCTGCCGGCCTCGACGATCAGCGCCTTCGCCCTGAGATCTTCGAGATAGAACTCGAACTCGTCCTGGCGATAGGCGGGATTGAGCGGCGCCGAGGTCGCGGCGGAGGCCACGCACAGAAACGCCGTCGCCATCTCGGGTCCGTTCGGCAAAACGATCGCGACCCGATCGCCAAGGCCGATGCCGAGATCGTTCAGCGTTGCGGTGGTCCGTTCGACCAGCGCGCGCAAACCTGCATAGGTCAGCGGCGGCGCCTCGCGGGCGGCGATCGCTGCCGCGTCGTCGCGCCCGGATGCTAAAAGGCCCTTCAAGGTGCGATCGGCGGTCATGGGTCTATCAACTCCGAACGAGCGCGGGTGGCGCGAGCGACAGTCCGCGCCCGCTCCGAGCGACGGTTTCGCCCAAAAGCTTCGTCACCGCATAGATGGCGTCAAGATGCGGGGTCGGGACATTGACGAGGCGCGCCAGTTCGATGACCGAGCCGAGCATCGCGTCGATCTCGGTCGCCCGCCCCTGCTCGATATCCTGCAGCATCGAGGTCTTGTGCGCGCCGATGCTCTCGGCGCCGGCGATGCGCTTGTCGATGCTGAGCCGGAAACGGATCCCGAACGCTTCGCCAACGGCTTGCGCTTCGCTCATCATCGCCGCCGCCAGCGCGCGCGTCGCGCGAAAGCGGCAAATGTCTTCCAAAGTGGCGTGGGTGAGCGCGCTGATCGGATTGAAGGTCAGATTGCCCCAGAGCTTCATCCAGATCTCGGAACGCACGTCGGTGAGCGCCGGCGATTTGAAACCCGCTCTGGTGAAGAGCTCGGATAGCGCCGCGATGCGCCCGGTCTTCTGCCCGTCGATCTCGGCGACCGGCAGGCGATGGCCTTCGATATGGCGAATGACGCCCGGGCTCTCGATCTCCGCCGCCTGGTAGCTGATGGCGGCGACGATCGCGTCGATCGGCAGATGGCGCGCGATCGTTCCGCCGGGATCGACGCTCTCGAGCCGAACCCCCTCGTGCGCTCCGCCATGCTTGAAGAAGTACCACCACGGGAAACCGTTTTGCGTCATCATGAGCGTCGTCGAGGGCGTCACGATCGAGGCGACCTCGGCGGCGATCGGCGAGAGTTGATGCGCCTTGACGCCGAGCACGACGAGGTCCGCGCCGCCGGCCTCGGCGATGCGATCCGTCGCCTCGACGCGCGCGACGATCTCTTCGCCGTTCTCCTTGAGCTTGAGCCCGCGCTCGCGGATCGCCTTGAGATGCGCCCCGCGCGCCACGACCGTCACGCGCTCGCCCGCGGCGGCGAGCTTCGCGGCAATATGGCCGCCGATCGCGCCTGCGCCGATGATTGTGATGTTCATCGCGCGATCCGGACCCAGGCGCTAGGCAAGCAAGTTGATCTCAGCGTCATGTTCCTGTCACATGGCCCCGGCGTCGCATTCGCGGCGGACCGGAGGCTCGAAGTCTTGGACTACCGCAAACAGTTCCGGGTCAAACCGGGTGAAAAAGTCCGGCTCACTAAGCTTGATCCGGCCGATACGGGCAAGCACGAATCCGAGGCCGAGGCGAAAGAGGAGACCGAGCGCCTCCTCAAGGAACTCGCCCATCAGCAGGTCTTACTCTACGCCGAGCATAAACATTCGGTCCTCATCGTCTTGCAGGCGATGGACGCCGGCGGCAAGGACGGCACGATCAGGCACGTGTTCAGCGGCGTCAACCCGCAGGGCGTCGATGTCGCGAGCTTCAAGCAGCCGACGCCGCTCGAACTCGCGCACGACTTTCTCTGGCGCGCCCACGCCCAGGCGCCGAGAGCCGGCCAGATCGTCATCTTCAACCGCTCGCACTACGAGGACGTGCTGGTCACGCGCGTTCACAAGCTCGTCGACAAGAAGACCTGCGCCCGCCGCTATGAGGATATCCGCGGTTTCGAGGCGCTGCTCGCGCAATCCGGAACCACGATCCTCAAATTCTTCCTCCATATCAGCAAGGAAGAGCAGCTCGCTCGTTTTGCCCAACGCCTCGATGACCCGGCGCGCAACTGGAAGATCAGCGAATCCGACTATTCGGAGCGGGAATTGTGGGACGATTACATCGGCGCCTATGAGGACGCGATCCGCGCAACCAGCACGGCGAGCGCCCCATGGCATGTGATCCCCGCTAACCACAAGTGGTTTCGCAATCTCGCGGTGTCGCAGATTATTGCTGACACAATGGCCGATCTGGGCCTCGCCTTCCCGGCGCCGTCGGTCAATCTCGCGGACATAAAGCGCAAGTACCACGCCGCCCTCAAGGCAAGCGAGGGCGGGAAAACGCAAAAGAGCCGCAAGAAGGCCTGAGGGGCCGCGCGTCCCCCCGATTCGGGCGGAGCGCGCGAATTCTGGCTTTTCCGAGATCGCTTCTGGACCGCCTAAAGAAAACAAAGTATGCCGGATCGACTCCCGAGGGCCGGGAGGGACCGGGGATTCTTCAGGACGGAAGCGTGGGAGGCCGATGAGATCGGCGCCGCCCCGCGCGACAATGACCCGCGCGACAATGACCCGCGCGACAACGAAGAGCAACGCCATGGGAAACCGGACGTTCAAGATCTTCCTCGTCAAGCCGTCGCACTATGACGACGACGGCTATGTGATCCAGTGGCGCCTCTCCACCATCCCCTCCAACAGCCTGGCCAGCGTCTACGGGCTGTTGGCCGCGTGCAGGGAAGAGCGGGCCCTTGGCCCCGATGTCGACATCGAGATCGACGCCTGCGACGAGTGCAACACGGTCATCGACGTCAAGGCGATCTCGCGGCGGATCAAGTCGGCGGGCGGCGGATTTGTCGGGCTCGTCGGGGTGCAGTCGAATCAGTTTCCGCGCGCCCTCGATCTTGCCCGCGCGTTCCGGGCGAACGGCGTGCCCGTGGCGATCGGCGGATTCCACGTCTCGGGCTGCCTGTCGATGCTTCCCGAGTTGCCGCGGGACCTGAAGGAAGCCCAGTCGCTCGGCGTGATCCTCTACGCGGGCGAGGGCGAGGGCCGAATGGCCGATTTCATCCGCGACATCGACGCCGGCCAGGCGAAGCCCGTCTACAACTACCTCAATGACATGCCCGGCATGGAGTTGGCCGCGATCCCCGTATTGCCGAAGGAAATCGTGGGGCGCATCGTCGGCCACCACGCGTGCTTCGACGCCGGCCGCGGCTGCCCGTTCCAGTGCAGCTTCTGCACGATCATCAATGTCCAGGGCCGCAAGTCGCGCTATCGGAGCGCCGATGACGTCGAGGCGATCGTGCGCGCCAATTACGCGCAAGGCATCAACCACTATTTCGTCACCGACGACAATTTCGCCCGCAACCGCAATTGGGAGGCGATCCTCGACCGCCTGATCGATCTCAGAACCAGCAAGGGCATTCCGATCAAGCTGATCCTTCAGGTCGACACGCTCTGCCACAAGATCCCGGGATTCATCGAGAAAGCGGCGCGGGCCGGCTGCAACCAGGTCTTCATCGGCCTCGAGAGCATCAATCCCCAATCGCTCCAGGGGGCGAAAAAGCGGCAGAACAAGATCTGGGAATACCGGGTCATGCTGCAGGCCTGGCGCGCGCACAAGGTGATGACCTGGGCGGGCTTCATCATCGGCTTTCCGACCGATACGCGCGAATCCGTCTTGCGCGACATCGACATCATCAAGAAGGAGCTGCCGCTCGACATCCTCGAGTTCTTTTGCCTGACCCCCCTTCCCGGCTCCGAGGATCACAAGAATCTTTACCTCAAAGGGGTTCCCATGGACCCCGACATGAACAAATACGACGTCGAGCATGTCTGCACCGGCCATCCTCTGATGTCGGGCGAGGAATGGAACCAGACTTATCGCGACGCCTGGAAGCGCTATTACACCGACGAGCATGTCGAGACGGTGCTCAGGCGCGCCGCCGCAACGGGCTTGAGGATGAACAAGATCGCCGACGTGATGACCGCCTTCTCCTCCGCCGCCCGGATCGAGGGCGTCCACCCGCTGCAATGCGGCATCGTCCGCCGCAAGGTGAGGACGAGCCGCCGGCACGGGATGCGAATTGTCAATCCGCTGGTTTTCTATCCCCTCCGGGCGGTCGAGTTCGTGTCCGTGGTCGCGCAATGGCTCACCGTCGGGTGGCGCTACCACCGGATCAAGAAGCGCGTCGTCCAGGATCCCGCCAGCAAGGCCTATGTCGACGACGCGACGCGCCCGGTCTCGATCGACGAGATGGAGAATGACGAGCTGGTCGCAGCCTTCGCCGACAAGATCCCGGACACCTATGGAGCGCCAAAACGGCAGCCCGTCGCCGCGGCGTAAGCTGGGCGATGGCGCGCGACGCCGCCCGCGAAGCCTCGGCGCCCACGCCCGTCCGCCGGCCGAAATCGGGGAATCTTAACGGGGTCTTGACCATACCCGCCTGGCGATTTCCATAATTTCGCCACCGATGATATGGAAGCGGCGCGCGAGCGGAATCCGCCGGCGCCGATTATGCATGCGGGTCGCCGGCCGGCCGGGGCAAGGGACTGAAGCATTGTTTCTTTGGCGTAAAGCCCGCGAGCGTGCGCTCTCTCTCCTCAACGCGCCCTCGAACGCGACCCTGCGCCGGCTCCTGACCGATCAGGGGTTCAAGCACTGGAAGGGCTACGCCTTCGCCTTTGCGATGATGGGCATGATAGCGGCCACCACCGCGCTGTCGGCCTGGATCATCGGCCAGATCGTCAACGAGGTGTTCGTCGGCCGCCGCCTTGCGGCGGTATGGGAAATCACCGCGGCGATCGTGGTCATTTACACGGTCAAGGGCCTGGCGACCTACGGGCAGCAAGTCGTCCTGTCGCGGGTCGGCAATAGCATCGTCGCCGACGTCCAGCGGCGCATCTTCGACCAGATGCTCAGGATGAAGGTCGTCTATTACAGCCGCTCGCACTCGTCGGAATTCATCGCCCGCCAGGCGTTCATCGCCCAATCGGCGAGCAATGTGCTCAATCTCCTTATCACGACGCTGTCCCGGGACGCGCTGACCATCGTCGGGCTTGTTATTGTGATGGTGTCGCAAGATCCGCTGCTGTCGGTCTTCGCGCTCATGTTCGTGCCGCTTGCGATCTTCGGCGTGCGCAAGATCGGCGTGCGCGTGCGCAAGATCATGGCGAGCGAGTTCCAGGGCGCGATGCAGATGATGGAGTCGCTGGCGGAGACCGCGCAGGGCATCCGCATCGTCAAGGCTTTCACGCTCGAGAACTTCATGCGCGCGAAGCAGGATCAGGCGATCACCGGTTTTCAGGCGGCCGCCAACAAGCTCGCGCGCGTGAGTTCGCGCACGAGCCCGATCATGGAGAGCCTGGGCGGCTTCGCCATCGCCGCCGTGGTGCTTTATTCCGGCTATACCGTGATCGTCCGCGGCAACCCGCCGGGAAGCCTGTTCTCCTTCATCACCTCGGTGATCATGCTCTATGAGCCGATGAAGCGGGTGGCGCGGCTGCATGTCGACCTGTCGTCGTCGCTGTTCGGCGTCAGCATGCTCTATACTTTCCTCGATGAGCACGACTACGAGGATGAACGGCCGCATGCGCCGGCGCTCAAGGTGACGAACGGTCGAATCGAGTTTCGCGACGTGACCTTTGGCTATCGTCCCGGCGAGACGGTTTTGCACGGCGTCAGCTTCGTCGCCGAAGCCGGCAAGACGACCGCGCTGGTCGGCCGCTCGGGCGGCGGCAAGTCGACAGTGATGAACCTCATCCTGCGCCTCTATCAGGTCGAATTCGGGGGAGATCCTGTGCGACGGCGTCGACATTGCGACCGTCGGGCTCAAGTCGCTGCGCCAGCAGATCGGCTATGTCTCGCAGGAGAATTTCCTGTTCAAAGGCTCGGTGCGCGACAATATCGCGATGGGCCGGCCGGGCGCGAGCGACGACGAGATCGTCGCCGCCGCCAAAGCGGCCTATGCGCACGATTTCATCCTGGGGTTCGAGGGCGGCTATGACTCGCCATGCGGCGAGCACGGCATGCAGCTGTCCGGCGGACAACGCCAGCGCATCGCCATCGCCCGCGCGTTTCTCAAGGACGCGCCGATCATCCTCTTGGACGAGGCGACGTCGGCGCTCGATTCCGAATCCGAGCAGGCGATCCAGAAAGCGCTCCGCACTTTGTGCGAAGGACGCACGACGATCGTCATCGCTCACCGGCTCTCGACGGTGGCGCAGGCCGATGAAATCTGCGTCCTCGACCGCGGCCGCGTTGTCGAGCGCGGACGGCACGGCGAGCTCCTGGCGCAGGGGCGCACCTATAGCCACATCGCGCAGACACAGTTTCCCCGCGACGCGGCCTGATCGTTCGCCGCCGTCACCCGAGAATAAGCCACGGAACTTTTTGTTGCCTTGTCGCGTTCCCGACGCAACTCGAGCGGGAGAGCGATTCGATGAGGAAACGTCTGGGCTTTGCGGTTCTGGCCGCATCATTGGCCTGCGGCGGCGCGCACGCGGCGACCTACCCGGCTATCTACTCGTTTGGCGACAGCCTTTCGGACGTCGGAAATGCGCTCGCCGCATCCAGCGCGGTTGGCGACCCGATTCCCTTGCCTAGCTTCTACGACAACGGACGCTTCAGCAACGGGCCGAACTGGTTGGACGACCTCTCCGCCAAACTGGGCTTGAGCATGAGACCGGCGCTCTCGTTTCCGCCCGGAAATGATTTTGCGTTCGGCGGAGCGCAAACCGGCGAAACGATTGTCAACCAGCCGGTGGTCGGCGGCCAGACGGCGCCGATCGGTCTCACAGATCAGGTTGCGTCGTTCAAGACGGTCGATCCTTCGCCAACGCCGGGCGCGCTTTACACGCTGGATATCGGCGGAAACGACATGCTCAACGCGCTGACGGACGTGAAGAATGGCTCAATCAGCTTGAGCGACCTAACGACGACGTTCCTCAATCAGGCTGTCGGAAACACGGTCGGCGCCATCGCCGGCCTCTATAGCGATGGAATGCGGAGCCTTCTCTATTACGAGGCGCCCGACCTCTCGGTCGTTCCGGATTTCGCGGCCCTCGGCCCCACGCTCGGCCGGGAAGGGCGCACGCTGGCGCTGGACTTCAACACCGACGTGCTGGACCAGGTCAAAGCGCTGAATCTACCCGGGCTCACGGTGTTCGACGTCCCCGTCTTTTCCATGCTCGACCAGATCGTCGCCAACCCTTCGGCCTTTGGCTTCGCCAACGTAACTTCGCCATGTTTCTCGGGCGGCGTCTCAACGTCCGGAAGCGTTTGCGCCGATCCAAATCAGTCCCTGTTCTGGGACGGAGAACATCCGACTGCGGCGGCCAACGCCCTGACCGCGGATCTCGCCTTCGACGTGCTGACAGGCGCGCCGGGCGATCCGTTGACGGCGCCTGAGCCTGCGACCTGGGCGATGATGCTCATCGGCTTCGTGGCGCTCGCCTTCGCCAGCCGGGGCGCCCGCCGCGCCCGCGGGCGGAGGTCGCCTTGCCTCGACCGTCCCGATGCGCCGCGCCTTCAACGGCCAAGCACGGCGATCAGATTGTCGACGCCGACCGGCGAAATGCGGAACAGTCCCGAATAGGGCTGGCTGAACTCGAGAATGAGGTAGATCGCGCTCGCGACCGCGATCGAGCCGAGCGCCTCGACGGTGACGCTCAATTCGTTGAACGCGCCGAGCAATCCGAAGCTCATGAACAAAAGCGCCGACCATCCGATGACCACGAACAGGAGAGGCTTCGGCGCCGGATTGGCCAATCGACGGGTCATCAACAAGGTCGTTTCCACCACCTGGATGAAATTGGGCATGGCGGTCGTGATGATCTGCTTCTGTTGATCCGTGGTGGGCTCGAGGGTCGCGAAAAAACCCATGATCTCGTGCAGATCCGCGCGCAGCTGCGCGTGCGGCGTCGCGCCGGTCGCCCGACCGCCCCAAAAACGATCGCGCGCGCGAACGACCGCCGCCCGCAGCAAATCGCGTCCCCGGTCCGCTTCCGGCCCGTATTGCTCGAGGGCGAAGTCGAGTTTCAGGATCATGGGCCCCAGCGACTGCGATTCCGCGTTCTGGGCGATGAAGGCGCCGTAGGTCGTCCATATGAGCAGGCCGAGCACAAGGGCGAGCAGCAAGGCCACAAAACCGACGATCGAGCAGATCAGACCCTTCGCGCCGGCGACATCCTGGAATGGCAACAACGATCGAATGAGGAAGCCGATCAGTCCGCTCGCGAAGGTCAGCAGGGCCACGATCAGGGTTCTCGCGAACGGATTCACGCATCGCCTCCGGTAGCGAAAACCAAGATGCCTCCGCCACGATCCAACGGCCTGAATCTCCCTAGAGCCATCCGGACCCGCTGATCCGGCCTCTAACCTTAATACCGTAACGGAAATGATAAATCAACCGAGGGCGCCTAAAGCAGATTGCACTGGCGTCGAGGCAGGCTTGTAGACCCGGTCGGCGACCGCGTCCGCCGCACTCCAAAGGGCGTTCGGAAGAACGCCCGTCTCATGACCGGCGATCGAAGCGCGGCTACAATCGGCCGCGTCAACCCAAAAGCAATCTGGTCCAGTGCGCCGCCTGCCGGAGGCATGAGGCTGTCCGGGCCGCGCGCCCGCGCCCCGTCGCTGAGGCAGTCCGCCCGGAAGCGGATCCGTAGGCTCATGCCCATTCCATTTGAGCGCGACTCATCGCGCTCAAACCCGCGCAACGGCGCGGGCGCGCATTCGCGCTTCGGCCATAAGGCGATGATCGGTTCCGATCATCGCGTCTGGGTATCAAGCCTGGCTCTGCACGCCCGCCTGCTCGACGCGGACCGCGGCTTCGACCTTCTCCGCGCCGCCGCCATGGGCTGAGCGGATCATCGCGCCGTCCTGGTCGTCGAAGCCGATGGCGACGCGGACATAACGGTCGTCCGGGCAGATCGGAACGGTGGCGTCGAAGGCGACCCAGCCGAAATCGGGAATGTGGGCCTCGGCCCATTCATGCGCGCCCGCCTCGGCGGAATCGTCGGCGAGGCGATAACCCGTGACGAAGCGGGCTGGAATTCCGCGCCAGCGCGCGCAGGCGATGAAGATGTGGGCGAAATCGCGGGCTCGCGCGCGCCTCAGCGCGAAAGCTTCGATAGCCGAGCCGGCGGCGTCTTTCTCTTCGGGGTTATGGGGCAAGCCCTCATGCAGCGCCGCCATCAGCCGGTGCATCGAATCGAGCGGGTCGGCGGCGCCGCCTGTCGCCTCCGCGGCGAAGGCGCGCAGTGTCCCGTTGACCTGGGCTAGCGGACTGTCGCGCAAATACATCTCGGGCGGCAGTCTCTCCGCGGCCCCCCGGACGACGCCGGCCGCGTCGCTCGTCTCGACCTCACCCACGGCCGATATCGTCACCCGTTCGATCGGGCCGTAATGGGAGTAGGAGGTGACGGCGTTGCCGTGCGCGTCCTCGGTCTCCCGCCGTGCGCCGTCGGCGTCGATGTCGACTCGCCAGCGCAGCACGTACTGAGTGTCGAAGGAACGCGGCGTCAGCCTCAGGATCTGGTTGACCGTTCGGGCCGGCGGGTCGAAGCGATGGATGATCTGGTGCGAAACCCTGATCCGCATGTTGGATCCGCGCCGCCTCTCTCAGTTGAAGAGATATTGATCCGAGATCGTGTTCGAGAGGCGCGCGTTGTCCTCGATGAATTCAGTGATGAACTCGTGCAGTCCGCCCTGGAAAATCTCGGTCATGCTCGACCGCTCGAGCTTGGCGTACATGGCGCGAGCCTGGCGCTGAGCGAGGCCGCTGCGCCCGTCATCGCGAGCAAGCGCGTCGAGCGCGCGGTCGATGCTCTCGTAGCAGGAGATGAGCGAGCGCGGCATCGCGGGCTTCAGGATCAGAAGGTCGGCGATCAGCCACGGCTTCACCCGGTCGCGATAGACCCAATGATAGGCGGTGGCGGCCGAAACCGCGCGCAGGATCGCGACCCATTGGAAGTAGTCGAGCGGGCCGCCGACCGTTTCCGTCGAGGGCAGGAGCAAATGATATTTGACGTCGAGCAGACGCGCCGTGTTGTCGGCCCGCTCGACAAAGACGCCGAGGCGATTGAACCAATAGGCTTCGTTGCGCAGCATCGTGCGGTAGCACGCGCCGTCGAAATCGAGCGAGGCCTTCTTCACATAATCGAGAAAGCGCATCAGCTCCTCGCGGCCAAGCGCGCGCTTGACGCGCCTCGAGGTCTCGAACCGCTTGAGCTCGAGCCACGCGTCATTGATCGCGGTCCAGGTTTCGGCGGTCAGCGCGGTGCGCACGGCGCGTCCGGCGGCGCGCGCGTTCTCCAGGCAATTGCGGATCGAGGAAGAATTGGCGAGGTCGAAGGTCAGAAATTCTATCGCCGCCTCTTCGCTCAGCTCGCCATGCTTCTCCACGAACTTTTCATGCGCGCCGGCGGCGTTGAGCGCGCCCTCCCACTCGCCGACCTGCTCGCTGTCGGTCTTGGGCAGATATTCGAGCCGGAGCGTCGCCTCGATGGTGCGGGCGATGTAATCGGCCCGCTCCATCGAGCGTGCGAGCCAGAAAAGATTGTCGGCGGTGCGCGCGAGCATCGACGTCAAGCCGACCCTTCCGGGTCGTCGACGATCCAGGTGTCCTTGGTGCCGCCGCCCTGGCTCGAATTGACGACCAGCGACCCCTCCTTCAAGGCGACGCGGGTGAGGCCGCCAGGGACGATGCGCACGCCGTCCGCTCCCGAGAGGACGAACGGGCGCAGGTCCACGTGGCGGGGCGCCACGCCACCGTCGAACGAGGCCGGACAGGTGGACAAAGCGAGCGTCGGCTGGGCGATGTAGTTGCTGGGATCGGCCATGATCTTGGCGCCGAATTGTTCGCGCTGCGCGGCGCTTGCATGCGGGCCGACCAGCATGCCGTAACCGCCCGAACCGTTCACCTCCTTGACCACCAGCTGGTCGAGCCGCTCCATCACATATTTGAGCGACGTGGGCTCCCGGCAGCGGTAGGTCGGCACGTTCTTGAGCAACGGCTCCTCGGAAAGATAGAAGCGGATCAGCTCCGGCATATAACAATAAATCGCCTTGTCGTCGGCAATTCCGGTTCCGATTGCATTTGCGATCGTCACATTGCCCGCCAAATAGGCGCCGACCAGTCCGGGCACCCCCAGGACGGAGTCCGGATTGAAGACCAGGGGATCCAGAAAATCATCGTCGACCCGCCGATAGATGACATCGACCCGGCGCGGCCCGAGCGTGGTGCGCATGAAAACCTGGTCATCCTCGACGAACAGGTCGCGGCCCTCGACCAGTTCCACCCCGAGCTTGTCGGCGAGAAACGAATGCTCGTAATAGGCGGAATTGAACGCGCCCGGCGTCAGGATGACGATCGTCGCCTCGCCGCCGTTGAGCCGCGGCGCGACCGAGCGCAGGCAGGCGAGCAGCTGGTCGGGATAATCATCGACGGGCGCGACGCTGTGCCGCGCGAACAGGTCGGGCAGGAGCCGCATCGTCACTTCGCGGTTCTCCAGCATGTAGGAGACGCCGGACGGCGTGCGGGCGTTGTCCTCGAGCACGTAGAATTCGTCGGCGTCGACCCGCACGATGTCGATGCCCGCGATGTGCACCCAGATGTCGTGGGGCGCGCGCTCGCCGATCATTTCCGGCCGATAGTAAGGATTGCGCAGAATCAATTCGGGGGGCACGATCGATTCCCGAAAAATCGCGCGCTTGCCGTAGATATCCGTGAGGAAGAGGTTGAGCGCGCGCACGCGCTGCGTGAGCCCGGCCTCGAGCTTGCGCCACTCTGCCTGCGATATGAGACGCGGGACGATGTCGAACGGGATCAGGCGCTCGGCGGCGTCCTTGTCCCCGTAGACGCCGAAAGTGATGCCGATGCGGCGGAACATGTATTCCGCCTGCGCGCGCCGAGAGGCGAGCAAGTCGGGTGGCGTCTCTTCGAGCCAGCGAGCGACTTGGCGATAAAGCGACCTCGTCTCGCCGGACGCCATGCCCATCTCGTCGAACGCCGCCATGCCGCCTGCCCAAACCTTATTGCCTGGCGCCGTCAGGCTTGAACGACGCTCCGTCTTGGTGAATCCCTCGTCGCAACTTCCATGCCGCAGGCTCGCTCGAGCGCCTCGGCGCCGCTCATCGCAACCTCAACCGGCCAGGCGGCAAAATCCGCCTGAACGTCGAGCGCGTCGGCGAGCCGGAGCCTGAACGCATCGCGCGGAATCTCGATCGCGCCGAGGCTCGCCAGATGCTCGGTCAAGAATTGGGCGTCGAGCAATCGGAAGCGCCCCGCGCGAAGGCGTGCGAACAGATGCACCAGCGCGACCTTCGAGGCGTCGCGGGCGCGGTGAAACATGCTTTCGCCGAAGAAGGCGCCGCGCAGGCTTACCCCGTAAAGGCCGCCGACCAGCGCCTCGCCCTCGTAGGCCTCGATGGAATGGGCATGGCCGGCGGCGAACAATTCGCCGTAGAGCCGCACGATCTCGTCGTTGATCCAGGTCTTCTCACGCTCGGCGCAGGCGCGCACGACCGTTTCGAAGGCGTGGTCGGCGACCACCCGGAATCGATCCGACCGCACCGTCCTGGCGAGGCTGCGCGAGACGATGAGTCCGTCGAGCGGAAAGATGCCGCGCTCCTGCGGCTCGACCCAGAACAGGTCCTTGGCGTCACGGCTTTCGGCCATCGGAAAGACGCCGATCGAATAGGCCCGCAGCAGGATGTCCGCCGTCAGTTCGAATTTTCGCGGCGCGGTCTTCATGTCGCAATCGTGGAACCGTCCGCGCGGGCAGTCAAGCCGACGAGCGGGCTCCCGTCGCCGCCCCTGCCCCGGCCGGCGGCGGTTCGATCCGTTTGCTCATATGGACAGTGGTTCCGCCACGAAACGACTCGGTGCGGTCTGTGGAGTAACCACGCTTGGCATAGAGAGCGAGATTGGCTGCAAAAGCCTGATTGGTCATGAGTCGGATTTCCGGACGCTGAGCCTGCACGGCGCGGCGCTCGGCTTGGTCAAGCAACAGGCGCCCGAAGCCCCTGCCCTGCTGCTCCGGCGCGACCGCGACATTCTCGATTCCCAGGTGATCGGGTCGCAGGATCGTCTCGAGGAGACCCACGAGCGCGCCGTCGACGATGAGAAGATCGATCGTGTGCTCGGCGACCGCGCGCTCATAGTCCGCCTGCATGGGCAGCGGCTCGCGCCCGATCAGCGCGACCCATTTGGCGTAGGCCGCGCGCGTCAGGCTGCGGATTGCCTCGGCGTCCGCTGCAACCGCGGGCCGGATTTCTGTATTGGGAGCGGACGCTTTCATAGGGCTGATTATTTTCGGACGGGGGGCGCTGGCAAGGTCGCGCGGCGAATAATCGGGTCGTAATACCAAGCCTCGATGATCGGAGCCGATCATCGCCTTATGGCCGAAGCGCGAATGCGCGCCCCAAGCCGTTGCGCGGGTTTGAGCGCGATGCGTCGCGCTCAAATAGGATTGGTATAAGACGCCCCTTTGCTTCTGTGCTAAACTGCGCCCGCGAGAGCGCGGCTTCGCGTCCGGAGAAAGAGGAGCGCTGGAACCATGGGATCGGCCGTCCGGGTCACGTCAGCCGCCGAGGGTCTGCCGCGCCGGCGCTTCACGGTTGCCGAAGTGGAGGCAATGGTCGCCGCCGGGGTGATGGAGGAGGACGAGCGCGTCGAACTGATCGGGGGGGAATTGGTTCCGATGTCGCCCAAGGGAAATCACCACGAGGTCATGAAGCGGGCGCTCCTTGATCGCTGGATTCGGGCGCGACCTGTCGAGATTCTACATTGCGCCAGAGACCACCTTTCGCCTCAGCGAAGACACCTATCTTGAACCTGACATCGTCATTTACCCCCGCGCGAACGGGATCAAGGGCCTCAGCGCGAACAATGTCCTGCTGGTCGTCGAGATCGCCGATTCGTCGCTGCGCTACGATACTGGCCGCAAGGCGGCCCTCTACGCCAGTTTCGGCATTCGCGAGCTCTGGGTGATCGATGCGGTCCGACTGACGGCGCGGGTGTTCCGCGACCCCGCGTCGGACGGCTACCGCAATGCAAGCGATTTCGGCCCCGCCGACAGGATCACGCCCTTGATCGCGCCCGAGGCCTTCGCGCTCCGGTTGGATGAGCTGGAGCTAAGCTAAAACTTCCGCTCACGCCTGCTTCTTGAGCTTCACCACATTGTGCAGCGTTTCGTCGGCGGTTTCGAAGAAGCGCCGGATTCCGCGCGCGGCCTGGCGGATGCGTTGTTCGTTCTCGACCAAGGCAAGGCGCACGTAATCGTCGCCGTGCTCGCCGAAGCCGACCCCCGGCGCGACCGCGACGTCGGCCTTCTCGATCAGAAGCTTGGAGAACTCCAGGGAGCCGAGATGGCGGAAGCGCTCCGGCACGGGCGTCCAGGCGAACATCGACGCGCTCGGCTTGTCGATCGCCCAGCCGGCGGCGGCGAAGCTCTCGATCATCACGTCGCGCCGGCGCTTGTAGGTTAAGCGCATCTCGCGCACGCAATCGTCGGGGCCGTTGAGCGCCGCGGCGGCGGCGACCTGGATCGGGGTGTAGGCGCCATAGTCGAGATAGGATTTCACGCGCGCCAGCGCCGCGAGCAGCCGCTCGTTGCCGACGGCGAAGCCGATGCGCCAGCCGGCCATCGAAAACGTCTTCGACATCGAACTGAACTCTACCGCGACCTCGAAGGCGCCGGGCGCCTGCAGGATCGACGGCGGCGGCTCGTCTTCGAAATAGACTTCAGCGTAGGCAATGTCGGACAGCACGAAGATCTCGTGCTTCTTCGCGAACAGCACCAGGTCCCGATAGAAGTCGAGCGAGGCGACCATCGCCGTCGGGTTGGACGGATAGCAGACCACGACCGCGATCGGCTTCGGAATCGAATGCGCAATCGCGCGCTCGAGCGCGACGAAGAATTCGGGGCCCGGCTCAGCCGGCACAGAGCGAATGACGCCGCCGGCCATCAGGAAGCCGAAGGCGTGGATCGGGTAGGACGGATTGGGCACCAACACGACATCGCCCGGCGCGGTGATCGCCTGAGCCATGTTGGCGAAGCCTTCCTTCGAGCCGAGGGTCGCGACCACCTGCGTCTCGGGATCGAGCTTGACCCCGAACCGGCGGGCGTAATAGCCGGCTTGCGCGCGGCGCAAACCAGCAATGCCTTTCGAGGCCGAATAGCGGTCGGTGCGCGGCTTGCCGACCGTCTCGACGAGCTTGTCGATCACATGCTTGGGCGCGGCCAAGTCGGGATTGCCCATGCCGAGATCGACGATGTCGGCGCCGCCGGCGCGGGCCTTGGCCTTGAGCTTGTTGACCTGCTCGAAGACATAAGGCGGCAAACGCCGCACCCGGTGAAAATCGCTCATCGCAGCTGCTGGCCTTGGGGTCTATCCCGATTCGTCGATCAAAGCGCCGACATGACTCTGTAGCATCGGAAGACTAAGGGCGGCAAACGGGGCATCCCCTATTGCTGGCCGCTGGGCGCGTTCAGTTTCGGCTTTTTTTGCGCCGCCTGCTGCTCCGCCATCGCCTTGGCGGCGGGCGGAAAGCCCCGTCGCAGCGTGTCATGCTGCTTCTGGACCCCGTCGAGGTCGCCTTTGACCGCCTTGAGTTCGTCGCCTTTCAAAGCCGGCCGCGCCGGCTCGGGCGGCGGCTGGAACAGGGGAATATAGTCGGGCTCGGCGCCCGGGCGCGTCTTGTTGACAAAATCGGCCGGCGGCGCGACGTCGGTCGCGAACCCGAACACCTTGAACGCCTGTTTCAAGATGCTGTCCTGGCTTTGCGCATAAACATCCGAGCCGGAAGCGCAGAGCGCGGCAAGGGCGAGAAGGGCGGCCGATGCGATCCTCCCGACGCCGGGCCCGGCGCGTTCGGCACAAATCGTGCAAAACATCTTTCTGTCCGAAAAGTGTTGTTGGCTTCGCGGACACGTACTGACCTATTATGACCAAAACGGGACTAAGCCTCCCGCCCGGATACGACAGGAAACGCTCGTTATGGCCAAGACCCCAAGCCGCCCGAGGGCGCGCGGCAAGTCCAAGCCGGCCAAGGCCGCGCCAGCAGGATCCCCCGCCAGCCGCGCCAAGCGACAGCCGCCCGGCGACGGACCCGCCACCCAGCTCAAAACGTCTGGCGCGAAAACCGCAGGTCGGCGAAACGAGCCGCCGGCCCCCAAGGCGGCGGCCGCCAAAGCGCGAGTCTCGGCGCCTGTTCCAAAAATAAAATCGTCGGCTCCCAAGCGGCGCCAGGCCGAACGGCGACGGCCAAGCGAAATCCCGGCCGCCCCCGCTCCTGCGCGGCCCATTCGCTTGACCGCCCCCGCCGCGCCGCCCGAGCCGGCGAGGGACGCTGCGCCGCCTCCGGCGGCCCCTGCGCAGGCGTCCAGCACGAGTGCCAGCGGCCAACAGCCTGCCCTCGATGTGGAGGCGCTCGCACACAACATCGCGCAGGCGATCGAGCAGGGCGGCAAGGCGCTGGCCGCCTATATCGCTCCGAGGCAGAGCGGCGAGATCAAGACCACGATCACCGACGAGATCGGCGAAATGGCGCGCTCCATCGGTCGGGTGGTCGATTATTACATGGCCGATCCCCAGCGGGCGTTCGCGGCGCAAACCGCGCTATCCAAGCAGTTCGTCGATCTCTGGGCTTCCACCTTGCAGCGCCTCCAGGGCGAACAGGCGCCCCCGGTCGCCGCGCCCGACGCCGGCGACAAGCGCTTCGCCGATGCCGCGTGGCGCGACAATCCGTATTTCGATTTCATCAAGCAGGCCTACGTGCTCACGGGCCGCTGGGCGGACGATCTGGTCAAGCGCGCCGACGAGCTCTCGCCGCACGATCGCGAGAAGGCGCAATTCTATCTGCGCCAAGTCACCGCGGCGCTCTCGCCCTCGAACTTCCTCGCCACCAATCCGGAGGTTCTGCGCACGACGCTCGCCGAGAGCGGCGAGAACCTGGTGCGGGGCCTCAAGATGCTGGCCGAGGACATCCATGCGGGCCATGGCAACTTGCGCATTCGCCAGTCGGACGCGCGCGCGTTCAAGCTCGGCGTCAACATGGCGGCGACACCGGGCAAGGTGGTGTTCCGCAACGCGCTGATGGAGCTCATCCAGTACGAGCCGACCACGGCTCAAGTCTATAAGCGTCCGCTGCTGATCGTGCCGCCCTGGATCAACAAATTCTACATCCTCGACCTCAATCCCGAGAAGTCGTTCATCCGCTGGGCGGTCGCGCAGGGCTTGACCGTGTTCGTCATCTCCTGGGTCAATCCCGACGAGCGCCATGCCGACAAGGACTTCGACAGCTATATGCGCGAGGGCGTCCTCACCGCGCTTAACTGCATCGAGCAGGCGACAGGCGAACGCGAAGTCACAGCGGTTGGCTATTGCGTCGGCGGAACACTCGTCGCCGCTACCCTTGCCTATATGGCTGCCGGCGGCGACAGGCGCATCGCCAGCGCGACCTTCTTCGCGACCCAGATCGACTTCGCTGACCCCGGCGAACTCAAGGTGTTCGTGGACGCTGAGCAATTGAAGGCGGTCGAGGAGCGGATGGCCGAGCACGGCTATCTCGAAGGCTCGGCGATGGCCACCGCGTTCAATATGCTGAGGCCGAACGACCTCATCTGGTCCTATTACGTCAACAATTATCTCAAGGGCAAAGAGCCCATGCCGTTCGACTTGCTGGTCTGGAATTCGGACTCGACCCGCATGCCCGCCGCCAACCACAAGTTCTATTTGCGCCACTGCTATTTGCAGAACGATCTGTCGAACGGACGGATGGAGCTTGAGCGGCAGGACGCTCGACCTCAGACAAGTGACCATCCCGGTCTACGAATTGGCCACGAAGGAAGACCACATCGCCCCTGCCCGCTCGGCGTTCACCGGGGCCAAGTGCTTCGGCGGCCCGGTGCGCTACGTGATGGCGGGGTCGGGCCACATCGCCGGCGTCGTCAATCCGCCGGGCAAGCCGAAGTACCAATACTGGTCGGGCGGGCCGCCGGAGGGCGCGTTCGAGGATTGGGTCGCGAACGCCAAGGAGACGCCTGGCTCCTGGTGGCCCGACTGGCTCGCCTGGCTGACCGCGCAGGCGCCGGACAAAGTTCCGGCCCGCACGCCGGGCGATGGCAAGCTGAAGCCACTATGCGACGCGCCGGGGGACTATGTGCGGGTGAAGGCGTGACGGGACAACACGCGCGCGAGCTCAACATGCCGACGGTTCTGCAGGCGCTGAGCGTCGAATTCGTTGACGCTTCAATCCGCGTCATCCTGGACGACGGCCGGGAAATATCGGCGCCGCTCGCCTGGTTTCCTCGGTTGCGTGACGCCTCGGATGCCCAGCGCGCGAACTGGCGCCTGATCGGTCACGGTGAGGGCGTCCATTGGCCAGACCTCGATGAGGACGTGTCAGTCAGCGCCCTTCTAGGCCTGCCGACGTAACGTCAGCGGGAGCGGAGACACCCGCGCCACGCGGGAGGGGGAACAAGCAATGCTTTACGGACTTGCGCTCTTAGCCGGCATCGTGGCCGGTTCGCGAACTTTCACGGGGCCGGCCGCGGTGAGTTGGGCGGCGAGACTGGGCTATCTTAATCTCGACGGCTCCTGGCTCGCGTTCATGGGTTATGCCTGGACGCCCTGGATCTTCACTCTGCTGGCCATTGTCGAAATGGTCGGCGATCAGCTGCCCTCGACGCCGAGCCGAAAAGTCCCGATGCAGTTCGGCGCCCGGATCGTGAGCGGCGCCTTGTCCGGCGCGACGATCGGCGTTTCCGCCGGCTCGTGGATCAGTGGCCTCATAGCCGGCGTGATCGGCGCCGTGATCGGAACCTACGGCGGCGCGGAAATTCGCGCCCGCATGGCGGCGGCGTTTGGTCGCGATCAGCCCGCTGCCTTCATTGAAGACGCCGGCGCCATCATCCTTGGCCTCATCATCATCTGGGCGCTTCGATGAACCGCCATTTCGATGCGATCGTGATCGGCGCCGGGCAGGCTGGGCCGCCGATGGTCGGCCGGCTTGCGGCTTCGGGCAGGAAGGTCGCGCTGATCGAGCGCGATCTGATCGGGGGGACTTGCGTCAACACCGGCTGCACGCCGACCAAGACCATGGTCGCGAGCGCCTATGCGGCGCATCTCGCGCGGCGGGCCATGGATTTCGGCGTGAAGATCGGACCGGTCGGCATTGATTTCGCCGCCGTCATGGCGCGCAAGAACGCAGTCGTCGGCAATTCCCGCTCGCATCTTACCGACGTGGCTGGAAGGCATGGCGAATTGCACTGTCATCCGAGGCCACGCCCGCTTCCTCTCGCCGACGACAGTCGCAGGTCGGCGACGAGGTGCTCGAGGCGGAGCATTTCTTCCTCAATGTCGGAGGCCGGGCGGTTCTTCCCGACTTTCCGGGACGCGATCAGGTGAGGACGCTGACCAACACGACGTTGCTCGAACTCGACACGCTGCCCCGGCGCCTTGTCGTCGTTGGCGGAAGCTACGTCGGCCTCGAGTTCGCGCAGGTTTTTCGACGCCTGGGCGCGGAAGTGACGGTGGTGGAAAAGGCGAAGCGGCTCGTTTCGCGCGAGGACGAGGAGGTCTCGGATGCGATCCGCGAAATCCTGGAGGCCGAGGGCATTGAGATTCGGCTCGAGTCCGAATGCATCCAGTTCGAACCGCGCGGCGCGGAGATCGCGGTCGGCGTCAATTGCACATCTGGCGAACCCGAGGTTCTGGGCTCTCATGTGCTGCTCGCGGTCGGGCGCCGCCCCAACACCGACGACCTCGGGCTCGAGGCCGCGGGCGTGAAGGTTGACGCGCACGGCTATGTCCTCGTCGACGAATCCTTGAAGACCAGCGTTCCGCACATCTGGGCGCTCGGCGATTGCAATGGCCGGGGCGCCTTCACCCACACCTCGTACAATGATTTCGAGGTCGCCGCGGCGAACCTCCTCGACGGCGCCCAGCGCAAGGTGAGCGACCGCATTCCCGTCTACGCGCTCTATGTCGATCCGCCGCTCGGCCGGGTCGGCCTGACCGAGGCCGAAGCCCGGGCCAAAGGCCATGACGTTCGCATCGGCCGACGGCCGATGACCCGCGTCGGACGGGCAATCGAGAAAGGCGAAACGAAAGGGTTCATGAAAGTCGTGGTCGACCGTGACACCGATGCGATCCTCGGCGCGGCGATTCTTGGCGTCGGAGGCGACGAGGCCGTCCATGGCGTGATCGAGGCGATGGCCGCAGGCGTGAAGGCTTCGGCCTATACGCGCGTCGTGGCGATCCACCCCACAGTCTCCGAGCTTGTGCCCACGACCTTCGGCGAATTGTCGCCGTGAGAAGCTTTCCTCCGGTCCTTTTGTGCTAGGCTCGGTTAGAATTGTCAGAAAGGAGAGCGGATATTGCCCGAAGCGTCCCGACCGCCTCCGCGCAATCCCGTTGGATCGCTCGTCATCATCGCCGCCGTGGTCGCGGTGGTCGCCGCGGCCTTCGCCTATACGGCCGGATGGTTCTCGCCGGAGCGCCTGACGCCGCAGAAGCTTGTTGACGGCTTCGCCGGGCCATCGGGCCCGCCGCTCGGCCACCGGCGCAATCACGCCAAAGGAATTTGCTTCACAGGAATGTTCGAGGCGAACGGCGCCGGATCTGAGCTGTCGCACGCGCAGGTGTTCGCCAAAGGTCAGTATCCCGTAGTCGGCCGCTTCAATCTGGGCACGCCCGATCCAAACGCCGATGACGCGAAGGTGCGCGTGCGCGGCTTGGGGCTCATGATCTCGACGCCCGATGGCCAGGAATGGCGGATGGCGATGATCGACCCGCCGTTCTTCCCCGTCGCAACGGTCGAGGCTTTCCGCGAGCTCCAGATCGCCTCGGCAAGCAAGGAACCCGACGCGATGGCGAAGTTCGCCGCAAGCCCATCCCGAGATCGCGGCCTTCGGCGGCTGGGCGAAGAGCGCGCCCTGGACGGGCAGCTACGCCGAGGAGCCTTACAACGGCCTGAACAGCTTCATCTTCACCGACGGTTCCGGAAACGACCATGCGGTGCGCTGGTCGCTGACGCCCGCGGCGAGCCCGTTCCGGTCCCGCCCGAGGAGCTCGCGAAGCGAGGGCCGAACTTCCTCGAAACCGAGATCGTCGACCGCATCAAGAGCGGCCCGGCGCGCTGGACGATGCGGGTCATTGTCGCCAATGCAGGCGATCAGACCTCGGACCCCAGCAAGGCGTGGCCGCAAGACCGCCGCAGCATCGAGGTCGGGACGCTCACGGTTCAACAGATCGAAGCCGAGGCGGACGGCCCCTGCCGCGACATCAATTTCGATCCGACCGTCCTGCCGAACGGCATCAGGACGTCGGACGATCCGTTCCCCGCCGCCCGCTCGGCGGCCTACAGGGTCTCCTACGACCGCCGCACGGCCGAGGAGAAAGACTATCCGCGAACCGCCACGGGAGCCGCCCAATGACGAACGTTCAGCGGCTCCGCCCGGTCAGGATCATTCACCGCTTCAACCCGCTCCAGCGAACGCTGCATTGGCTCATGGCCGTCTGCATTCTGGCGATGCTGTTCATCGGCGTCGGCATGGCGTCGACCGTGGCGTCGGACTATCTGACGCTCGTGAACATTCATAAACCCCTCGGGATTCTGATCCTGATCCTCGCGCTGATCCGCCTCGTTGTGCGCCTGCGCTACGGCGCGCCGCCCCTGCCCCCCGATCTGCCCGAACCCATGAAGCTCGCGGCGTATCTCTCGCATTACGCGCTCTACGCGCTCATGATCGCGATGCCGCTGATCGGCTGGGCGATGCTGTCGGCCGCGGACTATCCCGTCACCTTGTGGCCGAGCCTCTGGCTGCCGCGGATCGTGCCGCAAAGCGCGAGCCTGCATACGCTCTTGTGGAACGCGCATTTCTATCTCGCCTTCCTGTTCTTCGCGCTGATCCTGATGCATCTCGCCGCGGCGCTGTTCCACGCGCTGATCCGGCGCGACGGCGTGTTCGATGCGATGGGGCCCAGGCTGACGCATGACGAAGTCGCGCCGGCGGAGTGATTGAGGATCGGAGGACGCGGGCTCGGAGCGCGTTTGCCGGAATTTGCTTCCGCCGGCCTCATCCTGAGGCGCCCTTTGCCGGAGGCAAAGGGCCTCGAAGGATACTCCATGAGGCGCAAACGAGGCTGCAAGCTGGACCATCCTTCGAGACGCGATGCTCCGCATCGCCCTCAGGATGAGGTCGGTAGGGTTCGGCGCCATTCCGAAGCGGCCCTTGACTTAAATACCAACCAGTTGGTATGGATCGGAGCATGACCGAATCTCGCTACCGATGGGTGATCGTGGCAGCCGGCGGCCTCCTGGGCTGCGTCGCGATCGGATCGATGTTTTCGCTGCCCGTCCTGCTGCAGCCCATCGCCCGGGACACCGGCTGGTCGGTGACCGGCGTGTCGAGCGCCATGACCATCGGCTTCCTCGCCATGGCGTTCGGCGCCATCGCCTGGGGCAGCCTTTCCGACCGGTTCGGCCCGGGCGCAATCGTCATGACGGGCGCGGTCAGCCTGGCGGTCAGCGTGGCTCTGGCGTCCCAGGCGACATCGCTTCTCGCGTTCCAGCTCGTCTTCGGACTGCTCGTGGGCGCGAGCGCGGCGGCGATCATCGTGCCGATGATGGCTTGCGTCACCGGCTGGTTCGACACCCATCGCAGCCTTGCCGTGTCGCTCGTCTCGGCGGGCATGGGCATGGCGCCGATGACGATGGCGCCCCTGGCCGCGTGGCTCGTCTCAACTCTGAACTGGCGAACGACGCTCGAGATCGTCGCCGCGATCGCCGCTGTTCTCATGATCCCGGCGGCGCTGCTGGTGCGCAGACCGCCGGCGCTCCTCGGCTCGAGCGCCGCGTCGGAGGCCGAGCCGCAATCCGGCATGTCCGTTGGCGAGGCATTGCGCTCGCCGCAATTCGTCGTGCTGGTGCTCACGAATTTCTTCTGCTGCGCCACCCATTCCGGCCCGATCTTTCACACCGTGAGCTACGCGCAAACCTGCGGGATTCCGCTCGTGGCCGCCGTCTCGATCTACAGCGTCGAGGGCTTAGCGGGCATGGGCGGCCGGATCGGTTTCGGGCTCCTTGGCGACCGGTTCGGCGCCAGGCGGGTTCTCGTCCTCGGCCTGCTTGCGCAGGCGTTCGGCGCCCTGGCTTATGTCTTCGCCCGAGGCTTGGGCGAGTTCTATACCGTCGCGGCGATCTTCGGCTTCATCTATGCCGGCGTCATGCCGCTCTATGCGGTTCTGGCGCGCGAAAACTTTCCGCTGCGGATGATGGGAACGGTCATCGGCGGCACGGCGATGGCGGGCAGCCTCGGCATGGCGCTGGGGCCGCTGGCCGGAGGGCTCATCTACGACGCGCTGGCCAGCTACACGTGGCTCTACGTCGGCTCGTGGGCCATGGGGATCGGC
The DNA here is from genome assembly GCA_963833955.1 of uncultured Alphaproteobacteria bacterium. Classification (GTDB taxonomy): domain Bacteria; phylum Pseudomonadota; class Alphaproteobacteria; order Rhizobiales; family Beijerinckiaceae; genus Roseiarcus. Next base: position 293,093 of record CAWHZY010000018.1, on the reverse strand, counting down.
GCCTTCCTGATCGCCTTGACCTTCAGGCCCTTGCCGAAGGAGGAGGCGGCGTTGGCGGCAGCGACTGCGTAATGTCGGAAGCGGCGCGGGACAGTCTCAATGGCGCAACAGACGAAAACGCCGCCCATGGAGAGCGGCGTTCTGCAGAGGTTTGAAGAGACCCAGCTGCTACGCTGCGAGCGCGGCACGATTGCGCGATGCGCGATAACGCGCGAAGCCCAGGCCAGTGAAGCCAAGCAGCATCATCCCCCAAGTCGCGGGTTCCGGGATCGCCGTCGGGTTGGCGAGCAGGCCGTCGGTGTTGCCGGCGGGGTCGACATAGAAGCCGACGATCTGCCCCCGGTCGTTGATGCCGTTAAGCGTCGTGCCCCCCAAAATGCCGTTCGGATCGTTCAACGAAATAAAAGTGTCGAGGACGGTGTTGAATACGAGGCCGTTCGTTTCGCCCAGGCTGTCGACGTAGTCACCGACCGCGATGCCGTTGTCATTCAGCCCAAAGAAGGACGTCGACATCGCGCCCGGCACGGCGAATTGCCTAAAGATTCCGCCCTTATCGATAAACGCCTCGGTCACGCCGCCGGTGACGTCCGTTCCGGCGATCCAGCCCAAGTTGTTGATCGCCGTCGTCGTGGTGCTCGTTGCCCCCGGTACGTCGAACTCGGAAAACGTCAGTGTGTTGATGTTTAGTGTGTAACCGTGGCTGTTGCCCTCGGCATCATTATAAAAACCGACCGCGATGCCAGAGTTGTTGACGCCGAGCAACTGGTTGATCGGGACACCACCGGCTGGGGTACTGGGATTGACCACTATCCTGAAGGCGCCGTTGTGCTCAAAGAAGCCAACATTGTCGTCATTCGGCGGGCCGATATTCGTGTCTGAAAGGAACCCAACGGTGGTCCCATTGTCGTTCAAACCGGTGACCTGGGTCTGAGCCGAACCTGGGAAGTTCTCGTTGTGGTAATCCACCTGCCCATAAGGCGGGGCAAGCAGGTAGCCCTTGTTGGGATGACTCGCCGCTCCGCTGCCGAAATACCCGGAGATCGAACCGGCGCTGTTTATGCCCAGCAGCTGGTTGAACGTTGGGTCGTTGGCATTGTTCAGGGTTTCAAACGTGTATGTCGTTGCTTCCGCGCTTCCGGAGACGACCCCCAAGCCGCAGACCGCAGCGACGATCGCTGCCGCAACCCCTCGCCCATATAACCGCATTTTCGATGGAAATGCCGCAAAAGTAATCATCATCTCGCCTCCGGTCAAATTAAGCCAGACGCCATCAACCCAACGGTACTGCTATTTTTTGTTCAAACAATGCAACTACAAGTTGGTAACGAAATCTCGCTCCGCCACTACTACACAAAGCCTCAATTGCCGCCCATTTTCAACAAAAAAGTGACGACGCTGTCTGCAGTTTGCCGCGAAACCCAGGCTAGATCTTGAGCGTCCGGGGGGACTTCGCTCGCATCCATTCGGCATTAGGAACGCTGCACTATTGGGAAGCGGACAACGGTTTAATATGAAAAGTCGACATTCCGTTGCGTAACTCGGAACCTGTGCTATCAGCATTCTCTCATTCACTATCCAGCAATGGATCCGTTGCGATCGAAGATCACGAAGCGCAATTCAGACAATCGGAAGCGGTGACAGTTTTAGGCGCCTAAGCGGTTGAAGACAATTGATCCTGACCAAGGGCGCGGGCGGGCGCGGCGGCCCCGCCGAGCGCTACCCTTCGAACCGATTGTTTTTCGGAAAGCCCTTTGGCGGCAGGCGGCCGGCTTCGGCGCGATTGCCGATCCACTCCTTAAGCTCAGGCCTGGCGACGGTGAACGTGCGTCCGGCTGAGTCGCGCCAGGTGAGGCCGTCGGCGATGGCAAAGACCCTGGCGTCGGAAATGCCGCCGTCCTTGTAGCGCTGAAGCCGCGTGCCCTTGCCGCGCGCCATTTCGTTGAGCTGCGCGAACGGGAACACGAGTAGCTTGCGGTTCTGCCCGATGATCGCGACGTGGTCGCCCGCGGCGGGAACGATCAGCGCCGCGGTCGCCGGGCTCGTGACGTTGAGCACCGCCCTGCCCTTGCGGGTCGAGGACAGAAGCTCGTCGTCGCCGACGATGAAGCCGTTGCCGTCGCTCGACGCGATGAGGCGCTTCACGCCCGCCGCGTAGGCCCAGACAGCGACGATGGACGCGCTCTCGTCGATGTCGGCCATGAGGCGGATCGGCTCGCCCTGCCCCCGTCCGCCAGGCAATTTCGAGGCTTCGAGCGTGAACACCTTGCCGTCGCTCGCCAGCACCAGAATTTTCGAGGTTGTCTCGGCGAAGAACGCGGTCTTCAAGCCGTCGTCGCCCTTGAACGTCGCCGTGGAGAGATCGGCGACCTGGCCTTTCATCGCGCGGATCCAGCCCTTCTGCGACACGACGATGGTCAGGGGTTCGCGCTCGATCATCGCCTGGGCCAAGTCGGCGACGATGACGTCGGGCGCGGCTTCGAAACTGGTGCGCCGCTTGCCGAGCTTGGTGTCGGGACCGAATTTCTTTTTGACGTCGCGGACCTCGACCGCGATCATCTGCCATTGCTTCTTTTCGCTCGCGAGCAGCGCCTCGATCGTCGCTTTCTCACGTGCGAGCTCGTCCTGCTCCTTGCGCAGCGCCATTTCCTCGAGGCGGCGCAGGCTTCTCAAGCGCGTGTCGAGAACGTAGACGGCCTGCAGCTCGCTTAAGGCGAAGCGGGCTTTCAGCGCCTCTTTCGGATCGTCGTCCTCGCGCACGATGCGAATGACCTCGTCGAGATTGAGGAAGACGATGATCATGCCGGCGAGCAGTTCGAGCCGCTTGTCGATCGCCGCCAGCCGGTGACGCGAGCGCCGCACCAGGACGTTGCGGCGATGATCGAGCCATTGCCTGAGCGCTTCGCCGAGCGAAACGACCCTGGGCGTCACGCCGTCGACCAGCACGTTCATGTTGACCGAGACCCGCGCCTCGAGCTCGGTCAGCCTGAACAGGGATTCCATCAGCGTTTCGGGCTCGACCGCACGGGTGCGCGGCTCGAGCACGATGCGCACGTCCTCGGTCGATTCATCGCGGACGTCGGCGAGGAGGGGAATCTTGCGCTCGTTGAGAAGATTGGCGATCTGCTCGATCAGCCGGGACTTCTGGACGCCATAGGGAATTTCACTGACGACCGCGACCCAGCCGCCGCGCCCCGTGTCTTCCTTCGTCCAGCGCGCTCTCACTCGAAAGGCGCCGCGGCCGGTGCGGTAGGTCTCGATGATCGCGGATTTGTCATCGATGACCACGCCGCCGGTCGGGAAATCCGGACCGGGCACGAAAGTGGCGAGCGCCTGGGCGTCGGCGTCGGGATGGGCGATGAGATAGAGCGCGGCGTCGCAGAGTTCGGCGATGTTGTGGGGTGGAATCGAGGTCGCCATGCCGACCGCGATCCCCTGCGAGCCATTGGCGAGCAGGTTCGGCACCGCCGAGGGCATGACGATCGGCTCTTTGGCGTCGCCCGAATAATTGTCGCGCCAGTCGACCGAATCTTCGTCGACGCCCTCCATGATGAGGCGCGCCACCTCGGTCATGCGCGCTTCCGTGTAGCGATAGGCGGCGGCGTTATCGCCGTCGATGTTGCCGAAATTCCCCTGCCCCTCGACGAGGGGATAGCGTGAGACGAAATCCTGCGCGAGGCGCACCAGCGCCTCGTAGATCGCCTGGTCGCCGTGGGGATGGAACGAGCCCATCACGTCGCCCACGATCTTCGCGCATTTCTTGAAAGCCGTGCCTGGGTCGAGCCTCAGGATATGCATGCCGTAGAGGATGCGGCGATGCACGGGCTTGAGGCCATCGCGGGCGTCGGGAAGCGCCCGTCCCATGATGGTCGAAAGGGCGTAAGCGAGATAGCGCTCCTCGAGCGCATCGCGCAGGTTGATGTCGATCGGGACCGAAGGCGGCGCCGGGGGCGGCGGAACGGGTTTGGCCATGGGTTGCGGGTTACCCCGAGGCTTGAGTTGCGGCAAGGCCGACGGGAGATCGTGAGAAGAACTGCCGTTCGCGCTTTGGACGCGAAGTCGGGTCGCCCCTTACGCAACGTCAGGGAACATTCCCCGAACTGGTGAATTTTTCATCCAACCTGCGCCTGTGCTCATGAAAGGGGAGTTGCGCGGAAAATTGCACGTCTGTCCTGTTGCTCAATTTGGCGGCGCTGGCTTGACCGCCGCGCCTGGACCAGGAGGGCGTTTTGCCGTGTTTAACCCTGCCATCCTCACCTTCACCATCGAAGCCCTGTGCGAACTCCTCAAATTTGTCGTGAAGTCGCGCTTGCCAGTTGGACCGCGGCGGGAGCAGCATTACATGGCTGAGTTGAGCCGGCGGCATGAGACTTGCTGCGGCGAAGTTCAGCGTAGACTTGAGTTGAAAGGAGGAAGGCTCCCAGGGATTCGGCATCGCTCGACTTAGAAACCCGAAAAGGGGACTGAGATGATCGCTCGAATCGCTGCCCTCGTGTTCGCCCTGTCTGCTACTGGCGCAGAGGCGCATGACTATTGGTCTGATGGGAAACCTGTTCCTGATTGGGTCAAGGCTTCTTGCTGCGGACCGGCCGATGCCCATCATCTTCGTCCGGAGCAAGTGCACCGGATCTCCGACGACTATTACTCGGTCGATGGCTACGTCCGCCGTATTCCCGTCGGCCAGGCGCTGCCCAGCCAGGACGGCGATTACTGGATCTTCTACCGGGACGACGGCGCCTCTGGTCAATCCGGGGTTTACTGCTTCTTCGTGCCGATGGCCTTCTGACTCCCGTCAGGGGTTGGTAGATCCTGATTGGGGCCGGAGGCGTTTCGGCTGCATGCTTTCTTGTGAAGGCGGCCCCGCCAAGGGGATGACGTGCGGCCTTTAGGCGCCTACATAGCGGGCTCGCGGCCGGAGGTTCGCGGCCCCGGCCCGCGCGCGGCGCCGTCGCCGCCCTGCTAGCCGCGCTTCGAAGCGCGCCTATACGGGGAGGGCTGGCGATGCCGCCGATGATATCGATCGCCGCTGTCACCAAGCGTTACAAGTCGGGCCTCGTTGCGCTCGATGCGATCGATCTGGAGATCGCCAGAGGCGAGATTTTTGCTCTCCTGGGTCCGAACGGGGCCGGCAAGACGACGCTGATCGGGGTCGTCTGCGGTTCGGTGTCGATGACTTCGGGCAAGGTCCTGATCGACGGCCACGACGTGGTTCGCGATTACCGCGCCGCTCGGTCGATCGTCGGCCTCGTGCCGCAGGAGATCGCGCTCGATATTTTCACCACCGTTCGCCGGGCGGCGACATTCAGCCGCGGGCTGTTCGGCCGGCCGCCAAATCCCGCCTATATCGAACAATTGCTGCGCGACCTGTCGTTGTGGGACAAGCGCGACAGCCGAATCGTCGAATTGTCGGGCGGCATGAAACGGCGGGTCATGATCGCCAAGGCGCTCGCCCATGAGCCGGACGTGCTGTTCCTTGACGAGCCGACCGCAGGCGTCGACGTCAATCTCAGACGCGACATGTGGGCGCTGGTTCGACGCCTGCGCGGCCAGGGCGTCACGGTCATTCTGACCACCCACTATATCGAGGAGGCCGAGGAGATGGCGGACCGGGTCGGCGTCATCAACAACGGCCGGATCATGCTGGTGGACGAGAAGGCGGCGCTCATGCGCAAGCTTGGCAAACGGCGCCTGACGCTCGCGCTGCAGAAGCCGCTGCCGACGCTGCCGACGGAGCTCGCCGGTTGGCCGCTCGAACTCGAGGACGACGGCCGTCGCCTCTCCTATCGCTTTTCCGCCGGCGCCGAGGACACCGGGGTGCCGACGCTTTTGCGCCGCCTCAACGAGATCGGCATTGACTTCAAGGATCTCGACACCAGCACAACCACGCTCGAGGACATTTTCGTTGACCTCGTGGGGCGCGCGGCGTGACGGTTTCGGCGATCAACCTGAGCGGCGTCTGGTCGATCTACCGCTCCGAAATGCAGCGCACGCAGCGCACGATTCTGCAAAGCGTCGCGACGCCCGTCATCACGACCGCGCTCTATTTTATCGTCTTCGGAGCGGCGATCGGCGGGCGCATTCGCGAGGTGAGCGGGGTGAGCTACGGCGCCTTCATCGTGCCGGGCCTCATGATGCTTTCGCTTCTCACGCAGAGCATCTCCAACGCCTCGATCGGCATCTACTTTCCCAAGTTCACGGGCCAGATCTACGAGCTCCTATCGGCGCCGATATCCGCGATCGAGGCGGTCTGCGCCTATGTTGGCGCGGCGGCGACCAAGTCGATCGCCATCGGCCTCATCATTCTTACAACCGCCGCGCTGCTGGTGCCGCTGCGCATCGAGCACCCATTCTGGATGATCGCCTTTCTCGCGCTGACCTCGATCGCGTTCAGCCTGTTCGGCTTCATCATCGGCATCTGGGCCAAGAACTTCGAGCAGCTCGCCGTGATCCCTTCGCTGGTGGTGACGCCGCTCACCTTTCTCGGCGGCGCCTTTTATTCGATCGACATGTTGCCGCCGTTCTGGCGCGCGGTCAGTCTGTTCAATCCCGTGGTCTATCTGATCAGCGGCTTTCGCTGGAGCTTCTACGGCCAGGGGGACGTCAGCGTCGGCGCGAGCCTCGGGTTCACGGCGCTGTTCATCGCCATATGCCTCGGGGTTCTGGCATGGATCTTCCGCACCGGATGGCGCCTGAAGCCGTGACGTAACGCGCGCTTGAATTGACCCGACGAAGGCTTTGGCTTCACTATCGCGCAAATATCCCGGCATCGTTGGAGTTTCGCCATGCCTTCAGGCCTCATCATCGTCACCGGAGGTTCGCGCGGCATCGGCGCGGCCATCTGCCGCCGTCTCGCTGCTGACGGATACGCGGTCGCGGTCAATTATGCGTCCGACGCCAAGGCGGCCGAGGCGACCGTCGCAGACATCAAGAAGTCAGGCGGACGGGCGCAGGCCTTCCAGGCCGATGTCGCCGACCCGGCTCAGCTTCCTCGGCTGTTCGACCAGGCGACGAAGGCGCTGGGGCCGCTCGCCGGCCTCGTCAACAACGCCGGCGCAACCGGACGCTTCGCCACGACCGACCAGCGGGAAGCCGAGGAGCTGGCGCAGCTCTTTCAGATCAATGTGATCGGAACCATCCTCGCTTGCAAAGAAGCGGTGCTTCGGCTCTCGACCAAGCACGGCGGCAGCGGCGGCTCGATCGTCAACATTTCGTCGATCGCCGCGAGGCTTGGCGGGCTGCCGGGACTCGCGTCCTATGCGGCGACGAAGGGGGCGGTCGAGAGCTTCACCAAGGGTCTCGCAACCGAAGTCGGGCCGGAGGGCATCCGCGCCAACGTCGTCGCGCCCGGCTTCACCGCAACCGACATGACCCGCGACCAGATCGCCCAACCGGGCTTCCGCGAGCGGATCGAGGGGATGACGCCCTTGCGCCGTGTCGGCGCGCCCGAGGAGATCGCGGAGGCCGCAGCCTGGCTCATTTCCCCCGCGTCCGCCTTTGTCACAGGCAGCGTGGTGACGGTCTCCGGCGGGCGCTAGAGCGAGCGGGCGAACCGGAGCCGATCGCCACGGACATCCGGGCCTCCCCAGGCTCGGGACGCTGGCGACTACTTCCGCCAGTGGACACCTGGCGGTGGCTCCTCATCGCTTGGAGCGACAAGGTTTCGTATCGTAACTGCGAAACTGTGCGGGAAGGTGGTCGTACTGCGTCTCTTTGGCGTAGATGGTGACTTTGCCTTGGTGCATGATCACGGCGCGCACTGAGCCATCATAGACCTTCACCCATAGAGTGGCCTCTTCGGAGCCGCCCATGTGCGGCGCAGGCCGGCGAGCACGAGATTGCCATCGATGAAATCGATTGGGCCCCGGGTTGCGAGGTTCTCTTTCAACAAGCCGACATCCTTGCCGACCACCAGTGTCATGGCCTGCTTGACCTGTGGATCGTCCAGGACAGCATCGTCGTTGTAAGTCCCGATGAGCCCCACAAGGCGCCCGAGCTTGCCCTTCTTCCAATCAACATCTTGGGCCGAAGTTCGGGCGCTCAGCACGACTAGGATCGCGCCGACGGTCAGCGCAACTGCGATCGAAAAGCTCTTCATAGCGGCAACCTCGCTCCGTACTCTAATGAGCGCGGAACGAAATTTCCCGAGATAGTCCAAAACCTTACTCCCCTCGCCGGGCCGCGGCCGCCCATTCGAGCGCGGCGTTCTCGTCGGCGTGAGCGAACTGGCGAATGCCGACGGGCGACGCCTCAAAGCTGTTGAGCGTGGCTCCGTCCATCTGTTCGGGGTCGACGACGACAGCAAGCTTGACCAACGACTTGTGAGCGAGCGCGGAGGTCGCAAGGCCGCGCGCCAACTCCGCAAAATCGCCGCCAAAATCCGGGGCGATGATCACGACGAGGCCGGTCGCGGCCTGTCCCACAGCCGCGTTGATCGCCGCCTCGACATCCTGAGCCTCGACGGCGCCGCTCGCGCGTAACGCCACGGTCTGCGCTGGCCCGTCCTGCACGCGTTCCAACATCGGCTGCTCACTCGTCTCGCCGCTCTTCCAGCGATCAGATTTCCCTTGGAAAGCCCCCTTAGCAGATCGGCGGCATTGTCGCGAGCAAAGATGAGCGCGACGCATCGTCAACTCGCCAACGCCGCCGTTCAACCGGCTCTCCGGCGGGCGCCTGGCGAAGTCTCGCAGCTTGACCGCGCCGCAGGCGGTGAGTCCCCTCGCCGATCTTGCGGAGGCCGTCATGCGCCTCGACCGCGAGCAGCATGGAACGGCCGGAGACTTCAAGCACCCGTGCGGTGGCTACGACCGTACGTCCAACCGGAGTGGGCGCGAGATGGCGAACATTGACCTCGCTGCCGACGGTCACCCAGCCCGCAGGCAGATGCGGCGCCGCAGCCGCCGCTGACGCCATCTCCATCGCCAAGATCATCATCGGGGCGCCGAAGACGAACGGCATGCCGTCCAGATGAGCGCCAACGGTGAGTTCTCGCGTAACGAGAACATCGTGCCGGCCGGTCATGCCGGCGCGAATGCTCTCGAGCGGCTCCGCCATTGGAAGCCGGGTGTGACCCTATCCGCCGCCTATTCGAACGTCGCGCCCCAGGATCCCCAGATGTAGATGCAGGTGAACAGGAACAGCCAGACGACATCGACGAAATGCCAGTACCAGGCGGCGAACTGGAACCCGACATGATGCTTTGGAGTGAACTGCCCCCTGAACGCGCGCATGAGGCAGACAAAGAGGAAAATGACGCCGATGATGACATGCGCGCCGTGGAAGCCCGTCGCCATGAAGAAGGTCGCGCCGTAGATCGAATTCTTGAAGCTGAACGGCGCGTGGATGTACTCGTAGGCCTGGGTGAACACGAACAGCACGCCGAGCGCGATGCCGATTGCAAGAAAGAGCTTGAACTGCGGGCGGTGTCCCTCTCGCAGTTCATCATGGGCGACGTTGACCGCGGCGCTCGACGTCAGCAGCACGAACGTGTTCATCAGCGGCAAGGCGAGCGGATTGATGACCTCGGTGCCCTTCGGCGGCCAGATCCCACCGCTGAAATCGAGGAGCCCGTAGGTCTGCGGATCGGCGGGATTGAGCGCGTTCCAGAAAAACGCCCAGAACCAGGCGACGAAGAACATGACCTCCGAGGCGATGAACAGGATCATGCCGAACGTCAGGCCGTGGCGCACGATAATGTTGTGGTAGCCGCCCTGCGCCTCCGACACGACATCGCGCCACCAGCCAGCCATCGTGAACAGGATGCCCGCGACGCCGATTGTCAGAAGCCCCGCGCCGAAGCTCGACCCGTGCATGAACAATATGAGACCGAAGGCCGTGAGAAACCCGAATGCCGCGCCGACAAGCGGCCAGGGGCTTGGTTCGACGAGATGAAATCCCGGCCGGTCCGGAACCGCCGCGTCGGTCATAGTCTTCTCCCGTTACTGATCATCCCGCGGGACCCCCGCGATCGGCCGAGCGGCCGGCTGCCGGCTTCTCGGCCGGCGGTGCGAACATTGTGTAGGACAGCGTAATCGAATCGACCCTGTCCATCGATGGGTCCTTCTCGAGGGCCGGATCGAGGAAGAACACCACCGGCCATTCCGCGCTTTCGTGCGGGCCGAGATGCTGGGTCGTGAAGCAGAAGCACGAGATCTTGTCGAAATATCCCCCGGAAACTTCCGGCATGACGTTGAAAGTCGCGTGACCATCCGTCGGCTTGTCGCTCAGATTTGCGCACGCGAAAATAGACCGTGACGGTCTTCCCCGTGCGGACCCGAATCGAACTCGACTTCCGGCTCGAGGCGCCAGTCCAGACCGGGCGCGACGTTCGCGTCGAAGCCCACGCGAAGGATCCGGTGACCCTCGGCGTCCGTATTGGCTTTCACCTGTTGCGGCGTGCCTTCGTAGCCAGTCGCCCGACAGAAGGCGCGAGTAGAAGGGCGCCGCGGCGTAGGTAAGGCCGATCATGCCCATCGCGAATGCGATTCCGCCCACGCCGATGAGGCGATTGTTGCGTCCCGTACGACCGCCGACAGACACCGTGCGGCCGTCGTGATCGCCGGAAGCGGTCACGCCGCGCTCCCGTGCCCCACGATGGCCGGCGCATGGTCGTGTTCGTCGCCAAGAATGTGCGGCGGCACCTCCCATGTGTGGAACGGCGGCGGGGACGGCAGCGTCCACTCGAGCGTCGTGGCCCCGGGCCCCCAGGGATTGCCCGCGGCGACACGCTTCACCTTGAACGCCTCATAAAGGAGGTAGACGAATATGAGGGTGCCCGCGCCGCCGATAAATGCGCCGATCGACGACACCATGTTCCAGAAAGCGTAAGCTTCCGTGTAGTCGACGACGCGCCGGGGCATTCCCTGGAAGCCAAGGAAATGCTGGGGAAAAAAGGCGAGGTTGATGCCGACGAAGGACACCCAGAAGTGCCATTTCGCCAGCCTCTCGTCATACAGTAGCCGGTCATCTTCGGGAACCAGTAGTAGAAGCCGGCGAAGATCGAAAACACCGCCCCGAGCGACATCACGTAATGAAAATGCGCAACGACGTAATAGGTGTCGTGCAGATAGCGGTCGATCGCCGCGTTGGCGAGCACGACGCCGGTGACGCCGCCGACGGTGAAGACGAAGATGAAGCCGATCGCCCACAGCATCGGCGGCCTGAGCGAAATCGAGCCGCCCCACATCGTCGCCAGCCAGGAGAACACCTTCACCCCCGTCGGCACCGCGATCACCATCGTGGCGAAGACGAAATAGCGCTGGGCGTTGAGCGACATGCCGGTTGTGAACATGTGATGGGCCCAGACGGCGAAGCCGAGAAAGGCGATCGCCAGCATCGCGTAGACCATGCCGACATAACCAAAGATGGGCTTTTTCGAGAACGTCGCCACGACCTGGCTGACCATGCCGAAGCCCGGGATGATGAGGATGTAGACCTCGGGATGGGCGAAGAACCAGAACAGGTGCTGGAACAGGATCGGGTCGCCGCCGCCGGCCGGATCGAAGAAGGTGGTGTGGAAGTTGCGGTCCGTCAGCAGCATGGTGAGCGCGCCCGCCAGCACCGGCAGCGACAGAAGGAGCAGGAACGCGGTGACCAGCACCGACCACGGGAACAGCGGCATGCGGAACATGGTCATGCCCGGCGCGCGCATGTTGAAGATCGTGGCGATGAAATTGATCGAGCCCAGAATCGACGAGGCGCCGGCGAGATGCATCGACAAGATGACGAAGTCGGCAGCCGGACCCGGCGTTCCCACCTCGCTGGACATCGGCGGATAAAGCACCCAGCCGCCGCCGAAGCCCCTCATGCCGGGCGAGCCTTCGGCGAACAGGGAGCACATGAGAAGCAGGAACGACGCGACCAGAAGCCAGAACGACATGTTGTTCAGTCTGGGAAACGCCATATCCGGCGCGCCGATCATGAGCGGCACCATCCAGTTGCCGAAGCCGCCCATCATCGCCGGCATGACCATGAAGAAGATCATGATGATCGCATGACTGCTGAAGAACACGTTGTACATATTCTTGGCCGCGTCGGCCGAGCCGTCACCGGTCATGATCGCGGAGATCCAGGGGAAAACCTGCACGCCCGGCGACATCAGCTCGGCGCGGATCATGATCGAAAGCAACGTTCCGATCAGGCCGCAAATAATGGCGAAGATGAGATAAAGCGTCCCAATGTCCTTGTGGTTGGTGGAATAGAGATACCGCCGCCACCCAGTCGGGATGTGGTGCTCGTGCTCGTGCTCATGATGAGCATCGACGTCGTGATGAGAGAAGTCGGTGACGGACGCCATGGTTTTTAACGACTCCGGTGATGCATGATCGGCAGACTCATTGACAGCGCCGATTAGGGTTGGGCTCGCGGCGCGAGCCGCGACGTCAATTTGGTCCGAAGCGGCGAATTGCTTCTTCGCCTGGGCAAGCCAGGCCTCATAATCCGGCTGGCTCACGACCCGGACGTTGATCGGCATGAAGGCGTGATCGATGCCACAGATATTCGAGCATTGTCCGTAGAACATGCCCTCGTGCTCCGCCTTGAACCAGGATTTGTTCAGCCGGCCGGGGATTGCGTCGATCTTAACACCAAACGAGGGTATCGAAAACGAGTGAATGACGTCCTGCGAGACCACGTCAAGTTCCACCACCTTGCCGACCGGAACGACCAACTCGATGGTCGGCCGTGATGACGTTGCGGCTGGCCAGGTTTCAGGTCCTTTTCCTCGACATAGAGCGAGTCGAACGAAAAGCCGCCCTCGGACTTCGGGTAGCCGTAGTTCCAATGCCATTGCGAGGCTGTCACCTTCAGCGTCAGGTCCGGCGCGGGGATGATGAGTTGTTGCGCGAGCAGCCGGAACGAGGGCACGGCTATGATGACCAGAATAAGCGCGGGCGCCACTGTCCAGGCGAATTCGAGCATCGCGTTGTGCGTCCGGCGGGAGGGCACGGGGTTCGCGGTCTCGTTGAAACGCCACACGATATAGATGATGAGCGCCAGCACAAGCAGCGAGATGCCGGTGATCGCCGGAAGCAGGATCGAGTTGTGAAACCAGAACATGCCGTCGGCAATTTCCGAATTTGCGGGCAGAAACCCGATTCCACCCGATGTCGGACCGCCAAAAACTTGCGCCTCGGCCACCGGCGCGGCAAGCGCAGCCGACAGCCCCGCGAGGGCGGCCTTGATCGCGTTTGAGCGTACGCGCATTACGACCTGTCTCCTTCAGTCTCACTCATGTCGTTAGCGCAAACGATCGCAACGCGCCACGCCCCTCAATTCCAGCGCCACGCGACAATAGACGGCGCGGCAACTCGTTGACAAATGAAAAATTCTTTTCGTCCGCTTCAATGCAAAGCCGACCGTGATGATGCGCATTTCGTGATTTCATCTTTTTAGTTCCAGCGCGGCCCATCAAGCCATATTCGGTCGGCGATTGCGACATTTTGTGCTTGGCGGACCGCCCCGGCGCCCGCAATATGCCGTCTGCCTCCTCACCCGAGGCATCGCGCTCGACGCGACGCCTTAAGGAGACGCGTCATGGCGGATGAGAGCCACGAACAGTCGTCACGAGCGATTTCGCTGGCGCTTGCCGCTTTGGCGGCCGTCGGCTGGCTGGCTGCTGGCTTCGTTTGGTGGCAAGGCGGGCAAACGCAGTCCTATTTGACGGATCAACTGGCCGCCGCCGAACGGGCGCGCCAATCCGTCGCCTCGGACTTGCAGAGCCTCGAAAAGACGGCCGGCGCCGCTGCTGACCTGAAAAAGCAGGCGGCCGACGCCGAGAAGGCGCTGTCGGACGCCTCGACCGCAAGGGCCTCGGCGCAGAACGAGCTCGCCGACCTGACCAAGCAGATCGGCGACGCCAGGCTTGCCATTTCCGGAGCCCAGGAGGAAGCGAGCGCCAGGACGCGCGATTTGCAGGCCGTCGACGCCCGTCTCAAGGACGAAAGCGACCACGCGGCGGCTTTGCAGAGCCAGGACCAAGCCCTTTCGGCCGAATTGACCCGGTTGCAGGGCGACGCCGACGCTGCCCGCAAGGCGCTCGCGGACGCCCAGACACAGACCGCATCCGCGCAGAAGGAGTTCGAGGCCTTACAAAGCCAGATCAACGCGGCGACCGCCGAGCTCAACGCCCTTCAAGAGCAAATTCGCGCGGCGAAGTCAGCAACCGGCTCGAACCCGAATCCGTGACGGGGATCGTCCGATCATGAGGCTAGCGAGGGTCACGGGAGATTGTGCGGCTCCGCGCCGCGTGTTTAAACAGAGAACCGATCGGCAGTCTCAGGGCCGCGCCGGAACCTGACCCAGGCGGAGGGCTTCATGGATCAGCTGATCACCACGGACAAGCCTGCGCAGCAGCAAGCCGAGATGCGGCCCTATTCCGCGGCGGAGCTCAAGGCGGCGGTCCTCGCGAAACTGACCTATGCCGTCGGCAAAGCGCCGGGACTCGCCACGCCGCGCGATTGGTTTCTGGCGGTCACGTTCGCCACCCGCGACATCATCGTCGGCCGCTGGCTGGAATCGCTAAACGGCGTCTACGTCGATGGGCGCAAGCGCGTCTATTATCTCTCGCTCGAATTTCTGATCGGGCGCCTGTTGTTCGACGCGCTGACCAATCTCGGGGTCGCGCAACCCATGGCGGAAGCGCTCGACGAACTCGGCGTCAACCTGACGGACTTGCGCCGGATCGAGCCTGACGCGGCGCTCGGCAATGGCGGCCTCGGCCGCCTCGCTGCGTGTTTCATGGATAGCATGGCGACGTTGTCGATCGCTGCGCACGGCTACGGCATCCGCTACGACAACGGCCTGTTTCGCCAGATTATTCGCGGCGGGTGGCAGCAGGAAACGCCGGAGGACTGGCTCGTCAACGGCAATCCGTGGGAGTTCGTCCGTCCCGAATACAATTACGCGATCGGGTTCGGCGGCTGGGTCGAAATGGTCGAGAATGACGAGCGCACCAGCCACGTGTGGCATCCGGCCGAGACAGTCGAAGCGGTCGCCTACGATACCCCAATCGTCGGCTGGCGCGGCCGGCATGTGAACACGTTGCGTCTGTGGTCGGCGCGGGCGACGGACCCGCTGAAGCTCGAGGCTTTCAACGCCGGCGACTATGTCGGCGCGTTTTCGGAGAGGGTCCGGGCTGAGGCGATCTCCAAGGTTCTCTACCCTAGCGACGCGACTCCGGCCGGCCAGGAATTGCGGCTCCGGCAGGAGTATTTCTTCACTTCGGCGTCATTGCTCGATCTCATTCGCCGCCACGTCAAGCAGTGGGGCGATGTGCGCACCCTCGGCGAGCACGCCGCCGTCCAGCTCAACGACACACATCCGGCGATCGGCATCTCGGAACTCATGCGCATCCTCGTCGACCTGAACAAGGTCGAATGGGACGAGGCCTGGTCGATCACCCAGGCGACATTCTCGTACACCAACCATACCCTGCTGCCCGAAGCGCTCGAAACCTGGCCCGTGCCGCTGATGGAGCGCGTGCTGCCGCGCCACATGCAGATCATCTACCTTATCAATGCGGCGCATCTCGACAGCGCGCGACGGCGCGGATTCGTCGATACGGCCATGCTCGCCGGCATCTCGCTTATCGACGAACACGCCGGGCGCCGGGTGAGAATGGGGAACCTCGCCTTTATCGGTTCGCACAAGATCAACGGCGTTTCGGCGCTGCACACCGACTTGATGCGCAAGACCGTGTTCCACTCGCTCAATTCGGTCTATCCAGGCCGCATCACCAACAAGACCAATGGCATCACGTTTCGGCGCTGGCTCATGGAGTGCAATCCGGACCTGGCCGACATCATCCGCTCGACTCTCGGTGAGCGCGGGCTCGACGACTATCATGCGCTGAAGGGCCTCGCCGCTCACGCGGACGATTCTTCGCTGCAGGAGCGCGTGGCTCAAGCGCGTCGCAAGCGCAAGGCGGCGCTTGCGCGCGTCATCACCGACCAGCTCAACCTGCGTGTCGACCCGGAGGCGATGTTCGATGTGCAGGTCAAGCGTATCCACGAATACAAACGTCAGCTCTTGAACCTGCTCGAAACGGTCGCGCGCTATAACGCCATCCGCGCGAACCCGACCATCGACTTCGCGCCTCGGGTCAAGATCTTCTCCGGTAAGGCGGCCGCGAGCTACACCCAGGCCAAGCTGATCATCAAGCTCGCGATCGATATCGCGAAGGTCGTCAATTCGGACCCGACCGTGCGTGGCCTTCTGAAAGTCGTGTTCCTGCCGAACTATAACGTTTCGCTGGCCGAGATCATCATGCCCGCCGCCGACCTGTCGGAGCAGATCTCGACCGCCGGCATGGAGGCCTCCGGCACCGGCAACATGAAGATGGCGCTCAACGGCGCGCTGACCATCGGCACGCTCGACGGCGCCAATGTCGAAATGCGCGATTTGGTCGGCGACGACAACATCTTCATTTTCGGCCTGACCGCTGCGGAAGTCGAGAGCGCGCGCGCCCGTGGCATCGATTCGACCGAACACATCGCCGCCTCGCCGATCCTGCGCGAAGCGCTCGACGAAATCGGCTCCGGAGTGTTCTCGATCGACGACGCCGCCCGTTATCGCGGCCTCGTCGATACGCTCACCCATCACGACTATTTCATGATCTGCGCCGACTTCGACGCCTACTGGGCAGCGCAGATGAAAATCGACGAAGCTTGGCGCGACCGGAACCGATGGATGCGCTCGAGCGTTCTGAACACGGCCAATGTCGGCTGGTTCTCCTCCGATCGAACGATTGCCGAATATGCGACGGAAATCTGGAGCGCGCCTTTCGTGCCAATAAGCTAGCCTCAAGTTATGGAGACAGTCATGGGGGAGGACTGGAAGGCGCGGGAGCAGGACCTCGACGCGATCATGGCCGCGCGCAGTTTCGATCCTTTCGCGGTGCTCGGGCCGCATCAGACCGCTGCAGGATGGGTTATTAGAGTCTTTGCGCCTGAAGCGATTTCCGTGCGCGCACTCACCCCTGCCGGCAAACTCATCGCCGACTTGCCGCGGCGGAAGGACGACATTTTCGAGGCGCTCATCCCGTCACTCAAGGAGCGTCCCGCATATCGGGTCGAGGTCACAACAACGCATGGGTCCTATTCGTACATGGACTCTTATGCGTTCGGCCCGGCGTTAGGTCCGCTCGACGACTATCTGGTGCGGGAGGGCACGCATCGCCAGCTCTACCGTAGGCTTGGCGCGCAGCTTATCCGTCACGAGGGTGTCGACGGCGTGCTGTTTGCGCTCTGGGCGCCGAACGCGACACGTGTCTCCATCGTCGGCGACTTCAATCGATGGGACGGGCGGCGCTGCCAGATGCGGCGGCGCTTCGACAGCGGCCTATGGGAGATCTTCGTCCCGGAATTGACGGTCGGAGCGGTTTATAAGTTCGAGCTTTTGGACCCGACCGGATCGCTGTTGCCGCTCAAAGCGGACCCGTTCGGCTTCGAGGCTGAGCTTAGGCCCTCGACGGCTTCGGTCGTCGCCGATAGCGCCGACTTCACCTGGACCGACGCCCAGTACATGGCGAAGCGTGGGGAGGGCGAGCCCCGGCGAAAGCCGATGTCGATTTACGAAGCCCATCTCGGCTCCTGGCGGCGCGGCGAGGACGGACGGTTCCTGACCTACGACGAACTGGCCGAGCAACTCATCCCTTACGTCGCCGACATGGGTTACACCCATCTCGAGCTTCTACCGATCAGCGAGCATCCGCTCGACGAGTCCTGGGGTTATCAGCCGATCGGCCTCTTTGCCCCGACCCGGCGCTTCGGCGATCCGGCCGCCTTCGCGCGCTTCGTGGATCGAGCGCATGCCGCGGGCCTTGGCGTCATTCTCGACTGGGTGCCGGCCCATTTTCCGACCGATCAACAAGGGTTGGCGCGTTTCGACGGCACCGCGCTCTACGAACACGCCGATCCGCGCAAGGGCTTCCAACCGGACTGGAACACGGCGATCTACAATTTTGGTCGCACCGAGGTCGCCAACTTTCTCTATTGCAACGCCCTTTACTGGGTCGATCGCTTCCATGTCGACGGGCTGCGCGTCGACGCTGTCGCCTCGATGCTTTACCTCGACTATTCCCGCAAAGAGGGCGAATGGCTGCCTAACGCCGACGGAAGCAACGAAAACCGCGAAGCGATCGCCTTCCTGCGCCGCGCCAACGAGCTCGTTTACGGCGGCTTTCCGGGGACGGTCACCATTGCCGAAGAATTCGACCGCCTTTCCCGGCGTTTCGCGGCCGACCGACCAGGGCGGCCTTGGCTTCGGCTTCAAATGGAACATGGGCTGGATGCACGACACGCTCGACTATGTGTCGGAAGATCCGATCTATCGCCGCTGGCATCACAACAAGATGACCTTCGGCCTCCTTTACGCCTTCAGCGAAAACTTCGTGCTGCCGATCTCGCATGACGAAGTCGTGCACGGCAAACGCTCGGTCGTCGGCAAGATGCCAGGGGACGAATGGCAGCGCTTTGCCAATGCGCGCGCCTTTTATGGCTTCATGTGGGGCCACCCCGGCAAGAAGCTCCTCTTCATGGGCCAGGAGTTCGGGCAAACAAACGAGTGGAACGCCTCAGAGTCGCTCCCCTGGTGGCTGCTCGACTATTGGCCGCACCAGGGCGTCCAGGCGCTGATCCGCGATCTCAACCGGCTCTATCGCGAAACGCCTGCGCTTTACGCTCGCGATTGCGAGCCTGATGGTTTCCGCTGGATCGTGGTCAACGACGAAAGCCAGTCGGTGCTGGCCTTTCTTCGGCAGGGCGCGCAGAGCGACCCGCCCGTTGCGGTCGTCTGCAATTTCACCCCCGAGCCACGCTTAGGTTATCGGCTCGGCCTGCCCTACCAGGGCCTCTGGCGCGAGGCGCTCAACAGCGACGCCGCCTCCTACGGCGGCTCGAATACGGGCAATTTCGGCGGCGTCACGGCGGAGGCGCAACCGGCGCACGGCTTTCCGGCATCGGCGACCGTGACGTTGCCGCCGCTTGCAACCTTGTTCCTCGTTTTCAGTCCGCCCTCGGCCTGAGGCGGCGCCCCGACGGAGCTCGCGATGCCAAAGATGAAAACGGCGAAGGAACTGGGCGTTTCGGCCCCCTATTCGCGCCACGCCATGGCCTACGTGCTCGCCGGCGGCCGCGGCAGCCGCCTGCTCGAGCTCACCGACCGACGCGCGAAGCCCGCGGTCTATTTCGGCGGCAAGTCGCGCATCATCGATTTCGCGTTGTCGAACGCGCTCAACTCGGGGATTTGCCGCATCGCAGTCGCCACGCAATACAAGGCCCACAGCCTCATTCGCCATCTGCAGCGCGGCTGGAACTTCCTCAGGCCAGAGCGCAACGAGAGCTTCGACGTCCTGCCGGCGTCTCAGCGCGTATCCGAGACGATGTGGTATCTCGGCACCGCCGACGCGGTTTACCAGAACATCGATATCATCGAGGGCTATGGCCCCCAATTCATCGTGCTGCTGGCCGGCGATCACATCTACAAGATGGACTACGAGAAAATGCTCCAGCAGCACGTCGATTCGGGAGCCGACGTGACCGTCGGCTGTCTCGAGACGTCGCTCGAGGAAGCCACAGCTTTCGGCGTCATGCATATCGACGAGAAGAACAACATTATCGCTTTTCTCGAGAAGCCGAAGAACCCGCCGCACATGCCCGGCAAGCCCGACGTCGCGCTCGCCAGCATGGGCATCTATGTCTTCGAGACATCATTCCTGATCGATATTCTCAGGCGCGACGCGGCGGATCCAAATTCCAGTCATGATTTTGGCAAGGACATCATCCCTTACCTTGTCAAGAACGGCAAAGCGGTCGCGCATCACTTCTCGGAATCCTGCGTGACCTCGAGCGAGGAAGCCAAGCCCTACTGGCGCGACGTTGGAACCGTCGACGCCTATTGGGCCGCCAACGTCGACTTGACCGACGTCGTTCCCGATCTCGACCTCTACGATCGCGGCTGGCCGATTTGGACCTATGGGGAAATCACCCCGCCGGCGAAATTCGTCCATGACGTGGATGGTCGTCGCGGCCTCGCGGTTTCTTCGCTATTGTCGGGCGGCTGCATCATTTCCGGCGCCTCGCTCAGCCGCTCGCTGATCTTTACCGGGGTGCGTGTCCATTCGTACACCACGGTGCATGAGACGGTCGTGCTTCCCTATGTAACGATCGGACGCAACGTGCGGCTCAACAAAACCATCATTGACAGCGAAGTGCGCATTCCCGACGGCCTTGTGGTCGGCGAGGATCCCGAGCTTGACGGCAAGCGCTTCCGCCGAACCGAGAGCGGCGTCACGTTGATCACTCAACCGATGATCGACAAACTGGCGCAATGAGCGGACTGAAAGTTCTCTCGGTCGCCTCGGAGGTCTTCCCGCTTATCAAGACCGGGGGTCTCGCCGACGTCGCGGGCGCTTTGCCGGCCGCGCTCGCTCGCGAAGACGTCGAGATCAGAACGCTCGTCCCCGGCTATCCGGCGGTAATGGCCAGGCTCGCCGGCGCGCAGCCCGCGCACACCTATGACAATCTGTTCGGAGGCCCGGCGCGGGTTCTCAGCGGCAAGGCGGCCGGTTTGGATCTGTTCGCAATCGATGCGCCCCATCTCTTCGCCCGGCCCGGCAATCCCTACCTCGGGCCCGGCGGGCTTGACTGGCCCGATAATGCACAGAGGTTTGCGGCGCTGGCGCGGGTCGGCGCGGATATCGGGCTTGGCGCGATCGACGCGTTCCGGCCTCAAGTCGTTCACGCGCATGACTGGCAAGCGGCGCTTGCGGCCGCCTATCTCAACTACGCCGAAAGACCGCGACCCGGAATTGTCACCACGATCCATAACATGGCTTTCCAGGGTCACTTTCCGATGTCGATCTTCGGAGAGCTCGGCTTGCCGCCGCAAGCCATTTCCATCGATGGCGTCGAATATTTCGGCGGCGTTGGCTATCTGAAGGCGGGTCTGAGGCTATCCGACCGCATCACCACGGTGTCCCCAACCTACGCACGCGAGATCATGACGCCCGAGTTCGGCATGGCGCTTGATGGTCTCTTGCGCACTCGCGCGGGCGTTGTGCAGGGAATCGTCAACGGCATCGACGACAATGTCTGGAATCCGGCCACCGACGTCACGCTGCCGCAAAACTACAGCGCCCTGCGCATCGACATGCGCGTTCGCAACAAGATTGCGCTGCAGACCCAGATGGGGTTGGCGCCTGAAGTCGACCGGCCACTGCTTGGCGTCGTCTCTCGCCTGTCGGATCAGAAGGGCCTCGACTTGCTGTTGCAGGCGCTGCCCGGCGTCATCGCCAGAGGCGGCCAGCTCGCGCTGCTCGGCTCAGGCGATCCGTTGCTGGAGGGCGGCTTTACCGCTGCCGCCGCATCGAGGCCCGACTCGGTTGCCTGCGTGCTCGGCTACGATGAGAAGCTGGCCCATCTCATTCAGGCCGGCGCTGATTTCATTGTCGTGCCCTCGCGGTTCGAGCCTTGTGGCCTCACTCAGCTCTGCGCGCTCCGATATGGCGCTCCGCCGATTGTCGCGCGCGTTGGCGGTCTCGCCGACACGGTCATCGACGCCAACGAGGCGGCGACGGTCGCCGGCGTGGCGACCGGCGTCCAATTCTACCCGCCTGCTGTTGAATTGTTGAGCTACGCGCTTAACCGCGCGCTTGATATCGCCCGCGATCCTGCAGTTTTACGACGGCTCAGACTAAACGGCATGCGGTCGGACGTCTCCTGGCGCGGCCCGGCGAAACGATACGCCGCGCTTTATCGCGATATGATCAGGCCCGCCGAATGAGCGACCCAAAAGCCGCTCGCGGCGTCTTCGTCTCTTCGCGCGGCCTCGAGGCGGCGCTGGTGCTGCCCAACGCGGAGGGCGCGTCGCTGTGCGTTTATGAAGGTGATCGAGAGATTGTTCGTGTGCCGATGACGCGTGACGCCGACGGCGTCCTGCGCGGCCTTGCGCCTGACGTCGGCGCCGGCGCGCTTTACGGCTTCCGCGTCCAGGGCCCCTACGATCCGAAACGGGGATTGCGTTTCGACGACTCCAAACTGCTGGCCGATCCTTACGCCTGGCGTTTCGACCGGCCCTTCCAGCTCCACCCCTCAATGTTCAAGTTCGGGGAGGACACCGGCCCGCACACGCCGAAGGCGATCGCGGGAGCGCCGCCAGCGGGTGAGCCGGGCCATAAGCGCATCGCGCCCGAAGCGCTCGTGATCTACGAGCTCAACCTGCGCGGCTTCTCGCGGCTCAACCCCGCGATCCCTGAAGCCGCGCGCGGGACGTTCGCAGGCCTTGCTCATCCCGCTTCGATCGAACATCTGGCCAAACTCGGCGTCACCGCCATCGAGATCATGCCGGCCGACACCTTCGTCGACGACCGGCATATGCCCCCGCTCGGATTGTCCGACGCGTGGGGCTACAATTCAGTCGTGTTCGGCTCGCCCGATCCGCGTCTGGCCCCAGGTGGTTGGGCCGACGTTCGAGCAGCGACCGATGCGCTGCATGCGGCGGGCATGGAGGCCATTCTCGACGTTGTCTTCAACCACAACGGCGAAAGCGACGAGCTAGGGCCGACTTTGTCGTTCCGGGGCCTCGACAATCAAGCCTGGTTCCGTCTGGATCCCAACAATCCAGAACTCTACGTCAACGATACCGGCACTGGAAATTGCCTCGCGCTCGATCGTCCTCTGGTCATCGAAATGGCGATTGGCGCGCTCAAGCGCTGGATGATCTACGGCGGCTTCGATGGCTTTCGCTTCGATCTGGCAACGACTCTCGGTCGCCGCGACACCGGCTTCGACCCCGAGGCGCCGTTCTTCAAAGCGCTTGCCGCCGATCCCATTCTCGCCAAGGCGCGCCTCATCGCCGAGCCGTGGGACATCGGCCCGGGCGGCTATCGCCTCGGCCAGTTCGGTCCCCCTTTCGCTGACTGGAACGACCGCTTTCGCGACGCCGCGCGCCGCTTCTGGCGCGGCGATCCGGGGCTGCGCGGCGAGATTGCAAGCCGTATGGCCGGTTCACGCGACCTGTTCCCGAGCGCCGCCGCGCCTTCCACAGGCGTCAATTTCGTTGTCGTCCACGACGGCTTTACGCTCCACGACCTTGTCTCGTACGAGCACAAGCACAACGAAGCCAACGGCGAGAACAATCGCGACGGCACGGACAGCAACAACAGCTGGAACCACGGCGTTGAAGGCCCGAGCGACGATCCCGCGATCGTCGAATCGCGCTCGCGCGACGAGCGCAATCTGCTCACGCTTTTGCTCGCCTCGCGCGGGACGCCAATGCTCAGCATGGGCTCGGAGCTCGGCTTCAGCCAGGGTGGCAACAACAACGCTTACGCCCAGGACAACGCGACGAGCGCGATTGACTGGCGCGCCGCCGACGCCTCGCTGGTCGCTTTCACGACGCGACTTATTGCAGCTCGCCGCGCCAATGCCGCGCTGTCGCGTGACGCCTTCCTGACCGGGTCGCCATTCGACGCGAGCCAGCTCCCTGACGTCGAATGGCGCGACGCCAACGGGCCGATGACCCAGACCGCCTGGAACGACCCCAAGGGGGACGTTTTCGTTGCGGTCTTCTCCGCGCCTCAGAGGGACGGCGTCGATCGAGCGGCCGTGGCGATGAACCGCTCGAACGCAGATGCGGAGGTTCACCTGCCCTTGCCGCGCCCTGGCATGGCGTGGCGCGCCATCATCGACACGTACGATCCCGCGGCGCCTGAGCGCTGGCTCGCGCTCGCCGACCTCGTCCGGCTTCGAGCGCGCTCGTCGCTGATTCTCACAGAGGCGAGATCGAGAGGTGGCGGCCTTAATTCTGGGGCGCCAGGCGCCGAGACGATCGACAAGCTGGCCGGCGCGGCCGGGATTGCCGCGGAATGGACAGACATCAGTGGGAGGCGCACGATCGTCTCCCCGGAAACCAAGATCGCGCTTCTGTCCGGGCTTGGGCTCGAGGTTGCAAGCGAGGCTCAGGCGCGCGACAGCCTGACGCGGCTCATCGACGAGACGCAGCACCGCCGCCTGCCCTTTTCGCTCGTGCTGCGCGCCGACCAGCCGCTCGTCGCCCCGCTCCGCGACATGCCGCAAGCAAGCGAGGCGCGGATCGAGCGGGAAGACGGCGCCGTCGCCGAATGGTCGATCGAGGCTGCCGACGGGATCCGGCGCGACTTGGCGGATGCACGCTCCGTCTCCGAGCGCATAATCGCGTTGCCGACGCTGCCGATCGGCCGCCACCGTCTCATTGTCGGTGGCGTGGAATGCGCGCTGACCGTAGCCCCGCCCCAAGCTTACAGCCCCGCATCGGCCTCACATAAGCGCTTTGGCGCGGCGGCTCAGCTCTACGCCTTACGTCGCGCGGACGAGAGCGGTCGCGATCAGGGGATCGGTGACTTTTCCGCGCTCGCGATGGCGGGCGAACAGGCGGGCCAAGCCGGCGCGGCCTATCTCGGCGTCAGCCCGCTGCACATGCTTTTCCCGCGTGAGAGAGCCCGGGCGAGCCCCTATTACCCTTCGGACCGCCGCTTCCTCGACCCGATCTACATCGATGCGCTGGACGACGCGGGCCTCCCCCGCGACGAGGCGCTGAACGCCGCGCTCGCGTTACTGGCGTCGCAGTTCGCCGCCGCGTCGGCGACAAAATATGTCGAGTACGAGGAGGTGTGGCTCGCCAAGCGCGCGGCGCTGCAAGCCCGAAGCGCAGCCTTCGTCCGCCTCCGCACGTCGCGCCCCAGCGATCCGCTCATCGCCGACTACCACGCGTTCGCAAGATCAGGCGGCGAGACCTTAAGGCGTTTCGCCGCCTTCCAAGCCGCCGCCGACGGAGAGGCTGGAGGGAATTGGCGTCTCTGGTCGCAAAATCTGCGCGACGGCGAGACCAAGGCGATCGATCAGGCGATCGAACGCAATCGGACAGGCTTCGAGTTCGCGCTTTTCTGCCAGTGGCTCGCCGACCGCCAGCTTGGATGGGCCGCCGAGCGCGGGCGGCGCGGCGGCCTTGAGATCGGTCTCTACCGCGATCTTGCGGTCGGCGCGGCGCCGGACGGGACAGAGGCCTGGGCGCATGCAGGCGCGCTTGCGCATGGCGTCACGGTCGGAGCGCCGCCCGATCCCTTTTCCGTCCAAGGACAGAACTGGTGCCTTCCGGCGCCCAATCCGGTGGCCGGCGCGC
The DNA here is from genome assembly GCA_963833955.1 of uncultured Alphaproteobacteria bacterium. GTDB lineage: Bacteria > Pseudomonadota > Alphaproteobacteria > Rhizobiales > Beijerinckiaceae > Roseiarcus. Next base: position 267,944 of record CAWHZY010000018.1, on the reverse strand, counting down.
GCGAAGGTTGGGCTTCAGTAAGCGCTGTCTACCGCGCCAACATGCGCCATGCCGGCATGCTGCGCATCGATCACGCGATGGGCCTGCAGCGCCTCTTCCTCATTCCCGATGGCGCACGGCCGGCGGACGGCGCCTATCTGTCCTATCCGATCGACGATCTCGTCGGCCACATCGCGCTCGAAAGCGAACGCGCGCGGTGCATGGTGATTGGCGAAGACCTCGGCACCGTTCCGGAGGGTTTTCGCGATCGTCTGGCGCGCGCCAAGATCACCGGCATGCGGGTACTGTGGTTCGAGCGCAAGGGCGTGGAGTTCGTCTCTCCTGCGTCCTATCCGCCGACTTCGGTCGCCTGCGTCGCAACGCATGATCTGGCGACGCTGTCGGGCTGGTGGCAGGGCGCCGACATCGCCGAGAGGCTCGCGCTCGGCCTTCTGACACTTGCGAAGGCGGGCGCTGAAATCGTCGCTCGGCGCGAAGAGAAGCGCGCGCTTCTGCGCGCGCTCGCCATGGCGGGCCTCGCAGTCTCGCAGATGGAGGACGGGCCGCTTCCCGACGCTACAGCAGCAGCTGTTCACGCGCTGATCGGCGGCTCAGGCTCGATGTTCGCCCACGCTCAGTTCGACGACCTAGTCGGCGAAACCGTCGCGACGAATTTGCCGGGCACCGACCAAGAGCGCCCGAATTGGCGGCTCAAGGTCGGGCCCGATGTCGCCGCCGCTTTCGCCAGCCATCGAGCGCAATCGATCCTCAAGGCGCTCGCCAAGGGGCGGATGTAGCGACCGCGCTGACCGGCGGCCGCCAATCAGCCTTCGAAGAAGCCAGGGCGCCGCGACACGAAATCCTCGAGTTCCCGCAGCACTGACCCCAGATGCGCCCGCGTCGCCTCGGCCGCCCGTTCCGGGCCGCGTCCGGCAATCGTCTCGAAGATCGCTCGGTGCTCGGCGTAGGTTCGCGCGATCCGCCCGGGCGCGGGGAGCAGCGTTCGGCGAACCCGGTCAAGATGCATCCGAAGGGAATCAAGCGCCTCGCCGACGCGCTGGAGGTTAAGCGCATTGGTCATTTGACGATGGAAACGCGTGTCGAGTTCATGAAAGCCCGCAAGATCGCCGCTGTCGAGAGCGGTGCGCTGATAGCCGAAGTTCCGGCTCATTTGATCGACCGCGTGGTCAGGCAATTCGGCCGCGCAGAGCGCCGCGACCTCGACTTCGAGTAGGCGACCGCTGCCGAGAACATCTTCCTTCACCGGCAAGGAGCCCGGCATCAAGTACCTGCTGAACAACCAGTCCGGCGACTGGAAGCAGGACAAGGCCTACGACATCATGACGACGGCGCTGCGCAACAACGAGAAGATCGACCTGGTCTATGGCCACAACGATCCGATGGCCTACGGCGCCTATCTTGCCGCCAAGAGCGCCGGACGCGACAAGGACATCAAATTCATCCTCGGGATCGACGCTCTTCCCGACGAGGGCGTGACTTGGGCGAATAAGGGAGAGCTGGCGGCGACCTTCCTCTACGCCACGCCGGGCGCCGAGGGCCTGCGTCAGGCGGTGAAGCTCCTGAACGGCGAGAAGATCCCGCCGGTCATCGTGCAGCCGACCATGCTCGTCGACAAGAGCAACGCCGGCGAAATCATAAAGAAGAACGGGCTCTAAGAGCCGGCGCATCCGAGCCGCGCCCTTGACGGCGCGGCTCGGATGATGCGCAGCTTTTGACGGGTTAGGCCTGCCGATCTAAAAGGCGGCAAAATTCGTCCTTGCCGGAATCGATTCCATGCCCTTGCGTTCTCTCGACCTCGAAGCCCTGAAGGCGACGCCGGTGACCCGGACGCCCTTCGAATATTTCGTCGTTCCGGGTTTTGTGCGATCCGAGGCGCGGGCGAACATCAACGCCGACTATCCAAAAATTTCCGAGGGCGGGAGCTTTCCCGTGGCGCAACTCTCCTACGGGCCCGCGTTCCGCGAGTTCGTCGCCGAACTGGAGAGCGACGATTTCCGCGAGGCGTTCGAGGAAAAGTTCGGCGTCGATCTCGCGGGCCGGCCGACCACGACCACGGTTCGCGGTCAGTGCAGTCCCAAGGATGGCCGCATCCATACCGACACGAAGAGCAAGATCATCACCGTCCTCATCTACATGAACCCCGCTTGGGAGAATTCGGGCGGTCGCTTGCGCCTGCTGAAATCAGCCGACAACCTGGACGATATGATCATGGAGGTGCCCCCGACCGAGGGAACGCTGCTGGCGTTCAAACGCTCGGATAATTCGTGGCACGGGCACAAGCCCTTTGCTGGGGAACGCCGGGTCATCCAGTTCAATTGGGTCACCTCCGAAGGCGATCGCCGGATGGCGATGCTGCGCCACCATGTCTCGGCGCCGCTGAAGCGCCTGTTCGCCGCCATGCGGCCGAGCGCGGCCTGAACGAACCGTCCGAGACGGTCGGACCGCGCGGCGCGCGCAAGAAGCCGGCGGCAGCGTGAACTTCCTCTCGCTTGCCTTGTTGTCGACCGGCGCCTTCGTATCGACGAATATCGACGACCTGCTCCTTTTGGTCGGTTTCTTTTCCGACCGAAGCTTCTCGCGGGGCCTCATCTTCGCGGGCCAGATCCTCGGCATGGCAATCATCGTCGCGATAAGCTTGGCGGCCGCCTCTGTGGCCGTTGGGATCTCGCCGGCGCATGTGGGCTTGCTCGGCCTCGCGCCCATCGTCATCGGAATTGGAAAGTTGCTGCGCCTTGGCAAAGCTCAGGACGGAGGACAGCCGACGGCCGCCGGAATTCTCCAGGTTGCGACCGTCACGGTCGTCAACGGAGGGGACAACATAGCCGCCTATACGCCGATCTTCGCGACCGAAGGACGTCTCGAAATGAGCGCGACGCTAGCGATCTTCGCCATACTCACCCTCGCTTGGTGCTTCGCCGCGCTGGGGTTAGTCAGGCATACGGCGTTGGGCAAACCGCTGCGGCGTTACGGGCACGTTCTCCTGCCCTTCATTCTGATCGGCCTTGGCGGCCTCATTCTCTACCGATCCGGCGCCGTTAGCCTCGCAATGGGAGTAGCGCCGAGGCCGCTCTAATTCTTTCGCATCGCCCAGACCTGCCGGTACACGGCGCTGATCTCGTCGGCCTCGCGATCGCGGCTGAACGCGCTGACAACCCGAGAGCGCGCGCGCGCTCCCATCGCCTCGGTGCGTTCGGGATCGCGCATGAGGGGCTCGAGCGCGGCGACGAGCGCCTCGACATCGTCAACCGGGGCGAGAATGCCGTCGTCCCCGTCGGTGATGATCATTTCCGCCGCGCCAGCGCGCGTTGCGACTACCGCGTCGCCCGCCGCCATGGCCTCGAGCATGGTGAGTCCGAATCCCTCGACCCGGGACGCGAACACGTAGATCGAGACTCGCTGATACCAGAGCGGCACCTCCTCGATCGGCAATTCGCCCAGGAAACAAATGCGCTCGGTGAGGCCTGCGGCGGCGATCCGCTGCTTGAGCCCCTCGACGAAGGGCAGATTGTCGACGGTCGTGAGCCCAACCACCACGGCGCAGAAATCCGGATAGCGCGGCAACAACCGGCACATCGCCTCGACGAACAGGTCGCTGCCTTTCTGCCGCCGCACGCGGCCGAACGTTCCGATCCCATACTTTCCGGGCAGACCTGTTTTCGCAAAGGCCGCGAGACGGTCGGCGGGCGGGGAATAGAGATCGACGTCGATGCCATGAAGGATCACCGTTGCCGGACGACGAAGAAATTGCGCGGCGATCTCGCTCGTCGCGATCACTGCGTCCATTCGCGCGATGAGAAAGTCGGTGAGCCAGGTTTTCTTGCGTTGGGAGGCCGAATTGAAGATCAGCGCAAATCCGTAGCCGAGCAGGTTCAGGAAAAGTCCGGCGAGCATTTCGACGTTGCGGCGCGCATGCCAGATGCGGACCTTGCCGTGCGCTGGAGGACGGAAGCGCAGACGCAATAGGTCGCCGAGGCGCAGGGCCGCGATACCTTCCGGCTGGTCAGGCCCGCACCATGCCGTATGCCACCGCTTGGCGATCAGCGGCGCGATGGTGCGGTTCACCGCGGTGCCACCCGAATAGCGCCAATTCAGATTGGGGATGATGACCTCGAGCGCGTCGAGAGTCTCGTCATCAAATTCCCGGCTCATCCCGCCTCGCCCGATCACATCGCCCCGAACGAAAGCGCGTCAACGCTCCGTTCGCGCGCGATATAACTGCCGATGGATCGATTCGGTCATGAGAGAATACATGGCTCCGGTCCCCGCGTGGATGAAGCCCGCCCAGCCGGATAGAAAAAACCGGTTCCAGAAGAAGATGCGCAGGAAATAAATCGGCGGATTGAACACAAGCTTGAGCGTCGACGGCTTCCGTCCCTGCTTCAGCCGCTGTTCGGCTTTAAGCCGGGCATAGATGATTTCCTTTTTCATCTGCTCGTACAGGGGGAGGCTGCGCTCGTGCCTAAGCAGCCCATCGCGGGCAATGGGCGTCTCGCCAGCGTCAGCGACGAGGCCTTCATGCACGATGAGGGCCGGATCGAATCGCGCCCTGCCCCGCCGCACGAGCCGCAAAATATGCTCGGGTCGAGTCCAGCGGCTCACCGGCTTCGCTTGCCCGCAGAGCGTCAGCGACCGGCGCACTTTCCAGCCGGCGACCGATTCTTTGGCCGTCATCAGGCGTGGCAGCGAGGCCCGCAATTCTTCGTCAAGCCACTCGTCCGCGTCGACGCTCAGGATCCAGGGTTCCTTCGTCTGATCGATTGCAAATTGCTTCTGCCGCGCATAGCCAAGCCATGGCTGGAGAATGAAACGCACAGGAAAGCCACGCCGAACAAAATCGTCGACGATTGCGGGCGTCGCGTCCGTCGAGCCGGAATCGACGACGACAATCTCGGCACAGTCGCGAAGGCTCTCCAAACATTTGCCGATGCAGGCTGCCTCGTTGAGGCAGATCACCGCTGCGCTCAAGCCGAGGGCTCCCCGCGCCGGCGGGTCGGAAGGCCGAACGGGAGACAGAGTTCGCGGGATCGGTTAGAGCCATCAGCCTTTTGTTCTGGCGACGAGGCGCGCCAAGGATTCGGTCGATATCTGGGCCATTTGCTTAAGGGTGGCAAGGTCAGTAGGTCGCTCGCTGACCTCCAGGGGCTCAAAGCCCCAGCCAGCTTGTACGCCCGACCACACGTCACCATATCGCCGCAATGATTGATCCCCTCCCATCTCCCTCTCCCGTTTGGACCCTCGATTCCGACAGTCTCGACCAGGGTCCGGGCGTTCCCTCATCCCCTAGCGACGCCGCTCTGCTGGACGACTATTCTCGCGTGGTCAGCGACGTCGTCGACCGCGTCGGCCCGAGCGTCGTGCGCATCGACGTGCGCAAGCAAGGCCGCAGCGCCGGCTCGGGTTCCGGCGTCATCATTTCCTCCGACGGTCTGGCCCTCACCAATAGCCATGTCGTCCAGGGCTCGCGAACCGTCAGCCTGACCACGCTCGAAGGCCGCGAGCTTCAGGCGCGCGTGCTCGGCGACGATCCCGACACCGATCTTGCGCTGCTCAGGGTCGAAGCCGACGTCTCGCTGCCCGCGGCCAAACTCGGCGACAGCGCCCGGCTCAAGCGCGGCCAGATCGCGATCGCCATTGGCAATCCGCTCGGCTTCGACGCGACGGTGACCGCAGGCGTCGTCTCGGCCCTCGGACGGTCGCTGCAGTCGCGCACCGGCCGGATGATCGAGGACGTGGTGCAGACCGACGCTCCCCTTAACCCGGGCAATTCCGGCGGCCCGCTGGTGTCCTCGGCTGGCGAAGTGATTGGCATCAACACCGCGGTGATCATGGGCGCGCAGGGCATCTGCTTCGCCGTGGCTTCGAACACCGCGAGTTTCGTCGCCGGCGAGATCGCGCGGAACGGGCGCGTGCGGCGGGCCTACATCGGGGTCGGCGCGGCGACGCTCGCGAATTCCGCGCCGTATCGTGCTCAGACTCGGCCTGCAACAGGTCACAGGGGCCCGCCTTCTGACCGTCGATCAGGCTGGGCCGGCCGCTCACGCGGGGCTGTTGACGGGCGACCTGATCATCGCGCTCGACGGCAAGCCGGTGACGAGCGTCAGCGACCTCATGCGCGCGCTCGACGCCGACAAGATCGATCGCACCGTCAGCGTCGACTTCCTGCGCCGATCGGAGCAGCTCAGGGTGTGGATCGGACCGGTCGAGCGCCCGCTGGCGGCGTAAAGCCAAAAACTACGCCTGGGTCGAATGGGCGGCGGCGAACTCGGTCCCGACTGGGACCGGGGGCTCGAGCGCGAAAGCGCTCTTGTGCGTGACGGGCGGCGCTCGTGAAAGGAGCCGCAGCACTCCGAAAAGGACAATGAGAGCCTGCGCGACAACGAGCGTGTAAGACAGGCCTCGCGGCGTGGCCGACATGGCGAACCCCGCGATCAAGGGTCCAGCGGCGGCTCCGGCGCCGTGCGCCAGCAACAGGCCGCCTGAGGCGGCGACCATCTCATGTTGCTCGACCGAGTCGCTCAAATGCGCGAGCGCCAAGCTGTAGGTCGGTATGATCATTCCGCCGAACAGAGCGACGCAAAGGTAGAGAAGCCACGGATAAGCGTCGCCCGGCACGAGCGCGATCATGGCGATCAGACTCGCCGCCGCCGCCGCGGCCGCCCCGATTATGACGAGGCGGCGGTCGTAGCGATCTGAGAGCAGTCCGAGCGGCCAAGCCGCCAGGAACCCGCCAAGCGTCCCAGACGCCATGAAGATGGCGATCTGGCCGGTGCTCAGGCCCCGCTGCTCCGCGAAAACCGGCCCGAGCGTGAAAAAGGCGCCGGTCGTCACTCCACTCAGGAATCCGGCCACGACCCCTAAGGGCGACTCGCGGTAGAGCCGGCCCAGACCGACGTGGCTGCCTTCGCCGGGAGGCGCCGGCGCGGCGCCCTGGGTCAAAGCGATCGGCACAAGCGCCAGCGAAATGATGCAAGCAATGATGCAGAACGGCCTGAAGCCCGCCGGATCGGTCGTGGGCAGAAGAAGCTGTCCACATATGCCGGCCAGCAATCCCGTCATGCCGTAAATGCTTAAAATCTGTCCCCGGTTTTCGGAGCTCGCGCCGGCATTCAGCCAGCTCTCGACGACAATGAACATGCCGGCGAAACAGAAGCCGGTGAGCGCTCGCGCCGCGATCCACACGAACGGATCGACCACAAGAAGGTGCACGAGCGGCGCCGTGGCGGCGATTGCTCCAAAGGCCGCGAAAGTTCGAATGTGGCCAACCCGCCTTATCACTCCCGCGGCGCGCAACGATCCCATAATGACGCCGGCCCAGAAGCCCGCCCCAACCGCGCCGATTTGAGCCAGGGTAAAGCCTTCAATTTCGCCGCGGATGCTGAGAATCGTGCCCTGAAACGTATTGCCCGTCTGCATCAGCCAGAAGCCCAAAAGGAGGGCGGGCAATGCGGGAATTGCCGCGATCACACTGCCTGGCATCTCCGGTCCTTTCGTTGACTTCTGCACCTCAGGGAGCGCCCGAGGCGTCAACAGTCCGCCGCCTAAGTCTTCGGAGGCCTGAGCGGCCCTGGAAGAGCCCGCTCGGCCTCTTCCTCCAGCGCCTGCTCGTGAGAGCGGATGAAACGGGCGGCGAAGACCGCGCCGATCACGGCGATGATGAGCACGGCGGTCCCCACGGGCCGTGCGTAATGCTCAAAGGCGCGGCCGAGCAGGTAGCCACCGACGCCAAAGATCGTGGCCCAGACGATTCCGCCCGCGGCATTGAAGAGAAAGAACTCTTCCCAATTGTAGCGATTGACGCCGGCGAGAAACGCCGCGAAGGCGCGCAGCACCGCAACGAAGCGGCCGAAAAAGATGATCTTCCCGCCGTGTCGGAGAAAGAGATATTGCCCGACTTTGAGCCGCTTCTCATCCAGTCGGATATAGTGGCCAAAACGATAGATGAGGGGAAAGCCGAGCTCCCGGCCGATCCAATAGCCGCAATTGTCGCCGATGATCGCGCCCGCCGCCGCCGCTGCGATCACCCAGTAGATCTTCAGCGTACCCGAAGCGGCGAAAATTGCCGCGGTGACCAGAACGGTCTCGCCGGGCATTGGAATTCCGGCGCTTTCCAGCGCGACGATGACGAAGACCGCGAGATAGCCGTAAGTTGCGACGACGTGCTGAAGATGCGGAACGAGCTCCATGTCAAGGCGACGCCTTGAGACCGGTCAGGCGGCGGGCATTGGCGCGCACCGTGCGCCGGGCGGGCGCGGCGGCTGCCTCGGCGATCGCAGTCAGACCTGCGGAAATGTCGTTTGGCGTGCGCACGCCGCCAAACGCGGCCTTGATGAAGAACGAGCCCCAGGCCATCTGCGCCGCGAAAGCGCCTTCGATGGCGGCGTCGATCTTCTCCTGCACCATGAGGTGTGCTTCGCGTGTTTTATCGGACTGGCGGCCAGGCGCGAGCAATCTCTGGGTGCGAGCGGCTATGGTCAATGCCGCATCGGCGCCGGCCTGGGCGTTGGCCTTGGCGATGGCGAGCGAGCGTTTGGTGAGACGTCGTGAAACCATCCAGAAAACCCCTGCCGGCCGACGCCCGACCGTAACGCCCGAACACAAGGGTTCCGGGCCGCGCACCATGAGGCAAGTTTTGCACTGCGGCAAGTCTGCCAGTCGCGCGTCAGCCCAGAGAATTGATGCGATACTGAATAAAGCCCGAGCGTTCGGCCACCGCGTCGTAAAGCCTGCGCGCGACGGCGTTGGTCTCGTGCGTGTTCCAGAAGACGCGCGCCGCGCCCGCCTCCTTTGCCGCGTCGACGACGGCCGCGATCAGCGCTCTACCGACGCCGCCGCCTCTTACGGCCTCGCCGACATAAAGGTCCTGGAGATAGCATTGCGAATTGATGAGCCATGTGCTGCGCTGAAACAGATAGTGCGTGAAGCCAAGCAAGTCCCCGCCGCGCTCGGCGACCAGCGCGTGCATCGGCTCGAGCGGATCGAAAATGCGCGCGAAGGTGGCGTTGGCGACCTCGTCGCTCCATTGAGCGCGATAAAAAACAAGATAGGCGCGCCACAGCGGCTCCCATTGCGCGCGATCCGTATCCTCAATCGCGCGCACCCTGAAGTCCGGCAATTGCTGCCCTCCCCGCTCGTCCCGATCCGCGATACGCGCGTCCGATCCGAAGGATCGATGGTTCGAACCGTCTTGACAAGCCTGGGTCCAAGGGACTGCTTTGCCCGCGCCGACCGACCTCGTCGGCGATGGAGCCAGAGATGACCCGCTCGCCCTTTATTCTCGCTGGCGTCGCGGCGCTGATGGGCGCGGCAGGCGTCGCGCTCGCGGCCGCGGGCGTCCACGCGAACGGCGGCGAACTCGCACAGAGGGGCGCGCTGTTTCTCCTGTTGCACTCAGTTGCCGCGCTCGCGATCGCCGCGCACGCTCGGATAGCGACAGCCTCGGCGGGAGCGCTGCTTGTTGTCGGCTTCGTCATGGAGGCCGGCGCAATCCTGTTTTCCGCCGAGCTCGCGATGCATGTCTTCACCGGCGAACGCATTTTTCCCTTCGCTGCTCCGATCGGGGGCACGACCATGATCCTGTCCTGGCTGGCGCTCGCGGTTGTTTTCGCGACCGCGAGCCGGCGCGCGGCTTGACGTCCCTCGCCCCGCGTCTTCGGCCAGAGCAGGTGAAGCACCGGCAAGGCCTAATCCGCACCCACGGAGCCAGTCGCGAACTCGTGAGTTGCGCGCGGGTTGACGCGCCTATTGACCCAAGTCTAGCCTTTTTTCTGCGCCAGACTTGCGCAGTGGAGCAATTGCAGGAGGTTACCCATGCAAGCGAAGCGCGAGCGCGGCAAAGCCGCTTTTCGTATGCACGGCGTCGGGTTGTCGGTCGCGATTTTGGCTAGCGCTACGTTGTCGCTCTCCGCCCCGGACCGGGCGCTGGCGGCTTGCGGGGCGTCGAGCCATCCCGCTCACGCGGCGGCGACCAGCGGCGGCAGCGTACATACGGCGACCAGCATCGCAGCGCCGTCAGGCGGTGGTGGCGGCGGAGGCGGGAGCCTCGGGTGCGCAAACGGGTCCAGCGGCTCGGCGCTGCGGGGCCTGCCGGTCGCCGCTTCGGGCAGAGTGGTTGAACCTGGCGTGCGCGCGGCGAGGCGCACCGAGACTCATGCGAGGACCGCTACGACGAGGACCACGAACGCCAGCGCGCATTTGCGCACGGTAGGGCATCACGCCTGACGCGGCCGAGCTCTGACGAGACCTTCTAGTCCCGCACGAATTCGAACCTGTCGACGTCAACCAGCCCCATGTCGGTGATCTTGAGATGCGGGATCACCGGCAGCGGCAAGAACGCGACTTGCAGGAACGGCTCGGCGAGCGTCACCCCTAGGCCTTTGGCTGCGGCGCGCAGCGGGATCAGGGCCTCGCGCACCGCCTCGAAGCTTTTCAGGCTCATGAGGCCGGCCACCGGCAGCGGCAGTTCGGCGATCACCTTGCCGTCGCTCGCGACGGCGAACCCGCCCTCGGTCTCGCGCAACCGGTTGACGGCCGCGGCCATGTCCATTTCGTCAGCGCCGACGACGCAGAGATTGTGGCTGTCATGGCCGACGGACGAAGCGATAGCGCCACGCTTCAGACCAAAGCCTTTGACGAAGGCCGTCGCGTGGTTGTCGTTGACGCCGTGACGCGCGACCACCGAAACCTTGACCACGTCTTGGCTCAGATCGACGCCGCGCTCGCCTTGTCTGAACGGCAACGTCACCGGAACGCGGTCGGTGATGATCTTGCCCGGAATGACGCCGATCGCTTGCGTCGAAGGCCCCTGCCCCCTTGCGACGAAATCGGTCGCTTCGACCCGCCGCGCCTTGACGCTCTCGCGCCCGACCGGCGCGATTGAAGCGCGCGCGGCGAACAGAGCATCGTCCACCACGCGCCCCCGCGCCATCGTCATCGAGACGGCGCAATGTTCGAGGTCGTCGACCACGACAAGATCGGCGCGCCAGCCGGGCGCGACCAGTCCCCGGTCCCTGAGGCCAAAGATGCGCGCAGCCGAGATCGTCGCGGCGCGATAGGCGGCGAGCGGCGGCGCGCCAAGCTCGATCGCGGTGCGGATCATGAAGTCGAGATGACCCTCCTCCGCAATGTCGAGCGGATTGCGATCGTCGGTGCAAAAAGCGATGAACGGCGAGTTTCGCTCGGTGATGACGGGGCTGAGCGCGTGCAAGTCCTTGCACACCGAACCCTCGCGAATGAGCAGCTGCATCCCCTTGGCGAGCTTCTCTCTCGCCTCCGGAAGGTTGGTGACCTCGTGGTCGGTGCGCATGCCGGCGCTCAAATAGCCATTGAGGGCGGCGCCGCTCAAGAGCGGACTGTGTCCATCGATCGGCCGGGTCTGGAACGCCGCGAGCTTCGCGAGGCATGACGGGTCGCGCGCGAGAACGCCCGGAAAGTTCATGAATTCAGCCAGTCCCAGCACTTTGGGGTGATCGGCGAGCGGCAGAAGATCATCGACCTCAAGACGAGCTCCCGAGGTCTCGAGCGCCGTCGCCGGAACGCAGCTCGACAGCTGGACGCGCAGGTCCATCGCGGTCAGCATCGCAGCGTCGAGGAAGTAACGCAGGCCAGTCAGGCCGAGGACGTTGGCGATTTCGTGCGGGTCGCAGATCGACGTCGTCACGCCATGGCTCAGCACGCAGCGATCGAATTCGAGCGGCGTCAGAAGCGAGGATTCGACATGGCAGTGGGTGTCGATGAACCCGGGAACCACCACTTTGCCGCGGCACGTCGATCTCGCGTTCGCCTCGGTATTCGCCCATCGTCCCGACAATGCGGTCGTTGCAAATCGCAACGTCGCTCTCGATGAGTTCACCCCCGACCAGATCGAAAATCCGCCCGCCTTTCAGCACCACATCGGCCCGCGCGAGCCCCTGCCCCTGCTCGATGGCGCGACGAAGAAAGGCGATGGCGTCGCTCATGCGGTTTCCTTTGAAAATTTGGCGCGAAATTCGTGAAGCATTGTTTCAGGCTTGCCGAGCCCGCTCAAGCGATCCATGCGCACGCGCGGCGATTCCGCTTTGACCTGGTCTCCCGAATTGTCCTCTGGTCGTTGCTCATGCTTGCGCCCATCCTCTCGATCCAGTCGCATGTCGTCTATGGCCATGTCGGCAATTCGGCCGCTGTCTTTCCCCTGCAGCGGCTCGGGCGCGAGGTCTGGCCGCTGATGACAGTGCAGTATTCCAGTCATGTGGGCTATGCCGGCTGGCGCGGTCGCGCCCTCGACGCGGCGATGATTGACGATTGCCTAAGCGGATTGGAGGCGATCGGCGTGCTTCCGCTGCTGCGCCGGTCTTTTGACTGGCTATCTCGGCAAGGCGGAGATCGGCGAAGCGGCCCTGCGCGCGCTTGACCGCATTCGCGCGGCCAACAGCGAGGCAGCCTACGCCTGCGATCCGGTGATTGGCGATGTCGGGCCGGGGATTTACGTTGCGGCCGGGGTCGGTGAATTCTTCCGCGACCGCGCTCTGCCCCTGGCGACCATCGCCACGCCAAACGCATTCGAGCTCGAATGGCTGACCGGCGAACGGGCGACCAACCTGCAAAAAGCGCGGCGGGCCATCGCCGCCTTGCGCGCACGAGGGCCGCGGGTCGTGGTGGCGACGTCCCTCCAGCTCGACGATACCCCTGACGGCGCGCTCGACATTCTAGCGGGAGACGAAGCCGGCCTCTGGCGAGCGCGCACGCCGAACCTGCCGATTTCTGTCAATGGCTCGGGCGACCTGTTCGCCGCCCTGTTCTTTCATCATTGGCTCAAGACTCACGGCGCGCGGGACGCGCTATCGCGCGCGGCGGCGTCGGTATACGCGGTCGTGAAGGCCACTCTAGACTCGGGGTCGCGCGAACTGACCCTGATCGCCGCTCAAGATGAATTTACTAACCCGTCGCAACTTTTCGTCGCGGAAGCCGTTTGATCCACTGAACTGAACATTTACTTTTTTTGCACATCGGCGCATGAGTGAACGGTGTTCGGTGTACAAGGGGTGGGTGAAAGGGGAGCGTTGATGACACATCCAGTCAGTCTCTTAGGAGCGGCGGCGCTTGGAATTGTCCTGGCAACGTCGTCCGTCGACGCGCAGACGATTCATCACCGGGCGAAGCATCCGGCCGCGGCCGGCCGTCAGATTACCGTTAGCAAGGGCGTCGAGCCGTGGCTCACTCTCGGCACCTGGGCTCCTGTCGGCTCGCGCCAGGGCTATGTTCTTGACACGTTCAGACCGCCTCAGGCTCAGCGTACGGCCAACCAAGAGACAATTCAGGGCGTCCGCGGCATCGATCGGCTGCCGAACGATGTGTCTCTCCCTGAAGCGAACCGGCCGTTGATTATCGTCTCCTCGCCCGGCCTGAGTGGGCCTTGGCTGCAGTTGTATTGACGAGACCCGCCAGCACACTAGAGGAGTGCCGGGCCTGGGACTCTGATGACGCGGCGGTTTCAAACGCTCGATGTGTTCACCGAGACGGCGCTGGCTGGCAATCCGCTTGCGGTCGTTCTCGACGCCGAGGGGCTCGACGACGCGCGAATGCAGGCGATCGCCGCCGAGTTTAACCTGTCCGAGACCGTGTTCGTCCTGGAGCCAAGGGACGCTGTCAATAGCGCGCGGGTCAGGATTTTTACCCCGCAACGCGAATTGCCGTTCGCCGGCCATCCCACGGTTGGCGCAGCGGCTCTGATCGCGCATCAACGCGCCAGCGATCTGCTCGCCGCTCAAGATCTCAGAATTGTGCTTGAGGAGCTGATCGGCGACGTCGTCTGCGTCGCGCGCCGTCGCAAGGGTCAGGCCCTTGCCGCTTATTTCGAGCTGCCGAAGCTGCCCCAGCGGCTTGAAAACAAACCGCCGTCCACGATGCAAATCGCAGCAAGTCTTGGTCTTGAACTTCAAGACATCGGTTTCGACGGACACGAACCGAGCGTCTTCAGCGCGGGCGCGCCCTTTCTGTTCGTTCCGGTCCGCTCGCTCGACGCGATCGGCCGCGCCGCGCCCGGAATCATGCCCTGGGCGACCAAGGATGGTCCGGCTACCTTTGTCTACACCCGCGAAACGGAGCGCGAGGGGTCAGCCTATCATGCGCGCATGTTCGCCAGCGCCTGGGGGATATACGAAGACCCGGCGACCGGAAGCGCGGTCGCCGCGTTTGCCGGCGTCGTACAAGCGTTCGACCACCCGCGCGACGGCGAATCCATGCTGACGATCGAGCAAGGTTTCGAAATGGGCCGGCCGAGCCTGATCGCGCTTGGCCTTGTCGTCGAGAATGGCGCGCTGGTCTCCGCGACGATCGGGGGCTCTGTCGTCATCGTCTCCAGCGGTTCGCTCGACCTTTGAGCGAGCAGGCCCATCTTCTCGAGGTCGCTGAGCTTGACCTTGCGTTTGAGTCTTCGCGCTGGGAATTCGCCGAGCGGCAAGCCGCCGCCATCGCCGCGCATTGGGGGCGACTGACCAAGGCCAAGCCGTCGCTATTCAACGGACGCGTGCTGCTTCTCGGCCAACGCTTGATCGAGACGCGCCCGGATGGAACGTTAAGGCTCAAGGGCGTCTATTTCGAGACCGACTACGCCGACTTCCTCGCCTGGAGTGAGTTCGGCCATCCTGGCGGGTCTGTCGACAATTGCTTCGCGATGGCTGCGCTGCGCTCGGACGACGGGGCGTTCCTGCTCGGCGAGATGGCGCACCATACCTACAACGCCGGCCAGATCTACTTTCCCGCCGGAACACCGGATCCAGATGACGTCTTCGACGATCGGGTGGATCTCGAGGCAAGCGCGCGCCGGGAATTGCTGGAAGAGACCGGGCTCCTGGCTGCTGAAACGAATATGTCGCCCGACTGGACCGTGGTGATGACGGCTCAGCGCATCGCATGCATGAAACTGATGACGTTTCCCCTTCCCGCCGCCCGGCTGAAGGCGCAGATCGAGGCGTTCCTGGCGCGCGACCCCCTGGCCGAGTTCGCGCGCATGCACATTGTGCGCGATCCGGACGACATCGATGAAGCACGGGTGCCGAGTTTTGTCGCCGATTACCTGCGCTTCGCGTTCGGTCAAAGATCGCTCGGGTAGCCGTGGCGCCTTTGTGAAGCAACGACCATCGATTTGGCTTCAGCGTCGCGGCCGGCTGCGCAGACCTTCGAGGCGGCGTCCGTCTCGCGCTTAATCTGATTGTAGACCGACTGGACGACATGGCCCATGGACAGATCATTGTCCTGGACCGCGCGATAGCGGGCGATTTTAGCCGAACAGTCCGTTCCTTCAGGCAACTGGAATCCTGGCGGCGTGACCGCGACCGAACCTTGCGTCGGCGGAGCCGGGGCTTGCGGCGCCGGCGCGTTGCAGGCCGCGAGCCCAAGAGAGACGACGAGGAGAGAGGCGGCTCGGAACGGGTCGGGCGTCTTCATCGACTTCCAGGCTCCTGGCGAGCGATTGGGCGCCCATCCTAGACGCGCCGCAAACGCCAGCTCAATAACCCTCGAGCCAGTCACCCGTTTGGGATTGAAGCGGATCGCCAGCTTCCGCCGGCGACCCGCCCGATCAGACTGATCTTATCGTCCCGCTATCGCTGCGGGATGATGGACGGTCCAGATCTCGGAAATCGAGGACAACACGACAATGACGCCAAGCACGACGCATGACCACATCGCCGCATGGATCGCTGCGAATCCCAAGACCCAAGGCGCGACGACGACCAGCGCGCCGACGATCAGCGCTACCCATTCCTCCCACTCGGCGAACTGCGCCAACGCAGCGACGCCCATGAGAAAAATGACCACGCCGCCGACCCATGCCGCTCTCGCCGCCATGAGGTCCCCGGAGAATCCGAGGGCCCACGGCGACACGAACAGCACTATGCCGCAGATCAGGTTGATCCAGTCCTGGACATTTTTTTCGCCCCCGCGCAACGAAGCCTTGGTTGCCATTTCAAGCCTCCTTCATTACACGCGACGTTGAACAACGCCTGTAATTCCTTTACTTAACTCTCGTTTTTGGGGATTTGATGGCGGTCTGCGCGAAAGGGCTGGCGAAACGGACGGCCGAATGAAGGGCGGCCCATGACCGACAGGATTACAGTTTTCGGCTACGGCCCGGTTGGACGCGCGACCACGGCTCGGCTCCTGGCCGAGGGCCGCGAGGTCATCGTCGCGCAGCGGAATGCGCCAAGCGATCTGCCAAAGGGAGCGACGTTCGCGCCCACCGACGCGCTCGACCGCGATGCAGTCGCCAAGGCCGTACGCGGCTCGGGGCAGTTCGTGGTCACAATCGGCTTTCCCTATTCCGGCGTCATCTGGCGCGATGTCTGGCCAAAGGCCATCAGCAGTTTCGTCGCCGCCTGCAAGACGACCGGCGTGCGGATGGTGTATGTCGACAATCTCTACATGTACGGCCCCCAGACCACGCCCCTGGTCGAGACAATGCCGCTTTCCGACTATGGTCTGAAGCCTGCGGCGCGTTCAGCCGCGACGCGGATCTGGATGGCCGCGGCGGCCGCAGGTGAGGCGCGGATAGCAGCGCTTCGGCCGCCCGACTTCTATGGGCCTGGCGTCGGCCTTTCTTTTCTCGGCGACACCTCGATCGGGAAGCTCGCCCAGGGCAACCCCGCCGTGTTCGTCGGCTCGCCAGACGTGCTGCACGACTATGCCTATGTGCCGGACATCGCGCGCGCGACGACGACGCTTCTGGATGCGCCCGACTCAGCTTTTGGTCAGGCTTGGCATATGCCATGCGCGCCAACTCGAACGACGCGCGATATCCTGCAAATCGCAGCCGACACGCTCGGCGTGAAGCTGCGCATCAGCGCCATGCCGGCCTGGATGCTGGGCCCAAGCGCGATGTTCTCGCCCTTCCTGCGAGAACTGAAGGAGATGCGCTTCCAGTGGGACCGACCGTACCAGGTCGACACGAGCCGTTTCAAAGCCGCGTTCTGGTCGGACGTGACGCCATTCGAAACCGGCGTCCCCGAGACCGCGTTCGCCTTTCGCGCCGAATCAAAGCACAGGCGCTGAGCGCCCGCTTCCCTCAGTGGCACGACAGTTGACTCTCAGCTCGGGTCAAAACGCAGAACAGCCCGCGCTTGGGGGCGCGGGCCGCTTATTTGATGCTCAATCGAAGACGCGCGAAGCGACCCCTTACGGCTCTTCGGGAGCCGGCTCCTTGTCGTCAGCATCGGAGTTGGCGGGCTCGACGCGCTTGCGCGATCGCCGGGCGCCCGCCGCGACGATGAGGTCGCGCTCGAGCCGCGGTTGGGCCGGGCCCTCCGGATAGACGAAGCTGAGCTTTTTTGCGCCCGTTTCGTCGGCGGTGACCACAACCTTGACCACGCCTCCGCCTTTGAGCCTGCCGAACAGCACCTCGTCAGCGAGCGGCGTCTTGATCTGGGCCTGAATCACGCGCGCCATCGGCCGCGCGCCCATCGCCTCGTCGTAACCGTTCTTGACCAGCCATTCGCGGGCCTCGTCGGTGAGTTCGATCGTGACGTTGCGGTCGCTCAGCTGAGCCTCGAGCTGGAGGATGAACTTGTCGACCACGCGGGCGATGACGCCTTCCGGGAGACGCGCGAACGGCACGATGGCGTCGAGCCGGTTGCGGAACTCGGGCGCAAACAGCCGATCGATCGCCTCAGTGTCGTCGCCCTCGCGCTTCGACTTATGGAAGCCGAACGCCGCGCCAGCGAGATCCCGCGCGCCCGCATTGGTGGTCATGATGAGAATCACATTGCGGAAGTCGATCTGCTTGCCGGAGTGGTCTGTCAGCTTGCCGTGGTCCATGATCTGCAACAGGATGTTGAACAGGTCAGGATGGGCCTTCTCGATCTCGTCGAGCAACAAAACCGAGTGCGGATGCTGGTCGATGGCGTCCGTCAGCAGGCCCCCCTGGTCGAAGCCGACATAGCCGGGAGGCGCGCCGATGAGCCGCGAGACCGTGTGGCGCTCCATATATTCCGACATGTCGAAACGGGTCAGCTCCAACCCGAGGCTGACCGAGAGCTGACGGGCCGCCTCCGTCTTGCCGACGCCGGTCGGGCCCGAGAACAGGTAGCAGCCGATCGGCTTCTCCGGATCGCGCAGGCCCGCGCGGGCGAGTTTGATGGCCGAGGCCAGCGCGGCCACCGCCTCATCCTGCCCGTAGACAGCCCGCTTCAAGGTCTCCTCGAGGTGCTGGAGCACCTCGGTGTCGTCCTTCGACACCGACTTCGCCGGGATGCGCGCCATTGAGGCGACGGTCGCCTCGATCTCCTTGACCCCAATCGTCTTCTTGCGCTTCGGCTCCGGCAGCAGCATCTGCGAGGCGCCCGTTTCGTCGATCACGTCGATTGCCTTGTCGGGCAGCTTGCGGTCGTGGATGTAGCGCGAAGACAGCTCCACCGCCGCCTTCACGGCTTCGCCCGTGTAGCGCAATTTGTGGAACTCCTCGAAATAAGGCTTGAGGCCCTTGAGGATCTCGATC
Organism: uncultured Alphaproteobacteria bacterium; assembly: GCA_963833955.1. GTDB lineage: Bacteria > Pseudomonadota > Alphaproteobacteria > Rhizobiales > Beijerinckiaceae > Roseiarcus. Next base: position 249,481 of record CAWHZY010000018.1, on the reverse strand, counting down.
GCGTCGGCCACGCTCGGCTCCTTCACGTCGATCTTCTGGAACCGGCGGACCAACGCCCGGTCCTTCTCAAAATACTGCCGGTACTCCTTGTAAGTGGTTGAACCGATGCAGCGAAGCGTCCCCTGCGCCAAGGCCGGCTTGAGCAGGTTCGACGCATCCATCGCCCCGCCCGACGTGGCGCCGGCGCCAATGACCGTATGGATTTCGTCGATGAACAGGATTGCGTCTTTGTGCTGCTCGATTTCCTTCATCACCTGCTTCAGGCGCTCTTCGAAATCGCCGCGATAGCGCGTGCCGGCGAGCAGCGCGCCCATGTCGAGCGCGAAGACGGTCGAATTGGCCAAGACCTCAGGCACATCCGCGTTGATGATCTTGCGCGCCAGGCCCTCGGCGATCGCCGTTTTCCCGACGCCCGGATCGCCAACCAAGAGCGGATTGTTCTTCTGCCGGCGGCACAGCACCTGAATGGTGCGCTGCACTTCGGCCTCGCGGCCAATGAGCGGATCGATGCGCCCCTCTCGCGCCTTCCGATTGAGGTTGACGCAATAAGCTTCCAAGGCGCCTTCCTTTTTCTTTGAGTCCGGACTGTCCTTCGAATCTTTGGGATCGCGGGACTCGTGCTCATCATCGGCGCCGCGCGGCAAGCGGGACGTATCGGAGGCGCCGGGACGCTTGGCGATCCCGTGGCTGATGTAGTTCACCGCGTCGTAGCGGGTCATATCCTGCTCTTGCAGGAAATATGCCGCGTGCGTCTCGCGCTCGGCGAAAATCGCGACAAGGACATTGGCGCCGGTCACTTCCTCACGGCCGGACGACTGGACATGGAACGCCGCGCGCTGGACGACGCGCTGGAAGCCATTGGTGGCCTTGGCCTCCTCTTGGCTGTCGACGACCAGGTTTTCAAGTTCGGTGTCGAGGTACTGAACAACGGTCTTGCGCAGGGCGTCGAGGTCGACGCCGCACGCCCGCAGGACGGCAGCCGCATCGACATCGTCGATCAGCGCCAGCAGCAGATGTTCGAGGGTCGCATATTCATGACGGCGCTCGTTGGCCAGCGAGAGGGCTCGACGAAGGGTCTTTTCGAGCGCGCGGGAGAAAATTGGCATCGGGCGCCTTTCACTTCTTTTCCATTATGCACTGCAAGGGGTGTTGGTTCTTGCGTGCGTGATCCATCACCTGCGACACCTTGGTCTCTGCGATCTCGTAACTAAAGACGCCGCATTCGCCTACACCGTTGTTATGCACTTGAAGCATGATCTGCATCGCTTCCTGAGCGTCTTTGTTGAAGAAGGCTTGCAAAATGGAGACCACGAACTCCATGGGGGTGTAGTCGTCGTTGAGCAAAAGAACGCGATACATATTCGGGCGCTTCGTCTGCGTCCGCGTGCGTGTGATCACCGCCGCGCCCGCCCCCGGCGTTTCTCCCCCACGCTTCGGTTCGCGCGACGCGATCGGTCGCATCGCCGCCTGCGGAGGGGCGACGCCGAAGCCCGGATAGAGCCACCGCGCCAGCCGAGCCATTCCCGCCCGGAGTTGAACCACTAACGGAATTGAGGCGGCAGCCACCGAAAGACCCCGATTGATGCCGGTTTGGCTAAAACTCGCATTCACGCATACGCAATAACGATACCAACATCATTTAGGCGCCGAGCGCCGTCGGCGCCAGATGTCGACGCCGAATGGCAGCATTGCCAATTTGCTCGTCACGCGCAAGAGCTTCATCGCACGCAACCTGGCACGTAACCTGGAATGTCCCCCTCCTGTTCCGTTTCCCATGCGGACGTGAGGATGGGTCGGATGACAGCGCAAATAAAAAAAGCCGGCGCCGGAAAGGCGCCGGCGTTGGCCGGAGTAGGAAACCGGCGCTGGAAGGGCGCCGGCATGCCTCGAATAAAAAACCGGCGCTGGAAAGGGCGCCGGATGGGCTCAAGGGATTTTTCCCGCCGCGCTTGGCGGCGAGAGGATCGCTCGATGATTACTTCTGGATGTTCGCGTAGGCCGTTGTGACCGGCTTCAAAGCGTCTGAAGCGACCCGGGTGTAGAGCTCGGAGACCTTCGTCGCCTGGGCGACAAAGCCCTCATAGGCCTGCTTCGCGAATTCGGTTTGAATCTGGATCGCGGATTCGACGCTGCGCGCGCCGAGAAGCTTCTCGTACAACGCCGACCCGGCGGCGAAGGACTTCTTGGAATAGTCGCTCGAACTCGACGGCGATCTCCTGCAGACCCTTCGACAGGGTGGTCGATGCAGCGGTGAAAGCCTCGAGCTGGTCCTTTGAAAATTTCTGGAAGTCTTCAAGCGTAGCTGTCATTTGTGGCGCTCCGTTCATTGAGTCCGTTTCGCATCCGAAAAGAGGCGAGCGGCCGGTGAACGCAATATGTGCACTGCACAATGGAAGTCAAGGCAGTTTTGCTGCACTGCAATAAAATTTCGCCCCGGTTTCTGGCCACCCGCCCGATATGATTAAAAACAGTAAATTATTTCAAACGATAACTCCAATTTACTCAGCTTTCACTTTATGATCTCCACCGTCGCCGCCGCGCGCGGATAGCGATTCCAAAGGCTTGCTGAAAATATCCCCGCCTCTTCGGAATCTCGTTAACCGCTGCGTAACCGCTGCGGCATATCGTTGTCGACCGTGCGCGTAACGCAACTGTGATCGTCGGCTAGGCCTCACAATTGCGCGAAGTCGGTGGGGCGTTTCATGGCGTTGCGTATCGGTTGCTCTCGAATGGGCCAGCTCGCTCGCATAGCGACCGCGGCCTTGATCTCGGCTTCGGCCCTGTGCCTGGTTAGCGCGCAGGCGCAGGCGCATCATTATTCGCGGCATCGGCACGCCGCGCGCGCCACGCATCAAGCGCATTATTCGCACTATGCGCGCGCTCCGCACTACGGGCGGTTCGCTCATTACGCCCGTCGCGCATCTCCGCGTTACGCCTCCGTAGCGGCAGGCGCGGTTCCCGGTTCGCCCGCTTTTTCAGCGATTGTCGTCGACGTCAACAGCGGGCGGACGCTCTATTCCGCCGACGAGAACGGACTTCGTCATCCCGCTTCGATCACCAAGGTGATGACGCTCTACCTCTTGTTCGAACAGCTCGACAGCGGCGCAATGACGCTGCGGACGCAGATTCCAATCTCCGAGCACGCCGCCTCGCAAGAGCCCTCCAAGCTTGGCCTTCTTCCCGGCGACTTCGATCAGCGTCGACGACGCGATCAAGGCTGTCGTGACCCGTTCGGCCAACGATATCGCGGTCGCGATCGCCGAGGCCGTCGGAGGCTCGGAAAGCAATTTCGCCGACCTGATGACGCGCAAGGCGCGTGCGCTGGGCATGACGAACACCCTCTACCGCAATGCGTCGGGACTTCCCAACGACGAACAGGTGACTACGGCTCGCGATCTCACGATCCTCGGGCGCTCGCTCGAGGAGCGCTTCCCGCGCTACTTCCGCTATTTCTCGACCGCCCAGTTCGATTTCGACGGCGAGATCATTGGCAACCACAACCATCTGCTCGGCCGCATCGACGGCGTCGACGGAATCAAGACCGGCTACACGAGAGCGTCCGGCTTCAATCTCCTGACCTCGGTCCATCGTGACGGACGGTCGCTGCTCGCTGTCGTCATGGGCGGGCGCTCCGCCGCAGGGCGCGACCGGATCATGGCGAACCTGATTGGCGACCACATTGCTGAAGCTTCGACGGCGCATACCGCGACCGCAGTCGCGGATGCTTCGTCCGTCGAGACGGCCCAGCCGCGCGACGAGGCCGTCGTCACGCCTCCGGCGCGGGCGCGTCAGGCTTTTGTCGCCGAAGCCAAGTTTGACCGCGTCTCCGCCGCGACGCGTGCTGCAAATGCGGCCGGGGAAGGCGACGATGGGGCTGGAGACGAGGAGATTGCAGCGCCGCAGCCGATGGTAAGGGCGCCCGAGTCCGCTCCGCGCGCGGCGCAGCCGACAGCCGCCGATCTCGGCATGCTCAAAAACCCCGCCAAGTCGTCAACGAAAACTCAGGCTCGGCTTGCCGCGGCAAGCGCGCTGGTCATGCCCCCGCTTGGACGCCCCGAGACTTCGGCCGACGACGAGCGGCGTTCCGGTCGCGCGTCTCAGCAAGACGAGGACAGCGATGGTCTGGGCCCGCGCGGGTGGATGATCCAGATCGGCGCCCCCGACAACCTCGCCAAGGCCAACGCCCTTTTGAGCCGCGCCCGCGAACGCAACCGTTCGACGCTGGCCTCGGCCAAGCCCGCTCACCGAGAAAGTGCGCAAAGGCGACGCCACCCTCTACCGCGCGCGTTTCGCGGGCCTCGATTCGGCTTCGGCGGAAGCCGCCTGCCGGTCGCTCAAACGCACCGGATTTTCCTGCTTCACCGCCCACGACTGACGCCCATGCTTGCGGAGCGCCTAGCCTTGACGCTGCATCAGAACATCCTTGGCCTGATTGACCCGCGCGGCAAGCGTGGTCGAGCCGCCATGATCTGGATGAAACTTCTTCATCAAAGCCCGGTGGGCCCGGATTATGTCCGCCGCGGCCGCGCCTTCGGCGAGACCCAGGACTTCGAACGCCTCCCGGCGCGACATCGCCCCGCTGCCTCCCCGCCCCTGACGCTGACCCTGGTCTGCCTCACGCCAGCCGGCGAACCGGCGGTCGAGATATGCCTCTAACAGACTGACGCCATCGGGATCGTCGCGCGCGAGCTCCTGACGGAGGGACATAAGCTCCGGACGCGACAGGGTTTCGACCGCGCGGCCCCCATAAGCGCCAGACAGGATCGTTCCGGTCATCGCGCCGCTGGCATGGTCAAGCCGCATTTCCACCATCGCCGAGCGGGCGATCGAGGACCGTCCCGGGCGTGAGCCGGCGCCCCCGCCAACATTGCTGAAGCCTGGCGAAGCCGCCCCGCCGGGCGTCTTCCAGCCGGCGAAATTCGCCACCATGCTGGCGACCGCGGCCGCGAGCCCAACCCGGCCGCGCAGCACCAGGAGCAGCGCGCCGATCATCCCCACGACGCCGCCGCCATGGCGGATGATGCGAGCCGCCGTGGCGGCGTCCATGCGCCCAAACTGCTTGATCGCCTGCACCAGAAGAAACAGCAAAATCAAGCCTATAACGAGATTCATTGTTGTAAGGCTTTCGATTTGCGCGGCGTCTCGCCGGAGTGTAACGCGCCGGACTTAATCCCCGCCGAAGGCGAAACTACGCCAAGTTCACTTTCCGCGCATCTGCGACAGCAGAAGCCGTGCTTCCGCGTCGCCCTCGGCCTCCCGCACCAGCGCCGCATGGCCGCCGGCGGCGTAGGCCGCCGCCGCGCGCAGGAGCGCCGCGAGCCGCGCGGAAGCGCCAGCGTCGAAGGCGCTATAGGCTCCCCCGGTCAGGCGGGCGATTTCGCCGAACGTGCGCCTTGCCGCCGGATCCTGCCCCTCCTGGAACATGAACGCCTTGACGCCGAGCAGCGCGAGCTCGCCCGCGAGAGCGGCGAGGGTGTCCGGATTTTCCTCCATGGCGTCGCCGATGAAGATGAGCGCTCCGACCTTGGCCCGCCTGGCTTCATCGCGCGCATGGGCGAGCACCCGCTTGATCTGGGTCGATCCGCCGCGCACTTCGATGCGGCTCATGAGTTGCGCGAGCCCTTGGCCCCCGGAGACGAAGCTCGACGCCCGGCACTCGCCCATGCCCCGGAAATAGACGAGCTGAACGTCGAGGCCGCCGAGCGAGCCCGCCGCCTCGAACATCTTCGCCTGCAGCGATTGGGCGAGATCCCAGGTCGGCTGCCGGCTCATCGTGGCGTCGAGGGCAAAGATCAGCCGTCCGCGGCCGGACCCACCCCGCGCGGGAACCTTTTTGGCCGCATCGACGAAGGCTGCGATAGCCTCGCCGCCGCTGCGGTTCGTCAGCGCGCCGTTCTTGTCCTTGTCCATCAGCGAATGCCGTCAGCCAGTTCGTCTTCTGTGTTAAATTGGGCGCGACCAGGCCGCTGGCAAGGCTTGCGGACACGGCGCCCGGCCTGTTGTCGCGCCGGTCCCCCTCTCCCGCATGGGGACATCGAGAGACGCCCGTCTTTCTAAGGGCTTTGCGGGGCCGGGGAGACGCTCGCTCGCCGCGGCGCCTGCGGGCCAAGATGCGGTCGAGAAGCGCAGGCGTCTTCACGGCATCACCGCCTTGTGAATTGACAACCCGAATCTTGTTGCCGCCAAGCTTGCATGTCAATCTGTATCGCTGATGGGGATTTCATCATGAACGCACGAACCATGGTTGGCGCGGGCGCGCTGGCGCTCGCGGCGGGGCTCATTGTTTCGGCGCCGGCGGAGGCCGCGCTCACGCTCATCGTCGCCGCGGGCGGCGGCGGGGGCGGCGGCTTGGTCGCGGGCAACGGCGGCAGCGGCCAGATCGTCGCATCGGGCAGCGACGGCAGCGGAGTTGACGGCGGCGCAGGGGGAGCGAATGGGTTTGGTGGATTTGGTGGATTAGGCTCAGCCGGCGGTAATGGCGGCGGCGGCGGCGGGTGGCTGGGCGGCGGCAGCGCCGGTTTGGGCGGCGGCGGTTTCGGCCCCGGCGGCGCCGGCGGCGGCATCGGTACCGCCGGCGGCTTTGGCGGCGGCGGCGGTTCCGGAACCGCCGGCGGTGGCGGTGGCGGCGGCTATTCCGGCGGCGGCGGCGGCGGCTCCGGCGGCTTCGGCACCGGGGGCGGCGGCGGCTCATACGTCAATCCCGTGCTGAGCGACGTCCTGGAGAACGCGGCTTTCAACGGAAGCAACGACATATTCACTTCTGCCAACGGCTATGCGGAGGTCGGCTTGAGCTTCTTCTCATACACGGGCGGCATTCAGGAATACACCATTCCGCAAACGGCCTTCTACTTCGTCTCCGCGATCGGCGCCCAGGGCGGCGCTTCCGTTGCGGGTGTCGGGCTAGGCGGCTACGGGGCCGGCGTGGGCGGCGAGGTCTATCTGACCCAAGGGACCGAGTTGGACATCGTCGTCGGCGGAGCGGGTGTGCTTGGCATGGAGGGCGGCGGCGGCGGGGGCGGCGGCAGCTTCGTGTGGGATCCCATCGCCATTCCCCCGCAGCCGGCGGTTCCCGAACCCTCGACCTGGGCGATGATGCTGATCGGCTTCGCCGGCCTCGGCTACGCGGGCTACCGACGGGCGCAAGGCGAACGGCCCGCCCCCGCCCCGCTCCTCTAACCCGCGGTTGGATCGCCTCTCCTGCAGCGCGCCAACGACCGGACCCGGGACAAGCCGCAAGGCGTAGATTTACAGCAGCCCGAGCGAGGCCAACTCGCGGCGCATCGCTTCGGGCATCGCGGCGAAACCGGGCTGGGCCTCGTCGATATCCGGCGGCGCGTCCTTCGCCTGATAATAGCGCCAGCCCTGAAAGGCGCGCATCGGCCGCGGCGCGACCGCGACCACGGTTTGCCCAAGCCAGATCTTGCAGCGGCCGATCCCGTCGGCGTCGACGAACGGCTCGAGGCCCACGATCTCCTGCCTGGCCGAGATCAGGCCCTTGACGACCCAGTAGAGCGAGCCGCCGTCGAGAACCGGCTCGGTTCGTTTCGGCGCCATCCGGGTGACGTGAGCGTGCCGGAGCGGCGCGCCGCGTCGCCTGGCTTCCGCCATTCGCTCCGCCATCCATCCCCGAAGGTCGGCAAGCGATTCCGCACCGACCGCAAGCTTGATGAGGTGAAGAGGCATGGCGCAAGGCTAGCAGAGGCGTCGGCCCGGAGGGAGCGCGCTCTTCAACTTGCCCCCAGAAACCTGAACCTCCCGGCGGCTTGCCTCCAGGGGATATAGCGGGGCGCCCAGGCTCAGCCGCGCGATTAGCCGCCAATTAACGCCAGTAAGTGCGTAATAAACGCGCTTAAACGCCAGTAAATTAGCTTTCATTTGCTAGCGTTTATTTTTTCGAATCGGGACTTTTCAATGGGTTACGATCGATTCGAACGACAGAATGTCTCCGATCCAGGAAACCTTCCTGGCCTTCTTCCACAATAGCGTTCCGCATTTCCGACCCTGCGGCTGGAGGAACGAAACAAAGCTCATCGGTCATGGTATAGCATGATTTCTGAAATACCACAATAAATTGTCGACCGCAGCCCTCCGGCGCCACGACCGAGGCCCTTTCGCTCCGCCTCCCGAGGGGCAGGCAAGGGTGAGCATGCGGCCCGCCAATTCTCCCGCGTGAGTCACTCCGACAGCCGCAAATTGGCGAGAACCGCAGTGCGCAGATCAAGCTCGCGCTCGATGCGTCGGCGTCCTTCGTCTTTCAATTCGCCAGTGCGATAGAGCGTGTTGACGAGATCGCGCTCCGCTTCGATCAGCGCGAGCTCGAGTTCGTCTCCAAGTTCGGCCAGCTTCTTGTGATGGTCATTGCCATCCTTGCGATTCTCAGCGTCCCTGAGCCGGGTGCGCAGATGCGCGCGGATCGGTGCGACCACCGGCTCGGGAAGCTTGCGGCCCTCGGCGAGCGCGTCGAGCCGCTCGACCGCCGCCTCGATTGCGCGCTTGCGAACATTGAACTCCTCGTTTGCCTCGGCTTCCCGCTCGCGGCGTCCCGCGTTGGCGAGACCGAGCGCGCGGACCACCGCGGGCAGCGTCAGGCCCTCGCCGACCAGCGTCACGAAAATCACGGCGAAGACGAGAATGAGAATGAGGTCGCGATGTGGAAAGGGACTCCCGTCGGCAATCGTGAATGGGATCGCGAGCGCCGCCGCGAGCGAGACAATGCCCCGAATGCCGGTGAACCCCAGAAGCATCGGCTGCTGCCACGGCGGGGCCGGGTCATAGCGGTTGATCGAGGGAACGAGCCAGCGTGGCAGATAGACGGACGGAAACACCCAGATGAAGCGGGTGACGATGACCACGGCGCAGACAACGACAACCGCCATGGCGATTTCGGGAAGCGTATAATGACGAATGGACGGGAGCAGAGTCCGCGCCTGCAGGCCGGTGATGAGGAACACCAGGCCCTCGATCATGTAAGTGAGGAAATCCCAGAACACGACGCCCGGAAGCCTGGTCGCCGCGGGAATGAGGCGGTTGCCGTTCCAGCTGACATAAAGTCCAGCCGCAACGGTCGCCAGAACGCCCGAGCCCCCGAGCTGCTCAGGCGGCCAATAGGCGATGAAGGGCGTCAGAATCGAGAGCAGGAATTCGACGCCGGGCTCACGGACCCATTTGCGCAGGCGAAGCATGATCCAGCCGACGCCGATGCCCCACACGACCTCGCCCGCCAGGATCGCCGCGAACGTGCCTGCGGCCTGGACAAGCGAGAAGGATCCGGCGCTGACCGCGGTGACCGCGAAGCGATAGAGGACCAGCGCCGTTGCGTCATTCGCGAGTCCCTCGCCTTCCAGAATGACGAGCAGGCGCCTTGGCAGCTGCATCCGCCGCGCGATCGCAAGCGGCGCGACCGCGTCGGGCGGCGAGATGATGGCGCCGAGGACGAAGCCGACCGGCCAGGAAAAGCCCAGCAGGAAATGCGTGGCGGCGGCGACGGCGATGGTCGTGAACACGACACAGCCGATCGCCAGCAGCGCGATGGGACGCAGGTTGAAGCGGAATTCCTTCCAGCTCATCTTCACCGCGTCCCAATAGATGATCGGCGGGAGCACCAGCACGAGGACAAGATTCGGAGCGAGTTGCAGCGTCGGCAGATCGGGAATCAGCGCCAGGATGACGCCCGTGATGACGAGCAGAATGGCGGCCGGAATCTGCAATCGTCTCGCAAGCAGGCCGACTGCGGCGATGACCGCCAGAAGCAGGATCAGAATCTGAAACGTCTCGGTCATCGTCCCATGGGCTCCGGCCGCGCCACGCTCTCTTCCGGAACGGGCTCGTCGATGCAAGTGCTAATCGGCGTGCGGCCGGAGCCGCCGAACGTGGGCCGCCGGCCGGATAATCCAGGGCGTTGTGGCGGGCTTGAAAAAAAGGCCTGCAAAGCGCAACCCTAAAAGCCGATTTGGGCGCGCGGATCCCCTTCGGATCCGGCGCAAGTCGCCGAGACCAATGGCCGAACCCGTCTATCCCGCCCGCTTGCCTCGCTACGAGGAGACGTTTCCCGCGCTGACGACGCAGGAAATCGACCGACTGCGGCGCTACGGGTCGTTGCGAAAATACAGGGACGGGGAAAAACTGTTCGAAGCGGGAAAAATCAGCCCCGGCATGTTCGTCGTTCTCAAGGGCGTCGTGGCGCTGACCCAGCGCGACGGCCTGGGGCATTTGTCGCCCGTCGCCGAGCAGGGCGAAGGCCAGTTTCTCGCCGACGTGGGCCAGCTGTCCACGCGCGCGACGCTGGTCGACGGAACCGCGGAGGGCGACGTCGAGACCTTGCTCATCCCGACCGAAGGCCTGCGTTCTCTCCTGGTCGCCGAAGCCGAACTCGGCGAGCGCATCATGCGCGCGCTCATTCTGCGGCGGGTGGCGCTCCTTCAAGGCGGCGCGGCCGGCGCGGTGCTGATCGGCTCCGCCGGCTCCGCGGACGTGATCCGGCTCGAGGGCTTTCTCACCCGGAACGGCTATCCGCACCACTTGCTCGATCCGGCTCGCGACCCCGAGGCCAAGGAGGTGATCGCCCGCTATGCCGATGTCGCCGGCGGATTGCCGCTCGTGATCTGTCCTGACGGCTCGGTGCTCGGCAATCCATCGGAAGCCGCTGTGTCGCGCCAGGTCGGCCTGACGGCGCCGTCGCGATCGAACTTCGTCTATGACGTCGCCGTGGTCGGCGCCGGACCGGCGGGGCTTTCGACCGCGGTCTACGGCTGCTCCGAAGGCCTGAGCGTCGCGGTCCTCGACGCGCGGGCTTTCGGCGGTCAGGCCGGCGCCAGCGCCCGGATCGAGAACTACTTCGGCTTTCCGACCGGAATCAGCGGCCAGGCGCTGACCGCCCGCGCCTTCGTTCAGGCGCAGAAATTCGGCGCCGACGTCATGATACCGGTCGCCGTCAAGGCGATCGATTGCTCACGCGCCAAGGGCGCTTTCGTCCTCGAGGGCGAGGACGGCGAGCGCATTCAGGCGCGGACGGTCGTGGTCGCCAGCGGCGCCCGCTATCGCCATCCCACGATCGCCGACATCACCCGCTTCGAGGGGCGCGGCGTCTGGTACTGGGCCTCCCAGATCGAGGCGCAATTGTGCGCCGGCGAAGAGGTCGTTTTGGTCGGCGGCGGCAATTCGGCCGGCCAGGGCGCGGTTTTTCTCTCTCGCCACGCGTCCAAGGTGCGCATGATGGTCAGAGGCCCCGACCTTGCCGAAAGCATGTCGCGCTACCTGATCGATCGCATTGCCGCGACCCCGAACATCGAGCTCATGACGGAGACCGAACTCGTTGCGCTGAGCGGCGTCGCCGGAGGCAATCTCGAGAGCGTGCGTTGGCGCGATCGCCGCGCCGGAAAAGAGACCGAGGCCTCGATCCGCAACGTCTTTCTGTTCGTCGGCGCCGATCCCGCGACGGAATGGCTGCAAGGCTGCGTGGCGCTCGACAAGGCGGGCTTCGTGACCACCGGGATCGGAGGGGAAGATGGGACCCCTGCCCCCTCGCCATTGGAATCATCGGCGCCAGGCGTATTCGCTGTCGGCGACGTGCGGTCGGGCTCGGTCAAGCGGGTCGGCGGCGCGATTGGCGAGGGCGCCCAGGTGGTGGCCGCCATCCATAAGTTCCTGTCGCATGCTCCTGGTCCTCACCTCTAACCGATCGGTCCAAAAAAATGTCGAAGGCCTGCACGCATATGGCGACCATTCGCGACGTGACGCCGAGCGCGCTCGGCTGCGAGGAATGCCTCAAGACCGGCGACGTCTGGGTGCATCTGCGGATCTGCCGCATCTGCGGTCATGTCGGCTGTTGCGATCAGTCGCCGAACAAGCACGCGACCCGGCATTTTCACGCCACCCGCCACCCGATCATCGAGGGCTACGATCCGCCGGAAGGCTGGGGCTGGTGCTATGTCGACGAAGCGATGTTCGATCTTTCCAACCGCATGACGCCGCACAACGGACCGATCCCGCGTTATTATTAGCGCCGGTCGAGCGGGCCACGGCGCCCTAAATGTCGGCCGCCGCACTGTCCGCCGGCACGGCCGTGCGGCGGCGCCACCAGTGCGGCCGTCGCTGTCGCTGGGGCGCGACAAGATAGCGGCTCTCAGCCGGCGCTTTCAAAAACTGCACCGCCCGGTCCTCGATCATCGCGTCCGCTTTGGTGACGCGCGCCTCGCGATATCTGAGTTCGAGCAGCGAATGGATGAGGAAGGTCTCGACCATCTTGCCTTGGCTGTTCGGGTCCTCGAACATGTGCCACGCGTAGGCGCCGTCACGCTTTCGCTCGAGGCTGACGTCCTGCATCACGGCGAGGAAGGCGCTGCTCTCCGAGGGGTCGATCAGATATTCGACGATCCCCAGGATCGGTCCCTCGTCGTCCGCGACCCGATTGGCGAACGAAGGCGCGCGCCAGCGCATCGACGGGGTCAGATCCTGCGCTTCGCTCGTTTGCAGCTTCCAGCCCCATGTGAGCGCAAGGCCGATCAACGTTCCCACCCCGGCGCAGGCGAGAGCGAAGGGCACCCCCTTGACCGTCGCGACCTCGCCCCATACGGCGCTCCCGAGCGTCAGCGCGCCGAAATAGACGGTGAGGAAAATCGCCAGGCCCCGGCCGCGCACCCATTCCGGCAACGCCACCTGCGCCGAGACGAAGAAGGTCGTCAGCGCGACGATCGACGCGGCGCCGTAAATGAAGCTGGCGAGGTACGCCAGCACAGGCTCGCGCGCCGCGGCGAGGAGACATAGAGAGACGACGGTTCCCAGCGCGCCGAGCGCGGCCTGCCCGTTCGCGCCGAGCCGCCTCTTCAGCCATCTCAGCGCGAATGTGGCGACGATCGAGCCGACGCCGACCGCCGCGAACAGCTGGCCATAGACCTCCGCTCCATTGCCGGTCTCACTGCGGGCGACGAGCGGCAGCAAGGCAAGATAGGCGCTGGCGAAGGGAAAGAAGGCGATGGCGCGGATGAGCGTCGCGTCCATTTCGCGGCTGTAGCGGACATAGCGCACACCGGCCGTCATCGCGCTGATCAGGCGTTCGGCCGGCAGGGTTTCTTTCGGCCTTCGCGGCGCCCGCCACCAGATCAAGGCCGCAAGCAGCGCCAGATTGCCGCCACAGCAGCACCAGAAGGGAACCGCGATGCTGAGCTTCGCGATCGCGTATCCGGCGATCGCCGGACCGATCGCGCGGGCGACATTGTAGCCCGCGGTGTCGACCGCAATCGCGCTGTCGAGTTCCGCTGTTCGCACAAGCAGCGTGGTTACGAGGAGCCACGCCGGGGCCGCGAGCGCGCCGCACACGCCCATCAGGAACGACGTCGTGAGCAGCGAGGCGGGGCCTGCGAAGCCAGCCGAAACCGTGGCCGCGAAGGCGACCGAAATCATGACCGCGAGCGTTTGCGTGACGATCAGGAGCCGGCGCGGGTCGACGACGTCGGTCAGCGCTCCGGCCGGCAAGGTCAGGAGAAACAGCGGCAGGGTCGTCGCGACCTGGACGGCCGAGACCAGCCTCGGGCTCGGATTGAGGCTGGTCATCATCCAGGCCGAACCCGTGTCGAACATCGCCAGGCCCACGCTCGACAGCGAGGTCGCGATCAGGATGACCATGAAGGCCGGGTTGCCGAGCAGGCCATAGCGCGGTTCGGCGCTCGATGGCGTCTCCGGGGCGACGTTGAGTTCGGTGGTCAAGTCATGCGCCTGAAGTCCGGAAGGCGATCCCGCCCGTTGGAAATTGCGTGCCTACGTTGCGCGGCTTTGGCAAGCGCATCCGTGAGGCGTGGTTTAGAGGTTCTCGCGCATGAACGCGCCCGCATGCGCGAGCGCGCGCCGGCCAGGCTCGAGTTGCGCGTTCCAGAGTGGCCAGGCGTGGATCATATGCGGCCAGATCTCGAGCGTCGTTGAGACGTCGGCCTCGCCGGCGGCGGCAGCGAAACGGACAGCATCGTCGAGCAGGGTCTCGGCCGAGCCGATTTGGATCAGGGTCGGCGGCAGCCCCCGGAGATCGGCATAGAGAGGCGAGAGGCGCGGGTCCTTACGGTCCATTCCCGGCGGGACATAGGCCTTGGCCAATTCTTCCAGGTATCCTTTCTGGATGAGCGGATCGACCGCGCTTTTGCTAAGCAGCGTCGCCCCCGACATGGTGAGATCGACCCACGGCGACAGGAGCCAGAGCGCGCCGGGCAGGTCCTCGCCCGCGCGCTTGAGTTCGAGGGCCAGCGCCAGCGTCAAATTCGCGCCCGCGCTGTCGCCGCCGACCGCGATCTGTTTGGCCGCGTAGCCTTCGCGGCGCAGGCGCCGCCAGACGGTGAGCGCGTCGTCGCGTGCGGCCGGAAAGGGGTGCTCTGGCGACAGGCGATAGGCCGGCGCCAAGGTGCGCAAGCTCCCTGCCCGCCCGGCCTCGGTCACCAATCGACGGTGGCTGACAACCGAACCCGAGCAATAGCCGCCGCCATGAAAGTAGATCAGAACGCGGGAGGCGTCGGCGCCGGGAACGATCGACCATTCGCCCTTGACCCCGTCGAGGTCGACCGCCTCGAGCTTGACGTCGTCCGCGACCGGCCAGGCCGCGCCGACCTCCTCGATCCGGCGTCGCCGCTCGTCCCAGCCGACCGGCCGCGGCTTGGCGCTCAGAAGCGCGCGAACGGCGTCGATTTCACTTTGCGGCATCCGCGAGCCTCCTGCTTGGCCCGCAGTCTATGTGAGCGGCTTAGACGATCAAGCGGCGCACTTCCGCAGGGGAACTTCCCAAAGGAACATTTCTAGCGAGCGGCCTCCATGCGCGACCCTGCGGACGGTTCAAACTCCGCCTGAGCGTCGCGCTGTCGGTTGGACGCGCTTTGCTTTATTGCGGCGAGCCCGGAGTGCCGGCGAGCGGGCTGTACTGGCCGAGCGGCTTGAGGATGAACTTCACGACGTCTCTGACCGGGGCCGAGGGGAAAGCCTGCTTGGCGCGCGCGTCGTGGAGGGCCGCAGCCGCTTGCCGATCCCCTTCGCTCGCGGACTCCAAATCGCGCTGATAGAGGTCACGGATCCATGCATCGCTTGGCGCCGGCGCGGCATCCTTGGCGAACTCGAGCCACATCAGTCCGCGCGCACGCTGATGGGGCACGCCGTCGCCCATGAACAGCATATGCCCGAGCAAAGCCTGGGACGGCGCATGACCCTTCTGAGCCGCCACCGCCAGCCAGCGAACAGCGGCGACATTGTCCTTGGCGAGGCCTCCTGCGCCGACCGTGTACATGTGCGCGAGATTATATTGCGCGTTCGGATCGCCGAAGATCGTGGCCGCGTATTGAAACAATTCGTGCGCTCGTTGCGGGTCGGGCCGCACCTCGCTGTTCGGTATGCCGTTCAGGCAATAGACGCCGACCGCGACGAAGGCGTTCGAGACCGCGCTGAGATTTCGCCGATCGGGCTGGTCTTCGTCGTAGTCCTCGACCATCTGGTTGAAGTAATGGTACGCCTTCAGGTCATCCTGCTGGACCCCCTGGCCGTCCGCATACATCTCACCCAGTTTCCAGCGCGCGAGATCTTGCCCGCCCTCGGCGGCGTAAGTGAGCGCTGCGGTCGCCGCATCGGCGTCGCCGGCCTTCAAGTCGGCGAGTTCCGCGCGCAGGGCCTGACTCGGATCAGTGAAGTTTTTCGGGATCTTCTCTGACGGGTCGGACGTTGATCCGTCGAAAGCGAAGGCGGGCCCCAATCCGAGCGCCATCGAGCCGATGATCGCGAAAGCGAAGCGCCGGCGTAATAACGCTCGCTCGACCCCTACTTTCGCACACGCAACCGCCCGCATATCGATCCCGACTCGCCATCCGGCCGGGTCGCGATCCTTTGAAGGCGCTCGCGACCTGGCGGACTTTCATCATTTATGATTTCAAGGTGCGGGCGGTTTATGGCGCAATCGCGGCGTCTTCCAGCCGGAATCTCGACTCGCTAGAGTTGCATCGGAGATGTTGCGCAAAAGCAACATTTTGGCGCTTCCACCGCCGTTTCAAATGCGCTCCAAACGCTCGCGCGCGCCGGTAAGCTTAATGAGTCTTGCCTGGAACGACTCCAGCCTGCCCTGATGTTCGGCAATGATGTCCTCAGGCGCCCGGGCGACGAAGTCGTCGTTGCCGAGCTTGGCCTCGACCTTGGCGATTTCGAGCTTCTCCTTGGCGATCTCCCGATCGAGACGCGCCTTCTCCGCCGTGAGGTCGACCACGCCGGCAAGCGGCAGCGCCACCGTCTCGCCGCGCACGACCAGAAGCAGCGCGCCGGGCGGCGGCGCCTCGACGGTTTCAATCGAGGCCACCCGGGCAAGCCGCCCGATGCTGTCGCTCCAGGCGCGGGCGCTTCCAGCCGCCCGCTCGCTCGGAGCGATGAGAACGAGCGGCGTCTGGGTCGACGGCGCCACGCCCATTTCCGACCTCACCGAGCGCACCTCGGCGATCAGATCGACCACCCAGCCGATTTCCGCTTCGACCGCCTCGTCGACTTCGAAGCCCTGGGCAGGCCAAGGTCCCAGCGCCAGCGGACCCGCCCGCTTGGGGCCGGCTTCCCCCGTGATCGCCCAAAGCTCCTCGGTGAGGAACGGCATGAACGGATGCAGGATCGCGGCGATCATGTCGAGCACATGGGCGATCGTCGCCTGTGTCTCGGCCTTGGCCGCCGGATCGGCGGCCGCGCCTTGCAGCACGGGCTTCGCCAGTTCGAGATGCCAGTCGCAGAAGACGCTCCAGACGAACCGATAAGCCGCGTTGGCGGCGTCGTTGAAGCGATAGGCTTCGATCGCCCCCGCCGTTTCCGCCGCCGCCGAGGCGGCCTCGCCGAGTATCCAGCGATTGAGCGGTTCGCGCACGGTTGACGGATCGAAACCCTCGACGCGGAGGCAGCCGTTGAGCTCGGCGAAGCGCGAGGCGTTCCAGAGCTTGGTCGCGAAATTGCGGTAGCCTTCGATCCGGGATTCGCTGAGCTTGATGTCCCTGCCCTGGGCCGCCATCGCGGCCAGCGTGAAGCGCAGCGCGTCGGCGCCGAAACGGTTGATGAGGTCGAGCGGGTCGATGACGTTGCCCTTCGACTTCGACATCTTCGCGCCCTTCTCGTCGCGCACGAGGGCGTGGATGTAGACGTCGTGGAACGGGACTTCCTCCATGAAGTGGAGGCCCATCATCATCATCCGCGCGACCCAGAAAAAGATGATGTCGAAGCCGGTCACGAGCGCGTCGGTCGCGTAGAAGCGCTTGAGCTCCGGCGTCTCTTCCGGCCAGCCGAGGGTCGAAAAGGGCCACAAAGCCGAGGAGAACCAGGTGTCGAGTACGTCCTCGTCGCGCCTGAACATTTCGCCCAGCCGGGCGGGATCGTCCGCGAGAGCGTCAGCCTCGGCTTGCGCCAAGGCGCCGCGTTCAACGCCATCGGCGAGCGCTGCGGCATAGGCCGCGTCCTCAGTCTCCTCGACAAAGACCGCCCCCCATGGGGCGTACCAGGCCGGGATCTGGTGCCCCCACCAGAGCTGGCGCGAAATACACCACGGCTGGATGTTTTCGAGCCAATCGAAGTAGGTCTTCTCCCAGGTCTTGGGGACGAACTGGGTCTTGCCTTCGCGCACCGCGGCGATCGCCGGCTCGGCGAGCGTCTTGGCGTCGGCATACCACTGGTCCGTTAGCCAGGGCTCGATGACCACGTTCGAGCGGTCGCCGTGCGGCACGGCGTGCGCGTGCGGTTCGACCTTCGCCAGAAGACCGGCGAGCGCCATCATCTCGACGATCCGCCCGCGCGCGACGAAGCGATCCTGGCCATCGATCGCGGCGATCAGCCGGGCGTGATCGTTGTCGCTCTCAAGGCCCTCGAAGAAATCGAGATTGCCCTTGAGCGTCACCTGTCCTTGCGCATCGAGGATGTTGATCGCCCGCACGCCCTCGGCCTCATGCCGCTTGCCGACTTCGAAATCGTTGAAGTCGTGCGCGGGCGTGATCTTGACCGCGCCTGCGCCCTTTTCCGGATCGGAATATTCATCCGCGACAATCGCGATCAGGCGACCGACCAGCGGCAGTCGAACATGCTTGCCGATCAGATGCTGATAACGCGGATCGTCCGGATGCACGGCGACCGCGGTGTCGCCCAGCATCGTCTCCGGCCGGGTGGTGGCGACGGTCAGACGTTCGCCGGTTCCCTCGCCCTCCGCGTCCACCACCGGATACTCGAGATAGTAGAGGTGGCCATTGGGGTTTTTGGCCAGGACCTTGGCGAGCGCCGCCGCGTCGAGCGGCGCGCCATCCTCGCGCGACCATCTGAACGAGCCCTTCGTCTCGACCTGCACGACCTCGAGGTCCGAAATCGCGGTCTGGAACTTGGGGTCCCAATTGACGAGGCGCTTGTCCTTGTAGACGAGCCCCTCGCGATAGAGCTGAACGAACACCTTGGCGACCGCGCGGGACAGGCCTTCGTCGAGCGTAAAGCGCTCGCGGCTCCAGTCGCAGGAGGCGCCGAGGCGCTTGAGCTGAGCCACGATCGCGCCGCCCGATTCGGCCTTCCACGCCCAGACGCGTTCGACGAACGCCTTGCGTCCCAAGACCCGCCGGTCCGGCTCCTGCCGCTCCAGGAGCATGCGTTCGACCACCATTTGCGTGGCGATGCCGGCATGGTCAACGCCCGGCTGCCACAGCACGTCGCGGCCCCTCATGCGCCAGTAGCGGCATAGAATGTCTTGGAGCGTGTTGTTGAGCGCGTGCCCCATATGCAAATTGCCGGTGACGTTCGGCGGCGGAATGACGACGCAAAAAGGTTGCGCTCCCGCCCGGTCGGCGCGACCGGCCCGGAAGGCGCCCGTCTCCTCCCAAAGCGCGGAGGCGCGGCCTTCTGCGGCAGCGAAGTCGAAAGATTTGTCCATCATGGATTTCTGGTCTGCGACGCGATCGGAGACGCCCTTCAAATGGCGGCGTTCCGAGCGGCGCCGGCTACGGACGCCGCAGGCGCAAGCGCCACGAGCGCTATAAGCGCATCGTGGCGGTCGAAGTCAACGCGCGACACGAGCGGGCAAGCTATTTCCGCCCGCGCGCGATCCTCTGAATTTCATCCCGGACCAGCCGCTCAACCATCATGGGCAGGTTGTCGTCGAGCCATTCCTTGACCATCGGCCGCAGCATGTCGCGCACCATACTGTCGGCGAGCTCGGCGCTGCGAACCTCCAGATTGGCCGACAAGGCCCCGAAGGACAAAGCGACCGCTTCGTTCGCCTCGGGCGACAGCAGCGGGTCCGCACTGGGCTCGACCGCGTCGGCTGCGATCTCGGCTTCGACCGCTTGCGGCCGGCGCCAGACGACCGTCGGTGTGTTCGCGTCCGGACGCTGGGACAGCCCCGAGGCGTCGCCGTGCGGCGCGGCAGCGTTTTTGGAATAGACGATTTGCGGCGTTGGCGCAGGCGCCGGTTGCGGCGCTTTGGGCGCCGCCGCCTTGGCGGGGTCATCGGCGATGATGTTGCGGATCGAGGCGAGAATCTCCTCCATCGACGGCTCGTGCGCCATTTGCGCGCGATGAATCGCTTCGAAATCGCGATCGCTGGGATTCGAACTGGTTGAGCTCATCAGATCGCCTTGCTCCAATCCAAGGAGCTTTGTCCTATGCGCCTATCGCGAGGTCAAATTCAGCCGACGCTGACGTCGACGATCGAGTCGAGGGGCGATTCAAAGAACGATAGCCGCTCAGAGCCGCCATCGGCAAGCGGCTCAAGCCAAAAGACCCTACTGTCCGCTCGGCGTCCTGAGGCCGATCCACTTGCTCTTCACCTGATCGAAATGCACCCGCGGATCGTACTCGGCGACCGCAAGTCCGAGGGTCGGGATGTTGAGCCGGCCGATTGATGACAACAACTGGTACGAATCGACCACCTGGTCATGTTCGGCCTGAACCAACGTCGTTCGGGCCTGCAACAAAGCCTGTTGGGCGTTGAGCACGTCGAGCGTCGTCCGCTGGCCGACCTTCGCCTCTTCGCGCACGCCGGTCAGCGCCACCTCGTTGGCGGAGACCGACGCGCGGGCGGCGCGCACCACGCCAACGGCAGCCTCGTTGAGGCCCCAGGCGGCGACCACGGCCTGGCGGACCTGGTTGCGCAGCGAATCGGTCTGGATTTCCTGTTGGGACAGGCTCTCCTTCGCCTGACGGGTCGTGGCGTATTCGGCGCCGCCTTGATAGATCGGAATGTTGATCTGGCCCATGATCTGTCCCGACAGCACGTGAAAGCCGGGAATCCCGCTTGCGTCGTACTGATTCGAGACCGCGGCGGAAAGCCCGATGGTCGGATAGAGCGCGCCCTCGGCGATCTTCACCTGCAACTCCGCCGCGTCGACGCCATGCAAAGAGCCGCTGATCGCTGGATGCTCGATCTGTGAGATCGATATCGCCTCGGGCAAGGTTTTCGGTATCGGCCTCACGACCGGCTTCACCGGAGCAAGGCTGGTCGGCTGATCGCCGATGAACTGACGGTAGCGCGCCACCGCGGCCTGCAGGGTCGCCACAGCGCTGAGCGCGGTGCCCTGGCCCTGAGCCAGGCTAGCCTCCGCTTGCGCCACGTCGGTGCGCGTCACCTCGCCGACGGTGAAACGGTCGCGCGTCTCGCGCAACTGCTCTTTCAACACATCGACGTTGTTGTTGTCGAGGCCGAGAATGGCCGTGTCCTCCAGCACATCCATATAGGCGGTGAGGGCCGAAAGAAGCGTGTTCTGCTCGGTGTTGCGCAATTGCTCGCGCGCGCCGAAGACCTGCGACTCGGCCTGACGGATCGAATTGAGCGTGCGGTTGCCGTTGAAGACGGTCTCGTTGGCGGTGACGCCATAGCCCCGCGGCTTGAGATCGACCATCAAGCTGCCGGAAGCGGTGCCATTGGCGCCAAACAAACTGGTTTGCGCGCGTTCAGTGGCGATACTGGCGTTTGCTGTGACCGTCGGCAGATACCCGGCATTCGCCTTCGGGACATTTTCGTCAGCAACCCGGACCGCCGCGCGCTGGGTGTTGATGTCCGGATTGGTCAAATAGGCCTTGATGAGGGCGCCGCCGATCGTTTCCGCCCGGCCGGCGCCAGCGCCGATCGACAGACCGACTCCCGCCAACAGCGCCGCACGCGAGAGCCGACGCAGCTCCGGAGCGCGCCATGCGGCGGCCCGCTTCTCAAACGCGCTTGAGCCCCAAATCATCCCCGCCTCATGCGCCCTTCGCCGCGTTATGGAATCAAGCGGCCGGCCCTCTCGCCGTCGCTTAACTTGCACGTCCAAAGCGAAAATCAAAGACGCGAGCGCAACAGTCACGACAGACTTCAACCTACGCCGCCTCCCGGTCGCTCGCCGAAAGCAGCCGAACCGCCGAGCATCATAGGCGTAGACATCTCCGTCGCGCTACAGGACCAGCGCCATGCCGCCGGCATGGCGCCCATTTTTCCACCGAGCGTCGCAAAGATGAGACACTTCGCGCACGCAAGCGACTTCAGGAAACAAAGATCCAATGGCTTAGAAGGCGAAGCTCACTCGAGGCGCGAAGCCATCCAGGATCTCCGTTTTGGTTTCGAACAAGGCTCTACGGCTCAATCCTCCACCATTTTTTTCGTAGATAACCGCCTGAGACGGCTCGGAAGATGAGTCGACGCCGACGAGGCGCCCGGGATCCGCCAACAGGGCGATGAGGCTATCCGGATAGGCTCCAAACGCGCCCTCGACGACGATGAGATCGAAAGGCCCAAGAGCGGCAGCCCCGCTGTCCAGCGGCCCAACGACCACGGTGATGCTCGCGCGATTGTGAAGTTCACTCTTGGCCGCTTCCGCCGCGCCCGAGTCGGATTCCAACAGGATGACCGTGGCGCCCATGGAAGCAAGGAGAGCCGCGCCGTAACCGGAGCCGCCCGCAACATCGAGCACGCGATCGCTCGGAACGACCGCCGCCGCCTGTAACATCCGCGCCAGGACCATCGGCGCAAGCAGGCGGCGAAACTTTGCGCCGCGCGCCGGCAACTCGCGATCCAGATAGGCGAGCAACTCATGTCCGGGGGCGACGAAATGCTGCCGCGGCGTCTCGAGGAACGCCGCCAGCACACCCTTGTCGACCACGCCTCCGGTGCGGAGTTGGCCGTTGACCATGTGCAAGCGCCGGTCAAGCATCGTTTCGGCGGAAATGTGCGCCCCCTTGGCTCAGACCCGCGACATGGGACGGATCGCCGCCGCCCCGGATGAAAATTGCTTGGAGGCCTCGCCCGGAATCGAACCGGGGTGCAAGGATTTGCAGTCCTCTGCGTAGCCACTCCGCCACGAGGCCGACGATGAAGCCAGGCAGCATCGCGAGGCGCGGCTATACCAAGGATTCAATCCGGCTCGCAAGGCGCTTCGTCATTTCTCCAGCCTTTGTTCAGTCGTGCGCGAGCGGCGAATGACGCAGGAACGGCAACCCAAGGAAATAGGCGCCCGTCACGATCAGGCCCCAGCCGACCCAAGGCTGGGGCGCAAGGTTCTCGGCGATCGCCAGCGCCGCCAGGGCGAACCACGCGATCGTCATCGCGATCGTCAGGCTCCGCAACCGGACAACCCGCAACGGATGGATGAAGACGACCGGGGTGAACATGAGCGCCGCCGCGCCAAGCAGAATGAGCGCGCTGAGCACCCAGGGCGGTCGAAGCACAAAGAGATAGAGGACAACGATATTCCAGGTGGCCGGAAAACCCCGAAACCACAGGTCGTCCGTCTTCATCCGAGTGTCGGCGAAATAGAGCGCGGAGGCGATCGTGACGACAAGTCCGATCCAGAACGACGCTTGGGTCGGCATGAGGTCCGAGCGCCAAAGCGCGATCACTGGCACCAGCACGTAGGTGAGAAAGTCGACCACCAGGTCGAGAACGGTCCCGTCAATCGTCGCCGCGGTGATTTGCACCTTTGCAGCCCTTGCGAGCGTGCCGTCGATTCCGTCAATGAAAAGAGCGAGCCCAAGCCAGGCAAAGCAGATCGCGAAATTGCGCTCGATCGCCGCGTAAAGCGCGAGCACAGCCACGGCCCCGCCCGAGGCTGTGAACAAATGGACGGAGAAACCCGCGGCTCTCGCGACGTCTACCGGTCGCTTTTCGATCGACATGCCCTGCCCTGCCCGCCGGCCGCGCGACTCGCTTCACGGGTCCGGCGTTGGCTTGACCTTATAGGTCTGGCTTATCAAAGTTGCACCACGCCGTCTCTCGGACCGCGAGCGCAAATCAGCGCCCGGGGAGAAAAGCGGCGCTGAGGCGAACGATGACCAACGGCGATGAGCCTTCCCGGAGCGACTCCGACGTCCTGATCGCCGGAGCGGGGCTTGCGGGGCTGACTGCCGCCTACGGCATGGCCAGGGCCGGGTTCGACGTCGTCTGCTGCGGCGCCGCCGAGCGGACCGGGCGCGGGCGGACGGTCGCGCTCCTCGACCAATCCGTGGCTTTTTTGAAGTGCCTCGGTCTGTGGGCCGATTTGGAGCCCCGAGCCGCGCCGCTGCGCTCATTGCGCCTCATCGACGACACGGGAGCGTTCTTTCCGCCGCGGCCGGTGGAGTTCGACGCTGCCGAGATCGGGCTCGACGCCTTCGGGTGGAATATCGAAAACGATCTTATGGCCGAGGGGCTCGCGGCCAAGGTCGCACAGATTCCCGGCCTCGACCGTGTTGCGACGGGGATCGAGGCTTATGATTTCTCCGCCGCCGCCGTTCGGGCGCGGCTCGGAGACGGGCGCGAGATCGCAGCCCGGCTTGCGATCGGCGCCGACGGCCGCGATTCGAAGGCGCGCCGCGCCGCGGGTCTCACAGCGCGCGTCCATCGCTATCCGCAGTCGGCTTTGACCGTACATCTCGCCCACCGGCTGCCGCATGACGACTTCTCGACGGAATTCCACACCCGCGGCGGGCCATTCACGCTCGTTCCGCTGCCCGCCTCAGCGACCGCGCCCGACCGCTCGAGCCTGGTTTGGGTGATGTCGCGCGAGGAAGCGCGGCGGCGCGAGACGCTCGACGACGAAGCCCTTGCGCGCGAGATCGAACGCCAGGCGCACTCTCTCCTCGGCGCCATGCGCATCGAGGGCGAGCGGGGATTCTTCCCCATGATTCGCCAGACTGTGCCGAGGATCGCAGCCGAAAGGCTGGCGCTCGTCGGCGACGCGGCGCATGTCCTGCCGCCGATCGGCGCGCAAGGGCTCAATCTGGGCTTGCGCGACGTCGAGGCGATCGTCGCCTGCGCCGCCCAGGCGCGTGCCGAGGGACGCGACATCGGCGGAGAGGAAACCTTGCGCGCCTATGAGCGCGCGAGGCGCGGCGACGTCATGCTTCGGACTGGGGCCGTTGACAGCCTCAACCGGTCGCTGCTGACGCATTTCGCTCCCGTCGACTTCGCCCGAGGCGCCGGCTTGGCCGCGCTCTCCGCCGTCGGGCCCCTGCGTCGTTTCGTGATGCGCGCCGGGATCGGGGCCCGTTCGGCGAGATTGCCCTAATCTAACCTTATTCAAGGTGGACGGCGTTCGCTGCGATATCCGGCCCGGACGGACATGTCGCCCTAATTTAATCCCAAGAAAAGCTGGAAAATGTCGTCAACGACTGCTGACACTGCCCTTTCGTCCGCGCCAACCGCCGCCCACGACGAGCGGCGGGTCAGCCTATTCACCCTCTGCCTTATGGCGTTGGGCGTCGGCATCATGACCGGCGTCGGCGCGGTCCTGCTGCGGTCGCTGATCGGCTTGATCCACAATCTCATGATCAATGGCGTCTTCAGGATCCCCTACGACGCCAACATCCTCGAAGGGGCGAGCCGGTGGGGAAACTGGGTCATCCTGTCGCCGATCCTCGGCGGCCTGGTTGTCGTCTATCTGGTCGAGCGCTTTGCGCCGGAAGCCAAGGGGCATGGCGTTCCCGAAGTGATGGACTCCGTCTTCTACAAGCGCGGCGACATCCGCGGCGTGGTGGCGCTCATCAAGTCCCTCGCTTCGGCGCTCTCGATCGGCTCGGGCGCTTCGGTCGGCCGTGAGGGGCCGATCATCCAGATCGGCTCGGCGCTAGGCTCGGCTTTTTCGCAGGCGGTCGGCCTATCGACCGGACAGAAGATCACGCTGCTCTCGGCCGGCGCCGGCGCGGGCATCGCGGCCACGTTCAATACGCCGCTCGGCGGCGTCCTGTTCGCCATCGAGATCCTGCTGCCTGAAGTCTCGAACCGCACCTTCCTGCCGGTCGTCATCGCGACCGGCGCGGCCACCCTGATCGGCCGTATTCTCATCGGTCCCAGTCCGGCCTTCACCGTCCCTGAGATCCTCTTTCCGTCCGCCAGTTCCTTCGGGGTCGAGGAAGCGATCGCTTATGTCGTGCTCGGCGCGCTATGCGGCGTCGCGGCCTGGGCCTTCATCCGGGTTCTCGTGTTCATGGAGGACGGCTTCCCCAAGCTGCCGGGGAATATCTACACGCAAAACATCATCGGCATGACGCTGATCGGCCTGATGATGGTCGGCCTCACGCACGCCTTCGGCCATTCCTATGTCGACGGCGTCGGCTATGGCGTCATCCAGTCGATCCTGGACAAAGACATGACGGCGACGAACCTCCTGGTTCTGCTGTTCGCGCTCAAATTGCTGGCGACCACGATCAGCCTCGGCTGCGGCGCTTCGGGCGGCATTTTTTCGCCCTCGCTCTATCTCGGCGCAACGCTTGGCGCAGCTTTCGCGTCCCTCGCGGCTCTCGTCTTGCCCAACGCAGGCTTGACGTTGCCGTCGGCGGCGATCGTCGGCATGGCGGCTATGGTCGGCGCGGGCACCGGCGGCGTCATGACCGCCATTATCATGGTGTTCGAGATGACCCGCGATTACGCGATCATCGTGCCGGTGATCGTCGCCGTCGCTGTCGCCGCCGGCGTGCGCCGCGCGCTCATCCCCGAGACGATCTACACCGTCAAGCTGCGCCATCGGGGCCATCGCATTCCGAAAGAGCGGCACGTCAATCTTTATCTGGTCCAGCAGGCGAAGGACATCATGGAGCGGCGGTTCATAATCGCCAAGGCCGGTTCAACCTTGCGCGAATGCATGGGCTGGGAGGACGTGGACGATCTGCGCGCCATCATCGTCGAAGACGAGGGGAGAATCGTGGGTCTGATTCCGCCTCGTTCCGGCCTATGGCGCGAAAGCGCGAACAACCCCAATCGCATGGTGGACGATTTCGTCGAGAAGCGCGCAGTCGTCTGCCGCGACGAGGATTTGCTGAGCCTGGTTCTGGCGCGCCTCAAGCGCCACCGCGCCGGCGCAGCCATCGTCTTTCAAGGCGAACGCCGGCCTCGCGCCGCCGATGTCGTGGGCGTCATCACCAAACGCGCCATCGCTGACGCCGTCATCGACAACTACGCAGATTGATGACCGCGCAGCGGCGTCACCTCCGCAGGACCTCGGCGACGTAAAGCGCGAGAAGCTTCCGGGCTTCGTTGATGAGCGCCGCCGATCTCTCGTCCTGCGTCGATGCGAGCGCCGGGATCATCTTCATGACCTGGTTAACGATGATTGCGGCCTCCGCCGCCTCCTCCTGGCCGAGCTTCGGGTTGCCGGCGCTGAGGATCGCGGCGATCCGTCCGCGCAGCGCATCGCCGAGCGGTTTCCGACGCTCGACGATGCCGGCGACCCCGCTCGAGAGCGCGATCGCCGCGTCCCGGTCCAATCCCTGCCTGAGCTTGTAGTCGACGAAGAGGTCGGCGAGCGCGCGCGCCGAACATCCGGGCGCGCGCGCCTCGACCTGCGCGAACGCCGCGGCGGCCCGCTCGGCGAAGCGGTTAAAGACCGCCTCGGCCAGCGCCTCCTTGGAAGGGAAGAACTGATAGAGCGAGCCGATCGCCGCGCCCGCGCGGCTCGCGATCTCGGTCATGGTCGTCGCCTCATAACCCTTCTCGGCGAAGAGCTCGGCGCCCGCGTCGATGAGCGCAGCAACCCGCTGCTTGCCCCGCTCCCGTTTCGGCTCCTTAGCCGCCATCTGATTTTCGATTGACATTTATGAGGAATACTCATATTTATGATTTACGAGTATTCCTCATAAATATACCTGACGCAAGTCGCGCCGACTGCCGGAGCCCCCGCCGATGATCGCCCTCGACCCAAAATCAACTGCCCTTGTGCTCATCGACCTGCAAAACGGCATCCTCGGCCGCCAACTCGCGCCGGTATCGGCCGAAGACCTGCTCGAGCGCGGGAAGGCGCTGGCGCGACGATTCCGCGCCGCGGGGGCGCCGGTCGTGCTCGTGAACGTTAAGCCGCCGCTTGACGGGCCGGAGCGCCAGGTCGACGAGCCCTCTGCGCTGCCAAAAGTTCTGCCCACCGGTTTTGCCGACCTCGCTCCCGGCCTCGCCGAGCCCGGCGACCTTCTCATCACCAAATCGACCTGGGGCGCGTTCTTCCGCACCGACCTCGATGCCGAACTGAAGAGCCGTGCGATACGAACGATCGTTCTGGGCGGCGTCGCCACGCATATCGGAGTTGAGGCGACCGCGCGGCAAGCCTGGGAGCTTGGCTACGAACTCGTCATCGCGCGCGACGCGACGACGAGCATGGCCGTCGAACCCCACGAGGCGACGATGCGGCATATCTTTCCGCGGATCGCCCGGGTTACAGATGCCGACGCCCTCGCCTTTCGCGACTGAACGCGGAATGTCGCCTTTCACGCTGCGCCAGACGCCACAGGCCATCCAATGGGCCGCGCTTCTCGCCGCGTCCGTCGTCTGCGTCGCGGCCTTCGAACTGATGCGGCTGCCCGCGGCGCTGATGCTTGGCGCGATCGGCGCGGCGATTTGTCTGTGCTGGTTCGGGGGGCGTGTGACGATTCCGCCCTGGGGCTTTGTCATCGCTCAGGGTTTCATTGGCTGTCTTGTGGCTCGCGCCATCACCACGGACATCGTCGTCACGATTTTTCGACGCTGGCCGATGTTCCTTATCTTGATCGCCGCGGTGATCGTGTTCGCCGCCGCTCTCGGCTACGTGCTCACGCGCCTGAAAGTGCTTCCGGGCACGACCGCAGTCTGGGGGTCGTCGGCCGGCGCGGCGACGGCGATGGTGCTGATGTCCGACGCCTTCGGCGGCGACATGCGGCTGGTCGCGGTCATGCAATATCTGCGCGTCGCCTGCGTCGGGCTGGTGGCGTCGCTTGTCGCCCGAGCGTTTCTGCCGGCTGGCGCCGCCTCGCCCGCTTTCATCGTCTGGTTTCCGCCTGTGGAGCCCGCCGCCCTCCTTGCCACGCTGGCCCTGGGCGTGGGCGGCGCAATCGTTGGGGTCAAGTCCAAGATTCCCGCCGGCGCCCTTCTTGTGCCGATGGCCGTCGGCGCCCCGCTCTCAGCCAGCCATCTCATCACGATCACGCTGCCGCCATGGCTGCTGGCGATCTGCTACGCGCTGGTCGGCTGGTCGATCGGCCTTAGGTTCACACGCGAGACGGTTCTCTACGCCTGGAAACAATTGCCGGCGATCCTGGCGTCGATCTTCACGCTGATCGCGCTCTGCGGCGGCCTCGCCTTCGCGTTGCATGAGGCGGCGGGAACGGACGCGCTGACCGCCTATCTCGCGACCAGCCCCGGCGGGGCCGACGCGGTGGCGATCATCGCCGCGTCGTCCAAGGTCGACCTTCCCTTCGTCATGGCGATGCAGATCGGGCGGTTGCTGGTCGCGCTTCTCGTCGGGCCGACTCTGGCGCGTACGATCGCGCGCTGGGCTGGGAGCGAAGCGGCGCCTTCCGGCGTCCAAAGCGTCAAGTGAAGGCGGACCGGCATGTTCAGCATTCCCTGGTATATCTTCTTGCTGCAATTCGTCGCTGGACTGTTTGTGGCGAATGGCATCCCGCACTTCGTTCAGGGGATCAGCGGCCACCCGTTCCAGACCCCATTCGCCTCACCGCCGGGTGTCGGCAAATCCTCGCCTCTGGTCAATGTGCTGTGGGGGTTCCTTAATCTCGCCGTCGGATTCGCCCTTCTGTTCGAGTTTGCGCCCAAAGGTGCGGATGTCGTCCTCGAATGGCTGCTCGTAGGTCTGGGCGCGCTTTTGATGGCCCTTTTTTGCGCCTGGCATTTCGGGCGGGTGCGGGCGGGGCGCAGGTAAAGGAAAGCGCTTCAGCCGTGGCCGGCCGGGCCGCGATCGACGCCCGGATTGCCGCCGGCGGCGGCGACCCCCAGCCTGCCGAGATAATACGCCCAACCCCTGGCGTGGCCCTCGCACTCGACGGTGTTGGGAAGTCCGGTGTGGGTCATGCGCACAAGCGTGCCGCCGTTCCGCTCCAAAAGGTCGATCTCGACCAGGCTTGAGCCTGGCGGCACATTCGCATCGTCGTCCCAGCCGAAGCTATAGGCGAGGCGATGGACCGGGACGACCTCGCGGAATTCGCCGCGCGCGGTGCGGCCCGGTCGCCCGGCGATGTCCTTCACGAGATAGAGCCCGCCCGGACGGGCCTCCGTGTCCGCCTCGGCGCCCATCCAGCTCAGGATCTTTTGCGGATCGGTGAGAAAGGCGAAGACAGTTGCCGGCGGGGCGGCGATCTGGGTCTCGCGCCGGACCACGAGCGATTGATCCATCGGACTCTCCTCGAGTGAACTCGTTCCGGCCCTATGACGGGCGGGCCGCGGCCAAATCGACACGGCCTAATCGATTGGCCCGAATATGAGCCCGCGGAGCGCAAAGATCAACCATTTGGTTGAATGACGTAGGACCCGCGCAACGGGAAGGCTCCGCGAGCCTGACCGAAACGGTGATGGCAATCGAGGCGCGTCCAGCCGATGATCGATCGATGCCCCTTTCTGCAACCCTCGCTTGGCTAGTCGATGCGGCGGCGGCCACACCGACCCCCGAGCTTTTTCTGGCGACCCTCGCCCAGCGCCTCATCGAGGGTGGAACCCCGCTCACTGGCGGGGCGCTCACGCTGGCTTCGCCCCACCCCTTGATTGCGCGACGCACCTGGCTCTGGCGAGCCGACAGCAATCAGGTGGTCGAGGCTTTGGGATTCGTCGCCGGAGCCCATTCCGCGATTGCGACGGATGGTTCGGCCAGCGACGGCCGGCGCTGGCTTGCTGGCCTCGCGGGCGGCCCGGTGCATGAAGACCGTGTTGGCCTCATTCCGGATGGCCCGAGGCTCGGATGGATCGGACCGCGTCCGTTCACGCCCGACGAGGCCGAACGCCTGCGCGAGGCGGCGCGCTTCGTGGCGGCGCCGCTCGCCGCGCTCACGGCGCGCTCGACGCTCAATGCGGCGCTCGAGGCCTATCTCGGTCGGCGCAGCGCAGCGCGCGTGCTGGCCGCTCCGTTGCGGCGCGGAATCGGCGAGACGATCGAAGCGGCGCTTCTGTTCGCCGACCTGCGCGGCTTCACGGCCTTGTCCGAAAGCGCTCCGCCCTCCGAGGTCATCTCGGCCCTCGACGCGTGGTTCGACCGTATCGCCGGTTCCGTGCACGCCTTCGGCGGCGAAGTGCTCAAATTCATGGGCGACGGCATCCTCGCGATCTTTCCGGTCGCCGGCGGATCGCCGCGCAACGCCTGCGACGCCGCGCTCAAGGCGGTCGCCGCCGCGCGGAGCGGAATGGCCCATCTCGACGAGGCGCGGGCGCGGGATGGGCTTCCGCCTCTGCCGTTCGGCGTAGCGCTGCATCTCGGCGCAATGCTGTGGGGCGCCATCGGCGCCGCCGACCGTCTCGATTTCACCGCCATCGGCCCGGCCGTCAATTTGGTCAGTCGGCTTGAGGGGCTATGCCGTCCCCTCGAACGGACGGTCCTGATCTCCGGGGCTTTCGCGGCCGAAACCGGTGCGTCACTCATCCCGCTCGGAACGCATGCTTTGCGCGGCATCGCCGCCCCGTGCGCCGTGTTCACGGTGGCGGACTAACCCTCTCCCGCTGCGCGGCTCCCCGCCCCGTCACAGCACGACGACAGGCGTCCCCTTGGCGACCCGCCCATAAAGGTCGATCACATCGGAATCGAGCATCCGGATGCATCCGGACGAGACGGCCTTGCCGATCGAGTTCGGCTCGTTGGTGCCATGGATGCGAAAGAGCGTGTCCTTCTTGCCCTGGAACAGGTAGAGGGCGCGCGCGCCGAGCGGGTTCTCCATGCCGCCTTCCATGTGCCGCGGCAAGTACGGCTGCCGATCGATCATTTCCGGCGGCGGGGTCCATCCGGGCCAGAACGATTTCCGGCCGATCTCGGCTTCGCCCTTCCAGGCGAAGCCCTGCCGCCCGACGCCGATGCCATATTGCAGCGCCCGTCCGGCGCCCTCCGAGAGATAGAGCTTCCGTTCGCGCGTGTTGATGGTGAGCGTGCCTGCCGGCTCGCCCGTCGGGTCGTTGACCTCCTTGCGGGTCGTGCGGGTCATGTCGACTTCATCGTCGAAACCGCCTGGGGTCGAATAGTTCGGATCCGCGTCCGGCGGCAGAAAGGTCTGCGGGTTGGGGGGCGGCGGCGATCCGGGCAAACTCAACGGAAGATTGAAGAATGATTGCGCCGATGCTTCCGTGGCCGCGAGGCCAAGAGTTGCAATGCCGATCAGGACAAAATTACGCACCCCACGCATCGATTGACCCCGCTCCAACAGCATCGCGCTGTTCCACAAAACTAAGTCGGTTCGGCCGTTTCGTAAAGCGTTGCGAGCGCCTCGGCGGCGTCCTTGCCGAGCGGCGCTGAGCGGCGCAATAATCGCTTACAGGGCATTCGGGAGGAACGACCATGACACTCGGGCTGCGCGCGGCGATTTTGACTGCCTGTCTTGCCTTTTCCGGCTCGGCGGGCGCCCAGCAAGCCAATCCGCTCGACGTCATCCCCGACAAGATGCCCTTCAACATCCCCTATGGCGCGCCGATTTCCCTTAGCCGCGCCCAGGCCGCGATTGCCGCGGCCACCGCAGAGGCCGAGAAGCACGGCTGGGCGCTTAACGTGGCCGTTGTCGATTCCGGGGCCAATCTCGTCGCCTTCGGGCGCATGGACGGCGCCCAGCTCGGCTCGATCGCCGTCGCCGAGCACAAGGCGCGCACCGCAGCCAAATTCCGTCGCCCGACCAAAGTGTTCGAAGAGGCAATTCAGAAGAATGATTATAAATATGTCCTGACGATCGACGACGTCATGGGCTCGCGCGGCGGCATTCCTCTGGTCGAGGACGGCAAGCTGATCGGCGCGATCGGCTGCTCCGGCGGCGCGGGCTCGCAGGACGAGGTCGCGTGCACGGCCGGCGCCGCGACGATCAACAAATAGCGATTGGAGCCGCTCGGCTCCCCGCGATGCAACCGTTGGTTAGGCCTGGCGTGCGAAACTCGCGGGAAACGGGCAGATTGCTCCGGAAGGAACTCGCGCATGATCGTCGCCACCACTGAAAACATCGCCGGGCACCGCACCGTCCAGACGCTCGGACAATGCTTCGGCGTTGTCGTCCGCAGCCGTGGGCTCGGCGGCAACATCATGGCCAGTCTGCGCACCATCGTCGGCGGGGAGATCCACGAATATACGCGCCTCCTCGAGGAGGCGCGCCGCCACGCCCTGGATCGGCTGGTCGAGAACGCGACTGCGATGGGCGCCAACGCCATCCTGATGATGCGCTACGACAGCGCCGAGATCGGCCAGACGATGAGCGAGATCGTCGCCTACGGCACCGCGGCGGTCATCGAACCCGGGTCATGATCGCGTTTGGCCTGCCGGTCGGCTTCGGTCTTGCGCTCCTTCTGATCTGGTTCTTTTTCCGCAAGGGCGGCTACAAGCGCGAGCCCCTCGACGCCCCGCCCGGACCGGATTGGCGCTTTACGGGCGAGCGCTTCCTCGATCCGCCATCGGGCGAGACGGTGGAAGTCTGGTCTTGCCCGAGGACCGGCGAACGGGCTTACGTGCGGGCAAGGACAGGCTAGGGCGCCTCAGGATCGAGAAGGTTGAGCCGCCTCCCCGGCGGCGGACCGGACGCGCCTGTCTGGCGATTTGGATTTTCTTGGCCGCTCGCCGTTAGGCTTTGAAAACCCCGATTTTGGGGGTTGGATTTTCTTGGATTTCCTTGGATTCTCTCGTCTGAATCGTGACTTATCAATGGGTTACGCGGCATAGAATGTGGAAAATATTTTCGCGGCGCTTTTCCCGTGCGAGGCTCCACGACGGACGCAAGCGGTTGAGGATATGCGGATATACAGAATTTCTCATGCCGGCCAGTCTAGCCTGGTTTCTGATTTATTGCAATGGCTTTGCTACGAGGCTTTGCTACGAGTTGGGCGCCACGGACGTTGTCGATTGAGCGAATCCAGGAATTTGTCGGCGATCGGTCGCCAGCGATCGGGATAAAGCCTCAACAGGCGGCCGTCGCCGGAAACGCCGTGGAGAAGCTCGAAATCGGTGTGTCTACCGGCTGAGACCAATTCTATTCGAGCGCGACGGATCGCGCTCAAACCCGCGCAACGGCTTGGGGCGCGCATTCGCGCTTCGGCCATAAGGCGATGATCGGTTCCGATCATCGAGTTCTTGGCATGAGACGAAGGCCCGATGTTATTCTCGTATGAGCGGTTCGGATTAAATCGGCGCCAACCTCGACCGCTTTGACGCTCCGCGCGCACGCCAGCCGACAAAGCCGAAGCCCGCAAGCGCCATCAGCCAAGTCGAGGGCTCAGGCACCGCCACAATTGTTGGATCAGCCGTGAAGCTATGCGCGACGCCCCCGGCGTCCGTGTAAAAGCCGGCGATCTCGCCCGAGTTCGCGATCCCGGTGATTTGCGTGACCTCGACGCCGTTGGAGAACGCCGCCGCCGGATCGTCCAAGAACGTGTAGACGCCGGTGCCCGTGTTGTAGAGAAACCCGTGCTGGCTCCCCGTGCTGTCGCCGTAATAGCCGACCGCGATCCCGTCGTCGTTCACGCCCAGAAGTTGCGAGAACACGAAGGTGGCGCCTGGCTCGCCCGGAATGTTCGGGATTGTCGGGTCGGTGATCGCCTCGCCGACCAAAGACCCGTTGCTGATATTCCCAGTCTTCGCGTCGAATCCGTGCGCTTGTCCGTCATTCCCGAGATAGAACCCGACGATCAACCCCTTGTCGTTGACGCCCTGGGCGTTCACGACGTCGGCGCTCGTCCCCGGCGGCTGAAAGATGGTGGCGAAACTCGTGCTCGAGGCGCTCGGCAGATAGAAGCCGCTGCTGTTATTAGACTGACCGACGATATTGCCGTTATCGTTGATCCCGAACGCATTGCTCGCTCCTGGAGGAGCGGTCAGCGGCTGTAAGACGCCTCCTTTCGGCAAGATGAACGCCGTCGTCCCGTTGCCGCCGACGACGCTGCCTGCGCTGTTGATCCCGAACGCGGTCTGGCCGGCGCCCGTGTTCAACGGACTTGTGTTGGTTGCTGTGCCTGTGAAATTGGCGCCCGTGGAAACATTGTTGACATCGACCTCGGTTCCGACCACCTGCCCCGTGTTGCTGATGCCGTTCACGTTCGACCCTACCGCGATCCCGGTCAGGATGGGATCGAAATTGGTGAACGTATAGCCCCCCGCATTGTCGACCGAGAGAATGGCGGCGCGGCCGGCGACTGGCGCCGTCAGGAGCAGAGCGCTCAACGCCGCGAAGGTCAGGGCGCCGCTCCGTCGCACGGCTCTCCGCGGCATTGCATCAAAGCCGCGTGAGAATCGGAAGCCGCGCGAGAATCGATGCGCAGTCTCTCCTATCGCCACGCCAATACCAAAGGTAACGTCCCGCAGTCCCGCCATAACGTCCTCCTTTCGATAATGCAAATACGCCAAACACCTCGTACGTCCAAGCTTACCCAGGGAATGCAGCATAGTCCAATGACAGGTTGATGTTATCATGGCTGCCGGTCAAGCCGACCGGCAGTCGTGTGTTATCGTCGATAGCGTTCGCTCGCGCATCGACGGTGGAGCAGGAAGCAGAGTCTTCCGCCATGTCTACGTCGAGCTGAGTTTACGTCGAGCTGAGTTCTACGTCGAGCTGGTTTTTGAAGCCTCCATGAGCCGCGCCGCATAGCGCGCCATCTGGTCGACCTCGATATTGACCGTGTCGCCCGTCTTGCGCTCGCCCCACGTGGTCACTTGCAGCGTATGCGGGATCAACAGCACTTCGAACGTATCGCCGTCGACCGCGTTCACCGTGAGCGAAGTCCCGTCGAGCGCGACCGAGCCCTTGACCGCGATGAACTTCGATAAGCCCTTCGGGGCGC
This sequence comes from uncultured Alphaproteobacteria bacterium, assembly GCA_963833955.1. GTDB lineage: Bacteria > Pseudomonadota > Alphaproteobacteria > Rhizobiales > Beijerinckiaceae > Roseiarcus. The sequence goes on along the minus strand of CAWHZY010000018.1, from coordinate 214,332 downwards.
GGAAGCGGAAATGCGCCATACGATCGAAATCGCGCCGCGACAGGATCTCGGCGATTTCATCGACATGACCGCTCACCATATGGCCGCCGAGCTCGTCGCCGACCTTCAGCGACCGCTCGAGGTTGACATGTCCCCCCGCCCGCCATTGCCCGAGCGTCGTGACTGCAAGCGTCTCGGCGCCGAGGTCGAAAGCGAGCGCCGAACCTTCACCCCGCGACTCGACGCCAACCACGGTGAGACACGCGCCCGAATTGGCGATCGAAGCTCCCAGAGCAATGGTTCCGGCGTCGTAGGCGCTCGCGATCCGGAGCCGGTTCAGCTCGCCTGACGGCGTGATATCAATGATTTGCCCAACGTCGCTGATGATTCCGGTGAACATCGTAAGCCCTCAACCTCGCAATCGAACCCACGAGGATGCCCCAGTTAGCGCGCCGGCGCGCCATTTCCAACGAAACCGCCACCCCGGCCAAGAACGAGCTCGAACGAAGTTTTTTGCGGAAAAGTTCCATAAAGTGGATGCGGAACCCCGACCCCGGATACTATGTTAAGTGTATTCTATGGATTAACCGCCAACAGCTACATTCGAACCCATGGCAACCGGAACAGTCCGCATTTCGTCTCGCGAACGGCAGGATTCGCGCTCCAGACTATATTGGCTGGATATCGAGGTCACTTTCAACGATATCATGCGCCAGGACCGCATAGTGCCAAGGCATCAAATCGCGCGCCTGCCGCTCTCATCCTTGCAATATTCCGTTCTGAATGGTGTTGGGATCGTCGAGAACGCGCTTTCCGTCGGGAATAGCGACACGACCTTCAACCAATTCGAGGTGGATGTCGCAGCCTTCGTGCAGACGGACGAAACTTTCGAGGCGGCTGAACTTAATCGATCGGCGAAAATGATTTGGAATGACCTCGATGTTGAGGCGCCGCGACTGGAGATCTATGTCCAACCCAAAATGCTGCGACACTTGGTCGAGCTCTACCTCACGAAAAGAATTGATACCGTCATCATGTCGATGAAGATCGCAATCACGCGACAGCCAATCGGCAGCGCCGGCCCTGGTTCGGACCTTCCGCTGCTCGACAGGGACGGACGACTTTATTTCCGCCGGACCCAATGCGAGCTGTTGTCGGTGCAGGCTTCCCTGGCGCACGAGCACCCGAGCAGGCAGGCCTAGTCTCTGGTGCGGACGGCGTTCAGGCGAACCCCGTGAGACGCCCGTAAAGCCTCATTCCTCCTCGATCGGTGTGATCGTCGTCTCGGTCTCCAGCTTGACGACCCGAAAGTGAAACCGTGTGCGAAGGTCTTGCTGCCAGCGCATGAGCCGACGGGCGCGGGCTTCGTGGGGGGTGATCGAATTCCGGATCGTATCCCAATCGCCAAAGTTACCGGTCTGCCGCTGCACCGCGTAGCCTATTTGTTTGGTCGTCGTGCGCATTGTCGATTGATGCATCTGCCTGAGTTGACGACGCATTTAACTGGAATGTTTACGGAAAATAACCTCCGCATTTATGTGGATGCAAATCGTGATCTTGATAACAGCCAGAAGCCTTCGATGGCGCATTAAAATGCCTCGGCATTTATGTCGAATTGTTTTTGTAGTTGCAGCAATTTAAAGATGCGTCGTTAGCGCGCTTTCCCCACGGCGCCACAAAAGCGCGCCTTGCCCCGCGTCGGCGAGCCTTACCACGCGGGGCTTTTTTTGAACTGGCTGCAAGGACGCCAATCAGCGCGCCGCCGCCGGCGGTTTCTGAAACCCGGCGGGCATGGACCGCCCGTCGCTTGCCTTGTTCGGTGGCGCGAGAGGTACAATCGCGCGCCCATGAAGATCGCGACCTTCAACGTCAACGGCGTCAACGGCCGGCTTCCCGTCCTTCTCCGCTGGCTCGAGGAGACGTCCCCCGATGTCGTCTGCCTGCAGGAGCTCAAATCCGAGACGTTTCCGCAAAGCGCGCTGCGTGCGACGGGCTACGAGGCGATCTGGCAGGGCCAGAAAAGCTGGAACGGCGTCGCGATCCTCACGCGCGGCAAGGGGGTGGTCGAGACCCGGCGCGCGCTCCCCGGCGACGATGACGACGCCCACAGCCGCTACATCGAGGCGGCCGTCGATGGCCTGTTGATCGGCTGCCTCTACGTGCCGAACGGCAATCCGGTGAAAAGCGAGAAATTCAGCTTCAAGCTGCGCTGGTTTGAGCGCTTGATCGCGCATGCCGCGGAGCTTCTCGCGACCGGCGCGCCAGTCGTGCTCGTCGGCGACTACAACGTGATGCCGACTGAGCTCGACGTCTATAAGCCGGACCGATGGGTCAACGACGCGCTGTTCCGCGTCGAGGTGCGAGACGCGTTTCGCCGGCTTGCCGCGCAGGGTTGGACCGACGCCTTGCGCACGCTTCATCCCGGCGAGCGGGTCTACACCTTCTGGGACTATTTCCGTAACGCCTACGCCCGAGACGCCGGCCTGCGCATCGACCACCTGCTGTTGAGCCCTTCAGTCGCCCCGCGCCTCAAGGCGGCTGGCGTCGATCGCGAGGTGCGAGGCTGGGAGAAAGCGAGCGACCACGCGCCGGTCTGGATCGAACTGGCGGACCGGGCGCCTGCGCGGCCGAAGCGAGCTGGGCAGCGATCCTTGCGGGCAGCGGCCGGATAAGGTGGGCCTACGTCAAACGCCAATCGGAGCGGACCGACCGGACGGAATAGGGCCCGTATTGCCCTTGAGGAACAGCCGGTGCTTTGTCTTTCGAGAATTCAGGCGGAGCTTCGATTCCCGCCGGCGAAAGCTGGCGGGCAAATATAGTTATCTCTCAGATTATTCGACTTGTTCGCTTCACAAAATTGTGAGTGCAGTGCTCGTAACGATTAGATAAAACGCGCGATTACATCTTACCGAATAAATTGGGGCCACGATTGTTTTCTCTGTCAGCGCCCTCATGTCGGGATCGCAATCGGAGTTTCGATGGATCAGTCCGCCAAGCTTGTTTCGCTGGCCACCTCGGTGCCCCCCCACGTCCTGAATCAGTCCGACGTCGCGTCGGCCGCGAGTTGCGGTTTCGCCGGGCGCTATGACGATTTCGAGCGCATGGCGCGGGTTTTCAAGAGCTCTGGAATTCGCCAGCGCCATGCGGTGCGACCGATCGATTGGTATCTTTCGCCGCTCGGCTGGCCAGAGCGCACGAGCGCCTATCTCGAGGGAGCCTGCCAGCTCTTCGTCGACGCGGCGACCCGCGCTCTGGACGCGGCCGAGCTTGACGCCGCCGAGGTCGACACCATCGTCAGTATCTCATCGACCGGGGTGGCGACGCCCAGCCTCGAGGCGAGAGTCGCCGGGCGCATGGGGTTTCGCCCCGATGTCGAGCGCGTTCCCGTCTTCGGCCTTGGCTGCGCCGGCGGCGTCTCGGGGTTCTCGATTGCTTCCCGCCTCGCCTGCTCGCGTCCGGGAAGCGTCGTGTTGCTGGTCGCGGTCGAAGTTTGCACCCTCGCCTTCCGCCTCGATGAATTGACCAAGGCGAATATTGTCGCGACGGCCCTGTTCGGGGACGGCGCCGCCGCATGCGTGCTTAAGGCTTACGACGGCGGCGGCGCCGCCGTGGAGATGAGCGGCCAGCACACCTGGCCCGACACGCTCGACATCATGGGCTGGAGAATCGATCCCCAGGGCTTCGGCGTCATCTTCGACCGCGCGATCCCGCCATTCGCGCAAGCGCACATCGCGCCGGCGATCGCCGGCATCTTGGCCCGCGGCGGATTGGCTCTCGAAGATGTCGATCGCTTCGCCTGTCATCCTGGCGGCTCCAAGGTCATCGCGGCCCTGGAACGCGCGCTGTCGCTCGAACAGGGTTCCCTCGACCACGAACGCGCCGTGCTCGCGGACTACGGCAACATGTCGTCGCCGACCGTGCTGTTCGTGTTGGACCGCATCCTGCGCGCGGGCTTGCCTTCGCGCACATTACTGACCGCGATGGGACCGGGTTTCACCTCGAGTTGCGTTTCCCTCAAGAGAGCCGCGTGACGGCCGCCGCCCTGCTTCTTGGGCTCGTCACCGCCGAACGGATTGCGGAACTCTACCTCTCGCGCCGCAATACAGCGGCGCTCATGGCAAAGGGCGCCGTCGAGGTCGCTCCCGGGCACTATCCGGCGATCGTGCTGATGCACGCCCTCTGGCTCGCCAGCCTATGGATTTTCGGCGCGGCCCGTATGATCGATCCGGCCTGGCTCGCTGTCTTTCTCTCGCTCCAGGTTTTGCGAGTTTGGACTCTCATGACCCTTGGCCCGCGCTGGACCACCCGCATCATCGTCCTTCCGGGCTCGGCCCTCGTGTCCAACGGCCCCTATCGCCTCGTCTCGCATCCGAACTATCTCGTCGTCGTTGGCGAAATCGCGGCCCTGCCCCTTTGCCTTAGGCTTCCCTGGATCGCTCTCATCTTCTCCGCCGCCAACGCGATCCTGCTCTTCATCCGGATCCGTGCCGAAAATGCAGCGTTGACCGGATCGCGCCGTGTCGAACGGGCCTGAGCGCAACACTCCGATAGCCGCATCGGTCTCGACGTCGATCGGCTTTGCGATGATGTGCGTCGGCATGTTCATGGCGATCCTCGACGTGCAGGTCGTGGCGACGTCATTGCCGACGATTCAGGGCGCGCTCGACATTCCGCCCGACCAGATGAGCTGGGTGCAGACCGCTTATCTGATCGCGGAGGTGGTCGCGATCCCGCTGACCGGCTTCCTCACCCGCCTGCTCAGCATGTGCTGGCTGTTCGTCCTGTCCATATCCGTGTTCACGCTGGCTTCGGTCGGATGCGCCGCGAGCGGCCATTTCCCGATGCTGATCGCATGGCGCGTGCTGCAGGGCTTTTCCGGCGGCACGCTGATCCCGGCCGTCTTTGCCGCGGTGTTCCTCCTCTTCCCAGTCGCGCGTCAGGGTCTGGCGACCACGTTCGCTGGCGTGCTGGCGGTGCTGGCGCCGACCGTCGGACCCATCGTCGGCGGCTGGATCACCGAGACCTATTCCTGGCACTGGCTGTTCCTGATCAATGTCGCGCCCGGGATCATTTCGGCGATTGTCGCCGCCATCCTGTTGCCGAAGGAGCCGATGCGGCTCGGCGAGGCGCGCCGGCTCGACGTGCTGTCGCTGGCGCTCATGGCGATCGGGCTTGCCGCGCTTGAGGTCGCGCTCAAGGAAGCGCCGACACGCGGCTGGGCCTCCGGCCTCGTCGCGGGTCTCCTGGCGCTCAGCGTCGCGAGTTCGATCGGCTTTGTCCGACGAACGCTCAACGCATCGCGCCCGATCGTCAGTCTTGAGACCTTCGCCGACCGGAGTTTCGCGATCGGTTGCGTTCTGAGTTTCGTCCTGGGCATCGGCCTGTTCGGCTCCGTCTATCTCATGCCCGTCTTTCTGGCCTTCGTCAGAGGCCATAACGCCCTGGAGATCGGCGCGATCATGCTGGTCACGGGGGTAACGCAGCTCATGACGGCGCCGATCGCCGTCGCGCTCGAACAGCGTGTCGAGGCGCGGCTGCTCACGTCGCTTGGCTTTGGGCTGTTTGGCGTCGGTCTGGGCTTGAGCGGACTGCAGACGCCGGAAACCGATTTTAACGCCATGTTCTGGCCGCAGGTCATTCGCGGACTGGCCATCATGTTTTGTCTGCTTCCGCCAACGCGCCTGGCGCTTGGCCATTTGGCGCCAAGCCGCGTGCCTGATGCGAGCGGCCTTTTCAATCTGATGCGCAATCTCGGCGGCGCCATCGGACTCGCGATGATCGACACCGTGATCTACACCCGCTCGCCTGCGCTTGGCGCAGCCTTCACGAAGAAGCTGGAGGCCGGTGACGTCGACACGGCCAAGCTCGTCGGCATACCGCTCGACATGTTCATGAACCGCCCGGCTGGGCCGCTCGAGGGCCCGGCGCTGGCGATGGTGCAATCGCTCGTCAAGAAGGCCGCGCTGGTTCAGGCGATCAACGAAGCCTGGATCATGATCGCCGTTCTGACCATCGGCGCCTTGCTCTGCGTGCCTTTCGCCAAGAAATCGTCCCCGCAGGGCGCCACATAGAAGCGTATCCTGTTTGCTGCGCGAGCGGGCCATGTCGACCAGGCGACGGGCACGGCGCCGAACGCAAGTCCCCACAGCGTAATGAGCGCGAAATCCATTGACAGCGTGCTATTGGACGTCGCGAGAGAGGCGGCAAAGATGCCCATCACGAGGGGCATGGCCGCGAGCGTCGCACGCAGACTGCGTTCCAGCATGAAGCCAGCGAGCAGGGCGCCGAAGAGCCTCGCGACGCCGAATCCGAGGAGAACGCTGGAAATCGTTGCAATCCCCGCGCCTATCGTGAATTCAAGCGCCATCGAACCGACCGCATCACGGGTCGACCCAAAGTCAACTGGCTCTCATCTCCAATCTGGCACGGGCCGGCCCGCCGTCCGGCGGCAGCGCCACTTGATCCTTGGCTCCCTTCCCGCAATGGCCAACGCCCGGGACAACAAGGTAAACTTTCCCCTAATTTTTTCATCGGTCGCGACGGAACAAAGCCGTTTGGCCGCAGTTTGGCGAATATGGCGAAGAGCGCCAGTTTTGCCGTCATTGGGTCACGCTATGTCCCCGATCCTGCCGATTTCCTTTGTGGCTACGCTGCTTTGTGTTCTGGTCGCCATCGATTGGGCCCTGTACCAGCAGATCCTGTTCGTAGGCGCAGCCCTGTCGGCAACGGTGTGGGTGTGTTCGCTCGAGGCCTGGAGCTGCCAAGAGGCGCCGGCGAAGAGCGAGGACGAGCGCGGTCATCAGTGATCGGGTCGGGCGATAGGTCGAACCTCGGCCTAAAAGCTCTCCCCGCCGTCAACGCTCAGCACCTGGCCAAGGATGTGGCGCGCACGGTCGCTGCATAGAAACAGGACGGCGTCAGCGATATCGTCGCCATCGGCGATGCGGCCGGCGGGAATGCGGGCCAGCACCGCCTTCTCATCGAGCCGACCGGTCCGTAGGTCCTCCAGCACCCCCTCGGTCGCGACATGGCCCGGCGCGACCGCATTGACCCGCAGCCCATGTCCAGCCCACTCGACCGCCATGGCGCGGGTCAAGCTGTCGAGCGCCGCCTTGGTTGCTGAATAGAGCCCAAGGCCCGGCGCCGGCCGTCCGGCCGCGATGCTGCTGACGTTGACGATCACGCCGCCCCGCTCGTGATCGATCGCCCGGCGCGCGAACGCCCGCGCCGCATTGAGAGGGCCAATGGCGTTGACGGCGAAAAACCGGGCCGCCTCGGCCGCGTCCGCGTCGATCAGCGGCAAAACGGCGAACAAAGCCGCGTTGTTGACAAGGATGTCGACCGCCCCAAGCTTCTTGATGGTCGTGGCGATCATCCGTTCGCAGTCGGCGGCCTCGGCGACGTCGGCCGGAACCGCGAGAACGGGTCGCCCGTATTCCTCCTCGATCGCGCTCGCCGCATGGGTCAGCGTCGCTTCGGTGCGCGCGGCGATTGCGACCCGCGCGCCCTCACGGGCGAAAGCGCGGGCGATCGCCAAGCCTATTCCCGTGGCCCCCCCGGTCACGACCGCGACCTTGCCGTCGAACTCGCCTCCGTTTCCCCCGCCCCCCTTGTGGGGGCGGGCCGGGGTGGGTGGTCGCGCCGAGATCAAACCGCGAAGTCTTCGTTGCGCGGCCTCAATTCCATAAGTCGCATCCGGATCGTCTCCAGCACGCCTTCGAGGTTGCGGTAAACGTCTTCGTTCGCGAAACGCAGAACAGCGAAGCCCTGCGCGGCGAGCGCTGCCGAACGAGCGGCATCATAAGCGATTTCTTCGTCCGTCGAATGTGTCGCCCCATCAACCTCAACGACAAGACGAGCGTCGAAGGAGGCGAAGTCAGCGATGAAGCCGTCAAGGATAACCTGACGCCGAAAGCGGAACCCGCCGAGTTGCTTACGTCGAAGCCCTTCCCAGAGGCGTCGTTCGGCACTCGTTGCATCGCGTCTGAGGGAGCGCGCAAGAGGCCTCAATCTCTTCGGCATGGCGCGACCCCCCACCCTAACCCGCCCCCGCAAGGGGGGCGGGAATTTTAGGCCATCGACTGGAAGCGGCGCGCGAGCGCGCTGATGTGTTTCGCCGTCTCGATGTCGAGATCGGTGATCTTCATGCCGGCGTCATGCGTGCAGAACGAAAACGACAGGATGTTGTAGGAATTGTGGAACTCGGGATGATGGTTCATCACCTCGGCCTGGATCGCGATTTCGACGATGAAGGCGATCGCGTCGCGAAAGGTCTTGAGCTCGAACCTGGCCTCGATGTTGGGCGCTTTCAGCGACCAGTCGGGCAGTTCAGCCAGCGCCGCGCGGATCTCCGCGTCGCTCAGAATCTTGTAATTCGCCATGGGTTTTGCTCCTTAACTCACTTAGCCGCGTCGCCCGGGTTTGCGCCGCTCGGCTGGTCAAGCTGAAGGATCGCCTGTTCGAGCGGCGCCGGCGAGACGCGAATCGAGCTGGTGTAGGGCTGGCTGAACTCGAGGATCAGAAAGATGGCAAGCCCGATCGACGCGCTGCCCAGGACGAGCATCGCAATCGACATCGGGCTCAATTTCGACAACAGCCCCATGCTGGCGAACAGGAGGGACGCCCAGAACGTCACGGCGTAGATCAGAGGCCAGGGGATCGGGGTCGCCGCCTGCAGCGACATGAGGAGGCGCTGCTCGCCGATGAAAGCGTAGTTCGCGCGCGCGGCGGCGAGCAGGCTTGTCTGCGCGGGCGTCTTGGGCATGAGGCCATCGAGAAACTTGTTCAGGCTGCCCATGGCCTGGTAGGAGGCCTCATAGACTGCGGCGCGCGAGGTGTCGTCGCCCCAAAACTGTTCGTGCGCCCAGACGAGATCGGTCCTCAACATGCTGCGGGCCTCATCAGCTTCGGGCCCGTACTGGCGCATTTCGAGATCGAACTCGAGCGCGCGCGCCACAAGCGTCTGCAGCTCCGTCTGCTGGTTGCTGTAGACGCCATAGGCCGTCCAGATGAGGAGACCGTTGACCAGCACGAGCAAGAGCGTCAGCTGCCCGACGACGCCCCCGATCATGTCGCGGGCGTTGTCCATCGTGTAGCGCTCCGGAAGGACGCGCTGCAGCACGAGGCCGAGGACGCCGCCCGCGACGATTACGCCGGTGACAACGAGCGAGATGGCGAGCGAACTCATTTCCGGCAATCCGGCCTCCCTCGGACATGACTTTCGTGGCATGTCCGCGAAGTTCCGTCCAGCGACATGGGGGTCAGATGGAGCGTCGCGCGCCGAACGCGATGAGGGGCCGGCCCTGGCGCAACTCCCGGCTGCTGAGCGTCGGGTGGGTCGACCCGGTTACGTTGCGCTATGAAGGAAGGGCGTCCTTATAAATCTTCCCGTCCTTCATGATGATGAGGAAATTCTTCTCCGGGTTTTCGACGAGCGCGATATTGGCGATGGGATCGCCGTCGACGACGAGAAGATCGGCGAGGGCGCCCTTTTCAATAACTCCGAGCTTGCCTGGGTAGGGATTGCGCTGCCCCGACAGCGCCAGCAATTCGCCGTTGTCGCCAGTGGCCATCTTGAGAATTTCGGCGTTTTCGTACCAGCGCGTGAGGTGGGTCAGCATGATCCCTTGCCGTACGGCCTTCGCCGCCGAAAACAACAGATCCGAGCCGAAAGCGGTCTTGAGTTTGTAGGCTTTCGCCAACGGATAGGCCGTGCTCGAGCCGGCAATGACCTGCAGCTGGTTGATGCGGCTTTGACCGCTGAGGGGAACTGTGTCGTCGTCGCCTACGAACGGCTGAATGCTGAGCCACACGCCTTTTTCCGCCATCAGTTTCGCGGTGGCCTCGTCCATCAGATGCCCGTGCTCGATGCACTGAACGCCGGCAGCAAGCGCGCGCTGGATGGCGGCGGGCGGGTAGGCATGCGCGGCGACGTAGGTATTGCGATCGGCGGCCGCCTCGACGCCGGCGCGAAGCTCAGGCTCGCTGAACGTCAGCATGTCCAGGGTGGTGCGCGGCGACGACACGCCTCCGCCTCCGACAAGTTTTATCTGAGACGCGCCCTGAAGGAGTTGCTCGCGCACCCGCAGGCGCACTTCGTCGGCGCTGTCGGCGATATTGGCGGCGCCCGTCCGCTCCATGGCGCTCACTGGACCGCCAGGACTGCGCGGCAGATCGGACAGGGGACGCATGTCCCCGTGCCCGCCGGTCGTGGTGATCATGGCGCCGGAAGGGTAGATGCGCGGTCCTCGCACGAGTCCTTCGTCGATCGCCTGTTTGAGGGCGAATGAAGGGCCGCCGAGGTCCCGAACCGTGGTGAAGCCGCGCATCAGCGTGCGCTCCGCCTCGGCGCTCGCGGCCAGAAAGATATAGCCCACGTCCGCCGCGAACAGAGTTGGGATCGACAGCGCGGCGAACATGCAATGCCAGTGCGCGTCGATCAGCCCCGGCATCACGACCCGACCGCCGCAATCGATCGCGCGCGCCCCTTCCGGACCATCCGTGTCGCCAGTCGCGACCGCCTTGATCCGCCCCGCTTCGACGATGAGGGCAAGGCCGCCGCGCAAAGCGTTCGACTTCCCGTCGAACAGGCGGAAGTTCGTTAAGAGGATGGGTTGCGTCGGATCTGCTGCGTTTTGGGCCCGCGCTACGCGCGGCAGGCCAAGGCCCGCGATCGAAGCGCCGATCCCGGCGACAAATCCCCGACGCGAAAGATCCGCGTTGATCCGATGCGTCAGGGACTGGAGTTCGCCCCGGCAACACAAGCAGCCTGGAGAACCTGCTGCTTCCGGCTGATCGTCTGATGAGCAAGAGAACATTCGACTTCCTCCCTCGCCGGACGTTCGCAAGCTACCCGACGCATCTCGCCACCGAAAGCCTGGGCCTCAGGCCTTCGAATTTGGCGAGCGTCCTTAGCGCCCGGCTTTCGAAGCGAGGACCGCGTCGAGCTCGGGCAAGAGAACGAGGCCGTCTTGGTCGCTGCCGGAGGAATGAACCACGATGATCGTACAGGAAGCGGTGCTTTCGTTGGAGGGTGCATGCGGCACATTCGCGGGAACGAAGACTTGCTCCCCGGCGCGGGCGACAAGCCGATATTCGAGGCGGTCGCCGTAATAGAGGGCGCACTCCCCGTCGAGCAGATAGGCGATTGTCTCGATGCCCTCGTGGTAGTGGACCTTCGCCCGCCCGCCCACGGGAACCGGCAGGACATTCATACAAACATGTTGCGCCCCGACAGTCTCCGCCGAGGCTCCGGCGCCATAGGTGAAACCCTGTTTTCCAACATAGGTCTGGCCGGGTCCGATCACTCGGACTCGTTCGGCCGCGGAGGTCGTCATTTCCTGCGCCTCCTCGCTAATCCCACGCTTCGCGGGAAAGCGAGACCCTCACGCCTTCGCGAATTTGGCGAAGGCCTCCTGGTAGTCCGGATGCCAGCGGGAGAGCGGCGGCCGGTTCTCGACGATATCGCCCGCCGCCCAAAGAATGCGGCGCTCATCCAGTTCGCGCGGCACGTCGTTGTCGGGGCAAAGGATGTAGAAGTCGCCCCGCCCCATCGCCGGCAGCATGAAGTCGACGACCTGCTCCGGCGTCCAGGCGGCGGCGGGCTTCTCGGTTCTTGAGCCCTTGGTCATAGCCAGTGAAAACGAAGCCCGGAATGAGCAGGTGCGCGCTCACGCGGCAGCCTTCGGTGTTGCGCAATTCGTGCGCCAGCGCCTCGGTCACGACCTTCACGCCCGCCTTCGAGACATTGTAGGCGGTATCTCCGGGCGGACAGGTGATGCCCTGTTTCGAGCCCGTGTTGACGATCGCCGCCGCCGTCCCCTGCTTGATCATGTCGGGCGCGAAGGCCTGGACCCCATTGATCACGCCCCAGAGGTTGACGTCGAGGATGCGCCGCCAGCGCGCCGGATCGCCGAACAATTCCCCGCCTCCGCCGGTCCCGGCGTTGTTCATGAGCACGGCGACCTCGCCGAACGCGTCATAGACCGAGGTCTTCAGGCGCCGGACGTCGTCGAGGCTGCTGACGTCGACAGCGAAGGATCGCACAAAATCCGGCTTCGCCGCGGCGGCGCGGACCTTGGCGGCCCCGGCCTCGAGCGCGTCGCCGCTCAAGTCCGCCATGCACACTTTCATGCCGAGCGCGGCGAATTTGGCCGAAGCCGCCAGGCCAATGCCGCTGGCCGCTCCGGTGACGACCGCGACCCGGTTCGCGGCCAATGCGGGATGATCTGGCACTTGAAGTTCTCCGATTTTGGAAGTCAGGCACGCTTACACCATGCCGAGGGCGCGTCCGCAAGGCCGCGCGCGACTGCCTCGGCCGCGCAGTCGCGACGGGGACGGCCGGTCGGCGGGCGATAGCAATTTGATTACAGTTTGACACAACCTTGATTCAATTCTCTCTAACCAATGTCACAACCACTGCTTGTATAGCCCGGACACCGAGCGTATTTAATAAAAATCGAGCCACCCAATCTCAGGTGTTGGTAAGTTTCTAGGCCAGTCATAACCAAGATATGACCTGCGGCCTGGGCAGGAGATGCATGATGCGCAAGACTATGGTCACCACGATTGCCTCGCTGGCGACTGCAATGTTACTTCACCATTAACGACGGCGAGCGCGGCGACTTACAAATTCACTTTCCAATCGAACGACGCCGAACTGACGGCGACGGGCCAATTCACCGTCAATGCCGCGAACGAAGTGACCGGCTGTCTCCGGCGCCGTCTCTGGCCTCACCAATCAGACCATCAGCGGCGTCACCGCCAATCCGAGCTTCCCGAGCTCCTCCTACAGCCCGGACGGCTCGTTCATCTACGACAACCTGTACTCGCCAACCGGCATGGCCTTCGATTACAGCGGGCTGTTGTTCACCACGGCGGAGAATCCGGGCGGCTACTGGAATCTATGGGCGAGCTCGCCAGGCGCGTATTCGCTCTACGAGTTGGCCGGCAGCTATAATTACCCGATCGAGGAGATCGGAACCTTGAGCGTGGCCGGCGCGCCCGAACCCTCGACCTGGGCGATGCTGGCTTTGGGCTTTGCGGCGCTCAGCTTCGTCGGCCTGCGCCGCAAGCGCACGGCCCGCCTGGCGCCCAGCCTGGGCTAAAAGCTGCATAGCGTTCAAAGGCTTCGAGGGCCGCCGCGGGGCGGCCGTTTTGTGTCGCCGGTGACGCCACAACCGCTGGATAAGAAAATTAAGCGATTTTTAAACCGCCCGGTTGTGGCGCTTGACTCTTGAGCTTATTGGCATTTTAAAACACAACCGATCGCGAGAGTTCAAACCCGGTCTCTTTGAGTTGTAACGTGATCGTGAAGGTCCGGAGCCGCGTCTCATCCCAAATGGTTCACAGGGCCAGAGATGTCCATTCGCGGAAGACGGTCTCATTCGCACGTCCGCCGGCTCATGACGCCGCCACCGAGCGCTCGCGCGGCAGTCGGATGTCGAAATCGCCGAAACCCCCTTGGCCGACGCCGATCGATTGATCGCCTCCTTCCGCGTGCGCGCTTATCCGGAGGCGCGCCGCCGCCAACGACGAGCCGCGGCGCCGGAAGCCGCCGCCCATTGGGGTCAGGTCGCGAACCTCATCGCCCGGCGCGCGGATGGATCGCGCGCCGACGAACGGTCGACGCGGACGGAGTTGGACGCCAAGGGCGCCCGTCGTGGTCGGGAGCTTGGGCGTGCGTCGCCGCCGTCCGATTTTTCGAGGTTGACCCGGTGGACGAACTCGAACGCATTCTCGCCGCGAGACCCCAAAGCTTCCGGCTGCAGTTCTTTGGCGTCGGCGCCGATCACGGCCCGGCCGTTCTTACCGAAGCCGAAATTCAAGCCGCGGACGCCTCCGACGCGATCCGCGAGGCCGTCACTGCAAACTGGCCGCCTCGAGCGGTCGGCCTGCGCCTGCTCGATCTCGAGGGGCGGGAAATCTTCGAGCGGCTCAAGGCCGATCTGCGATAGCGCCGCAGCCGACAGGCCGACCGCCCTGCGCCTCGCTCTCAAGCGCGCTCAAGCCGACGGTCCCAACGCAGCTACGGATCACGGCGTCGGCAACAGGCTCACGTGGGCCGCCACGACCCGCCAGCCCTCGTCGGTCCTCAACCAAGTCTGGCTCTGCCGTCCGGTCGCCTGGCTCGAGCGCTTGAATTCGGCGTTGGCGGTGGCGAAGTCCCGCCCGTAAGTCGTGATCACCGTCTTGATAAGATCGCGGGCCAGATTGGCGGGCGAGCGCCCGGCGCGAAAAGCGGCGATTTCGTCATAGCCGTAGAGATTCTCGGTCGCGCCGTAGCGCAGGGTGTGCGGGCTCTTCCAGAACAGCGCGTCGAGTTCGGCGATGTCGTTGGTGACCAGGGCGCGCTCGTAACGGGCGAACGCCTTCTCGACCTCGGCGACCACTTCGGGAATGTTGATGTCCATCATGAACCAGCGTCCTTGCTTGATGGAAGGCGGCGACCTCATCCGAAGCTTAACGATCGAAGCCGGTCGCAGCGAGCTTCCGATGAAGCCGAAGCGTCGCTCGGGATGCCCCGCGACAAAGGAAGCATTGGCTGACGCGGCTCTCCTGAACCGATAAGCTGGCCCTCATGGATCCCGGACCCGCCTTTCTGCTCGCGCCCGGCGCCGGCGCCCCGTCCTCGCATCCGCGAATGCAGACCTTTGCGCGGCTCCTGGCGACGATCGGGCCGGTCGAGCCGTTCGACTATCCTTACGCCTTGGAGGGCCGACGGCGGCCGGACCCGCTGCCCAAGCTCATCGCAGCGCATCGAGCGGCGCTCGCCGCGCTTCGCGCCAAGCATGACGGGCCGATCGTGCTCGCCGGCAAAAGCATGGGCGGGCGCGTCGGCTGCCATGTCGCCCTGGTCGATCCGGTCGAAGCCGTCATCTGCTTCGGCTATCCGCTTTGCGGCGCCGGCGACCGATCGAAGCTGCGCGATCAGGTTCTCCTGGAATTGAAGACGCCGATCCTGTTCGTGCAGGGAACGCGCGACCCGCTCTGCCCGCTCGACCTCCTCGAGGACGTTCGGAAGCGGATGCATGCGCCCTCGACGCTCACGTCGTCGAGGGAGGCGACCATTCCCTCATGGTCGCGAAGACGGCGCTGAAGGCGCTGGGATCGAAGCCAGGAGGAAGTCGATGACGGCATGCTGACGGCGATCGCCCGCTTTCTGAGAGAAGCGCTTAACCAATCTTCCTCGTCGACAGGCCCGAGGAGGTTGTTCCTCTGTCCATCCACTCTAGACGCATTGACAAGTCCTTCGTTCTTTCCACTAATGATCGCCATGCAGCAGCCGTAGTTTGGGGGTGCGAAAGTGCGGCGTGGCGCGCGATGGGCGCTTGGTGTTGGCGCGGCGCTGATCGCGATGGCGGCGGCAGGCGGCGCGCGCGCCGACGTCCGTTCCATCGATCTGGATCAATGCTCCGACAAGCTGCGTTCCGCTCCGCGACCGATGACGCGGCTGCCGTCGAGGACGAATCGGCAGGTCGTCACCCTGTCTCAGCTTGGCGGCGGCGGAGCCGAGGATACGCGCGACGCCCGTCCCGATCTGGTCCTCGACCCAGCGGCCTTGCCGTCGGTTCTGGTCAGCGGACTGCCGTCCCCAATCGCCTCCGCCAGCGCTCAGGCCTTCGAGAGTCCCGGCGTCTCGCCTTACGCCTTTTTCAACGGAAGTCATCGACGTTCCGCTTTCTGTCGACGCGCGGAGCGGAATTGCGGCCGCCGCTCTTTTCCTGTTCGCCCCCTCGCTGATCGGCCGGCTCACGCTCACTGACCTTCTTTCGGACAGCAGCGACCTGTTCAAGCCGGCCCCGCTACTCCCGACTCCGGCGCTGTAGCCGGCAAAGGCGATTTACGAACTCTGCGTCGTCTGGCGCGCCTGGAACTGACCAATTCCCGGGCGCGCCGACCACCTGGCCGTTGTCGGCGACGAGCGCCCCCCGCAGCAGCGTCTTGATCGGCCATCCCGTCACTTCCATGCCTTCATAGGGCGTGTAATCGCTGCCATGCTGCATGAGATCCTGGGAGAGCGTGACCTTCTTGTCCGGATCCCAGATGGCGATGTCGGCGTCGGCGCCGACCATGATCGAGCCCTTGCGCGGATAGAGGCCATACATCTTGGCGTGGTTGGTCGCGGTCAGCGCGACGAAGTCCGAAAGCGAAATGCGCCCTTTCTTGACGCCCTCGGAGAACAGGATCGGCAGCCGCGCGGCGACGCCCGGAATGCCATTCGGCACCCAGCGGAACGAGGTCCGCCCTTTCGGGTGGCTTTTGCCAGCCTCGTCTTCAAATCGAAACGGACAATGGTCTGACGAAAAGGTCTGGAACACGCCGCCGATGAGCCCGCGCCAGATCGCCTCTTGCGAGGCGCGATCGCGCGGCGGCGGGGAGCAGACATATTTCGCGCCCGAGAAGTCCATGTTGAGGCCTTTGAGGTCCTCGGCCGTCAGCACGAGATATTGCGGGCAGGTCTCGGCATAGATCTTCAGGCCCCGCCCGCGCGCCCATTCGATCTGCTCCATCGCCTCGCGCCCGGAGACATGCACGATCATGATCGGGATGCCGATCAGCTCCGCATGCGAGATCGCGCGATGGGTCGCCTCGCGCTCGACGAGTTCGGGCCGAGATTCCGCATGAAAGTACGGGTGGGTCTTGCCGTCGCGCTCGAGGCGATCGGTCATGTATTTGATCTGGTCGTAGCCTTCCGCGTGAACCATCACCGTCGCGCCCTGTTCGCGCGCGACGGTGAAGACTTCGAGCAATTGCCGGTCGGTCAGGACCATGTTGTCGTAGGTCATGAACACTTTGAATGACGGATAGCCGGACTTGACGAGCGCCGGCAGCTCCTGGCCCAGAACCGCCGGCGTCGGATCGGTGACGATCAGGTGGAATCCGTAGTCGACGTAGCTCTTGCCCTTCGCCTTCTCGTGGTAGTTCTCGACGCTCTGCACGCAGCGATTGCCCGCGCGGCTGCAGCGCAAAGGCAAGCACGGTGGTGTTGCCGCCCGCCGCCGCGCTGCGGGTGCCGCTCTCGAACCCGTCCGCCATCACAATCCCCGGACCCTGGGGCTGGTCGAAATGGACGTGGCTGTCGATACCGCCGGGCAGACCAGAAGGCCGGAAGCGTCGATCTCGGAGGCGGCGCGCGGCAGGTCTTCGGCGAGCGCGACGATCCGGCCGTCTTTCACGCCAACGTCGCTTTTGCCGACGTCGGCGGCGGTCGACGACCGTTCCGCCGCGAATGACCAGATCAAACTCCATTCCGCTTAAACTCCGCTCTCGTTCACGTTGATTTCGACCTGCTGGACGCAAGATTCATGCAATTTGCGCTATGGCGAAGCGGGTTGCAAAATGACGCCCGAGCCGGCTTAAACCCTTAAGGCGACATTGTCGGCTCAATTCGTCGGCATCCAAAAAGGACGCGTCATTGCGAGACTTCCATCAGAGCGGACGCAGCCCCGTCTATTCCGTGAACGGGATGGCGGCGACCTCCATGCCGATCGCCTCGCTGACCGCGATCGAAGTGTTGCGCGCCGGCGGCAACGCCGTCGACGCGGCGGTTGCGGCCTGCGCCGTGCTCGCGGTGGTCGAGCCGCAATCGACGGGCCTCGGCGGCGATTGTTTCTGCCTCTATGCGCCGCCGGCGGCGGCAAGGTCGTCGCCGTCAACGGCTCAGGCCGGTCGGCGGGCGCCGCTTCGCTCGACGCGATCAGGGCCGCGGGCTCCAACGCCGCCTGACGACATTTCGCCGCATGGCGTCACCATCCCCGGCGCCGTCTCCGGCTGGCAATTGCTCCTGGACAAACTATGGGACCAAGGGCTTCGACGAATTGCTGGTTCCCGCCATCCACTGCGCCGAAGACGGCTTTCCAGTCCATCAGCGCGTGGCCTGGGATTGGTCGATGTACGAGACGAAGCTGCGCCGCGCCGGCAACACGCTTTTCCTGCCCGGCGGCCGCCCGCCCCGCGAGGGCGATCGCTTCGTCCAGACAGCGCTCGCCAAGACGCTGCGCTCGATCGCCAGGCACGGCGCGGACGCCTTCTACAGCGGACCGGTCGCAGCCGACATGGCGGCGACGCTTCGTGCGCGCGGCGGCGTGCAGACGGAGGAGGATTTCGCCAACGGACGCCATACGGCCGAGTTCGTCGAACCGATCTCGCTTCGATGGCGCGGGCTCGACGTCTGGCAGTGCCCGCCCAACGGGCCGGGTCTGGTCGCGCTGATGATTCTGGGCGAGCTGGAAGCGCTTGGGACCGCTCCGGACGGACCGGCTGGCGTGACCCGCTTCCATCGGCACATCGAGGCCGCGCGCATGGCCTACCGCGACCGGGGCGCTTTCCTCGCCGATCCGCGCCAGCGCGAGACGCCTCTCGACCGCCTGCTCTCCCCCGATTATCTCGCCGCGCTGGCGGGACATATCGACGACAAGCGCTCGCTAAGCGCCCTGCCCGCTCCAGGCGAAATCGCGCTCGCGGCAAGCGGCAATACGGTCACCCTTTCGGTGGTCGACCGCGACGGCGGCGCCTGCAGCCTCATCAATTCGATCTACCAGACTTTCGGCAGCGGCATCCTTGCCAAAGAGTTCGGGCGTGCTTCTGCAAAATCGCGGATTGTGCTTCGCCTTCGAGCCCGGTCATCCCAACAGCTTTGCGCCCAACACGCGCCCCGCCCACACCATCATGCCTGGCCTGGCGACGCGGGACGGCCAGCCCGCGATCTGCTTTGGCGTGATGGGCGAGCATTATCAGCCGATGGGCCAGAGCTGGGTTCTGAGCAACGCGGTCGAATATGGGATGGACATTCAACAGGCGCTCGATTTTCCCCGAGTCTGCCCGCATCTGGGGGAAGTCGAGATCGAACGCGGCGTGTCGCCGGCGATGCGAGCGAAGCTGATCGCACTCGGCCACGTGTTGACCGAAGTCGAGCGGCCTCTCGGGGGCGGACAGGCGATCATGATCGACCGCGAGCGCGGAATCCTGATCGGCGGCTCGGACCCGCGCAAGGACGGCGCGGCGCTCGGGTATTAGGGCATTTGATTGGCGTTGGAGCAACTCCCCTCTCCTATAGCCCGTCGAGAGACGGGCGTTCTTCCGAACGCCCTATGGGGAGAGGGGTTGGGGGTGAGGGTTCGCGCGCAAAGCGCGCCTTCGCCCTCGGGAGCGGTTCCCTCATCCGTCGCGCCCATAGCCCGTCCGAACGGACGGGCGTCCTTCCGGACGCCCTATGGCGCGCCACCTTCTCCCCAAGGGAGAAGGAATTGGTTCATGTCATGTAGACGCCGCCGGTCACATTGATCCCCTGCCCCGTCATGAACCGGGCCTTGTTCGAGCACAGGAACACGACGACGTCGGCAACGTCCTCGGGCTCCTCCAGTCGTCCAAGCGGCGTCTGCGCCAGATAATCATCGACGACACGCTGCGCCGACACATTGCGCAGGCGAGACTCCCACTCGATCTCGCGCGACTGCATGCCGGTCTTCACGAATCCGGGACACACGGCGTTCACGCGAATGCCGTTCGGCGCCAGCTCCCGCGCGAGCGCCTGGGTCCAGCCGAGCACCGCAAATTTCGAGGCTGAATAATGGGCGAGCAGCGGGGCGCCGACCTTGGCGGCGAGCGACGCCGTATTGACAATGCAGCCCATCCCTTGAGCGACGAAATGCCGGGCCGCGATCTGATTGGTCAGGAATATGCCACGCGCGTTGACGGCGAAATTGAAGTCCCAGTCCGAATCGGTGAGGTCAAGCGCATGGCTCATGGTGGAGACGCCAGCATTCGCGATGCAGATATCGCAACCACCCAAAAGCTCGAGCGCCTCGCCGAACGCGCGCTCGACTGAGGCGCGCTCGCGCACGTCGATCGCGACGGCTACGGCGTATTCGCCAATCTCCTGCTTCGTTCGCTGCGCCGCGCGGCCATCGATGTCCGCGATGGCGACCTTCACGCCGCTTCGCGCGAGCGCGTGCGCAATGCCGCGGCCGATGCCCTGCGCGCCGCCGGTTACGAACGCGCGCTTGCCGCTGAGTTCCGAATAGAGCGAACTGTCTGCCGGCATCACCCCTCCACAGCTGCGAGGGCGAGCCATATCAACAAAATCGGAGGCCGCGAAGGCGCTTTTTGATTGATAATCTTGCCGTCGGCGCTAGGTTGCGCCGCCGCGACGACCCGCTCCTATCCGGCAATCAATCAAGCGCCGCGCGCCTGAGGAACTCCTGCATGGTTTTTGACTTCCTGGGCGACAAGAAAAAAGTCGTGATCGCCATGGCGCATATCGGCGCGCTGCCGGGATCGCCGCTTTACGATGCGGACGGAGGCGTGAGCAAGCTGATCGAGGGCGTGCTCAAGGACATCGATGCTCTGCAAACAGGCGGCGTCGACGCCGTCATGTTCGGCAACGAGAACGACCGCCCCTATGTCCTCAAGGCGCCGCCGGAAGGCGTGGCCGGGATGACCGCCGTCGTCCAGGCCGTCAAGCCGCAGCTCAAGGTCCCGTTCGGCGTCAATTATCTCTGGGATCCGCTCGCCAGCGTGGCCATCGCGGCCGCGACCGGCGCGAGCTTCGTGCGCGAGATCTTCACCGGCCTGTTCGCCTCCGACATGGGGCTCTGGCAGGCCGATTGCGCTGGCGCCCTTCGCTTGCGTCGCAGTCTCGGCCGCGACGACATGAAGCTTCTGTTCAACATCAACGCCGAGTTCGCCCATTCGCTCGACGAGCGCCCGATCGCGTTAAGGGCGAAGAGCGCCGTCTTCTCGTCGCTTGCCGACGCGATTCTGGTTTCGGGTCCCTTGACTGGAGATCCGGTCGATCGCTCGAACCTCAAGACCGTCCGCGAAGCCGTCCCGGACGTTCCCGTCCTCGCCAACACCGGCGTCACCATCGACAATGTGCGCGACATCCTCGCCATCTCAGACGGCGTGGTGATCGGCACGCATTTCAAGGTCGACGGAAACACCTGGAACCCGGTCGATGGCGCACGCGTGAAGCGCTTCATGGACGCCGTGGCGAAGCTGAGGTGAGAGCGCTCAAAGGCAATATGTCATACCCGCGAACGCGGGAATCCAGCATAGCTCCCGCAGTCACGTGCGAGTTCTGGATACCTGCGCTCGCGGGTATGACACAGCAAGCGAGCCGCGACTTCATGCCCTGCGTTCTCGGCCTCGACATCGGCACCACCTCGACCATCGGCGTCCTCATCCGCCCGCCGGATGAGACTCTCGCCCTTGCCTCGCGTCCCGTAACTTTGCGCTCGGACCATGTTGGTTGGGCGGAGGAAGATCCCGAGCAATGGTGGAGCAACGTCGGCGAAATCCTGCGCGAGCTCTTGCGCATGAGCGGCGTCTCTGCGGCCGACATCGCCGCTGTTGGCGTCACAGGAATGCTCCCGGCCCTGGTGCTTCTCGATTCGTCCGGGCGCTTGCTGAGGCCCAGCATTCAGCAAAGCGATGCGCGCTGCGGCGCGGAAGTCGAGGAGCTCCGCGCCGAGGTCGACGAGAAGGCGTTTCTCGCCAAGGCTGGCAACGGCATCAATCAGCAGCTTATCGCCGCGAAACTCCGATGGATCGAGCGGCATCAGCCCGACATCTTCGGGCGCATCGCCACATTGTTCGGCTCCTACGACTATATCAACTGGCGGCTTACTGGGGAGCGCGCCATCGAGCAGAACTGGGCGCTGGAAGCCGGGTTCGTCGACCTCGCAACGCACGCAGTCGACGACGCCTTGGTCGCGCTCGCCCATATTCGCAGAGGCGTCCTGCCCCGCAAGGTCGCCTCGCACGAAATCCTGGGCGCCGTCTCAGACCAGGGCGCGGCGGAAAGCGGGTTGAGAGCCGGAACGCCGGTGATCGGCGGCGCGGCTGACCACATCGCTTCCGCGCTCGGCGCAGGCGTGGTCAGCGCCGGCGATGTTCTGCTCAAGTTTGGCGGCTCGGTCGACATCCTCACCGCGACCGATCACGCGCGGCCCGACCCTCGCCTCTTCCTCGACTACCATTTGAAGCCCGGTCTGTTCGTTCCAAACGGATGCATGGCGACGGGGGGCTCGGCCCTCAATTGGTTCGTCCGCCAGTTCGCATGCGGAGAAAAGCAGGCGGCGGACGGGGCCGGCCTCTCGATCCATCAATGGCTCGATCGACTTGCCGAAGCGCGGCCCGCCGGCAGCGAGGGGCTTGTCATAACGCCTTACTTTCTCGGCGAAAAGACGCCGATCCACGACGCGAACGCGCGCGCGACGTTCGATGGCCTCACGCTCTCGCACGACATCGGTCACCTTTGGCGCGCCCTGCTCGAGGCTTATGCTTATGCCCTCGCGCACCATGTCGAGGTCATGAACGAGATCGGCTACAGGACGGAGCGCTTTATCGTCTCCGACGGCGGTTCGACGAGCCGAATATGGATGCAGATTGTCGCCGACGTCCTTGAGCGCCCGATCCAGCGTCTCGCCGGCCATCCCGGTTCTTGCGTCGGCGCCGCCTGGACGGCCGCGATCGGCGTGGGGCTTGCTTCCGACTGGTCAGGGATCTCCGCCTTCGTGCGCCCCGCCGATCGGATCGCGCCTCGGGCCGAGAACGCCAACGTCTACCGTCGCGGCTATCGCCGCTATCGCGACCTCTATCGCCGCCTGGCCGAGCGCTCGGAGCTGGCTGCACCATGAGCCTCTTTCGCGCGGTCGCCTGGGATATCGACGGCACGCTGATCGACAGCGAGCCGTTACACGAGCGCGCGCTTGCCGCCGCGAGCGCAGCTCTGGGCGCCGATCTGAGCGATCTCGACCCAGAGGCTTTTCGTGGCGTCCATGCACGCGACATATGGAAGGCGCTCGAGCCGCGCTTCCCTGCGACCTTGGCGTTCAAAACATGGATCGCCGCGATCGAAGACGACTATATTGCCAACTCGAGACAGCTTCGCGACTATTCCGGGCGCCATCGAGGCGATGCAGGCGCTCGCCGTGCGCGGAGTGGCGCAGGCCTGCGTGTCGAATTCCGGCCGCAGGATCGTCGATGCTAATATCAAAGCCCTGGGCATCTGCAAAACGATCGCGTTTTCGCTGAGTCTAAACGATGTGTCGTCAGGCAAGCCCGATCCCGAACCCTACCGCGAAGCCGCGCGCCGCCTGGCGCTGCCTCCTGAGGCGGTCGTTGCAGTCGAGGACAGCAGCGCGGGGGCCCGTTCCGCGCGCGCGGCAGGGCTTTATGTTGTCGGCTATTCCCCGTCCGGCGAACTCTTCGTCGGCGCCGATCGATCGATCGCAAAAATGAACGAAGTGGTGGCTTTGTTCGAGGCTTGAATGTCTCGCCTCCGCCCGGCGCCTCACTTGCCCCGCAGCGCCGCGATCACCGCGTCCGCCTTGGTGACCTGAGCGACGTTCCCCATCGCATAGTCGATCGAAGCCCTGTGCCACTCCGCGTTCATCGTCGCGCAGCAATCCTCGGGCGTGATGATGACATAGCCCTTGTCGGCGCCGGTGCGGGCGGTGTGCTCGATCGACATGTTGGTCCAGGCGCCGGTGTTGATGATCGTGTCGCGGTGGAGCGCTTTGAGAATCATCTCGAGCCGGGTGCCCTCCCACGCGCTCATGCGCATTTTCTCGACGACGAAATCGCCGAGGTCAGGCTCGAGCCCTTCGACCGGCGCCGCGCCCCAGGTCCCGCGCACCACCGCCTTGTGTTCCGCGAGACCTTTGAACAGCGGCGCGTTCAGCGCGACGCCAGGCGCACCCGGCTCGACCACGAACCAGACATGAATGACGGGAACGCCGTGCGCACGCGCCTCGGCGGCCACCCGGCGAATGTTCTCGACGACGTTCTGCGCTTTGGCATGGGCCGGCGCGCCGGAGGCGGCGAAAGCGCCACCCTCGCTCACCGCATCGTTCTGCATGTCCTGAATGAGCAGGACAGCGCGGCGCGGGTCGAGATCGAGCCCCGGCGCTTCGGCAGGCGCGGACGCGTTCATCGCGGCTGCATGCGCGCGCATGTAAGGCTCGATCCGGGGGCCGACCTTCGTTGTCAGGCGATAGACCGAGTGCGTCGCGGTCACGAACAGGGTGCGCAGTTCGGTCCCGCCCCAGGCGAGATTGGCCACGCCCTCCGGGATGTGCAGCTTTCCGATCAGCTCGCCAGACGGGGCGTAGACCCAGACGCCGCCCGGACCGGTGACCCAGACGTTGCCGCGCTCATCGCATTTCATCCCGTCGGGGCCGCCGCTCTGTGACGACGACCGGATTTCGCTTGCAAACCGACGCTCTCCCGACAACGAGCCGTCGGGCGCGACGCTGAAAACGCGGATCAGCTTTTTCGCGGTGTCGTTGACGTAGAGCAGCCTCTCGTCCGGCGAAAGGCAAAGGCCGTTCGGCTGTTCGAACAGATCGCGGTCGACCAGGAGTTGCAAGTCGCCGCCGTCGGGCGGCAGACGGTAGACGCCCTGAAAACCGAGCTCGCGCGGACGCTCGACGCCGAAACCAGGCATCCGTCCGTACCAGGGATCGGTGAAATAGATCGAACCGTCGGAGCGCACGCAGACGTCGTTCGGACTGTTGAGTTCCTTGCCCTCGAAATGGCTCGCGAGCACCTCGCGCTCGCCGTCCCGCTTCTCGCGGATGAGCAAGGACGTGGCATGTTCACAGACGATAAGGTTGAGGTCGGCGTCATAGGTCATGCCGTTGCATTTGTTCGACGGGCGCTTGACCTCGACCACGCCGCCGTCGCTGTCCCAGCGGCGCCGCACGTCGCCCGGCATGTCCGAGAACAACAGGAAATGATCGACCGGATGCCAGACCGGCCCCTCGGTGAACATACAGTCCGACGCCACCTGGATGGCCGGCGCGTCCAGTTCGATCAGTTCCTCGAAGTCTGCCCGCAGAGACGCATGGCTCATCGCTTCCGCTTCCTCCCGTTGACAACACGCACCTGGAACGGTCGAAGCGCGCGGTCGCGATACGCGGCCGGCGCCGCGACGACCTCTCCGACGGATGCCGAGAACGGCGGCATGCTAGACCAAGTTGTCCGGCCAGGAAACCGAGCGCTGGCAGCCGCCCCGTTGCGTTCGCATGGAGCCGTCGTTGCGAGGAGCGCAGCGACGAAGCAATCCAGAGAACGAAGGGCGCTCCACGTTCCCTGGATTGCTTCGCTTCGCTCGCAATGACGGTCGCTGTTCGGGCCAAATATAAATTGTTTCAATGCACGCCTTGCGTCAGGCCCTGAACGAAATAGCGGTTGAGCAGGATCATCATGGCGACGATGGGCAGCGTGGAGAAATGCGCAAGCGCCCCGAGCGTCCCCCAGGAAATGTCCTTTGTCCCATAAGCGGAGAGAAGGGCGACCGAGATCGTCTTGGTGTCCGCCTTGGTCAGGAACATCGCGTAGAGAAAATCGTTCCAGGAGAACATGACGCAGAAAATCGCGCTCGCGATCAGGCCGGGAACCACGGTCGGCAAAGCGATCCGGAAGAAGGCGCCGAAGTCCGTGCAGCCATCCGTCCGCGCCGCCTCCTCAATGGAAACCGGCGCGGCGCGAAAGAAGGAAAACATCATCCAGACGACGAAGGCGCTGTTGAGCGCGGTGTTGAGGATGATCACCGCCCACCAGGTGCCAAGAAGACCGATGTCGCGCATCAGAAGATAGAACGGAATCAGCGTCGCGATCGGCGGGACGGTGCGGATGATGAGAAAGAAATAGGCGAGCCAGATCGCGCGCGGACTTTCCGACCGCGCCAGGGCATAGCCCGCTGGCGCGCCGAGAAGAAGCGACAGCGCTGTCGACCCGATCGCGATTATGAGGCTCGACTGGAGCAGCGCGCCAAGTTTGAAGTAGCGGAACACGCTGTCGAAATTGTCGAGCGTTGGCGTGAACAAAAGCGTCGGCGGGGAGGCGAAGATGTCTCGGGTCGGCTTGTACGCGATCGAGAACAGCCACACGACCGGGGCGAGCGCGATGACGAGGACAACACAGATCGCCAGGCGGCGTAGGATCAACAGCAACCGATCGCGATCAAACATGCCGGTTCCTTCCCGGCTTGAGGACCACGATGAACGCCGCCGCCATGGCGAGGATGCAGACGACGATCAAGGTGCTGACGGCGGAAGCAGCCCCAATGTTGAAGAACTCGAGCCCCTGTTTGACGCCATAGATCATGAGCGTGTTGGTCGCGTCCGCCGGACCGCCGCTGGTGGTGACGAAGATGATGTCGAACACCCGGAAGGCGTCCATCATGCGCAGGATCAGCGCGAGAAAAGCCGAAGGCATGAGAAGCGGCAGCACCATGAGCCAGAATCGTTGCGGCCCGTTCGCACCGTCGACCGCGGCGGCTTCGAGAATGTCGGTTGGCAACGTCTTGAGCCCGGCAAGGAGGATAAGCGCCATCAGCGGCGTCCATTCCCACGCATCGATCGCGACCAAAGTGGCCAGCGCACGCTGAGGGTCGGCAAGCAGCCCGCGCGGACCGCTGAGGCCGAGTTCCGCCAGTGGATAACCGAGCATGCCGTATTCCGGACTGAGCAGCGCCTTGAATATGAGCCCGACCACCAGCGGCGTGACGGTCGCGGGAACAAGCAGAAGGCCGAGCGCGACGCGATTGAACCAATCGTCGCGCCACAGGAGAAGGGCAATTCCAAGGCCGAGGACGAATTCGAGCGTGACGGCGCCGAAGGTGAAGGCGAAAGTGTTGATCAATGCGCGGCGCGCCGTCGGATCGCGCCACAGCTCCCGATAATTGTCGAGGCCGACGAAGTGGCGCGAGGCCGGGTGGATCAGGCTGTAACTGTCGAACGAGTAGAGAAATCCCTGGACCATCGGCCCGACAGCGACGGCGAGCACGTAGATGAGGGCCGGCGCAGCCATCGCGATGCCAGAAATATCTGACGCCTGCGGATATAGGACCAACCGGCCGCAAAGGCCGCGTCATCGTCGGTCGCGGCGCCGGCGCGCGAAGCAATGCTCACGTCGCGCTCGTATCGGCAGGAACGCGCACCCCTTCTCCCCCGGGGAGAAGGTGGACCCATAGGGCGTCCGGAAGGACGCCCGTCCTTCCGGACGGGCTATGGGAGCCGGATGAGGGTTTGCCGGGAAACGCGATCGGCGGCGGGCGCCCCATTCGTTCACGCCGCGTATTGAAGAAACTTTCAAGCCCTACGGCCGAAACCCTCATCCGTCGGGCTTCGCCCGACACCTTCTCCCGGAGGGAGAAGGGGGGCGCCGCCTATCTCGGTACGTGGTTCCGACAATTTCGTCAGCCGCGTCGCTCTAAAATCATTTGAACAAAGCCTCAGCCTTGCCCTGAATATCGTCCATCGCGGTCTTCGGATCGGCTTGGCCGACCAGCACCGCGTTGATCGCCCCGCCGATCAAGTCCTGCAATTCCGGATATTGTGGAATGCGAGGGCGGAAGTCGCCGTCGCCATGCTCGAACGACGTCGCGATCACCGGCAGGAACGGGTATTTGGCGAGCAGCTCCGGATCGGTCATTTCGCTCTTGCGCAGATAGCTGCCGGCGCCGCGCAGGTTGAGCTCCTTGTGGACTGCGGGGCTGGTCACCCATTTGATGAACGCCCAGGCCGCCTCCTGCTTCTTGGGATCGATGTCCTTGTTCATGCCGAGCGCCCAGCCGCCGATGCCGTATTCCTGCGGCTGGCCCTTCGCCGACGGCGTCAGCATGATGCCGGCCTTGCCGGCGATCTTCGACACTTTTGGATTGTCGTAGTCGGCGGCGCCGATCGACCAGGTCTGCATGTTGGCGACCGAGCCCTGTCGAAAACTCTCCTCGCGCCCACCCCAGTCGTAGTCGGCGGCGCCGGGAGGAGCGGCGTCATCGAACAGTTTCTTGTAGGCGACGACGCTCGCGATGTTGGCCGGCGAGTTCAGCGTCGGCTTGCCGTCCTTGTCGAGGATCGAGCCGCCGAACTGGCGATTGTATTGCATCCAGTCCTGCGCCACCGCCGGGCCCTTCTGGCCATTGGCGACGAAACCGTAAGCCTTCTTGCTCTTGTCGGTCAGCTTGATCGCGTCAGCGACGAATTCCTCCATCGTCGCCGGCGGCTTCAGGCCCGCGGCCTCGTAGAGATCCTTGCGATAGGCCAGCACGTTGGCGTAGCCGGCGAAGGGGAACGCAACCTGCTTGCCTTTGTAGCCGCCAAGCGACGCCATGAGCGAGGGATAGATGTCGTCGACCTTGATCTCGGCCGCGTCGCGCTTGATCCAATCGGTGAGATCGACGGTGTAGCCGGCCTCGGCGAACTGACCCGACCAGACGATATCGACGGTGGCGAGATCGTAGCCTTTGGTATGGCCGACATAATCCGCGGTGATCTTGGTCAGGAGCTCGGGGTAGCTCAGGATGTCGACGTTGACCTTGGCGCCCGTCTGCGCCTCGAACTCCGGCGCGATCGCCGCCAGCACAGCGGCGAACTGATCGTTCTGTGACGCCAGATTGAGCGTCACCCCCTCGTAGGGCTTGTCGGCCGCCTCCGCTCCGGAAACGCCGAGCGACGCCAGAAGGCCGAGCGCAAGCGCCATGGCCCGACCGATGAACGGTTTCATGCCCGAGCTCTCCCTTGATGACATGGGGCAGGCTAACACCCTGATTTTCGGGTGAGCAATCAGATTGTGCGGCGATGTCCGTCGAAAATGAACGCATGCGTGCCCGCTTTTTGGTCGCGTGAATGCTCAGGCTTTCACCGAAGGTCGCTTTCCAAGCTGCGGCGGATGCGATAGCAACTTGAAGACGCGCATTGGAGGAGCTCATGAGAGCGGCGTCGGCGCGCGCCATCGCTTCGCATCGGAACACCTCGACGCAAGAGGGACTCGGGCGGGCCGTCGCCTGGTCGCGACAGTGGAGCGCGGAATTTCCCTTCTGCCTCGCCAATCACCTGCCGATGATCCTGGTCGCCTTGCATCGCATGGGCGCGAGCGACGAGCGACTGGAAGCCTATTGCCACATCTATCATAGGCAGAACGGCCTCGTTCCCGTTCCGGAACCGACCGGCGCGATCACGCGCGACAATTGGCGCGGGTTCCTCGGCCAGCGCGAGCGCGAAGGCGACTATCGCGCCTTCTTTGCCGGCGAAGTCGCGCGTCTCGGCGCAACGCCGGCCGCCCTCCTCTACCTGCCTGATCTCATCCCCGGCATGGCCGCGAGCGCCACGCATGCGCTCATGCGCATGGCCTATGCGACGATGACCGACAGCGACGAGGAAACCGGCGTCGCGCTTGCCTATTGGGCCGCGACCTACCTCTCGCTTGGGCCCTCGCAAGGCCTCGCGCCCTCGACGGACGATCCGGCCGAGGTTCTCGCCTCCATGTCTGGGCCGGCGTCGTTCCGGCATGTCGAGCCCGAGCGCGACCTCCTGTGGCACTTCATGCGCGCGGTCGCCGAGAAGCCGGAATTCGCGCCCGTCGTCGATAGGCTCGCAATCGGGCCAGGAACCCATGACCGCGTCGCCCGCTGCTCGCTTTCGCTCTATGCCGCGACGCTCGACTTCTGCGCGCTGCACGCAGTCACGGGCATGCACTGGCTGAGGCTGATGGCGCCGCGCACGCCCGACGCGGCGACGCCGCTCCGCTATTTCTGGCAAGCGATCGCCTCGCTGGTCCCGAAGATCGGCTTTCCCGTTCTTCCGAGCGCGGATGAGCTCGAGGCCTGGCGGCGCATGTCCCTGCCCGACTGGCCCGAGATCTATCGGGAGGCGATCGCGCGCGATGACGAGCATGATCTGAGCCTTACCTTCTCAGCCGGCGAGGAATTCAAGCACTATCGCGATCGCCTTTATCAATATGCGGCGGCGAAGCGCCTGAGCCTCGTCTGATGATCCTGGCCAATGCGCGTTTTCCTCAAGGCGGCCTCGCCGATGTCGAGATCGCCGAGGGCGTCATTGCGGCGGTGCATGCGCCCGGAAGCGCCGATCGCCCGGGCGAGCGCATCGATCTCGAGGGCGCGCTCCTCCTGCCGGCGTTCGTCGACGGCCACATCCATCTCGACAAGACGCATTGGGGCGCGCCGCGGCTGCCCCATGTCGAGGGACGCAGCGTGCGCGAGCGGATCGCAGCCGAGCGCGTCCAACGCCATCGTGTCGCGTTGCCGATCGAAGCGCGCGCCTCGGCGCTCATCGAAACGCTGATCGCCAACGGCACGACGCGCGTGCGCAGCCACATCGACATCGACAACGACGTCGGCCTCGCCAATCTCGAAGCCGTGCTGCGGGTGCGTGAAGCCTATCGGGGCTGGATCGACATCCAGCTCGTGGCCTTCCCGCAAAGCGGGGTGACGACCGAGAAGGGCGCGCCCGACCTCATGGCGGCGGCGATGAGCGCTGGCGCTGACTTGATCGGCGGTCTCGATCCGGCGGGTTTCGACGGCGACGTCAAGGGCCAACTCGACGTAATCTTCGGTCTCGCCGGCAGGTTCGGCAAGGGAATCGACATCCATCTCCACGACGGCGGCGAGACCGGCGCCTCGGAGCTCCGCGATATCGCCGAGAGGACGATTGGCGCCGGCATGCAAGGCCGCGTTGCGGTCAGCCACGCATTCGCCCTCGGAAGCATCGCGCCAGACCTGTTCGCAAAGACCGCCGACGCGCTCGCCCGCGCCGAAGTCGCGATCATGACGTCATGCCCCCCATCGGCGCCTGTTCCACCGCCGGCCAAGCTCCGCGCGCGCGGGGTCACGGTGTTCGCCGGCTCCGACAACATTCGAGATTGCTGGTCGCCTTACGGCAACGGCGACATGCTCGACCGGGCCGCGATCATCGCCGAGCGGCACGCATTGTTCACGGACCGCGAGCTCGAGGAGGCTTTCGCGCTCACCACCAGCGAGGCCGACAAGGCGCTCGGCTCCCCCCAGCGCAAGCTTCGCGCCGGCGCTGTCGCTGATCTGGTCGCAGTCGCGGCCCCCAGCGTCGCCGACGCGGTCGTCGATCGGCCCCCGCGCTCGCTGGTGCTACGCGCCGGGCGCGTCGCGGCCGAGCGAGGCGTCGCCTCCGCGGCGCTCAAAGACGTGGCGGTCGCCTAAACCCGGCGCGCCCTGGCCATCGCGAGACCCCGCGGATTGCCCGGTCTCCTCCCGGTCAGTGGCTCACAGGTCGGCAGACGAGCACGGCCGCGGCGCGCGCTTCCTTCTGGACGATTTGCGGGTTTCGCTCGGTGCTGACCGAGTAGAGGCTTAGCCACAGCGCAACGATTGCGCCCAATGCGACCGCCACGGGAACCAGGCTGCGATCATGGGGCAGATAGGCGCGGTAGAACGCCGCATGTTTGCCGATGCCATCCATCATGGCCTCCATAACAACCCTTCCGCGTCCCCGCTCGCCCCCCTCCTCGAAGATGCCTCCCAAGCGGGACCAGCTTTAACCATGTCGCCGGGGATAGCGCTGTGACGGGCGTCACAGTGTGATCTTTGCCCCGCGCGCGGCAATGCAAGCCTCGTGGTCTCAAGGGGTTTTCGATGTGAGGGTGACGTGAGCCCGCGCCGAGGCTAAGGCTGTACCAAGACTCGATGATCGGAACCGATCATCGCCTTATGGCCGAAGCGCGAATGCGCGCCCGCGCCGTTGCGCGGGTTTGAGCGCGATGAGTCGCGCTCAAATGGAATGGGTGTTACTGGCCGGCTTCATCCTGCCGACGCCTGAACCAGCCGCGCCCGAGCTCCGCGGCCAGTCTTCTTTCGGCGTCGACCCGCTGCGCTTGTTCAACGGCCAAATCGGCTGTCATCTGATCGACCCTGGCCGACATCCGATCAGCCAGAGTCCGTTCGACGGCGAGATCGGCCGCATGCCTCGCCTCACGCGCGGCGAATTCGACCGCCTGCTTTTCGGCCCGCTGCTCGGCCGCGGTCAGCTGCGTCTTGAGCGTTTCGACGTGGGCTTCGAGCACTCGGATGACCTGAGTTGCGAGCGCTCGTTCATCCGGATTGCGGAGGGGCTGAGCGCGGCCATTAATCCGGACAGCGTCGTTCCAGCCCTCCGGCGGCCGGACCCGCGTGCGTTTATCGTTGCCAAGCGTCTTTTGCCACCGGCCGCGCTTGGCCCGTTGTCGGACCGCCTCGGTCGACACGCTCAACAGGTCCGCCGCCTGCCTGTAGGTAAACCACTCGCCCGTCAATATTGTCCCCCGTCGGTTAGACGTCGGACCGCGCCATCAGGGTGCGGCGCAGCGAGGACTTTAGTTCATCGCGGTCTCATCGCTCAAGAGTAAGCGGACACATATCTCAGTCGTCGCGCAGCGACCATTTCAGCGGGCGCATCGGCAACGCCCGCGAGGATAGGGGAACGTTTCTCAGACTGGCGCCCTGACGGAAGCCGCGATCCCGGCGCCGGCGCAATCGGACCACGGGAACCTTTCGGTAACCCTGACGGTTAGTAACGCAGCGTGATCCTCGTGCCTGCCTTTGACAGATCATAGGAGCCTCATATGTCACGAGCGCCTCTCGTTCTTTCGGCGGCAGCCATATTTTGCGCCTCCTCATTTCTCGCTTTGGCTGACCAAAAAGGCGCTATCGCCAACGCGGTTGCGAGGAATGACAGCGTCGCGACGCAAAAATCAGGGGCGAAGCAGCCGCAACGCGCGTATCGGCTTGATCGCCATTATCGCGGCTACGACGAGACGCCCTCGGCGACGATCGTTTCTTCGTACCCTGCGTGACATTCTTTCGCCCTTCCGCTTGACTAGACGCCCGGTCAAGCCGCTCGAGTTGAGAGCGGACGCAACGCCGCGGGCCAGCCGTGGGCGAGGCAGCGTGAGCCGCTCGGCGGCGTTTGACGCTGGCGCGCCGGGCGGGGTGACGTGTAAACTGGCAACCTTGCGGTGTGTCGCTGCGGCCGTCTTTCTTGCCGCTTTAGCCCCTGGCGAAGCTGTGGCGTCGCAGGATTGGCCGTGGAGCGACGCCTCCCTGCCTCCTGCCCAGCGCGCGCAAATGGCGCTCGACAAAATGACAGCGCAGGAGAAGCTGGCGCTGGTCCATGGCGTGATCGCGGCGCCATGGGGCCGCAAGCCCAAACCGAACGGGTCGATTGGCTCAGCAGGCTACGTATCCGGCGTGCCGCGCCTCGGAATCCCCGCACTCCAGGAAACGGACGCGGAGCTTGGCGTCGCCAATCCTGGGGACGTCCGTCATGGCGATACGGCGACCGCAATGCCGTCCGATCTCGCCCTGGCCTCGACCTGGGACCCGGAGCTGGCGCGGCTTCAAGGCCGGTCAGTGGGCGCCGAAGCGCGGGCGAAAGGCTTCAACGTGCTTCTTGGCGGCGCCGCGAATCTCATTCGTGACCCGCGTGGCGGGCGCAATTTCGAGTATTTCTCCGAGGATCCGCTGCTCACGGGCGTCATGGCTGGCGGGATGATCGAAGGCGTGCAAAGCCGCCACATCATCTCGACGATCAAGCACTTCGCGCTCAATGCGCAGGAAACCGACCGTGTCGTCCTCGACGCGCGCATCGACCCCGCTGCAACACGCGAATCCGACCTGCTCGCCTTCGAGATCGCCATCGAGCGCGGGCGCCCCGGCAGCATCATGTGCGCCTACAACCAGGTGAACGGAAGCTATGCCTGCGAAAACGACTGGCTCCTCAATCAAGTGCTGAAGACGGACTGGGGCTACCCCTATTTCGTGATGTCCGACTGGGGCGCGGTCCACTCGACCGTTCACTCGGCCATGGCCGGCCTCGACCAAGAGTCCGGAGAGCAGCTCGACACGCAAAATTTTTTCGCAGACGGGCTTCTTCAAGCGATCGCCGGGCGCGAAGTCCCTGGAGCCAGGCTCGACGACATGGCGCGACGAATTCTGACTTCGATCTTCGCCCATGGCCTAGCCGATAAGACAGGCGTCTCCGAACCGGTCGACTTCGCTGCGAGCGATAGGACCGCGCTCGCCATCGCGCGCGAAGGGACGGTTTTGTTGAGGAACCAAGGGCTCCTGCCGCTCGCGGCCGACACGCGCAGCATCCTCGTGATCGGGGCTCACGCCGACCGCGGCGTTCCCTCGGGCGGGGGCTCGTCGCAAGTCATCCCCCGCGAGGGAATCGCGGCGAAGGAACAGATCGACGAGAACCGAGCGATGCTCTTTGACCCCGGGTCGCCGCTAGAGGCGATCCGCCGTCAGTTTCCGCGCGCCCGCGTGGACTTCGATGACGGGTCGGTTCCGGCGCGAGCCGCGGATGCGGCGGCCAAGGCCGAAGCGGTCATTTCGTTCGTCGATCAATACATGACGGAAAGCGCTGACGCCTCAAGCCTCAATCTCCCCCGCCGACAGGACCAGCTTGTCGAGGCTGTGACTCGCGCCAATCCCCGCACGGCGGTCGTGCTCGAAACGGGCGGCCCCGTGCTCATGCCCTGGCTCGAAAAGACGGGCGCCGTTCTCGAAGCCTGGTATCCGGGGCAGAAAGGCGGCGAGGCGATTGCCGCAATCCTGTCCGGCGCCGCCAACCCTTCAGGACGGCTGCCGGTCACCTTTCCGACCAGCGAAGACCAATTGCCCCACCCGAAGATCCAGGGCGATCCGAACGGCGCGCCGAGCGGACCCGTTGGGCGGGGCGGACACTATGGCGCGATGTTCACGGCTACGTACAATGAGGGCGCGGCGGTCGGCTATAAATGGTTCTTCGAGCGGGGCGAGCAGCCCTTGTTTCCGTTCGGCTTCGGCCTTTCCTACACCAGCTTCGCCTTGAGCGACCTCACCGTGAAGGTCAGCGGCCACACGGTCACGGCAAAGACGACCGTGCGGAATTCGGGCGAGCGCGCCGGAACGGCTATTCCGCAATTCTATCTCACTGGACCGGAAGGCGCGAACATTCTCCTGCGCCTCGTCGGCTGGGATCGCATCGACCTCAACCCAGGTGAACAGCGGCAAGTCGCCGTCTCGGTCGACCCCCGCCTGCTGGCAACGTTCGACGAGGGCGCTGGACGCTGGCGAATCCAGCCAGGCGCCTATGAACTCGCTGCGGGATTCGACTCGCAGAGCCGCGAGCTAGCTGCGCGTTTCGAGCTTCAGCCGGCCGGCCTGCCGCCCTGAGGAAATCCGACTTTTTCGTTCTCGCCGAGGAGATCCACACGCTGTCCCGAGGCGATCGCCGCGACCAGTTTGACCGCGGTCACAACCTTTCCCGACCCTTCCCAGAACTCGGCGCTCTCCGGGATGACGCGGAGAACCTTGATGCGCGGATCGTTCTGATCGTTCCAAAACGCCTTGTCGTAAACGGACCAGTATTTCTTGACCCGCTCCCTGTCGTCGATCATTTCAGCGTGGCCGGAAATCGACACGTATTTCTGGCTCTTGTTGTCCGAGAGCGCGAGGCAAACCGACTGGTTTCGACGAATTTCCTCGGCTTTCGGCGTGTCGGCGTCGGTCAAGAAAAAGATTGCCCCTTCGTCTCGAGCCGGACGCACCGCCATTGGCCGGGCCCGCATGTTTTTCCCCTGACCCTCGTGAGTAACGACCATCGCAATAGGAATAGCCTCGATCAGCTTCCAGACGTGGTCGATATCCAACGTGCTATCAGCCATGCTCGCTCTTCTTCCGTTTGTTTGAGTTTCGAGCGGAACGGAGTGTGACCTCGTCCCGCTCGGGCCAATATGCCGCCTAGCTTCGGCTCGCCGTCCACTGGCCTTCGTACTTGAACTCCGGCGCGGACTTCAGCTGGTCCTTGGTGGCGTTCATCGTCGCCTTCCAGGACTTCTTCTGCGCGTCGTAATTCACCATCAGCGCATCCGGGTTGACCGCGACATAATGCGTCCCCATGCCAAGGAAGCCGCCTACGGAGAGGATGTACCCGGTCACCTTCTTCGACGCATCGAACGCGACATCCTGAACCTTGCCAATGTCGTTGTTCTGGCTGTTGTAGATATCGAGCCCGACGATGTTCGACGTCAGCATGTCGCCGCTCTGCACCTGGATGAAGCTCGGTCCATCCTTCGGAACAGGTTGAGTTGCGGTTTTAGTCGTGTCCGCCGGCGCCGGGGTCGCGGTCATCTTGTCGGCGGTTGCGCCATTCTGTGGATTGTCTTTCGTTGTCGTCGCCTGCGCCATTGCGCTGGCGCTGCCAAGGACGGTGATCGCCGCGGCGGCGAGTAGAGTTTTACGCATGATTGCCTCCTGAGGTCTGATGTCTTTGAAACCTCAGTCGTCCCAGGAATGTTCCTCACTCTGTGGCGATTGCCCTCGGGCTCAAGGAGGTCCCACAAACGGCGACGCGCCCCCTCACGAAGGCGCGTCTACTGCTGCGGGATGTTGGCTCAGAGCGTCGGCCCGACGGCTCCGCCGCTCAAGGCTCCAGCGAGCCAGAGCACGACAAGAATAATAAGCACCAAGCCGAGAACGCCGCCTAGCCCAGTTCCGCCATAACGGCCATGAGCGTAATATCCGCCACCGCCGCCCAGCAGCACGATGATGAGAATGATCAGCAAAATCGTCATCATGAATGTTTTCCTTTTTCTTCATTGAGCTGACGATCAAGCAGCGATCGAGGCTGGTTGCCGAACTTCCTGTGGCGCCGAGGCTTCCTTGATCTCCTCCGTCACCACGGTGAAGCGCGTAAGCCGGTGGGATCCAAAGCTCGCGATCATGGGGATGTCGGCGGCGTCGCGGCCGCGCGCGATCAGAATGCGGCCGATCCTTGGCTGATTATGCCGGGCGTCGAAGGTGAACCATCGACCGCCGAGAAAGACTTCGAACCAGGCGTTGAAATCCATTGGCGCGGGGTCTGGCGGAACGCCGATGTCGCCGAGATAACCGTTGCAGTAGCGCGCCGGAATGTTGAGACAACGGCATAGCGCGATCGCCAGATGAGTGAAGTCGCGGCAGACGCCGACGCCCTCAGCCAGGGCTTGGCTTGCGGTGCGCGTCGGCCGGGCTTCGGGATAGCTGAATCGGAGGCGTCCATGAACGAAGTCGCAGATCGCCTGGACGCGCGCCCACCCGCCCTTGACGCCGCCGAAGTTCGCCCAGGCGAAATCGGAGAGCAGATCGGTTTCGCAATATCGGCTCGGCCGAAGGAACGGCAGCGCATCGGGCGGGAGCTCCGACATCGCCACTGTTTCCGCAGTGGCGTCGACCTCATCCGCGCGCCCGTCGGTGCGATAGACGCCATCGAGACGCAGCGAAGCGACGCCAGCCGGCGCAGACAGCCGCCTGATGACGTTTCCGCTGTCATCGACCAAGCGCTCAGCCGGTATGGTCGGGGTCAGTTGGAGCTCCGATTCCTCGACGATTGCGCACCGAACGTCGGAATGGACATCCATCATCGTCAGGATGGTGGTCGTCGGCTGCACCAGATCGAGTGCGATATCAAAGCCGTAGCGGATAAGCATTTTCGTATTTCCCAAGCGCGAGGAGGCGCGCGGAACGCCCTCATCTCCAAATCAATCAGTCGGTTATTTGTTCCGCCCGCTTCAGCTTTAAGATGAACGGGCCGCCTTAATGTTCTTCCCTCGCGCTAACAGCCGCGAGAACAGATCCGGCGTCGGCAGGCTCTGACATTTGCCGCGCCTGCGGGTCGTCCCGATCCTGGACATGGGGACTGTCGCGGCGCAATTCCTCCAAAAGCTGGATAACCTTGGCGATTTTGTGTTCCGTCAGGATCGCGAGCTCGAGCGTGAGGGTGTCGCGATGCGCGTTCAGTTCATCCTCATGCTTTTGCGCGACCAGGAGGAGCACGACGAGGACGAGTGAAAACAAGGTCGCCGCCACCTCCAGCCACGCAAAAGGAGGCGGGTCAATCGCTTCAGCGCCCAGCCTGGCGGCAATCAGATTTGCGGCAATCCACGCCACAACGAAGAACCCCACGAGGGCTATGAACCAGGGCCGGCCCATCACGGCCGCGGCGTTGTTCACGGCGCGTTGCGAACTGGTGGTTCTGCCGTGGTGCTCGGAATGCAGCTGCGTGACCGACCGCACCGCCTTGTCGACGGGGTCCGGAAAGTCCGACTCCGGAAAATCGTCTGTCATCCAGCGCTCGAAAATGATGGAGAGGCCGGTGAGACCTCATCGAGCCTCACCGGTTACGCCTTATGCTTTACGCCTTCTGCGATTGGCTCTTGCCATGCGCGATGTCGGAGTGTTCGCGGGCGGTCTTCGAGTGGCCCTGCGCTTTCGTCGATGCTTCGTGACCCTTGGCGTGTTCGCCTTTGCCATGATGTTCGGCGGCGGTCCGATGGCTCTTGGCGGCGTTTTCGTGATGTTCCGCCGCCTTGGTATGAGCTTCCCTAGGCATTCCGTTTTTCCTGTGTTCGAGTGTCGATGCCAAGTGAACTCGGTGAGCCTCGTCATCGTTCCGCCCCGGCGCAGGATCCCTCGGCAAATACTCTCCTCCGTGCTCGACGTGCGGCTGGCCCGTTGGAACATCGGCAGCGCGAACGCGTTGGGGGGGCCGGTAAACCCGGGTAGCGCGAAGGGGAACCTGATGCTTGGCTGGGCGATGGCGTTTTTTATCGTTACCCTGATCGCCGGCGGTCTCGGCTTCGGAATCGTCTCCGGAACGGCTTTCGCCGCCGCGAAGATCATATTCGTACTGGCCTTGCTTGCATTCCTCATTTCGGCCGTTGTCGAGGTCGCTCGGCGCGGAGCGCCGTAGGCTGCATCAGCCAGACCGCGGTGAGACCCAGAAAAACTTGGCGCTGTCAGCGGAACAAAAAGGCGCGCTGTGGGTTTGCAGAGGCTGGGGATGTCAATTATGAATGCGGTACGCGTGACCAAATTTGAAAAACCGGGCGCCGGGTCGGATAGGCCGGCCGAGTCCGGGACTGAAGCCGTGCAAGCGATCGGGCGCGCGCTCGAAGCGCATTATGCAGACTTGGTTCAAGCGCCTTTGCCTGACAAGTTCTTGCAGTTGTTGGCTCGTCTCGAGGACGACAAGAGCGCCTTGAAGGCCGGGGGGAAGCGCGATGCCCTCGACTAGCTTCAAGGACGAGTTGCTTGCCGAAACGAGGAACTTGCGCGCGTTCGCGATTTCTCTTTCCGGCTCGGTTTCGCTGGCCGACGACCTGGTTCAGGAATCGCTCCTGCGAGCGTGGAGCAATTCAGAGAAGTTCCAGCCTGGGACGAGCCTGAGGGCGTGGCTGTTC
Source organism: uncultured Alphaproteobacteria bacterium (assembly GCA_963833955.1). Taxonomy (GTDB): domain Bacteria; phylum Pseudomonadota; class Alphaproteobacteria; order Rhizobiales; family Beijerinckiaceae; genus Roseiarcus. The sequence goes on along the minus strand of CAWHZY010000018.1, from coordinate 175,332 downwards.
ACCATCCTCCGCAATATCTACTACTCCAATTATCGCAAGCGCTCCCGCGAGGTCCAAGACAGCGATGGCCTGTACGCGCGCCGCCTCACTGTTCCCGGCGACCAGGAAAGCCACCTCGACCTCGAAGATTTTCGTAACGCCTTGACCAAACTCCCTGCGGAGCAGCGGGAAGTGCTGACGCTGATCGGCGCCAGCGGACTCTCTTACGAGGAAGCTGCGGTCGTGTGCCAAGTGGGTATCGGCACAATCAAGAGCCGCCTCAGTCGCGCTCGCGCCAAGCTCGTCGAACTCTTGCAGCTCGACGATGCGCCTCACCCGCCGGTCGAGCGCAAGGTCCGCCGCGCAGGCTAGCGCCAGACTTGCATTCGCGCGGGCTGGCGCTCCAGCGCGCTTCTGATTGCGGTCGCCAATGTCCGGGGAGAGGCTGGCTTCTCGACAATGATCGAACCCCTCCACTCCATCAGGCTCGGCTCGCTGCGCGACATCCCTGTGTGAAGAATGAAGGGCACGTTTCGGCGGACCAGGCGACGCGCGAGCGGCGCCACGGAATCCGACCCAAGGCTGAAATCAAGAACCGCCACCGCGAAGTCATCGACGTCAGCCCGCGCCATCGCCTCGTCAAGAGTATGACACACATCGACAACCACTGCGCCCATCCCGGCGAGCGTGTCCTCGATATCCATCGCGAGCAGCAGATCGTCTTCGACAACGAGCGTCGTGACGCCGCTCAATGGATGATTATCGTTCATGGAGTGACCCATTCTCTTTCCATCGCGGCTGACGGCGCACCGGCCGAGAAGACTGCTACCTGAACTCAACAACCGCGAAGGGCGCATGTTCCGTTGCGCGATGACGCCGGGTTAACAGGCTTACTAATGCCTTAAGATGCTCACTCGCGCGGCAATTGAAAATTGCAGGCGTGGCAATTCGACCGCCGAACGTCGGGGTCGGCCGCCAGCCCGGCGTGTCCGCCTCAGCGACCGCAGTTGAAGCCGGGGAACCTTCTTTGCCATTACCGGTTTATCGCAAAAGCGTTCGTACGCCGCAGAGGAGCATGGCTATGCCGCGCGGAGACAAGTCGAAATACACCGATAAACAAGACCGAAAGGCGGAGCACATCGAGCAAAGCTACGAGAGCCGCGGCGTTTCGGAGAAGGAGGCTGAGCGTCGCGCCTGGGCCACAGTCAACAAGGACGACGGCGGCGGAAAACGACCAGGGGGATCCGGCCAAGGCAAGGCGACCGGTCACCCCGCCTCGCACAAAGGTGGCCGACTCGGCGGGGCGGCGTCGGCTGCGCGATCGCCTGCGAGCCGATCGGCGGCAGCTAAAAAGGCCGCCGCCACGCGTAAGCGAAACGCCGCTCACGCGGCCCGCAAGAGCCGAGAACGAACATGACTGACCGCGACGAACGTGTCCCGCGAGATCGCCTATTTCCTGTGGCTCGATGCTGGATCGCCCGAAGGCGAGGAGGAGCGCCATTGGCTGGCCGCTGAGGGCCTTGTCGAGCCGGAGCCTGTCGAAGGGGAGCGTATAGGGGGCGGCGCCTCGGACGGGCCGAAAAAGCCATCTCCATCGATCGCGGAGGCGGCGGGGTCGGACTGAACTCAAATCGATTTTAGAAGCGATTGTTGGGGATCGTGTCTCCGCGCCTCTTTGAGGCCGATTCCTCTTAGCGCGTGATTCTTCGCCCTGGCTGCCCTAATCTTGTCCGGTCGGCGTTGCCGACAGGAACGAGGTTCGATGACCTTCCTCCCCTCGAAGATTCCACTGATCCAGGCGCCGATGGCGAGCGCGCAGGGTCCCGAGCTTGCCATCGCCGTCTGCCAGGCGGGCGGCCTCGGCTCCTTGCCGGCGGCCATGCTTGCGCCCGACCGCCTGCGCGAACAGATCGCCAAGGTCAGGAATGCTACGAGCGCGCCTTTCAACGTGAACTTCTTTTGCCATGCCGAGCCCGCGCCCGATCCGGAAATCGAGGCGCGCTGGCGAAATCGGCTCGCGCCCTACTACGCCGAGGCCAGCATCGATCCGTCCGCCATTCCCGCAGGACCTGTCCGCGCGCCCTTCGACACGGCGCTATGCGCGGTGATCGAAGAGACGCGACCGGCGGTCGTGAGCTTTCATTTCGGCTTGCCGCCCGCTGAGCTGCTGTCGCGCGTCAAAGCGACCGGCGCACTGGTTCTTTCGTCCGCCACAACCGTCGCCGAGGCGCGCTGGCTCGAGCAGCATGGAGCCGACGCGATCATTGCCCAGGGCCGCGAGGCAGGGGGCCATCGCGGCATGTTCCTGTCCGACGACATCGATGCCCAACCGGGCCTGATCGCGCTTCTGCCGCAGGTGCGTGACGCCGTGCGCTTGCCGGTCGTGGCGGCCGGAGGGATCAGCGACGGGCGCGGAATAGCGGCGGCCTTTGCGCTGGGAGCGGATGCAGTCCAGATCGGCACCGCCTACCTTCGCACGCCGGAGGCGACGATTTCGCCGCTGCACCGCGCAGCGCTCGCGAGCGCGAGAGACGACGCAACCCGTCTCACGAACGTGTTCACCGGCCGCCCCGCGCGAGGCCTCATCAACCGGTTCGTGGCCGAGGTCGGGCCGATGTGCGAGGACGCGCCGCAGTTCCCCCTGGCGGTGGGAGCCGCGGCGCCGCTACGGGCTGCGGCGGAAAAACGCGGCAGCAGCGATTTCTCCCCGCTCTGGGCAGGCGAGGCCGCGGCGCTCGCCCGCGAGGAGGGCGCCGAGGCGCTGACGCGGCGCTTATGGGCGGCGGGACAAGCCGCGATGGCGGCGCTGAGCGGGCGCCGCACTGCGAGTGGAGGGCGCCCATTGACCGCGCTCAACCGCCGCGCACGGCTCGGACGACAATTGATTGCAGAAAAACAGAAAGCCGCTTAAGCTCGCCCCATGAGCAATCATGCCCTTCCCCGTGGCGTCGCGCGCAGGCGCCAGATCTGGCGCTTCAACGGCCAGGAAGCACCGAGAAAAATTTTTGAACGAAAATCGCGCGTAACCCATTGATAAGTCTCGTTTCGGACGAGAGAATCCAAGGAAATCCAAGGAAATCCAACGTTTAAAATCCGGGGTTTTCGTGAGGAAACAGCGACCGGCCAAGAAAAACCAAACGAGCCCTGTCGTCACTCGGCCGCCGTGGCGTGCTCCCGCTTCGGCGCGCCGTGGGTGTCGGGAATCTTGTCGGCGTAGCCGGCAACGAAATCGTGGTCGTGGTCGACCTCGGTCGCGGGCTTGAGCGCCTCGTCCACGTAAGCCGCGCCATTCTTGTCGGCGAGCACGCGGCGCAGGATCGCGCGGTATCGGAGGGCGAGCGAGGCCCACTTTCCCGCGACCGACAAGAAGTCCCATGCGCGCCACGGATAGAAGACAAGCGGATTGAGAACCGGCAGGCCGTGGCGGCGCTGTGTCCTGATCTTGCGGCGCACATAGCCGAACTGCAGCGGGTGCACGCGCTCGATGCGCGACGAGCCGGAGAACACCGTCATCGCATCCGTGATCTTGCGCGGGCTGATGCCGCTCGCGACCGCGCGGCGCAGAACGGTCTCGACATGCGCGTCCGAGTAATAGCGCTTCCAGGCGTCGCGATAGACGCCGCGCCACGTGTCCGCCGACATGATCGCGTGGTTCGCGCAGACGTGCTCGAGATCGTAATTGTTCATGTCCGCTTCCATCCACGCGCCCCTGAGATGAAGGGTCTTGTGATCCTCCGAGCCCGGCAGCGGCGTGAGGAAGAAGAACTCGAGAATGTCGATCGGCAGTTCGCGCTTGATCGTCTCGATGTCGCGGGCGATCAATTCCGGGGTGTCGGTGGGAAAGCCGAGGATGTAGCCGGCCCAGGTCATGACCTTCGCGCGCTTCCAGGCGAGCAGCATCTCGCGATATTCCCAGATCTTGTTCTGGCGTTTCTTCGCGCCCATGAGGGATTCAGGATTGATGTTCTCGAGCCCGATGAAGACCGCGTTGCAGCCGGCCCGCGCCGCCTTCTCGATGAAGCCCGGAATCCTGTGGCAGAGCGTATCCACCTGCAGCAGAAGCCTGATCCGAAAACCCTGGTTCTCCCTGAGTTCGATCAGCCGATCGAGGATCGGCTCCCAGTTGCGGTTGCGGGCGAAATTGTCATCCGTGACGAAAAAGCGCGTGACGCCCTGCGCGGCGTTGGCGCGCACGATCGCCTCGACATCGTCGGGCGTGCGATAGCGCGACTTGCGCCCCTGAACATTGATGATGGTGCAGAAGCTGCATTGGAACGGGCAACCGCGTCCGGCGTCGAAGCTGGTGTAGTGCCCCGCCACTTTGGTCACGACGGGGCGCGGCAGCACCGGGATCGCGGCGGCGGCCATGTCCGGCATGTCGTTCAGGTAATTGTAGACAGGCTTGGGCTTGCCCGAATTGACGTCCTTGAGAAACTCGGCCAGCCGGTTTTCACCCTCGCCCGCGTAGAGGATCATGCCCAGCGCCTGCGCCTGCTTAAGGTCCGGCGGCAGTTCGGGCAGCATGGCGATGCAGCCCGAGACGTGGAAGCCGCCGACGGCGACCGTTACGCCCTGCTTGCGAAACTGGCGGCCAATATCGAGCGCGCGCGGAAACTGATTCGATTGCACCCCGACCAGAGCAACCATTCCGCTGTCGGCGAGAATGCGCCTGGAAACCGAGGGAAAATCGATGATGGTGTTGCACTCGTCGTAGATCTCGAACCCGATTTCGACGTCGGGGCCAAGAACGTGGGCTTCGGCGCATTCCAGCATGAGGCCGTAGACGCTAGCCAGGCTGTTCGAGGGGATTGTCGAGCGCCGCCACTGGATGACATAGCCGTCGTCGTCGTAATGCGACGGCTTGATCAGAACGACCGTGAACTTGCGCTTGGCCATTAAACCCTCATGAGAGGTTTACGCCCTCGTCATTTCGTCGTCTAAAGCAGGTACCGCCTTGGAGAGGCCTGGGCAACTCCCAATCAGCAGGATGGCGGCCCTGGCCCGCCGCATTGAGCCAATTTCGACGGCGGCGGCGCCAGAGCCCGCATACGGAGGAAAGATGAACTACGCAGTCGAACCGTCTGAAGCGGTCGGAATGAGCGCCCGGCGCCTCGAGCGTGTCGGTCCGGCCATGCAGGCCTATGTCGACAGCGGCGTCTACGCAGGCGTCAATACGCTGATCGCGCGGCGCGGCAAGGTCGTGCATGCGGGCGCGTTCGGCTGGCGCGACAAGGAGGCGGGGTCGCCGATGACCGCCGATACGATCTTCCGCCTTTACTCGATGACCAAGCCGATCATCTGCACGGCGCTGATGACATTGCTCGAGGAAGGGCGCTTCAGGCTGATCGAACCGCTGGCGAAATACATTCCGGCCTTTGGCGCCGTAAAGGTTCTGGAGGCCGACGGCAGTCTCGTCGCTCCCGTCCGGCCGATCCTGATTCGCGATTTGATGACCCATATGAGCGGCCTCAGCTACCATTTCGTCGAGGAAGCCGGCGTCGGTAAGATGTACACCGAAGCCAAGCTATTGGGCGCCCACCATTCGCTCGAAGCCGTCATTGACGATCTGGCGCGGTTTCCGCTGGCGTTTCAGCCGGGGTCGCGCTGGCGCTATAGCGTCGGCATCGACGTCGCCGCCCGGGTGATCGAGGTCATCTCCGGCCGTCCGCTCGGCGTTTTCCTGCGCGAGCGCCTGTTCGAGCCGCTGGGCATGACCGACACGGCGTTCGGCGTCGCGCCAGAGAACCGGGCTCGCGTCGCTGCGATGTATGGCCGCCCGGACGTGCTCGCCGCCGACGTGACCATGGGCAGCGAGTTCACGGCGTGGATGAGCGGCGTCAACGACCGCATCGAAGTGTCGAAGTCTTACCCCGTGGATTCGCCGGATGTGTTCGTGCGTGGCGGCCATGGCCTGTTCAGCACCATCGGCGACTATTTCCGCTTCGCCCAGATGCTGGCCAATGGCGGCGAGCTCGATGGCGAGCGCGTCATCGGGCGCAAGACGCTCGAGCTCATGCACTTAAACTATGTGCCGGCGTCGCTCCTGCCGCTCGAGATCGGCGGCCTGCCGATGCCCGGCTATGGCTTCGGCCTCGGCTCGCGGGTGCTCATCGATGTGGCGCAGTCCAGCGCGCCGGGTTCGGCGGGCGAGTTCGGCTGGTCCGGGGCGGCGAAGACGCACTACTGGGTCGATCCGAAGGAAGAGGTGGTCGGCCTCTTCATGACCCAGTCGATGATGAGCTTCGACCTGCCGGAGCTGGACCTGCGGGCGCTGGCGTATCAGGCGATCGACGATTAGGGCGGGCCGGTCGGATGGAAGCGTCATTGCGAGGAGCAAAGCGACGAAGCAATCCAGCGGCCGCAGGGCGCCCTACAACGCCTGGATTGCTTCGCTTCGCTCGCAATGACGACCTTGGTCGGTAAGCTTAAGGAGCCCCCGCGCTTGCGCATCGCCACCTGGAACGTCAATTCCGTCCGTCAGAGACTGCCGCACCTTCTGGCCTATTTAAAGGAGGTTCAGCCCGACGTTCTCTGCCTGCAGGAGATCAAGTGCCTCGACGAGCAGTTCCCGCGGATGGAGGTCGAGGAGCTTGGCTACAACATCGAGACGCATGGGCAGAAGACGTTCAATGGCGTCGCCATTCTCTCCAAACGGCCGTTCGAGGTCGCGCGCGGCCTCCCCGGTGACGAGAACGACTCGCAGTCGCGCTACATCGAGGCGGTCGTCCCGGCCGGAGACGGCGTCGTGCGGGTGGCGTGTGTCTATCTGCCGAACGGCAATCCCGTGGGCACTGAGAAATACCCCTACAAGCTCGCCTTCCTGGAGCGGCTCATCATCCATACGCGCCAGCTCCTCGAATATGAGGAGCCGCTGGTGCTGGCCGGCGATTTCAATGTCATTCCCGACGCGCGCGACGCGACGCGTCCGGAGGACTGGGTCAACGACGCTCTCTTCTTGCCGCAGACGCGGTTCAAATTCCGCGAACTCGTCGCGCTCGGCCTGACCGACGCTCTGCGCGCGACCACGGACGCCGCCGGCCTCTACAGCTTCTGGGATTATCAGGCGGGCGCCTGGCAGAAGAACAACGGCATCCGCATCGACCACTTGCTCTTGTCGCCGGAGGCGGCGGACAAGCTGCAATCGGTCACGATCGACAAGGAGATGCGCGGCCGCGACAAGGCCTCCGATCATACGCCGGTGCGGATCGACCTGGCGGCGTGAAGCGGCGCCGCGAGGGGGTACCATGGACCTGTCTAACTTATTCGACCTGAGCGGCAAGACCGCGCTGGTCACCGGCTCCTCCGAGGGGCTCGGGCTTGCAATGGCGCGGGGCCTCGCGGCGGCTGGCGCGAGACTCATTCTCAACGGTCGCGACGAGCAGAAGCTGGCGAACGCCGCCCGATCTTTTGCGGACCTCGGACATAAGGTCAGAACGCGCCCCTTCGACGTCGCCGACGAGGGGGCGGTCATCGCAGCCTTCGAGCATTTCGACGCCGAGCGCGTCGAGGTCGACATTCTCATCAACAACGCCGGCATTCAGCTTCGCAAGCCGATGGTCGATCTCAAGACGGAAGAGTGGCGTCGAGTTGTCGAGATCCACCTCACCGGCGCCTTCCAGGTCGGCCGCGAGGCGGCGAAGCGCATGATCGCGCGCGGGCGCGGGGGCAAGATCATCAACATCGCCTCGCTTGCAAGCGAGGTCGCGCGCCCGACGATCTCGCCCTATGTGGCTGCGAAGGGCGGCATCAGGATGCTGACGCGCTCGATGGCGGCGGAATGGGCGAAGCACGACATCCAGGCCAATGCGATCGGCCCCGGCTACATCGCGACCGAGATGAACCGGGCGCTGCTCGACGACCCCAAATTCGACGCCTGGGTCAAAGGCCGCACCCCGTCGGGCCGCTGGGGCAAGCCGGATGACCTCATCGGCGTAACCGTGTTCCTCGCCTCGCCGGCCTCGGATTACGTGAACGGCCAGATTATTTATGTCGACGGCGGCCTCCTGGCCGTGATTTGAATGGCGCCATGACTGCGGCGCAGCCCACGATCAGCGGTTCAGGCGGCGTTTCGCTGGCTGAGCGGTTACGTACCGCAACGCCCGCGATCCTGTTCGGCCTGAGGATGTGGGCTTCCGTTTCCCTCGCCCTCTAGGTCGCCTTTGCGCTTCGAGCTCAGCGAGCCCTCCTGGGCGGCGACCACGGCCGCGCTGGTCTGCCAGCCGGTGCTGGGGGCTTCGCTGCGCAAATCGATGTTCCGACTGATCGGAACCGTGATCGGCGCCATCGCGATCGTCGTCCTTGCCGCCTTCTTCCGCCAGGATCGGGTTAGCTTTCTCGTCGGACTTACGCTCTGGTGCGCCGGCTCCGCCTTCGTGGCGACGCTCTTGCGCAATTTCGCTACCTACGCCGCGGCGCTCGCCGGCTACACCGCAGCGATCATCGCGATCGACGTTCTCGGGCCGGTGGGGAGCACGAACGGAATCGTCTTCATCTTCGCCATCGACCGCGCGCTCGAGATCGGCATCGGCATCGTCTCCGCGGGAGTTGTGCTTGCCCTGACCGATCTCGGGCACTCGCGGCGGAAGCTGGCGATGGAATTCGCGGCTCTGTCGAGCGTGATCCTCGATGGGTTTACGAATTGCTTTGCGACCGCGAGCGCCAACATCGACGAGTTTCGCGCGCTTCGTCGCGATCTCCTGCGGCGCGTCATCGCGCTCGATCCGATGATCGACGCGGCGATCGGCGAAGCGTCCGACCTGCGCTATCGTTCAGCCGCGCTCCAGCGGGCCGTGTCGGGCCTCATGGAGACGTTGTCGGCCTGGCGAAAAGTCACGTTCGCCATGGCGTTAAAGGGCGATTCGACGACCCCTCGCGAGGCCGCAGCCGTTCATGACCTCCTCCCACCGGCCCGGCTCTCGCCTCACGCGATCGAATTCAACCGAGGAGCCGGCGGAATTGCGCCGGGCGTGCTGCTCGGCCGTGCGCACGCTGACGCGCTTCGAGGCTGAAACGCCAATGGAAAGGCTGCTCGCGGACAACGCCGCCGCCGGCATGCTCGGCATGGCCCGCGCTCTCAACGGCTTGACCGGCGTGATCGACCCCCGCGACGTGATCCGCGTAAAGGGAAGGGCGCACTTGCACGTCGCCGACTGGATGCCGGCGTTTGTCAACGCGGTGCGCGTCCTGTTCGCGGTTGGGGCGATTTCACTGTTCTGGATCGTCAGCGCCTGGCCGAACGGCGTGGCAGCGATCACCTTCTGCGCCGTCATCGTCATCCTCCTGCCCCCGTCGGGAGATGCGGCTTCTTCCGCTGCGGTCCTGTTTCTCCAAGGAAGCGTTCTGAGCGCCGTCCTGTCGGCAATTGTGGTGTTCGGGATCCTGCCGAAGGTGGTTACCTTCCCCACGCTCTGTCTGACGCTGGGACTTGTGCTCGTGCCCATGGGATTTCTGAATGCCCGAGGCTGGAAGCCGATGTTGACCTTCGCCGCGGCCGTCAACTTCCTGCCGATGCTCAACATCACCAACGACATGACTTATGACGCGTCGGGATTCTGGAACGGCTCGATCGCCATTCTCGCCGGCATCGCCTTTGGCGTCGTCGCCATGCTGGTCATCCCCCCGCTGTCGCCGGCGATCCGCACCCGGAGGCTGCTGTCGTTGATGCTTAAGGATTTCCGTCAGCTCGCGAAACGCGCGTCGCCTGGTCGGCCTGTGGATTGGGAGAACAAGGGCGTTGCGCGCCTGTTGGCGATGCCCGACAAGGCCGAGGCGCAACAGCGCTCGGAACTCGCGGCGATCGTCGCAGTCGGCAAGGAGATCGCGCGCCTTCGTCACGTCGCGCCGCGCTTCGTGCCCGGCGCGATGGTCGAGGCGGCGCTGACGCCGCTCGCGGAAGGACGAAGCGGTGAAGCGATCGCGCGGCTTGACGACATCGACAGGCGGATCGCCGCCCTGCCCCGCGCAAGATCGCGGGTTGTGCTGAGCCTCAGGTCCGGCATCCTGGCGATTTCGGGCCAGCTCTCCGAATTTTCCACCTATTTTGACCAACCGCTGCAATGAGATTCAACGAAGTCAACCTGTTCGGACTTTACGTCGCGCCGATCGCAATCATTCTCGTCGTCGCCTGGGTGATCTACCTCCTGATCCGGCGCCTGGGCGACCGCTTCGGCCTGACCGAACAGGTCTGGCACCCGGCGCTGTTTGAACTCGCGCTCTATGTTATGATTGTCTCGTCGATCGTCCTTGTCATGGCGCGCTGGGGGCGCTGATGTCCCAGGTTGAACTGAAAGCCAACGTCATCGGGACCGCGCCCGCGATCAAGCGCCGGTCGGCGCTCGCGTCCGTGCACGCCCTGCCCGTTCTGGCGACGCTCGTCGCAGTCGCGCTTGCCGGTCTGCTCGGCTGGGGCGCGTGGCAATATTACATGGGCACGCCCTGGACCCGCGACGGCGCCGTGCGCGCCTATGTGGTGAAGATCGCGCCGCAGGTGGCGGGCGAGATTGTCAGTCTGCCGATTGTCGACAACCAGTTCGTCCACAAGGGCGATCTTTTGATGCTGATCGACCCGAGGAACTATTCCATCGCCGTCCGTCAGGCGCAGGCGTCGGTCGAGCAAGCCCAGGCGGTCGCCGACAACGCGCGAGCCGAAATGATCCGGCGCGAGAAGCTCAATGACCTCTCGGTCACCATGGAGGAGCGGCAGACGTACATCAGCCAGGCGACCACCGCCGAGGCCACGTATCAAACCGCGCTCGCGAACCTCGAGCAGGCGCGCATCAATTTCAAGCGCACGCAGGTCCGCTCGCCCGTCAACGGCTACGTCACCAATCTTTCCGCGCAGCTTGGGAACTATGCCGACGTGGGAAGCCTCCAGCTTTCGGTCGTCAACTCCAATTCGTACTGGGTCGACGCCTATTTCGAGGAGACGGCGCTGAGCCGCATCCATGAAGGCGACGCGGCGACGGTCAAGCTGATGGGCTACACGCCCCTTCTGCGCGGCAGGGTTCAGGGGCTCGCGCGCGGCGTCGACGTCCCCAACGCGACGCCGGACGCTTCGGGACTCGCCTCGGTCAATCCGATCTTCACCTTCGTGCGTCTCGCCCAGCGCGTGCCGGTGCGCATCCACATCGATGAGGTTCCGGACGACATCAAGCTCGTCGCCGGCATGACCGCGACGGTGCAGATCGAACCTTTCAAGGCGCAGCCGATCCCAGATGCAAAACCCGCGCCCGGGAAAGTCGGGCAGGCCGACGTGCAGCCGGCTTCGTTGCAAACTCTCGCCGATGCGACATCACACGCCGCGCCTCCGGCGACGACACTGACGACTGCGCTCGCGCAACCCTCCATCCCGCCAGCGACGCAGCAGGAGCGCGCCGCATCGGCGCCTTCGCCAGCAAGCCAGCAACAGCACGCCTCGCAATTGGCGGGCTCCTCACCACCGCCAGCCTCAAACGAATTGTCGGTCTCCATCCCGCCCTCGCCGCAGGCCACAGCCGCGGCGGATGCGGCGGCCGCCGATCTCAAGACGCTCCAGCAGCAGATCACCGCCTTCCCTCCTTCTGGCGCCGGCTCCGCCAAGAGCGACGGCGGAATGCCGGCAAGCGAATATCTGGGACAGAACTACGACCTTTTCAGCGGTCAAAGCGTGACGCCGGCGCCAAGACCCCGGTCTCCCGACTCGATCCGCAGGCGCGCCCGCTCGAGGTGGCGTCATTTGCCGCCGAGAGCCCCGTCGCCCTAGCCGCCCGCGGGTCTGCGGAAGTAACCATTTCTCTGGTTTTGTGGACGCCGCGGTCGCGCAACTGCGGCAACGTCGGCGCCCCGTTATGTCTAAGCCCTTCTGTGTATCGCCAGAAAAACCTTCCTAAATATACATTAATTCGTACTGGCGAGCTTAAATCCGCGTCCAACCCTCGCCTGCATTAATTCGCCGAGTTGGGCGTCACGCAAAATTCAATTGAAACAGCAAACGCCGCCGTCGCCCACGGCGGTAAACGAGGAAGGTCGTCCCTATGCTCGCCGTTGACACACAGAGTCTTTTCTCCGCCGCGCAAGAAACCGCATCGATCGGCAACAAAGCGGCGGCAAGTTCTCAGGTTTTGCTTACCTCAGATAAAGCGGTCGTGACCTTTGTCGGCATCCGGTGGGACGGCGACAAGGTGCGCGGCATCCGCATGGAGCTCAGCGACGGCTCGTTCAAGCAGGCGGGCGGATATGACGACGGCAAATACACGCTCACCCAATATCGCTTCGTCGCCGGCGAAACGCTGATCAGCGCGCGGCTTAGAGATTCGGGATATGGCTACGGCAGTCTGCGTCAGGTCGCGTTCGAGACGTCGCTCAAACAGGCGTTTAACGCCGGAGCCGACGGCTTCGACCATGAGGCGTCGCTTGCGGTCGAAGGCGCGGTGCTGGTCGGATTTCACGCCTGGGTCAATTCCGACAATTTCATCAACGCACTCGCCTTCATCGTGCGCCCGCCGCCGCCGAAGCCGGTCGTTCATCGTCCATGGTTCACGACGCGCTCCGTCGGCAATACGGGGGCGAACCTGGCCCAGGTCGACTTGTCGTCCGATACGTCCGTCGCCCGCGTCATCTCCGTGCGATGGGATGGCGACAAGGTGCGCGGCATCCGCATGGAGCTCAGCGACGGCACGATCAAAAGCGCCGGGGGAATCGACGATGTTCAATATACGTTGGGCTCATACACGTTCGCGGAAGGCGAAACGCTGAAGTCCTTGTCGTTCTCGAGCAGCGGATACGGCGACGGAAGCCTGCGGCGCCTCGAGTTCACGACCAGCACGGGCGCGACCTTCGCGGCCGGGCCGAACGGCATCGACGATATTGTCAGTCCCCCCATATCGGGCGCCCAGTTCGTCGGATTCCACGCGTGGGTAAATCCAGACAATTTCATCAATGCAATCGCTTTCTACGCGACCAACGACGCTCCGCTGACCGTCACGGTTCACAATTATTCCCGATGGACGTGCGCCTACGCGAACGGCGCCGTCACGGTCGACGGCAAGGCCGCGATTGAGGTCATCGACGCCGGCGGCGACAAGCACGGGATGAAAACCAGCCACAATCGCGTGGTTCAGGTGCAGTCGGGAGGGACAAGCGGATATTGCGCATACGACGGCAGCGCCCCGCTTGTGATCTCGGTGTTTGGCGACGCCACCTTCGAGGCGAAGTTCAACGCCGACGATGGGGACGGATCGGTTTCCGGACCGATCAGCGGTGTCAAGCCGCCGTCCGACAAAGCCACGCTCATCGACGCCTTGGTGCGCAAGTACGCGCCGATTTATATGTTGAACGTCGATGAGGTTTATTGGCAGTCGACGATCGACGCTTTCCTGCCGAACATGATCCTGCAGAAGGCCAAGGACAATTCCGGCCAGGGGCTATCGACCTTCTATGACGGACCGATGGACCGCAACGTGCTCGCCAAACAGGCGCTCGCGCTCGGCGCGGCGAACAATAACGCGATGGCGTTCCTGCGCACGCGCGCGGATCTCAATCAGCCCTCCGACACGCAGGACTGGTTCAATAGCGCCCGGCCGACGAATCCGGCGCAAGTCACGGCTTACGCGGTGGTCGTCGAGGGCGCGCAGAAAAGGCTCGATATCGTCTACTGGTGGTTCTTCAACTACAACCAGGGCAAGACCGTCGCCGGGACGAGCTGGGGCAACCATGTCTCCGATTGGGAGCATGTGAAGGTCAAGCTCGCCGGGGTCGACTTCGCGAACCCGCAAAACGAAGCCGTGGTCGGAGTGATGTACGATCATCACGGCGACCAGGACAACTTCAAGCCTGGCGACGGAAACACCGAGTTCTCCGGGCGCCAGGTGCTGGTGCATCTCGCCAACGGCGACCACGAAGCTTACGCGAAAGCCGGCGTCTACGACCGCCCGCAGGGCACGCACGACTATTGCAAGGAGAACGCGTATCAGTTCGACCAGCGCCAGGGGATGGTCGAGATCTACCTGTGGAGCGGCTCCGACTTTTCGCCGGCGCCGGCCGGGGCTCCTCCGAGCTTCAAGGACCCGGCATGGCTCAGGTATCGCGGGCGCTGGGGCAACCAGCAACGCGGTGATCTGCTCGGGCTCGTGGCAAGGCTTGAATCGGGACCGGAGGGACCATTCCGGCCCGGCGAATATGCGCCGCCGACGCCCGTGACTTGAAGACGGTCGGGTCGTCCGTGGCGATTGCGCGAGATCGCCACGGAGCCCGCAGGGATCGCACCTCGTTGTTCCGCCGCGGCGCGCGCTAGCCGCCGCGGTGCGGCCCTACGGAAGATGACCAATTGCCTTGGAGCAAGCTGCATTGGGGCCGAACCGCGACCGTCGTTGCAAGCCATGGGGCCTTGGACCCGGGGGGAAGCAATCCGGGAGCCGTAGGGCGTCCTATGACCCGCTGGATCGCCGCGTCGCCATAGCGCGTCAAGAGACGGGCGTCTCTCGACGCCCTGCGGCTCCTCGCGATGACGGCGGTGCGATGCGCTTCAGACGCACGGCGTCGATCATGACCCGATCGGGGTTGCCGCCCTTGTGCGCCAACGCTGCGAAAATCCCGTTGAACACGCCCAAACGGCCCCAGCGAACGGCGTCAAACGTATAGGGGGCAACGGATGCCTCCAACACCGACTGATCGCATATCCAAATCGGTGCTAAACGCAGTAATACCAAGAACTCGATGATCGGAACCGATCATCGCCTTATGGCCGAAGCGCGAATGCGCGCCCCAAGCCGTTGCGCGGGTTTGAGCGCGATTAAGTCGCGCTCGAATAGAATTGGTATAGGACAACGCTATCGCCCTTGATGGCGAAGTCCGGATTGGAGTCGCCATGCTTCCTTGCGTCTATCTCGTCCGCCATGGCGAAACCGAATGGAGCGCAAGCGGCCAGCATACGGGACGCACGGATATTCCTCTCACGGAAGAGGGCGAACGCAAGGCCCGAGGGCTCCACGAGCGTCTTAAAGGACTCAAGTTTGACAGGGTTTTCACCAGTCCCCTTCAGCGTGCGGCTCGCACCTGCGCCCTCGCTGGGTTCGGCGACGACGCCAAGCGTGATTCCGACCTGCTCGAATGGAACTACGGCGACTACGAGGGGCGCAAGAGCAGCGAAATCCTGAGCCAGCGGCCCGGCTGGCTCCTGTTCCGCGACGGATGCCCGAACGGCGAGCAGCCAGCCGACGTCGGCGCCCGCGCCGATCGCGTGATCACCCGCCTGCGCGCGGTGGATGATCAGGCGATCGTGTTTTCCAGCGGGCATATCCTCAGGGTGCTGGCGGCGCGCTGGCTCGGCCTTGCTCCGTCGGAGGGGCGCCTCTTCATGCTCGGCACGGCGAGCGTAAGCATCCTCGGCTACGAACACGACAAAAACGAGCCGGCAGTCGCATTGTGGAACTCAATCTAGGGTTTGCTGAGGCGGCGCGCACATTCTTCGGGTCCGGCAGGAAGCCCCACCACGCGCGCGGGCTCGCGGACTGTCTACGAAGCGCTCCGCATTCGATCGGTTGGAGAAAGGCTTATACCCATTCTATTTGAGCGCGAACTCATCGCGCTCAAACCCGCGCAACGGCGCGGGCGCGCATTCGCGCTTCGGCCATAAGGCGACGATCGGTTCCGATCATCGAGTCTTGGTATTGGATTCGCCCTCTCGGACTTTCCGGTCGCCCTGCTAATGCGGCGGAATTGCCGAGGTCTGCGCGGTCACATCAGGCAGCATCGATTGGCTCCAGCCGCCGCCGAGGGCGACAATCAAGGTCACAACGTCGGTCTGAATTAGTAACTGGGTCGCCAGTAGCGCCTCTTCGGCCGTCAGCTGCTGTTGTTCCGCAACGACGACCGCAGTGAAGGCCTGGGTGCCGGCCTGATATTCGTTGAGCGTGATCTGCGTCGCCTGCCGGGAGATGCGTACATTTTCGGCCTGCACTTTGACCTCGCGCGAGTAGATCCGGATTCCGACGAGCGCGTCCTCGACCTGTTGAATAGCCGTCAAGACGGTTTGCCGATAGGTCGCCACATCCGCGTCATAAATCTGGCGGGCCGCCTCGACCTGCGCCGTGGTGAGCCCGCCATTGAACAAAGGCTGAGCGAGCGACGAGCCGAATGACCAGACGGGATTGCTCGGACCGAACTCGGCTGCGAATGGATTGCCGGAATAGCCGATGAGGCCGGAAAGCGACACGGCTGGAAAATACCCGGCGAACTCGACGCCAATCTGGGCATTGGCCTGACGCATGGCCTCCTCCGCCGCCGCGACGTCGGGCCTGCGCTCCAACAGCGATGACGGCAGACCGACCGGGATCGAAGGCACGGTGGTCGACAAGGCCCCCGGCGGGATCGACAGGCCCGCGGGCGGCCGGCCCATCAGCACCGCGATCGCGTGTTCGCTCTGGGCGCGCGACACTCCTGCCGCGATCAGCTGCGCCTGGGCGTTGAGCACCAGCGTCTCCGCGGTGATCACGTCGGACTTGGCGGCCGTTCCAGCGTTATACTGGTTCTGGGTGATTGTCAGCGAGTGCTTGTATTCTGTAACGGTCTTCGTCAGCAAATTCTCGAACGAATCCGCGTCTCTCAGCGTCACATAGGCGAGCGCCAGCAGCGATTGCTCGGAGAGCGTGGCGTTGGCGAGAAGGGCCGCATTTGCCTCCGCACCTGCCTGCTGCGACTCGATCTCGCGCCGGATCTGACCCCAGACGTCGAGCGTCCACGTCCCCGAGGCTTCCGCGGTCAGATTCGTCTGCGAGGGCGAAGAGCGCGTCGCGGAGCCCGCGCCGTTGATGGCCGGAAAAAGTCCGGCCCGCGCCTCATTGATGAGCGCCAGCCCCTCGCGATAGTTGGCCTCGTCCGCCTTGACCGTCTGGTTGGACACCACGACGACGCGCATGAGCTGGTCAAGCTCCGGATCACGAAAGACCGACCACCACGCGCCTTTCGGCTCGTTCGCGCGCGGCGTTGCGATCTTCCAGCCCCTGATCTCCTTGAACTGCGGCGACACGATCGCCGCCGGCCGCTCGAAGTTCGGACCGACCGGCGCACATCCGGAGAGCGCAAGCGCGGCGACAATCAGCGGCGCCCGCGCAAGCGTGAAAAGCTCGAGCGCGCGTCCATTCGATGCCAAGAGCGCCCGACGGACGGGTGCTGGCGCGACGTCAACTCGCGGAGGCTCGCCTACCCTTATTTTTCCGCCCGCTACGCGGGCCGAGTCGTGAACGCGCAAAGCGATAGTGGAGCTCCCCCTCCCGGCCGGCTTGCCTTGCCCAATCTCCTGTCGGCCGCCCTTTAGGCGCCATCCGGCTTGCGCGCGCAAGCCCCGGGCCGGAGCAATCACGAACACGTGTCGCCGCTTCACTTGCGCTTCACTTGGCCGCTTCACTTGGCGCTTCACTTGGCGACGTTATACCAATTCTATTTGAGTGCGACGCATCGCGCTCAAACCCGCGCAACGGCTTGGGGCGCGCATTCGCGCTTCGGCCATAAGGCGATGATCGGTTCCGATCATCGAGTTCTTGGTATGAGCCCGAATAAAGCGGTTGCAAGCTTGGGCGCTGACCGGGAATGGCTCAGCCGTGCTGATGCGACCGATGGGCGCCCCACCAGGCAAGCAATCCAAGCGCGATCAGCACAATTCCGATGAGAAATATGAACAATCCGGCGTCGGCGAACCAAGCGACGAACGGCACCGCAAGCGCAAGGAAAGCGCCCGCGACGCAAAGCTTCCAGGTTCTCAAGTCCAGTCCCGAGATGAAAACTCCAAGCGCGAGCAGCGTCAGCAGAATGCTCCCCAACGCGTCGTGCGTGACCAGGCCGTCAGCATTGCTCACGTGGATGAGATACATCGCGACGAGCACCGCAGCCCATTGACCAAACTGAAGCGCCGCCATTTCGACCCGACCGCGACCCGGCGGCAAATGGGCCCACCCTAGGCAGACGCACAGAAGGGCGGCGATCGGGGTCATAGTGACCCAATAGGTCGCCACTGATACGCCCAGCACGTTGGTCCACGAAACGCCAACTATGCCGATGACGACGATAGCAAAATAAGGGAGTTCAGCGAGCAGACTGATCCACTTTCGCGTCCTCCGGCGATGGAGCTCGGCGAAGCCGCCGGAAGACGTCGAACTTGCATCCGCCATTGCCAGCGTCCAGTCGCGCGTGGGGCGCGGAAGCGCGCCTGAACCCCGTTCCTATCACGCGCGTCGATGCCGACGCCAATCGCCGAGCGTCAGTCGCTGTCCACCGGGCTCGTTAGGACCTGAGCCCGCCGAAGCTTCCCCGCAACACATTGTCTTTCGCTTGGTCAAAGGACGCGAAAACGCCTCCAGCGAACCGCCCACGGGCGCCCTCATCCGTTGATCTCGCCTGCCGCCGGTTAGGTCCGCGCGCCGACGATCGCCCGCCAAAAGCCGCTGTAGGCCAACTCAAAGCCGACGATCTCATAATTGAGATCGATTGCGTCCATCACCTCATAGGCGGAATTGTTACAGATCGAAAAAATGATCAGCCCGTCCTTCGATACATGGCCACGCGCCTGGCGGAGGTAAGACGCCGTGATGCGTCCCTGCGGATCACACAGGCTATAGCGCTCGATGTCGTTTTCCGGGTTTTTGTCGACGAGCGGCGTGTTGAAAACGATAAGGTCGAAATCCCTCTCGTCGATTTTCTCGAACAGGTCGGACTGAAAAGCCGTAAGATTGACGTTGTTGAGCTTGGCGTTCGCGATCGTCGCCTCAACGGCGATCGGCGAGATGTCCGTCGCCACCGTTCTCGACGTCCAATTGGCCGCCATATAAAGCGAGATGATGCCGCAGCCGCACCCGATCTCCAGCGTCTTGGCGATCAAGTTCGGGTTCATCGCCTTGATATTGCGAATGAAAAATTCGGAGCTCGAGTCCGGAAGCGGGTGGTAGACGCCGGCCGGAACGTCGACCACCAGGCCATCGGCGAAGATCCGTTCTGGAACGGCCTGGCGGCGAACCAGCGCCTCATGCGCCGCCGCAATGTCGAACATCGACGTATTGACCAGATTGGCAATTCCAAGCTTCCGAAGCACGGAGGCGCGCCGCGGCGCAACGCGTCGCTCGACCTTGAGATAGCCGATATTCATGTGACCTCGCCTTGTACATAACGGCGCGAATTCGATCCGTTCGGACGCGGACGCAAAAGAGCCCTCGCCGACTTACCTCATACGATAAATTATTTGGTTTGTTTCAGGTTTCTCGCCCGCGCTCGCTGTCATGCCAATCGCGCAACAACCAATGCGACAGCGCAGTCAGCAGCAGATGAATTGTGATCCCCGCCACCGAAATCAAGAGCAGCGCAGCAAACATCCGCGGAATATTCAGGCGAAAGCCCAGACTCGACAATGCGATAAGCAAGCCCAGACCCCTGGCCGGCAGACCCTGCGGCGATCTCAGCGACGATCGCGCCGATGAGCGCCAGTCCGCCGCTGATCCGGAGGCCGGCGAGAAAATACGGGAGCGCCGAGGGCAACCTGAGCAACATGAACTGCTGCATGCGCGAGGCGCGATACATCTGGAACAGGTCGACCAGGTTGTGGTCCGCCGAAGACAGCCCGAGCGTGGTGTTGGCAAGCAGGGGAAAGAACGCCACCAGAAACGCACAGACGAGGACCGCGACGCCGGGCGAAAGGTAGATCAGCAACAGTGGCGCGATGGCGACGATCGGCGTCACCTGCATCGCGACGGCGAACGGATAGAACGCACGCTCGACAAGTCGCGACTGCGCGAAAAGAATGGCAAGCCCGACACTGCCGATGACCGCGATCCCGAGAGCTTTGAGCGTAATCGACAGCGTCACCCAAAGCGACGCAGACAACGTCGGCCAATCGGTGATGAGCGTGGAGATGATGAGGCTTGGCGCGGGCAAGAGATAGGTTGGGACCGCGAAGTACCGGACCAGCCCCTCCCAGGCGATTAACCCAAACCCCAGGGTGATGGCAGGCACCGCATAGCCGACAAAGTCGTCCTTGGTCACGCCACCCCGCCCTTAAGCATCGTCGGCGGCCGATCGCCCATCGCGATATGGAGCGCTTCGGAAGTCTGGACGCAGGTGTCTGCGTAGGCCTTGCACAGCCGAAACCCTTCCTGACGCGACTCGGTCGGGTATTCGACGTTGATTTCGGCAACCGCCCGTCCCGGGCGCGCCGCCATGACAACGATGCGGTCCGAAAGATAAACGCTCTCGAACACGGAATGGGTCACGAAAACGACCGTCGCCCCGAGCGAGGTCCTGAGCGCCGCCAAATCGTCATTGAGCTTGAGGCGCGTGATTTCATCCAGAGCGGCGAACGGCTCGTCCATCAAAAGGACCGTCGGCCGCGTCACGAGGGCGCGGGCGATCGACACACGCATCTTCATGCCGCCGGACAGCTGGCGCGGATACGCTTTGGCGAAACCCGCCAGCCCGACTTGCTCGAGCGCCTCCTCGATCCGCGGCCGAGCTTTTTCTTTCGACACTCCGGCAAGACGCAACGGCAGCCATACGTTGGTGAACACGTCGGACCACGGCGTCAGTGTCGGCTCCTGAAACACGAAGCCGAGTTCGGGGCACTTCGCAAGCCAAACAATCTCGCCGCGCGTCGGCCCCGTGAGGCCCGCCAGCAACCGCAAAACCGTCGATTTGCCGCAGCCTGACGGCCCAAGCAAGGAAAGGAACTCACCCGCCCGGATGTCGAGGTCGAGACCTTCGAGCGCCGTGACTTGATTGGCGAAGACCTTGTGCACGCCTCGCAAGGTCACGAGTGGCGGAGCGGTTACGCGGGACCGCCGCTTCTTTCGTCAGAGTTGCCATCTTGTTCATGATGCAAGTCCGCCATTCCGTCGCGTCCGTTCAGTCCGCGACATCCTCCCAATGCAGTGCAAATCGCATGCCGCCCCCGGCTGCCGCAAGAACTCGCGCCTTGCTTTTCGCCATTCGCCTGCGTCCATCAAGGTCACGCCTGCGCCTGCCCTCAATGCGCCTGAATCACGGGCATCATAAACCTCGCTTTTCCGCTCGAACAACAGGTAATGCGAGAACAAGTTAAGTACAAGTGCCTTTAATTTGCTGCATTGCGGCGCCTTCGGCCGGCGGACGTCCGCCGTTGTTGACGCCAGATGGCGCGGCATGCCATTCGCTTCAAACTACGGCGCGCCGTACCAGAAACTCCTAGAATCAGATCGAAACTCAACGCGGGCGCGGCGGTTTGGTTCCTTTGCTCCAGGTGCCGTCAATGGCCAAGGACTACGTCGCCGCCAATCTTGAGGCGCCGATTCTCGATCATCTCTTTCCGAACATGATCGAGGCGGACAAGAGCGCCTCGACCTGGCCCTATTTTCGCAAGCAAATCGACCATCCGTTTCGTGTCGACAGACGCAATCCGACGGTCGGCTTCATCAATCGCGACGAAGCTTCGATCCTCTACGGCAACGCGCGCGCGTTCAGGGGGCGGAGCGGAATCGAGATCGGCGCATGGCGCGGCTGGTCGACCGTCCATCTCATCGCATCCGGCCTTGCGCCGCTCCATGTCGTCGAACCTCTGCTCGCGGATGCCGACTGGCGGCGCGAATTCGAGCAGGCGATCCGCGGGGCCGGCGGGGGCTCGACGACGATTCTCGTTCCCGAAGCGAGCCCCGCGGCCGTCGTCCGTTTGGGCGAAGCGGGCGCCCGATGGTCGTTCGCGTTCATCGACGGCGACCACGACGGGGAGGCTCCGTCCAAGGATGCGCTCGCTTGCGCGCCCTACCTCGAAACAACCGCAATGGTGCTCTTTCATGACTTGGTGTCGCCGCATGTGGCGGCGGGCTTGCGCGCATTGGCGGCGAAAGGCTGGAACGTGATGGCCTACCAGACGGCGCAGATGATGGGCGTCGCGTGGCGGGGAGCGATCACGCCGGTGGCTCATAAGCCTGACCCGACGCAACGTTGGGAAGTGCCCGCGCATCTAGACGGGATAGCCGTGTCGGGCGTCGTGGCGACCTGAAGGGACGCGCAGGCCTTCGAAAAGGAGAGAACCATGTCTCGAATTGCACTGGGCGTGACCATCGTCGCGGCCGCTGGCGTCCCTCGCTTCCCTGCCCTCGCCCGCCTTGGCCGACGATGCCCAGCTCGCTCGCGGGCGCTTTCTCGTGACGATCGCCGGCTGCTCGGACTGCCACACGCCCGGCGCCCTGCTCGGCTCGCCCGACATGAAGCGCTATCTCGGCGGTTCCGACGTCGGCTTCGCAATTCCCGGCGCCGGCGTCTTCGTGGGAGCGAATCTGACGCCCGACAAGGAGACCGGCCTCGGCGCCTGGACGGACGAGCAGATCATAGCGGCGATGCGCGCAGGCAAAACGCCCGAGGGAAGAGCGCTCAGCCCGGTGATGCCCTATCCGGCGCTGTCACACCTCTCCGACGCCGACGCGCAGGCGATCGTCGCGTTCCTCAAGAGCCTCCCGCCCGTCAGCAACAAGGTCAAAAATTTCGGCCCTGACGACAAAGTCACGATCAGCGTCTCCGCCGTCTTGCCGCCCGACGTCTACAATGCTCTGCCAGCGCCGAAGAAATAGTGCCGGAGGAACCAGCGGACTGCGTCACTTCGGGCGCAAGTCGAGGCCTACGCCCTTGTTGACGAACTGGAGCGTGTAAGCCTTCTTGTAGTCGATGCCTGGCTTGACCACGCCGGCCTTCACCATCTCATTATAGAAACCGCTCCAGCGCTCGTCGGTCATCGCGCCGATTCCGAGCTTGAGCGCGTCGCCGGAATCGACGATGCCGTAAGCCTTCATTTTGCTGATCGAGAAGGCGATCTCGTCGTCCGTGATTTCCGGGTTCTCCCGTTTGATCGCCTCATTGGCCTTGGCGTTGTCGCCGTAGAGATAATGGTACCAGCCAATGGTGGAGGCGTCGACGAAGCGCTGCACGATATCAGGATGCTTCTCCAGAAGATCGCGGCGGGTCTCGACCAGAGTCGAATAGGTGGAGTAGCCATAATCGGCGAGCAGGAAGACGTTGGGCTTGAAACCGCCCTGCTTCTCGACCTCGAGCGGCTCCGAGGTCAGATATCCCTGCTGGATCGAACGCGGCTCGGCGATGAAGGGGGCCGAATTGAAATTGTAGGGCTTGATGTTCTCGTCCTTGAAACCGTAAGCGAGCCGCATCCAGGCCCAGAATGTGTTGACCGCGCCGGAGCTGACAAAAGCCGGATTCGCGTTGGGAAGGTCCTGCCATTTGTCGAGGCCGACGCCGGGATGCGACATGAAGATCTGCGGGTTTTTCTGGAAGTGGGCGGCGACGGCGATGGTCGGGATGTTGTTCTGCACCGCCAGGAAATCGCCGATCATGTCGCCGCCCATGAAGAACTCGATCTTCCCGGCGATCAGCAGCATGCCGCCGTTCGACATCGGGCCGCCCTGGAGAATTGTGACGTCCAGCCCGTATTTGGCGTAAGTGCCGTCGACGAGCGCCTGATAGTAGCCGCCGGCCTCCGGGATCGGCGACCCAGTTGGTGCCGAAGGTAACCTTGTCGAGCGCAGAACGCCGGTCCGGCGAACGCCGATCGCCCCCGCCAACGCCGCCATCATCGCAACGCGCATATGAATCCCTCCCGCAGTCCTATTCTATCGGCGGTTTGACAGCTGCGCCGCCGTCCGCCGCGGGTCCGGCTGCACACGTTCGAGCCACGCTGCACGCATGGTCGTTCTGGCCGCGCTGTGGGTCCACCATAAGGGCCGAAATTCCAAGCGTCGAATACATTTTTCAGCGTGCCCTCGCGAAGGTCGATTCCATCAATGCAAGACGCACGCCAAAAGGCTTTACCTTTCGCCTCGCCTCGCCTATGCGCCGCCTTCCTCATGAACCGGAGCCGACCATCGCATGCGCTTATGGATCAAGGACCCGCTCGCCATCCTCGCGCCCGATTCCGAGCGCGGAGTCGTCGTCGAAGGCAGCGAGATCGTCGAATGCGTCGCGCGCGGCCAATCGCCGGCGATTCCTCCCGATACGACGTTCAACGCCTCGCGCCATGTCGTGCTGCCGGGGCTCATCAACGCGCATCATCACTTCTACCAGACGCTGACGCGCGCCCATCCCGTCGGCTTCGGCAAGGAGCTCATTCCCTGGCTCGTTTCGATGGAGCGGGTTTGGGACCGCATGACGCCCGAGGCCCTGCGCATCGCGATCCGCATGGCGCTGGTCGAACTGATGCTGTCGGGCTGCACGACCGCGGCCGATCATCACAATCTCTTTCCCCCGAACCTGCGAACGCGATCGACATCGAGGTCGAGGAGGCGACGAAGCTTGGCATGCGCATGACGGTCACGCGCGGATCGATGGGCATTTCCGAGAAGGACGGCGGCCTGCAGCCCGACTCGATCGTGCAGGATTCGGAGACGATCCTCGAGGACAGCGAGCGGGTGCTGCGCGCTCTATCACGATCCCAAACCCGGCGCGATGATCCGCGTCGCGCTCGCGCCCTGCTCGCCGCTCGCGGTGCCGAAGCGGGTGATGCTCGGATCGGCCGAACTCGCCGAGCGCTACGATTGCCGGCTGCACACCCATCTCTGCCAGTCGCTCGACGAGGACGTCTATGCCGTCGAGACATTCGGCATGCGTTCGGTCGATCTTCTGGATGAGGCCGGGTGGCTCACGCCCCGCGCCTGGGTCGCGCATGGCATCCATTTCAACGCGGGCGAGATCGAGCGCTTAGGGCAAGGCCGGCGTCAGCGTCTGCCATTGCGCCGCCTCCGACATGGCGTTCGGCATGGGCGTCTGCCCGGCCAAGGAGCTCGAGGCGGCGGGCGTCGCCATTGGGCTTGGCGTCGACGGCTCGGCCTCCAACGATTCGTCCAACATGATGGAGGCCGTGCGCCACTCGCTCATGCTGCAGCGCCTGAGCTACGGGCCCTCGGCGGTGACGCCCTACGACGCGCTGCGCTGGGCGACGCGAGGGCTCGGCGCGCTGCCTCGGGCGCGACGACATCGGCGCGATCGCGCCGGGCATGCAGGCCGACCTCGCGCTCTTCACGCTCGACGAGCCGCGCTTCTCGGGCGCGCAGGATCCCATCGCCGCGCTCGCGCTCTGCGGCGCCCACCGCGCCGACCGGGTGATGGTCGCGGGCCGCTGGCGGGTCATCGACGGCCAGCCCGAGGGCGTCGACCTCCCCGCCCTCATCGCCAGGCACAAGGCGGCCGCCCGCGCCTTCGCGTAGAGCCCGTCATGCACGGGCGCCGATACAACCCGCGGCGCGAACCACCCGGCCCGCGTAAACGTCAATAAACGCGCTATAAACGCTAGTAAACGCTAGTAAAAATGCTAGCGTTTACTAGCGTTTATTTTTTCGAATCGGGACTTTTCAATGGGTTACGGGCGATTGGAATAAAAATTTCGCCTTTCGTCTTGGTTCGCGTTGAGGTTGTGCGTATGGGTTCCGGCTCCGTCTCCTCTTCTTCCGTCCCGGACAGCGCGAAGCGTGTCCGACGAATGGAAAACACTATCATCAATTCAGCTTTTCGTAAAGCGATTTAATAGTCAACCGTGCCAATAATCCAGTGATATCAGAACATAATGGTGGCAGGCTAAACTAACGGATCAGGCCGCGTATCTAAGGAATTGTCATCGCGAGGAGCCACAGGGCGTCGAAAGACGCCCGTCTTTCGACGGGCTGTGGCGACGTGGCGATCCAGGAGACTTGGGGCGCTCCACGGCCCCTGGATTGCTTCGCCATAGCCCGTCCAGAAGGACGGGCGTCTTTCGACGCCCTAGGGCTCGCAATGACGATCGCGGTTCGAGCCAAGTGCAATTTGCCCTAACGGATCAGGCCGCTTCTCGAAGATCAGAGAAGACGCGCCTGTTGGTCATCGCCTTCACGGCTCGCCTTTTTGAGGCTTTCGGTATGGCCGAAGGGGACTTGCGGACGTATGCCGTCAATGACTTGCGCGGCGGTCAGGATTTGTAGCTTTAACAGCTTTTGTCCGCCCGTCTCGTAGAAGCCGGCGGAAGCGGCCTCCTTCTCCATTTCGCGGGTCGGAGCGTTCAGCGTGAGGAAAATTCCGAGCGCGGCACCCTCGCGCTCCATCGTCCCTTTGAGGTCGCGGATGTGGGCCGAATTGGTCCCGCCACCTTTCACCGAAATGATCGGCGAGCTGCGGCTTGTTGTCGGCGTCGCGGAAATGCAGATAGCCGTCGACGCCGCGGTCCATCCCCTTCTTGCCGCCCTTGTAGGGCTGGCCGCCGACGGTGGCGACGATCCATTTCTGGAACTCGTGCTTGTCGCGCTCGGCGAGGTCGCGCGCCGCATCCGCATCCTTCGGCACGCCATTGACTTCATAAGCGATTCCTGGAAATGCCTCCTTCAGGCGCCGCTCGATCAGCGCGATGGCGAGGTGGGTGACGTCGATGCCGATCCACTGGCGTTTCAGCTTCTGCGCCGCGTGGACGGTCGTACCGCAGCCGCAGAACGGGTCGAGCACCACGTCGCCTTCATTCGACGAGGCGGACAGAATTCGTTCCAATAGTTCGACTGGCTTCTGTGTTGGATAGCCCAACCTGTCCCTAGCCATGGAATTGATGGGCGCGATGTCATCGATCACGTCCTGTAATGGTTGCCCGGCCGTGAGGTAGCGTTTGAGTTGCGGGAATCCGGGCTTACCCGAGCGACCCGGAGGCCAGTAAATGAATCCATGCTCGTCCAATATATCAAGTTTTCGCTGCGTACTTAGGCCGGTATCTGACGTTACAGAAGCGACAATTCCTTGTGGGACGCCCCAGTGCCTACCTAGCGGTGTAGGATCAATGCCACGCCAAGGCTTTCCAGAGTCGCCGGAACGTATACCTGATCCAGTCAAGTCTGTGAGTCGATATTTACCTCGCGTGTCACCATTTCTGTATTTTAATGCAAGATATGAGTTGTCGTAGGGCTGAGTCACCTTGTTCCAATTGTAATTATCACTTATGCTATAAAATAATAGTGAATCGTGAACAGGCCCAAATCTCTTTGCACTACTATGTGCTGAAGTTCTCTTCCAAATGATTTCATTACGAAAATTCCCGACCCCGTAAATGCTATCAAGCAAAATCTTCAGGTAATGACTTGCCGTCGGATCGCAGTGCAAATAAAGCGACCCGGTCGGCTTCAACACGCGATGCAATTCGATCAGCCGCACCGCCATCATGGCGAGATAGGCCATCATGTCGTTTTCGCCGAGCGCAGAGCGCATCGCCTTCAGCATGATCGCGGCGTCCGAATGGCCGCCGGTCAGAACTTCATCGAAGGCGCGCTCGGCGGATTCATTCCAGTGCCAAGTGTCGTCGAAAGCCTCGATCTGCGCTGGCGACTGCGCCCCGCCCGGCGCCTTGAACAGGACGTTATAGGAGGCGTTCGAGTTGAAGGGCGGATCGAGATAGACGAGATCGACGCTTTCGCTCGCGACACTCTCGCGCAGCACCTCGAGATTGTCGCCGTAATAGAGCTTGTTGGTCATGCCCCGCCGCCTCGAATCTCGCCCCATGGTTCAGTAGGGAGCGCGTGAGGTCAATCGCTCCTGAGCGATAGTTCCTCGTTTGTTCTAAAACAGGGACACGCGTCGCGCAAGGGCCGGACCTGCTCTTAAGAAAGCGAGGCGGCTATTGCGGCCCTATCGTTATTGACTGCGGCCCGTTTGCACGCAGGGCGCGTAATGCGAGTGAATTTTCGTCGACTTGAGAGGGTTTAGGACGCGATCAATGGCTTGATTGGCGAAAAAGTCCGCCCTCGTGAGCGCGGTCGCCCGGCTTGCGTCCGCGCCCCTGCCCTGTCTCGCGAACCGCGCCTCGTCGGGACAACGGATCGGCGCCAAACACCCAAAATGCCCCCGCATTTATGTCGAATTGTCTTTTGAGTTGTAGCAAGTAAAAAGTGCTTCGTTACCGCGCGGTCGCATCACAACGCGCGCAACTTTGCCCCGCGTCGGAGACCTCCCCACGCGGGGCTTTGTTTTACAGCGGCTCGCCGCCGCAAAAATCGCGCGCCAATCCTCATAACCTCTGGCCCGCGCTCGCGACAAGGCGGCTGCTTCTCAGGCTGTGGGGCGGCGGTTTTTCGCGATCCCCGCTATCCAAGCCCGCCGAAGCCGACGATCGGCATCGCCCAGGTCGACGGCCCGGGAACGGCCGGGGGCGGGACCGCGCCGTGGTTGGAAAAGTCATATGCGCCCCCTGCCCAAATACCGACCAGGAGCGCCGCGGCGCTGACGGATAGACCCTCCGCCAGCCGTGCGGCCCAGGGCGCGCGTCATCGCCTCCCGTGCTTGCCAAAAGGAACGCCGGCTTCGCCAGGACGGCGCCCCCCTTGAAGGCGGCCGGGGCCGATGATCCAGGGAGAGGCGCGCTCGCCCCATCGCGAGCGCATGAAATGCGGGCAGGCCCTATTTAATTCTTGCTTTGTTCTTGTTTCTCCCCTATACTGTCCAACGACGACGAACGCCTCGGGCAAGCTGAAAAAGCGATCGTCGCCGACGCGAAGTCATGGGCGGCAGGCGCGGGAGAACATAACATGAATACTGCTGGGCAAATCGCTGTGACGCTAGCCGCATTGATCGGCTTCGGCCGCCTGTTCCTGGCCGACGAGGACGACAGCCACCGCCTGAGCGGCGTGCTCATCCTCGCCGGCCTGGTGGGCAAGATCGCGCTATCGATCTGAGCGGGCCGACGCGCGAGCCCGACTTTGGAGCCAAAAAGGACGCCTCTCCCAATGGGCGAGGCGGTGAATGCGGGGTCAAAAAACGCCCTCGTCTTTCGATGGCGAATGGCGCGGGATGAGAGGGATCTGACGCCGCACGCGCGCGGCGGTCAGGCGACGCTCCAGGCCCTCATCCCCGACCCTTCTCCATAGCCCGTCGAAAGACGGGCGTTCTTCCGAACGCCCATAGCCCGTCGAAAGACGGGCGTTCTTCCGAACGCCCCATAGCCCGTCGAAAGACGGGCGTTCTTCCGAACGCCCTATAGCCCGTCGAAAGACGGGCGTTCTTCCGAACGCCCCATAGCCCGTCGAAAGACGGGCGTTGTTCCGAACGCCCTATAGCCCGTCGAAAGACGGGCGTTGCTTCCGAACGCCCTATAGCCCGTCGAAAGACGGGCGTTCTTCCGAACGCCCTATAGCCCGTCGAAAGACGGGCGTTGTTCCGAACGCCCTATGGCCCGTCGAAAGACGGGCGTTCTTCCGAACGCCCTATAGCCCGTCGAAAGACGGGCGTTGTTCCGAACGCCCCATAGCCCGTCGAAAGACGGGCGTTCTTCCGAACGCCCCATGGCCCGTCGAAAGACGGGCGTTGTTCCGAACGCCCCATAGCCCGTCGAAAGACGGGCGTTCTTCCGAACGCCCTATGGGGAGAAGGGGGCCCCCAAAGACCCTCAGCCTGCCTTACGACCCGCCGTAGCCCGGCCAGCCGAAATGGCGATGGAGGTCCTCCTCGCTGACCTCGTTGGTCATCGCCAGCGGGTCCCAGGCCGGCGCGGACCGGACCTGATCGCGGGTGACGTTCATATTGATGTGCTCGCCGAACCAGTCGATGTCCTTCACCGCATAAGGCGAAAGCTGCACGACCTTGCCCGGCCACCAGTTCCGCGTCGCAATGACAAGATAGCGGACCTCCCAATTCGCGTCGTCGGCGAGAAGGTTCTCGACATGGCCGATATCGCCATCCACGGCGTGAACATAATAGCCCTTGAACTCGGCCACGCTGTGCAGGTGATCGCCGCCGTCAAGCGGCGGGATCTGCAGCGTCAGCGTTGCGCCGCACCGCATCGCTCGACGATCTGCGATTCCGCGTTCGGCAGGATCGGGCCCGCCAAAATGCGCCGCGCCCCAATAAGGATCCCAGCCGTAATAGTCGTAGAGGAGCGCCTCCATGTCCCTCGTCACCGGGTCGTCTTCGTGGGCGTGGGGGCCGGCCTCGATCTGCGCTCTTGCCAGCTTGACGGTGAGTCTCAGCGTCGCCGGCGAGCTCATCATCGGGAGGCTCGGCTTTGGCGAAAGCTCAAACGGCGCAATCGCAGACGGATGGATGAACACCCGGCGGCGGCCGGGCAACCAATCACCCGCTTCGACCGCCATCCAGCGAATCTTCCAGGTCTCGTGGTCGAACAGGAAATCCCTGACTGCGCCGACCTCGCCGTCGCTCGCCTCGACCGGGCAACCCATGAGACCACTGACGGCGAACAGCATGGGCCCTTCCTCCTCAAACGCGCTCAGTCGGCGGCGCGCCCCGGCGCCGACCGATACTCTGCGCTCTCGAGCGTATCGCGACAAGCCACGTTCCGCTCCGTCAGGTCGACAAGTGCGTCCCCTGGCGCTAGGGGTGCATGTTGCCGCCGTGCACATAGACGCAGCGGCCGGGAGGAAATTTGGAGACCCTCGTTTCGATCGTCGGCGGCGTCGGCCTGTTCCTTCTGGGCATGGCGGTGATGACCGACGGGCTCAAGGCGCTTGCCGGCACCGCGCTCAAGACGGTGATGGAGAAGGCGGCGGCGACGCCGCTGCTCGGCACGTTCTGGGGCGCGGTGATCACGCTCATCGTGCAATCGTCGAGCGCCACCACGATGACCACGATCGGGCTGGTCAGCGCCGGGCTTTTGACGTTCCCGCAAGGCCTGAGCCTGGTCTTCGGCGCCAACATCGGCACCACCGGCACCGGCTGGCTGGTGGCGGCGTTCGGGGTCCGGATCTCGCTCACCGCCGCCGCTCTGCCGATCGTGTTCGTCGGCGCCTTGCTGAAGGTGGTCGGGCGCGGACGCCTGGCGGCGGCGGGGGCGGCCATTGCGGGCTTCGCCCTGATCCTGGTGGGCCTGTCGACGCTGCAGCAGGGCATGGGCGGCTTGGCCGAATCGCTCCACCCGTCGGACCTGCCCACCATCACCAACGCCGCCGGCGCCATCAATCTCGCCGGCATGGCCAACGTGCTCTTGCTGGTGGTGGTCGGCGCCTTGATGACGACCGTCATGCAATCCTCGACCGCCTCGATCGCGGTGACGCTCTCGGCGCTTTACGCTGGCGCGGTCGGCCTCGATCAGGCGCTGGCGCTCGTCATCGGGCAGAACATCGGCACGGCGACCAGTTCCGCGGTCGCCGCGATCGGCGCCTCGAGCACCGCCAAGCGCCTGGCCGCGGCCTATATCGCCTTCAAGCTGGTGGCGGCGCTGATCGCGATCGCGCTCTTTCCGTTTGTCACGCCCGGCAATCGTAAGGGCCGCGCGGAGCATCGACCCGACAACTCTGCTCGCCGCCTATCACACCGCCTATAATGTGATCGGCGTCGCGGTCCTGTTGCCGCTGATGGGCCCGTTCACACGGGCAATCGAGCGCTTCGTGCCGGAGCGCGGCTCGCCGTTCACGAAATATCTCGATCCGGCTTCGCTGCGTTCGCCGATGGTCGCGGTCGAGGCGGTGCGCCGCACGGTCGAGCGCGCGCTCGAAACGCTCTGCCTCGCGACCGCGAACGGACTCGACGGGGCGGCCGGCGGCAAGCCCGCGCTCCCCGCTCTCGACGAAGCGACATTGGCGCAGGCGTCGGACGGCGTGCGGCAGGCGAGCGCTTTTTTGTCGAAATCCGATGCGCCGCCTTCCGACGAAGGCCACGCCTGGTTCACGAGCACGGTGCATGCGCTCGATCATGCGAGCCGGCTCGCCGATGCGGTCGAGGCGATGGCGAAGACCGGCGTCGCGACGGACAGCCCCGAAGAGCTGGGCGCCGCGGCTTTGTGCGCGCAATCGATGCGCGACGCGGCGGGAGCCGCCGCCAGCCTTGCGGTCGCCGCAGGACCGGGCCACGGAACGCGTGACGAATTGGCAACGGAAATCGCCGGCGCGAAGAGCTCCGTCGGAGCGCTCGCCGCACCCGGGAAAGACGTTGCCCGGAATCTCGAGCGCGCCGCCAAGGCGCTGGCGGATCTTCGAGCCTCGCATCGCGCCGCCACGCTCGACATGGTCGCGTCCGGGAAAGTCACGGCGAGCCAGGCGATCGCGCGCGTCGACGCGGTCGCGCTCATGAGCCGGCTCGCGCATCACGCCTGGCGCGCGGTCGCGCATCTCGAGCGCGCCGCCTCGGCGCGCATGGAGATAGAGCAATGAACCCGGCAGAACAGACGGCCTGGCACGCGCTGACTGCCGACGAGGCGGTCGAGAGGCTCAGGACCAGTGTGACCACGGGCCTCGACGAGGCCGAAGCCACGCGCCGCCAGGCGGAATACGGCCTCAACGTGCTGCCGACTTCGCGCAAGCGCGGCCCGTTCATGCGCTTCCTGCAGCAGTTCAACAATGTGCTTGTCTATGTGCTGCTCGCCGCCGGCTTCATCAAGCTGATGATGAACCTGTGGCTCGACGCCTCGATCATCCTCGGCGTCGTCGTCATCAACGGACTGCTCGGCTTTGTTCAGGAGGGGCGGGCGGAGAAGTCGCTCGATTCGATTCGCAACATGCTGTCGGCGGAAGCGCGAACCCTGCGCAACGGGCAGACGTCGATGATCCCGGCGGAGACGCTCGTGCCAGGCGACATCGTGTTCCTCGAATCCGGCGACAAGATCCCCGCCGACATCCGCTTGACCGAGGTCAAGAACCTGCGCACGGAGGAAGCCGCGCTGACCGGCGAATCCGTGCCGTCGGACAAATCGACCGCGCCCGTCTCGGACAAGGCGACGGTCGGCGATCGCGCGAGCATGGCCTATTCCGGCACGCTGGTGGTCTCCGGCCGGGCGAGCGGCGTGGTCGTCGCCACCGGCAGCCAGACCGAACTCGGCCGCATCAATCAATTGCTCGCCGGCGTCAGCGCGCTCGAGACCCCGCTCCTGCTGCAGATCAAGAAGTTCGGCTATGCGATCACGGTGATCATTCTGATCGTCGGCGCGATCACCTTCGCTTTCGGGCATCTCGTCCGCGACATTCCGTTCGTCGAAATGTTCCAGGCGGTGACCGGCATCGCGGTGTCGATGATCCCGGAGGGATTGCCGGCCCTCATCACCATCACGCTCGCGATCGGCGTCCAGCGGATGGCGGCCCGCAACGCGATCGTGCGCCGTCTGCCGGCGGTCGAAACGCTGGGCTCGGTCGCGCGCATCTGCTCGGACAAGACCGGCACGCTGACGCTCATGGAAATGATGGTGGTGTCCGCCGCGACCGCCAGCGATACGCTGAAAGTCACGGGCGACGGCTACGCCGACGAAGGCCAGGTGCTCAAGGACGGCGCGCCGGTTGGCAAGGATCCTGTGCTCGAGCTTCTGGGCCGCGTCTCGGCTTTGTGCAACGACGCCGAGCTGCGCAAGGTGGACGGGTCATGGAAAGTCGAGGGCGATCCGACCGAGGGCGCGCTCTATCCGTTCGCCGCGAAACTCGGAATGGATCGGCAACAGGAGCAGGCCGCCTATCCGCGCATCGACGCCATCCCGTTCGAATCCGAACACCGCTTCATGGCGACATTGCACAAGACCCCGGAAGGCGGCGAGATCCTGCTCGTCAAGGGCGCGCCCGAGGCGATCCTCGATCATTGCGACCGGCAGCAGGACGCAAGCGGCGAAAAGCCGCTCGATCGCGCCTATTTCGAGCAGGCCTCGGACGTTCTCGCGGGCCAAGGCGAGCGCGTGCTGGCGCTCGCGTGGCTGCCCGATCCCGGCGTCGAAAGCCGGAAGCCTCGGGCCGGCCGATCTCCCGAAGAACCTCATTCTGCTGGGCCTCGTCGGCCTGCTCGATCCGCCGCGCAAGGAAGCGATCGAAGCGGTGAAGGAATGTCACGCCGGCGGCATTCGCGTGACGATGATCACCGGCGACCACAAGATCACCGCCGCGGCGATCGCCAAAATGCTCAACATCGGCGATGGCAAGACCGCGGTCACCGGCGCCGAGGTCGCGGAAATGGACATGGCGACGCTTCAGGAGACGGTCGCCAAAGTCGACGTGTTCGCCCGCGCGAGCCCCGAGCACAAGCTGCGTCTGGTGAAGGCCATTCAGGCCAACGGGCAAGTGGTGGCGATGACCGGCGACGGCGTCAACGACGCCCCGGCCTTGAAGAAGGCCGACATCGGCGTCGCCATGGGCATCAAGGGCACCGAGGTCACCAAGGAGGCGGCCGAGATGGTGCTGGCCGACGACAATTTCGCCTCGATCTCGGCCGCGGTGAAGGAGGGGCGCACGGTCTACAACAATATCGAGAAGGCGATCCTGTTCATGCTGCCGACCAATGTCGCTCAGGCTTTGGTCATCCTGGTCGCGATTTTCGTCGGCTTCACCACGCCGATCACCGCGCCCCAGATCCTGTGGGTCAACATGGTGACTTCGGTCGCGCTCGGCCTCGTGATCTCCTTCGAGCCGCACGAAACCGACGTGATGCTGCGGCCGCCGCGCATGGTCAATCGTCCGATCCTCGACGCTTTCGGCGTGTGGCGCGTCGTCTTCGTCGGCGCGTTGCTCCTCATCCTCACCCTTTGGGCGTTCTTCTGGATGAAGTCTGAGGGCGCGTCCGACCCGCTCGCGCGCACGGCCGCCGTCAACGCGCTGGTCATCGGCCAGGTCTTCTATCTTCTGAACAGCCGGTTCAAGATCGACTCGTCGCTGTCGCCTTTTGCCCATCTCGGCAACCGTTACCTGCCGATGGGGATCGGCGCGGTGATCGTGCTGCAGCTTCTTTACACCTATGCGCCGCCGCTGCAGTCGGTGTTCGAGACCGAGGCGCTGCCGCTCGGCGTCTGGCCGTGGCTGTTGCTCGGCGGCTTGATCTTCTTCCTCGTGGTGGAGATCGAGAAGGCGATCATCCGCGCGACACGTTCGCGGGGGGCCGCGGTGGAGGCGCCAGCGTCGGCGTAGGCCCAATCTCCGACCTCGTCCCGAGGAGCGCCGAAGGCGCGTCTCGAAGGACGCCCCCGACAGCGGTGCTTGACCGGAGCATTCTTCGAGACGCCGCGCTTTTGCGCGGCCCTCAGAATGAGGGATGAGCAAGGCAATTCACCTGAACCGCGATCGTCATTGCGAGGAGCGTAGCGACGAAGCAATCCAGGGAACGTCGTGCGCCCTACGGCCCCCTGGATCGCTTCGCTTCGCTCGCGATGACGGCCCCGTTGGACCGCGCTATACCGACGCCAAGCGAAGCCGAGATCGGACGCAATGCAGAGCAACAGAAGCGAACCCATGAACGGGCCCAACGTGACGAAGCCACACATGCAGCCGTTTCTTCCGGCGACGGCCGATTTCGTCAGCGGGAAAGACTCGGCCCGCGACTTTCTCGAGCGCTGCATCGTCCATCTCGAAGCGTGGGAGCCCAAGATCGGCGCGTTCGTCACGCTCAACCTCGCCGCTGCGAGGTCCGCGGCGGATCGCTCCACGAACCGCTGGCGCGCCGGGAAGCCGCTTTCGCCGATCGACGGCATGCCGATCGGAATCAAGGACATCATCGAAACCATCGACATGCCCACGGAGCACGGCTCGCCTTTGTTCGCGGGCCACCACAGCGAGCGCGACGGCGCGAGCGTAGCGGCTTTGCGCGAGGCCGGGGCGGTCATCGTCGGCAAGACGGTGACGACCGAATTCGCCTGGATGCAGCCGCGCGCCACGCGCAACCCGTGGGACCTGACGCGCACGCCCGGCGGCTCGAGCAGCGGCTCGGCCGCAGGCGTAGCAGTCGGGGCGATCAGCGTCGGGATCGGCACCCAGGTGTTCGGTTCGATATTGCGGCCGGCGAGTTTCTGCGGCTGCTTCGGCTTCAAGCCGACAGTCGGCGCGATCAATCGGGGCGGCAGCCACGACGCCCTTTCCCAGAGCACGCACGGGCCGATCGCCGCGAGCCTGCCGGAGGCATGGCAAGCCGCCTACGAGATCTCCCGGCGCGCCGGCGGCGACCCCGGCTTTCCAGGCCTCTACGGCCCGCCGACCTGCCCCGCGCCGTCCAAGCCGCGCCGGCTTGCGGTTCTGGAAACCGACGGCTGGGCGGTGGCGACTGGCGCCGCGAAGGAAGCGCTTGGGGAAGCCTCCGCGAAACTCAGGTCGGCCGGCGTCACGCTCGTATCGCGCCGTGAAAGCAAAAAGGTCGCCGCGGTCGAGGATGCGATCCACGACGCACGCGAACTCTCTCACGCCATCATCGCCTGGGAGTCCCGTTGGCCGCTCAACACTTACCGCGCGCGAGACCCGAGCAAACTCAGTCCGCCGATCCTCGAACTCGCCGCGCGGGCCGAGGCGATGACCCTTGACGAGTATCGCGGCGCCATCGAGGAGCGCGCAAGGCGGCGCGCCGTCCATCAAGCGCTGATGGAGGAATTCGACGCCTGCCTCACCTTGTCGGCGCCGGGCGCGGCGCCCGTCGGCCTGGCATCGACCGGAGATCCGGCGTTCGTGATTCCAGGCTCGATGCTTGGCGTCCCGGCAATCACGCTTCCCGTCCTTGAGGACGGCGGCCTTCCGCTCGGTCTTCAGCTGCTCGGCTTCGCCGACGCCGACGCGGCGCTGTTTTCAACCGCCGGCGCCGTGCTGGCGTTGTTGGAAAAAAGCTGATCCCTCCTCGGCGCTTTACCAAGAACTCGATGATCGGAACCGATCATCGCCTTATGGCCGAAGCGCGAATGCGCGCCCCAAGCCGTTACCTGCCCTCGCTCTACCCGACCTGACAGGGGTGCGCCCTAAGTCGCGGGGCTGTTCGCCGCGCGCTGCTGCGCCTGCGCCCGCCGCTTCTCGACCATCTTAACCGCGATCACCGAGCCCTCGTAGAGCAGGATCATCGGCAGGGCGAGGGAGCTCATGCTGATGAGGTCGGGCGGGGTGAGGATGGCCGCAATCCCGACCACCGCCACGATCGCATAGCGCCGCATCCGCACGAGATAGGCGGAGTCGACGATGCCGACATGGCCGAGCAGGGTCAGGATGACAGGCAGCTGGAAGGCGATGCCGAAGGCGAAGATGAGCGTCATGATCAGCGACAGATATTCGCTCACCTTGGGCAGAAGCTCGATCGTCGCCTCGCCCGGAACATTGACCTGCTGCAGCGACACCGAAAAGCGGATCAGGAGCGGCATCACGACGAAATAGACGAGCAGCGCGCCGAACAGGAAGAAGAACGGGGTCGCGATCAGATAGGGTCGAAAGGCCTGCCGCTCGTTGCGGTAGAGGCCAGGCGCGATAAACTTGTAGATCTGAACGGCGATGACCGGAAAGGCGATCACCGCCGCCCCGAACATGCTGAGCCGGATGTTGGTGTAGAACTGCTCGAGGAAATGGGTCGCGATCAGCGTCGCCTTTTCCGCGCCCACCACCCTGACGTAAGGGTAGGTCAGCACATTGTAGATCGTGCGGGAAAAGTAGAAGCAGACGATAAAGGCGGCCAGGAAGGCGTAGAGGGACCTGATAATGCGAGCCCGGAGCTCGATCAGATGGTCCATCAACGGCGCCTTGGTGGCGTCGATGTCCTCTTGGCTCATTCCGCCGCGCTTCTCTGCGCGGACGGCTCGGGCTCTGCCTCCTTGTCAACCGGAGCGGCCGCCGCGGCGGGCTCTGGAGCGCTCAGAGCAACCTCCGGCTTGTCGATCTCGGGCTTGTCGATCTCGGGGATCTCGGGCTTGTCGATCTCGGGCTTGCCAGTCTCGGGGGCGGCCGCATCGGCGGCAACGGCTTCGGAGACGCTGGCGGAGGTCGTGCCGGCCTTCGTCACGTCGTCGCGCACCATGCCCACGGGATCGAAACTGGTGTCGATCTTCGCCTGGTCGCTGATCGCCTGGAATTCCTTCTTCACGCTGTCGAGGTCGGCCTCGCGCTCGACCTCGCGCATCGCTTCCATGAACTGGCCCTGAAACTCGGACGCCATCCGCCGCATCTTGCCGATCGTCTGCCCGACGGTGCGCATCACGCGCGGCAGATCCTTGGGCGGGATCACCGCCAAGGCGACGATCCCGACAATGATCATCTTGCTGATGTCAAGATCGAACATGGTTAAAAGGGCGGGCTCCCACCGGCGTCAACATGGGCCGCCGCCATTCCTGTCGGCGGACGTGTCGCTTGAGGGAGGTCAGCTGACCTTGTGAACGTCGTTCGCGTCGACGCTGACCCGGCTCTCGAGCGGCCGGGGCGTGACATTGGACGCGGGGGTCGGCTCATCGTCGTCGTCGGCCAGACCCTTCTTGAACGATTTCACGCCCTTGGCGACATCGCCCATGAGGTCGGAAATCTTGCCCTTGCCGCCGAACAACAGCAGCGCGACCGCGCCGAACAACATCCAATGCCAAATGCTAAAGCTACCCATGGCCGTCATCCCATTGCGCGCCGCCCGGTCGTGGAGCCGCCAGCGCATCCTCTCTTTGGCCCAAACCTAAGCGCCCAACAAGGCAAAAACAAGCTTGCCTTCACGGGAAAGGCGACATAGGCGAGGGCCGTCCATCGACAGCTTCGCCCTGGCGCGACCGGAGGCCAAGCCGAGGAGTTCCGCGCCGCCATGAGCAAAATCGCCAAGCGTCTGAAAGAGATGGGCGTCGTTTTGCCCAAACCCGCGGCGCCGGTCGCAAACTATGTCCCTTCCGTCCGCGCCGGCTCGCTCCTGTTCGTCTCAGGCCAGCTGCCATTTGGAGAAGACGGAAAGCTCAGTGAGCGCTGCCAGGGCAAGCTCTCGGCCAATTCCGAGGTCGATGCCGCCCGCGACGCGGCCAGGCTCTGCGTCATCAACGTGCTCGCCCAGGCGCATGCGGCGCTCGGCGATCTCGACAAGGTGAAGCAGGTCGTCCGGCTCGGCGGCTTCTTCAACGTCGAGTCGAGCTTCGACGCCCTGCCCCAGGCGATGAACGGCGCGTCGAATTTCGTCGCCGAACTGTTCGGAGACAAGGGCCGTCATGCCCGAACCACGGTCGGCGTCGCGCATCTGCCCCTGGATGCGCTGGCCGAGGTCGAAGCGGTGTTCGAGATCGAGGCTTGACGCCGGTCAACGCGCCCTCCTGGCTTGTCGAGCGTCCGATCGCCCATCGCGGTCTGCATGACAGCGCGAGCGGCGTGATCGAAAACACGCTCCGCGCGGCGGAAGCGGCGATCGCCGGGGGCTTCGCCATCGAATGCGACATCCAGTTGAGCGCCGACGGCGAAGCCATTGTTTTTCATGACGAAACGCTCGATCGCCTGACGGAGGCGACGGGACCCCTTTCCGCCTTGAGCGCGGCGGAAATCGCGAAGCTCCGCATCAAGGGCTCAGGCGAGCCGCCTCCGGCCTTCGCGGCCTTTCTGGCGACGGTCGCCGGCCGGACGCCGATCATCTGCGAGCTCAAGAGCGGCTTCGACGGCGACTGGCGCATCGCCGACCGCGCCGCCGCCCTCGCCGCGACCTACGACGGCCCGCTCGCGTTCAAAAGCTTCGACCCCGATCTCGCCGCCTATCTGCGGCTGCGCCGCCCGCACGCGCGCCCCGGACCCTGCCCGATCGGCCTCCTCGCCCAGGCGTCTTATGACGATCCCTACTGGGATTTTCTCAGCGCCGAGCAGAAGCGGGACTGGGCGGATTTCGACCATTACGACCGCGCCCGCCCCGATTTCCTGTCCTTCAACGTCGACGACCTGCCCCACAAGATCCCGTTCCTGGTCAAGCAATTTCTCGACGCGCCGGTC
Source organism: uncultured Alphaproteobacteria bacterium (assembly GCA_963833955.1). Classification (GTDB taxonomy): domain Bacteria; phylum Pseudomonadota; class Alphaproteobacteria; order Rhizobiales; family Beijerinckiaceae; genus Roseiarcus. The sequence goes on along the minus strand of CAWHZY010000018.1, from coordinate 135,781 downwards.
ATGGTCTGGACCGTGAAGACCGCCGGGCAGCGGGAGGCCGCGCACAAATGGGCGGATCAGATCGTGTTCGACGGCGACCCCGAGGCGCACCGATCCTGGCGGCCGTTCAGCTACCTCGGAACGCTCATCTACTGAGTTCACATCGCGATCTCCGGGTAGTTCGACGGGAACATCGCCCGCTTCGTGTCTTCGTCGACCTCCGTCTTGAAGCGATGCTCTTTCCCGATCGCTCTCGCCCGCACCGCCGCCGGACGGGCGTCGACCGTCTCGAAGAGGCGTTTGAGATTCGGGAACGCCGCGAGGGGGTCATCTGCGCCGGGAAGCACGCGCGAGGCCCGCGTCAGCCAGCCCCAGACCGACATGTCCGCGATTGTATAGTCGCCGACGATGAAGTCCCGGCCGGCCAGATGCTTGTCCAGGACCCGATAATGGCGCTCGATCTCGCGCCGGTAGCGGTTCACGGCGTAGGGAATCTTTTCCGGCGTGGCGTGCTGGAAATGCACCGCCTGACCCGAAAACGGGCCAATTCCGGTGGCGATGAAGAAGAGCCACGACAAAAGCTCCGGTCGATCCGCTGGAGTTCCGATGAAGCGCCCCGTCTTTTCGCCGAGATAGAGCAGGATGGCGCTCGAATCGAACACCCGCGCCTCCCGCCCGCCCGGCCCGTCAGTATCGACGATCGCCGGCACCTTGCCGTTCGGATTGATGGCGCGAAAGGCGTCTGCGTGCTGCTCGCCCTTGGCCGTGTCGACCGGAACCGCCTCATACGGCTGGCCAAGCTCCTCGAGCATCAGCGCGATCTTCATCGGATTGGGCGCGAGATTGAAATAGAAACGGATCAAGGGGCTCTCCGGGTTCGGGGACGTGGCGCGGCGCGAGGGATCGGCGGCAGGCTAGGAATTTCTACCCACAAGGCCAAGACAAATTTCAGGTGATCCGGGCGTGACCCGTCATCGCGAGGAGCCACAGGGCGTCGAGAGACGCCCGTCCACGTCGAAGCGCGACCTCTCGAAGATCCAGGAGCAGTTCAACGCCTGGGCGAAAGAAACCGGCCTGCCCTACCGGCACATGTCCCTCATCTGCGCCAGTCGATCGGCGAAAATTATCAGGGCGACCGGTATGGCGGCGACGTCATCGGCGGCCGAGAGTAAGGCGTGGCCCGCCTCGCGCGTCAGCGACCGCCCCCAACTGCATTTGCGTCATGTCCAGCTAAAAGTCCGATATACTTTCAGGTTGGTAAAAGCTATGCTGCATGTTGAGACGGTGCAAACGCCGGCTGTCGGCGCGCCCCGCCAGCGACTTCAGGGGGGTTGCTCATGCGCAAACTCGTGCCCGCGATGGCGGCGGTCTGCATAATCGGGATGGCGATCGGCCCCTTCCCGAGTTGCGCGGCCACCATCGATACTTTCGATTTCACGCAGGTAGGATGGGTGCAAGTCGGGGGTCTTCAAGGCGGCACAGTGAGCGGCAGTGTGCCGGACCTTGGGGGCATCCTGAGCGGCAGCTTCACCGGCACGGTTGAGCCTTCCGGCCTCATCGAGTTGGGCGATCTTACTTCGTTTTCCGACACGTACTTCGACTCGGCGAATCCGGGGGGAATCAGTCTCAATTCTGGCGACCCTCCTTTCAAGTTGTCGCTTTTTTCCTACAACACGACAGGCGGAGCGAGTAGCCTGGACATCGCCGGATCCGTTGGTCAGTTTTTTGCGGCCTGTGTGGGCGCGGCCGTTCCTCTCGATGCCGCCTGCTCCCCCAATTTGCAATTTTTTTACCCCCCCGGAACCAACGGCGTTATTGTCGAGCTCTCTAGTTTTCCTGTGTACTTTACATCCGTTCAGCCGGTGATAACTTTGGTTTCCAGCATCACCACGCCGGCCGTGCCGGAGCCCTCCACCACGTCGATGCTCATGACTTTTCTCGCTGGCTGGCTCGGCTTTGCCGGATGGGCCGCCCGCCGTCCCTTGAGGGCGGCGCTCGCCTAGCCTCTCACCGCCCGCCCTGCCCCATGAGCAGCGCCTTGAGCGCGTCCAGCGTATCGGCTTCGGCCACCGGCTTGTCGCGGCGCCAGCGCAGCATGCGGGGGAAGCGGACGGCGACGCCGCTCTTGTGGCGCTTGCTCGGCGCGATGCCCTCGAAGCCCAGCTCGAACACCTGCGTCGGCGTCACTCTGCGCACCGGACCGAACGTCTCGATCGTGGTGCGGCGGATGATGGCGTCCATCTCGCGGATTTCCTTGTCCGACAAGCCCGAATAGGCCTTGGCGAACGGCGCCAGCTCGCGCGTTCCAGCCTCTTCGCCCGCGCTCCAGACGGCGAAAGTGTAGTCGGTGTAGACGCCCGAGCGGCGCCCGTGCCCGCGCTCGGCGTAGATCACCACGGCGTCGACGCTCATCGGGTCGAGCTTCCATTTCCACCACACGTCGGCGCGGTCGCCGCCCTTGCGCCGGCCGACGCCATAGGCGCCGTCGCGCGCCTTCAGCATCAGCCCTTCGCGAAGAGCGCGCGGGCCTGCTCCCGCTTCTCCGCGAGCTCCTCCCATGTGTCGGCGGAGACGGTCGGGCTGATGCGGATCGGCAGGCGCTCGCCGCGCGTCTTCGCTTCCTTAAACAGGCGATCGACGAGCTGCTCGAGCCGGGCGCGGCGCACATGCTGCGGCTCGCCGCGCAGGTCGCGGCCCTCGCTCTCGAGCAGATCGTAGGCGATGAAGGCGACCGGCAATTCGCGCTTCGTCTTTTCGCTCACGATCTTGCGGCCGAGCCTCTGCTGCAGGCTGGCGAAGATCGCGAGGCCATCGAGCGAATCCGCCGCATATTCGTGCTCGGGGGGCACGAGCACCACAAGCTCGCCGTCGATCGCCGTGCCCGAAGGCAGCGCGCGCGCCAGCGGCTCGAGGTCGGGATAGGCGTCGGAAATCAGCTCTTCGCCGCGCGACCAGAGGCGCCAGTTGTCGCCGCGCTTGAGCATCTGCGCGCGGATGCCGTCGTACTTCCACTCGATGATCCAGTTCGAGGGCGGCCCGAGCGTCGGGCCCATGTCGGCGACCGGCCGGCTCCACGATTGCGCGAGATAGAACGGATAGGGTTTGCCCGCGTCGAGCGCGTGGGCTTCCGTTTGCAGCACTTCGCCGATCAGCGCCTCGAAATCCGCGGCCGTCGGGATGCGCCGCGCCTGCGAATAGCCGATCAGCCGCTGCGCCATGTGCCCCTCGTCGACGCCCGCGACTTCGGCCAGCGCCTTCACCACCTGCAGCCGCGACACGCCGACGCGCAATTCGCCGGTGATGAGCTTGAAGAAGGCGAGACGCTCGTCGGTCGCGAGTTCGCCGACCCATTGCCTGAGCCTCGCGTAACGCTCTTCCTCGGGCAGCGAGGGAAGCGGCAGCAGACGTTCCCGCATCCAGGCGTCGAGCGAAACCTCTTCGCCGCCCTCGGCCTCCGGCAGAAGCAGCGACAGCATCTCGGCGACATCGCCGACCGCGCCGTAGCACTCGGCGCACAGCCATTCGGGATAGCCCGAGCCCTCGACGGCCAGGCGCCAAAGCAGGCGCGAGGGCGCGGTCTGGCGCGGCTTGCCCCCGCTCAGGAAATAGACCGTCCAGGCCGCGCTCGCCCATTGCGTGGGATCGGCTTTTGCCGCGGCGAAGAATTCCACCATCGCCGCCTGCTTGGCGCGGGTCGAAGTGCCGGAATCGAGCCGCCGATAGAGCGCCGCGAAGGCCTTCACGCCTCGGTCTCCAATCCCCTCCCCCCTTGTGGGGGAGGGTTAGGGAGGGGGGTCGCGCCGAACTCTTCAAGTCTGCGCGCGGGAGCAAGGCGCGGAAAGGCCTGCGCGACCCCCCACCCATAGGGCGTTCGAGAGAACGCCCGTCCCTCGGACGGGCTATGCCCGCCCCCACAAGGGGGGCGGGAGTGCTGCCGGCGATAAAGAGCCGCGAACGCCTTCACGCTTCGCCCTCCGCCGTCGCCGTCCCGGCGTCGCCCACGTCCTCGTCGTCGCCGTAAGCGGTCGTGAGCGCGCGTGCGTCAAAACCCTTCTCGCGAAGGTAGCGCGTCAACGTTTCCGTGTATCCATGCGTCACGAGTATGCGCTCGGCGCCGGTCGCCTCGATGGCCGCGATCAGGCCCGGCCAGTCGGCGTGGTCGGACAGCGCGAAGCCGCGGTCGAGGCCGCGCCGGCGGCGGTTGCCCCTGACCTGCATCCAGCCGCTCGCCAGCGCATCGGAATAGTCGCCGAAGCGCTTGAGCCACGGGCTCGCGGCGGCGGAGGGCGGCGCAACGATCAGCGCGCGGGCGAAATCGCGCTTGTGTCTCGATCTGCGTCGCGAGAGCGGTCGGCGGCAAGGCCACGCCCGCCTCGCGATAGAGCGCGTTGATCGCCTCGACCGCGCCGTGACAGACGATCGGGCCCAAGCGCCGGATCGACATGGGCGATGAGCCGCTGCGCCTTGCCGAGCGCATAGGCGAACAGAATGCTGGCGCGCCCGGCGGCGATGTTCTCGCGCCGCCAGGCGTCGATGGAGGCGAATGTCTCGGCCTGCGGGCGCCAGCGGTAGATCGGCAGGCCGAAGGTCGATTCGGTGATGAAGGCGTGACAGCGGATCGGCTCGAAGGCGGGCGAAACGCCGTCGCTCTCGAGCTTGTAATCGCCGGACGCGACCCAGATCTCACCCTTCGAGGCGACGCGAACCTGCGCCGAGCCGAGCACATGGCCCGCCGGATGAAACGAAAGCTCGACCCCGTTGCGCGCCAGAATCTGGCCGTAAGTCGCGGTCTCGATCGTGACGTCGCCCAGGCGCTTGCGCAAGGCTGGCGCCGTGTCGCGATGGCAGACATAAACCTCCGAGCCGAAGCGCGCGTGGTCGGAATGCGCATGGGTGATGATGGCGCGCGGAACCGGGCGCCAGGGATCGATGTGAAAATCGCCCGCGGCGCAATAGAGGCCGCGGTCGGTCGAGGCGATGAGGTCCAAGGCTGTGCGTTCTGTGCGGGATGGACCGCCCAATATGGGGTGCGGCCGGGCGAAGTCGAACCGGCGACGAACGCGCCCTCAGCCGGCGCGGCGAGGCTCGGCGAAGCGGCAGTCGCCAAGCAAATTGTCGGCGCCGACCGGCCACCACGCGTGCGGCGCTTTCGCATAAGAAGCGAGGATCAGGAATTGATCGTCGCCGTCCACGCGGGCCCCGACGACCACGACCGTCAGGTCGCCCGGGCCGTTCGTCTTGGCCCCGAGCTCCTCGGCGGCGAGCTGAAAAGGATTGACGTTCGCAAGGTCCGTCCCCGGGATGCGATAGGCCCAGAACATCGTATGGGGGACGACCGGGCCGATCTGAGCCCATGCGCCCATCGGGACCTTCGGCGCGGCGGCCGCGAGCGTGCGGCGGGCGTAAGGGACGAGGCAGCCCACGTGGATGTGGAGCTGGTCCTGCGTCCGGACGACGGCCGAATTGACGAAGAGCGCGATGTTGTCGCGCTCCGGCGCCTCGCCGTCCGCGTCGGTGAGGAACGTGCGCGCGCGCCAGGCGGCGTCGAAATAATTCGGCGCCTCGGGCGACCGCAGGAACGGGTCCTCGATGCCCTTGATCCGTCGCGTCGGGGCCAGCATCGTGTCCTCCATGAGCGGCGGACGCAGGACGACGTTGCCGAGCGCCTCGCCGCCGGCAAGATTGACCTCGAGGCAAGGAAAGGGCGCGCCGGTCAGCTTGTAATCGGCGACGCAGGCGCGCACGACCTGCCACAAGGCCATGCGATGGAGTTCCATCGCATAGGCCGCGAACGCCGCCGACAGCGTGAGAACGGCGACCACGGCGAGTATGCTCACTGTCTTTGCGCCGCGCGTCACGGCCCCCTCCTGCGCATCGCGCTCAAACCCTCTCACGTCCTGCGCGCCTGGCCTAACCAGGCGATGAACCACAATTTCCGATTGCAAAGACTCTGACGCCCGATCGCGGCGCTTGTGCGGCCGGGCAAACCGAGGCGCTTCTCGCTCATGCCAAGACCCGATGATCGGGAACCGATCATCGCCTCATGGCCGATCCTCGGCCCAGTGGATCGCATAGGTCTCGGGAAACAGGCGCCTCGAGCGGGCGCTTCAGAACTGTGAATATATCGTAACGAATTCAACTTTTGGCCTTACATATTTTCGTGATACACGCTGAGTTAGTTGTGCCTGCTCCGTTGCCTCCCCCTTTTTGTTAGTTGCCCCATGTTACGTGTAAACTTATGGTGGCGATAACGGAGCTTTTGCAGGTTAAAATCACCGGAAATACGGACTAGAGAACATTTTGACTTTGATCAAAATGCTCTTTGTACATGCAGTTTGCATAATTGTTCCAAAGGGAGGTCACAATGGGGCGCGTAAAGGGTATATGCTACGGAAATGACGCTTTTCCCGCTCCATACAATCCTTCTATAGCAAACAGCACGCTGGTATTCTTCGGCAGCGACAATAGCGCTGATTATATAGGGTCTCTATTTCGTAGAGACTATTCAAATTCTGTCCAATCTTGGTGTCAAAACGAAGGTTTCCCGGCGCCCCCGCCGTGCCGGTGGGACAATATAAAGATGTATAACATGGGCGTCGAGGTTGTCAGGCTTTATGACTGGGACCCCCGGAACAGCCATCAATTGTTCCTGGACGGCTGCCATATGGATAAAATAGGCGTGCTGGTCAGTGTTTCCAATTATTTCCTTCAGCCCGGCGGCGGCTTGCCAGACATGAACAAGCAGATCCCGGCGCTGATCCAATCTTTTTCACAGGGCGGCGATTATCATCCAGCCATACAGGGGATCGTGTTCGGGAACGAGTTCGATCTGCCCGGCAACGGCATCAGCGTCGCGAATTGCGTGAGTTTCACAAATGCCTGGGCCTCGATCGAGCAACAGCAATTTCCCAACCATCGCAAACTGCCCATCGGGCATCCGGTCAGCTTCGCCATGCAAAACGGCCGCCCTCCCTGCTGGTACGCATGGGATCAACTCATTCCACAACTGAGCGGGTTGAGTTCCCGGCTGTTTCTTGCCCCCCAAACCTACAATTCCGCCGACTATCTGTTTCATAACGATGGGTCTGGCGCAGGCTGGGTCGACCGGACTTACAATCAGTACAAGCTGCCGATCTGGTTCACCGAAATCGGGCAGGACCGGACCAAACCCGATCACGTCAACGTTCTCATGGGTCAGCTGACCGGGTGCATCAACTACAACAAACAGAATCCGTCAAAGCTGATCGGCTGCTGCATGTTTTCCTTTGCCGACAAATCCTGGATGCAGGGAACGAGCGAGGGTTCGTTCGGCGCCTGGACACATTCGCGCCCGGGCCCGGTCACGGTAACCTATACGGCCAAGGATTTTACCCACTGGGACGTGCCTACGCTGGGCACGCTGAATGTCGATCACATGGAGCAAACCGATTTATACGCAACCGTAACAAAGTGTTACAAGGCGCCGTAATCAAGTGGACTTTGGGCGGGGCAAGGCACCTTCTTAAGCCCTACCCCCAGTCCATGGCGAAGCGTGCACGCGGGTCGAGGTCAGCGCGCGAGAGCCCTGCCCGCGCCTCACTCCTCCTTGAACCCGTATTCCGGCAGGCCCTGCTCGGCGCCGTAATATTTGTACGGCAGGAACTTGCCGGACATGGTCAGCCGGACGCGGTCGCCCTTCGGGTTCTGAAGCCGGTCAAGCTCGAGGTCGAAGTCGATCGCCGACATGATGCCGTCGCCGAATTCCTCCTCGATCAGCGCCTTCAAGGCCGGGCCGTTGACCATCACCAGTTCATAGAAGCGGTAGAGCAGCGGATCGGTCGGCGGCATCGGCGCGCCGCGCGTCGGAACCTCGTTCAGCATCCGCTTTTCGGGCTCCGACAGGCCGAACAGGCTCGCGGCCTTCCCGGCCAGCGGCTTCGGCAGCTTCATCTGCCCGAGCAGCGCGCCGACCACCAGGACCGGCGATAGCCCCCCGATTTCGTCGCTGATGTGCTTCCAGGTCCAGCCCTTCTCGCGCTTGATGTCGAGGATCTTTTCGGTGAGCTCAGCGCGCTGCATGGGTGAAAACTCCAGTTCGGAAATGGGTCTCCGGCCGCCGATGCAAGAGACGATCCAGTCGAAGCCGGGGAATCGTCAGGGGCCAGCCCGGCCAGCGGTCCTGCCCTCCCAGGCCGGCTGGCCGGCACGGGAACGCCAGCGCTTAAGGCTCCGATTTGCGAAAACATGGGAATTCCAGCCAGAAATTCAGCTGTATTGCGCCGGCCATGACGACAAACGACGCCCCGAAGGGTGACGCGGCGCGCCTGATTGCTAGGTAGCGCCCCATGCGAAGGCTCATTCGCGGCGCGGTCGCGCTCGTCATCCTCATCGCCGCCTATTGGGCCTGGGCGCTGGCTGGCGCGGCGCAGCTTGCGTCGGCGGCCGAGCGCGGCGACGCGGAAGCCTTGATCGAGCGCGTCGATCTGCAGGCGCTGATCCGCTCGCTGAGCGGCCAGATCGCGCGCGCCTTCGCCGACCAGAATCCGCAACTTCAAAACCCGCCGTCGCCGCGGCAGGGCGTCTTTCTCAACGCCGCCGCAGCCGAAATGCTGCTGCGCGCCCTTCTCACGCCTGAGAACATCGCGGCGCTTTTGACCCAGGGACGCGTGGGCGTCCTCGGCGCCGGCGGAAAGGACGCCGGAACGGTCTGGGGCATGCCCTCGCTCGGCGAGGCGTTCCACGCCCGCCCCTTGCAGGTCCTGATGCACTCTCATTTCGACGGCCCGCTGAGCTTCGTTGTCGGCCTCGACAGTCCCGATGGGCGATATCGCGTCCATATGACCCTGTCCGGCCTGACCTGGCTTTTGTCCGGCGTCGACGTTCCCGAACCCGTCACGGCGCGGCTCACCCATCTCATCGCGCAGAGGATCGGCGGGGCGGTGGACTTGCCCACCCGTTGAATTCGGCTCTCGCGGCGCTGACGCGCCCGAAACAATCTCGCTCTTTTAGCGTTCGCTGTTGGTCGCCGGTCGATCCAGGTGATTCAGCGCCGGCCTCTCCGTCATGGCCGGGCTTGACCCGGCCATCCACGCAGCGTCAGCGCCAATTGCCCGTCGGTTCCAATTTTACCTCACTTCATCAATAGCTTAATCGCATAGGCTCAGCGTTCACGTGGATAGCCGGGACAAGCCCGGCCATGACGGCGAGGGCTGAGACCAACAGCAAACGCGATAAGAGCCAACAATCTCTTTACGAAAAACCAGAATTCATGCTATCTTTCATTCTGGCAGGCAGCGCCTTCGTGTCCAACGGCGGAAGACCGGTGAGCAAAGGCGGGTTCCGTGTGCAACTGGAAAGGCGAGTTGAAGGCCGGGACGATTTTTCGTATTCGAATCGGCCGTAACCCATTGAAAAGTCCCGATTCGAAAAAATAAACGTCAGTAAACGTCAGCACTTTTACTAACGTTTAGGCGCGTTTAAGCGCGTTTATTGTCGTTTACTTGAATGGCATCGCTCGCTTAAGTTGTGCCCGGGGTCCCGAAGGATGGTCCCTCCAGCCAATTAAACACATAAAGCGCGCTATTAACGCGTCGCCTCGGCGACGTCGACGACCCGGATCTGCGCCCGCTCCCGCCCCCCGTAACGGTTCACCGAAAGGGTCCCGGCGAGATGCACCGGCGCGCCCTTGAGGCGGATGAGCGCCTCGCCGAGCTTCTTGCCGGAGGCGCGGAAGGCGATCCCCTCGACCGCCCGCCCGTCGCCCGCGACCGCGCGCAGGCGCAAATGGCGCCCGCCCGCGCCGACCGGCGTCACCTCCGCCAGGCGATGGCGCGGCAGGGCGAACACCGGCTCGGGCGCGCCCGCGCCATAGGGGCCGGCCGCCTCGAGGCGATGGACGAGTTCCGGCGTCGCCGCGGTCGCCGTCAGCGCCGCGTCGACCTTGAGGCCCGCCTCGGCGCGCGCCTTCGTCACCGCCTGGCCGAGCCGCTCCTCGAGAAAGGCGCGCCAGTCGCCGAGCCGCTCGGTCGTGAGCGTCACGCCCGCCGCCATCGCATGGCCGCCCCCTTTGATCGCGACGCCCGCTTCGACCGCCGCTCGCACCGCCCGGCCGAGATCGACGCCCGCGATCGAGCGGCCGGAGCCGGTCGCCTGTCCGCCGGCGAGGCTCAGCGCGAAGGCCGGGCGCTCGAACCTCTCCTTGAGCCGCGCCGCAAGCAGGCCGACGATTCCGGGCGGCCAATGTCGCTCCCGCGACGACAACCGCCGCGCCCCGCTCCTCGAGGCCGAGCGACAGCAGCGCTTCCGCTTCGGCCTCCGCCAGGACTTCGATCTCGATCTGCTGGCGCATGCGGTTCAGCCGGTCGAGCTCGATCGCGATCGTGCGCGCCTCGATGTCGTCGGTCGCGGTCAGGAGCCTGACGCCAAGCGCCGCATCGCCGATGCGTCCGCCCGCGTTGATGCGCGGGCCGATGACGAAGCCGAGATGATAGGGCCGCGGCGGCCCGTCGGCGCCGGCGATATCGAACAAAGCCGCAAGCCCGGGACGGCGGCGCTCCCGCATGATCGCGAGGCCCTTGATGACGAAGGCGCGGTTGAGCCCGATCAGCGGCACGACGTCGGCGACCGTCGCGAGCGCCACGAGGTCGAGGGAGGCCAGCAGATCCGGGCCTTTGCCGCCGTTCCAGAACGCCCGCTTCGCGCAAAGCGCGATTGAGCGCGACGAGCGCCATGAAGACGACGCCCGCCGCGCAGAGATAGCCGAGGCCCGAAAGGTCGTCCTCGCGGTTGGGATCGACGAGCGCCGCCGTCCTCGGCAGCACCTCCGGGGCCTGATGGTGATCGAACACGATCACGTCGAGGCCGAGCCCGGCTTGCGACCTCGAACGGCTCGCGGCTGACGGCGCCGCAGTCGACGGTCACCACGAGCGTCGCGCCTTGCGATGCGAAGCTCTGAATCGCCTCGATGTTGGGGCCATAGCCCTCGGTCACCCGGTCGGGGATATGGACGATCGTCTCCAGCCCGCAGGCGTTCAGATATTCGCTGAGGAGCGCCGCGCTGCACGCGCCGTCGACATCGTAGTCGCCGAAGATGGCGACCTTCTCATGGGCCATGACCGCGAGCCTCAGGCGCTCGGTCGCCGCGGCCATATCGCGCAGGCTATAGGGGTCGGGCATCAGATCGCGAAAGCTCGGCGCGAGATGGCGGTCAACCGCGTCCGGCAGGACGCCGCGCCCCGCAAGCACGCGGGCGATCAGCTCGTCATGGCCGCCGATTTGGGCAATGGCGAGCGCATGCAGCTCCCCTGCCGCGTCGAGCCGAGGCCGCCACGGCTGGCCGAGCGCCGAGGTCTCAACGTCGAGGAAGTAATCGGAGGGCGTCAAAACTCCGCCTTGGGATCCAGCAACGCGGCAACGTGCGAATCACTTGCCGCAGCGCGAATCATGACAGAATGCGGCTTGATTCAGAAGGATTTCGCGCCGGTCGAGCGTCCGTCGTCCCCAGCCGTTTCTTGTGCTCCCTGGAACGCCAAGGTTCTGGACAGACGCCGGCGGAGGATGGCAGTTGGATTGGCGCGATCGTGCGAACGATGTGAGCCGCGGCGAGCGACGGCAAGTCGCCATCACGTTCGTATGGAGGGCAAGAGTGTCACATTTTCTGTCGGGCCTTCCGTTGTGGGCCCTGATCGCGCTGATCGTGATTGTTCCCACCGCCCTGGCGATGATCGCGCAGTTCCTGATCCGCCGCTGGGTCGGCGTCGAGACATTGGTCAAGAACAACGAGATCGCCGGGTTCAAATTCGCGACCGTGGGCGTCATCTATGCCGTGCTTCTCGCCTTTTCGGTCATCGTCGTGTGGGAAAAGTTCAACGACGCGCAGACTTCCGTCGCCGAGGAAGCAGGCGCGACGGCGGCGCTCTTTCGTTATGCCGACGGCAAGGAACCCGAGGCGGCGGCCTTGCGAGCGGCGCTCGTCAACTACCTCAAGACGCAATCGACAGGAATGGCCAGCGATGGGGCTCGAATCCGAGGCCCATGGGGTCACGCAGGCTCTCAACAAGCTCTACTCGGCGGCGCTGGCGCTCAATCAGTCCGGGACCAGAGACACGGCGGACATGTCAGAGGTCTTCCGGCAGATCGACAATGTGACGGCCGCCAGGCGCGATCAGGCTTCATCTCGCAACCGGGCTTGTGCCCGACGTCATCTGGATCGCGCTTTTCGCTGGCGCGCTGCTGACGATCGGTTTCACGCTCTTCTTCGGAAGCGAGAACCTGCTCGCGCAGGTTTCCATGACGGGCGTGCTTTCGCTTTTGGTGACCCTGGGCCTCGTCGTCATCATCTCGCTCGACCACCCGTTCACGGGCCCGGTCTACATCCACGCCGATGCGCTCTCCGCGGTGCTCGAGGAATTTGGCAAACCGCCAGGCTAGAGCGGCGTAAGGCGACCGTCCGTTCAGAACGCGAGGCGTCCGCCAACGACGGCAAGCGTGCCGGCCAAGATCGGGCGCAAGACGTGGTCAGGAACGCGAGAAGCGAAGTGGCTGGAAATCATAATGCCTGGAATCGAGCCCACGAGCAGCGAAACGAAGCATATGGAAGTCGACGGATCCGAGCCACCAATGTCCCGCGCCGGCGATCAGCGTCAACGGCACCGCATGCGCGATATCGGAGCCGACAATGCGCACGATTGGAGACTTCGGGTAGAGCGTCAGCAGAACCGTGGCGCCGATGGCGCCGGCGCCGACGGACGAGATCGTCACCAGGACGCCGAGGACCGCGCCAAGCACGATGGTGAGAACGCCGATGGTCTGCTCGCTCGCGCCGTCCATGAGGCGCCCAAGGCGCGCGAGCAGCGCCTTGCGGAAAATCAGTGTGACGGCGGTCATGAGCAGCGCGATTCCGAGCGTCGTGCTGATGATGCCGCCGCTCGCCTGGGAGGACGATCCGAGATGCGCGAGCAGCAGCAGCGACAAGAGCGCCGCGGGCACGCTGCCATAAGCCAGACGCCGCGTGATGCGCCAATCGACGGACCCGTGATAGGCGTGCACAGCACATCCAGTGATCTTGGTGAGACCCGCATATAAGAGGTCGGTCCCGACGGCGGTCGCCGGATGGACCCTAAAGACCAGCACGAGCAGCGGCGTCATCAGCGAGCCGCCGCCAACTCCGGTGATCCCAACGAGCAGGCCGACCGCCAGCCCAGAGACCGCGAAGACAGGATCGATGCCATGCAACATTGTCGAAGCCTGTTGGATCGCCCAAAAATCTAATGTCGATTGAGTTACTAGACTTTTGGATCGACGTCAACGGCTGCGGCCACGGGGACATGCCGTCCTTTCCGCTCTTTGACAGCGAGATAAGCGCCGCAAGCGACGACCAACGCCGCCCCGACCAGAGTGGCAGGGGCCGGCCAATCGCCAAAAACCACCACGCCCGAAATGATCATCCAAATGAGCTGGGTGTAGGTAAACGGCGTCAACGTTGGCGCAGGAGCGTATCGATGGGCGACGATCAGCATTCCGTGGCTGGTGGCCCCGAAAACACCCATCACGGCCATGACCACCCAAACTCCCACTGATCCAGGCTGCTTCCAAACCCAGGGCAATATCGGAGTCAGAAACACGAGGCCGGCGACTTGCGTCCACGCGAGCGTCGTCTGAGGGGAGTCCGCCCCAGCGAGCTTGCGGGTGGCGAGCACATATACCGAATTGCACACAACGCCCGCGACAGCGAGAAGAACGATCGGTTGAAGCGCCCCCGCTCCTGGGCGCGTCGCGATCACCACGCCGAGAAATCCGAGCGCGATTGCGATCATGCGTTCCGCGCTCACTCTTTCGCCCAGCACAGGTCCGGCGAGAAGAGCGACGAAGACCGGCGTGAGAAACGAGATCGTCGCGGTCTCCGACAGCTGGAGTTCGCGGACGGCAAACACGTTCGCGGTCGTCGAACAAAATAGCAGGACGGAGCGCAACAGCTGCAGCCGGGGACGCTTCGAACGCAGCATGTGTGGCCGCGACAGAGATCGCGACGCGATGAGCGCGATCACCGCCGCTCCGACGTAACGCGCCCATACGATCTGTGCGATCGGCAAAGAGGCGCTCAACCATTTGGCGCAGGTGTCCTGCCCGGTGAAGCAGACCATCGTGGCGCACATGAGCGCGATCGCGAGAATCCGCATGCGGCGGTCCTCGTCTTCGGCCGAAGCCATTCTTTCATCCGTCGAGGACGCCACCTCAAACCGCTTCGCGTTCGATGCGGATAACCTGAGGCCGCTCGCGCACGAGCCCATCTTCGACCGTTCGCGCAAGCGCCTCCCGAATCGAGGATTCGGTCGTGCCGTAGGTCATCAGCACGACCGGCGCGACCCCCGCTGAGGCGGCTTCTTTCGTGGCCCGCTTTTGCATGATCGCTTCGAGCGAGATGAGCTGCTCGCCCATCCGCGCCGCGATGGCGCCCATGGCGCCGGGACGGTCGACGACGGCGAGGCGCACGTAATAGCCGCCCTCATGCCGTCTGCATCGGCACGCGGTCCGCCTCGACAAGCGATGCGGCCGGCCTGCCAAAGGGCGGCACACGGATCCCGCGCGCGATGTCGACGATATCAGCTGCGACCGCCGACGCGGTCGCATCGCCGCCTGCCCCCGGTCCAACCAGGGTCAGCTCCCCAATCGCATCGCCGTCGATCGAAACCGCGTTGAGCACGCCCATGGTCTGGGCGAGCGGCGCGCTCTTGGCGACCATCGTCGGATGCACCCGCTGCTCGACGCCATGGGCCGTTCGTTCGGCGACGCCCAAGCAGCTTGATGCGAAACCCGAGTTCGTCCGCGGCGCTCAAATCGGCGAGCGTGATGGTCTCGATTCCTTCGACCGAAACGGCCCCTGCGTCGATCTTGGCGCCGAAAGCGAGCGAGGCGAGGATCGCGAGCTTATGCGCGGTGTCGAAACCGCCGACGTCGAATGTCGGATCGGCCTCGGCATAGCCAAGCTTCTGCGCCTCGCTGAGACAGACCTCGAACGGAAGATGCTCGGTCTCCATGCGCGAGAGGATATAGTTGCAGGTGCCGTTGAGGATGCCGGAAACACGCCGAATCGCGTTGCCCGCCAGGCTCTCCCGGAGAGTCTTGATGACGGGTATGCCGCCGCCCACCGCTGCTTCGAAGAACAACTGAGCGCCCGATCGCTCGGCCATAGCTCGCAAGCTCGAAACCGTGCGCCGCGAGCATCGCCTTGTTCGCAGTGACGACGGAGGTCCCGCGCGAAAGCGCGGCCTTGACGGCGTCGAACGCGACGCCGTCGGCGCCGCCGATCAACTCGACGAAAATGTCGATGTCTGCGGAGGCCGCAAGCTCCGATGCGCTGGCGAAATAAGCCGCGCCGCCAAGATCGACCCCGCGGTCGTGCTTTACGTCGCGCGCTGAAGGCGGTGACCGCCAAGCCGCGCCCCACCCGCTTGGCCAAGCTCGACGTCGTGCCGTTGAAGAAGCCGAACGAGACTTGTCCCGACCACCCCGAGACCGGCGACGCCCAGGCGAAGCGGGTTCGACATCTTCTCCTCGCTCCGCCCCGCGGAGAACTTGATTTCGAGCGAAGTGTCCCGAGTTCGCGGCTGGAAATCAAGGACGAACTGGCGGCTTACCCGTATCGTTCAGCCGCCGACTTCTTCTTCTTCTTTCGCTCCTTGCGCGCGGCGTAGCGCGCGTCGCGCTCGAGCTTGCGCTCGTATTCGAGCCGCTCGGCCTCTTCTCGCTCGCGTTGGGCTTCGGCCTCGCGCGCAAGCGCTTCGAGCTTCAGCTGCTCCTGGCGAGCGGCCTCCTCGGCGGCGCGGCGGACGGCCTCAGCGGCCTCCTGTTCCGCCTTGCGCTTGGCGCGCTCGACGTCGCGCACTTTCCGCGCTTCGAGGATCTCTTTCCGCTTCGCCTCGCGCTCGATGATCGCGGGATCTGTCGGATCGTATTTCGAGTTGGCGAGAAATTTCTCCGCCATTTCTTTGCGCGCCTTGGCGGCGGCAGCTTGGCGATCAGCAAACTTGTTGCCGTTCAAAAAGGACATTGGTTCCTAGTCGACTGGTTGTTTGGGATGCGCGCTCATGACACAGCGTGAAAAGAACGGCAATTGTTTTTGCAGCAGGGCGGCGATGCGCCAGCAGCAAAGCCTAACGATGTCCTGCGACACTTTGGTTGCGCCCCGTTACATCTTAGCTTGCTCCCTCACTCCACGACTGGCGTCTTCACAAAACACGTGATTGCGCCCAGTTCTTGTTCGGCGGCGGAGTCAAACCGAGCGCCGCCTCCGAAGCCGCGCTTCGGCTGCGGCGCAAATCCTGCCAGCAATAAACGCTCGTAACCGCTCAATAAACGCGACTTAAACGTTAGTAAAAGTGCTTGCATTTACTAACGTTTATTTTTTCGAATCGGGACTTTTCAATGGGTTACGGCCGTTTGGAATAGAACAATCCGGTCTCTCGAGTTTTGCCCGCTGGCGTCTGCTCTGCGGCCTCATCCTTCCTCTGATGGACCGCGCGACGAGACGCAAGATTCTCGAATTCTGTCAAAGTAAAATCTATAGCACTTATTTCTGTTTTTGCCAATATTTTGTCGCCGAGAAAGTTGCCCCTGCTTTCGCCGCCTGCCGCGAAGCCATCGGCGACCGAATGGCCTCGCGTGACAATCCACCGACGGCCGCGTGCGCGTTGCGCCTTCGACATCGTTTGAGACAAAAGGCGGGCTTAGGCTCCTCGCCGAACGGTCCCGGACACACGCCCCACATCTCTCATGGCTTTGACCCACAGCGCGCCCGCCGCCGCACAAACAGCAAGCTTTGACGATCGCCGGGCGGTTCGCTTCTGGCTCATCGCGGTCGCGAGCCTCGTCTTCCTCATGGTGCTGGTCGGCGGCGCAACTCGGCTCACGGAATCCGGGCTCTCCATCACGCAATGGAAACCGGTCACCGGCGTGCTTCCTCCGCTGAGCGCGGCGGAGTGGCAGGCCGAGTTCGATCGCTACAAGCAGATCCCGCAATTCGCCCTGCTCAATCCCGACATGACGCTGGACGGGTTCAAGGCCATCTTCTGGTGGGAATGGGCGCATCGCCTGCTGGCGCGCATTGTCGGCGCGGCATTCATCCTGCCTGCCTTGTGGTTCTGGTGGCGAGGCCAGCTCAAGGGCGCGCTTGGGCGGCAGGTCGCCGTCGCGACAGGCCTGCTGGCGCTCGAGCCGATCGTCGGCTGGTGGATGGTGTCCTCAGGCCTGAGCGAGCGCACCGAGGTGGCGCAGGAGCGGCTGGCGCTGCATCTCCTGATCGCCGCCGCGACGTTCGGCGCGCTGATCTACGCCGCGGTGGGCTTAAGCGAACGCCCGCGGTCGAACGACGGCGCCGAGCGGCTTTGCGATTTCCGCCTGGATCTTCGCGGCAATCATCATTTGCCAGCTTGGCCTTGGCGCGCTCGTCGCGGGCCTGCGCGCCGGCCTCATCTACAACACCTGGCCGCTCATGGGATCGAGCCTTGTTCCAGGCGAGGCGTTTCGCCCAAATCCGCTGCAAGCGATCTTCGGCGATGCGGCGACGGCGCAGTTCGACCACCGGATGATCGCTTATACGATTGTCGCCTACGCGATTGTTCAGGCGATCGTCGCGCTACGGGCCGCGCTCGGGTTCGCCGCTTGCAAGCCGCGCCGTGGTCCTCGCAGCCGTTGCTCTCGCCCAGGTCGCGCTCGGCATTGCGACCCTGCTCGCTGTTCGTTCCGATCGAACTTGCGTTGCCTCATCAGGCGCTGGCGCTCGCCCTCTTCGGCCTTGCGGTCGTCCATCTGCGCGCGACCGAGTTGGAGCAAGCGGGGTAGCCAGGCGTCCCGCGCTCGGTCAGGCAGGCTGAGCCGCGCCGGGCCTGCTCGCCACAGCGCTCGTATGGCGACGATGACAAAAGCTGCGCCGCCAAGAATGGTGAAGATCGAGGCGATGCCATGCACCGCCATGCCCGCGGCGGCGACCGTGTCGAGCGATCCGGCGCCGGACGGGGTTTTGCGCAAGGCGCCGTAGCCGCCGGCGACGAACATCGCGATCGAGGCGACGAACTGGCCGCCGCCGTAGAGGCCGATAAGGATGCGCGTCGCGCGCGGCGGCGCAGCCGGCTTGCCCAATTCCTTGAGACCATAAGTCAGCAGCATGCCCGCGCTCGACACGCTGACCGCCGTGATCACCGCGTGATAATGCGCGGGCGTGCGCGTGTCGGAGCCGTCGATCAGGAAGCCCATCACGCCGCCGAGCGCGAAGAGCGCCAGCGACACCGCAAGGGCGAAGAAAGCCGGATCGCGCCATGGCCATGGGGCGGGCGAGCGAAGCGCGCGGGTCACCAGCGAAAGAGCGAAGATCAGCGTCGGCGCGGCGATCCCAAACTGCAGAAACCGGAACGCTTCACGCTGATTGTCGGAGAAGGGGGAGAAAGCCGCGTAGAACGCCGGCGCCGCGACTGCGATCAGCGCGATGAGACCGACGGAGGCAATAAAGATGCGGTTATCGACCGCCTCTTCCCCCAGGCTCATGCGCGCGAGGAGCGACCAGTTCGTCACCATCAGCGCGGCATAGACGAATTGCAGCACGTGCCCGCCGCCCCAGAACAATTCCTCCCGCGAGGCCAGCTGACCAGCATGCGCGAGCAGCGTCGCAGCGACGCCAAAACAAATCAACGCCAGAACGTAGACGAAGCCGCCGAGCGCCATCGCGACCGCAAACGGCGGCGCGGAAGCGAGCCGTCCCGGCAGATTGAGCAACAGACGAACGACCGGCGCCAGCGCGCCCAACGCCAGCACAATCAGCCCGATGTCGTAGGCCGGATGGCGAATGATCGGAATGTAATTTGTGAGCTCAGGCTGCGTCGCCTCGAGGAAAGCCGGCGCGAACAGGAAGGGAAAAGCCAGCAGGACGGCGCCCTGCCCGATCCGCCCGAGCGGCGCCGCGCGCACGTCGTCGCCGGCCAGTTTCATCGTTGCGACACTGACCAGGAAGGCGAAAACGCCCTGCAGCCAGATCACGAGCGAGAACACGACGTGGATCACGAGGCCCTTGTAGAAGAAGTCGATCGGCCAGAACGGCGTCTTCTCCATTCCCGGAATGCGCGACAGCGCCAGAAGAAGCGCGAAGACGCCCGCGACCGCGAGCGCGCCAACGGCGAGCCACGCCCAGCCGACGAGCTCGCGTTGAACCGCGCCTGTCACACCGGCGGTGGATCGCGTGCGATTGAGCGAAGTGACTGTCTGCGCCGTTTGGGTCATGGAAAGATCAAATCGCTTCGCCAGAATATGCCTCGTAAGCAGGCATCGTCATCGCGAGCCCGCAGGGCGACGCGGCGATCCAGGAGTCGCAAGGCGCCCTTCGTTCCCCTGGACCGCTTCGCGCCATAGTCCGTCCGGAAGGACGGGCGTCTTTCGATAGCCTATGGCTCGCAATGACGGCGACGTTGTCAACTGCCGCTCATTGGATAGAGGTGGACCGCCATCACATAGACGACGAGGCCGGAGACCGCGACAAAGAGCCACGCCGGGAACGTGAAACGCGCCAGCCGCTTGTGCGTAGCGAACCGCTGTTTGAGTGCATTGTAGAAGGTCACCGGCACGAGCACCGCGACCACGAAGGCCATAAACACATGAATCGCGAGCAGCGTGAAATAGATCGGCCGGATCGCGCCATACCCGCCAAATTTCGCCAGGCCCGCGAACGCGTGATAGACGAGGTAGACGGCAAGAAACGCGACACCGAGGCCGATGGCGACGAACATCGTGCGCCGGTGCCCCTCGCGATCGCGGGCGCGGATGCGGCTGTAAGCCCGCAGCAGCACGACGATGGTCGCCGCATTGATGATGGCGAGCACATGCGGCAATTCGCGAATGACGTTCATGGCGGCGTCAACTGTGGTTCCCCATTTTCATCATGACGCTGAAATACACCGCCGCGGCGAACGCCACGAGGAGGACGAGCACGATCCAGTTGCGTCGCTTCACATTTGGGTCAGGACTTGGCATTTTTCGATCGTTGGGCGGCGCGCCGGTTCCAGCTTCACGTCCGAAGCCTGTAGGCAAGCCGCCAGGTTTAAACGGGTCCCCGCAGCATGACGTCGGCAAGCATCGCCGCGAACAGGACGAACAGGTAGAGGATTGAGAAGCCGAACAGGCTCATCGCAGCCTTGCGCCGCGCCGATTCATCGCCGTCCCGCAACCGATAGAGGGCGAGCGCGCGCCAAAGGAATACCGCGTTCGCCGCGACAGCGACGGCGCCATAGAGGAGGCCGACGCCCGGGATCAGCATCGGCCCGAGCGACGCTGGAAAGAGCAGAATCGAATAGGCGACGATCTGCCGACAGGTCTTAACCGGGCCGACGACATTGGGCAGCATCGGCACCCCGACCCGCTCGTAGTCGCCGCTGCGGCACAAGGCCAGCGCCCAGAAATGGGGCGGCGTCCATAAGAAGGTGATGAGGAACATCGCGATCGGACCGGCCGAGACGCTGTTCACCGCGGCCGCCCAGCCAATCACCGGCGGCAGCGCCCCCGCCGCGCCGCCGATGACGATGTTCATCGGCGTCGAGCGCTTGAGAACCATGGTGTAGAGCGGAACGTAAATCGCGATGGTCAGCGCCAGCAGCGCCGCCGCCAGCACATTGACCTTGATCGCAAGCGCCCCCACCGACACGATCGAGAGCAGAATTCCGATCGCCAGCGCCTCAAGGGGAGGCACCACGCCGCGCGGGATCGGGCGCATCGCCGTCCGCGCCATATTGGCGTCAATGTCGGCGTCCCACCACATGTTGAGCGCGCCGCAGGCCCCTGCCCCTCCGGCCATCGCCGAAAGCGTCGCAAGGAGCTTCATCCAATCCATGGGCGCCGGGGCGAGCGCAAAGCCGACGGCGCCGGTGAAGACGACGAGCGACATGACCCGCGGCTTGAGCAGGACCAGATGATCGACGACCCCGCCCCATGTCCGCGCAGGGCCTGGGTTACGGACGCGGCCCTCACGCGCAAGTGTTGTCGATCGAACTGTCACTCAGCTTCGCCTAAAGTAACGCGTCCCGTCGGGGCGCTTCGAACGCCGCCGCGGCAAAGCGCGGGCGGGACACCTCTACCATAATTGCAATAGCCGTCGACCGCAAAAGTGAAACCCACGCGCTAGCTCGCCGCACTCGCCTCGCTGAGCGCAGCCGCGCCGGATTCGAATTGCAGCCGGGCGAGACGCGCATAGACGCCATTACGGGCGACGAGCGAGGCGTGATCGCCCTCCTCGACCATGCGGCCGGCCTCCATTACCAGAATTCGGTCGGCCTTCAGCACTGTCGCCAGCCGGTGCGCGATCACCAGCGTCGTGCGGCCGGTCATCACGTCGTCGAGCGCGCGTTGCACCAGCGCCTCATTGTCTGCATCGAGGGCCGATGTCGCCTCGTCGAGCAGCAGGATCGGCGAGTCCTTGAGAATGGCGCGCGCGATCGCGAGCCTTTGTCTCTGTCCTCCGGACAGCGTCACGCCGCGCTCGCCGAGCTTGGTTGCGTAGCCGAGCCCGAGCTCGCGGACAAACCCATCCGCCGCCGCACGACGCGCCGCTTGCTTCAATGGCCAATTCGCTGGTCGCAGCGCGCCCATAGGCGATGTTTTCGGCGACCGTCGCGCCGAAAATCGCGGCCTCCTGCTGGACGGGCGCGATACGCTCGCGCAGATCCTTTGGATCGACCGTCTTGACGTCCACGCCATCGACAAGGACCTGGCCCTCCCCGGCGTCGTAAAAGCGCATGATGAGCTGGAATATGGTCGACTTGCCGGCCCCGGAGGGGCCGACGATGGCGACCCGCTCGCCGGCCATGATCGAGAAACTGAGGTCTTCCAGGACACGAATTTCGGGCGCGCTCGAATACGAGAAGCTGACATGCCTGAATTCGATCGACCCGCGCGGCGGCGAAGGCAGGGGCGCGGGTTTCGCCGGCGCGACGATGCGCGGCTTGACGGCCAGAAGCTCGGCGATCCGGCCGGCCGAACCGGCGGCGGCGGAAACCTCGTTCCACACCTGCGACAATTCGCCGAGCGAGGTTGCGCCAAGAACGGCGAAGAGCACGAACTGCGACAGCATCCCGCCGGTCATCCGGCCCGCCAGAACGTCGCGCGCGCCGAGCCACAGGACGAACACGACGCTGCAGAAAGCGAGCGAAACCGCAATCGCGATGAGGAGCGAACGCGTGGCGGCGGCGTCACGCGCCGCGCCGTACGCGCCTTCGATCTCGTCGCCGAAACGCGCCTGACTGGCGCCCTCGGCGCCGAACGCCTGCATGGTGCGAACGGCGCCGAGGCTTTCCGAAGCGAAGGCGGTCGCCTCGGCGAGCGTGTCCTGCGCGCGCCGAGACCGTCGGCGCACAACACGGCCGGAGGCGATCAGCGGCGCAGCGATCACGGGTATCGCGACCAGCACCAACGCCGACAGTTTGGGGCTCGTGTAGACCATCAGCGCGGTTGCGCCGACGAACATGAAGAGGTTGCGCAAGGCGATCGAGGCCGAGGCGCCGAAAGCGGCCTTGATCTGCGTCGTATCGGCGGTGAGACGCGACACCAATTCGCCTGTTCGCGCGCTGTCGTAGAACGAGGCGTCGAGACGCGACAAATGCGCGAACACGTCGCGTCGCAAATCGGCCACCACGCGCTCGCCGAGCGTCGTCACCAGATAATACCGGGTCGCGGCGGCCAGCGCGATTACGACCACCAGGGCGCCCATGGCGAGAAAATAGACATTGACCGCGCCGCCGCTCTCCTTCGAGAAGCCGAAATCGATCATCGAGCGCAGCGCGAAGGGGACCGCCAGCGTCGCCGCGGAGGAGATTGTCAGGGCCGCCAGCGCCGCGCCGGCGCGGCCGAGATAACGCCGGCCATAGCGCACAAGCGGAAGCAGCGCCGCCAAGGACCCTGCGCGGTTCGCCGGCTCAGTCGTCATCCGCTCATTCATAGAGACATCGCTAAAGTCCGACGAACCGGAGGGGAAAGGCCAATCCGTGGCCCTCTAGCGCGCTTCCTACTGGTGAATATGGGCGAGTTGAAGGGAAGACGCCGTGTCAGCCGATCCGAAATGCGTCACCGGCGGGACGACGGCGCCCGATGATATCGCGTCGAAATCACGGGGTCCACTTGACGAGGGACACCTCGTGCTCGAGCCGGCGAGTTTCCGCCGGCTGCAAACCCGCGTCTCGAAGAACATCCTCAGCCGACTGGCCGAACAGACCTTGGCAGAACACCGGCATACCGCCGGGCAGCTTCACCTGCTCCGCGCGCGCGAGATAGAAGACGTCATAACCCATCTTCAGAAACAGGCTGAAAACCTCGGTTCCTCCCGCAATCGCCAGGGTTCCGGACCCACACCCGACCGCGTCGCAAGCCTCTTCCAATGTCGCGCCGGAGGGGTTCCAGAGCCAGGTGTTCGGATTGCCAGGATCGGGCATAAGGTCGGGCGCCCGCCGAGTGAGGATCAGGCGTCGTCGGGCGTGCGATTCGGGGTGGCCCTCGTGCGATAGGCGTCCGTGGCAGACCACCTGCACCCGATCGAGCGCATCGGAAAGAAAACGTTGGTCGGACTCGAATTTGAGGGAGTCGGGCATATATCCGGTCGCATCCGCGATCATCCCGTCGGCGGACACAATCGCATAGCCCTCAATCCGCAGATTTCCCCTCATTCTCAACCGCCCCGCTCTCTCGAAACGCGCCTAACGGTTGCGAGCCGAGCGCAAGCTTGACCGCCCCAATCATGCCTGTTGGGGTATATGTAGACCTCGAATATAGGAAGGGCTTTATCCAAGAATCAAGGGGATGGTGGGGCGGGAAGCGCAATTGCGATCGTCACCGTGCCGCTGACAATCGAAACTGCGCCATAGGCGCAGAAACAACCAAGGACCGGGACGAGACCACGGTCGACAACGAAGGCTTCGGAACAATGAACGGCCGCAGGCTCCTTCCTGGCAAGCCTATCCCTGCAACGGACATTCCGGACTATTCGATACGGCGCGACACCCTTGAGGAGGTCTTCGCCGAGCCGTTCCGCTTGCGTCTCAAGCGCATTGCCGAGCTCGTGAAGCAATCCGGCGAGCGCTTGGAGGGCAACATCTTCTATGGCGACCTTGACGATCGTTATGTCGACGAACCTCCTGAGGACGGCCTCGCTCCGGCCCGCCGCAACGCATGGCGCGCGGTACGGTTCAAGGAGCGGTTGCTCGAAGTCGGCGTCAACGCTGGCCACAGCGCGCTGCTGGCGCTGTCATCGAACCCGCGGCTCGAATATTATGGGGTTGACATCATGTCGCACGCCTATACGGCCGAATGCGTCGATTTCCTCAAAAGCGAGTTCCCGGGGCGCGTGCACTTGTTTACCGGCGATTCACGCGAAGTTCTCCCGTGGCTGGTCAGCCGCCGCGCGGAGCTTGCGTTCGACATTTTTCACGTCGACGGCGGCCACACCGACGAAGTCTGCCGCTCCGACATGGGCAATTGCATTCGTATCGCCAGCGGCCAGCGCGGCCGCCATGTTCTGCTCGATGACGTCCACGCGAGCTGGATCTTCGACGTCTATTGCGAATTCGTATCTCGTGGGGATTTGAAGACCGAGACGTTCTTCGACGACTGGGAGGAAGCCGGCCGCAACGTGCTGGCGAGGATCGAGTGATTCCGGTGGACGAGTGCGAATTCGCGTCCTTCTGGCATGGACGGCTCAACCCATTCGCTTACGCGTGCCTCAGCTCATTTCCTCAAGCGGGCGTGAGCCTGCGCGTCTTCACCTATGATCCGCATCTCGAGCTGCCTCCGGGAGTGCGCCACGCCGATGCGCGGACGATCTGCCCGGACGAATCGTTGACCCACAAATTCATCGCCAACGGCAAGCCGTCGCTCGCCACCTTCGCGGATATGTTTCGCTACCGGATGATGCGGCAGACGGGCTGCTGCTGGATCGATACCGACATGCTCTGCTTGAGCAAGCCGGCCTTTGGGAACGATGGCTTCGTGTTCTGCCGCCAGGCCGATGCGGTCGGGACAAGCCTCGTCAACAACGCGGTCCTGCGGCTGCCCCCGACGAGCCCGGCCCTTGCTGAACTCATCGCGGCAGCGGATTCCGCGATCGATGTCGACCAGAGATGGGGCGCGATTGGCCCATTCCTGCTGACGCCTGTCCTCGCCAAGTACGCCCTCACCCAGCATGCGGTCGACCCGCAGGTCTGCTATCCGATCGAACCCGAGCAATTCTGGAAGCTATTCCTGCCTGGCTGCCGCGAATGGGTCGCGAACAAGGCGCGCGAGGCGAGCTTCGTGCACCTCTGGAGCGAGGCGATCGCGTGGAGCGGTTACGATTTCTGGATTTGCCCGCCCCCTGGGTCTTACTTGCATGAAGCGTTCGTACGCCTCGGCGCGCTTGGCCGCTTTCGCAGGGTCGCGACCGAGGACGAAGTTCTTCGTTTCATGGCGAAGCCGATCGCCGACTCGAAGCGCCCCGCTCGCACCGGCGCGATTGCCCCCGATTGACGAACCGAAAATCTCTTACGCCCGCTATCCAATCGGGGCCGGTTCACGAGCCGCTCGAGGCGCAAGCCGCTTCGATCTTTTCCGCTTCTTTTGACGATGGCGCTTCGGCGCTACAAGAAATGTCACCTTCACCGGCTGCGTAACAAATGCGCGGGCTTGTTCCTCAATCATGCGGTCGGCCATCGTCACGCGCGTGCGCAGATGCCTGAGTTCGAGCAGCGACTGAATAAGAAAGGTCTCGACGATCCGGCCGCTAACCTGCGTGTCCTCGAAAACGCCCCACGCATAGGCGCCATCGCGCTTTCGCTCGAGGCCGATTTCATGAATCAAGGCGAGGAACGGCTTAAGATCTTTTGGATCGATCACATATTCGACCGTGAGCAGAATCGGCCCCTGGTCGTCCTCCATCGGATTGACGAACACCGGCGTTCGCCAATGCATCGACGGCGTCAAATCGAGCGCGGCGGCGGTTTGCAGTCTCCACCGCGCAGTTACGACCATCCCGATCGCCGCACCCGCCGCGGCAAGAAAAAGGGCGGTAGGCACGCCTTGAACGCTGGCGACCCTGCCCCAAACCGCACTGCCAAGCGTCATCGCGCCGAAAAACGCTGTAAGGAAAATCGCGAGGCCCCGCCCGCGCACCCACTCCGGCAACGCTACCTGCGCTGAGACAAACAGCGTTGTCATCATCGTGATCCACGACGCGCCCGCGATGAGGCTCGCCAGCGCGGCGACGATCGGCTCCTGGGCGGCGCCATAGAGCCCGAGCGCCGAGAATCGTGCCAAAGGTCCCAAGTGTGGCCAGCCGATCTGGACCGAGGCGCGCCTTGAGGCTGTTGAGCGCGAATGATCCAAGAATCGAACCTACGCCGATCATGCCGAGAAGGATGCCATAGACTTCCGGCCCGTTGTGTATCTGCGTGCGCGCGACCAGAGGCAGAAGCGCCCAATAAGCGCTCGCGAACGGGAAAAAGCCGACGGCGCGGATGAGGGTCGCATCGATGTCGCGATTGTTTCTGGCGTAGCGCAACCCAGTGCGGAGGGCGCTGAAGAGGCGCTCCGCGGGAAGCGTCTCTTTCGTCCGGCGTGGCGCGCGCCACCATAGCAACGCGACAAGGACGGCGATATTGCCCGCGCAGAAACACCAGAACGGCAATCCGATGCTGAAGGCCGCGATCCCCAACCCGGCAATGGCCGGGCCTAGCGCACGGCTGACATTGTAGCTCGCGTTGTTGATGGCGATGGCGCTGTCGAGATCCTTCTTCGGCGCCAGCATCGGCGTGATGACCAGCCACGCCGGCGCCGCCAGCGCGCCGCTGCCCCCCAAAAGAAACGTCGTCGCCAGCAGCACAGCCGGCGTCGCCCAATGCATTGTAACTACGGTCGCGAAAACGATTGATATCGCGGTCACGGCGATCTGAGCGCCGATCAGCATGCGGCGCGCGTCGATAATGTCGGTCATCGCGCCGGCGGGCAGCGTCAAGAGAAACATCGGTAGCGTGGTGGCGACTTGGACCGCCGACACCATCATGGGATCTGGATTAAGGCTGGTCATGAGCCAGTTCGACGAGGTGTCGAACATCGCGAATCCCACATTCGACGCTGAGCTCGCAATCAGCATGACCGTGAACGCCAAATTGCCGAAGACGCCCCAGTCACGAACTGCTGGCGCGTCCGACTTGGCGGTGGACTCGCTGGACAACAAGATCCCCATTTGAAGAGCGAGAAATTGGCCGGTTACGACCTGCGAACCCTCGGATCAAATGGCGAACAGCGCGCAAAGTTTCAAGGCGCCGCAGTGCAAAAAGCGACCGCAAGGGACGGGTGCGGCTGCTCAAAAACTGGGTGCAGCGATTTCGCGCGAATCCGAGTCTGTGCCGGCCGCCGCCTCAATCGCATCTGCCCAAAGCAGCTTCATCCGAAGCGCACCGCCACGAACTCGACAAATTTCGCGAGCGTGTGGCGTTCGCGGAGCGGAATTGCGCCAACCTTTTCGAGATGGCGTGCTCAAGGGCGACGAGAGCTGCACGCTCGTTTCACGCTACGCGCGGGCCTTGCGAGGAGCGACGTTAAAATGAACTTGCGCTTCGTTCAGGAGCCGCCCTCCAGCCGGTCAACGATGCTTGGCGCGTTCGCCCATCCGGCGTTCGCAATCGTATGGACGGCGAGCACCTGCGCGCTGATCGGCATCGCCATGTACGACACGGCGTCCGGCTGGTTGATGACGACGTTCGACCTCAACCCGTTCGACGTGTCGCTGCTGCACACCGCAACCACACTGCCGATCTTTCTGTTCACGCTTCCTGCCGGCGCCATAGCGGATATTATCGATCCGCGTCGGATGATCATCGCCGTCTCCTACGCGATCGCCGCATTGATGGCGATCTTCGCCGCCGTGGTGGCGCTCGATTTCGTGTCTCCAGTGCTCTTGCTCTTGACGACGTTCGTTCTCAGCGCGGCCTGGTCCCTTAATACGCCCGCATGGCTTTCGATCACCCCGCAACTTGTGCCGAAGCCTGTGATGCCGGGAGCAATGGCTGCGCACAGCGTTGGCTACAACGTCAGCCGCACGCTCGGTCCCGCGCTCGGCGGATTCATCATCGTACGCTACGGAGCGGCGGCGCCGCTTTGGATTTTTGTCGGCGCCAATCTCATGGTGATCGCGGCGCTGACCTGGTGGCGCGCGCCCGGGCGGCAGAGAGCGTCCCTGCCCGCCGAGAGATTGAGCAGCGCCCTGCGCACAGGCCTTCGGCATACCGCCAACAATCGCCTCATGTCGGCCACGCTGGCGCGGACCCTCGCGATCTATCCGTTTACCGCAGCCTATTGGGGACTCTTGCCCTTGATTGCTCGGCGAACCGGACAAGGGGCGGAGCACTACGGTATTCTGCTCAGCGCGATCAGCGTTGGAGCGATTGTCGGATCGCTTGGACATGAGAAATTGCGCCGCAAGTTCGGGGCCGACCGGCTGGTTGCGGCCGGGACGATCCTGACCGCCGTTGCGCTGACGCTGTTCGCCATCGCCCAAGATCTGCCGATTTCGCTTTGCGCCTGCCTGCTTGCCGGAGTGGCGTGGGTCAACAACCTGACCTGCCTTTACACCTCCGCGCAGAATGTCTTGCCGGACTGGGTGCGTGGCCGCGGCCTCGCCGTGTTTCTGACCGTCATCTTCGGGACGATGACTCTGTGCAGCGCAGCCTGGGGCGAGGTCGCGGCGAGATCCGGACTTTCGGCCGCACTTCTCATCGCCGCGGCAGGCGCGGTCGCCGCCATTCCGCTCACCTGGGGATGGAAACTGCAGCCAGGACCGCTCGACCTTTCGCCTTCCCAGCATTGGAGCCTGCCGGAAACCCGGGAGGAAATCGATAACGACCGTGGTCCGGTCCTGGTCAAGATCGAATACCGGATCGACCCCAAAGACAGCGCCGCGTTCGTCCGAGCTTTGGACGAACTCGGATTCGAGCGGCGCCGCGACGGCGCGTTCGCCTGGGGAATCTTTGAAGACGCGAGCGACCTCGGCCGCTATGAAGAAGCTTATCTCATCGAATCGTGGCTCGAGCTCAAGCATTTGCGCGAGCGGGTCACCAACGCCGATCGGGTGCTCGAGGACGAAATCCGGGAGATGCTGATCGCTCCCCCCCGCATCGAGTTTCTCATTGCGGCTGAACGCGGTGATCAGGCTCGCAATCGACGCGTCGAGCCAGCCGGAGCCTAGCTTGCGCATTCTTGTCGTCTTCGCGCACCCGCTGGAAACGAGTTTCGCTTCCGCATTGCACGCGCGCGTTGTCGAGGTCCTGCGCGCCGGCGGGCATATCGTCGACGATCTCGACCTCCATGCGGAGAAGTTCGACCCGGTCATGTCGCGCGAACAGTTCGCCCACTATGTCGACACCAGCGCCAACACTGGCGAAGTCGAATCCTACGTTGCGCGCCTGCGGGCGGCGGAAGCGCTGGTGCTCGTATTTCCAGTGTGGTTCGACGGCCTGCCCGCGATTATGCAGGGCTATTTCCAGCGCGTGTTCCTGCCGGGCGTGGCGCTGCGCATTGACGAATCGGGCCTCTTCCACCCCAACCTGAGGCGCCTCAGGCGCCTGGCGGCGGTCTGCACCTATGGCGAGAGCTTCAGGGACGTCGCCGCGAAGGACAATCCTGCGCGCCGCTTCGTCCATTACAACATCGGCGCGCTGATCGATCC
This sequence comes from uncultured Alphaproteobacteria bacterium, assembly GCA_963833955.1. Lineage (GTDB taxonomy): Bacteria > Pseudomonadota > Alphaproteobacteria > Rhizobiales > Beijerinckiaceae > Roseiarcus. Next base: position 106,107 of record CAWHZY010000018.1, on the reverse strand, counting down.
GAAGGGCCGGTTCGAATACCTTGCCCACTACAATATGAACTTCACCACCAAGGCCCGGCGGGCCGCATTCATGAGGCGTGTCACCTGCGCGTTTGAGGCTTGGTGAGGGAGCTTGGGCTAGAAGCTGTATTTGAAACCGGCAAACGGCCCGTACATCCACTGCTGGTAGCGGAAGCTTCTCGGCTCGAAGGTGATGGCGTTGATGCCGGTGTCCTGGTGGGTGTAGTTGTACATCACGCGATAGCCGACGGTCGTGGCAATGTTCTGCGTCCAGTTGTAGCCGACCGAGGCGAGCGCCTGTCCGGTGGCGCTGTCGGACCAGCCGCCGAGGTCGGCCAGCATGTTCATGAACCAGCGATCGTCGTACCGATACTGCGCGGCGAAGCCGGCGACCGGATTGACCCAGTCCTTGTTCACGGTTTCGGTCGCATTGAACAATCCGAACGGGCCGCTGACGGCGAGCTTGGTCCCGCTGTAGAAGTTGCGGGCGCCGAGCGTGCCGTAGAGAGAAAGGTTCGGTATGCCGAGCGGCACGCGAACGCCGCCGAAGGCGGTGATGAACCCCTGGTTGAGAGTGAGGCTCGTCCTTCCGCCGTAGAGTACGTTGTTCGGGTTTTGCAAGACTCCGGACCCCCCGATCCGCGCCCAGACGAAATCGATTCCGCCGATGAACGTGTCGTTGCGGGCGATCACGCTCCCCATGAATGAGCCTTGAAAGTGTTCGAGCACTTTGCCGAAGCTCGCGTAATAGGGCAGCGCCGGCAGAGAGCCGAAGCCCGTGCTTCCCGCGATGCTGGACCCCCACCCATAGCCCGTGATCTCGTAGTGCCAACTGGAGGGCAGAACCGGGGCGACGATCTCCTCCGGAGCGGGCTTTCTGGTGGGCAGGTCGGCGGCTCCAGCCGGCGCGCCAGCAAGTCCGAGCAGGGCAGCCAGCGCCAGATATACCCGCATTTTGTCGCCCCCGATCCCCGCGATCGGACCGCTAGGCCAATAGCCCAGCTCGGCTTGCGGTGCGCAAGCGCCGACTCAACCGCCCCTTATCTTTGCATAGAAGGGAACAGGAGCGCCGGCAATAGCAGGACAAGGCTGAACTTAAGTCCGCGACGGTCGCTTAAGGCCGAGCGGGCCTGCGCCAGCAAGACCCTAAATCGGGTCTCCGGCCGCTTCGGTTTCGCCTTTGCCGACTTGAGTGAGCATCGACAAAACGAAATCCGGAGCAAGGAAGCGCGCGCAGGTTTCACCGCCGGAAATCAGCGCCACCATAGAGTGGCCGTCCGCACTCGCGATCATCGCGCTATCGCCTGGGGGAAGCGCTCGCGAAATCGGGGGAATGGCGATGTACAGAGCGCGTACAAATTGGAACTGTTCAGGCGTGAGCTTGGTAAGGTGCGCTACCGAACCGATTTTGGATACGGCCACGCACTGGGGTGCAGTCGAGGTCAACCATTGCGAGAATACGCCCGCCTCGTGCGTGTAGTCTGGCGTGGAACTGACCACTTGCGCGGTTTGAACCGGAGACGTTTGAGCGTTGATGCCGTATCCACCGAGACCGGCAAATCCTGCGGCTGTCAAAGCCAGGAAGGCGTTGTTCATGGGATCCTCCTAGGCGCCGAAATCGCTGCGCGGAGAAGGAGAACGACCCGACTGGCGACGCCCTCGTCGACCGGCCGGCCTTCCGGACGCTACGCGGCGCCAACTCTGCGTGTCCAACGTCCGGGCACGCTATTGGTTCCGCTTTCTCGTCAGCGCCCGAGAGGCCGTCCAAGATCTTCGACGTGATCTCGTGGGCCTCTCCCAAAAAAAAGTCAGCGCCGCCCAAAGGGCGGCGCTGCACACCACGCTTAGCTTGCGATTACAGGCCGCAGAGCGCGGTCAATCGGCCATTGAAATCCTGGCTCACCCCACACCCTCCCGCGCCTGGCGCGCCATTCATAACGGCGACAGGAGCGGTGAATGGAGCGGTGACCACCCCCAGAGGTCCGAGCGGACCACCGGACCCCGGGGTGTACCCGTAGGTGTTGGCTCGAACTTCGTTCGTGTAGAGGGTCGGGGTGTGAAGATCGCCCGGGTTGCCCGCCACCTGCGCGAATGCCGGTGTCGCGAGCATAAAAGCGGAAGTCGCCCCCGCCAATAAAAGACCCATAACTGCGTTTCTCATTTCATGCCTCCTATGCATGTCGGTCTACAAACGATCAAATTCGCTGTAGATTCCAGCAGCCGGCCAAAATAATTAAGGCATTCATCAGATGAAGCTTGACCACTTTCCGCTACTGCTGGTGAATAACAGATGGCATATTTTTGCGGCGAAAGCCTGGCGATACAGATATAATTTGACATCTATCCTGATGCTGGTAGTCACATATTGGTGAATGATACACGAATACGTGATGACATGGACTATCGTGCTCACATATAGTTGATATGGATTGGCCTCATAAACAAAACTTTATCCCCAACCTTGCAGGTTCGATGTCGGGGTGCGCGAGCAGTCCAACGCGATTGAAGGTGAATCCTGCCCCGATGGGGTACAGGCGCAGCGCCCGAACCCCACGAAAAATTGATGGGCGCAGCGTGAGTTGATAGACGCCCGGAGGAATAGACGCCCGGAGGAGTTGCGCCGTTCTGGATCGGCGGGGGTTTGAGCCTTGCAAGGCGCTCCTCGGGGCCGATCGCCGGCTCTGGGGGATCCGAAGCGGCCGCCGCAAAGGAGGCGGCGCAGCATCGAGCGTCGGCAAGGCGGCCGCAGCCGTTTTCGGAGCCGGGGCTTTGGCGCCAGCTTCTCACCAGCGCCACAGATTTCGCAAATTCCGCTTGCCGAACAAGGCGTGAACGACTAGGGTTTGTTCGCGATTTGTTTTAGCCAAAATCGTGATTCGCCCGACTGTCCTTCGCCGGCGAATAGGGGCGGTTATTTGGAGACCGAAATGCTCACGAAAAAGCAGAGCGAGCTGTTGCGTTTTATCCACGAGCGCCTGCAGGAGGCGGGGGTGCCCCCGTCATTCGACGAAATGAAAGAAGCGCTGGAGCTGCGCTCGAAATCCGGAATTCATCGGCTCATCATGGCGCTCGAGGAGCGTGGCTTCATTCGCAGGCTCGCCAATCGCGCCAGAGCGATCGAGGTTTTGCGGCTGCCGGAATCGGCGACCGTTGCAGCGCCGAGGGTGCAGAGGTTCTCGCCGAGCGTCATCCCGGGCAATCTGGGTCGCGTGCGGCCCCTTGCGCAAACACGCGACGCCGACGACCACCCCGCGGTCATGGTGCCGATGATGGGCCGGATCGCCGCCGGCACCCCGATCTCGGCCATCCAGACGCGGCTTCAAACCTTGGCCATGCCGCCGGAATTCTTGGGCAGCGGCGAGCACTTCGCCCTCGAGGTTCGCGGCGATTCGATGATCGACGCCGGCATCCTCGAGAACGACACCGTCATCATTCGCAAGCAGGACACGGCCGAGACGGGCGAGATTGTGGTCGCGCTGATCGACGAGGAGGAAGCGACACTCAAGCGATTGCGCAAGCGCGGCGCGTCGATTGCGCTCGAGGCTGCAAATCCAGCCTACGAGACGCGGATCTTCGGGCCGGACCGCGTCCGCGTGCAAGGAAAAATGGTGAGCCTGCTGCGCCGGTACTGACTGGCGACAGGAGCACGAGAAGGGTGGCCGGCCGAACGCGTATGTGGAGGCGCTCCATGTCGCGTTCAGGCCGGCCGGCCCTGCGGCTCCCGGGGTTGCGGCGGACCGGGGCCGCTGGGCGTCGCCGCCAACATTGTGCTGACGGACAATCGAACAATACGCCTGGGGCACCGATATACAACAGCAATCCGGTCATTCAATTTAACGTCGTCGTATTTACCTAAATAAATTCAGTTAATCCTTACGCTGCGTAAGTTGAAGCCCTGGTTTACGTAGCGATATACGTGCCACTACTACGATTGACAGGAGAGCCTATATCCTAGCGCGCTCGGACCATCGGCGCCTGTTGAATGAGTCTCGGGCCGCCCTTGCCTGACCCCTCCCGGCGCCGCACGATGCGCCACGGAGGTGATTCGTTGGCAGCGGAAGGGTTTGGCGTAGATTTCGACCTCGCTCAAGCGACGGGCGAACCCGCGTTCACGGTCGACCTCGATGGTTTCGAGGGGCCGCTCGACCTGTTGCTCGAGCTTGCTCGACGGCAGCGGGTCGACTTGGCGCGCATCTCCATCCTCGCGCTCGCTGAGCAATATTTGCTGTTCGTCGAAGCGGCCCGCAAATTGCGCCTCGAGCTTGCCGCCGACTATCTGGTCATGGCGGCGTGGCTGGCGTTTCTCAAGTCTCGTCTGCTCCTCCCCGCCGCTCCCGAGGAGCCGGCGGAACTGGACGCGCCCGCCCTTGCGGAGGGTCTCGCCCAACGGCTGCGCGCGCTTGCTGCGATTCGCAAGGCGGGCGAGCACTTGATGAGCCGGCCCCGGCTGGGACGCGATTTCTTCGCCCGGGGCGAACCGGAGGCGGCCGTCAACACGTCGGGGCGTATCTCCTACCAAAGCAACCTCTACGACCTGCTGGCGGCATACGCGCGGCAGAGCCAGCGTCATGCGCTCGCGCGCGTGCGCTTCAAAGCGCGCGAGGTCTGGTCGCTCGCCGAGGCTCGCCAGGCGCTGACTCGCCTGGTTGGCGCGCAGGCCGATTGGACGGCTTTCGACACTTTTCTGCTTGAAGCGTGCGTTGCCTCCGACATGCGGCGGAGCGCGCGCGCGTCCACGTTCGCAGCGTCGCTCGAACTCGCCCGCGAGGGCAAAATCGAATGCGCCAGGAGAGGGCCTTCGCGCCGATCTGGCTCCGCCCCACGGAGATCGATCCGAGCGAAGAGCGCGCAGCATGACTTTCGCGCAATCCCGCGGGTGTGGGCGGGGCAGCGTCACCGCCGACGGCGGAACACGCAATTCGCGAGCCTTGGCGGGCTTCTTCATACAGGCGGGTTTCGTCATCCCACAAAGTGTAACCCTCTCTGATCCATCGCAATTCAGGAAAGGCGCCCCATGGGTCGTATGACCGGCGCGGACAACGTCGCGCAACTGTTTCCGTCCGCCGTGCCCGGCGTCTCGCCGGAGGACGTGCGGATCGCCGAGGCGCTGGTTTTTGCGGCCGCGGAGCCGCTGGAGGAATCGGTCATCGCTCAGCGCCTTTCGGACAGGGCGGACGTCGGAGCGGTGATGGAGGAATTGCAACGGATCTACGAGGGACGCGGCGTCATTCTCACGCAGGTCGCGCGCCGATGGATGTTCCGCACCGCCGATGATCTGAGCTGGGCCTTGGCCCGCGACCGTGACGAGAAGCGAAAACTCTCCCGCGCCGCGCTCGAAACGCTGGCCATTGTCGCCTATCACCAGCCCGTCACCCGCGCCGATATCGAACAAATCCGCGGCGTGGCGGTGTCGAAGGGCGCGCTCGACGTGCTGATGGAAGCCCGCTGGGTGCGCATGCGGGGACGCCGAAAGGCGCCGGGCCGGCCCATCACCTACGGAACGACCACCGACTTTCTGGTCGAGTTCGGGTTGAACGCGATTGCGGATCTGCCCGGCCTCGATGAACTGAAGGGCGCGGGATTGTTCGAAGGAAAACTGCCGGCCGGCTATGACGTTCCCCAGCCGGATGACGCATCGGCGCTCCGGGCGGACGAGGAGCCGCTCGAAGATTCCCCGCTCGAGCAAGCCTGGGCGCCTGTCGCGCCGGAAGAAGGCTGAGCGTCAGACGCGAGAGCCTCCCGCTCGCGGGCATTGACGGCGTCACGAAAGCGCGGACAATGCGCGGGCTGTTAAAGATTGTCGTCGTCCGCGGAGAGACAATGTCCTCACGATTCGCCCTCTGTGTCGCCGCCGTCCTCTGCGCTTCTTCCGCAGCGCTTGCCGAAGCCTCACCGGTCTTGCCGCTCGTCTCGCATCGCGCCGCTTATGACATCTCGCTGGCCGACTCCACGGGTCCGACCCCGTCTTCCGCTCAAACGCCGATCTCGGCCGCCGGCCTCATTGCCTACGAATTTCGCGGCTCGGCCTGCGAGGGATACACCTCCAATTTCCGCCAGATGACGGAAATGGAGCGCAGCGAGGGCGACCCGATCTCCATGCAGGTGGACGCCATGTCGTTCGAGGAGGCGAACGGCAAGTCGATGCGTTTCCAGATCGATTCCAAGAGCGTCCAGGACACAGCCCCCGTCGCCGGCACCGCCACCCGCGGCGACAATGACGACATGCGCGTCATATTGACCAAGCCGAAAGCGCTGGCGCTGGACTTCGGCCGCGAGGTCCTGTTTCCCACCCAGCATATCGAGCGCCTGATCGAGGCCGCCAAGCACGGCGGCGGCACCATGCAGGCGCGCGTCTATGACGGCTCCGATACGGGCGCGAAAATCTTTGCCACCATGTCGGTGATCGGAAAGGAAGCGACGAAGCCCGATGAGGATACGCAGACCGCTTCGGCGCTGAGCGGAATACGCCGCTGGCCGGTCGTGATCTCCTATTTCAACGAGGCCGCGGGCGACGCCCCGCCTGAATATACGCTCTCGTTCGACCTATATGAGAACGGCGTATCGGGCAGCCTCAAGCTCGACTACGGCGCATTCGCCTTGCGCGCCAACCTTCGCAAGCTCGAGATTCTGCCCACGGCAGCCTGCAAATAGGCGAGCGAGCGAGGCGGCGGGTCGCGGTCATTGTTCGGGGACCCCCGCCATTCGCATGCTCTCCCTGAGTGGTTCCAGCCCCGCCCTATAGGTCGGATTGTCGCTCAGCGCCTCCGCGAAGGCCCGCGCGGCGGCAATGCTGAAGGACGGCCTGAGCGCGAGACCGGCTTTGACCGCGGAACGCGCCTCGTCGAGCCGGCCGAGCCGCGCGAGCGCGGCGCCCAAACCAATATAAGAATTTCCGAAATTCCGGTCGGCCTCGATCGCGCGTTGACACCACGCGGCCGCTTGCTCCCAAAGGCCGAGTTGGTTCTTTGCGTTGCCCGCGAGAAACATCCAGGCGGACGCCATTGTGTCTCGCGGACTGAGGCGCAGGGCCTCGACGATGTGACTTTCTGTTTCTTCGGGTCGACCAATCAAGTTTTTGCCCAGGCCGATATTAGCGTGGGCTTGGGCGAGGTTTCGATCGAGCGCCAACGCATGTTCACATTCGGCGATGCCCTGCGCGGCGCGTCGGGTATAGATATACACAACCCCCAGCGCCATGTGACCGCGTGCATCGTCCGGGACCAAGGACAGGGCTCTCGCCGATTGCGTTTCAGCGGCCAGAAGGGCCGCCCGCAGATTGGCTCCTCCAAGCGCGCCCTCGTTCACGTAGGTCCGCGCCGATCCGATAAGGGCGTCGACGTTGTGGCGATCGGCGGTGATGGCTCGATCGAAACAGATGCGCGCCTGCGCCAAGTTGTCCAGGGACAAACCCCTGTTGAACCACGCCATTCCTTTAAAATAGAGGTCCACCGAGTCCGAATTCGAAGCCTTTTCCGCGCGTCGCGCCTCCGCGGCGATGAGCTGGACGTTGAGCGCCCCAGCCAGTCGCGCGACGATTTCGTCCTGCATGTCGAAGAGATCCGCGAGCGGCTTGTCGAAGCGCTCGGCCCAGAGATGACTGCCGGATTCGGCGTCGATCAACTGCACGTTGACCCGCATCCGATTTCCGCCGCGCTGGACGCTGCCCTCGAGGACATAGCGGACGTTCAACTCGCGGCCGATCTGCTTCAGATCGACGGGCTTGCCTTTGTAGGTGAAGGCTGTGTTGCGCCCGATCACGAATGAGCCGCGAATGCGCGAAAGATCGGTGGTCAAGCTTTCCGTGACCCCATCGACGAAATGCTCGTGGCCAGGGTCGCCGCCGATGTTGGCGAATGGCAGGACGACGATCGACAGGCGCTGCGGGGCGGATTTTTCCGGCGCTGGGGCGGGCGTCGGTTTCGTCTGGGCGGGCGCGCCGTTCGACGCGCCGATTGCGAGCTCATAAACCCGTACCGGACGCGCGATGTTCTTGAGCGCCTGTTCGCCGAGATCGACAAATGCCGCGTCGATCCTGCCGTGGATGTGTTCGTAGGCGGTGCCTGAAATCATGACGCCGCCTGGCTCGCAAAGGGCTTCAAGCCGCGCTGCGATGTTCACCCCGTCGCCCAGAATATCGTCACCCTCGATCAGGACGTCGCCGAGATTGACGCCGATCCGATAGACGATGCGCTTCGCCTCGGGCGTCTCGGCGTTGCGCTCGACCATGAGTTTCCGAATTGCAATCGCGCATTCGACCGCCGCGACGACGGACGGAAACTCCAGCAGCAATCCATCGCCCATCGTCTTGACGATCCGGCCGCCAAAGCCCGCCACGATCGGCCGCGCCGTCTCGCGATGCTCGCGCACCGCTCGCGCCGTCCCGGCCTCGTCCTCGCCCATCAGTCGGGAATAACCCACGACGTCAACGGCCATGATCGCGGCGAGTCTCCGGTTTTCGGCCATTGCACACCCAACCTCTTGTTGAGCTTAGCACAGCCCGCTCAGCACGAGGGCGCTGCTCGTTTCCAAGTCTCCCTGTTCCCGCTCATCTTTTTCTGCTCAGTTCGGCCATTGGGGCTTGCAACAGGAACGTCAAATCGGTCTAACCGGTCGGACTGACCAAGGGCGCTCATTTGGTCGGCGGAGCGGGCCGGAAGGTGAGGCCCCGCTGCACCGCCGAGGGGCCGAACCGGTCCCGCAACGCGGCGATCGCCGCCTCTCGCGTTTTCTCACGGCCGCTTTCGCGCCCGAACATATCGTCTTCGTCCGCGCCTTCGGCAGGCTGAAGCTCGGTTGCGGCGACGCCCAAGAGCCGATAGGCGAGGCCGTCGGGCTGAGCGTCCAGAAGCGGGGTCGCCGCCGCGAACAACCGCGGCGCAAGCTGCGTGGCTCTGAAGCCGCTTCGGCTGCGCGTGCGGAGAGAGAAATCCGCGAGACGCAGCTTGAGCGTGATCCCTGAGGTCGCCAGCGCCTCCCGCCGCAAACGCGTGGCGACCCGGTCGCATTGCGCGAGCAGAATCCGCGTGAGTTCCGCCTTGTCGCGGATGTCGCGATCGAACGTCGTTTCCGAGGAAACGCTCTTCGTTTCACGCTCCGCATGGACCGCGCGGTCGTCGCGCCCTTGCGCGAGGCGCCAGAGACGCAACCCATCCTCGCCGAGGCGCAACAGAGCCTCCCGCTCGTCGATCCGTTGCAGGTCGCCGATCAGGCGAAAACCCGAGCGCTCGAGCCGCTCCCGCCCTACCCTGCCTATGCCCCACAGGCGCTCGACGCTCTGGGTCGCCAGCCAGGCTTTCGCTTCTTCCCGCGAAAGACAAGCAAAGCCGCGCGGCTTGTTGAGATCGGAGGCAATCTTCGCCAAAAACTTGCAATAGCTTAAGCCCACCGAAACCGTGACGCCAATCTCGGCCTCGACGCGGTGGGCGAAGCGCGCCAGTGTTTCGGCGGCGCCCGCGCCGTTGGACGGCTCACACCCCGTTAGGTCGAGAAAAGCCTCGTCGATCGACAGCGGCTCGACCAGCGGCGTGAGCGCCATCATCCGGGTTCGAATCTCGCGCCCGACCCGCGCATATTTCGCCATATCGGGCGGGAGCACCACGGCGTTCGGACAGAGCGCCCGGGCCCGCGACATCGGCATCGCCGAGCGAACGCCGAATGTGCGAGCGATGTAGCAGCACGTGGCCACGACGCCGCGCGGACCGGAGCCGCCGACGATCAACGGCTTGTCGTTGAGGCTCGGGTCGTCGCGCTTTTCGACCCCGGCGTAGAAGGCGTCGCAGTCGACATGGGCGATGGTCAGGCCAGCCGCGTCATCGAGAACGATCGTCCGCGGCGAGCCGCAATGGGCGCAGCGGGCCGAGCCTTGAGGATCCTTCCTCAGACAGTCGCGACAGAGGCGCAGCCGAGGTGGGTCCATCAGGTCTCGCTCTCATGAGAGTTGCGGAGAGCCTCATGCGCCCGCGAAACCGCCTCGGGCTGGAGACCGGCGTCGGCCGCAAATTCAACCAGCAGCCTTTCGTCGGCGACCAGATAGTCGAGCACCGAGCCCAGAAACGCCGGGTCGGCGGCCGAAGTTCGAAGATTATCGGGGCCCAGTCCGGTTATTCCGAGGAATCGATTCAGCCGGTCGGGATCGACGGCAATGAAGGTGAGCGCGCTCACCGCAAGAGATCGGGCGGACTCTACACTTGCGGATTGCATCTTTTTCAAGGAATCGCGCATAGTCCGATTCGCCTTTCGTCAATGTGTTGCGGCTAATCTTACCCGGCGCGCCGGCCGAATTCACCCTCCATGGAACGCCCGATGGCCAAGACCGTGCTCATTGTTGAGGATAACGAACTCAACATGAAGCTGTTCAACGACCTCGTCGAGACCCGCGGGCACCGAATTGTGCAGACGCGCAACGGCATCGAGGCGGTCGATCTGGCGCGCAAGCACCGGCCCGACCTGATCCTCATGGACATTCAGCTGCCCGAGGTTTCCGGCCTCGAAGTCACGCAATGGCTGAAGGATGACGAGGAGCTCAAGGGGATACCGGTCGTCGCCGTTACGGCCTTCGCGATGAAGGGCGACGAGGAAAAAATCCGGCAGGGTGGTTGCGAGGCCTATCTCTCCAAGCCGATATCGGTCGCCAAATTTTTTGAGACGATCGACCACTTCCTTGGGCCCGGGGCGACCGAATGACGGCTCGCGTGCTGGTCGTTGACGACGTCCGGTCCAACCGCAAACTGCTCCAGACGAGACTGAGCCTCGAATATTTCGAGGTGCTGGCGGCGGCGAACGGCCCCGATGCGCTCGCCATCTGCGCACAGGGCGGGTGCGACATCGTTCTTCTCGATGTGAAGATGCCGGGCATGGACGGTTTCGAGGTTTGCCGACGGCTTCGAGCCGCGCCGGACACCGCTCATCTGCCGATCGTTCTCCTGACTGCGTTCGACCGGCCAGCCGACCGCATGCGCGGTCTCGAATCCGGCGCTGACGATTTCCTGACCAAGCCCGTCGACGAAATCGCGCTGATCGCGCGCGTTCGCTCGCTCACTCGGCTCAAGTTTTCGATCGACGAGCTGCGCAGCCGCGCCGCCCATAGTGGGGAAGCGGGAACCTCAGCGGCTGCCGAAGCCCTGAATCTGGAGGCGCCGGAGCGAGGGCGACTGCTGCTCGTGGACGAACAGCGAAATTCGCGTGAGCGCATCGCTGGCGCGCTGAGCCCGTATCATCACGTCATCCTCGCCGAGGAGCCGGGCGAGGCGCTGATCGCGGCGCGCGAAGAGCCAATCGACCTCATGATCGTCAGCCTAGGCTCCGGCGCGTTCGACGGCTTGAGGCTGTGCAGCCAGGCCCGCTCGCACGAGCGCACGCGCAATCTGCCGATCTTGCTCATCGCCGATCCGGACGATCGCCCGAAGGTGCTTCGCGGGCTCGAGCTCGGCGCCAACGACTATCTCACGCGCCCGATCGACCGAAACGAGCTCCTGGCGCGGGTCAGGACAAACATCCGTCAGAAGCTCTATGCGGATCGACTGCGCCAGTCCGTGCAGCAATCGATCGAGATGGCGCTTTACGATTCGCTCACCGGGCTCAACAATCGCCGCTCGCTCGAGCGCCGCCTGCCGGCGATGATCGAAACCGCACGCGAAAGAAGCGCGGCGCTGACCATGATGGTTCTCGACATCGACCATTTCAAGCGCGTCAACGACACCCATGGCCACGATGTCGGCGATCGCGTGCTCAAGGGCTTCGGCGCTCAGCTGCAAGAGACGGTTCGGAGCGGCGACCTCATCTGCCGCCTGGGCGGAGAGGAATTCGTCGTCGTGATGCCGGGCGCCGATGCTGCCGAAGCGGCGCGGATCGCGGAACGCGCGCGCCGGACGACAGAGCGCCGCGAATTCCCGGTCGACGGCGCCGCCGGCTCCGTGTCGATCACAGTTTCGATTGGTCTCGCCGAATGGCGGGAGGACTGGGATTCCGCCGAGCTTTATCGTCGAGCGGACCGGGCGCTTTATCTATCGAAGTCGGCCGGCCGCAATCGCGTCACTCAGGACGCCGCGTGATCCGCAACGCGGCGGCCATCGCGGCGTCATTCCGCCGCCACTGCTGCTTTCAGGCGATTTGCCGCGAGGATCGGCTCGAGGACCGTCTCCGCAATGTGGCGGACCACGGGCACGCACACGCCGTCTCCGCACACGTGATAAGCGTCGTTGTAGCGCTCGGGAAGACGATAATTATCGTCCAAGCCCATCAACCTCGCGGCCTCGCGTGGCGAGAGAAGACGGGAGCGAACGCGTTCGCCATCGATGACGAGAATGGACTGCCGGGACGAGCCGCCCGCGGGCGTGCGCAAGCATCCTGCGAGATCGTCGAACCGAACTTCGGCCCGCTGGCGCTTCACGCCATTCATGTCGGGTCGCGTGCGCCGATACACGCTTCCGACCATTCGCTTTCCAGACAACCTGGCCGACGCAACCTTCGCTCGATTGACGGGCGACATGAGACTGAGAAGATAGTCCGTCTCGCCAGGCGAATGCCAATCAACGCCGGTCGGCTCGTCCTCGATGAGATCGGCAAAACGCGTATTGCGGACCCGCGGCGCCGGCGCCTTCCACCAGATCCAATGCTTTTTGGCGGATGGAGACAGGCCGGCATAGGCGTCGACCAGCGCGCGGGGATGCCATTCGGGATCGGCGCCGTTCGAAACCAGTCCGGTCGGCGCCGCTTCGTTCCTGTCGATCGCGATGAAAAACACCCGCGGGCGTGATTGCGGGACAAAACGAGAGGCGTTGATGACAATCGCGCCAAACCGATAGTCTGAACCCGAAAGCGCCGACCCGATGGCGGCGAAATCCTTTCCCGCGTGCGATGTCAGGCAACCGTACACGTTCTCCAGAACGATGGTGCGCGGCGGGCGTCCCGCCTCCGCGAGCCCGCGCATAAGCTTCCAGAATGGCCAGAAAGTACCCGACCTAGTGGGAGCCTCGTCACGCTCCCGGCCGAGACCTCTATATTCCCCTGCGAGCGAGAGGTCCTGGCAGGGAAAGGACGCCCATGCGAGGTCGCTTCGTTCAGACGGCAGATCGTCCAACATCAACTTGGCGACATCCTCATGTCTGATGTCGGCGTCGCCATAGTTTCGGACGTAGGCCTCGACCTTCATCGCATCGAAGTCATTGGCGAACAGGCAGCGCCAGGACTTGCCGAGACCGGCCCGGGCCATGCCTCCGCCAGCGAAGAATTCCAGGAACGTCAGCCGACTTTCACGCATCGACGACAAGCTGAAGCCGAACGATGATTCGCGCAAACGCGCTTGCTTTAGGCCAGAGGAGGCCAGCTCTAAGCCACGCCAAGTTCGGCATTGATGGCGGCAAGCTCGCGCACGCCGCGCTCGACATCGAAAGGCTGCGGCGCCTTTATCGTGGCCGCGGCGGCTTTGGCGCGACGCAGCGACGCGCCGGAAAGCGTAGGCGTGGCGGAAGCGACGGCGCGACCCTCTTCCATATTGCCATTGCAGTGCAGGACGATGTCGAGGCCCGCCTCGATCACCGCGGCGGCGCGCTCCTCGAACGAGCCGGCGAGCGCCTTCATCGACAGGTCGTCGCTCATGATGAGCCCGTCGAACCCGATCTCGCCGCGCATGATTTCCTTAACCACGATCGGCGAGGCCGTCGCCGGACGACGGGGATCGATCGCCGTGTAGAGAAGATGCGCGCTCATCGCCATCGGCAGGTCTTTAAGCGCCGCAAACGGCGCGAAATCGTGTTTGAGCTCGCTCAGCGTGGCGTCGACAACGGGCAATTCGTGATGGCTGTCCACCCGCGCCCGGCCGTGTCCCGGCATGTGCTTTATGACCGGCGCGACGCCGCCCGCGAGCAGGCCCTCGGCGACCGCCCGGCCCATCGCCGCGACGCGTTCGGGTCGGGACGAGAAGGCCCGCGAGCCGATCGCATTGTGCATGCCCTCGCCCGCGACATCGAGCACCGGCGCGCAGTCGATGGTGATCCCGACTTCGATGAGATCATGCGCAATGAGGCGAGCGACCAGACGTGCGGCTGCCTCGGCTCTGGACGGCTCGAGACCCGCCTCGATCGCGGCGGCGGCCGGATATGAGCGCCAATGAGGGGGCGCCATGCGCTGGACGCGGCCGCCCTCCTGATCGATCAACACCGGCGCGTCGGCGCGGCCGACGCTGTCCCGGAACGCATCCGTCAGCGCACGCACCTGGTCGCGGTCGGCGATGTTGCGCTTGAAGAGGATCAGGCCCCAAGGGTCTTCCCGACGCAGGAAGGCCCGCTCCTCGTCGTTCAGCGCAAGGCCCGCGCAGCCGCTGATGAAGGCCTTGGGCATTGGCGGCTCCGCGCTAGTTACAAGATGCTTCCGGGCCCAAATCGTCATCGCGAGGAGCGAAGCGACGCGGCGATCCAGAGTCGCAGGGCGCCCTACGTTCCCCTGGATCGCTTCGCCATAGCCCGTCCGGAAGGACGGGCGTCTTTCGACGCCCTATGGCTCGCGATGACGACGCCGGTCTGACCGAACAGCTGCCTCTCGGACGGACCCGAAAGCAGGCGCGCTTCGCTTACTTAGCGATGAAGCACTGTCCGCCCTCGCCTTTGAGGCGAGCGCACATCGCCGCGGCGTCCGCCTTGGTCAGGCCGCTCACGCGCAAGCGGTAGATCGTTTCGCCCCTGACCTCCGCTTTGTGCACTCCGATTTCGGACCCGTTGAGTTCAGCGCTGTACTTGCTGGTCAACTTCGCCGCCGTGCTCTTTGCCTCCGCTTCGGATTTCGGAGCGGCCAGTTGAACCGACCATCCGCCGGACGTGGTCGCGGCGGTGGCGTCGACAGGCGGCGCGATCGCGCCAGTCGTCTCGGTCGCATCGACGACCTGTCCGGCCTTCGGCTTCTTGGCGGCCTTGTCAGGTTTCGCCGGAGCGCTGTTTTGCGCTTCGCCAGGGGGGATCTGCGCCGTCCCGTCGGGCGCGGTCGTATCCATTTTCCCGACCGCCACGCGCGCAGCCGACTTGGGCGGCGACAGCTTGGTCGGCAAGTCGATCTTGGGCGTCGACGGCTGCGCCGCGCCAGCGGCGTCGCTTGCCATCTTCGGCGCCGGACTGGTTGACTGAGGAGCGCTCGGCGCCGCCGGCGCTGGCGCGGAATTCGCGTTGCCTGCCGGCTCGTCAGGGGGGGCGCCCACGCCGATCGGCGTTCCGTCCGGCCTGAGCGAGATCGTGCGCACGGGTTTCGGGTCGGGGAACTCATCCGATGTCATCCCCTTCGGCGGCGCGGCGGCCTGCGGCGGGACAAGCGGCGAATTGATGATCGCCGCGAGCGCCGGGTCCGTCGTGCCTGCCGAGGAATTGGCCGGCGCAGACGCCGAAGGCGGGTTGTTCACGGCCGCCTGTGCGTTCAAATCGACGGGCTGCTCCTCGGAATTGACGACTTTGACCGCGGCCGGCTTGCCGGTGTCGTGAAGAAGGGTGGCGCCGGCGTCGCTGGAGGTCGTCACCGTCTGGTCGCTGGGAGGCGCAACCTTGGTCGGCCCCTGCGCCGCCGCGATGAACGGGGCGTCCTTTTTCAGGCCCGGCACGCCGCCTCTCAGCGCGAAGACGCCGCCGATCATCGCGACGCCCGCAAGCGCGAGCGCGGAAACGGCGATCTTCCAGCGCATGGGCCGGCGCGTTTCCCCCGCATCCGCCGCGGAAGCGCTGTCGGAAGGATGGGCGTCGAACTCGTAGTCCCGCCGCGCCGCGCGATCGGCCTCGGACGCGCCGGGCGCCATTTCCTCCACCTCATCGTCGAGCGATGGCCGGAGAGCCCCGGTTTCGCTCGTGCTCGAAGCCGCGGCGCGCGCAGCCGGCTCAGGGGCGCGTCGCGCCGGAGCCGTCTCGCCGTTCGCGATGCCCATGTGCGAAAATTCGACCAGACGCGACAGTTCCGCGAGCGGATCTTCGGTCTGCGACTGTTGAGCGCCCGCGGCGCGCAATCGCCGCTCGAATTCGTCGAGGTTGATTTCGTCCATTGCCCGTGACCCGGAAGCACTCATGTCACCCTCACTCGTCGCGGATCACTTAAGGCGGGCGTCGAGCGCCGCCTACTAGCAAATCCGCTACCGCATCTCCTCCGGCGCGCTAACGCCCAAAATTGACAATGCGGAGGCCAAAACAAGGCTCACGGCCGCGACCAAAGCCAATCTCGCATACGACAAATTTCGTTCTTTCTCGTTAACAAACCGCAAACGAGGCGCGTCTTTCCCCCTATTCCAATGCGCATGAAAACGCGTCGCCAGATCATGGACGAAAAAAGCGATCCGGTGAGGCTCGTGCGCCTCGGCCGCCTGACGAACAGCGCGTGGATATTGCCCGAAGGTTCGCATGAGCTCGCGCTCCCCCTCGTCGGTCAAAAGCGAGAAGTCGGCGTGGGCGAGCGCCTTCTGGTCCAGATCAAAGTCCGCAAAGACGGCCTTGCCCTGCCTCAGGACGCTACGGGCGCGAGCGTGGGCGTACTGGACGTAGAAGACCGGATTGTCCTGGCTTTGCTCGATCACCTTCGCCAGGTCGAAATCGAGCGGCGCGTCGTTCTTGCGCATCAGCATCATGAACCGGACAGCGTCCGCGCCGACCTCATCCACGACCTCACGCAGCGTCACGAACTCGCCGGAACGCTTCGACATTTTGACCGGCTCGCCGGCGCGCATGAGACGCACGAGCTGGCAGAGCCGCACCTCGAGCTTCACCTTGCCGTCCGACAAGGCGGCGACCGCGGCCTGCATGCGTTTGACGTAGCCGCCATGATCGGCGCCCCACACGTCGACGAGGGTGCGAAAATTCCGGTCGATCTTGGTCTTGTGGTAGGCGATATCGCTGGCGAAATACGTGTATCCGCCATCGGACTTGACGAGCGGCCGGTCGACGTCGTCGCCGAAACCGGTCGAGCGGAACAAAGTCTGCTCGCGATCCTCCCAATCGTCCGCGGGCGCGCCCTTGGGCGGCGGCAGACGGCCCTGGTAGACGAGACCCTTCGCCCGCAGCCAGTCGATCGTCTCGCGCACCCGGTCTTCACCGCCGTCGACGCCAGTCAGCGCGCGCTCGGAGGCGAACACTTCGTGGGTGATGTTGAGCGCGGCGAGATCCTCGCGGATCATCGCCATCATGGCGACGATGGCCCGCTTGCGCACGATCGGCAACCATTCCGCTTCGGGCTTGCTCACGAGGCCCGCGCCAAATTCGCGCTCGAGATACTCGCCGACGGGCTTCAGATAGTCGCCGGGATAGAGGCCCTCGGGGATCGAGCCGATGTCTTCGCCCAAGGCCTCGCGGTAGCGTAGGAAAGCGGAGCGCGCCAACACATCGACCTGGCCGCCGGCGTCGTTGATGTAATATTCGCGCGTCGCCTCGCGGCCGGAGAAAATGAGCAGGCTCGAGAGGGCGTCGCCAAACACCGCGCCGCGCGCGTGGCCGACATGCATGGGGCCGGTCGGATTGGCGCTCACATATTCGACGTTGACCGGCCCTCCCTCGCTCGGCGCCCCGGCGCCGAAAAGCTGGCCATGAATGAGAACTGTCTTCAGGACTTTCTCGTAAACCTCTGGCTTCAGGACGATATTAATGAAACCAGGCCCAGCCGCATCCGCGCTCTGCACGTCAGGTTCAAGCTTGAGATCAGCGACCAGCCGTTCCGCGAGCGCGCGCGGATTCGAGCCCGCAAGCTTGGCTTCCCGCGCATAGACCATCGCCGCGTTGGTCGAGAGGTCGCCATGCGCCGCCTCGCGCGGCGGCTCGACGACGAAGCGGCCAAGATCGAGGTCGCGCGGCAATTCGCCCGCCGCGATCCGCTTTTCGAGCAGGCTCGCGATGCGCGACTGGAAGTCGGCGAAAACGTTCATGGATCCTACCGTGGGGAAAGCCAATGCCTGGGCGCCGCGTCAGCGTCATGGCCGGGCTTGCCCCGGCCATCCACGTGGAAATGCCGGAAGACCGTTTCCGGCCTTGAACCTGGCCAAACGTAGCCTTGACGACGCGTAGCCTCGACAAGGCCGCCGCAATTCACGACCTTCCGCCGGCTAAACTCGTGGATGGCCGGGACAAGCCGGCCATGACGGGCCTAGCCGCGCGCCTCTAGCGCAAGTCGGGCGGCCCGTCAAAAAGCCGGGCATGTTCGGCGATCGCGAACCGGTCGGTCATGCCGGCGATATAGTCGGCGACGGCGCGCGCCCGGCCCTGCGCGCCGGCCTTGGCCGCCCATTCGGGCGGCATGGCGGACGGGTCGCCGAAATACGCTTTGAACAGGCGCCGCACGATCGCGTCCGCCTCGTCCCGAACCTTCCGGACGTTCGGATGTCGGTACATGCGGGCGAAGAGGAAAGCCTTGATGTCGCGATCGGCCGTCTCGATGGCGGCGGTTTGGCCGACCAGGGTCCGGGCCGCGAGCCCGACTGCTTCCGGACTGTCGACCCTGGATTCGGCGATCCGCCGGCCGCTCTCGCCGATCGCGTCCTCGATGAACCGGGTGATGACGCGACGGGTCAGTTCGTGGATCGCGCGCGGCTGCTCGAGTCCGGGATGGAGGGCGTCGATCTCTCGCATCAGGCCCTCGACATAGGGAACGGCGGCGCGAAGCTCGGCAAGCGAGAACAGACCGGCGCGCAGGCCATCATCGATGTCGTGGGCGTCATAGGCGATATCATCCGCGATCGCAGCCGCTTGCGCTTCCAGGCTCGCATGGAGGCTGAGCTCCAGGTCCTGCCTTGCATTGTGTCGGAGGACCGCAGCCGGGACGCCACGCGGCCGGTAGCGCTCCGTCGGCGCGCCCGAAGCGTCGAGCAAAGGCCCGTTGTGCTTGATGAGGCCGGCCAGCGTCGGCTGGGTCAGGTTGAGGCCGTCGAACTCGGCGTAATGCCGCTCGAGCTCAGTCACGATGCGCAAAGCGTGGCTGTTGTGGTCGAAGCCGCCGTGCTCGGCCATACAGGCGTCGAGCGCGTCCTCGCCGGTATGCCCGAAGGGGGAGTGGCCGAGATCGTGGCCGAGCGCGATCGCTTCCGCGAGATCATCGTCGAGCCTCAAGGCGCGAGCGAGCGCGCGGGCGATCTGCGCCACCTCGATCGTGTGGGTGAGACGGGTGCGGAAATGGTCGCTCTCGTGATCGACGAACACCTGGGTCTTGTGGGCGAGACGGCGGAAGGCGGTCGAATGGACGATGCGGTCGCGGTCGCGCTGGAAGTCGGTCCGGGTCGCCGAGGGCGGCTCGGCGAGAAGACGGGGCGCACGACCGGGGTCGGCGGCGTAAGGCGCGCGGGCCGTCAAGCTGGCGTCCTCCGCCATCGATCGCCTTGACATTGCGCTCTTTGCTCGGCGTCCATATCTTGGGGTCCAGAGATTCTTGATGGCGCCGGCTCTACGGCGCAAGCGATTAAGGGCCAGAGCCATGAACGAGGCTGTCTCTCTTCCCCTCTCTCCCGCGCTTGAGGGGGTTACGATCAGCGCCAGCGCCGCGCGGCGGCTCAATACGATCCTCAAAGGCGACCAGAGCGCGGCTTTGCGCATTTCGGTCAGGGGCGGCGGCTGCTCGGGCTTCCAATATTCGTTCGATGTCGACCGGAGCCGGGCCGAGGACGACGTGGCGGTGACGCGCGACGGCGCGACGGTGCTGGTCGATCCGGTCTCGCTCGAAATGCTCAAAGGCGCCGAGCTTGATTTCGTCGACGACCTGATGGGCCAGTCGTTCAGGATGAAGAACCCGAATGCGGTCGCCTCCTGCGGCTGCGGGGTGAGCTTCTCGGTTTAGCGCCAACACCGCTCGAGTGATTATTCGTCGCGGGTCTGGGTGAAGCCGAGGGCGAGGCCTGTGATCTCTGAATTGCCTCGTCGCTTCGACCCTTGCAAAGACCGCCTCTCTCTGCTAGGCGCTGCTGGTTTTTCGAACGGAAGCAAATATAGCGATTATTTCGGATTCACGCAAGTGGTTGCTTAGATCCTCATTGCGGCAGGCTTCGACACCTCGCTACGCCGCCACCTTCCGCCCTCGCGGCCGCGCCAGCGAGCCAATGGCGAAGCGCGGGTCTGGACTGAACCCAGGCCTGACGCTGTAGAAGCTTTTCGTTTTGGCCATAAGGGTATGATCTGTAACGCTTATCACTGTTTGTTCGCTATTTGTTCTTGACGACCCGGCAAAGGGCGGGCTAGAATGAGCTTTGGCCCGCCTTAAGGAATGCGAGGTCGCAGGACATCGCCGAATGGACGGTCGCAAATCTCTGAGGGACGAAGAACCGGATGGCCGCGGTCGCGGCGGGACGCCGGCAGGCCGATTCCGCCGAACGATCGCTGATCTGGAGAAGTCGTGGGCGATTGAGGCGCGTGGCGCTCCCTTCTACCCGTTCGTCACCTGGACGCCGGACGGACCCCGGTTCGGCGCCGGAACGCTGCTCGCGCGGAACGGCGGCAGCGACGACGATCGCCTTCTGGCGTTATTGTCCGTGGCGCACGCTCGCGACGTCCCGGCGGACGCGCTGAAACACCTCGCCTGGGCCGAGCGGGAATTCCACCGTGGCGATCTCGTCAAGTCGGCGATGCATGTCGCGCTGACCGGACTTCCCGCGCTCGTCGGAAGCGAAGCGGCGCGCCGCCTTCACATCGCCGCCGACATCCTCGACCACGGTTTCCTCACGCCCTTAGGCCTCATGAAAGCCTGCGGGTTCGACTGCAGCCCAGTGGAAGCGCTCGTCAAATACAGCCCTGACCAGCCTCGCGCGCCGAAGGGCAGCCCGGACGGCGGACAATGGACGCAGGATGGACCGGCAAGCGCGTCCGATCACACAAGCCACAACCGGCCGATTCGGGAAGCACCGCGCGAAGTCGCGGTTCTAACCGGGGATTTCAAGCACGCTTGCCGTGCGCTCGGCCTCGATCACAACGCTGCATCGGATATTCTTCACGCATTGAAAGAAAGCGCAGGTCTATCTGGCGGCGACCACTGCAGGTTCGACACCGAAACCGGAGACGTTTTCTATGGCGACGAATACATCGGAAATCTCGCTGAATAACGATCCAAACGGAGTCGCCCGCCCCGGCGCCAGGGTCAATCTGCGCCTGTGGAGCGACACGACATCGTTCGGCGACGCTCGGCGACGCATCGCCCTCGTCCCAAAGATCATCGCCAACAAGGGCGATGCCAGGATGGACCGCAAAGGCGCGCCTTTGAACAGCCGCTTTGCCCGCAACTATGTTTCCTTCGACGAGTTGGGACTGAATGACGCCGCACAACTGCAGCCATGCGTCGCAAATATTTTGCAGGCGGTTGAGGCCAGCGCCTACGCGAATCTGATCAGAGCCAAGGAGGTTGACGCGACGCTCTGGATCGCAATTTTCAAGCCAGGCTTTGCCTATCAGGGCGCGATCGGAGAGAGCGTCATCGCACGGGCGTCCGCCCTGGGGGTGCGCCTTTTTATCGAGGATTATGCCCGTGTGGATGACGAGGGCGTTCCGACAGAGATCTGGCTCAACGATTGAGCGAACGATGCGGTGGACATCGTGTCGCGTGCTCCGAGCACAACCCAAAAGGCGAGTTGAGAGGTCGGGCGAATTTTCTTATTTTTCCGCCCGTAATCCTTTGAAAAGTCTGGACTCGGAAAAATAAGCGCTAGTAAACGCTAGCTGTTTTACTAGCGTTTAGGCTCGTTTAGGCCCAACTTGCTTGCATTTATTTGCGTGGACCTCGACCGGAAGTTGTATTTGGCGCCCCTGGGGGCCGGGTCCCGGTGGCCGATTGCCCTACCCCGCCGGCTCGGTCGACAGCGCCCAGCCGTCGCCTCGGACCCAGTCCGTCGGGCTCGGCGCGCTCCCAAAGCGCAGCGAGCGGACCCTCTCCTGGCCGCCGCGGCGGAACGCCTGGTCGAGCCTGCGGCCGATCTCGGAATCCTGCGCCCCTTCGCAGGGGATGAACACCACGCCCGTGAACAAGCGGGCCGGCCACGCCTCGCCGCGTTCGGGCCGCGTCACGAGTGCCATGGCCCCGATCGAACGCGCGGCCTGGAGGGGAAAGACGAGCCTGCCGCCGACTTTGAGCGCGTCGAGCCAGGCGCGAAGGGGGTGCGAGGCGGCGGCGTTGACATAAAGGACGTCGGCTTGAGGCAGGTCCTCGACGCCGGAGCGGGCGCGGACCTCGACCTGAGGGTAACGGCTGAGGTTGGCGGCGGCGCGCGCGGCAATGTCCGGCGCGATCTCATAGGCGATCACCCTGCCCTTGGTCCCCACGAGCTCGGCGAGGATCGCGGTGTAATAGCCGGCGCCGGCGCCGATCTGCACGATCGTCTCGCCCTCCTTCACGCCGAGCGCGTCGATCGCCTGCGCGTGCAGCGACGGCTGGCCGTTGTTGATTCCGCGCTCGGGATCGATGGCGACAAGGACGTCCTCGTAGAGGCTGGCGGGGTCGTCGGACGAGGTCAGGCCAAAGACGCCGCCGGACCCGATCCGCCAGGGCGGGCTCCCCACGAAATCCTCGCGCGGAACGGCGGCGAAGGCCGCTTCGATGCGCGGGTCGCGGACCCTGGCGAGACGCATAATCTCGGCCGCATAGACGTGGCGTTTCGCAACCGGGTCCGCCACGCCGTGCTCCCGCTTCGAGCCTTCGATGACAATAGCCGGGCTTCGAGGCTTGCGCATTGATCTTCGACAACTTCGGACCGAACATGGCGTTTGACGGGGAATGCCGATGCCGGAGCGAGTTTCAATGAGGCGCGTCCGAACGATGATCGCATTGGCCGCGGCGTTCGCCTGCGCCACGCGAATGCTCGCCGCAGAGCGAGCGCTCGCCGACGACGCCGCGCCCGCCAACACGCTCGTCGACCTTCAGCGCCAGTTCGGCGCCTGCATGGCCGGCAAGGCGGCTGGCCCCGCCGGCTCGCGGCTGACGATCATGCTGATGATGAAGCGGGACGGCTCGATCTTCGGCAAGCCGCGCATCACCTTCTCCCATCTCGAGGGCGACAAGGAGTCCCGACAGGCGTTCGTCGACGACGCCGAACGCGCGGTCGAGGCGTGCCTGCCGTTTCGGATCACGCCGGCGCTGGGAGGCGCGATCGCCGGACGTCCGTTCACGATCAGTCTCGGCAGGCCGAAGGCCGAGCAAAGGATCTAAGGCCTCTGACCGGCGCCGGTGGAGCAATTCCAACCTAACGCCTTATTTAGCGAGTCTCACTGGAACCCGGCACGATCAAGTCGCGTTTACCCGCCAACATGTTTCAAGGGAGATTTTCATGTCCTCATTGGGCACTGGCCATAAGGCCGCCGACACGCAAGCGGAAAGCAGCATGCACGACCAACCCCAGTCGGGCGCCACGACGCCGGAGCGCAACGACCGCATCCGTGAGATGGCTTATTTCCTGTGGCTCGACGAAGGATGCCCCGAAGGCGGCGCGGAACGCCATTGGGCCGCTGCCGAAGCCTTCCTCATCGGGTCGGAACCTGAGGAACGCAAGCGCATCGAGGGCGAGCCTCCTGGCGAGCCGGCGGTCGATTCCTCAACCGCCCGAAGCGTTCGAAGAGCAAGAGCGGTTTAGCCGATCCTTCGGCGGCACAGGTCCGAGCAGAAAGGAATTTCGGAAGTTTCGCTGTTGCTTTCTTTCTCTTCCTCCTCAATCCCTTGAGACGACACGCACCAAAGCGTGTATGACCAAGCATCTCTGCGTTCTTTTGACCATCGCGGTGAGCTTGGTCGCGAACCGGAATGGCTTTGCTTTTGAGGATGGGGTATTGGAACGTGCGGGTAAGCCGCCCATGAAGCGGGCGTGGGCGCCTCGACCGCGCCAGGCGCGCGGGGTCGACAACCTTGCCGCCCACCACTACCAGGCCATTATCGAGTCGTCTGACGACGCCATTCTGTCGAAGAATCTCGACGGCCTGATCCTGAGCTGGAACCGCGGCGCGGAGCGGCTGTTCGGCTTTAGCTCCGAAGAGGCTGTCGGCAGGCCGGTGACGATCATCATACCGGTCGACCGTCTGGACGAGGAACCCTCGATCCTCGACAAGATTCACCGCGGCGAGCGAATCGAGCACTTCGAGACCGTCCGGCAGCGCAAGGACGGGAGCTTCGTCGACATTTCGCTGACCATCTCGCCGATCCGGAACTCGCGCGGGAAGATTGTCGGCGCGTCAAAAATCGCGCGCGACATAACCGAGCTCAAGAAAGCGCGGGAACGGCAGCGCTTGCTGCTGAGGGAAATGAGTCACCGGGTGAAGAACCTTTTCGCTCTTTCGGGCAGCATCGTGGGCTTGAGCGCGCGGACGGCGAAATCCCCGCACGAGCTCGCGGAATCGACGCGCGCACGGCTTTCCGCGCTGGCCCGAGCCCACGCCCTCACTTTCTCGGCCGACTTTGGCGATGCCGCGCCCCAGCCGACGACGCTCCAATCGCTCATCCGCACCATTGTTGCTCCGTTTGACGAACCCGAACATCCCCGCATCGCGATCTCGGGAATTGACGGTGGCGTTTCCGGTCCCGCGGTCACGAGCCTGGCTCTGCTGCTGCATGAATTTGCGACCAACGCAGCCAAATACGGCGCCCTTTCCGCCGAAAGGGGATCGGTAAAGGTCGTCTTTGCGGAAGAGGGCGACTCGATCCTGGTCCATTGGACCGAACGTGGCGGTCCGCCCGTCGCCGCGCCGATTGGCGAGTTGGGCTTTGGCGACGTGCTGTCGCGGATCGCGGTTTCTGACCAGCTTGAGCGGGGAAATCGTCCGCGAGTGGCCGCCTGAGGGACTTGCGATCCGCCTTTCCGTTGCTCGATCACGCCTCCAGACCTAGGACAGCGCCCTCAGTCGGAGAACGGCCCCGAAGCAATCGTCGGGGCCGTTAATCGCGGCGTTTATTGCCAGCCCTGATTTGAATACCAGGCGTCAAGCTGCTTGCGGGTTTCGTCCTTGGCGATTCCATACCGCTCCTGGATGATCCCCTCGAGCTTCTCTCGGCTGCCATTGATTTGCGTGAGGTCGTCGTCAGTCAGCTTTCCCCATTGCTGTTTCACGGCGCCCTTCACTTGCTTCCAATTTCCTTCTACCCGGTTCCAGTCCATCGCGGCCTCCTTCGTCGAATGAAGAACGACGTGCTCGTCCATTCTGTTCCAGAAGCGGTTAGCCGGCGGCGCTGGCGCGGTTGCCTACGGCGACATAGACGATTAGCAGGAGAGACCGAATTCTCCGGGAGGCGCAGCTTGCCGCATAGCCGATCCAATGCCGCCCTCCGATAAGCCGGCTCCGCCGGTCGTCGAATCCAACTCCATGGCCGAGGCCGCGGATCCCATTATGCACGCGCTTCATCACCGCGTGCGTCAGCAGGAAATCCTTGCCGAGCTCGGCGTCGGCGCGCTGCAGGGACCGGGCTTCGATCAGCTTCTCGACGAGACCGCGCGCCTGACGGCGGAGGGCCTTCGGACAGAGTTTTGCAAGGTGCTCGAATACATTCCGGCTCAAAACACCCTTCTCGTTCGGGCCGGCGTCGGTTGGGAGCCGGGCGTCGTCGGCGTCGTCAGAATCGGCGCGGATCTGGCTTCACCGGCCGGATTCGCGCTCAAAACCGGCAGGCCAGTGATCTCCAATCATCTCCAACTCGAGGAGCGTTTCAGAACGCCCGAGATCCTGGTCAGGCACGGCATTCACCGCGCCATGAACGTTATCCTGCAGGGGGATGGCCAGCCGTTCGGGGTGCTGGAGGTCGACAGCCGATCGCAGGACGAGTTTGTCGAGCATGATCTCGCGTTCCTCCAGGGCGCCGCCAATATCCTGGGCATGGCGATCGAGCGTGAACGGCATGAGCGCAGTCTGAAGACGGCGCTCGAGCGCCAGCAATTCCTGCTCAAGGAGATGAACCATCGGGTCAAGAACAGCCTTGCCCTGGTCGTCGGCATGCTGCGTCTTCAGGCGCGGGAAGACAGCCATCCGGAATTCGCGCAGCAGCTTGAAGACGCGACGCTCCGCGTGGGCGCCATCGCCCGGGTGCACGAGCAATTGTATCAATCGGCGGACGTCGAGCGTTTTGACGTCGGACGATACATCGAGGCCATTTGCAGAGACCTCGGCGCCAGCTTCGGGCAATGCGAAATTCACGTTCAGGCGCAGGCCGGCATCATAATTTCCACCGATCGCGCGATTTCATCGGCGCTGATCGTCAATGAGCTGGTGTCGAACGCCGCCAAGCACGCCTATCGGGGCAAGGGCGCGGGCCAGGGTGCGCGCCAGGGCGCCGGCAATGTGTGGGTCAACATCGCCACCACCGGCGTCGACAGTTTTTTTATCGCCATTCGCGATGAAGGCGACGGACTTCCGGAAGGCTTCCAATTCGGCAAGGGAAAGGGCCTCGGCGCCCGCATGGTGCGCTCGCTCGCCGAACAGCTGAATGCGTCGTTGGAGGTCGTTGAGCACCAGCCGGGCGTCGAGTTCGTCGTGACCGCGCCGCTCGCGCCATAGACGCTTCTGGCGCGATGGCGATAGCGCACCCGCCCCCCTTGTGGGGGCGGGACGGGGTGGGGGGTCGCGCGGACCGACGAGATTGGCGAATGCGCCGCTGCTCCCTTATTGCCTAGGACGGCGCGACCCCCTCCCTGGTCTTCCCCGAGGAAATGCGACGGAGCAGTCCTCGCATAAACTCAAGAGCAGAAGGAGCGAGGTCGTTATTCGGATTCGTGGTCGAGACGGTCAAGCAACTGCAGAAGGCGGTCGGGAATGGGCTCGACGACCACCGCGTCATACATCGCTTTCAACTGATCGGCGATATATCGATCCGCCTTCGCGTCTTCCGCGGGGAGCGGCGACGCGCTGCGCGGCGCCGTCTTTTTCGCGCTGCGCCGCCCCGTCTTTTTCGCCCTGCTTCGCGGTCTTCCCGAACGTTTGTCCGGCACCTGACGAACTCCTGATACAAGTTTGGGAAGCACGCGGAATCAATCCGCTCCCGCTCGGCCCGACGCGACTTCGGCCGACGGCTCCGAATGGTGCGGATCGCCAGCTCCGGTTTTCACGACATCCTTCAGCGGGGCGATCAAACGCCATATCACGCCGTCAGGTTCGAAACTCAAGATCGAAGAGGCGTTAAGACCGGAGGCGGTGAGGCGCTCGATAACAATTCTGCCGAACCCGAAGGTCGTCGCCGGCTTCGCGGGAGCGCGGCCGCGCTCACGCCATGTCATCTCGAGCCTCGGCTCGGCCTCGCTGTCGTCGATCCGCCAAAGCAGAGAGACTTCGCCGCCAGCTTTCGAGAAAGCGCCGTGCCTCAGGGCGTTATCGCATAGCTCGCGCAAAGCAAGGCCGAGCGTTTGGGTTGCGTTGGGATTGAGCAGGACCTCCGGCCCTCCGCTCACCATGTTCTTTTCCCGGCAGCGCGCGGTTTGCGCCCGCACCAGGAACTCGATCGGCACGCCGCGCCAATTCCGGTCGGTCAGTAAATCCTGGCTGGCGGCCAGTCCGAGCAGCCGTTCTGAAAATCTTTCCTGAAACTCCTGGACCGTTTTCGCGTTCGCCACGCCGGAGCGCGCGATCGCCTGCGCGACGGCGAGCAGATTGCGCGAACGATGATTGACCTCCGCCATGAGGTCCAGGATGTTCGCCTCGCGATGCTTTTGATCGTCGATGTCGGTGGTCGTGCCATACCACCGCACGACCTTGCCCTGGTCATCGAGCAGCGGCGAGGCGCGGCTGAGATGCCACGCATATCCTTTGCCAACCGCAAACAGGCGGTGCTCCATTTCATAAGGGGTCGCGGCCTCCCTGGCGCGAAGCCACGCCTCGGCCGTCGCCCGCCGATCGTCGGGATGAATGATCCCGTCCCAATGGGGGTGGCCGATTGTCCCGTACCGCTCGCGAAGCGCATTGGTGTATTCGATGCGGCCATCGGGCCCGGCCGTCCACACCAGCTGAGGCAAGCTGTCGGCCAGAAGCCGGAAATGCTCTTCGCGGCTACGCAGTTCCTGCTCGGTTTGGCGATGTTGCTCGGTTCGCAGCGCCAACAGCTCCGAGGTCCTGGCCAAGGCGTCGGAGAGGCTGTCGAACTCACGGACGCCAGTCGGCGTCGTGGCGATCGGCGCGCCGGACAGCACATTCCTCGTCTTCGATTCGAGGTCTCGCACCCGTCGGGTGAGCGCACGGCCATTCAGAAAGGACAAGAGCAGACTGCCAAGGATCGCAAGCGACGCCAGGAGCGACGTCAGGAGCAACGCGCCAGGACCGATTCCGAGCCCGCCTGCGTCAGTCGCCACGCCGACGGTCCACCCGCCCTCGACCGGCGCGTAGGCTGAAACCACCTTTCCACCGCCAATCGAATTGTGCGTGACGGTGGACGCGGGCAGGTTTCGCGTCGCATCGCGAAACTCCGCGCTCGCCAGCGTCCCCGGGCGCGCGGATCCGACCGGGATCCGCGCGACAAAGGCGCCGTTGCGATCGACGATTCCGGACAGCCAGTTCGATGGGAAGCTCTGATGCTGGATGAGATCGAGAAATTTCTTGAGGGGAAGAAGCATCGCGATTTCGTAGGCAGGCTTGCCATCGGCAAACACGGGGGTTTCGATCGAGGCGGTCGCCTCGGGCAAGGCAGGGTCGGCATCGACGTCCGAAAGAAAGGCGGAGCCCCGTTCGAACGCCCGCCGAACGAGCGCCGCTCGATTGCGCAAGAGCGGCGAGTCCGCAGGCTCGGGCGGAAGGCTGAGCACAGGCGCGCCGTCCGCGGTCGACACAACCAGCTTCACGCCAGGCGCTTCCGCAAGCGTGTCGCGGGCTTGATCCGCAAAGCCCGTCAAATCCCCGCGTTGAAGCAGCTTCGAATGCGACAGCGCCGCGGAAAGAAGGAAATAGGCGTTGATCTCGCGCCCGACGGTGTCGGCGAAAGCGTAGGCGTCGCCGATGAGCTGCTTCTTCTCCGCTTCGCGCTCGTCATGGGCGATCCATCCGACCATGATCCACGCAAAGACGACCAGGGGCAAAACGATGACAAGGGTCGACACCCCCAAAAGCCAGCTTAAAGAGCGGGATTTGGCCATGGTCCCGGTCCTGTCAGCCAAATCCTTCCGAAAGGTGAACGCCTTTGTGAGGAGGCGTCGCCGCCCCCTCGCCTGCCTGCAAATTCCTAGCGTTCCGCCTCGCGCTGCCCGCTCGCGGACACCGCCAAAGATCGATAAGGCCAGCCCATCCTGCGGCAGACGCGAAATCATGCTCCGTCGCAGCGGCCCCGCGCCTCTCGAGCCCGCTGAGCGGAGAGAGCGGCGGCGATCGCTCCAATGCCGATGACGATCCGCCCCTGATCATCCAGGACATGGATCTGCTTTCCTCGCTTGCTTTCGAGCTCGGCCATACGGAAAATCACACTCCAAACGGTTTCCAGGTCGGCCGCTGGATGCCGTTCCCGTGAAAGTCGCGACCCATCCCCGCCGATCAGGCAGAAGTCATAATAAGGCACGGCGTTTCCTCGTTCATTCGCACGGCTGAACGTCCGGCGAGGCCCAAGGTTCCGCGGGCGCCGATGATTTGGGCTTAAACCTCTCGTCCAGGATGTTCAACTCTGGATTTCGATCAGCCAGCCGTCGCCTTCGCCTCGGTTTTCTGCGACTTCCGATCGAAGAACAAGGCCTGGCTGATCACCGCTTTGACCGAATCCGCGCTGAAGGGCTTGGTGATCAGAAACGCCGGCTCCGGCGCCTGGCCGGTGAGGAAACGCTCGGGAAAGGCGGTAATGAAGATGACCGGGACTTCCCGGGTTCCCAGAATTTCGTTGACCGCATCGAGCCCGGAGCTGCCATCGGCAAGCTGGATGTCCGCCAGAATAAGCCCCGGACGGCTCTTCAGCGCCGCACGCACCGCCTCGGTATGTGTCCGGGCGATCGTGGTGACGTCGTGACCGAGTTGCTCGACAAGGGTCTGAATGTCGAGCGCGATGAGCGGTTCATCCTCGATGATCAGAACCGTCGTACGAATCTGTTCGGAGATTTCGCGCCCGGCGCGGTCGATCAGGTCGGCCGCCTTTTCTTGCGAGCAATCCATGATCTGCGCGATTTCGGGCGGCCTGAACAACTCGACGGCGCTCAAAAGGAACGCCATCCGCGGCTCGAGCGAGATGGCCGCAAGATTCCGGCCCGCTCCGCCCTCATCGACGACAGAGGGAGAATCGTCATGGGCGTTGAGGGGTACGTTGCGCCAGCTGCGCAAAAACAACTTGTACAGGGCGACTTTGGGTTCGAGTTTGGCGTCGAAACAAGCGGGATCGGCCAAAATCTCCTCGAGCGTGGCCGCGACATAGGCGTCGCCCGCCGCCTGCGTTCCGCACAAGGCGCGCGCAAATCGACGCAAAAAGGGGATATGCGGCGCGATGGTGTCCGAAATGGACATGTCGTGGCTCCTCGTCATTGGGCGTTTAAAGGGCGGTCGGGGCGTTTAAAGGGCGGTCGGAGGCGTTCAAAGGGCGGTCGGGGCGTTCAAAGGGCGGTCGGGGCGTTCAAAGGGCGGTCGGGGCGTTCAAAGGGCGGTCGGGGCGTTCAAAGGGCGGTCGGGGCGTTCAAAGGGCGGTCCGGGCGTTCAAAGGGCGTCGCATTTAGTGCACAAGCAATGGCGAGGATTGCAAGGCCTGCCATTTTTCGTGGTGAAGCATAGCCGCGAGGAGCGCCTGGAGGCTTGTCGATCCTGAGCGCCAAGCGCTGTCGCGAGCAGATTATGACCCCGAATTGG
Source organism: uncultured Alphaproteobacteria bacterium (assembly GCA_963833955.1). Classification (GTDB taxonomy): domain Bacteria; phylum Pseudomonadota; class Alphaproteobacteria; order Rhizobiales; family Beijerinckiaceae; genus Roseiarcus. The sequence continues at coordinate 75,430 of CAWHZY010000018.1, read as the reverse complement.
CATTGCGAGACCGAACAAACCCCCGCGATCCGATTTTGTTCCCCGAGGGCTGAAACAAAAATCCCCGCGACCCGCCAAGGCCCGGGTGAATCCGCCCGAGAATGCGGGGTCGAGGGCCAACGCATGCGCCGCCGCGGCAAAGACTGGCCGCGCCCTCCGGCTTTTGTCGGCGCGCTGGCGCCGTCACGCCTGAGAAGACTATGGAACCGCTGCCGCTGAAACCCGTTTACGTTCGGGGTTCGAGACTGGGCGGGCTGTCGGGAATGAAGGACGGCGTGTTGAGGTGGAGGCACGGCCCGTCTTTCGAGGACGATGGGATATTGTTTCGTCTTTGGGCGCCGGGGCAAGAGCGGATCGCGCTAATCCTCGATGGTCGCGATCCGATCGGCATGCGGCGCAACGAGGATGGCTTTCACGAAACCCTGGTCAGCGGTCTCACGGCCGGCGCACGCTATCGGTTTGCGCTCGCGGGCGGAGCGCGCGTTCCCGATCCCGCGTCCCGCTTTCAGCCTGACGACGTCGACGGCGCGAGCGAGGCGATCGACCCGGGCGCCTATGGCTGGCGCGAAGTCCTGGAGTGGCCGCGAATGGCGCGACATCGTTCTTTACGAACTTCATCTCGGCGCTTTTTCCCCCGAGGGCACGTTCGCGGGCGCCGCTCGCAAGCTGGATCATCTCGCGGACCTCGGCGTGACCGCCGTCGAGATCATGCCGGTCAGCGACTTCAAGGGCCGCTGGAACTGGGGCTATGACGGAGTGTTTCCTTACGCTCCCGACGCAAGCTACGGACGGCCTGACGACTTCAAGGCCTTCGTCGAGGCGGCGCACGCGCGCGGGATCGCGGTGCTGCTGGACGTCGTTTACAACCACTTCGGGCCGGAAGGGAATTTCCTCTCGCTCTACGCGCCCGATTTCTTCACCAGCCGGCACAAGACGCCCTGGGGCGACGCGATCCAGCTCGATGGGCCGAACTCGGGCCCGGTGCGCGACTTCTTCATCGAGAACGCCGAATATTGGCTCGAGGCGTTTCATCTGGACGGGCTTCGCTTCGACGCCGTCCACGCCATCAAGGATGATTCGCGCCCCGATCTCATCGACGAACTCGCCGCCCGCATTCGCGCGCGGTTCTCGCGGCCCATCCATCTCATCCTGGAAAACGAGGACAATGTCCCGAGCCGCCTGACGCGCCATGGGGACAAGGCCGATCTCCACAGCGCGCAATGGAACGACGACATTCATCACGTGCTGCACGTCGCCGCCACGCACGAGAGCAGCGGCTATTACGCCGCCTATGGCTCGACGGAGCTTCTGGGAAAAGCCATCGCCGAAGGCTTCGCCTATCAAGGCCAAATCATGCCGTATCGGAACGCGCCGCGCGGCGCCCCCAGCGCCCAACTGCCCCCGGACGCCTTCGTGTCGTTCATCCAGAACCACGACCAGATCGGCAATCGCGCCTTTGGCGAGCGCCTGAACGTGCTGGCTTCCCCGGAGGTCATCCGCGCGCTTGCCGGCGTCTACCTGCTCGCCCCGCAAATACCGATGCTGTTCATGGGCGAGGAATGGGGCGCGACCTCGCCATTCCTGTTTTTCTGCGACTTCAGTGGAGCGCTGGCGGAGGCCGTGAGAAAAGGCCGGCGCGAGGAATTCTCACGCTTTCCCGAGTTTGCCGATCCGGAGCGGGTGGCGAAGATTCCCGATCCCTGCGCGCGGTCGACCTTCCTCGCATCCAAGCTCGACTGGAGCCGGATCGACGCGGCGCATCTCGCCTATTACCGCGAGCTCCTGAAGATCCGACGCGAAATCGTCCAGCCGCTGCTGCCGTCCATCCGGCATGGCGGCGAAGCGCTCGTGGTGGGTGAGCGAGCCGTGCGCGTCACCTGGCGGGCTGGCGAGCGCCGGCTCGTCCTCGACGCCAATCTCTCGTCGAGCGCCGTCGCGTTTCCGAACAGCGACGTCCGCCCATTTTGGCATTGCGGGCACGCCGGCGCTTGCCTTCAGCCCTGGACCGTGCGCTGGGGATTGGAGCCGGAATGACCATTCCCCGCGCGACCTATCGTCTGCAGCTGCACGCCGGCTTTGGTTTCCGTGACGCGGGGGCAATCGCGCCTTACCTCGCGCAACTCGGCGTCAGCCACGTCTATCTCTCTCCGATCTTCAAGGCGCGCCCGGGCAGCGTGCACGGCTATGACGTCACCGATCATAACCAGCTCAATCCGGAACTCGGGACGGAGGAAGATTTCGGGTCGATGATCGAGGCCTTCCGCGCTCACGGCCTCGGGCGAATCCTGGACATCGTGCCCAATCACGTGGGCGTCTGGGGCGCCGACAATCCTTTGTGGCTCGATGTTCTGGAGTGGGGTCCCTATTCCCAATATGCCGGCTGGTTCGACATCGACTGGTCGGCCCAGGACGGCAAGCTGCTCGCGCCCGTGCTTGGCGCGCAATATGGCGAGGAGCTGCGATCGGGGAAACTGAAACTGCGTTTCGAAGCCGACGGAAGTTTCGCCGTCTGGGCCTATGATTCTCACAAGCTGCCGATCCACCCCCTGACCTTTCCGCGGATTCTGGGTCATCAGAACGCGTCGCTGGACCGGATGGGCGACCTCTTTCTCGATCTGCCGCAATGGCGCCCGCAGGTGGCGGAGAGGGCGCGCGTGTTGAAGAGCGAGCTCGCCTATCTTGTCGAGAACGATGGCGGCGCCCGCTCGGCGATCGACGCCCGGGTGGAAAAGCTCAACGGCGACTGGCGCGAACTCGATCGGCTCATTCAGGAGCAGTTCTGGCGCGTCGCCTTTTTTCGCGTAGCCGAGGACGAAATCAACTACCGCCGTTTCTTCAATATCAACGACCTTGCCGGTCTGCGCATCGAGGTGGACCCGGTCTTCGACCATGTCCACGCCCGCATCTTCCGCCTGCTCGAAAGCGGCGAAATCGATGGCCTCAGGATCGATCATATCGACGGGTTGTTTGATCCCAAGGCCTATCTCGAGGCGCTGCGCGCCGGCGCGAAGCGTCCGTTTTATCTGGTCGTCGAGAAGATCCTGGCGCCCGATGAGTCGCTCAGGGCCGACTGGCCCGTCGAGGGCACGACGGGCTACGACTACGCCAACCTTGCGCTTGGCGTGCTGGTCGAGCCTCAAAGCGAGCCTGCCTTCACGCAAGCCTATTATGAGCTCGCCGGAGAGGACCAGGATTTCGCTTCTGTCGCGCGCGACGGCAAGCTTCGGATCATGGAAAATGAAATGGCGAGCGAGCTCAACGCGCTCGGTCGCCGCGCCGCGCAACTGGCCGGCGAAAGCCCGATGACGGCGGATCTGACGCGCGCGCTGCTCCAGCGCGCGATCAGGCAGGTCGTCGCCAACTTTCCGGTCTACCGGACCTATCTCGACTTTGCCGGCATGCCGGCCGACGCCGACCGGCGCGATATCGCCTGGGCGATGACGCGCGCCCGGCGTTCCGATCCGGACGTCCATCCATCCGCCTTCGATTTTCTGCAGAACATGCTGATGGCGGAAACGGAGCAAGCCCCGACGCAGGAGCTCAGCCATTCGGCGGCGCTGCGCTTCGCCATGAAAGTGCAGCAGTTCTCTGGCCCCGTGATGGCCAAGGGGGTCGAGGACACCGCCTTCTATCGCTACAACCGGTTCGTCGCGCTCAACGAAGTCGGCGGCGCGCCGGAGCGCTTTGGCCTCAGCCCCGCCCTCTTTCACAAGGCGAATGCCGCGCGCGCCCAGAACTGGCCGCACGCCATGCTGGCGACCGCGACCCACGACACCAAGCGCGGCGAGGACAATCGGGCGAGGCTCGCTGTTCTGTCCGAGATGCCGGAGGAATGGCGCCGGCAGGTCGAGGCCTGGACCCGCATCTTGCGCGCTCGACGCGGCGACGTCGAGCGCACCGCCGCGCCCGACCGCGACGACGTCTACATGCTCTATCAGATGTTCGTGGGCTCCTGGCCGATCGACATGCTCGACGCCCCGAGCGAGGCGCAGCGAGAAGCCTATGGCGCGCGCATCCACGCCGCGCTCGAGAAATCCTTGCGCGAGGCGAAACGCCGCTCGAGCTGGGCCGCGCCCGACGCCGACTATGAGCAGGCGACGCAGACATTCGCGCAGGAAGCGCTGCGTCCGACACGTTCCTTTCCAATTTCCTGCCTTTCATGCGGCGGGTGGCGCGCCTTGGGATCGAGAACAGCCTCATTCAGGCCGTCGGCAAGCTCACCGCGCCCGGCGTGCCCGACATCTATCAGGGCTGCGAACTGTGGGACCTCAATCTCGTCGATCCCGACAATCGACGGCCGGTCGATTTCGCGGTTCGTGAGGCCGCGATCGCGGACCTCGCCGCTCGTCTCGAAGCTCCAGAGCAGCGCTCGGCGCTGTTCACGACGTTGATGGACGAATGGCAGGACGGGCGAGCGAAGCTTGCGACCACCGCGCTGCTCCTCGCGCTTCGGCGCGATGAGCCGGAGCTCTTCGACAGGAGCGACTATCAGCCGCTTGTCATCGAGGGCGAGCGCTCGGATTGGGCCTTCGGCTATGTGCGGGCTTCAGGAGATCGGAAGCTGGCCGTCGTGATGGCGCGCTACCCCGCGCACCGAGAAGCGGAGCGGACATGGAGCGCCCGGGCGCAATTGCCGGAAGCGCGCTGGTTCGACCTGTTCCGCGGCCGGGACGCGACCGTCGACGCGCCCCTGCATGAGTGGCTGAACCCGCTGCCGTTCGCGGTGCTGTTGGCGCGCTAGCGAAACCGTCATCGCGAGCAGCAGTAGGGCGTCGAAAGACAGGCGTCCTCGACGCCCTTCGTTCTCTGGATGGCTTCGTCGCTACGCTCCTCGGAATGACGACCCGCATCACTGGCCCGGCTGGCCATCCGTCTTCTCAGGCACGCGCTCGAATAGCAGCATGGAGCGCGCGGTCGCTTCGTAGACGGCGCCGATATCGAGTTGGCTCGCCTCCAGCTTCGGGTCCGTCGTGTCGAAGAGCCGTTTCCAGCCCTCCGCTTCGTAGCAGGGAGGCATGGTGAACTCGACGGTCTCGTGGTGGGCGTTGAACACCAGGAGCAGCGTTACGTCAGACCCACGCTTCTTGATGCCGGTCGCCTGCCCGCGGCCGTCCAGGAGCATGCCGAAGCAGCGCTGCCCATTGTCCCACGCCTCGTCCGTCATCTCCGAGCCGTTGGCGTCGATCCAGGTGACGTCCTTCACTTCGAGGTCCGGATCCATTTCACCGGTCAGGAACCGCGAGCGGCGCAAGACCGGATAGAGGTGAAAGGCCGACGTCAGGCGCCGGAAGAAAGCGACGAGCGACAGACGCTCCTCATCCATTTCCCAATTGACCCAGCTGATCTCGTCGTCCTGGCAATAGGCGTTGTTGTTGCCCATCTGCGTTCGGCCGAACTCGTCGCCGGCGCAGACCATTGGCGTGCCCTGAGACAGGATCAGCGTGGCAAGAAGGTTGCGGAGCTGGCGCCATCGCAGCGTCTGAATCTCCTTGTCGTCGGTCGGCCCCTCCGCGCCGCAGTTCCATGAGCGGTTGTCCGAGCTCCCGTCGCGATTGTCCTCGCCATTCGCCTCGTTGTGCTTGTCGTTGTAGGAAACGAGGTCGTTGAGCGTGAAGCCGTCGTGAGCGGCGATGAAATTGACGCTCGCCCAGGGTTTCCGGCCGCGAAAGTTGAACTTGTCGGGTGAAGCGCAAAGACGAGGCGCGAGCGCCTTTGCGTCCCCGTGGCCGCGCCAGAAGTCCCGCACGTCGTCGCGAAACCGGTCGTTCCATTCCGCCCAGCCGGGCGGAAAGCCGCCGACCTGATAGCCGCCCGGGCCGCAGTCCCAAGGCTCGGCGATCAGCTTGACGTCCGCGAGCACCGGATCCTGGCCCACGACTTTAAGGAAACCGCTCTCGGTGTTGAAACCGTCCGGCTCCCGCGCCAGGATCGTCCCCAGATCGAAGCGGAATCCGTCGACCCGCGTTTCGGTCACCCAATAGCGCAAACTGTCCGCGACCATCTGGATGACGCGCGGGTGGCTGAGGTTGAGCGTGTTGCCGGTGCCGGTATCGTTGATGTAAAATCGCGGCTCGTCCGGCATCAGCCGATAATAGGACTTGTTGTCGATCCCCTTGAACGACAGCGTCGCGCCGCGCTCGTTGCCCTCCGCGGTGTGGTTGTAGACGACGTCAAGGATCACCTCGAGCCCGCCGTCGTGGAGGCGCGCGATCATCTCCTTGAATTCGCGCAGCGAGTTGGGCACGTCGGAAGCGTAGCGCGGATCCGGCGCGAAGAAGCCGATCGAGTTATAGCCCCAGTAGTTCTTCAGGCCCTTCTCGAGCAGGTAATCGTCGTCGATGAAGGTGTGAATGGGCATCAGTTCGACGGTCGTGACGCCGAGCGACTTGATGTAGTCGACAACCGGCTTCGAGCCGAGGCCCGCGTAGAAGCCCCGCAGCTTCTCGTCGACCTCCGGATGCAGCTTGGTGAAGCCCTTGACATGCGTCTCGTAGACGATCGTCCCCTCCCAGGGGACGCTTCGACGCCGATATTCGCCATGCCAATCGAAATTCGGATCCACGATGACGGACTTCGGCACGAAGGGCGCGCTGTCGCGTTTGTCGAAGGTGAGATCATCGCCCTCAGCTCCGATCGTGTATCCGAACACGGCGGGATCCCACGTCAATTTTCCCGAATGCGCCCGGGCGTAAGGGTCGAGCATGAGCTTGTTCGGATTGAAACGGTGGCCAGCCTCGGGCTCATACGGGCCGTGTACGCGAAAGCCGTAAAGCGTCGCCGGCCCGACCTCCGTCACGTGGCCATGGAACACCTCGTCGGTTCGCTCCGGCAATTCGAAGCGACCCGTTTCGCGCTTGCCGTCGGTGTCGAAGAAACAGACCTCGACCTTCGTCGCATTGGCCGAGAAGACAGCAAAGTTCGCGCCCTTCTCATCCGCGGTTGCGCCAAGCGGGTAAGGCTTGCCTTCGCTGATTTCCATCTCATCCCCCTTGCGGCGTCCATGGGCCGCTTATGCCGATGCGCCACCAACGCCGGGGAGCACGTCCGGTTCCTTCTCGCTTCCGCTAGGTAATTCCCGATGTCGTTTTTCCCAACGTCCATTTCCCGATGGAACCGAACGGCTGCTCGCGAGTTGTGGCAGAGCGAGATGCTCTCTTAAGCAAGCGATAGAGGAGGCCTCAATTGGAGTCGATGTCCGGTGCAGAGTCTTACCCGCCAGCAAGCGAGGCCACCGGTCCTGGCGCCCCTCCAGCCCACTCCTCCTCAGAATCCAAGTTCGGAGCCGAAGACACGCACAACTGGCAAGGGCGAGGCGACGAGCGGATTAAACTCGCGGTCATGACGGCCCTGCATTGGGATCTGGCTGTCCCACGCGACCGTGTGCAGGTGAACGTCTCCCGCGGATGGGTGATCCTGATCGGTCGGGTCACGCGCGAATATGAGAAAGCACGCGCCGAAGCGGACGCCCGGACGATCGCCGGCGTCGCCGGGGTGATCAATCGCCTCACATGCGAGACGCAAGACTAGCGCCAACCCCGCCGCCTGTCCCGCCCGCGAACGCTGGCATCCAGTAAGCATGCTCGAGGGTCAAACTCACTCGGTTTGACCAGTTTTGACCGTTGCTGCCCTTCCCAGTTGGCGCCCGATACGGAAGGAATGCGCGCATGAGCGGTCCTTCCCGTCCGAAACAGGCATACTGGGAGGGGCGTTTTGGGCTAATGTGGCGACTCCGAGAGGGGCGCCATGAGCGAGGCCCGGAAAATCGCGGCGATTCTGGTCTCCGACGTGGTCGGCTACAGCCGGCTGGCCGGAACGGATGAAGATCGCACGCTGGCGCGGCTCAGGGCCCTTCGCAGTGACCTCATCGATCCGACGATCGCCGTCCACCACGGCCGAATCGTCAAGCGCACCGGAGACGGCAGCATCGTCGAGTTCCGGAGCGTGGTCGATGCGGTGCGCTGCGCAATCGAAGTGCAGCACGCCATGGTCGAGCGCAACGCGGGCGTCGAGCCCGACAAGCGCATCGATTTCCGCATTGGCATTCATCTCGGCGACGTCGTTGAAGAAGCGGACGGCGATCTCATGGGCGACGGCGTCAATATCGCCGCGCGGCTCGAGGGGATCGCTGCGCCCGGCGCGATCTGTCTGTCTGAGGACGCGTACCGCCAGGTCAAGGGGCGGCTCGACCTTGCCGTAATCGACCTCGGCCCGACCAAACTCAAGAACATCGCCGAGCCGATCCGGGTCTATGCGTTGCAGGTCGGCGTCCCAGCGCAGGCGAAACCGGCGGAACCCGTGACGCCTGCAGCGCCCACGCCGCGGAAGAGGCGTTTCGGGCTCGCCCCGCTCGCCGCCGCGCTCATGGGCCTGCTCATCGTAATCGCGTGCGGCGCGTGGTGGCTCCTCAATGCGAACCGGCCCGCCAGCGTCGCCGCGAAGGCGCCCGCCGAGGCCGCGCGGCTTTCCATCGTCGTGCTGCCCTTCGCCAACCTCTCGGGCGATCCGGGGCAGGACTACCTCGTCGACGCCCTGACCGACGAACTGACCACGAGTCTTGCGCGCATCCGCGACGCTTTCGTCATCGCGCGCAACACGGCCATGACCTTCAAGGGCAAGCCGATCGACGCCAAGGCGATCGGCAAGGATCTGGGCGTGCGCTATGTTCTCGAAGGCTCGGTGCAGCCGAGCGGCGATCGGATGAGGGTCAACGCCCAGCTCATCGACGCCGGCAGCGGCGCTCACCTCTGGGCCGAGCAATTCGACACGCCCCGCGGCGATCTGTTGCAAACGCAGGACGCGATCGTCACGCATCTGACACACGCAATCGACCTTCAACTCACTGATGCCGAGGCCGCCCGTCTCAAACGGACGCCGGCGGTCAATCGCGACGCTGAGGACTTGGCTCTTCAATGCCAGGCGGGTTCTTCGAAGGCCGGGGGGATCGGCAAGGACGCGGACGCGGCATACGCGCTCTGCGACCAGGCGCTCGCCGTCGATCCCAATAATGTCCGTGCGCTGACGCAATTGGGGTGGAAGTTCTTCCTGCCGGCCATGAGTGGCGTTTCCGGCGACCCCAGGGGCGACCTCGAGCGGGCCGACGAATTGACGTCGAGGGCGCTCGCCCTCGATCCAGATTGGACTGCGATTCACGACTTGAAGGGCCTCGTCCTGCTGATCCAGGCGCGCTTCCCAGAAGCCATCGTGGAGCACAAGCGCGCGCTCGCCCTGGACCCGTCCAACTCGGACGCCGCTCGAGACCTTGGCTTCGACTACATGCGCTTCGGGGAATTCAACAAAAGCTTTGAATATTTCGACAAGGCGATTCGGGAGAGCCCGCACGATCCGTCCCTCGCCCATTTGTATGGCGGCAAGGCGTCGGCCAATTTCGGGCTGAAGAATTATGACCAGGCGATTGAACTGGCTCGCCAGGCGATCGCGATCAATCCGAATTACGTCCAGTATATTCATGCGACCCTTGTCGCGGCGCTCGCCTTGGCCGGTCATGACGCCGAAGCGCGCGAGGCGCTGCAGCGCTACCTCGCTCTGCCCTCGACCGGGCCGCTCAAGACGATCGCGGCATTTAAGGCGTACTACTCTGCACAGGGCGGCGGTCCACCCCGCGTCGAGGCGAACGAGCGGTCGTACGACGGCCTGCGCAAAGCCGGGATGCCGGAGGAGTGAGCGCTGCGTCAGGGTGGAGCATACCCAACATTCCCTGAATTGCTTCGCCATGGCCACGACGAAAAACGCGGGCCTTTAGAGGCTTTTCGCCCCGGAATGACGCCAGCGGTCGAGCAAAATACGATTGTATTAGCCTTCTCGCGTGGCGTTCGCGCGCCCGAATTAAGGCAAGGCGCCGACCGGCCGACTGAACAGCACGCGCGGCCAGACGGCGAGAATAGCGCCGACACCCGCCGCTTGTGGTCGAAGGCGACGTCCATGGGCGTCGGCGGCAGCCGCTCGCGGAACGCTTTCTGACCATGTTCCCGCTGCCCGAGCGCTTTGACCTTTGAGGGAGCGCAGGGACGCGGCTGCATCGAAATTATAGAAATCGCATTAATTTCTTTCTGAACTACGGAATCCGTGCTATTGTTCCCTTGTCCGGGAATCTGGGCTTAGGTCGCGTGCGATGGCAAACGAGAGAAGCGAGGTATGCATTCACGGCGTTTCGGGTCGGCCCGGAAAATCGAGGGAGATTTCTCTGCTCCAATCGGCTGTAACTCATTGAAAAGTCCCGATTTCGGAAAAATAAACGCTAGTAAACGCTAGCGATTTTACTAGCGTTTAGGCTCTTTTATGCCGCTTTTATTTGCTTTTATTTTCAGCAACCTATGCAAAATCCGCATGGCTCTAGGCGCAAGCCCGCGCCGCACGCGGCGCGCAGGCAGACTCGCGCGGATTGACAGGGCCGGAGGGCAAGGGCTTCTGAAGGGGCGTCCGACGGAGGAACGAACCGATGCTCGGTCCCACCGCCCATACTGACAGTTTCGCGCGCGACAACCTGCCTCCGCCCGACCAATGGCCGGACTTTCGCCTCGACGGGCTCGACTATCCAGATCCCATGAACGCCGCGGTCGAGCTGACCGACCGCATGGTCGAGCGCGGCTTCGGCGACCGTACCGCCCTCGTCGGCCATGGCCGGCGCCGCACCTACAAGGAGCTCGCCGACTGGAGCAATCGGCTGGCCCGGGCGCTCATCGAGGATTATGGCGTCAAGCCCGGCAATCGCGTGCTGATCCGCTCGGCCAACAATCCCGCGATGATCGCCTGCTGGCTCGCCGCGACGAAAGCGGGCGCGGTCGTCGTCAACACAATGCCGATGCTCCGCGCCGGAGAGCTGACCAAGATCGTCGACAAGGCCGAGATCGGCCTTGCGCTGTGCGACACCCGGATCCTCGACGAATTGGTCGCCTGCGCCAAGACGAGCGGCTTTCTCAAGAGCGTCGTCGGCTTCGACGGCACCGCCAATCACGACGCCGAGCTCGACCGCCTCGCTCTCAACAAGCCCGTGACCTTGGCCGCCGTACCCACGGGGCGCGACGACGTCGCGCTTGCTCGGCTTCACCTCCGGCACAACCGGCTCGCCCAAGGCGACGATGCATTTTCATCGCGACATCCTCATCATCGCCGACGTCTATGCGAAGGAGGTGCTCAAGGTTCGGCCCGAGGATGTGTTCGTCGGTTCGCCTCCGATCGCCTTCACCTTCGGATTGGGCGGACTTGCCGTCTTCCCCCTGCGCTTCGGCGCTTCCGCGGTGCTGATCGAAAGCGCGACCCCGCCGAACCTCGTCAAGATCATCGAAGCCTACAAGGCGACCGTCTGTTTCACCGCGCCGACCGCCTATCGCGCGATGCTCGCGGCGATGGACGAGGGCGCCGATCTTTCCTCGCTTCGCCTGGCCGTGTCCGCGGGCGAGACGCTTCCGGCGCCGATCTACGAAGCCTGGACGAAGCGCACCGGCGTGCCGATCCTCGACGGCATCGGCTCGACCGAAATGCTGCATGTTTTCATCGGCTGCCGGCTCGATGACCGACGACCAGGCGTCACCGGAAAGGCCGTCCCGGGATACGAAGCCAAGATCGTCGACAAGCACTTCAACGACGTTCCGCGCGGAACGATTGGGCGGCTCGCCGTGCGCGGCCCGACCGGCTGCCGCTATCTCGCCGACGCCCGCCAGCGGGAATACGTGCAGAACGGCTGGAACGTCACCGGCGACGCATTCAGCCAGGATGAGGACGGATATTTCCATTTCGCCGCGCGCAACGACGACATGATCATCTCGTCCGGCTACAACATCGCCGGCCCCGAGGTGGAGGCGGCGCTCCTCGCGCACGAATGCGTCAGCGAATGCGCGGTGATCGGGCTTGCCGACGAGGAACGCGGGCAGATCGTCGCCGCCTTCGTCGTGCTGAAGCCGGGCGTTCTCGCGGACGACGCGACTGCCGAGCGGCTGCAAAACTACGTCAAGGCGACCATTGCGCCCTACAAATATCCGCGCAGGGTGCGCTTCGTGGAGGCCTTGCCGAAGACGCAGACAGGCAAGATCCAGCGCTTCCAGCTAAGATCTCTCTCTTGATCGATCATCGCTTTCAGCGCCGTCGCTTTAGGACGTGTTCACTTGTTGACCTGGCTTTGCATGAAGCCGGCCTTGCTGGCGTAGCCCTTGACGATCGCCTCGCGCTCGGCATGGCTCAGAACGCGGTCGACGGACTCGAAGCCCGCCGGCGCAAGCTTTTCGACTTCGTCGATCACCCGCTCCGGCCCGCCTTTGCGGTTGAGGCGCACGATTTCCGCGGTCTTGGGCAGGCGGTCGCGCTCGTACTCGTGCAAAGCCTGCATCGGGTGGTCGGCCTTCCGAAGCCAATCGGCAAGAGAGCGCGCGTCGAGGATCGCTTGCGCCGCGCCGTTCGAGCCGACCGGGTACATCGGATGGGCGGCGTCGCCGATGAGCGTGACGCGGCCATAGCTCCAATGGGGCAGCGGATCGCGGTCGCACATGGGATATTCCCAGCAAACGGAAGTCGAGCGCACCAAAGCCTCGACATCGACGCCCGGAACGTTGAAGCGCCTGGCGTAAGGGATCACCTCGTCCATGCGTCCCATTCGCGACCAGGAATCGACCGGCGGAGGCGTGATCTCGCCATCGGCAATGCGCGAGACGATCGCCCAGTTGGTGAGGCGTTTGTCAGGCGTCGACCCTGGCGCGATTGGATAGAGCGCGATCTTCGCACTCATGCCGCCAGCGATATACATCGACCCGCCCGTCAGGAACTTCGGCCATTCCGCGGCGCCGCGCCAGAGCATCAGCCCCTGCCATTTCGGTCGACCCTGCTTCGGGTGGAAATGGCGACGCACGACGGAGTGGATGCCATCGGCGCCGACGAGCACGTCGGCGCGCACAGTCTCGCTGCTCACCCCGGACTTTGCGTCGGTGAAATGCGCCACCACCCCGCCCTCGTCCTGCATGAAGCCTTGCAGCCTGAGCCCCGTGCGCACCGCGCCGGGCCCGAGTTTGGCGATGACTTCGTCGTGGATCGCCTTCTGCAGACGGCCGCGATGGATCGAGAACTGCGGATAGTCGAAACCAGCGTCCGTGCCCCGCAGTTCCGACCACACTTTCTGCCCGAGACGGCTGACATAATGCAGCTCCTTGGTGCGGATGCCGATGGCGTCGAGCTTGGGCAGGAGATCGAGCGCGGCGAGCTCCTTGATCGCGTGGGGCAAAATGTTGATGCCGACGCCGACCTCCCGGATCTCCGAGGCTTGCTCGAAAATGACGCTTTCGACGCCTCGCCGGTGAAGCATGAGCGCGAGCGTCAGTCCGCCAAGGCCCGCGCCCGCAATGAGAACTTTCATGGGTCTGCCCTTACCTTCGGCGCAAGCTCACTTTGCCTCTTCGGGCGGCGGGAGGAAGTCGACTTCGTGCTTGGCGGAGAGCGCGACCACCTCGGCCGGCGTCTGCTCGGCCATGTTGTGGATCCCCCAGAACAGGTCATAGAGCCGACGTGTCGGCGCGACCCAGAACAGGCATTTCACCGTGCGGCCCGACTTGTTGTAGATCGCGTGCGGCAGCCCCATCGGCATGCGCACGAGATCGCCTGGATTGGCGAAGACCGTGCGGCCGTCGAGCATCAGCTCGAACTGGCCCTCGAACATGTAGATGAACTCATCCTGGGTGGGGTGGATATGAGGGGGCACGAATGTGTCCGGCGGAAGGGTCGCGTGCCAGGCGAAGGAACCCTCGGACACGGCCTTCGGCACATAGGTCTGGCCGAGAATGTTCCAGGCGATGTTGTCGAGCCCGTCGCCCGCCTTGGTGATTCCAGGAGCCAATGACATGTCCGTGCCCTTCCTCAGGTTTGTTGATTTTCGAGCGACGTTGGAGCGCGCACGCTCACATTCCGGTCTTCCGCCGATTGCGATCGCGGAATAGTGGCGCATAATATGTGCAAGTCAACCTAACTGGACCGTGCCAGTGCTGCGGAGGACGATTGCTGGGACGCGCGCGCAAGGCGGACGAAGGAGCGACCGGGGCTTTCAAGCTCGAGGATCATCTCTTCTTTTATTTCAGCCAGATCCTGGCGCGACGCACCCGGGCGATCAATGCGCGCCTGCGTCCTTACGGCCTCGACTATTCCCGCTGGCGGGTCCTGGCTGTGCTGCAGGAGCATTCCGGGGCGACGATGGGCCAACTTGCCGATCTGACGTCCGTGGACCGCACCACGCTCACGCGCACGCTTGGCCTGATGGAGGAGGCGCGGCTCGTCGCCCGTCAAGAACGGGACAGCGATCGCCGGAGCCTGGTGATCTCGCTCACCCCCAAAGGTCGACGAATGTTCGCGCGCATTCTGCCACTGACGCTGGCGGAAACCGATCGGGCCTTGACCGGCTTCTCCTCCGCCGAGATAGGGGCGCTGCGCGATCGGTTGAAAAGGATCGCGGACAATCTCATAGCATAGCGAGCTTAACGCCTCCAATATGGGACATCTGAGTGGACTACGACCGCGCCTATGCAAACGGCCCCTTCATCCCCGGCGCCGAGACATTTCCGCCTCGTTGGACGCAGGAGGCTGCGGCTTTTCGCGCCGCGCTCGGCCAACGGTCGCAGACCGCCATCCCTTACGGCCCCAAACCGCGCAACGCTCTCGACCTGTTTCTGCCCGAGGCCGCACCGCTTGGTCTTCTGGTGTTCGTCCATGGCGGCTATTGGCTGAGGTTCGATCGCGATCTGTGGTCGCATCTGGCCGCGGGCGCCGTGGCCCGCGGATGGGCCTGCGCCATTCCGTCGTACACGCTCGCGCCCGAAGCGCGGATCGGCGCGATGACCCAGGAGATCGCGCGCGCTGTCGAAGTCGCGGCGGCCCTGGTCGCGGGTCCGGTCGTCGTCACCGGCCATTCCGCGGGCGGCCATCTAAGCGCCCGAATGGGTTGCGCCGATGTGACCCTGTCGGCTGCCGTCAAGCGGGTCGTGCCAATCTCACCGCTTGCCGATCTGGAGCCTATCTCTTTCACCGCCATGAACGACAGCCTGCGTCTCGATGCGGCGGAAATTGCTCAGGAAAGCCCTGCCCTGCTCACGCCGCGTCCCGGCGTCGAGGCCCATGTCTGGGTCGGCGCGCAGGAACGACCGGCTTTTCTCTGGCAAGCTCGACTTCTGTCTGAAGCCTGGTCCTGCCCATGGACGCCGGAAAGCGGCAAGCATCACTTTGACGTCATTGACGGACTGACGGACCCCGCTTCGCCGCTGCTGGCCGTTTGTCTGGGCTGAATGGTCTCGGGGCTGGCGAGGCCTTCCCTACCGCTCGCGCTGCGGGGCGCTAACTGGGTCCGACCGATTAAAATGAGGCGCCACGGCTAACAATCAGGCGGGGCGCCAAAGAATGAGGCTAAACCACGCTGCGTTCTCGTGAGCTTCGGGGTCGGCACGGTCTTTGCTGCCGTTAACTTGAGTAGCCGCAGGCCTTATCTGCGCGGCGCTACCGGCCCGAGGATAACAATGACCGCACTCACGATTTCAAGACGTTCGCTCCTGACGACGACTGCGTTCGGCCTGGCGGGCGCCTCGCTCAGTTTGGGCTCCGCCAGCCGGGCGTTTGCCGCCAAGGACCTGACCGTCGGTGTGGTCTACGTCGGCGCGCGCGACGACTTCGGCTGGAACCAGGCGCATGCGGTGGCGGTCGAGGCCCTGAAACTAGTCCCGGGCGTGAAGGTCGCCGAGGAAGAGAACGTCCCCGAGACCGATGCGGTCTCAAAGTCGATGGAATCGATGATCAATCTCGATGGCGCCGGCCTCATCCTGGCGACGTCCTTCGGCTACTACAAACCGTTCGTGCTCGACCTGGCGAAGAGATATCCTGACGTCCAGTTCCGCCACGCGGCGCCGCTCTGGAACAAGGACACCGACCCGAAGAACGCCGGCTCTTATTTCGGCTATCTCAACCAGGCGCACTATGTCGACGGCGTCGCGGCGGGTCTGTCGACCAAGACCAATAAGCTCGGCTTTGTCGCGGCGAAGCCGATTGCGAGCGTGCTGAGCAACATCAATTCGTTCATGCTGGGCGCCAGGAAGGTCAACCCCAAAGCGATCGTCCAGGTCATCTTCACAGGCGACTGGTCGATGCCGGTGCGCGAGGCAGAATCCGCCAACGCCCTGGTCGACGCTGGCTGCGACGTCATCACGTGCCACGTCGATGGTCCAAAGGTGGTGATCGAAACGGCCGAGAAGCGCGGCGTCAAAAGCTGCGGTCACAACGCGAGCCAGGCGCCGCTGGCGCCCAAAGGCTTCATCACCGGCGCCGAGTACAAGTGGATCACGATCTACAAGGGCTACGCTGGCGACATCGCCGAAGGCAAGGAGCTGCCCAATTTCACTGCTGGCGGGTATGAGGTCGATTTCGTTCAGAATACCCCGTTCGGCGCCGGCGCGACCGAGGAGGCGAAAACCGCGGCGACGGCGGCGATCGCCGATATGAGAAACAAGGTTCCGATCTACGTCGGCCCTCTGAAGGACAACAAGACCGGCAAGGTGGTGATCGACAAGACTTACGACAACCTCGACCCATTCCTCGACAAGATGGATTACCTGCTTGAGGGGGTGGTGGGGTCGACGACCTAGAGACGGCAAGCCTCATGTCGGAGGCCCCTGTTGCGACCGGCGCTTCCCGTGACCTGATCGGAGCCGGGTCACGGAACGCCAGTTCCGATTTCGCGCTAAAACTTCGCGCCAACTCCGAATATGCCGTCATTCCGCTCATCGCGCTTCTGATCGCGGCGGCGCTGTTCGCAGTCTTTCTGCTGGCGATCGGAAAGTCGCCGGTCGACTTCGTCTCCTATGTCTGGCGAGGCGGCTTCGGAACCTCGTTCTCGTTGCAGAACACCCTGCAGCGCTCCGCGCCGCTCATCTTGACGGCGCTCGCGGTCGCGATCCCGGCCCGGATCGGGCTCATCATGATTGGCGGCGAGGGGGCCCTTGTGCTCGGGGGCTTCGCCGCGGCCGTACTGGCGATCCCCATGATCGACCACGTGCCGCCCATGCCGACACTCATCATCATGGCGTTGTTCTCCATGATCGTCGGCGGCTTCTGGGTCGGGATCGCGGGCTTTCTGCGCTACGCGCGCGGCGTCAACGAGACGATCTCCTCATTGCTGCTGACGTATATCGGCATCGCCATCATGAACTTCTTTGTCGAGGGCGCGCTGCGCGACCTCTCGGACCCTAACAAGCCGTCAACCAAGCCGCTCGGCAAGGCCTATATGGTCGGAACGATTCCGGGCACCGAAGTGCATTGGGGAATCGTCTTTGGCGTCGCGCTCTGCATCGCGTTCTATTTCCTCCTCGAGCGGACGACGTTTGGTTTCGCCGCTCGGGTGACGGGCGGCAATTTTCGTGCGGCGCTCGCGCAAGGGTTGCCGGTCGGCCGGCTCATCGTCGCTTGTTCAGCGATCGCCGGCGCCTGCGCCGGGCTCGCCGGCTTCTTCGAAGTGGCGGCGATCCAGGGCCGCGCCAATGCTTCGCTCGCCGCCGGCTACGGCTTTACTGGCATTCTCGTCTCGTTCCTGGCGCGGCATAACCCGCTCGTCATCCCGCCGGTCGCGATCCTTTTCGGCGGCATCGTCGCCGCCGGCGGTCTCATCCAGCGACGCATGGGCCTGCCCGACGCGACCGTGCAGGTTCTCGAGGGCCTCATCTTCGTCGTGCTGCTGACCTCCGAAACGCTCTATGGCCGGTTCTCGATTTTCAAGCCGCGCGCCGGGAATGACCGAACATGAACGAGGTTCTCACGGTCCTGATCGCCATGCTGGGGGGCGCGATCCGCGTCTCGACGCCGTTCATGTTCGTGGCGCTCGGCGAGTGCCTCACGGAGAAATCAGGACGGGTCAACCTCGGGCTCGAGGGAACGCTGGTCCTCGGCGCCATGGTCGGCTACGCCGCGTCCTATCATAGCGGCAACCCGTGGATCGGCGTCTTTGCGGCTGGCCTAGCGGGCTCTGCGCTCGGCGCGATGCACGGCTCCATCTGCGGCCTCCCGCGGGTCAACGACGTCGCGGTCGGCATCGCCATGATGCTGTTCGGCGTCGGCGTCGCTTTCTTTTTCGGCAAGCCCTACATCCAGCCGACGGCGCCGCGGCTGGGCTCGATCCCGCTCGGCTTCTGGAGCGACAGCGCGAGCTTGAAGAGCGCCTTGCAAGTCAACCCGCTCTTCTTCATCGGCATCGTCATCGCAGCGCTGATGGCCTGGTCCTTCCGGAACACGCGCTGGGGCCTGGTCGTGCGGACGGTGGGCGACAGCGCCGCGGCGGCCCGCGCCATGGGCATTTCCGTCAACATGGTGCGGCTCCTGACGACGACGGTCGGCGGGTTTCTCGCTGGTGTCGGCGGCGCGTTCCTGTCGCTCTCCTATCCGGGCTCGTGGAACCAGGGCCTCTCCTCGGGCCAAGGCCTGATGGCGGTGGCGCTCGTCATCTTCGCCCGCTGGAACCCGCTGCGCTGCATCGCCGCAGCGCTTCTGTTCGGCGCGGCGGGCGCGCTTGGGCCCTCGCTACAGTCGATCGGGATCACCCAAGGCTATTACTTCTTCAACGCCGCCCCCTACATCCTTACGCTCGTCATTATGATCGCGACCTCGAGCGCCAAGCACTCGGCGAGGGACATGCCCGGCGAATTGTCGATGGCGAAGTAAGCGGCCGGCGGATCTGGGTACGAGAGGAGGAGCGATGAACGGACTCGGCGGTCTCAACAAGTCCCCGAACGGCGTCGTTGTCGGGGTCGTGCAATTGCAGTTGCCCGCCGTCGTCACGCGCGCGGACCTCGCTGCGCAGACGCAGAAGATCGTGGCGAAAGTGGGCAAGGCGCGCCGCAACATGGCGACAATGGACCTCGTCGTCTTCCCCGAATATTCGCTGCACGGCCTGTCGATGGACATGAATCCGGAGATCATGTGCTCGCTGGAAGGGCCGGAGATCGCCGCGTTCAAACAGGCCTGCCGTGACAATCGCATCTGGGGCTGCTTCTCCATCATGGAGTTCAACCCGTATGGAAACCCTTACAATTCGGGCGTGATCATCGACGACACGGGAACGCTCCAGCTCTACTACCGCAAGATGCATCCCTGGACCCCGGTCGAACCATGGGAGCCGGGCGACATCGGCATCCCCGTTTGCGAGGGTCCCAAGGGCGCGAAACTCGCGCTCATCATCTGCCACGACGGCATGTTTCCCGAGATGGCGCGCGAATGCGCCTACAAGGGCGCCGAAATCATGATCCGCACGGCGGGTTACACGGCCCCGATCCGCGCCGCCTGGCGCTTCACCAACCAAGCCAACAGTTTCCAGAACCTGATGGCCACCGCCAATGTCTGCATGTGCGGCTCGGACGGCGACTTCAATTCGATGGGCGAAGGCATGATCGTCAATTTCGACGGCTCGATCCTCGCCGACGGGACGACGGGGCGGCCCGACGAGATCATCACCGCTGAGCTAAGGCCAGATCTGATCCGCGAGGCGCGCAGGCACTGGGCGGTCGAGAACAATATCTATCAGCTCGGCCATCGGGGCCTCACCGCGGTCGCAGGCGGCGCCGGCGATTGTCCCTACACCTTCATGCGCGACCTCGTCGCCGGGCGGTATCGCCTGCCCTGGGAGGACGAGGTCGTTCACAAGGATGGAACCGCCTACGGCTTCCCAAAGCCGTCTCGTCGCTACGGCGACAAGCTGTCGCAAGCCGCGGAATAGACGATGCCCACTTTCGAAGCCGAACCCTATCCGTGGCCCTATAACGGCGATTGGCGGCCGGACAACACCGCCGTCATCGTCATCGACATGCAGACCGACTTCTGCGGCAAGGGCGGCTATGTCAACTCGATGGGCTACGACCTCTCCCTGACGCAAGCGCCGATTGGACCGATCAAGGCGCTGCTCGAAGCGGCGCGGGCGAAGGGCTACCACATCTTCCACACCCGGGAGGGCCATCGCCCCGATCTCGCGGACCTTCCCGACAACAAGCGCTGGCGCTCGCAGCGGATCGGCGCCGGCATCGGCGACAAGGGACCTTGCGGACGCATCCTCGTGCGTGGCGAGCCGGGCTGGGACATCATTGACGAATTGAAGCCGTTGGCCGGCGAGCCGATCATCGACAAGCCGGGCAAGGGCTCGTTCTGCGCCACCGATCTCGAACTCATGATGCGCACGCGCGGCATCGACAATCTCGTGCTCACGGGGATCACCACCGACGTCTGCGTGCACACGACGATGCGCGAGGCGAACGACCGGGGCTTTGAGTGCCTGCTGCTCGAGGATTGCTGCGCCGCGACGGACTACGGCAACCACCTGGCGGCGCTCAAGATGATCAAGATGCAGGGCGGCGTGTTCGGCGCGGTCGCTGGGTCCAAGGCCTTTATTGAAGCGCTGCCATGACCGAGGCGCACCATCCCTCACGCGCGCCGTCGCTCGAGACGATTGGCATGTCGAAATCGTTCGGCGCGCTCAAAGCATTGCATGACGTTTCGATCAAAGTCCCGGCGGGTTCCTTCCATGCGTTGCTCGGCGAGAACGGAGCCGGCAAGTCGACGCTCGTCAAATGCATCATGGGGTTCTATTCGGCCGATCGGGGGCAGCTCCTCCTTAACGGCGAGGAGGTCGCGGTCCGCAACCCGCGCGACGCGCAGGCGCGCGGCGTTGGCATGGTATACCAACACTTCACCCTAGTTCCCGCCCTAACTGCGGCAGAAAATCTCGTAGTCAGTCGGGCCGATGCTCCAGCCGTCATCGAATGGCGCAAGGAGATGAAAGTTCTCGAAGCTTTCCTTGACCGGATGCCGTTTCGAGTGCCGCTCGACAAGCCGGTGTCGGCGATGGCCGCCGGCGAGAAACAGAAGCTCGAAATCCTGAAGCTCCTTTACCTTGATCAGCAATTCCTCATCCTGGACGAACCGACTTCGGTTTTGACCCCTGACGAAGCGGACGAGATCCTTGGCCTGCTGCGCGACATGGCGCACGCGAATACAATCACCGTCATGATGATCAGCCACAAGTTTCGCGAGGTCGAGGCCTTCTGCGATCACTTCACGGTGCTGAGACGGGGGGCCAGAGTCGGAGGCGGCAAGGTCGGCGCCGTCTCGACGCGTGAGATGGCGGCGATGATGATCGGGGACGCCGTCGTGCGCCCATCGGCGGCGCGCGCAACGGCGCCTAAGAGCGGCGTGACGCTCGAGATCGCTGGGCTCTTCGCCGAGAACGACGAGGGGCGGGAAGCGGTCGCCGGTCTCGATCTCAAGATCCAGGCCGGTGAGATCGTCGGCATTGCGGGCGTGTCGGGCAACGGCCAAAGCGAACTTGTGGAGGCGCTCTCCGGTCAGCGTCCCATCAAGCTTGGCCAAGTCCTCATTCGCGATCAGGACTTCGAGCCCCGACGCGACCATTTCGACCGCTTCAAGGTCTTCGGCCTGCCCGAGGAGCCGCTGAAGAACGCCACCGTCCCCACGATGTCGGTGGCCGAGAATATGGCGTTTCGCCAGTTCGACAAAGCGCCGATGACGCGTCTCGGCTTCTGGCTGTCGCGCGAGCCGATGCGGGCCACCGCCCGCGATCTGATCAGCCGCTACAATGTCAAGACGCCGTCGACCGAGACTCCAATTCGCGATCTCTCGGGCGGCAATGTGCAGCGCGCCATACTCGCGCGCGAGCTGTCTGGCGACGTCGATGTGCTGATCGTCGCCAATCCCTGCTTCGGCCTCGACTTCGCTTCGGTCGCCGACATCCGGGCGCAGATTATGGAGCAGCGTAACCGCGGCGCAGCTGTTCTCCTGGTGTCGGAAGACCTCGACGAGATCCTGGAACTCTCCGATCGCATCGCGGTCATGTCGGGCGGCAAAGTCACTTATGTCACCGACGCAGCCACCGCCGACCGCACGACAATCGGACGCCATATGGCCGGCCACTGATGTCTGACGTCGCTTGACGTGCGGTCAGGATCCTCCAGCCATCGCGGATCCTGATACGTCGATATGACGCTTCACGACAAGAGATGCGGTGGCGATCCGCCACGCGGTGGCCGGGTGGAGGCAGCGCCCGATCCCGCCATCGTTTCCGCGGGCGGCTCGGCTTCGGGGAGATTCGATCGCCGCAAACGTGCTGGCCAATTTCGGAGCTGCGGCGGCGCCGACCGCGCAGCAGCTATCGACACTGCCCTTGCCTTGCAGCATCGTGCCCTTATGACCTGGCGGCGCAAGCTTGTTCGGACGAAATCCGCCCGTCGGCAATGAAACGCCATGCGACGGTGGGCCCCGCAGATTTGCCGGCGCGGCGTCGCCAGGGAGAGGAGGTTGCGTGAACTCCGTGGAGTGTCTGGTCATCGGCGCCGGGGTCATCGGGCTGGCGATCGCGAGAGCGCTGGCGCGCGCCGGCCGGGAGGTCGTCGTTGTCGAGGCGGAGAACGGCGCCGGCGCTGGGGTCAGTTCGCGAAACAGCGAGGTCATTCACGCCGGCATCTATTACCCGACCGGCCTAACCAAAACGCATCTGTGCGTCGAGGGAAAGGAGATGCTGTATCGCTTCTGCTGCGAATGCGGCGTGCCGCATCGGCGTTGCGGCAAGCTCATCGTCGCGGCCAACGAGAGCGAGGTCGCAGGCCTCGCGGCGCTTGAGACGCGGGCGAAAGCAAATGGCGTCCTCGATCTCGTCTGGCTCACGGGCGAAGAGGCGCGGACGCTTGAGCCGGAGCTGAAGGCTGAGCGAGCCCTTCTTTCGCCTTCGACCGGCATCGTGGACAGCCACGCTCTCATGCTGGCGCTGTGGGGTGACGCGGCGGCGCATGGCGCGGCGATCGCGTTCGCGACACCGGTCGTCTCGGGGCAAGTCGAGCGCGAGGGGCTGACGATCGACACAGGGGGCGGCGAGGCGATGCGGCTGACGGCCGCGAATGTCATCAACGCGGCAGGCCTCGGGGCGCAGGCCGTCGCTCGTACGATCCAGGGCCTGCCTGTCGAGACCATCCCTGCCCTGCATCTCGCCAAAGGCAATTACTTTTCGTTGACCGTCCGCTCACCCTTCTCCAGGCTCGTCTACCCGATGCCGCGGGAGGGGGGCCTTGGCGTCCATCTGACCCTGGACCTCGCTGGTCAGGCGCGATTCGGGCCGGACGTCGAATGGGTCGATACAATCGACTACGACGTCGACCCCCAGCGGAGCGAATCCTTTTACGCGGCGATCCGAACCTATTGGCCGGGCTTGCCGGACGGGGCTCTGCAGCCGGCCTATGCGGGAATTCGCCCAAAGATCGCCCGACCGGGCGGATCATCGACCGATTTCGTGATCCAGACCGAGGACGAACACGGGGTCAGAGGGCTGATCAACCTGTTTGGCATAGAATCTCCAGGCCTGACCGCGAAGTCTCGCGATCGCGCGGCGCGTCGCGGAATTGCTCTGAGCGTGCACCTTCACCTAGCACTACTTTGGCAGATTAGGAGTTTGGAAAGGATTTCGCCCGATCCTTGGCGCTGGGATTTGGCGGAGGCGATTGGGTGGCGGGTTGGAATGGAGATCTTGAACGCTGGCTTGCGCCATTCCTGGCGCGGCTGGGTCACAAGGCCCGCAGGCGGATGTGCCCGCTTTATGTGGCGGGTCTGATCGGCCCAGGCGACCGCAAGAGCGTCGAGCCGATGGCGTCGCGATGGGCGCCCGGCGACTACGACCAGTTGCATCATTTCATTGCGAGCGGCGTCTGGGACGAAGCGCCGCTGGAAGAGGAACTCGCTGTCCAGGCGGACAAGCTGATCGGGGGCGCCAGCGCAGTCCTTGTCGTCGACGACACGGCGCTGCCGAAGAAGGGGTCGCACTCGGTTGGGGTCGCGCCGCAATACGTCTCGGCGCTCGGCAAGACCGCCAATTGCCAGACGTTGGTGTCCCTGACGCTGGCGCGGGACGAGGTTCCGGTGATGATCGGCCTGCGGCTGTTCCTGCCTGAAAGTTGGACCGGCGACGGCGAGCGGATGACAAAGGCCCGCGTGCCCGAAGACTGTCGCACAGCGCGGACGAAGCCGGAGATCGCGCTCGCTGAGATCGATCGCATTCGCGTCGCGGGCGTCCGGTTTGCGACGGTTCCGGCCGATGCAGGCTATGGCCTGTCCGCGTCGTTCCGCCAGGGGCTCGATGCGCGCGGCCTGAAGTGGGCGGTCGGAATCCCCAAGCAGCAGAAAGTCTACCCGAGCAACGTCAAACTCGTCTGTCCGATCGCGGGACGCGGCCGGCCGCGCAAGCGCCACGTCCCGGATCAACTCTCCGCGCCGGCCGAAGACGTTCTCGCCACCGCGAAGTGGCGACGCGTCAGCTGGCGGAAAGGAACCAAAGGGCCTTTGGCGGCCTCCTTCGCCGCCGTGCGCGTGCGCATCGCCGATGGTCCGCCACAACGCATCCATGACAAGGGCATGCAGCACATGCCGGGCGAGGAGGCCTGGCTGGTCGGCGAGCGTCGCGCCTCGGGCGAGCGCAAATACTATCTTTCCAACCTGCCTCCCGACGCCAGCCTCAAGACGCTCGCCGCCGCGATCAAGGCGCGATGGGTCTGCGAGCAAGCCCATCAGCAACTCAAGGAAGAACTCGGCCTCGACCACTTCGAAGGCCGATCCTGGCGTGGCCTGCACCGCCACGCGCTCATGACCATGATCGCCTACGCCTACCTGCAAAGCCGCCGCCTCGCCCAAGCGAGTGGGGGAAAAAGAATCCGCCACGGGCCGCCCAAGCCGACACGGCCCCCGATCCGGCGCGCCGTCCTGGCAATCCTCGCTCCCGCGCCACCCTATCGATGCCCTCACTGCAGGCGCACGCTCCGTAGAGCCCTCGAGTAATTCCGCCAAAGTAGTGCTAGCCACGAAGCAAATCGCATTACGACTTGCGAGCTGCTCCACCGTGATCCGGAATGTACATTAGCGCGGACAAGAGCGAACAATCCGTTTCGTCACGACTGGATGATCACGTTCCTTCTTGACGCTTTTGCTTCGCGAAGCCGGAAAGCAAATCGACATGACCGCTTATGTGTTGACCGACAGCGCCGTCATCGGGGCGCTGCGTGACGCCTCGGCTCACGGGGAGAAGGTACCGGTCTCGGGCGGCGTGTTGCTCCAAACGGCGAGATGGGCTCAGGCTATCTGTCGCTCGTGAACGCGCTCGTCGAAAGTAACGGACGCCTCGATGCAATCAAGCCGGGTCGAACCGGCCGGCGGCAATCGCGGTTTCCGCGATATCGCGCAATGAAGCCAGCGGTGGTTCCTCGATCAGGTTGCGCAGCGCAGATCGTTCACGCAGCCTGCCGGGACAGACGTTTGACTTCCTGCATGACAAGCGTTCGATACGGCCCGTCCATTTGCAACAGGTCCTCTGGTTCGCCGTCTTGCACGATCGCGCCGCTTCTCAAGACCACGATCCGATCGAAATTTCGTAGCGTTGAGAGCCGATGCGCGGCGGCGATGACGGTCCGTCCCCGCATGAGGCGAGAAAGCGCGTCTCGGATCGCCTCCTCGGCTTCGCTGTCGAGAGCCGAGGTCGCTTCGTCGAGCAGAAGAATGGGCGCATTCTTCAAGAAGGCTCGTGCGATCGCGACGCGTTGTCGCTGACCGCCAGACAATTGAGCGCCCCGGTCTCCGACGATCGTGTCGAGGCCGGCCGGCAGGTTTTCAATGAACTCTCCGCATCGGGCAGCGAGCGCCGCTTCCCAGACATCGTCGTCGGTCGCTTCAGGACGGCCGTAGCGGATGTTGTCCGTCAGCGAACGGTTCAGCACTGGGGCGTCTTGGGGAACGACGGCGATGGCCTGTCTAAGGCTCTCCTGCGTCGCTCGCGAGATGTCGTGTCCGTCAATGGAGATCCTGCCGCTCGGCAAATCGTAGAACCTCTGCAGAAGCGCAATGAGCGTCGACTTGCCGCCTCCTGACGGCCCAACGAGTCCGACCTTCTGACCAGGCTCAACGACGAGAGAAAACTCGTCAAAGACTTGCCGATCCCCGGGATAGGCGAAGCTTATTCGCTCGAAGACGATCCGCGCGCCACGCTTCGGCGCAAGAGTGGCGGCTTGCGGATGATCGGTGAGTTCATGCGGAGAGAGCAACGTGGCCAACGCCTCCGACAGCCGCGCCAAGTGTTGCGTGACGTCGACCAGCGCGACGGCAAAATCGCGCGTCGCGCTGAGCACCGAGATGCCGAGCGTCGATACCAGGACAACATCGCCAACGGTCGCCTCGTGGCGTTGCCAGAGGCGGATCGCCCAGGCAAGCAAGCCAACAATCAAAATGACGGTGATGAGGGCGTGCGTCACCCTCAACTTCTCGAGGTAAAGCAGGCTGCGGCGACGGGCGTTTAGCTCCTGCGCAACGGTCGCGTCGAAGCGCCGTTGCTCACGCGACAGACCGCCGAACGCTTTCACGAGCGAGATATTGCCGATGACGTCCACCATTTCGCCATCGACCGACGCGGCTTTGTCGGCAAAGTCGTGATGCAGCGGTTTGCCGGCCGCGGCGATCTGAAAAATAACGACAATCATGCCGCAGGAAACGATAGCCAAGATGGCCGCCATCCAGACATTGACCACGGCGAGAAACCCAATTGCCCCGACTGTCGCCAAGCAGGGGGGCGCGACATTAAAGACGAACATGTTTTCGATCGTGAAGACAGCGTTCGACGTCGCCGTCACCCGGCTCGTCAGCATGCCGGGCATGCGCTTGGCGAAATAGCTTGGCGCATGCCCTGTCAAATGCCGAAATAGGTCGGCGCGGATGTCGCCGGTGACGCGCACGAACGTAAAGCTCGCGATGAGGCCCGCCACGCGCCAGAACAAGTTGTCTGCTGCGATGAAGAACAACAGGACGCAAAACGCGAGCCAAGGACTTCCGCCGTTCAATGGCGCCGATAGCGCATCGACCAGCCTCTTGACCCCGTATTGCGTGCTGACCGAACACGTCACCGCTGCGACCACCGCGACTGCAATTGCCGCATGAGGCGCCGCCCGGGCGCGGACGTACCTCCCGAGAAAGCCTAACGTTCGAGATCCGTATGTTGTGAGGTCGGCTTCGCCCATACCCATCGACGCGGAAATGGTTGGGCAAAAATGGTCAAAGTTGGGCGACGCGATTGCTCCGGCGCATTCAAGGAACCGATCTAGAAATATAATCTATTGTTGGAACCTATTTCGCGATGACGCGTTCCGCGCTTTCGACCAAAGCCCGCGATAGACATAACATCCACGAACCTACCGTTCATCGAGGAGCTGCGGCGACAATACACGGACTGGAGGCAGGATTGCGCATCGCTCAGATATCGCCATTGACTGAAGCTGTTCCGCCAAAACTTTATGGCGGAACCGAACGGGTGATCTCATGGCTGACCGAGGAGCTTGTCGCGCTCGGGCACCAGGTTACGCTATTTGCAAGCGGCGATTCTGTCACGAGTGCGCGGCTCGAGCCGATGTGGCCGACTGCCCTACAACTCGACGGCTCGGTGCGTGATCCTAACGCTCTTCACGTGAGCATGATCGAACAAGTCGCCCGGCGGGCGAAGGAATTCGACTTATTGCATTTCCATCTCGACTATTACCCTTTTTCGGTGATGTCTCGGCAATCGACGCCCTTTCTCACCACGCTACACGGCCGTCTCGACTTGCCTGAACATGCGCCAGTCTTCTCGACCTTTCCAACAGTTCCTGTCGTCTCGATCTCAAACGCCCAACGGCGGCCCGTCCTGAATGCGCATTGGATCGGCACAGTTCATCACGGGATGCCCGACGGGCTCCTCAAGCCCGTCCCGGCAGACCCGTCCTATCTCGCTTTTCTGGGTCGCATTTCGCCGGAGAAGCGGGTTGATCGCGCGATCCACATCGCCGAGCGGTGCGGACTGCCGCTTAAGATCGCGGCCAAGGTCGATGCAGTCGATCAGGACTATTTCGAGGAGATGATTGAGCCGCTTCTCGCCAAACCGAATGTCGAATTCATTGGGGAGATCTCCGACGCGCAGAAGTCCGAATTCTTAAGCTGCGCCATCGCGCTGATCGTGCCGATCGACTGGCCGGAGCCCTTCGGACTGGTCATGATCGAGGCCATGGCTTGCGGCGCGCCGGTTATCGCGTTCAATCGCGGCGCCGTTCCGGAATTGATCGAAGACGGCGTGACCGGTTTCGTGGTTGAGGACGAAACGAGCGCCGTCGGATCCATCCGGCATCTCTCGCGATTGTCACGTGCGGCGATCAGGAAGCGCTTTGAAGATCGCTTCACCGCGCGCCGCATGGCGAAAGATTATTTGGCGGTTTACCGAGATTTGCTCGGCGCCGCGGCGCTTCGCCCGAGAATCGCATCAGTCTCTGGCTGATGGGTCAGCCCTCGTCCTCTGCATGCGGTCGCGTCTCGGGCATCGCTAGCGCCACAGCCGCCAGGCCTAGAACGCCGAATCCCGCCATCATCAGAAAAGCGGTCTGGCTGTCGAACCGATCGCTGATGTAACCGGCAAGGGTGGTGCTGATCGACGCGCCGAGCCCTACCGCGCAGCCGACTGCCCCCTGCGCCAGGTTGAAATGACCGGTGGCGCCAGCAACGTCCGCGATGATCAGCGGAACCAACACCGCCAGCGCTGCGCCTGAGACGCCGTCGAGGAGCTGCGCGACCATCAGCAGATAGGGATTGATCAGAAACGCGAACAACAGACCACGGATCGCCAAAGCGGCGAAGCAAAGAACAAGCAATGGGCGCCGTCCCCACAGCTCCGCCTTGCGCCCGACCCAGGGCGAAAGCACAGCGACGATGAGTTGAGGCGCGACAATGGAGGTGGCGACGAGGATGGTAGCGAACTTGCTCGAGCGCAAGGTCATCATGCTCGCCGCCAATGGCAGCATTGCGGCGTTGGCGAGTTGGAACAGGGCGATGCAGCCGGCGAAGATCAGAAGCGGACGGATCTCAAATAGGCTGAGCAAGCCGGCTATGGCGTTCCCTTGCCCGGATTTTGCGACGCCGCCATGCGCCCTCGCAGGATCGATTTCGTGCGTTCGTATTTGAAAGAGGGCGAACAGCGCAGGCACGGTCATGCTCGCGGCCAGAATGAAGGCCGCGCGGTCTGAAATGTAATATGCAGAGGCGCCCATGCCCGCCGCCGCGACGCCCGAACCGACTGAGGCGAAAGCCGCGTTCCGGCCCAGGCGCGTGCTGATCCCTTTGCGGCCAACAAGGCCGAGGCTGATCGCCGCGATCGCGGGGCCCAGCACGCAACTCGCGCTCGCTTGTAGAATCCGAGAGGCGAAGACGACGACAAAAATCGGCGACACGGCGAGCGCGAACGCGCTGACCCCCACAGCGGCGACGGCCGCCGCCGCCACCCAACGCTGCGAGCGCGCGGCGTCGACAATCGCGCCACCCGGGATCTGACCGACCAAGCCGACAAACGCACCGACCGTCAGGACAAGGCCGATATCGGTTTGGGTCCATTTCTCCGTGGTGAGATAAACGGAAACGAAAGCGCCAAATCCGGTCTGCACGTCCGCCAGAAAAAAGACGAACCAGTCTAGAGCGCGACGGCTCGTTAGCGAGGGACTAGGAGGGCGGTTCCTTTGACGATCAGCCGAGGGGGACTCTGGCGACCTCTCGTCGGCCCTCGGGGCGGCTTCCCTTCTCGGCAGGCTGGCGCCTAAGAAATCGGACATGAGTTCTCTGGAGCGTCGTCGTGATCCGAAAGAGGGCGTTTCCGTTGAAACGAGCGGTCGAACGCCGGATCTTAAGGCTTGGCGTCGGGACCGCCGATCATGACGACCGGCTCGGCCGCCTTGTAAACTGGCGCGACCCGCAATTGATCCTTCGTCAGATTCACGACAACCGAGCCAGCCTTCTTGGGGTCGAAATGCAACGACCGCCAGTCGACCGCAATCTTGCGTGAGCCGACGCCCAGGAATCCACCAAAATCGATGATCGCGGCTCTGATCTGGCCACCGCGATCAACGATAATGTCCACAATACGCCCCATATCGTCGCCGGTCGAGCTAAGCGCTTCGATACCAAGAACGCTCTCAAGCTGCTCCCCGTCGACGACAGTGGCCGGCACGCCCGCCTTCTCCGCCTTGCTTTTATCGTCATCTCGCGGCCTTGGAGCGCCGGCGTTCGGCTGCGAGTCGGATGCCGCTTGAGCCAAAAGCCGAGTGAAGGATCCGGCGATAGGTTGCAAATTGCGCGTCGCTGCGCCCGCCGGCGCTTGCACGCCGAGCAACGCAAGGGCGACCAGGACGGCCGCCTCCTCCTTGCCGCGGCGCCAGCCGCAAACGAAGCGCCGCGCCGAGGCGCAGAATGTTGGTGTGGCTTCGCGTCCGTTCATCTTTGCAGTCACGGCCGACAAATTCGGACGCTGCAGACGCCGGGTCTGTTGCATCGACGATCTCACTTCAATCATCTGTGCCTCATGGCAACATTGCGGGCGCTCAGCCGTCATGGTGACCTTAACGCTGGCATTGGATGAGGTTTTCGTGAAGGTCAATGGCTGGCTAGAACAAGTTAACTTGCGCGCTTTGCGCGCCGCGACCGGCCTTCAGGTTGTTGAGAACCGTGCGATGCGTCGCCCGGCGCCAGATGCGCGTAAGCGACCGATGTGTCGCGCCATCCGCTGGTGATCGCCGCCTTGATGACAATAACCACAGGTCGACGACGGTATTAGGCGCCGAATGGCGATGCCGGATCGCGAAACATCAGCCCCGTGCGGACGCCCGCGATACTCTATGGGCGGACGTCGAAAGAGCATCAAGCTTTCTCGTGACAACGGCCTCCGCGGCATTAGCCCGCGCATCGGCGCCGCCGCCTTTGCCTACTTCCTACGGACGCCTATTAATTCTTCGCGCGCGAAGCGCGAGGATTTCCGATTTTACAATTGCGCCCGTCTTTGTCACCTTGTGAACTCGACCGTGACGGAGACGCTGGTGACCCTCTTGAATTGCGACATGGGCGAGAGTTTCGGCATCTGGCGCCTCGGCGACGACCAGCGCATCATGCCCTCGATCCACATCGCCAATGTCGCATGCGGCTTCCACGCCTCTGACTTCAATCACATGCGCACAACGGTGCAACTCGCCAAGAAGCATGACGTTAAAGTCGGAGCGCATCCATCGCTGCCGGACCGTCAGGGGTTTGGGCGGAGGGAGATGAAAATCGGACGCGATGAGCTCGCCAATTGTCTCATCTACCAGATCGGCGCGCTCAAGGGCTTCCTCGAAGCCGAGGGCATGCTTCTCCACCACATAAAACCGCACGGCTCGCTTTACGGTATGGCCGCCCGCGACCCCGAAGTCGCCAACGCTATCTGCGACGCGGCCGATGTGTTCAAGGCGCCAATCCTCGGCATGATCAATACGGAGCACGAACGCGTGTACCCTGCCCGCGGCCATCGATTGATCGCCGAGTTCTATGTCGATCTCGACTACGCCGACGACGGGCGCCTCATCATCACGCGCGAGCACGAGCCGGTCGAGCCTGCGGTCGCGGCGGACCGGGCGGTGCGAGCGCTCAAGGAGGGCCTCGGCCGCTCGGTCGGCGGCAAAGACATCCCTGTCCGGGCCGAGACGATCTGCGTTCATTCCGACACGCCAGGCGCCGACGTCGTTGCGAAGGCAGTCCACGACCGACTGGTTGACGAGGGGTTCGTTCCGGCGCGCCCCGTCTCGCGCTGAGCGCTTTCTGAAGGGATCTCATTCATGGCGGTCAAGACCATCGAGGCGCCGATACCCGGCACGTTCTATCGCCGCCCCTCGCCAGATCAGCCGCCCTTCAAGGGGGAAGGCGACACGGTCGCGGTCGGCGACACGATCGGGCTCATCGAGGTGATGAAGACCTTCACCCCGGTCACTGCCGAGGAGAGCGGCAAGATCATCGCGTTCCGCCTTGAGAACGAGGATCCCGTGATGGCCGGCCAGCCCATCTATGACCTCGAAGTCTGACGTCCCGTGGCGATCCGGAAACTCTTTGTCGCCAATCGGGGCGAGATCGCCGTTCGGATCATCCGCGCGGCGAAGGCGCTTGGGATCAGGACGGTTCAGGCCGCGAGCGCCGCGGACAAAGAGATGTCGGCCGCCCGGCTCGCCGATGAAACGGTCGAGATCGGTCCCGCGCACGCGACAAAATCCTACCTGAACAAAGATGCAGTCGTCGCGGCTGCGGTCGCGAGCGGCGCCGATGCGGTCCACCCCGGCTACGGCTTCCTCGCGGAGAACGCCGAATTCGCCGAGAAGGTCGAGGCGGCCGGCCTGATTTTCGTCGGCCCCACGCCGGAAACGATCCGAGCGATGGGGGACAAAGCGATGGCGCGCGAGATCGCAGCGCGCGCCGGCGTCCGGACCGTGCCGGGCTCAGACGGGCGGATTGAGGGCGTCGAGCCAGCGCTTAGCGCCGCGGCCCGCATAGGCTATCCGCTCATGATCAAAGCGGCGGCGGGCGGCGGCGGCCGAGGCATCCGTGTGGCCGAGACATCCGCGGAGCTTGAAAAGCAAATTCCCGACGCGATCGCTGAAGCGCGCGCCGCGTTCGGCGACGGCGGTCTTTACCTTGAGCGCTTCGTGGCGCGAGCACGACATATCGAAGTGCAAGTCTTGGGTGACGGCAAAGACGTGATTCATCTCTACGAGCGCGAATGCTCCCTGCAGCGGCGCCGACAGAAGGTCTGGGAGGAAGCGCCCGCCGCCTGTCTCACGCCGGACCTACGCGAAGCGCTCTGCGCTTCCGCCGTGCAGCTAGCAAAGAGCGTCAGCGTATCGGGGCGCGGGCACGCTCGAATATCTTTACGACGAAGCCGCGCGCGAGTTCTTCTTCATCGAGATGAACACCCGCATCCAGGTCGAGCATCCGATCACCGAAATGATTACGGGCGTCGATTTGGTTCAGGCGATGATACGCATCGCGGGCGGCGAGCCCCTGCCCTTCAGCCAATCCGAAATCGTCATCCGTGGTCACGCGGTCGAGGTCCGCATTAACGCCGAGGATCCGGCGAAGAACTTCATGCCGGCGCCGGGCCGGGTGACCAAACTCGCGATGCCCGAAGGCTCGGGCGTGCGCTTCGACACAATGCTCTACGAGGGCTATGACATTCCGCCCTTCTATGACAGCCTGCTCGGCAAGCTGATCGCGGGCGGCGAGACCCGGCCGGCTGCCCTCGCCCGGCTTCGCTCCGCGCTGGGCGCCCTGATAATCGAGGGCGTTCCGACGAACTCGGGACCTGCATCTCGCCTTGCTGGACGACGAGAGCGTGAAGAGCGGGGCCGTTCATACACGCTGGCTCGAAAGTTGGCTCGCCTTGGGAGCATTGAACAAAGGGAAGGCCGCCTGAGGGCGCGGGGGAGGCACGGCGATGGAGACTCGATATTCGTTCGGTGGCGACGAGCATGTCTTCGTCGAGGTCGCGGAGGAGATGTCGCTCGACGCTTTCTTCAAGGCGCTTTCGATAACCAACGCCGTGCGCGACAGCCGCATCAAGGGCGTCACGGAAATCTGCCCCGCCAACGCCTCGCTTCAGATCCGCTTCGACCCCGATGTGATCAGTCCGGACGACATGCTTGCCGAACTCAAGCGGCTCGAATCGGCGGCCGAAAAGGCAGATCCAACGCTAAAGACGCGGATCATTGAAATACCCGTATACTACAATGATCCCTGGACACATGAGACGCTGATGCGCTTCCGCGAGCGTCATCAGGAGCCGACCGCCACCGACCTCGAATATGCGGCCAAGGTCAACAATTACGGAAGCGTTGACGACCTCGTGAAGGCGCATTCGGGTACGCCGTGGTTCGTCTCGATGGTCGGCTTCGTCGCCGGGCTGCCGTTCATGTACCAGATGGTAGAGCGGTCGAGGCAAATCGAGGTGCCCAAATATCTGCGCCCGCGTACGGACACGCCGAAATTGACGGTCGGTCATGGCGGCTGCTTCGGCTGCATCTACTCTGTGCGCGGCGCGGGCGGCTACCAGATGCTTGGCGTCACACCCATGCCGATCTACGATGCGAAGCAAGAAGTATCCTATCTCCGCGACTTTATGATCTTCTTTAAGCCCGGCGACATCGTGAAGTTCAAGCCGGTCGACCGTGACGGCTATGACGCCGCAATCGAAGAGGTGGAGAGAGGCAGGTTCGAGCCGCCGATACGGCCCGTGACTTTCTCGCTGAACGACTTCCACGTGGACCCGGCTTCGACCAACGCCAAGATCCTAGGGACGCTCCATGGCGCTTGAGATCGTAAAGCCCGGCCTCTCGACCACGGTGCAAGACCTCGGACGGCCGGGCTACTATCACCTCGGTATTCCGGAATCCGGGGGCATGGACAGGTATTCGCTCATCGCAGCCAACCTGCTAGTCGGCAATCCGGCGGGCGCCGCCGTGCTCGAGGCCGTCTTTCAAGGGCCCGAGATTCGCGTCTCGCGCGATTCCATCATCGCGGTGTGTGGCGCCGAGATGCCGCCCAAGGTCGACGGCGCCGAGCAGCCGGGTTGGACCTCGTTTCCGGTCAGAGCCGGGCAGACGCTCTCATTCGGCTATCTCAAGAGCGGCGCGCGCGCCTATATCGCGATCTCGGGTGGCCTCGATGTGCCGATGGTGTTGGGATCGCGCTCGACCTATCCGCTCGGCGCGCTTGGCGGCTTTGAGGGGCGCGCGTTGAAGGCGGGCGACAAGCTCGCGCTGGGCGACCCATCCGCAGAGGCGAAAGCTGGCCGGGCCGTAGCGCCGGATTTGAGGCGCTTGCCTGGCAAGACGGCTGAGCTGCGCGCCTTGCCAGGGCTCTATTGGCGCCGCGTCACGGAGAAAGCCGGCGAGAATTTCTTCGAGGATACTTGGAAGGTGGCGCCCGAGGCGGATCGCATAGGATATCGTTTCCGCGGCGGTCGTCCGCTTGGTTTCGTCCCGCGGACACAGCCGTTTGGCGCGGGCTCGGACCCCTCCAACATCGTCGACAGCTGCTATCCCTATGGATCGATCCAGGTGCCGGGTGGGACAGAGCCGATCGTCCTGCACCGCGACGCAGTCTCGGGTGGAGGCTACTTCATGCTGGGGACCGTTGTATCAGCCGATATGGACCTGATCGGCCAGTTGCAGCCACATCAGCCGGCGCGCTTCGTCAAGGTCGATATGGAAACGGCCCTCCAAGCACGGGCGGAGGAGAAGGCGCGCCTCGGCCGGCTGAAGCAAAGCCTGTCCTGAACGACGGGGCGACGCTTTGCCGATTTGGTCCCAAGCTCTCCGTCGCCCCGTCTTGAAGCCGCGAGACAGTGCGCTGCCGCGACTTTTTTGACGATGGCGAGGAAACCAAAGCGCGCCGCACAGGCGCCCGGAATCATCCGCCGCAGGACGCTCAAAGTGCTCGGCACCTTTATATCGCTTCTCGAAGCGGTACGGGTGCGCGCGTCCGCCGACCTCGGCTTCGAGGCGCTGGACTTTCCGACTTGCCAGCGAAAGGCGGCGCTCGATCCGGAAGCCTACCACATCTACGACCAAACCTTTCACAACCTCTCGATCGTCTGGTACTGGGGCGCACTCCAATCGCTCGACACCGAAAGGCTCAATCGCTGGGGTTCGGTGGGTTCCCTGACTCGGCTCGGCGGCGTCGCCAAATACGCCAGTCGCGGTGTCGGCGACGTGCCGATGAACAAGCTCTACGTTCAGCCCGACCATTCGCTCGGCCCCGAGGCGACGCGCTACATTGCGATGCTGCCGACGGTGCACAATTTCAATTCGTTCGCTTATGATTTGCGCGTCTTCAACGGCGACACACGGCCGCGTGAAAGCTGAGCGACGCTGTTCGACCCGCGCGCCAAAGGGCGGCTCGCTTTGGTTGACGAGCCCGCCATCGGCCTCCTCGACGCCGCCCTGGCCGCAGAAGCGATTGGCGCGCTGCGTTTTCAAAATATCCGCAACCTCACTCCGCCGAGCTTGTCGCCCTGTTCCGCTTCCTGAGAGCCAAACGCGAGGAAGGGTTCTTTGTCCGCTGTTGGGCGACCAATGAGGAGGGGGCGGGACTTCTGAGGCGAGGCGAGACGAGACGGCGATCCAGAGCATGTGGTCACCGATGTACAATGACCTTGGACGCGCCCGGCCTCACGTGCGCGAAGCCGCGCCCGAGGAAGGCTATCGCGCCTGGCATGGGGACATCAGCATCGCGCGCCAGGTCACGGGCGCGCATCTCGACATGGCTTACGAATATCTCGCCTGGTGGCTGTCGGGCTGGGCGGGCGCGACAATGGCCCGGCAGGGCTATTACATCTCGGCCCCCGAGGCGGTGCGGAGCTATCTCACACCAGCCGAATGGGCCTATTGGTACGATGGGCAGGAGGCGATGAGCGACCTCGTCGGAGTCGATGGCGAGACGGTCGTCGCCCCCAAAGGCGCGAAGCGATCAGGCGGCAGCTATGTCGAGCGGGCGCGCGGCATCGCCGTCTGGAACACGGCCATGGATGAATGCAATTACGCCTCCCGCCTCTGGTCACGTTTTGTCGCCGACGTGAACCGGAGAGGGCGATGAACCCCCGCGCCGCGCCAGTCGAACCGTCGAAGCGTTACAAACTCGTGGCCGCCGCCTTGCGCACGAACATCGCGGCCGGACGTCTGTCCCCGGGCCTCGTCCTGCTAGAGGGGCCCATTGCCGCGCTCATGAAGACGAGCCGCGCGCCCGTTCAGGCCGCTTTGCGGATTCTTGAGGAAGAGGGCCTCATCCGCCGCTTCGACGGTCGCGGCTATCTCGTGGGAGGACCGAACTCCAAAGACGAGCCCATTCGTCGCGATCTCGCAAAACTCGACCTTTGGATCTCGAACGAGATCGACAGCGCTCTTCAAAACCGGGGCTTATGGGAGCGGGTTTATGACGAAGTCGAGGCGACGGTCGCCGCGTCGCTGATTTTCGGCGATTTCCGGATCATTGAATCAGAGTTGGGAGACTATTACGGGGTGAGCCGGACGGTCGTTCGCGACGTCCTCTCCCGTTTGCACGAACGCGGCCTGATCACGAAAACCGCGAGCTCACATTGGGTCGCTAGCGCTCTGACGGCCCAATCGGTCCGCGAACGATTCGAGCTGCGCGGGTTGATGGAGCCCGAAGCCATCCGTCGCGCCGCCGACCGGACGGAGTACGACAAGATCGCCGAGGCGTTGAGTGAGGCGCGAGAGCGCAATCCTGTCATGCGGGACGCTCCAAACTGGGCCGACTTCGACCGCGCTCTGATGACCCATTGCCTTATGCGCGGTCCCAACGCGCATCTGATCGAGCTGATCCAGCAGAATCGTCTCCCCCTCGCCGCCGCTTCGCGCGCGCTGACCAAGCTCGGACTGCCAGAGGACGCCAACGCGGCGGGGGAATATCTCGTTTTCTTCGAGCTCATCGCGGGCCGGGCGATCGAGGCGGCGGCGATCTATTGGCGCAGCCATCTCGCAGGTCTCGCGGAGAAGAATCTTGCGCGGTTGAAGATCGTCGCGGTGATTTCCTCCCCGCGGGTAGGTCTTCCCTATTTGACCCCGAGGGACGTTTGAAAATGCCCTTTGTATACTACGACCGCTTCATCCGACAGATGTGAACAAGTTGCAATTATTCGGCGCCCACAGATCGGGCGAGTTGCCTAAAAATATTGGAATCGTGTTGGCGATGCGTGAACTCGGTTGCATACATTAGACATCTTTGCTTTCATTGACTTCACCCAACGGGAGGCACGAGCAAGCGGGCAAGCTGCAGTGCGCCCCTTGACGGCGCCTCAGGCCGTTCGAACCGTGCGAGAGGCCGTGGCCGAAGTTCCTGTTTTGAGATTGGAAGGCCTGACCAAGTTTTTTTGCGAGCGCACAGCGCTCGACAGCGTATCGTTCTCTGTTAACTCCGGCGAGTATGTTTCGCTGCTCGGCCCGAGCGGCTCTGGCAAGACCGTGCTGCTGCGCGCGATCGCGGGTTTCGAGACACTGCAGAGCGGACGCGTTCTCCTGAAGGGCAAAGACGTCACTTCCCGTCCGCCCTATCTCCGGGACATCGGCTTCGTCTTTCAGAATTTCGCGCTCTTTCCCCACCTCTCGGTGTTCGACAACGTCGCTTTCGGTCTGCGCAACGGCGCGCAGCCGACGCCCGAACACGAGGCGCGCGCGCGCACACGCTGGAAATGCTTGAGCTCGTCGGTCTCAAAGGCTTCGAGGATCGAGCCGTCCACCAGATCTCAGTCGGACAGAAACAGCGCATCGCTCTCGCCCGGACGCTGGTGATCCGTCCAGAACTCGTGCTTCTCGACGAGCCCCTCGGCGCGCTCGACGCCGATCTCCGGCTTCGGATGCGCGGCGAGCTGCGGCGTATCCGCGAGCAGCTCGGCATTCCCTTCCTTCATGTGACGGGAAGCGAGACCGAGGCTCTCGCGATGGGCGACCGGCTCATCGTGCTCGACAGCGGCAAGATGAGCCAATTCGGGCGCCCGAGCGACATCTACGATCGCCCCGCCAATCCCAACGTCGCTCGCTTTCTCAATTTCTACAACGTCTTCGAGGGCTCAATCGAAGGCGACTCCTTCCGCACGGCTCACGGAAGTTTTCCGCCCGGCCAGCGCATCGCAAGCGCACAGCCGGCTTGCCCGGTGGCCTATGACCTGCTGAAGCCAGACGGGGGAGAAGCCGGCCTCCCAGCGGCCTATGTCGCGAGCGAATATCTCGGCTCCTCGATCGTCCATTTCTTCGAGACGCCTGACGGAAAGGTTATCGAACTCGAGCGTTACTTGAGCAAAGGCTCTGCCGAACTCTTATCCGCCCGGGCAAACCTATCGTCTGGCGTGGAACGCCAGCGACGGTCGCCTTTGGTTGAGATCGTTCGCATGACGACGACCGAACTGTCCGCCTCGGCTATCGAAATGGCTCCGCAGAGTTCGTCAAGATCCGGAGGCGCTTATTTTCTGATCGGTCCTGCGGTCGTATGGATGACGCTGTTCCTGGTCGTTCCAATGGCGATGATTGTTTATGTGTCGTTCTGGACTCAGACCACGTTCAAGATCGAGAGCACGCTGACCCTCGCCAGCTGGCGGACGTTCTTCGCGTCCGACACCTATCTCTCCTCGCTTTGGACAACGATCCGCATTTGGCTGACTGTCCTCGCAGCGACGTTTTTCGTCACCTACCCCACGGCGTTGTTCGTCGGCCTGTTTGTCAAGAACAAGACGCTGCAGACGGCGCTCCTCGTTCTCTGCGTCATTCCCTTCTGGACCTCCTTTTTGATCCGCGTGGTGGCGTGGCGGCCGATGCTCGGCAAAGAGGGCGCGATCAACATCCTGCTCATGAAGGCGGGGATCATCCACCAGCCGATCGAGGCGTTGCTGTTCACCGAACTCTCGGTCGTAATCGGCATGACGCAAATCTATGTGGTGTTCATGGTCGGACCGGTCGCCTTCATGCTCGGCCGCATCGATCCGAATATTCTCGAGGCCGCCCGCGATCGCGGCGCGGGCTTCTGGCGTGTGCTGCGCAAGATTATCTTCCCGCTGAGCTCGCCCGGCGTCGTGGTCGGCGCGATGTTCGTCAGCGTCATGGTGCTGGGCGAATTTGCGACGAGCGCCGCGCTGTCCGGACGCAAAGTCAACCTGCTCGGCAACATTTGTCACCCAGGTCGGCTCCCTCAAATGGGCGCTCGCTTCCGTGGTTGGCGTCATCCTGACCATCATCATGGGGATTGTGATTGCGGGCCTGCTCCTGGTCGTCGATCTGAAGAAGGAGCTCTGAGAGCAATGGAGTCGCAACTCCGCAAGCCCATGCTTGCGATCTATGTCGGCCTGTTTCTCCTGTTCCTTTATGGGCCCTTCATTGTTCTCGGGATCCTTTCCTTCCAGAAGGGGCCCGAGGATGGACCACAGTTCCCGATCGAGGAATGGTCTTTATTCTGGTACCGGCACATCCTCGGCTTCGCGCCGCCTTCGCGTGTCTCGCCGCTGCCGATCGGCATTTCGCTTGTGCGCTCGTTGACTTTGGCGTTCGTGACGATGGTCGCGTCCACCGTCCTTGGCGTGATGGCGGCCTACGCGCTCCGGCGCAATTTTCGCGGCCGC
Source organism: uncultured Alphaproteobacteria bacterium (assembly GCA_963833955.1). GTDB lineage: Bacteria > Pseudomonadota > Alphaproteobacteria > Rhizobiales > Beijerinckiaceae > Roseiarcus. Next base: position 35,403 of record CAWHZY010000018.1, on the reverse strand, counting down.
AGCCTCGTCTTCTATCTCATCGTGCTTGGCATGATCGTTCCCGGCGTGCTCGTCGGCCTCGACTCGGCGCTCGTCGCCACGACCACGGGCATCGAGCGTCACTGGTATACGACCGCATTGGCTACGCATGTCGTCTACACGCTGCCTTTTTGCTTCCTCGTTATGCTGGCCATCTTCAACCGCTTCGACAGCTCGGTTGAGGAAGCGGCCTGGTCGCTTGGGGTCTCGCCAACGACGACTTTCCGCAAGATCCCGGTCTGCTCTCGGCGATGCTGTTCGCCTTCACGCTTTCTTACGATGAGTTCTCTCGAGCGCTTTTCTCCTCGGGCTGCGAGCAAACGCTGCCGCTGGCGATCTATTCGCCCTTCGCCGTCGAGATTCACCCCAATGTGTTCGCGTTCGGCATTTTGACGACCCTGTTTTCGTTCGCGCTTCTTGCTGTTTACGCCATCTTGATGTCGCTCAGCGTCCCTCGCGCCCGCCGCATTGCGGTTCAGGAGGCGGTGTGATGAAGAGCGTCATCATCACCGGGGCGGGATCTGGAATCGGGCGCGCCTGCGCGCTTATACCAACGGCCCCGCGCACTGACTCACGTTGGGGATTCCCTTGAGGCGCGAATTCTGACTCCTTTGGCATGGGGAGATTCGCGCCATGCCATCAGCGGTCAGATTGCGAGAGGACTATTCGGCGGAGGCGCTTCGGGCGCTTGCGCGGCGATCGAAGGACGTCAACCAGAGCCGGCGGCTTCTGTCGCTGGCTGCGGTACAGGACGGGATGGACCGAGGCGCGGCGGCGAAGATCGGCGGCATGGACCGGCAGACGCTGCGGGATTGGGTCGATCGCTTCAACGCCTCCGGGCCTGAGGGTCTGTTCGACAACTGGACGGACGGTCCCAAGCCTCGCCTGTCAGAGGATCAACTGATCCAGTTCGCGCGGATCGTCGAGGCCGGACCGGATCGCGAGCAAGACGGCGTCGTTCGCTGGCGGCGGGTCGACCTCAAGCGCGTCATCGCCGAAAGGTTCGGCGTCGACTTTCATCCGCGCTATGTCGGAAAGCTTCTGAAGAAGCTCGGCTTCTCGCATATCAGCGCCAGGCCGCGGCATCCGGCGCAGGATGAGCGGATCGCCGAGGGATTTAAAAAAACTTCCCGCGCGTGGCTCGAAGGCTCATCTTGAAGGGCTGCCCGAGACGACACCGGTTGAAATCTGGTTTCAGGATGAAGCCCGGATCGGCCACAAGAACGGCCTTGTCCGCCAATGGGCCAGACGCGGAACCCGACCAAGGCAGCCCGCCGACCAGCGTTACGACAACGCCTATCTGTTCGGCGCGATCTGTGCCGTTCGCGGCGTCGGAGCCGCATTGGCGCTTCCATACGCCGATACCGACATGATGCAGCTTCACCTCGACGAAATCTCGCGCGCCGTCGCCAAGGGCGCCCATGCCGTGCTGCTGCTCGACCGCGCCGGATGGCACACGACCGGTAAGCTCGATGTGCCCGAAAACATAACGCCGATCTTCCTGCCCTCGCGAGCCCCGGAGCTGAACCCGGTCGAGAACGTCTGGCAGTATCTCCGCCAGAACTGGCTCTCAAACACCGTCTTTGAAAATTACGACGCCATCGTCGACGCCGCATGCGACGCATGGCGAAAGCTCATCGCCCAGCCCGAACGGATCAGGTCCATCGGCATGCGTGATTGGGCCCACATCGGTCAGCCGTCATGACCTTTGGTATTAGGCTTGCCGCCGACGGCTGCCGAGTGACGGTCAACGACTTGCGCGCCGACGCGGGGGTGGCCGTTGCAGCGGAGATCGAAGCGAAGGGCGGGACCGCGATCGCTGCGGCAGGCGACGTCTCCAGCGAGGCGGATGTGGAGACCATCGTCGGCGCATCGCGCGCCGCATTTGGCGACCCCACCCATCTCGTGAACAACGCCGGGATCGTTCAGCAAGCCTTGTTCGTCGACCTCACGACGGCCGATTTCGACCGGATGTTCGCCGTGCATGTGCGCGGCGTCTTCTTGATGACCAAAGCCGTCCTGCCTGCGATGCTGGCGAGCAAGTCCGGCGTCGTGGTCAACATGGCTTCACAGCTCGGACAGATCGACGGCGTCGAGCTCACGCACTACAGCGCCGCGAAATCGGCGATCATCAGCCTGACGAAGTCGCTCGCCCGCGAGGTCAGCGCACTTGGCGTCCGCGTCAACGCTGTCGCGCCTGGGCCAATCAACACGCCGCCCGTCCGCGCGCTCTCCGAAGAATGGCGGAAGGCAAAAGCCGCGCAATTGCCACTCGGACGGTTTGGCGAGCCCGAGGAGGTCGCCGCGGCGGTGGCGTTTCTTTGCTCGGACGAAGCGAGCCTGTTCGTCGACCAGACCGTCGGTCCGAATTCCGGAGGCGTGATGCTGTGAGCAAGACCGTACTGATTACTGGAGCCGGCGTCGGCATCGGGCGCGCGGCGAGCAAGGCGCTCGCCAAGGCAGGTTACACGGTCGTCGCGACAGACGTCCTCGAAAAAGAGGGCGCCGCGGTCGCCGACGATATCGTGCGTGAGGGCGGAAGGGCCGAGTTTCACAAGCTCGACGTCCGATCGACCGAGGCCGCCGACGCCGTCGTTGCGGCGGCGGAGAAGACCCACGGCGGCATCGACGTGATTGTCGCCAATGCTGGCATCGCTCACCGCGTCCCGCTCGCCAGCCTCGACGACGCCAAATGGGACCACACATTCGACGTCGATCTGAAGGGCATCTTTCGCGTTGTCCGACCGGCGGTCGCCAGAATGCGCGCGCGCAAGAAGGGGGCGATCATCTGCTTATCCTCGACGATGGGCGTCGCCTACGGCTGGGACGAGCATGTTCATTACTCGTCAGCGAAAGCCGGCGTCGCGGGCCTAGTCGCGCGCTTCAACTAAGTTGCAACCTTTTATTGATTCACTCGCGCTGGTCACCTTTATGGATGGAGGCGAGGATGGGGTCGCGAGAGGTTGCAGTAAAGCGATACGTGGTTCGTCTGAGCGCTGAGGAGCGCGAGCGCCTTGAGGGCCTGAGAAGGAAAGGCGAGATCCCGGCGACGCGGCTGACGAAGGTCCAGATCTTGCTGAAGGCGGACATTTCGGAAGCGGGGGAAGGTTGGAGCGACAGCGAGATCGTCAAGGCGTTGGATACGACCGCCTCGATGGTTTACCGAACTCGCAGGCAATTGGTCGAGGAAGGTCTGGACGCGGTGCTAAGCCGCAAGGCGCGAGAGACGCCGCCTGTGCCGCGGATCTTCGACGGGGAGAAGGAGGCGAAGCTGATCGCCTTGGCGTGCTCCGATCCTCCCGAGGGTTTCGCGCGCTGGAGCCTGCGGTTGTTGGAGGAGAAGGTCGTGGAGCTGCAGATCGTCGATCGCGCCAGCGACAGCACGATTGGCCGTGTTTTAAAAAAACATCCTCAAGCCCCATACGAGGAAGTGTTGGGTGATTCCGCCGCAGGCCAACGCCGCCTTCGTCGCGGGAATGGAGGAGGTGCTGGAGGCCTACCGGCGGCCGCACGATCCCAAGCGCCCGCTGGTCTGTCTCGACGAGACGTCGAAGCAGCTGATTTCCGAGACGCGCGCCCCGATCCCCATGAAGCCGGGGAGCCCCGCCCGTTGTGACTACGAGTATGAACGCAACGGCGTCGCCAACCTCTTCATGATGTTCGCCCCTCTTGAAGGATGGCGACACGTCAAGGTGACGGACCGGCACACGGCCATCGATTACGCCCAGGTTTTAAAAGGGATCTCGGACAGTCGCTTCGCCGACGCCGAGCAGATCACGCTCGTGCAGGACAATTTGAACATCCACGACAAGTCCTCGCTCTACAAGGCCTTCCCAGCGCCAGAGGCTCGACGCCTCGTCCAGCGATTTGAGTGGGTGTACACTCCCAAGCATGGGTCGTGGCTAGACCTGGCGGAGTCGGAACTCGCGGTCCTCTCCACTCAATGTCTGGATCGTCGCATCCCCGACAAAGCCGCCCTCGAACGCGAAGTCGCCGCCTGGGCCAATCACCGCAACCAGCATCACGCCAAGGCTGACTGGCGCTTCACAACCGAGACCGCTCGGATCAAGCTCAAGAGCTTATATCCTGTCCTTTGAGATGAATCGGCCGACTAGGGCGCACACGCGCTCCGGCGCTGGCCGGAGCGCCTTGCATTCCATTGCGATGCACAGAAACCTACACAATATTTCCTTTTTAGAGAAATCATGGTAGAGTGCCGAATCGTCAAGACGGTGCGCCGAAGCGCATCGCGACCCATTGGGCCGGGGCTCAGGGGGTCGGAGCAGCATGCTGCGAAAGCGGCGAAACGAAAATCGGCTTAAGTCATTGAAAACAAACAATCCCACGAATGGCTGATTTGGCGCTCATAATGATTCCAATGACTTACGAACCGGCCTGCGAAACGTTTCGTTTCGCCTGGCGAAATGAGCGTTTCGTTTTGCCCGTTTTTTGGCCTCGTCGAGGCCCCAACGCGCAACGGCGCGGTCGGCGCCCCTCCTCGTCGGTCGGCGCGTCCGAGCGAGTTGCAGCGAAAAAGTTGCGCAAAAGCGCAGCCAAGACCTTAAAATCATTAGCGCGCGTAAACTTGTGCGGGGCGCGCGCCCGGTCGCTCGCGGTGTTCGCGCGCGTGCGGTGCAGCTCTGAATTTTTCATTAACCAGGACGATCGATGGGCGAGACCCTTCGCCAGACAGCCGAACCCGACCGGATCGTGACGCATGAGGCGGCGGCCTGCCGCTGTTGCGGCGCGCTCCTGACCCGGGCAATGGCGAGGGGCCTCGAGCGGCGTCAGGTTTTCGATCTGCCGGAGCGGCTGATCGAGGTCACCGAGCATCACGGCCTCGTCTACGCCTGCGCCTGCGGCGGCCGGACCCGGGCGGCCTTTCCCGAAGGGGTGAGGGGACCGGCCCAATATGGCGGGCGCGTCCGAGCCGCCGCCGTCTATCTCCACGCGCAGCAATTGATCTCCGAGGACCGAACGGCCGAGGCGCTTGCCGACCTCATCGGCGCGCGCGGGCTTTGCGCGGCGAGTGTGGCGGAATGGCCGCGGCGGCGGGCAGCGGCGCTGGCGCGGTCGCTAGCCGGATTGGCGCGCTCGTCCGCGCCGCGCGTGTGCGTTGCCTCGACGAGACCGGCCTGCGCATCGGCGGCCGGACGCAATGGCTGCATACCGCGGCCACCGAGACCCTCACGCTCTACCGCGCCTGCAACAAGCGCGGCGAGATGCCCGAAGGCCTCGAAGGGGGCGTCGTCGTCCACGACGGCTTCAAACCTTACCGCAAGCTGGACGGTCTCGCCCAGCCTCCCGCTCATGCGCTCTGCAGCGCTCATCATCTGCGCGAACTCAAAGCGCTGATCCAGTTCGACCAGGAGCCCTGGGCGACAGGCATGCGCGATTGTCTCCGCGATGCCTGCAAGGCGGTCGCGGAAGCCCGCGCACGGGGCGAAACCGCTCTCCCGCCGGCCGATCTCGAGGCCTTCCACGCCCGCTACTGGGAAGCCCTGCGCGAAGGCCTCGCCTGGCATCGCAACTTGCCCCGGCTCGAAAAGGCAGGCGCCAAAAGCGGCCGCACAAAACGCCGGACCGGAGACAATCTGCTCTTGCGCCTGCACAGGTTCAAAGACGATGGGCTGAGGTTCCTGATCGACTTCGATGTCCCCTTCACCAACAATCTCGCGGAGCAGGCGCTGAGAATGATGAAGGTGAAAATGAAAATCTCCGGCAGCTTCCGCACCTCCGAGGGCGCTCACGCTGTCGCAACACTCCGCTCAGTCATCGCAACCGCCTAAAAATATCGAAAGCCATTTGGCCTGAGATCTGTCCACGATAAAAGGGCGAACGCTGAATGCGCAATGCGTCCCAACGCGGAATCCGGGATAGACACCATGCCCCAATTGAGCGCCGGAATCCTGTTGTTCCGTCGTGGCGCCGCGGGCCTTGAAGTGATGCTTGTCCATCCGGGCGGCCCGTTCTGGGCGAAGAAGGATGAAGGCGCATGGTCGATCCCCAAGGGCCTTGCCGATGAAGGCGAAGACCTCTTCGCCGCGGCCAAGCGTGAATTTCTCGAAGAGACGGGCATGGCGGTCGACGGCGAATTCCTCGATCTTGGCGCCCACAAGCAGCCGAGCGGCAAAACCATCGCCGCCTGGGCGTGCGAGGGCGACTTCGATCCGGCGCTCTGAAGAGCAACACATTCTCGCTCGAATGGCCTCCGCGTTCGGGGCGAATGGCGGAATTCCCGGAGGTCGACCGCGCCGCGTGGTATTCGATCGACGAGGCGCTCGTGAAGATAAACAAGGGGCAGAAGCCGATTATCGCGGCGCTGGAAGCATCAATGGCTCGATCTGGCGCTCGATAGAGTTGGAAACAGAGCAACCAATCTGCGGCTTGCCATTCGCATCCGCTCGTGAAACACGCGCGGCAAGACCTTTTCATTAAGCGGATCCGTACATGGCGTTCTGGCTGGACATTGCCGCCTTTGTTCTCAAGGCCCTGATCATCGTCGCGGCGATTGGCGGCCTCGCCGCGCTGATCGCGCGCCTCGCGCGCTCGAGCGAACCCAAGGACGAAGAGATCAAGGTCTGCTCGCTCGACGAGCGCTACGACGACATGCGTGACGCCATGAACGGCGAGTTGCTCGACCGAAAGGAACGCAAGGCGCTCGCCAAAAGCCGGAAGAAAGAGGCCAAGGCGGCCGCCAAGACGCGACGCGCTCAGGAGCCAGGAAAGCGCATCTTTGTGCTGACCTTCAAGGGAGACATGCGAGCGAGCGCAGTGAAGCGCCTAGGCGCGGAGATCGACGCCGTCCTCATCGCCGCACGGCCAGAAACCGACGAAACCGTGATACGGATCGAAAGCCCCGGCGGGACGGTCACCGGCTATGGCCTGGCCGCAGCGGAGATTCTGCGTCTGCGCGACCGCAAGCTCAAAGTCACTGCCTCGGTCGACCAGGTGGCGGCGAGCGGCGGCTACATGATGGCTTGCGCGGCGGACCGCATCGTCGCCGCGCCGTTTGCGATCGTCGGCTCGATCGGCGTCGTGGCGCCGGTCCCAAATCTCCATCGGCTTCTGAAGAAGAACGAGATCGACTTCGAGGAAATAACGGCAGGCGAGTTCAAGCGGACTGTATCCGTCCTGGGCGAGATCACGCCGGCGGGCCGCGAACATTTCCGCGAGAAGCTCGACACGACCCATCAGGCGTTCAAGGCTCATGTCGCTGAGTGCCGCCCGAAGGTGGACATCGACCGCGTCGCCAATGGCGACTATTGGCTGGCGCGGGAAGGGCTTGCGCTCGGCCTCGTCGACGAGATCATGACCGGCGACGACCTCCTGTTCCGGGCTCGGGACCGCGCGCGCCTCTATGAAGTCTCGACCGAAGCGCGCAAGACCCTGCTGCAGCAGCTCTTGAGCGGTCTTGGGGGTGCAGCGAGCAAGGCGATGGATGTGTTGGCGGCGCGCGTTAGCACCGGTTTATAGGTATCGACCCGCGAACTTAAACGTGGTCATTATGACCAAGTGCTTTCGGAGGGCGATATGCTACGTCGCGTGTCCTCAATTGGCTCGGCTATTGCAGTCTGTGTCGCCTTGACTGCTTCTGCGCCGGCGGCCTCAGTCACCACCGCAGATTTATCCGGCAAGAAAATTTGTTGGGATTACGGGCTGATCAGCACTTTCTTCCCCGGAGGAAAATACTACGCCAACATGGTTGGAAACGGGACTTGGCGTGTCACCTCGGTTGGCGTCGAGATACGTGCTGAGCATTACAACGGAATCTACGACATCGATAAACAACCGGACGGAACATTAAAAAGCGCCACGAAGCATGCTAGCGGCAAATATTGCAAATAGGCTGGCTAGATTGCCACCAAATTGGCGTGCGGGCCGAAATAGCGGCCGTCACTTGAGCTCGTAGCAATTGACGATCGTGCGCGGATTGCGCGTCACGTCGTAAAGCACGCCGCACTGAACGAGCGCGTTCACGCCAGGGTGGCGAAACAGCATCAGCGAGGTGCGGTTGTCGTAGCCGCTCGCGTAGCCGGCGATCTCCCACCCTTGCGCGAGCAACTGCTCGACGGTCAGCGGCGGGGCCTCCGCGGCGGCCACGCCGGACGCCGTCAGCATCATTGCAAGGCAAAGGCCTGAACGCATACGAGGTTCTCCTAGAGCGCGATGCGACCGAGAACGCGCTTCGTCATTGCCACCCCCGGATCAAAGTCCGGGGGCAATCCAGGGGATGAACGGCAGGAGCGGCGGCTCCGGATCGCCACGTCGGCCCATAGCCCGTCGAGAGACGGGCGTCGCTCACGACGCCCTATCGGCCTCCTCGCGATGACGTTCCATTCGAACGCAGCGCGCTCGAACATACCGCACTCGCCGGTCTCTTTAATCGCGTCCCGCGCGTCCCGCAATTCAACCCTGCGCGAGCGCAGAACGGCAAGCCGCGCAAAATAGCGGCTCATACTTTCGTCCGTTATGGTAGCGCGCTGGCCGGGCGCAGCCACGATCAGCGCCGGGCAGCCCTCGCGGCGGGAGCATCGCATGACGGACGTGAAAGAGAGCCCAGCGCCGGAAGATCGCGACAAGGCCGTACCCAAGCACGAACAGCCAAAGGGAAGCGCAACGGTTGCGGCGGCCATCGTGACGCTCATCCTGGCCGCAATTGTCGGCCTTTCGATCTGGTATCTCGCACGGCCCGAGCCGCTCATCGTCCAGGGCGAAGCGGATGCGACCCGCATCGACATCGCCGCGCGGGTCGATGGACGGGTGGGCCAACGTCCCGTCGAGCGGGGCCAAAACGTTACAGCCGGGCAATTGCTGTTTGAGATCGACAACCCCGAATTGGTCACGAAACTGCGTCAGGCCGAAGCCGGCGTCGCTGTCGCGAAGGCCCAGCTCGCCAATATTCTGGTGGGCACACGCGCGGAAATCGTTTCCCAAAAGAAAGCTGCGGTGGAGAGCGCCGATGCGAACTTCGCGCTCGCCGATAAGACCTATGCCCGCATCAAGGACCTCGCCGGATCCGGCAACGCGCCTCTGCAACGTCTCGACGAAGTTACGAACTCACGTGAAGTGGCGAAGCGGGATCAGGATCGCGCCAGGCTCGCCTATGACGAGGCCGTGAACGGGGCGACCAAGGAAGAGCGCGAGATCGCTCAGACCAACGTGCTCAAGGCGCAAGCGAGCGTCGACACGATCAAGGCCGACGTCGACGAGCTCACGGTCAAAGCCCCGATCGCCTCGCAGGTCTATCAGATCGGGGCGGAGATTGGGGAATATGTCTCTCCCGGCGTGCCGCTTCTCTCGCTGATCGACCTCAGCGATATCTGGCTGCGGTTCAATCTGCGCGAGGATCTGATCAAGGGGCTCAAGGTCGGCGACAGATTCAAGATGCGCGCGCCTGCGCTCGGCGACCAGGAGATCGAGGCGGAAATCAAGCTGATCGAGACGCGGGGCGAATATGCGGGATGGCGTGCGACGCGCGCCACCGGCGATTTCGACTTGAGAACCTTCGAGGTGCGCGCCTATCCCGTCTCCCCCCTTCCCGCGCTTCGGCCCGGAATGAGCGTCTACGCCGAATGGCCGACGGCTGAGCACAAATGAAGCCAGCCGCAAAACCGGGACTGCTTCTGGTCGCGACGCGCGAGTTGCGCTGGATGCAGCGCGACGGGGTCGCTCTCATTCTCGCCCTCCTCGTTCCAGTCCTCGCCTTCGCCATCCTGACGCTCACGTTCAGCAATGCGGTCATTCGCAATCTTCGCGTCGCCATCGTCGACGCGGATCGCTCCGCCACTTCGCTTATCTATGTGCAGTCGATCGCCTCCGCGCCGGGCGTCACAGTCGCCGAACGATCGAGCGACATGAGGGACGCCATGCAGGCGGTCCGCTCGGGCGACGCGATCGCCGCCGTCTACATTCCCGAGAATTTCGAGCGCGATCTCCTCGCGCGGAAGCGCCCGCAGGTGGTGTCGCTCTACAACCGGCAATATTTCACGCCGGGCAACAACGCGGCCTCGGCGATCTCGAGCGCCATCTCGGCGGCGACCGCGGCGCTGCCCCACGAGGCGGAGAGCGGCTACAAGCCGGGCGTCCTTGTCGCCGAACAATATGTCCTCTCGAACCCGGCGTTGAACTTCGCCCAATTCCTCCTGCGGGCGGTTCTCCCCACCGTGCTGCACGTCGTCACCGCGATCGCCGGCGGCTACGCGGTCGGCTCGGAGTTCTCTCAGCGCAGCAAGCGCGCCTGGATGCGCGCGGCCGGCGGTCGGCCGCTGGTCGCGCTCGTCGGCAAATTCCTGCCCTTGTTCGCCATCTTCATCGTCATGATGGTGGTGGACGCCGCCATCATCCACGTCCTCTACGGGGTGTCCTTCCGAGGCGACCCGCTGCTGGTCGCTGCGTCGGCGTGTCTCCTGCTCATCGCCTATCTTTCGTTCGGCGCCTTGTTTGTTCTGCTGACTCAGTCACTGCCGACCGGCCTCAGCCTGATCGCCCTATTCTGCAATCCGGCGTTTGGCTTCGCTGGCGTGGGCTTCCCGGTCGCGGCGATGGGAGCTTTCCCGCAAATCTGGGGCTCGATCTTGCCCCTTCGCTGGTATCTCCAGATCCTGTTCGATCAGGCGGCGCGCGGCCTGCCGGCGTCAGATTCCGTCAAGCCCTTCATGATCCTCGCCGGCCTTGCCTGCCTCTACTTCGCGCTCGCGTGGGCGAGGCTGCGCGCCATCGCCAATGCGCCGCCGAAACGCGAGGAGACGCCGGTGATCCGCCTGCGGTACGGGCAAGGCGTCGCAATTGCGATGGGCAACGAGGTCCAGCGCATTCTTGGCGACCGCGGGGTCCTGGGCCTGATCGTGCTCGCGCCGCTCGCCTATGGGGCGCTCTACCCACAGCCTTATCTCGGACAGGTTCTTCGCGGCATCCCGATCGCGGTCGTCGATCTGGATCAGACGGAGCTCAGCCGGAACCTCGTGCAGACCTTGAACGCGGATGAGGCGATCGCAGTCAAGGTGCGAAGCGACACCATCGCCGACGCTCAGGCCGCCCTCGACCATCACGAGGTCTTCGCCATTCTCGCGATCCCCAAAGACACCGAGCGCCAGGTCTTGAGGGGCGAAAAGGCGCGGATCGCGGCCTATGTCGACGCGGCCTATTTCCTCCTCTATAGCCGGACCCTGCAAGGGATATCGGAGGCCGCCGCAGCAGTTTCCGCCAACATCGCGACGCGGGGCGCGCGAGCCGAGGGAAGCCTCGTCTATGCGGCGATGACCCGCGGCAGTTCGCCGATCGAGTTCATCTCCCAACCCCTGTTCAACCCGACGGGCGGCTACGCCAGCTACGTCGTGCCCGCCGCTTTCCTCCTCATCCTGCAACAGACCTTGCTGCTCGGCGTCGCGTCGCTCGGCGGGGCGGCTTACGCGCTCGGGGGGCGCGCAATCCGCTGGCTTCGGTCGGGGGCGCGCGCCGTCTTCGGCCAGGCGCTCGCGCATCTCTGCTTCGCGCTGCCTGGGCTTGCGCTCTATTTGATCGTGCTGCCGCGCGTTTACGGCTTTTCGACGCTCGGGCGGCTCGAGGATCTCATCCTCATGGCGGTTCCCTTCGTACTCTCCGTCAGCTTCCTGGCCCAGTTCGTGAGCGCCTGGTTCACACGCCGCGAGACCGCGATACTCATCTTCATCGCCGTCAGCCTGCCGCTTTTCTTCCAGGTCGGCGTATCGTGGCCGGTCGAAGCCCTTCCTGATTTCATCCGGACTGCGAGCCGCATCATCCCGAGCACCTCAGCCATCGATGGATTGGTTCGTATTAATCAGATGGGCGCAAGCATCCTTGATGTGAAACGCGACTGGACCACCTTGTGGGTTCTCACCATCGTCTACGGACTGCTCGCTGTGCTCGCGACCCGTTTCGCTTCCCGCAATGAGGCCCGCCCATGAACGCCAGAGGCCGGACCGTCGCGATCCTGGCGACGGTGCTCCTCATCGGAGCGGCGGGGTACGCCGCATTTCGGTTCGAGACGCAGCGCAAACCTACGCCCCCGCTCATTGGCGTCGTGCACGAGACGGAGATCCGCATCGCGCCCGAAATCTCCGCTAGGCTCACTTCCGTCGGGGTGAAACCGGGACAGGCGGCGCGCAAGGGTGACGCGCTCGCGGTGCTGTCGAGCCCGGAGGTCGCAGCCTCGCTCGAGGAAGCGAAGGCGAACGCGGAATCGGCGCGCGCCAATCTCGACAATGTCGTCGCAGGCGTGCGCCAGGAAGAGCGCGACACCGCGGCGCAGAATGTGGCCATCGCAACCTCCAACGTCACGCTGGCCAAGGAGCAGTTCGCGCGGGTCTCGGTCCTGGCGGCGAAGAACTATGCGAGCCGGCAGCAATATGACGAGGATGCGGCCGCCCTGAGCACGGCTGAGGCCAGTCTTGTTCTCGCCAATGCGGCATTGGACCAGACGAAGGCTGGATCGACGAAGGAAGAGGTCGCCGTCGCGCAGAGTGAGGTCGCCCTCGCGCAGGCGACGGTCGCCGACCTCGAGGCTCAGCTCGCCAAGACGACGCTGAACTCACCGGTCGACGGGATTGTGCGGCTTCTCGTCGCCGAGCGCGGCGAAGCGATCTCTCCGGGCCAGCCGGTTCTGACCCTCGGCGTCGCCGGCGACCGCTGGTTCACTTTCACGATCCGCGAGGACCGACTTCAGGGCCTGACGATGGGTTCGAAAGTCACCTTGCGAACGGCCGCCGGAGATCGTTTCGAAGCCAAAGTCACCGAACTCAGACCGCTCGGTGAGTTCGCCGTCTGGCGCGCGGCGCGCGCGGTCGGAGACCACGACATCAACAGTTTCCTTCTGCGCGCCGACCCGATCGGGCCGACGCCAAAGCTCGAGCCGGGCATGACGGTGTGGATCGACGAGGGACAAGCCAGGTAAGCCCGCTCAAAAGGCGGTGGCGCGCTTGCGGCGCCGATGCGCAGGCGCGCCTTGCCTCGCCAGCCCTCCCTCCCGCCGCCTGCGCCCGAACCATCGACGTGGGCGCTTTTCGGCGCTTGGCTTCACCGGCGTCGGAGCCCTCGCTCGCCGAACGGGCGCGGACGGCAAGGCCGACTGAATACACAATGCCGTGATCGCCCGGTGATGGTCTGCCCCGAGGCGCCCTCCGCGTAACAACCGCCGTCTTTCTGGCGAACTTGGCGCGGAGGTCGGGCGCGCCGTCCCCGCCTTGAAAGGAATCGCCCAAGATGCTGTCCAGACGCTCACTTCTCGCAACCATCGCCGCCATCGGTTTCGTCGTTCCCGCGCTGGCGGCCGCGCCAGTCGACTATTCGCCCGCCGCTTTCGATGCGGCGCTCAAGTCGGGCAAGCCGGTCCTCGTCTGGATTCATGCGACCTGGTGTCCGACCTGCAAGGCGCAGGCCCCCACTCTCGCCAAGATCGAGGCCGATCCGCAATATAAGGATCTGACGGTCGTCCGCGTCGATTTCGATTCCCAGAAGGAAGCGGTGAAGCGCTTTGGCGCACGCATGCAGAGCACGCTCATCACCTTTAAGAACGGTAAGGAGACCGGACGCTCGGTCGGCGAAACGGACCCCGCCGCGCTCACCGCGCTGGTCGCCAAGGCGATCTGACGCGCCCCGATGTCGCTGGGAACGCTCGGGCTTGCGCTGCTGGCGGGCCTGCTCTCCGTCCTTTCGCCCTGCGTGCTGCCGCTCGTGCCCATCGTGCTTGGCGCGGCGGCGGGCGAGGCGCGGGGCGGCCCGTTCGCGCTGGCCGCGGGCCTCGCGCTCTCCTTCACCGCGATCGGCCTGTTCGTAGCCACTGTCGGCTTCGCCATCGGCCTCGACAGCGAGGCGTTCAGGACGGCCGCCGCAATCCTCATGGCCGCCGTCGGCGTCGTGCTGGCGGCGCCGGCCTTGCAGACGCGGCTTGCGGCGGCCGGCGGCCCGGTGACGGCCTGGGCCGACGAGCGCATCAACGCCCTCCCCTCACGCGGGCTCGCCGGACAATTCGGCGTCGGCCTCCTGCTCGGCGCCGCATGGAGCCCGTGCGTCGGCCCGACGCTCGGCGCGGCCTCGGTGCTGGCGGCGCAGGGCTCATCGCTCACCCGCGTCACGCTGACCATGCTCGCGTTCGGGATCGGCGCCGCCGCGCCCCTGACCGTCCTCGGCCTCGCCTCGCGGCAAGCCATGGCGCGCTGGCGCGGTTATCTTCTCGTCGGAAGCAAGCGGGCCAAGACGGCCCTCGGGGTCCTCATGATCGCACTCGGGCTCCTGATCGTGACCGGAGCAGACAGGACGCTCGAAACGGCGCTGCTCGACCGCTCGCCGCAATGGCTGACCGACCTTACGACACGGTTCTGACGAAGCCGTCCCGTTTCCGCCGTTTCGCAGATCGACAAGCGCGCTGCGCCTTGAACGGCCCGGCGCGCTTGTCTCGAAGCGGGCCCCCTGCTAGGGGGACACCCAATTCCCGACTTAGCTAGGACGTCTTCAATGGCCGCGCGCCAGTTCATCTATCACATGCGAGGTCTCTCCAAGACCTATCCGGCCGGCAAGAAGGTCCTCGATAACGTCAATCTCTCCTTCTATCCGGACGCGAAAATCGGCGTCCTCGGCGTGAACGGCTCGGGCAAGTCGACGCTTATGCGCATCATGGCTGGGCTGGACACCGAATTCGTCGGCGAAGGCTTCGTCGCCGAGGGAGCCAAGGTCGGCTACCTGCCGCAGGAGCCTGACCTCGACCCCGCCCTCGACGTGAAGGGCAACGCCATGCTCGGCGTGAAGGACAAGCAGGCGATCCTCGACCAGTACAACGAGCTCGCCATGAACTATTCCGACGAGACCGCCGATGAAATGACGCGTCTCCAGGACGAGATCGAGGCCAAGGGCCTGTGGGATCTCGAGAGCCAGGTCGAGCAGGCGATGGATGCGCTCGGCTGTCCGCCGGACGACGCCGACGTAACGAAGCTCTCAGGCGGCGAGCGACGCCGCGTCGCGCTCTGCCGCCTCCTTCTCGAGAAGCCCGATCTGCTTCTGCTCGACGAGCCGACCAACCATCTCGACGCCGAAACCGTGAATTGGCTCGAGGGCCACTTGCGCGCGTACCCGGGCGCGATTCTGATCGTGACCCACGACCGCTATTTCCTCGACAACGTGACAAGCTGGATTCTCGAGCTCGATCGCGGCCGCGGCATTCCTTACGAAGGCAACTACTCCGCCTGGCTCGTACAGAAGCAGAAGCGGCTCGAGCAGGAAGGGCGGGAGGATGCGTCGCGGCAGCGCGCGATTGCGGAGGAAAGCGAGTGGATCGCTTCATCGCCACGAGCACGCCAGACCAAATCGAAGGCGCGTATCGCTGCTTATGACGAGCTCGTCAGGAAGAGCAACGAGAAGGCGCCGACGGGCGTGCAGATCGTCATCCCGGTGGCCGAGCGGTTGGGCCAGAACGTCATCGACGTCGTCGATCTCAACAAGGGTTACGGCGACCAGCTGCTCATCGACAAGCTTTCGTTCAAGCTGCCGCCCGGCGGCATCGTCGGCGTCATCGGCGCGAACGGCGCCGGCAAAACCACGCTTTTCCGCATGATCACCGGGCAGGAGAAGCCGGATTCCGGCGCTATTAAGATCGGCGAGAGTGTTCAGCTTGGTTATGTCGATCAGTCGCGCGACGCGCTCGACGGCAAGAAGAACGTATGGGAGGAAATCTCCGGCGGCTACGACATCATCACGCTCGGCAAGCGCGAGATGAATAGCAGAGCTTACGTCGGCGCTTTCAACTTCAAGGGAGCCGACCAGCAGAAAAAGGTCGGTCAGCTCTCGGGCGGCGAGCGCAACCGCGTGCATCTCGCTAAAATGCTGAAGAGCGGCGCGAACCTGCTCCTGCTAGACGAGCCGACCAACGACCTCGATGTCGACACATTGCGGGCGCTCGAAGAGGCGCTGCTCGACTTCGCCGGCTGCGCGGTCATCATCAGCCATGACCGCTTCTTTTTGGACCGCATCGCCACCCACATGCTGGCCTTTGAAGGCGACAGCCACGTCGAGTGGTTCGAGGGCAATTTCGCCGACTACGAGGAAGACAAGAAGCGCCGCCTCGGCATCGACAGCATCATCCCGCATCGGCTGAAGTACAAGAAGTTCAGCCGGTAAGCGACGAGCAGGGTTCCCAGCGGTCGCGAAGGGATCGCGTTGGTTTTATCCCGCCTTGAAACAGCAAACTCGCGCGCGGCAAACGTTCGCTTTCGAATCAGCCGCGCGCCCGCGCCAGAAAGTCGAGCAGAATTTCGGCTGTCTCGCGCGGAAACTGATCAACAAAGAAGTGGCCGCCAGCCAGGGACATCTCGGTGACGCTAGCGAGACGTTTGCGCCATTCCGCCGGAATATCGAAGAGTTTCGCCATCTGCCCGCGAGAGCCGTAGAAAACGAGCGCCGGACATTCGACCTTTCGGGCGATATCAGCCGTGTCCTGCTCCAAATCAACGGTTGCCGCGGCCCGGTAGTCGGAGCAGGAGCCGTGGATCATAGCCGGGTCCCGCCAGGCGCGGCGATATTCCCCCAGCGTCTCCTGCTCGAAGTCTTGCAGTCCCGTCGCGCCCCAGCCGATCAGGCAGGTCTCGTAGAAGAAATCCGGATCGCCAGCGATCATCCTCTCCGGAAACGGCTCAGGTTGAGACAAAAAGTACCAGTGCCAGTAAGACCTCGCGATCTCTCGGTTGGTGTCCATGAACATCGCATATGTCGGCACGATATCGAGCACCGAAAGGCTAGAGACGATCTCGGGATGATCGAGCGCCATCCGGTGGCCGGTACGGCCGCCGCGGTCGTGGCCGACGACATGAAAGCGCTCGAAACCAAGCTGACGCATGAGTCCGACTTGATCGTGAGCCATCGCACGAAAGGCGTAGTTCGATCGGTCGGAAAGGCATCGAGGTTTGGAAGAATCGCCGTAACCTCTGAGGTCGGCGCAAACGACTGTGCAATGTCTGGCCATGATCGGCGCAACGCGGGCCCACATGGCGAGGGTCTGTGGAAAGCCATGGAGCAACAGCACCGGCGGGCCAGAACCGCCAGCGACAAAGGCGACGTCAATTCCGTCAACATTCGCCGTGCCCCGTCTGAAGCCTTCGAACATATCCTCCTCCTCGCAATCCCGCGGCCTGTGGCGACGCCCCGCTGCTCGCGCGCGCTTCCCGCGAGGGCCGATACGGCGCAGATCACACGGCGGCTCCAGCAGACCGCCCGCGCCCCTTAAGCTTAGGTCGCTCTCGACGTCGAGCCGCAAGCGTCTTAATGTCGGGATTTAGAAACGTTCTAAATAAGAAAATCAGGCCGCCCGCGCCGAAAAGCGAGTCGGCAGGCCAATCCCGACAGACGGGAAAGAAGGCCGGAGGAGGAAACATGTGTCATCTGTTCGCCAGTCAGTCTCCCAACAGCTACGCCTTCGAAACGCGCTCCATACGACTGAACGGCCAGAGCACCAGCCTTCGTCTTGAGAAAGTGTTTTGGGGAATCCTCGAAGAAATAGCAGCGGACGAGGGGATGTCTGTGCCCCGCTTCATCTCGACGCTTCACCAGGAGATCCTGCTCCTTCGGGGGGAAGTCCCAAATTTCACCTCCCATCTGCGCTGTATATGCGTCACCGCTCGAACTTCCGTGGAACCCGGTGGACGAGCGCGCGCTGAGGCCGCCTGAGACCAATCGCCAGCGTAGTAAGCCGATAACACCCGCTCGCTTCCGGCCTCGCTAGCCTTTCCGGGTTCGCCGCTCTTAAGGCTGCGACTTCGTCCGGGTGAGACATGGCGAAAGCGATCCACACGATGATCCGCGTGCTGGATGAAGCGCGGTCGCTCGCTTTCTACAAAAAAGCCTTCGGACTCGATATCGCCGATCGCCTCGACTTCTCAGACTTCACGCTCGTCTATCTGTCGAATTCCGAGGCGCCCTACGAAGTCGAGCTCACGATCAACAAGGATCGCACCGAGCCTTACAATCTTGGCGACGGCTACGGCCATGTCGCCTTCGTGGTCGAGGACCTCGATGCGGAGCACCGCCGTTTCGAGGCCGAAGGGCTCAAGCCGCGCAAGATCGTCGAGTTCAACAACGACGGAAAGCAGATCGCGCGCTTTTTCTTCGTCGAAGATCCGGACGGCTACAAGATCGAAGTGCTGCAGAAGTGCGGCCGCTTCCGGTAACGCCGCCGCGGCCAACAAATTCCGCAAACAAAAACAGGAGGAGACACCCATGACGGCAACCGACACCGACGCCCGCGAGGCAGGCGCTGTCCAGACGCGGATTCCTGCAACGATCCGCGAGCGGCTTCGCAGCCGCGATCGCGATCACTTCGACCGGCGCCCTGCTCAACGTTTCCGAAGCGTGGGCCCTCGACGTCAAGGGCCTGAAGCCCGAGACGATGAAGACCCTGATCCTCGTCGCGCGCGACATCTACCCGCATGACAAGGTCGCCGACCGCTACTACGCGATCGCGATGAAAGGCTACGACGACAAGGCCGCGGGCAGCCCGGAGATGAAGGCTGAGATCGAGGGCTTCGTCGCCGCGCTCGACGGGGCCGCGGGCGAGGGAGGCTATGTCGGTCGCCCCTGGGAGGCCGACCGAGTTGCGCTCCTCAGGAACCAGAGCGCGGATCCGATGTTCGAGACGATCCGCTCCGGCCTCGTCGTGTCGCTCTACAACCAGAAAGAGATCTGGCCGATCTTCGGATACGAGGGCAAGTCCTTCTCCAAGGGCGGCTACATCGACCGCGGCTTCGACGACATCAGCTGGCTCTGACGCGCAACAACAAGAAGCCCCATTCACGCGAGGAAACGGACATGGCAGCGAAATTCGATCAGAGCGACGACAGCGTCGTCGTCATCGTAGGATCGGGCGCGGGCGGCGGAACGCTTGGCAACGAGCTGGCGCAGAAGGGCGTCAAGGTCGTCGTGCTCGAAGCGGGCAAGCGCCTGGACTTCTCCGACTTCATCAACGACGAATGGCCGAGCTTCACCCAGCTCGCATGGACGGATATGCGCACGACCTCCGGCAGCTGGCGGGTTCACAAGAACTTCCCCAACCTGCCGGCCTGGATCGTCAAGTCCGTCGGCGGAACGACGACCCACTGGGCGGGCGCCTCCCTTCGCTTCCAGGAGCACGAGTTCAAGGAAGCGTCGACCTACGGTCATATTCCTGGCGCCAATCTTCTCGACTGGCCGATCACGCTCGCCGATCTCGAGCCTTACTACGCCAAGGCCGAGGACAAGATGCGCGTCACCCGTACGGGCGACCGGCCCGGCCTGCCTGGAAGCAACAATTTCAAGGTCTTCAAGGCCGGCGCGGACAAGCTCGGTTACAAGGAGTGTCACACCGGACGGATGGCGATCAACTCCGTTCCCGGCGACGGGCGGGTCGCCTGCCATCAAACCGGCTTCTGCTTCCAGGGCTGCAAGTGGGGGGCAAAGTGGTCCACGCTCTACACTGAGATCCCGAAGGGCGAGGCGACCGGCAACATGGAGGTTCGCCCGGAATCGCATGTCGCGCAGATCGATCACGACCCTTCGGGCAAGGTCACCGGCGTCACTTATTTCGACGCGGATGGCAAGCTTCAGCGACAGAAGGCGCGCATCGTTGCGGTCGCCGGCAATTCGCTCGAAAGCCCGCGGCTTCTGCTCAACTCCGCCTCGTCGCAGTTTCCGGACGGGCTCGCCAATTCGTCGGGCCAAGTCGGCCGCAACTACATGCGGCACACCACGGGGTCGGTCTACGCCATCTTTGAGCAGCCGGTGCACATGTACCGGGGCACGACGATGGCCGGCATCATGCGGGACGAAGCGCGAAACGATCCGAGCCGCGGCTTCGTCGGCGGCTACGAACTGGAGACGCTTTCCCTCGGCCTCCCCTTCATGGCTGCTTTCCTCGATCCGGGCGCCTGGGGTCGCGAGTTCACCACCGCGCTCGACGGCTATTCGAATATGGCCGGGATGTGGATCGTCGGCGAGGACATGCCGCAGGAGACGAACCGGATCACGCTCAGCGACCAGAAGGACAAATGGGGCTTAGCCGTCGTGGACGTGCATTTCGACGACCACCCGAACGACATCGCGATGCGCAACCACGCTTTTGGACAGGGCAAGGCGATGTATGAGGCGGTCGGGGCGATACGCACCTTCCCCACCCCGCCCTACCCCTCGAACTCACAATCTCGGCACGAACCGGATGAGCGCCAATGCACGCGACGGCGTGGTGAACAGTCACGGCCAGACTCACGACATCAAGAACCTGTTCGTCTCGGACGGCAGCCAGTTTACGACGGGCGGGGCCGAGAATCCGACGCTGACGATCGTCACGCTGGCGATCCGTCAAGCCGACTACATCGCCGAGCAGATGAAGTCGAACACGATCTGAGGCGGGTGATCTGAAGTCCCGGCTGCGCGGCTAGCGCCGCGCAGCCCTTGTCTGTCGGACGGGCGAAATTTTGTCTCGCGGGGACCGCTTCGCTGCACCCTGCCCTATAGTCGCGCCAACTCCCCCGGGAGCAGCTGTCGAAGGGCGCCCCCACCGCGATCCTTTCCGTTCCCACTTGCGATCCGCGCGACTGCGACCCAATGCTAATCTCGCTTTCCGAACCGGTTGCAAGGAACCCCCGCATGATTGTCGTCTTTGACATCGGCAACGTTCTGGTTCGCTGGAATCCCCGCTACCTCTACCGCAAGGTCTTCGACGACGAGGAACGGATGGAGCGCTTCCTGTCGACCGCGCTCGGGATGGACTTTGTTTCGCACACCGACGTCGCCGAAGACTTCGCTGCCGCGGTCGCAGCCAGGGCCAAGAGCTTTCCTGAATTCGCCAAGGAAATACGCATGTTCCATGAGCGCTGGATTGAGACGCTTGGCGAACCGATCGAGGAGAATGTCGCGCTGCTGCGCCGATTGCGCGCGTCCGGCAAGCCGGTCTACGCGCTCAGCAATTTCGCTCACGAAACCTTCGCGCTTGCGGAGCGCAAGCACGATTTCCTGAGCGAATTCGACGACCGAGTCATCTCTGGTCATGTTGGCTTAGTGAAGCCGGACGCGGGCATCTATGAAATCCTGTTCAAGCGCGCCGGGCGGCAACCGAATGAACTTCTTTTCATTGATGACTCGCCTCCCAACGTGCGCGCTTCCGAGGCGCTCGGCATGCCGGCGATCCATTTCACTTCCGGCGTCAATCTGGAGAAGGAGCTCGTGGCGCGCGGCGCTCTGCCGTGAAGGGTCGGAAGCCTGCAGGTGCGCCTATGAGCAACAGCGGACGGCGCCTTGGGCGCTGGCCTTCTTTGCTTCCCCAATCGCGCGCCGTCATTCCTCCCCCCGTCCCGTCGGCCGGAGCGCCGTATCCCGCACATGGACGACGGCGGTCGCGTCGGCATAGAGGCGCCGCCAGCCGGGCTCCCGATCGAGGACGGCGACGATCCGGTTATCCGGCGCAAAGATGGTCCAGGCAATGTCGTAGCGTTTGAGCGCCTCCTCGACAGCTTCACGATCGCCGCTCCGCAGCTTGTCGTAGAGGCTCAGCATGCCGTCGCCGTAGAGCTCCACGCGGGCGTCGATGAACGGCCGCACATGCTCAAAGATGAGAAAACCGCCAAAGGCGTAGTCGTTCAGCACGGGCTTGCGTCTCAATTCCGACGGGACAACGCTCAAGGCCGAGATCGGCGCGCTGGCGCGGTCGGTCTGCTCGATCGGCATCAGGAGCCTGACGTTTCCGATCGCCATCGCTGCCGCAACGGTCGCGGTGAGCGCGATGCGCGCGACCCGCCGCCACTCTCCGCTCGCGCCTCCCATGCCGATCGCCCCGGCGATCGGCCGCGCCAGCAACATCGGCGCGAGGATCCCGAGCAACACCTGATGGCGCGAATGCTGCAGAGCCATCGCCACCAGCGCGATCAGCAGCGCGGCGCGGATCGGCGGCATGGCGAATGGCCGGGTCAGCGTAAGGCCGAGCAGCGTCAGCAGCGCCAGCTCCATTGTTCCGATATGGCTGAAGTCTTGCGGCTGCCATTCGCTGATGCGCGACAGGTTCTCGACCGACATCAGTCGGAACGGAAGGAGTAACGCGTCGATCCCATACGGATTAAGGAGCGCGGCGGCGAGCGCGGCGAGAGCGAACGTCGCCCAGGCGCGCGCGGCTACGAGACGCGCGCCTACCGGCGCCTCCGTCACCGCCTCGAGCGCGAAAGGCGCGATCAGGATGAGGCCGAAGATGAATCCGCCGTGCATATTCACCCACGCGGTCATGAGCGCAGCGAGCCCAAGCGGCGGCGCGCGGCCGCGGTCGCGCGCCGCGATAAGCCCGGCGCCCCAGGCGGCCGCGAGCGGGAGCGCCAGCACATGCGGCCGCGCGAGCAGGTTCGCCGTCACCAGCGAAAGGCCGATTGCGACGGTCGCGATGAGCGGGGCGCCGCGAAGTTCACGCGCCGCGCTCAATCCGACGATCAGCGCCGCGACCGCAGCGGCCGCGCCGGTCAGCACCACGATGCCGCTCCATCCGCCCAGGCGAAAGACGAGCGTCAGCAGGACTTCGGACAGCCATTCATGCGCGGTCCATGGCGCGCTCGCCATCGAATGGCTGAACGGATCGGCGTGCGGCACGCTCCCATGAGCGATGATCCACTCGCCGGTCGCCACATGCGACCACGTGTCGCCGTCGCCAAGCACCTGCGGCGAGACGGCGGCGAGCGTGAACAGAAAGAGCGAGATTGCAGCGAGGCCTAGCCCGGCAAGCCGGGTCTCGGACAGCTCGTTGCTCGCGGATCGGGCAAATGGCAAGGCGAAGGACATCGCCTGAGCCTGCCAAACTCGCGATAATTCCGCGTTAAGTCGAGAGCGTCGGTTGCATGACGCGCGTCACGCGATTGCGGCGCGATTGCTCAACGGCTCGCCGCCTCACGCATATAACGCGGGTTTTTCCCGCAACTTGATCGGCTCCCGGGCGCCGCTCTCGAGCGCTCTTACTCCGGCGAGCGTGGCGGCGGTCGCGACATAGCCATCCCACGCGCTCGGGCCTGCTGCGCCGCCCTTGCCGGCCGCGCTGATCCAGGCGCGGAATTCCGCGTCGAAGGCCGGGTCGAACCGTTCCGGCCAGTCGGCGAACACGCGGCCCGAAAAGGAGCCGTTCACCTTGAGGACGACTTCGTTTTGCTCGGCGAGGCTCACCGTCCCGGTTTCGCCGATCACCTCGCCGCGAATATCGTAGCCATAGGCGACGTGAACCGAGGTCTCGATCGTCACCAGCGCGCCTGAGCGCATGTCCATGAGCGTGAACAACGGGTCCGCGACCCCGCCGGCCCGTTGGTTCCCACGCGGCGCCTTGACTGCGATCGCGACAGGCTCGTCATCCAGCACGAACCTCGCAATGTCGATGTCGTGCACCGCCGTATCGGTGATCGCCATCGTCGCCCTGAAATGGCCCGGAGAAAAAGCGTTGCGATGGACGCTGTGAAACATCAGCGGCGATCCGATCGCGCCCTTCTGGATCGTCTCCTTCATGGCGCGATATTGGGCATCGAAACGGCGCATGAACCCGATTTGGACGAGCCGTCTTCCGAAGGCGGCTTCCGCATCGAGGATCGCCGAGCAATCCGCTTCCGTCGTCGCCATCGGCTTCTCGCAGAAGATCGGTTTTCCGGCCCGGATCGCTGCGATCACATAAGCTGCGTGCGTATCTCCCCACGACGTGACGATGACAGCATCAACCCCCTTCGCCGCAATGAGCTCTTCGCCGGTCGGATAAGCCTTCGCCCCGACAACCCTCGCCGCAACCTCATCCGCCCGGGCGGCGTCGGCGTCGCTCACCGCGACAATTCGGGCGCCCGCGAGCGTCTCGGTCAGCCGGCGAATGTGCTCCTGCCCAATCTTTCCAACCCCGACGACGCCGACGTTCAGTGCCATGAATTGATTTCCTCCCAGGCGTTCGCCGCTCAATATCCAACCGCCAGCGTCCCCCTTTGGCGCAAATCCGACGCGCCCTCAAGCTCGCCGTCCGGAGTCCGCATGATCGTATTGGCCGAGCCCATGGCGTCGCGCACCACAACCTTATGGCCCATCGCCTCGAGCAGGCGAATGGTGTCTGGCGACATGCCGCGCTCGATGCGCAATTCATCCGGCCAGAGCTGGTCATGCGCACGCGGCGCATTCTCGGCTTCAGCAACGTTGAGGCCGTGATCGATCACATTGAGGATGATCTGCAATACCGTGGAGATGATGGTGGAGCCGCCGGGGCTGCCGGTCGCCATCAGCAGCTTGCCGTCCTTGAACACAAGGGTCGAACTCATGGACGAGAGGGGTCGCTTCGCGGGTCCGGGCGCATTGGCGTCGCCGCCGAGGAGCCCATAGGCGTTGGCGGCGCCGGGCTTGGCGGCGAAGTCGTCGAGCTCGTTGTTGAGCAACAATCCGGTCCCGTCCGCAACCAAACCGGACCCGTAGGGAAGATTGAGTGTGTAGGTGTTGGCGACCGCGTCGCCGGCGCTATCGACAATCGAGAAATGTGTCGTCTGATTGCTCTCGTAGCGCTGCGGTTCGCCGGGCCGAATGTCGGCGGCAGGACGGGCCCGGTCGAGATCAATCAGTGACCGCAAATGCTCCGCGTATGGCTTGGAGGCGAGACCGGCAAGCGGGATTTTGATGAAATCGGGATCGCCGAGCCAGGCCGCACGATCGGCGTAGGCGAGCTTCTCGGCTTCCGCCAGCTCGTGTAGCGAGGCGGCGGAATTGAGCCCCTGTCCGGCAATCGGGAAACCTTCGAGAATATTGAGGATTTCAATAATATGCGCCCCACCGGACGAAGGCGGCGGCATCGAGACAACGGCATAGCCGCGATAGGCTCCGCGGACGGGCTCGCGCTCGACGGCGCGATAACTGGCGAGGTCCTCGATCGTCATTCGGCCGCCCGCCGCATTGACGGCCTGAACGATCTTTTGCGCCACCGGACCGGAGTAGAAGCCCGCAGCGCCTTTAGCTGCGATCGTCTCGAGCGTTGCGGCGAGATCGTCGAGCGCGATGTGATCGCCGGTCTGCGGGACGCTGCCATCCGGGCGCAGATAGATGCGCGCCGATGAAGGATGACTGGCCAGCGCCTTCGCCGCCAGCGGCAGAGAATCGGCGACGTCATCGTCGACAGTAAGCCCTTGCCGCGCGAGCACGATCGCCGGCGCGATCAGATCAGCGAAAGAGAACTTGCCCGAGCCATATTTGCGCCAGGCGAGCTCGAGGCCGGCGACAGTCCCAGGGACCCCGATCGCGAGCCCGGAATAGCGCGACTTGAACGGATCGGCTTCGCCGTTGGCGTCGAGGAACACGTCCCTGGTTGTCGCGGCAGGCGCCGTTTCGCGATAGTCGACCGCGATCGTTTGGTTCAGATCGGCGCGATAAATCAGCATGAAACCGCCGCCACCGAGATTGCCGGCGCGCGGCAGGGTGACAGCGAGCGCAAATCCGACCGCGACCGCCGCATCGACGGCATTGCCCCCGCGTCTCAAGATGTCCAACCCAACTCGCGAGGCAGCCGCCTCCTGACTGACGATCATCCCATGACGGGCGACGACCGGACGCGCAGTGGCCAACGGGGAGATGACGGGGTCGGCGACCGCCGCGGCGGGAACGAGACTGAGGAACGCGAAGGCGAATTGAAATGGTTTCAAAGCGTGGTTCTCGTGACGTGGTCGAAGCGATCATAGGAAATCGACCCGCCTGGCGTCAATTCTGTGTCGGCGGACCGCAGCGGAGTGGCTACCCAATCACCATGACGGCGCCGCGCGCGAGGCGCGGAGCGAGCTTCCTCATGTCCGCGGCGGAAATCGCGACGCAGCCGGCGGTCGGCGTAAGGCCATCCCGCGCGAGATGGAAGAAAATCGCGCTGCCGCACCCCTTCGCACGGCGAGAGAAATTCTGGTCGAGCACGAAGGTCAGGTCATAGAGATGGTCCTCGCGCCACATCCGGTCGGTGCAGTCACGCGCCGGCAGGCGCACGGGCCGATTGTAGCGCGGGCTCGTGGGGTCTTCACACCAGCCCTGATCGCGGCGCAAGGGCTTGAGCGGCGCCCCCGCTGCCCTCAGCCGCACGCGGTCGGGCCGATAATAGCCCCATAACAGCAGGAACCGGCCCGCCGGGGTGCCCTTGTCGCCCTCGCGTTTGATGCGGACAACGCCGGCTGGTCCCAGCGCACAGGGCATGCGGAACGGGCCGGCGGTCAGCCAGCCGCGGGCCTTGTTTCCCGCAAGCGGGAGGACGCGCAATTGGGAGAGGCGGCGGGACAACTTCATTGCCTATTCAAGGGACAGAAGAGCGATGGGAGCGTGATACGTCAAGTCAAGGCGCGACGATCTTTTCGCAGCCACGATCTGGACACGTGAAGCGGGCATCCGTCCCCACGGCTATTGCCCGCAGGCGACGCTGCGCACGCGCGCCGCGTTCCGCGAAGACCCGCGACAGGGTTCGACGGCAAGAAATGGGGGCGGTTACGGGAAAGTGTATCGGCTCGTTGCCGCCCAGGAACGCGTCGCTCGGAGTTTAAACGAGCACCGTCGGGACCCGCGCCAAACGAATCCAAGCCGAGCAAAGCCCACGAGCAAGATTGTCGCGTTGACCCGGCTTTCTGTGTACGAGCTTAGGACTTCGGTCACGACAATCCGAACTACGCCGACTTCAAGAGCGCGGCAATCGAATCAATCAGAGAGAGCATCGCTGCTGGCGGAGACGGAGGGATTCGAACCCTCGATAGAGCTTTACAACCCTATAACGGTTTAGCAAACCGCCGCCTTCAGCCTCTCGGCCACGTCTCCCGGCGCAATGCGCGTCGCGACATATGCCCGACGCATCCCCCCATTGCAAGCACGCGACGATCAAGGTTGGCGGGGCTTGGGCCGAAAGACTCGCCGCCAAGCGCAATGCAAGCGGCGCACCCAAGGCGTTGGTCGAGATCACGATAGCGGCGGCGGCCCGCTACGCATAACTGCCTTTACCACCGCGCGGTCGACCGTCGGTTGGTGGACTCAAGTCCGCGCTCTAATTTCAAACGCAAAGTACGAACAGGCTGATCAGGCGAGGCCGAACCGCCGGCAACCGCGCCTGATCAGCCGATACGTCGGAACGCGCAAGCCGATTAGGCGGCGGGCGACGTGTCTGACGATCCTGGGGTCGGCGTTGGCATCGCTTTCTTGCGCTTTGCTGGCGCGCGCTTGGCGGCCGACTTCTTCGCGGAGGCCTTCTTCACCGCCCCTTTGCGCGTGGCCTTCTTGGCGACGACCTTGCGGGCCGACTTCTTCGCGGTGGCTTTCTTCACCGCACCCTTGCGCGTGGCCTTCTTGGCGACGACCTTGCGGGCCGACTTCTTCGCGGGCTTCTTGGCGGCGGACTTCTTCGCCGTTTTCTTGGTTGCAGCTTTCGGCATTTATCACGTCCCTCTCAACCACCTGCTCTCAGCACAAAGTTTGCGCCATGCAGATGCGTGAGCGAAAGTACATTCGTTTTGATTTCGCGCAAGCGTTGCACACGCGCGCAACACGCGCTGAACGCCGTGACTATCGAATTATCGCGCGCACTCAGACCTCTGATCCTTCATTGACCCGTGCGCTCACGCGCGCCGTTCACCTCGTTACAACGGCGCGCGCATTCGCGCGCGAAGCTTCTGCCCATGAGCCGACGCAAGTTCGCTCGATTCCTGATTTTCCTATATATTGCGCGGGTCTCCGAGACTCATTGCTGTTCGCGAAGAAGCCGTTCATTGCACCGGCCAACCCATACTCACGCGCATGCGACGACGCGAGAAGCAACAGCATCGGTCGCAACGAGCGTATCAAACCGAAACGGCGCGCATGCTCATCGCAATCGAATTTTTCTTGGGAGTTAACATCAGATTTCGTCACTGAAGCGTTGCGATCGGGGGCTTCATCGCACGAGTTCGCAGTGAGATCGAGCGAATCGCCGCGCGTGATTTGGCTGAAGCATCAGACGCCAAGGCGTTTTTTGAACGTGTCGCTCACCGCTTGCGGGTTGGCTTTGCCGCCAGTCGACTTCATCACTTGACCCACGAACCAGCCCAACATGCCGGGCTTCGTTTTGGCCTGCTCGGCCTTGTCGGGATTAGCTGCGATGACGGCGTCGACGGCGCTATCGATCGCGCCTGTATCGATCACCTGGCGCAGGCCATGCGTTTCGACCAGCGCGCGCGGGTCAGCGCCGCGGTCATCAGCGAAGAGCCTCACGAGCAGATCCTTGGCGATCTTGCCGGAGATGACGCCCTCGCCGATGAGATCGACGAGGCTCGCCAAGGACGCCGCGCTCAAGCCAGCGTCCGCCACTGCAACGCCCTGCGCGTTGGCTTGCGCGGAAATATCGCCCATCAGCCAGTTGGCGACCGCCTTCGCGTCGCGCTTGGCGCCGCCGTGGTTGACGCTGTCCTCGAAGAAATCCGCGGTCTCCCGTTCGGCGACGAGGATCGAGGCGTCGTAGGGCGAGAGACGATAGTCGGCCATGAAGCGCGTCCGCTTGGCGTCAGGCAGTTCCGGCAGGTCGGCGGCCATCGCGTCGATGAAAGCCGCGTCGAGTTCAAGCGGCAAGAGATCGGGGTCGGGGAAGTAGCGGTAGTCGTGCGCCTCTTCCTTGGACCGCAACGAGCGGGTTTCCCCGCGCGCAGGATCGAACAGCCGCGTCTCCTGCTCAATTGCGCCGCCATCCTCGATGAGGGCGATCTGCCGGCGTGCCTCGGTCTCGATCGCCTGGCCGATGAAGCGAATGGAGTTGACGTTCTTGATCTCGCAGCGCGTGCCGAGGGCTTCCCCGGGACGGCGCACCGAGACATTGACGTCGGCGCGCAGATTGCCCTTCTCCATGTCGCCGTCGCTGGAGCCGATGTAGCGCAGGAGGGTGCGCAATTTGGCGACGTAGGCCTTGGCCTCGTCGGCCGAGCGCATGTCGGGCCTGGAGACGATCTCCATGAGAGCGACCCCGGAGCGGTTGAGGTCAACGAAGCTCATCGTCGGCGACTGGTCGTGCAATGACTTGCCCGCGTCCTGCTCGAGGTGCAGGCGCTCGATGCCGACCTTGATGGAATGGTCCGGCGTGAGGTCGACCTGAATCTCCCCCTCCCCCACGATCGGGCTCTTGTACTGGGAGATCTGATAGCCCTGCGGCAGGTCGGGGTAGAAATAATTCTTGCGGTCGAACGTCGAACGCCGATTGATCTGGGCCTTGAGGCCGAGGCCGGTGCGCACGGCCTGAGCCACGCATTCGCGGTTGATCACGGGCAGCATGCCGGGCATCGCCGCATCGACGAGCGAAACGTGCGAGTTGGGCTCGCCGCCGAATGCGGTTGAAGCGGCGGAGAAGAGCTTCGAGCGCGAAGTCACCTGGGCGTGGACCTCGAGACCGACGATCACCTCCCAGTCTCCGGTCGCGCCTTTGATGAGCTTCGTGCTCGCCCTGTCTGTCGCCATGCTGATCGCTCTACTCTCGTCCGAAGTCAGTCGGGATCTTAGCGTCGCGGGCTCATGCCCACCACGGCTCTGGAAGCGTCATCCGGCCCGCCGACTGCTCAATCGTCTCGCCGAGCGCGAATAATGTCTCCTCGTCGAACGGACGGCCGATGAGCTGCAACCCGAGCGGCAGGCCTTCGCTCGACAGACCCGCGGGCGCGACGAGTCCCGGCAGACCGGCCATATTGACGGTCACGGTGAAGACGTCGTTGAGGTACATTTCGACCGGGTTGTCCGAGCCCTTCTCGCCGATCCCGAAGGCGGCGGAGGGCGTGGCGGGGGTCAGGATCGCGTCGACGCCGTCGGCGAACACGCGCTCAAAGTCGCGCTTGATGAGGGTGCGGATTTTCTGCGCCCTGACATAATAGGCGTCGTAATAGCCGGCGGAGAGAACATAGGTGCCGATCATGAGGCGCCGTCGCACTTCCGTCCCGAACCCCCTGGCGCGGGTCTTCTCGTAAAGCTCAGTGATGTCGGCCGCCGGTTCTCGCAGGCCGTAACGCACGCCGTCGTAGCGCGCGAGATTGCTCGAGGCTTCCGCGGGCGCCACTATATAATAAGCAGGCAGCGCGTAGGGGGTGTGGGGCAAGCTGACGTCAACGACGCTTGCGCCCGCGGCGCGAAGCCATTCTGCTCCTTGCGCCCATAAGCGCTCGATCTCGCTGCTCATGCCTTTAAGCCGATACTCTTTAGGCACGCCGATCTTCATGCCCTTGACCGAGCGTCCGACCGCGGCTTCGTAGTCAGGAACGGCGGTCGGCGAGCAGGTGGAATCCTTAGGATCGGGCCCGGCCATCGACCGCAGCATGATCGCGGCGTCGCGAACGGTGCGCGCAAGCGGACCTGCCTGATCGAGCGACGAGGCAAAGGCGACCATGCCGTATCGCGAGCACCGGCCATAGGTGGGCTTGACGCCGACAATGCCGGTGAAGGCCGCAGGCTGGCGGATGGAGCCGCCAGTGTCGCTCGCCGTGGCGGCGAGACAGAGGCGCGCGGACACAGCAGACGCGGAGCCGCCGGACGAGCCGCCGGGGGTCAGCAGACCGCGCTTATCGGAGCTGAACGCCGCCGCGCGCCCTCTGTCGCGGCTCCAGTTCGGCGGCAGCCAGGGTGAAGCGACGGGCCCGTAATAGGACGTCTCGTTCGACGAGCCCATGGCGAACTCGTCCATATTGAGCTTGCCCAGCATCACCGCGCCGTCGCGCCACAAATTGGCGGTGACGGTCGACTCGTATCGCGGCTTGAAGCCGTCCAGGATATGGCTGCACGCCTGGGTATGGACCCCTTCGGTGGCGTAGAGGTCCTTGACGCCGATCGGCAATCCCTCGAGTGGACCGGCCTCTTTCCTGGCGAGGCGCGCGTCGCTCGCCTCGGCCATTTGCAGCGCCTTTCCCGCAGTGATCGCGACAAACGTGTTGAGCCCTTTGGCGCGCTCGATCGCTTCGAGATGAGCGCTGGTGATCTCGACGCTGGAAATCGCCCGCTGTTCGAGACGATCGCGCGCCTCAGCGAGCGTTAAGGAGGTCAGATCGGTCAAATTGGATCCTTGAAGGCGAGCGTCCGGCCTCGCCGGGTCACTCAATCACTTTGGGAACGACAAAGAAGCCGTCCTCGGTCAGCGGCGCGTTGGCGAGCACCAGGGGCGCGATATCGCCGTCGGCGACAACGTCCTCGCGCATCGGCAGCCGCATGGGAATGACCGACGTCATCGGCTCGACGCCGTCGACGTCGACCGCATCGAGCGCTTCGACGAACTTGAGAATGGCGTTGATCTCGCCTTGCAAATGCGGAATCTCAGCTTCGCTCACGGCGATGCGCGCAAGATGCGCGATGCGTCGGACGGTGTTGAGATCGACGGACATCCAAAGCTCCCAAAACACGTTGGAACATGGGGCGCGCGCCCCTATACATCGCCAAGTTTTGGCTGGCAAACAGCGATGCGAGACCTGCATGCGATCGGCCGCTGATCGCGCGCGACGCCGCCAGTCGACTGGCTCTTCGCCCGGTGATAGGCCGGGCACGCCAATGCGTCATCCGGTCGCAATCGAAGATCTGCCCTCAAGCCTTCCGCCGAAGGCGCGCCTGATTGGGATCGACCTTGGCTCAAAAACCATTGGCCTTGCGATCTCCGACGTCGAGCGCCGCCTCGCCTCGCCTTTGAAGACGCTGCCGCGCGGCGCCTTCGCCAAGGACGCTCAGTCGCTTACCGCGATCTTCTCCGAATTCGACGTCGCCGGAATTGTCCTTGGGCTGCCGCTCGATCTCGACGGACGGGACAATCCCCGGGCGCAGTCGACCCGGGCGTTCGCGCGCAACCTTTCGACGCGGACGAGCTTGCCCATCATCCTCTGGGATGAGCGGTTCTCGACGGCTGCCGTCACGCGGTCGCTGATCGAAAATGACGTGTCGCGCGCCCGGCGCGCGCAGATCGTCGACAAGATGGCCGCGGCTTATATTCTTCAGGGCGCCCTGGACCGACTTGGCGGCCTCATGCGCCCACAAACGGGCGATCCGTAGCCCTTCTCAACACTTTTTCTCACCTGTCTCTACATTATTGTGGAAGCGCGGGGTCCCCAATATTGTCGGAAACGTCTTGTTTTTCGGTCCAAAATCAGCGCCTTCTAAGGTGTAAACTGAGTTCGAGGCCGAATCAAAGCGACCCACGCGTTGAGCAGGGCCATCGACCCCGAATTGGGGAGACTGAACGGGACAGCGTTGTCGTATGATTGAGGAAATGGGTTTCCCGAGACGGATACGTGGAGAACAAGGGAGAGCCGGAAGGAACGGCTCTGCGAGACCGCTCAGAAGAGCCAACGATCCCTCGCATCGGGCTGTCACCCACGAAGCGCTCGATGTCGCTCGCTACATCACGGACATGACCGCCCAGCTTGAAGCCATGGCGATCGCCGCCCGCCTCGACCTGCTTGCCTATTTCCTCGGAATGGCCAGGGCGGAAAGCGAGATTTATGTTCGCACCAGCGCCGTTGCCGAAGTCGAGCGCGTGGACGAGGAGCAGCCCTTCGAGGTTGCGGTTGGATACCCTCACGGAAGCAATTCCTTCGATTGAATTCCCGTCGGGCTTAAATTTCGTTGACGGTCGCGCGCAACGCAACGCGATCGCCCGAATATTCGAGGCGCCCCGCCACTTCGAGTTCGAGGAGCGCCACCCGCACCGTCCGCGCTGATACCTCAGCGGCCCGAGCCAGTTCGTCGAGCGTGATTGGCGAGGGGCCGAGCAAGGCGACGATCCGCTCGCGCGCGATCTCCGCTTCGTCGCCGGTGTTATAGGGGGCTCTGCCCGCGTCGTCGAATTCGTCGCCAGGTCGCGTTCGAGGCGTCGACTGCGCATCGACCCCATACAAATCTTGTTCCCCCCACAGAGGTTCGCCAGCCTCGCCGCTCGCCTCGCGCATGACGGCGCGGTCGTCGTCCGAGCGCACCAACTCAGCGCCCAGCACGTCGTCCGCGCCAGTGCAGATCGACGCTCCTTGCTTCAGGAGATCGTTGGTTCCTTCGGCGCGCGGATCGAGGGGAGAGCCGGGCACAGCGAACATCTGCGGTTTGTTCGAGCCCGAACCGCGCCGTGATGAGCGAGCCCGAACCCCGCGCCGCCTCGACCACTACGACGCCCAGGGCGAGCCCCGAGACGATGCGGTCGCGACGTGGAGCCGCCCGCGCGGCTCCCATTCGACTGGCATTTCGGACAGGACCGCGCCCGCTTCAACCATCCGCTCCATCAGCGGCACAGCCTCGCTCGGATAGGGCTTCCCATGCCCCCCGGCGAGCACCCCGATGGCGCCGGTCTCCAGGCTCGCCATATGGGCGCGCTGGTCGATCCCCCGCGCCAGCCCAGAGACGATGACGTACCGGCTTGTCCCAGACCGCGCGCCAGCCGCTCGGCGAAAGTCAGTCCGGCGGCGGAAGCGTTGCGGGAGCCGACGATTGCGACCGCCGCCTTGCGCAACGTCGCCGCGTGCCCCCGAAGCGCGAGAATGGGCGGCGCCGAGTTCGATCTCCTGTAGCGCCGGCGGATAATCCGGCTCGCCGACGGCGACGTATTGATCCTCGTGTTTGCGCGCGGCGATCAGCTCTTTCTCGATTTCTTCGACCGAAGCGATGCGGATCGGGCGCTTGCGCCCCCGCGTCGAGCGAGCCCCGGCAGCGCTTTCAGCGCTGCTCCGACGCCCCCACAATTGGTGACCAGCGCGCGGAAGGTTCGCGGCCCCACATTCTCCGACCGTATCAGGCGCAGCCAATCGAAGCGCTGCTGGTCGGTAAGGCGCACCTCAGGCTTGTTCGCCATCTACTCGCAAGTCTTCTGCCCGATTTTCGACTCGAGCCATTGAGAAGGCGGGCGATGTTGGCGCTGTGCTTGAACCAGACCAGCGCCGACAGCGCGGCGAAGACTAGAGCCGCGCCGCCCTCGCCAATCGCGGCCACGGCGATCGGAGAGGCGACCGTCGCCGCGAGCGCGGCCACGGACGAGTAACGCAAGAGCCCCGCGACCGCGAGCCAGACGACGGCGAATACGATCGCCGCCGGCCAAGCAAGGCCGATGAGCGCGCCGAGATAGGTCGCGACTCCCTTGCCGCCGCGGAACTTGAGCCATACCGGATACATGTGGCCGAGGGTCGCGCCGGCCGCCGCCGCCAGCGCCGTCGGCGGTCCAAACAACCACCATGCCAAAATGATCGCCAGCGTCGCCTTCAACGCGTCAAGAACAAGCGTCGCGGCTGCGAGCCCCTTGCGGCCGGTGCGCAGGACGTTGGTCGCGCCGATGTTGCCTGAGCCGATCGAGCGCAAGTCCCCGGCCCCCGCCAGCTTCGTCAGCACGAGACCGAAGGGAATGGATCCCAGCAAATAGCCGAGCGCCAGCGCCAACGCCCCGCCGTAAGAAACCCCGACCATGCGCGCTTCCAGCCGACGCGATTTGAAGGAAAAATCTTCAATGAGACTATTGTGCGAGCCGCCCCGCAACCAGCGTCATCTTGATCCGGCCCTCAAGCCGGGCCGCATCGAAGGGCGTATTGCGGCAGCGCGAATGGAGCGAAGCGGGATCGAGCACATAAGGTTCGTCCGGATCGAAGCGGATGACGTCGGCCGGCGCGCCGACGACAACCTGCCCACCGGCAGCCGCAAGATCTCGGCGGGTCGCGAAGTCATGGCGCGAGGACTTGCGGCAGGCCGATATGCCCGCCGGCAACAAGGCGCAGGCTCGCCGAGAGCATGGTTTCGAGGCCGATCGCGCCCGCCGCGGCTTCCGCGAACGGCACCGTTTGGTGTCCACGTCCTGCGGATCGTGATCGAGCAGATGACGTCGATAAGGCCGGCAGCCAAGGCCTCGACCAGCCCCAAGCGCTCGTCCTCGGCGCGCAGCGGAGGCTTGAGCTTGAGAAACGTGCGATAGTCGCCGACGTCAAGCTCGTTCAGGGTCAGATGATTGATCGACACGCCGCAGGTCACCGGCAGCCGAGCCTCGCGCGCCCGCGCGATCGCCTCGAGCGACAGGCGGTTCGAGATCAGCGCGGCGTGATAGCGGGAGCCAGTCAGCCCGACCAGACGCAGATCGCGTTCGAGCACAATGGTTTCCGCCTCGCGCGGCACGCCTGGGCAGGCCAAGCCAGGTCGCGCGCAGGCCCTCGGCCATCACCCCCTCGCGGCCGAGCGACCGGCTCCTTCGAGATCGGCGAGGATGAGCGCGTCAAAGTCGCGGGCGTAAGTCATGGCGCGGCGCATGGTCAGCGCATCGGCGACCGAGTCGGCTCATCGGAAAAGGCGACCGCGCCGGCTTCCGCGAGCAGGCCGATTCGCCGTATCCCCTCGCCTTTGAGCCCCTTGGTCAGAGCCGCAGACGGGTGGACGTGGACCTTGGCGGCGTCGCGCGCGCGGCGCAGGATGAAGTCGACC
>CAWHZY010000017.1:0-266448 GCA_963833955.1 uncultured Alphaproteobacteria bacterium | reverse complement strand
TCGGCGTGATGATCGCGCTGATGGCGCTCGGCTATTCGATCAATCTGCTCACGCTGCTCGCGCTCGTGCTCGGCATCGGGCTCGTGGTCGACGACGCGATCGTGGTGGTGGAGAACATCCACCGCCACATCGAGGAGGGCATGACGCCGTTCGACGCGGCGATCCGGGCGCGCATGAGATCGCGCTGGATCATCGCCATGACCATCACGCTCGCCGCGGTTTACGCGCCGATCGGCTTTGTCTCCGGCGTGACCGGGGTTCTCTTTCGCGAATTCGCCTTCACCCTGGCGGGCGCCGTCATCGTCTCGGGCTTCATCGCGCTGACGCTCTCGCCCATGATGTGCTCGAAGCTGCTCAGCCGCGAGAAGAACGAAACCTGGTTCGCGCGGAAACTCGACGGCGCTTTCCTCAGCCTCCGCCGGGCGTACAAGCGCCGCCTGCACAGCTCGCTCAACTTCCGCGCGCTCACCCTGCTCATCCTGGTCGGCGTGCTGGCCCTGACCGCCGTCATGTACGCGACGACGCCACGGGAGCTCGCTCCGGAAGAGGACCAGGGCATCCTGCTCTCGCTCATCAAGACGCCGCAGATCGGCAATCTCGACTATACCGAACGGGCGACGCAGCGGCTGTACGATGGCGTGCGCGGGACGCCGGAAATCGCGCACGTTTTCACCATCAACGGCTCTGCCGGGGTCCGCAACGCCTTCGCCGGCTTTCTCCTCAAACCCTGGGACCAGCGGAGCAAAACCCAGAAGCAGATTTCGGCGAGCTCAGGCCGAATTCCTCGCCGTCCCGCAGGCGCAGGTGCAGGCGTTTTCGCCCCCGGCGCTGCCCGGCTCGACGGAGGCGCGCCGATGCAGTTCGTCATCCGCACCACCGGCGACTATACGACGCTCGCGGATGTCGCGCTCAAAATGCAGCAGGCGGCCCAGGAAAGCGGCCTTTTCCTGTTCACCGACGTCGACCTCAAGTTCGACACCCCGCAACTCGAGTTCAAGGTCGACGCCGACAAGGCCAACCGCATCGGCGTGAACATGGCCGATGTCGGCACGGCGCTGGCGACCATGCTTGGGGGCAATTACGTCAATCTGTTCAGCCTTTATGGGCGCAGCTATCAGGTGATCCCGCAGGCCCCGCGCGAGTTCCGTTTCTCTCCCGACTGGCTGACCCGCTATCAGGTGCGCACCAGAAACGGCGAGCTTGTGCCCTTGTCGGCGGTGGCGAGCGTCTCGGAAGAGGTGCAGCCCAATGCGCTGACCAGCTTCCAGCAGCTCAATTCCGCCACCCTGTCGGGTGTGCCCTTCCCCGGCCACACGCTCGGCGACGCGCTCGATTTCCTGACCGCGAAATCGAAAGAGATTTTTCCTGAGGGCTACACCTACGACTTCCAGGGCGATTCCCGCCAATACGAGCAGGAGGGCAACGCGCTCGTCTATGTGTTCGTGTTTGCGCTGATTGTCATTTATCTCGTGCTGGCGGCGCAATATGAGAGCTTCCGCGATCCGCTCATCATTCTGATCGCCCTGCCGACGGCTCTGTTCGGCGCCCTTTTGCCGCTCAACATCGGCGGCGTGCTCGGCTTCGCCAGCATCAACATCTATTCGCAGATCGGCCTCGTCACGCTTATCGGCCTCATCTCCAAGCACGGCATCCTGATGGTCGATTTCGCCAACCGGCTGCAGGAGACCCACGGCCTCTCGCGCCGCGCCGCGATCGAGGAGGCGGCGGCGGTGCGCCTGCGACCCATCCTGATGACGACCGCGGCGATGGTGGTCGGCATGGCGCCGCTCATCTTCGCCACCGGGCGGGCGCCGTTTCGCGCTTCAACATCGGCGTCACCATTTTCTTTGGCATGGCGATCGGCACTCTGTTCACGCTTTTCGTCACCCCGGCGGTCTACACGTTCCTGGCTCGCGATCACGCGGCGCTGATGGCGAAGGAGAAGGCGCTCGGACATCTCAAGGAAGAGGTCGAGGTCGGCTGAGGACTGCTGCCGGATGCTTGGCGATGCGCTCCCTGTCCGGAACAAAACCGCCTTCGGGTCTGTGAGGTTAAGATCAGGGCGCCCACGACAATTGATTGCAGGAAAACAGAAATCAGGCTAGGCTCCCTTGATGAACAATCCTGCTCGCTTCCTTGTGACCGTAGACCCTGTCGCGGGAGGCAGCGGAGGGCCCAAGAAATATTTTCTACGCCTATTTCCTCATAACCCATTGAAAAGGCTCGATTCGGACCAGAAATCCAAGGAAATCCAAGGAAATCCAACACGTAAAAGCCGAGGTTTTGGCAGCGAAAGGCGACAGGCCAAGACAATCCAAACAGATCGGATGTTCGCCTTAATAACAAACTTCAACAGTATAAATGCCGTCCCGAATCAAGCTCGATGGAGGCGGCGGCCCGCAAGCCCGTCGATCAGCGCCTTCAGGGTCGCCAGTGTCGAGGCGTCCGCCTCGCCGTCGACGCGCTCGGGGCGGAAGTGGCGCTGGAAGGCTGTGACGACCTGGCGGGTCTGGCGGTCGTAGACCCCGGTTATCTCGACCCCATAGCCGTAAAGGGCGAGCATCGCCTGCAGCGCCCGCACCGGCGG
The DNA here is from genome assembly GCA_963833955.1 of uncultured Alphaproteobacteria bacterium. Classification (GTDB taxonomy): domain Bacteria; phylum Pseudomonadota; class Alphaproteobacteria; order Rhizobiales; family Beijerinckiaceae; genus Roseiarcus. The sequence continues at coordinate 263,861 of CAWHZY010000017.1, read as the reverse complement.
GCCTTCCTCCTCCGGAGCGAAGAACGGCGGCCCGGATACCGGAGCGGGCTCGGTCCAATGGCCGACGCCTTTCCGCCAGAGCTCGGCCACGGAAAACCTCCCCCGGATCGCGCTTGCGCGCCGGCGCGATATCGGAATGGGCGAGGACCCGCTCGGGCGTGATCGCCCAGCGGGCGGAAATGTCCCGCGCGAGCGCGATCGTCGCCTCGATCTGACGGTCAGGAAAAGGCGGCGAGCCGCCCTCGTGGCCCGGATTGACAATCTCGATCCCGATCGAGGCCGAGTTCAGATCAGTTTCGCCTTTCCATGACCCTCTACCTGCATGCCAGGCGCGGTCTCGCTCCGCGACCAATTGGTCGATTAAGCCGTCTTCCCAAATCAAGTAATGCGCGGACACTTCGCAGGCGGGATCGGTCAGCGCCTTTAACGCGGCCTCGCCCGTCGGGCATGCCCGTATAGTGCAGGATAAGGCAATTGGGGCCGCCATAGCCCCGCCGCTCGCCAAAGTTAGGCGAAGGCGCGAACCGAGCAACGAGCGGGCTATCCGGGGACGGCGCGATCATGTCCCGCGGCCGGAACCGCGCGCGGGCATGAGGAGACCGCGCCATGGCGAGACCTATAGCCATGGCGCGCGAAGCGTGGATCGATCAGTACCAGGCGCGGCAGACGCGGTGGCCGTAGCTATTCCAGCCCCATCGCGCGCAGCGCCCGTGATAGCGAGGCGCCGTCAGAGAATTGCCGATCAACGCTCCCGTGCCAGCGCCGAGAATGCCGCCGGCAATGGCGCCGCCTGCGCTACCGCCGGTGAGCGCCGATCCGATCAGCGCGCCGCCGCCGGCGCCGATCGCGCCGCCGGCCAGGGTGCCTGTCTGTTGCTGGGGTGTGTAGCAGCCCGAAACGGACAGCGCGCCAACCAACGCTAGCGCAGTGAAAGTCTTTTTCATGTTTCCCCCCTCTGGGTTCAATAGAAAGCGGTGCAGACCCGATTGCCGTTATAGTCGTAGCCAAACTGTGCGCATCGGCCGCTCGGCTGCGGCGGCGCCGTGGCGGCATTGCCGATTAAAGCGCCGGTCCCCGCGCCAAGCAAGCCCCCGGCGATAGCGCCGCCCGCGCTGCCATGGGTCAGCGCCGACCCGATGAGCGCGCCGCCGCCGGCGCCGATCGCGCCGCCGGCAAGCGTGCCTGTCTGTTGTTGGGGCGTGTAGCAGCCCGAAACGGACAGCGCGCCGACCAGGGCCAGCGTAAGAGTGAGAGTTTTTTTCATGTTTCCCCTTTTGCCTCAATAGAACGCGGTGCAGACCCGGTTGCCGTTGTAATCGTACGCCCACTGGGCGCAACGGCGCGGCGGCGGTCCGCCGTAGTAACCCCCAGGCGGAGGCCCGCCATAGTAGCCCCCGGGCGGGGTCGCGGCCGAGCCGATAAGCGCGCCTGAGCCGGCGCCGATCGCAGCGCCCGCGAGCGCGCCTCCCGCGCTTCCGCCCGACACCGCCGAACCGATCAGGGCTCCGGTGCCGGCCCCCAGCGCGCCGCCGAACAGCGCGTTCTGCTGCTGGGGCGTTTCGCAGGCCGAGACGGTGACCGCGGCGGCAAACGCCAGCGAAAGAGCCAGAATTCTTTTCATGCGATGCAATCTCCCGTCCGTCTCGTCCCCGAGGGCCCCAAAGCTCGTCTCGACGCCCTTAACCCGAAAAACGAGGCGGCGGAAGCAGCTACGGTCCGCCGAGCGCCACAATCCCATAATTCCGGCGAGGCTTCATGAACAAGCCCGGTCATTGGTTCCCACCCCCGGCCTGGAAAGTCTTGTTTTGGCTTGACCGCCCTCGCCTTGGCCCCATATGCCGTGCTCCGCCAGTCGGCCGGACGGCCGCCGTTTAGAAACGGAGGAAAGTCCGGGCTCCATACGGATACGGCGCCGGATAACGTCCGGCGGGGGCGACCCCAGGGAAAGCGCCACAGAAAGCAAACCGCCGGATCGCTGGCCGCAAGGCCGTCAAGCGGGAAGGCAAGGGTGAAAGGGTGCGGTAAGAGCGCACCGCGCGGGCGGCAACGTCAGCGGCATGGCAAGCCCCGCCGGGAGCAAAACCGAATAGGAACGACGCGCGGCGGCTCGGCGCCGCAAGGCCTTGTCCGTTGGCCCTCCGTTCGGGTTGGTTGCTTGAGGCGCCCGGCGACGGGCGTCCCAGAGGAATGGCCGTCACGTCGGGGCGATGAGCCCCGGCCATACAGAACCCGGCTTACAGGCCGACTGGCGTTTGCTTCGCTTCTCGTTCAAACTCGGTTCAAGCGGACCCCGTCTCCGAATGATGGGGCCGCCCGAACCCGAAAGGCAATGATGCTGCGCGCTGACAAAGTCATCCCGGCCGGCCATTGGTCGGGCGCTCCGGCGGATACGGTCGTGCTCGACTTCGACGCGCGCTATCGCCGGCGCGTCGTCATGACCGGAGTCGGCGGCCTCGAATTCCTGCTCGACCTCGCGGAAGCGACAATGCTGCGCGGCGGCGACGGTTTGCGGCTCGAGGACGGGCGCCTGGTGGAAGTGGTCGCCGAGCCCGAACCGCTGGCGGAGATCCGGGCCGCAGACCCGTTGGCGATGACCCGCGTCGCCTGGCACTTCGGCAACCGCCATCTGCCAACCGAGATATTGCCGAAGGCGCTGCGCATCCGCCGCGATCCCGTGATCGAGGCGATGGCCGCGGGTCTCGGGGCGCGCGTGATCGCGCTCGAGGCGCCGTTCAATCCGGAAGGCGGCGCTTACGTGAAGGTTGAGGGCGACCCCGCCGCTCTCGCCGCCAGTCACGATCACGATCACGACCATGATCACGGGCACGACCACGGAGCCAGCGGCGAGCATGGCGATCGCCATGAACACGCTTGCGACGATCATCGCCATGACCATGCGCATCACGACCATGCGCATCACGACCACGATCACGCCGGCTGCCATCATCCAGAGCATCAGCATGACCATGGGCGGCGCCAATGACCGGGAAGCAGATTGCCTAAGCTCCCACGGCGGGCGTATTGATGGCCAGCTCGGGCGCTCTCGCGTCAGGCGACGCTGACGCCGACGCGGCATTGCTGCCCCTGATGCTCTGGCTCTCGCCGGCTTTCCCGGTCGGCTCGTTCGCCTATTCGCAAGCGTTAGAATGGGCGGTGGAGTGCGGCGACATCGAAGACGCCCGCTCACTCGGCGGCTGGTTGGTCGACCTCTTGACCTTCGGCGCCCCGCGCGCCGACGCCCTCCTGTTCGGGAATGCTTTCGCGGCGCGATGGCGGAAGATTGGGAGGCCCTCGCAGAGGCGAACGCGCTCGCGATCGCGCTCGCCAATTGCGCCGAACGCCGCCTGGAGACCACGGCTCAAGGCGCGGCCTTCGTCCTCGCCGCTCGCGCCGCCTGGGATTGCGAGCCTCTGCGCCGGCTTTCCCTGGAGGCGCGCGTCGCCTATCCGGCGGCGGTCGCCTCCGCCGCGGCGGGTCACGGGCTGCCGCTCGAGGCGAGCCTTCAGGCCTTCATTTTGGCCCAGATCGCCGCCGCCGTCTCCGCCGTCGTGCGCCTCGGGCCGATCGGCCAGACCGACGGCCAGAAAATCCAGGCGACGCTCATCCCCCGCATACGCGCGCTTGCCCGTGAGGTGTCGGGCTCCGGCCTGACCGATCTTGGCTCCTGCGCCTTCCGTTCCGACATCGCCGCCATGCGTCACGAGACGCAATATTCGAGACTGTTCCGATCATGACCAGCCGACAACCTCTTCGCGTCGGCATCGGCGGCCCGGTCGGTTCCGGCAAGACGGCGCTCATGGAGCAGCTTTGCAAGCGCTTGCGCGATCAGCTCGATATCGCCGCCATCACCAACGACATCTACACCAAGGAGGACGCCCGCATTCTGGTCGAGGCGGGCGCGCTTCCGCCTGAGCGGATCCTCGGCGTCGAGACCGGCGGGTGCCCGCATACCGCGATCCGCGAGGACGCCTCGATCAATCTCGCGGCTGTCGCGGAAATGCGCAAGCGGTTCGCCAATCTCGATCTGATCCTGATCGAATTGGGCGGCGACAACCTTGCAGCGACCTTCTCGCCCGAGCTCGCCGATCTTACGATCTATGTCATCGATGTCTCGGGCGGCGAGAAAATCCCGCGCAAAGGCGGCCCGGGCATAACGCGCTCGGACCTGCTGGTGATCAACAAGATCGACCTCGCCCCTTATGTCGGCGCCTCGCTCGAGGTGATGACGACGGACGCGCTGATCATGCGCAAGGGCCGTCCATTCGTGCTCGCAAACATGAAAATAGGGGAAGGGATGGAAGCGATTATCGCCTTCCTGAGCCTCAAGGGCGGGCTTAAAATCGCGGAGCCGTGGGAGTGACTTGCGCCGGACTTTCCGGGCGTAGAATTTTTAGTGCCCAGGGAAGTGGAACTTTGATCGATGCCGCTAGTTCACGCTGTGAACGCGGATAGGCGAGGTTCAAATGGATTCGATGCGGTCCTATCGCCACGGGAACCTGCCAGCCGCACTTTTGGCCGCGGCCCGCGAGATCCTGGACGAGAACGGGTTGCAGGCGGTTGGACTGCGCGAGACCGCCCGGCGGGTTGGCGTATCGGCGACGGCCGCCTATCGCCATTTCGCCAACAAGGAGGATCTCCTTGCTTCCGTCGCGGCCGAGGGTTTCCACGAGCTCGCTGAGGCGATGCAGGGCGCGACTCGGGCGCCGATCCCCTCATCCGCGACGGTCTTGCCTATATCGAGTTCGCCAACCAGAACCGCGGCCTTTTTCGCCTCATGTTCGGGCCTGTTCTCGCCGAGCGCACGAAATACCCCGCGCTCCAGGCGGCGAGCGCGCGCGTCGAGGCGGTGCTGGTGCGCGGCGTCGCCAACATCGACCCACGGCCTCTCAATGACAATCACGCCGCGATGGCGGCGTGGGGCCTCGTGCATGGACTCGCGCATCTGATCGTCGATGGCTTCTTTCCGGCGACGCGCGCAAGGGTCCAGGCGGAGGAAATCCTGGCCAAAGTCAGATTGCCGAGACCGCCGGTCTCCGAGCCGACCTGATCCCATCGCTTTTCTCATCGGCGATGCGTGCATTCATTCTAGTCGCGCGCTTCAACTAAGTTGCAACCTTTTATTGATTTACTCGCGCTGGTCACCTTTATGGATGGAGGCGAGGATGGGGTCGCGAGAGGTTGCAGTAAAGCGATACGTGGTTCGTCTGAGCGCTGAGGAGCGCGAGCGCCTTGAGGGCCTGAGAAGGAAAGGCGAGATCCCGGCGACGCGGCTGACGAAGGTCCAGATCTTGCTGAAGGCGGACATTTCGGAAGCGGGGGAAGGTTGGAGCGACAGCGAGATCGTCAAGGCGTTGGATACGACCGCCTCGATGGTTTACCGGACTCGCAGGCAATTGGTCGAGGAAGGTCTGGACGCGGTGCTAAGCCGCAAGGCGCGAGAGACGCCGCCTGTGCCGCGGATCTTCGACGGGGAGAAGGAGGCGAAGCTGATCGCCTTGGCGTGCTCCGATCCTCCCGAGGGTTTCGCGCGCTGGAGCCTGCGGTTGTTGGAGGAGAAGGTCGTGGAGCTGCAGATCGTCGATCGCGCCAGCGACAGCACGATTGGCCGTGTTTTAAAAAAACATCCTCAAGCCCCATACGAGCATCCTCAAGCCCCATACGAGGAAGTGTTGGGTGATTCCGCCGCAGGCCAACGCCGCCTTCGTCGCGGGAATGGAGGAGGTGCTGGAGGCCTACCGGCGGCCGCACGATCCCAAGCGCCCGCTGGTCTGTCTCGACGAGACGTCGAAGCAGCTGATTTCCGAGACGCGCGCCCCGATCCCCATGAAGCCGGGGAGCCCCGCCCGTTGTGACTACGAGTATGAACGCAACGGCGTCGCCAACCTCTTCATGATGTTCGCCCCTCTTGAAGGATGGCGACACGTCAAGGTGACGGACCGGCACACGGCCATCGATTACGCCCAGGTTTTAAAAGAGATCTCGGACAGTCGCTTCGCCGACGCCGAGCAGATCACGCTCGTGCAGGACAATTTGAACATCCACGACAAGTCCTCGCTCTACAAGGCCTTCCCAGCGCCAGAGGCTCGACGCTGCGAATTCCGACGCAATCCGGCCAGGGATTCCGATTTGATGTCGGCCACCATTCCGAAATGAAGCCGGCCACCCGAGCCGGTCACGGCTCTCAATGTTTGCTCCCCGCGGTTCAGCAACTGCGGCCCTCCTGGCCCGTCGATGGTCGACGAGGAGATCGGGATGCCGGCGAAGCGGGAACTGAGCATGCGGCAATTGCGACACTTATTGCGGCTTCACCACGATGGGGTGAGGGCGCGCGAGATCGGGCGACGTCTTGGCGTGGCGCGCTCGACGATCCAGGACAATCTGAAGCGGGCGGCGGCGGCCGGGCTGGCATGGCCGCTGGCAGACGACATCACCGAAGAGGCTCTGGAAACCCGGCTGTTTGGACGGGTCGGGGTCACGCAAGGCCAGCGGCGGCGGGTCGAGCCGGACTGGTCCGCTCTGGCGCGCGAACTGAGGCGTCCCGGCGTCACGATGTCGATCCTCTGGGAGGAATACCGAGAGGTCCATCCCGAGGGTTACGGCTACAGCCGCTTCTGCGATCTGCTTCGCGGATTCGAACGGCGGCTGACCCCGGTGATGCGCCAGCACCACGTCGCCGGGGAGAAGGCGTTCGTCGACTATTCGGGCAAGCGGATCGGAATTGCCGATCCGACGACGGGAGAGATCCGCGAGGCGGAGATTTTCAGCGCCGTGCTCGCCAGCCGGCCGCATCCCGAACAGGGGTTCCGCACCTGCCTCGGCATTCTGCGCGCCTATCGCGGTCTCGACACGGGCCGCCTCGAGGCGGTCTCGGCCCGAGCCGTCGAATTGGGCGTCCTCAATTGCAAGGGCGTCGCGTCGCTACTCGCCCGCAAGTTCGACCCGTCGGGCGCAGACAGCAGCCCCGTCGCGCTCATCGACCACGCCAACGTGCGCGGTCCCCGCTACTACAACTGACAGGAAATCCCATGCTTGCTCATCCGACCCTTGACCAATTGCACGCGCTCGGCCTCTATGGCCTGGCCAAAGGCTTCAAGGAACTGGAGCACAATGCCGAGGCGCGTAGCCTCGAACACGCCGAATGGCTCGGCCTGCTGCTCGAATACGAACTCACGCTACGCCGGCAAAAGCAGTTCGAAACGCGCGCCAGGGTCGCCAGGCTGCCTCACCCGGCCAGCGTCGAGGACGTCAACTATCAAAGTTCTCGCGGGCTCGACCGCGCGCTGTTTCTCAAGCTCGCCGCTTGCGACTGGATCGCCGAGCGCCGTTATTTGCTCCTGACCGGGGCGAGCGGCCTGGGCGAGCGGCCTGGGCGAGCGGCCTGGGCGAGCGGCCTGGGCGAGCGGCCTGGGCAAGAGTTGGCTCGCCTGCGCCCTTGGCCACAAGGCGTGCCGGGAAAACCTCTCCGTCCTCTATACCCGCATGCCCCGGCTGTTCGCCGATCTCGCCATCGCCCACGGCGACGCCCGCTACGCCCGGCTCCTGCGCTCGCTCGCGCGCGTAAAGCTGCTCATCCTCGACGATTGGGGCCCCGAAGCGCTCACCCCCCAACAGGCCCGCGACCTCCTCGAAATCGTCGAGGACCGCTACGACAAGGGCTCGCTCATCATCACCAGCCAGGTTCCCGTGGACCGCTGGCATGACCTGATCGCCATTCCCACGCTCGCCGACGCCGTCCTCGACCGCGTCATTCACAACGCCTATCGCATCGAACTGGCCGGCGAGAGCTTGCGCAAGCGGCCGTCTTCATCCTGAAACCAAGATGCGCGCGGGCGGCCCGCTCGCTGCACTCTCGGCGCGAAGGCCGTGGATAACGGCGGGCTCCGCTACGGCGAAATGGAAAGCCCGCTCCGCCCGCCGTTACCCACCGCCACCCCAGCTCTTGAGGATATCCAAATCCAAGCCCGCTTGACCAACGGCTCCGGGCAAAACATCATCGCAGAGATCCGCGGAAGCAGACGCCGGGTGGCCGACATCAAATCGGAATCCCGGCCGGCTTCAAATCGGAATTGGTGGCCGGCTTCATCTTGGAATGCGTGGCCGACATCATCGGAATCCGCATTTGCGCCGCAGCGGACGACTATTGACATAAATGATTTGTAATACTACGAACAAGTTGTGTACGGTTTTTGTTAGGGGAGCTTTAACATGCCCAAAACGTTACTAATGACGACAGGGTTGGCCTGGCTGGCCCTGACCGGGGCCGCGGGCGCCGTCGTGACGGTCACCCTGACCCCGGGACCAATGGATCCGCAGTACTTCGACGGCGAAGCCGCCGGTCAGAACGGCTTCTCAATTGACGGCATCACGTGGTCTCTGGTGTCCGGCGTTGCCGAAACCGAGAAGGGAAGTCTTGCTGATGTCTATGCCGCTCCTCTCGGAATGGGCACGGACCCGGTGACGGGCACGACCTATATGTCTGTCGAGGGCGGCGGTACGGAGATGGCGACCTGGAACACGCGTCAGACCAGCCTCTCCCTTTACTGGGGCTCGATCGATGGCAACGCCAGCAACATGAACTCGTTTGCGGTTTCCGTTGACGGCTATACTTTGAGTGGCGTTGGGAGCGTCCGGGGACGGCTCCCAGACCGATCCTCAAGCGAACCAACTGGTCACAATCACCGGCCTTGGCGCTTTCACGACTGCGACCTTCTCCTCGACCGCCAATGCGTTTGAGTTCAGCCTTATCCCGCCCAGCGTAACCCTGACTGGCGGTACTCCGGAGCCGTCGACCTGGGCGATGATGATGGTTGGGTTTGCTGGCCTTGGCTATGCCGCGTTCCGCCGGAACTCCAACGGCCGGGCGCTCGCCATCTGATCCGTTTCGTCTCGAAATATATGCGAAGGGCCGCCATGGCGACATGGCGGCCTCTCTTTTGTGTGGGCAGGCTTCCGCGGGTTTAATACCAATTCTATTTGGGCGCGACTTATCGCGCTCAAACCCGCGCAACGGCGCGGGCGCGCATTCGCGCTTCGGCTATAAGGCGATGATCGGTTCCGATCATCGAGTTTTGGTATAAGCAGATCCGAGAAGGCGCCGGCCAAGCGCCGCTTGCCGATCAGAAGTCCAAGATTGCCGCCGGATCGGCAAGGCGATGCAGCCGGTCGGCGGCCACGACGGCCAAGCGCAGCAGAACCGCGCGGCGGCTGGCCGGGGCCATGCGCCTAAGTTCGGCTTCGCGCACCATCTCCGCGCCATAAGGGTCCGCCACGATGAGACCCGCCTCGGGAGGCATCAAGTCGACCGGCGTATGCTCCGAAATGGCGAAATAGAGCCGGTCGCAGCAGGCGGCATAGTCGCGCCACTTGCGGTCGGTGCGAAAGTCCGCTGGCGACGACTTGACCTCGACGATCAACACCTCGCCGTCGCGATTGACCGCCGCGATATCAGCGCGCCGACCGTCCGTCAGCGCGAGCTCGGTTACACTCGAGAAGCCGCGCGCCCGGAGAAGCCGCCGCACCCCGCGGGCGATCATCAGCGCCGTCTCCGACTGGCGCCCGTCCGGCGGAAGGGTTTGCATTTCCTTCCACATCAGGCGGCGCCCGCGTCGGCGAGGATCATCTCGGCCGCCCTCTCGGCGATCATCATTGTCGGCGATCCGGTATTGCCGGAGGTGATGCGCGGCATCACGGAGGCGTCGGCGACACGTAGCCGCGTGAGACCGTGAACCCTCAGCCGTTCGTCGACCACAGCCAACCGATCCTGCGTCAATCCCATCTTCGCGGTCCCGACAGGGTGGAAGATCGTGGTGCCGATCTCTCCCGCCGCCCGCAGAAGCTCATCGTCCGACTGCAAGTTTGCGCCGGGCTTGAGTTCCTGGGGCGCGTAGCGCGCGAGCGCGGGCGCGGCGGCAAGACGGCGCGTGAGCCGGATCGAGTCCACGGCAACCCGCCGATCGGCGAGAGCCGACAAATAGTTCGGTTGGATGACCGGCGCGGCGCGCGGATCGGCGCTCGAGGCGTGGGTCGAGCCGCGGCTCTCCGGCCGCAGATTGCAGACGCTAATCGTTATCGCCGGATAGGAATGCATAGGTTCGCCGAAACGATCGAGCGACAACGGCTGGACGTGGAATTCGATATTGGCGGTCGCGTAGTCGGGCGAGGACTTGGCGAACAGGCCGAGCTGCGAGGGCGCCATGGTCAGCGGGCCGCGCCGGCGAAAGCCATAGTCGAGCCCCATCATCGCCCGCTTGACCCGCGACTGGTAGTCGACATTGAGCGTGCGCGCGCCCGTGACGCCAAAGATGGCTCTCAGCTGCAGATGATCCTGCAGATTTTCGCCGACCCCCGGCAGCGCGTGGACGACCGAGGCGCCGATCGCCTCGAGGCGATCCGGGGCCCCGACGCCCGAAAGCTCCAGGAGCTGGGGCGAGCCAATAGCGCCCGCGGCGAGAATGACTTCGCGCCCGGCTCGCGCGTCGTGGCTGACGCCGTGCTGGCTGTAGCGCAGGCCTGTGGCGCGCCGACCCTCGAACAGAATTCGCTCCACATGCGCGCCGGTCGCAAGGTGCAGGTTCGGCCGCTTGAGGATCGGCTTCAAGAATGCCGTCGCCGCGCTCCAGCGCCGCCCGCGGCGCTGATTGACCTCGAAATAGCCCGAGCCTTCGTTGTCGCCCTGATTGAAGTCGGCGATCTTCGGAATGCCGATTTCGACCCCCGCCTCGCGCACCGCGTCGAGGATCGGCCAGGAGACGCGCGGGCGCTCGACGCGCCACTCGCCGCCGGACCCATGCAGTTCACTCGTGCCTCCGTGATGGTCCTCCTGGCGGAGAAAGTAGGGCAGCACATCGTCCCAGCCCCAGCCGGCAAGGCCGAGCTGGCGCCAGCCGTCATAGTCGGCCGCCTGGCCGCGCATATAGATCATGGCGTTGATGGCGGAGGAGCCGCCCACCACCCGGCCACGCGGATAGGCGATCGAGCGGCCGCCCAAATTCGGCTCCGGCGCGGTCTTGAACATCCAGTCGGCGCGCGGATTGCCGATGGCGTAGAGATAGCCAACGGGAATATGGAACCAGATCCAATTGTCGCGGCCGCCAGCCTCGACGACGAGCACGCGATTGCGGGGATCGCGGCTCAGCCGATTGGCCAGCACGCAGCCGGCCGAGCCGGCGCCGACAACGATGAAATCGTAGGTCTCGACGCTCATGCCGCTACAGCCCAACAGGCGACGTCGCGCCCCTGCTTCATCTCGAGCGGCGGCTTCTCGGCGCTGCAGCGATCGAAGGCGAGCGGGCAGCGCGGATGAAACGCGCATCCCGGCGGCGGCGCGAATGGCGATGGCGGCTCGCCGGAAAGCAGGATGCGCTGGCGCTTGGCGGTCGGATCGGCGACCGGCGTCGCGGACAGGAGCGCCTGCGTGTAGGGATGCTGCGGGCGGTCGAAAATCGCGGCGCGCTCGCCGATCTCGACCGCATTGCCAAGATAGATCACCATCACCTCGTCCGCGATGTGGCGCACGACCGAAAGATCGTGCGAGACGAACACATAGGCAAGCGCAAATTCCTCCTGCAAGCTGGCTAGCAGGTTGAGCGCCTGAGCGCGGATCGAAACGTCCAGGGCCGACACCGGCTCATCCAGCACCAGGATTTTCGGCTTCAGCATGAGCGCCCGGGCGATGGCGATGCGCTGCCGCTGGCCGCCCGAGAACATATGCGGGTAGCGGTGATAATATTCGGGCCTCAAGCCCACCTTGGCCATGATCGACAGCGCCTCGGCCTTGCGCTCGGCGGCGCTCAGTTCCGTGTTGACGAGCAGCGGCTCCTCGAGGGCCTTGCCGATCGTCTGGCGCGGGTTGAGCGACCCATAGGGGTTCTGGAAGACGATCTGGATTTCCCGCCGGAGACGCTGCCTCGTCGCCGCGCTCGCGTGCGCGACATCTTCGCCGTCGATCAGGAGCGCGCCCGCGGTCGGATTTTCGATCAAGGTGAGGAGCCGCGCCAGCGTCGATTTGCCGGAGCCGGACTCGCCGACCACCGCCAGGGTGCGCCCGGCTTGAAGCGAGAAGGAAACGCCCGCGAGCGCCTTGATCGTCGCGCGGGAACGGAAGGCGCCGCGCGAGACGGAATAGTCCCGGGTCAGGCCCCTGGCCTCGAGGATGGCGCTCACGGGGGCGACCCTTGCAGCTCGAGCGCGCTCGGAATCCCCGCGACCAATGGCGTCAGGCAGCGCGCGCGGCCGAGCGCCGGCTCAGCGGGCGGCGGTTCGGCATCATGGCAGGCGTCGAAAACAAAGGCGCAGCGGGCTGAGAACACGCAGCCGCGCGGGCGGTCGAACGGCCCGGGCACGACGCCCGGAATGGCGGCCAGGCGCCGCCCATTCGCCCGCTCCGGCAACGCCGCCAGAAGCGCTGCGGTATAGGGATGATGCGGATCGGCAAACAGCGCGCGCACGCCATTCGTCTCCATCTCCTGACCGGCATATTGGACAATGACGCGATCAGCGGTTTCGGCGACCACGCCCATGTCGTGGGTGATGAGCACAAGCCCCATGCCATTTTCGTGGCGCTCCCGCATCAGAAGATCGAGGATTTGCGCCTGGATGGTGACATCGAGCGCCGTGGTCGGCTCGTCCGCGATCAGGAGCTTGGGCCGGCAGGCGAGCGCCATTGCGATCATGACGCGCTGGCTCATGCCCCCGGAGAGCTGGTGGGGATAGGCGCGCACGCGGCGCTCGGGATCGGGAATGCCGACCTCCGTGAGAAGCTCGACGATACGTTGGTCGCGCGCGGCGCGGTTAAGATTGAGATGCGTCTTCAGCGCTTCGCCGATCTGAAAGCCGACATTGAAGCATGGATTGAGCGACGACATCGGCTCCTGGAAGATCATCGCCATGTCCTTGCCGGCGATCCGGCGCCGCTCATTCGTGGTCATCGACAGGAGATCCGCGCCGTCGAAGGCCATGCGATCCGCGGATACGGTTGCGGTCACAGGCAACAGGCCCATCGCCGCCAGCATCGCCACCGACTTGCCGGAGCCGGATTCGCCGACGATCGCCAGCACTTCGTTGCGATCGAGCGTCAGGTCGAATCCGTCCACCGCGGTGAACGGGCCATGGCGCGTGGCAAACGAGACGGAGAGATTGCGGATTTCGAGCAGAGGCGGCGCCATCAACCTCTCCGCATCTTGGGATCGAGCGCGTCGCGCAGGCCGTCGCCGGTGAGATTGATGGCAACGACCGTGATGAGAATGGCCAAGCCGGGGAGAGCCACGATCCAGGGATCGGACTGAATGAATTCGCGCGAGTCCGCGAGCATCGCGCCCCATTCCGGCGTCGGCGGCTGCGCGCCGAGGCCAAGGAAGCCAAGCGCCGCCGCCTCGAGGATGGCGCTCGACACACCAAGCGCCGCCTGCACGATGAGAGGAGCGAGGCAGTTCGGCAGCACGGTCGAGGCGGCGAGCCTCAGCGGCCCGACGCCGATCACGCGCGCGGCGGTCACATAGTCCTTGTTCAGTTCGCCGAGCGCGGACGCGCGGGCGAGACGCACGTAGGCCGGCAGATAGACGATCGTCACCGCGATGATCGTGTTGGCGAGGCTTGGCCCCAGCACCGCAACGACCAGCACAGCGAGCACCAGGCTCGGCACCGCCATGATCAGATCCATGAGCCGCGTGATGGCGACGTCGAAGACAGGACCGGCCATCGCTGCAACGAGCCCGAGCGCCACGCCGACAATGAACGACACGCACATCACCGAGAGGCCGATGAAAAGCGACACCCGCGCCCCGAAGATGAGGCGCGACAGCGTGTCGTGGCCGTCGCCGTCGGTTCCGAGCACGAAGCGCCAGGAGCCGCCGGCCTCCCATACTGGCGGCGCTCGCACCGCGTCGCGGAACTGTTCGATCGGCGAGTGGGGCGCAACGACATTGGCCGTGAGCGCGAGGAGAACGATGATGGCGAACACGGCGAGGCCGATGACCGCGCCGCGGTTTTCCCGGAACGCGGCCCAGAACGACGCAAGGGGCGAAGGCTGCGCAAGAACGGCCGCCGCCTCGTCGCCAATCGGGGTCGTCAGCGCGGCGACGTCAGCGGCCATGACTGATCCTGGGATCGATGATTCCATAGACGAGATCGACGATCAGATTGACCAGCACGACGACGGCGGAGATGAGCAGAACGCCGCCCTGCAGTGCTGGATAATCGCGTCGGCCAATGGAATCGATGAGCCAGTGGCCGACGCCCGGCCAGGAAAAGATCGTCTCCGTCAGCACGGCGCCGGCCATCAGGCTGGAAACCGAGAGGCCGATCACCGTCACCACTGGCAGAAGCGCATTGCGCAACGCGTGGACGCCGATGACCCGCGTTGGCGACAGTCCTTTGGCGCGCGCGGTGCGCACGTAATCCTCGCTCAAGACTTCGAGCATCGAGGAGCGGGTCATGCGGGCGATGACGGCGAGCGGCACCGTGCCGAGCACGATCGCCGGCAGAACGAGGTGGCGCAACGCGTCAAGGAAAGCGCCGGGCTGCTCGGAAAGCAGGGCGTCGATAGTCATGAAGCCGGTCGGCTGATCGAACGAATAGTTGATGAGGTCGATCCGGCCCGACACGGGTAGAAGCCCCAGCCGCACCGAAACGAACATGATGAGCAGCAGCCCCCACCAGAAGATCGGCATCGAATAACCGAACAGCGACACCGTCATCAGCGCCTGATCATAGAAGCCGCCGCGCTTCACTGCTGCAAGCGCGCCGGCCGGGACCCCGATCGCGATCGCGAACAGCATGGCGAAGAACGAAAGTTCGAGCGTCGCCGGGAACAGGGTCAGAAACTCGGTCACAACCTTCTGCTGCGACGACAGCGACACGCCGAAGTCGCCATGCGCGAGGCTTGAGACATAATCAAGAAACTGCTTCCACACCGGCTGGTCGAGGCCGAGTTCGTGGCGAAAATACGCGAGCCTCTCCGGCGACATGCCGTGCTCGCCGGTCCTGACCTCGACAGGATCGCCCGGCACGAGACGGATAGCGGCGAAAGTCAGGAACATCAGCGCAAGGAAAGTCGGGATGGTCAGCGCGATGCGGCGAAGGAAATAGGCGACCATGGCCGATCCGAAAACAACGGGCCCCGCCCTGCCTCGTGGCTGGCGGAGCCCGGAACGGCCTTTACTTAAGGTCGACGCCTTCGAACGCGTGCGTTCCAAGCGGGCTCTGCTTATAGCCGGTCACGTTCGAGCGCATGGCTTCGAACACGATGGAATGTGCGAGCAGAAGCTCCGGGGCCTCGTCGTGCTCGATCTCCTGCATGCGCGCATAGAGTTTCGCCCGATCGGCCTGGCTCGTCAGGGTGCGGGCCTTCGCCAGCAACTCATCGAACTCGGCGTTGCACCATTTCGTCGGGTTGCTGTCGCCAGGTTTGCCGCCGGGGCAACCTCTCAGGAAAAAGAAGTTGTCCGGGTCGCCATTGTCCCCGGTCCAACCGTACTGTCCGGTGGTCTCCTCGCCAGCGGCGAGGCGCTTGCGATACTCTCCCCACTCATAGGTTATGAGCTTGGCGTTGACGCCGACCTTGGCGAGGTCGGCCTGCATCATCTCGCCAATGCGCTTGCCGTTGGGATTGTAGGGTCGCGACACCGGCATGTACCAGAGATCGATGTCGAGCGGCGTCTTGACCCCGGCCGCGGCCAGCATCGCCTTGGCTTTCTCCTGATCGAAGGGCACGTCCGGAATCTTGTCGTTGAAGGACCACAGGGTGGGAGGGATCAGCGTCGTCGCCTTCGAACCCGCGCCGAGATAGACATCCTTGATGATCGCGTCGCGATCGATCGCCATCGACAAAGCCTGACGAACCTCTTTCTTGTCGAACGGCGGCTTCATCGCGTTGAAGGCCCAATAGGCGACGTTGAGACCCGGCATGTTGATCACCTTGAGAGTCGAAGTCCTTCTCCATCTCCTCGAGATCGGCGGGCCTTGGGTAAGCATTAACGTGGCACTCGCCCGCTTTGAGCTTGGCGTAGCGCGCCGTTGCGTCGGGCGTGATGGCGAACACGAGGTCGTCGACCAGCGGCTTCTCGCCGTAAAAGTCCTTGTTAGCTTTATAGCGGATGACGGAATCCTTCTGATAGGAGACGAACGAGAACGGGCCTGTGCCGACCGGCGCCTGATCGAACTGCTCGGGCGTTCCCTTCTTGAGCAGGAAGTCTGCGTATTCCTTCGACCCGATCGCCATGAAGTCCATCGCCAGATTGGCGAGAATGGCGACATTCGGCGTCTTGAGCTTCATGACGACGGTGTAATCGTCGGTCTTCTCCAGCGAGTCGAGCAGCTTCGGCATATCCATGTCGTTGAAATAGTCGTACTTGCCGCCGGAGACTTTGTAGTACGGGTCGTCGGGCTTCCACTGCCGGTCGAACGAAAACAGGACATCGTCGGCGTTGAAGTCGCGCGTCGGCTTGAAGTCCTTCAACGAATGGAACTTGACGCCTTTGCGCAAATGAAAGGTGATCGTCTTGCCGCCGTCGGTCACTTCCCAGCTTTCGGCGAGACCGGGGACGACGTCAGTCGTGCCGCGGTTGAATTCAGTCAGGCGATTGTAGACGGGCCGCGCTGCATCGAAGCTGGTTCCCGTGGTGTTGATCGCCGGCGTGAAATTCTCCGGACTGCCCTCCGAGCAGTAAACCAGGGTCTTTGCCGAAGCGAGGCCCGCGCCCGCTAACAACGCGGCCAGCGCGACGCCGGCAAAGGTGAGCGCTTTCATGGGGCTTTCTCCTGCGACTTGCTCGCGACCGCGAGCTTGCGCCATCGAAGCCCTTTTTCGCTTTCAGCGCAATGGCGTCCGTCGCGCGCGGCGGCCCCTCTCATTTACCGTTCGCCGACAGCGCTTCCAGCCTGGCGACAAGGGCCGCAGGGTCGCCTGAAATGGCGACCTGCTTGATACGGCTCTTTGAGCCGGCGACGATCCGCGCGCTTGAGCTTGGCGCGTAGAGCCGCGCCGCCAAGAGCGCGCATAAAGCGCGATTGGCTTCGCCGTCTTGCGGAGCGCTCCGCACGCGCGCCGTGAGCACGGACGATCCGTCGGCAAGCCGAGCAACGCCATCGATCGCGTCGCGTCCGCCCTTCGGCGTGAGCCGGCAGGAGACGATCACGCCCTCGCGAGTGGCCCGCCAGGGCTCACGCTCGGCCGTCATCCGCCTTCATCGTCGTTCATGGGGTGCAAATCGCGCACCATCGCCTTGGCGCGCTCGTCGAGCACGTGGGTGTAGATCTGCGTCGTCGCGATGTCGGCATGGCCGAGCAGATCCTGGACGACGCGCAGGTCCGCGCCATTCTGCAACAGGTGACTGGCGAAGGCGTGGCGAAGCACGTGTGGGCTCACCCGCGCCGACGAAATGCCCGCCGCCGCGGCGACGCGTTTGAGATCGCGCGCGAAGGCCTGACGCGTCATGTGGCCACTCGCGCTCGCGGCGGGAAACAGCCAGGCGCTCGTCGCGGCGCCCGGCGAAACTTGATCGAGCAAAGCGCGGAACGCACATATTGCGGCGCGGGCGGGACCCGAGAGCGGCGCCAGGCGCTCCTTGTCGCCTTTGCCGCGCACGGGGATGAGGGGGCACTTGGCTGTTGCGATCGACTTCTTGAGGCTCAAGGCTTCCGACACGCGCAAACCCGACCCGTAGATGAGTTCGATGAGACAAGCGATGCGCGCCGCATCCAGCCGCTCGCGCAACGGCCGCTCCGCGAAGTCGAGTCCCTCACGCGCGGTCGCGATTAGGCGCTCGACCTCGGCCATGCTGAGCAGCTTGGGAAGCGGGCGCGAGCGGCGCGGGCCCTCGACCGCCAGTGTCGGGTTGTCGCGCCGCCAACCTTCGGCGTACAGGAACTTGTGAAACTGACGGATCGCCGACAGACGGCGCGCCAGTGACGCCGCGCTCAGCTTCTGCGCGCTACGGGCTGCCAGGAACCCCCGCACGCAGGCTGTGTCCACCTTCAGCGCGTCCATGTCCTTGCTCTTGAGATAGGCTTCGTAGTCGGCGAGATCGCGCCGATAGGCGTCGATCGTGTTCACGCTCGCGCCGCGCTCGGAGGCAAGCGCCTCAAGGAAGCTGACGATGTGAGAAACCGTCCGCGTCTTCGTTCGCTCAGACAGGCTATTCCTCCTCCTCGAACAAAGTGGGCTGTGATCCCTCGCGCCGCGGCTCGGCGAGGCCGAGATGGCGGAAGGCGTGCGACGTCAAGAGGCGCCCGCGCGGCGTGCGCTGCACGAAGCCAAGCTGGATGAGATAGGGCTCGATAATGTCCTCGATCGCATCGCGCGGCTCGGAGAGCGCTGCGGCGATGGTCTCGACTCCGACCGGTCCGCCGCCGAACTTGATCGCGACCACGTCGAGATAGCGCCGATCCATTTCGTCGAGCCCAATGACGTCGACGTCGAGCAGCTTGAGCGCGCTGTCGGCAAGCGCGCGCGTCACGCTTTTTGCGCCTTCGACCACGGCGAAGTCGCGCACGCGCCTGAGCAGTCGCCCGGCGATGCGAGGCGTGCCGCGCGAGCGCCTGGCGATCTCGTTCGCGCCGTCATCGGCTAGCGCCAGGCCGATCACGCGGGCGCCGCGCGCGACAATGCCCTGCAATTCTTCGGTGGTGTAAAAATTGAGTCGGATCGGAATGCCGAAGCGATCGCGCAACGGGGTGGTGAGGAGCCCGGCGCGCGTCGTGGCGCCGATCAGGGTGAACCGGGCGAGATCGATCTTCACCGAGCGCGCCGCAGGCCCGGCGCCGATGATGAGGTCGAGCTGGAAATCCTCCATCGCCGGATAGAGAATCTCTTCGATCGCTGGGTTGAGACGGTGAATCTCGTCGATGAACAGCACATCGCGCGGCTCGAGATTGGTGAGCTGCCCCGCAAGATCGCCCGCCTTGCCGATGACGGGCCCTGAGGTCGAATGGAAATTGACGCCGAGCTCGCGCGCGACGATCTGCGCCAAGGTCGTCTTGCCAAGTCCAGGGGGCCCGACGAACAGCACATGATCGAGGGCCTCGCCGCGCGATTTGGCGGATTGGATGAAGACGGCGAGATTCTTGCGCGCGGATTCCTGGCCGGCGAAATCGGCAAGCAACTGCGGACGGACCGCAGTCTCGTCCTCGGGACGCTTTTCGGCCGAGATCAGCCGGCGCGGAGCTTCGGCCACCTCAGCCGCCTTCGCCGGGGGGATGAAGGCGATCCGCCAAGGTCAATTCCGGTCGCATGGTCAGCCCGATGAGGTTTGCGGCAAATGCGCAGACAAGACCGGCGATCGCGGCGCAAGCGACAAAAGCATGTCCGAGCGTGACGCCGGTGCGGCCCGGAAAGGCCCAGTCGCCGGCCTCAGGACTCAAGACGTTGGTCTTGATCGTCATCTCGAACGGCGCCCAAACCGGGTTCAGGCGCAAAAGGAGGCCATAGACGATCAGGCCGCCAATGAGAGCGGCGACGAGCGCGCGGGGCGCGCGCCCGGGCGCGACCGCGTCCCACAGCGCATAAAGAAACCCGGTCGCCGCGGCCGGCCCGACGCCGACAATATAGGCCGCGATCAGTCCGATGGCGTGGCCAAAAAACGTGCTGATCAAAACCGTAAGCCCGATCGCCTCGAGATCGGTCGGCGTTTTGAAAACGATCGAAAGGGGAATGAACAGCGCGCCGCCGATGGCCGGACCCAGGCTTGCGAACAAGAGCACGATGCCAATCATGGGGACAAAGAAGGGCCGCCCGCTCATTGCGTCCCCTTGGCCACATAGACGACGTGCGGCAATTCGGCGAAATGCGCGTCGCAGGTAAGGAGATCCGCGCGCGCGTCGTTAGCGGTGGCGAAGATGATTGCGTCTGCCGTGGCGAGGCCGTGGATTTTCGCATAAGCGGCCGCCTTCGTTGCGATGTCCGTCGTCAGCGGCACAACGACCAACTCCGTTGAAAAGGCGATCGCCCGAGCCGCCGCTGCGTCTGACATCTCCCGAGCAAGCCAGCGCGAAAGCTCGTATTGAACGATGGTCGGAACAATCCACTGTTCGTTTCTTGGCAGCTCCGGCGCGAGCGTCTCGCCGAGAGCGGAGCCGACTATCCATTCGATCCAGACAGATGTGTCGACCACTCGCATCAGTAACGATCGTTTCGGTCGCGATAGCCCTCTGTGTTGGCGCCGCGCGCTATCCCCGCCAAGTCTTCGCGTTTCGGCACGGGAACGATCAGGTAGCCTTCGGGCTTCGCGATGAATGCGACCTTCTCGCCGGGCCGCAGCCCCAACTGGTCGCGAACTTCCTTCGGAATTGAGATTTGAAATTTTGAAGAGACGGTTGCGATCGTTGACATCTCGCTTTACCTTTTAGGCATCGATCATCATATCGTAAGACAACTCACTGCGCCAATTCCTTGAGGCCCGCGCGAATGAGCGCGGCGGTCTCGGCGGCCGGCCCGAGCTGAGCGGAAATCCTGGCCACCGCGGCGGCGGCCTGGGCCTGGGCGTAGCCGAGGCCAACAAGAGCGAGCACCGCGTCCTCGGCGGCCTTCGCGAGCTTGGGCGCGTGCTCTCGACCTGAGTCCGCGTGGACGAAATCGGCGACCGACATCGCCGGCGCCTTGTCCTTGAGCTCGAGCACGAGGCGCGCGGCGAGCTTCGGGCCGACCCCGGGGGCGCGCGCCATCATCGCCTTGTCTTGCCGCGCGACCGCGGTGCTCAACGCGTCCGCCGACAGGGCGCCGAGAATCCCGAGCGCGACCTTGGCGCCGACGCCCTGCACGCTTTGCAGCAAACGAAACCAATCGCGCTCGCCGGCCGTGAAGAAGCCGTAAAGTCTGATCGCGTCCTCGCGCACATAGGTTTCGATGAGCAGCTCCGCGGGCTCGCCGGCGGCGGGCAGCGCGCGCAGGGTGCGAGCCGAGGCGGAAACGAGATAGCCGACGCCATTGACGTCGAGGATCAGGGCCTCGTCCTCGACGCTGTCGACGATTCCCTTGAGTTTGCCGATCATGCCGCGCCTCGCGCGCGCGCCGCGCGATGCTGCGCGTGGCAAATGGCGACGGCGAGCGCGTCGGCCGCGTCCGAAGTCGATGCGGTCGAGGCCGGCAACAGCATCCGGACCATCATCGCCACCTGCCGCTTTTCCGCATGTCCTACGCCGACGACTGTCTTCTTGATGAGATTGGCCGCGTATTCCGCCACCGGCAGGCCGGTCAGAGCCAATGATGCGAGGGCGACGCCGCGCGCCTGGCCAAGCTTCAGCGCCGATTGCGGGTCGCGGTTGATGAATGTCTCCTCGACCGCCGCCTCATGCGGCCCCTCGCGTTCGACCAACCCAGTCAGCAGGCGATGGATCGCCGCCAGGCGCTCGGCGAGCGAGATCGCGGCGTCGGTCTCGATCGAGCCGCAGCCGATGAAAATGAGCCGAGAACCCGCAGCCTCGATCACGCCCCAGCCTGTCTTGCGCAGGCCGGGATCGACGCCGAGAATGCGAATCGCGCCGATGGTCATGATGTGTCTGATATACGAATTCGCGCGCTGGCGCATTTTGCGCATGCCAATCTAAAGCGCGGTGGGGAACCGCATCTCTGTCCACCGGCATTTCCATGTCCCACCTTGGCGCGCCCGCCGCAGCTGCGATAGCTTGCGGCCCGACGAAAGGCGCGATTCGTGGCCAGCGGCGTAAAGAACGGTAAGAAAAAGGCGGCCCCGCCGCCGCGTCCCGTTGTGACCACGCCGCATTTCGACTTCGAGCGCGAGGCCTTCGCCAGCGGCCATCGATGGGTTGCCGGGGTCGATGAGGTGGGAAGAGGACCGCTGGCGGGGCCGGTCGGCGTCGCCGCCGTCATTCTCGATCCCGACGACCTGCCCGAGGGGCTGAACGATTCGAAGGTGCTTCCTGCGCCCGCGCGCGAATCGCTCTGCGAAATCATCTTCGCCAAGGCGCTGAGCGTCTCCGTCGTCTTCGCCAGCGTCGAGGAGATCGACCTCTTCAACATTCGCGGCGCCGCCCTTCGCGCGATGGCGCGGGCGGTCGCGGCGTTAAGCGTGCGTCCGCACTATGTGCTGATCGACGGCCGCGATCTGCCGGACGGCCTTATCTGTCCCGCGCGCCCGATCATCGACGGGGATGCGCTCTCGATGTCGATCGCCGCCGCCTCGATTGTCGCCAAGACGATGCGGGACGCGCTGATGCGCAATCTCGGGCTCGAATATCCGCAATATGGTTTCGCCGAGCACGTCGGCTATGCGACCGTCGCGCACCGCCGGGCGCTGGCCTCGGCGGGCCCCTGTCCCTATCACCGCCGCTCGTTCCGACTCGAGCCCCAGCAAGAATGACGAGCCGCCCAAAAAGGTTTCAAAAGCGTTGAAATCGAATATCCTGTAGAAGGACTTACGCCGTACGAAAACGACACAGCGGAATGTGTGGCGGCATAACCGGACCTTTACTTTAAACCAAGCATAAACGACGCGCCGGCTCGAAAATCCGGCTCATGCGTCGAGTGATTTGCGTTGATGCGTATCGCGCGTGCCGGAGCGTTCCGCCTCCCCGCCCAGATTCAGGTTTTGCGTACTGGGACCGGCGAGGCGAGACGCCCGGCCGCAATCGTCGAAGCACGCGCCGAGGCAAGCCCCGCCCCTCGCGACGCCATCCTCATCGGCGACTGTGTCGCGGAAATGATGAGGCTTCCGCCAGCCTCGGTCGATCTCGTCTTCGCCGATCCGCCCTACAATCTCCAGCTCGAAGGCGCCTTGTCGCGTCCCGACCAGAGCGTGGTCGACGGGGTGGACGATGCGTGGGACAAATTCGCCGATTTCGCCGAATACGACGCCTTCACGCGCGACTGGCTCGCCGCCGTGCGGCGGCTGATGAAGCCCGCAGCGACGATCGTGGTCATCGGCTCCTATCACAACATCTTCCGCGTCGGCGCGATCTTGCAGGATCTCGGCTTCTGGATCCTGAACGACATCGTCTGGCGCAAAGCGAACCCAATGCCGAACTTCCGCGGCCGCCGGTTCACCAATGCGCATGAGACGATGATCTGGGCCGCGCGCGGCGCCGAGGCCAAGGCCTATACGTTCAACTACGAGACCTTGAAGGCCGGCAACGAGGATGTGCAGGTCCGTTCCGACTGGTTTTTGCCGATCTGCACCGGCGCGGAGCGGCTCAAGGACGAGAGCGGGCGAAAGGCTCACCCGACGCAAAAGCCCGAAGCGCTGCTGACGCGGGTGCTGCTGGCCGCCTCCAATGCGGGCGATCTCGTGCTCGATCCGTTTTTCGGCTCCGGAACCACCGGGGTCGCCGCGCGGCGCCTTGGCCGCTCGTTCATCGGCGTCGAGCGGGATCCGGCTTATGCCAAAGCCGCGCGCGCGCGGATCGACGCGGTCGAGCCGCTGCCCGAATCAGCGCTTGCGGTCGCGCCAACGCGCCGCAGCGAGCCGCGCGTGGCTTTCTCGAGCGTGGTTGAAGCCGGGCTGGCGCGCCCGGGCGAACAACTGGTCGACGCGGGACGGCGTCATAGCGCTCTCATACGGGCCGATGGCGCGCTCGCGGCGGGCCCGGCCGTCGGCTCGATCCACAAGATCGGCGCGCTGGTCCAAGGCCTGCCCGCCTGTAACGGTTGGACCTTCTGGCACATCGAGCGCGAGGGCCGACTGACCCCGATCGACGACCTGCGCGCCACAATGCGCCAGGCCATGCGCGAGGCGGCGGAATAGCTTTCGGGCGCTCCGGCGGTTCGATCCTTGCGGGGCTGCGAAGCGAATGTCGGACGCCGCTCCCGTCGTCATGGCTAGTCGGCCAATTCATCTCAAAGGACAGGATATAAGCTCTTGAGCTTGATCCGAGCGGTCTCGGTTGTGAAGCGCCAGTCAGCCTTGGCGTGATGCTGGTTGCGGTGATTGGCCCAGGCGGCGACTTCGCGTTCGAGGGCGGCTTTGTCGGGGATGCGACGATCCAGACATTGAGTGGAGAGGACCGCGAGTTCCAACTCCGCCAGGTCTAGCCACGACCCATGCTTGGGAGTGTACACCCACTCAAATCGCTGGACGAGGCGTCGTGCCTCTGGCGCTGGGAAGGCCTTGTAGAGCGAGGACTTGTCGTGGATGTTCAAATTGTCCTGCACGAGCGTGATCTGCTCGGCGTCGGCGAAGCGACTGTCCGAGATCCCTTTTAAAACCTGGGCGTAATCGATGGCCGTGTGCCGGTCCGTCACCTTGACGTGTCGCCATCCTTCAAGAGGGGCGAACATCATGAAGAGGTTGGCGACGCCGTTGCGTTCATACTCGTAGTCACAACGGGCGGGGCTCCCCGGCTTCATGGGGATCGGGGCGCGCGTCTCGGAAATCAGCTGCTTCGACGTCTCGTCGAGACAGACCAGCGGGCGCTTGGGATCGTGCGGCCGCCGGTAGGCCTCCAGCACCTCCTCCATTCCCGCGACGAAGGCGGCGTTGGCCTGCGGCGGAATCACCCAACACTTCCTCGTATGGGGCTTGAGGATGTTTTTTTAAAACACGGCCAATCGTGCTGTCGCTGGCGCGATCGACGATCTGCAGCTCCACGACCTTCTCCTCCAACAACCGCAGGCTCCAGCGCGCGAAACCCTCGGGAGGATCGGAGCACGCCAAGGCGATCAGCTTCGCCTCCTTCTCCCCGTCGAAGATCCGCGGCACAGGCGGCGTCTCTCGCGCCTTGCGGCTTAGCACCGCGTCCAGACCTTCCTCGACCAATTGCCTGCGAGTCCGGTAAACCATCGAGGCGGTCGTATCCAACGCCTTGACGATCTCGCTGTCGCTCCAACCTTCCCCCGCTTCCGAAATGTCCGCCTTCAGCAAGATCTGGACCTTCGTCAGCCGCGTCGCCGGGATCTCGCCTTTCCTTCTCAGGCCCTCAAGGCGCTCGCGCTCCTCAGCGCTCAGACGAACCACGTATCGCTTTACTGCAACCTCTCGCGACCCCATCCTCGCCTCCATCCATAAAGGTGACCAGCGCGAGTGAATCAATAAAAGGTTGCAACTTAGTTGAAGCGCGCGACTAGTTCTCCGCGCGATTGTTCAGGCCCTTGTGCTGGCGATGTTCAATTTGAAGGTCCATCTTCGCCCGCGCCGCTCCGTAGGAGCGGAGCTTGTCGGTGATCATGACGCGGGGCGGGATGATCGCCGATTTCAGAAGCCTCTTCATGAGCCGCCGCGCCGCGCCGGTGTCTCTTCGACGTTGGACCAGGACGTCGAGAACGATGCCGTTCTGATCGACGGCGCGCCAGAGCCAGTGCGGCTCGCCGGCGATCGAGATGACGACCTCATCCATATGCCATTTGTCGCCGCGAGCAGGGGCGCGCCGGCGGATCTGATCGGCGAATGCCTTGCCGAACTTCTCCCCCACTGGCGCACGGTCTCGAGGTCACGCAAATCCCGCGCGCGGCCAGCATTTCTTCGACCATGCGAAGGCTCAGGGGAAACCGGAAATAGAGCCAAACCGCATGGCTGATGACCTCCGGAGGAAAGCGACGGCGCTGGTAGAGAGGGTCGCGGGCTGGGTGAAGGCTTAGGATTGCTGGAAAATTGGTTGGGATGGACCCTGCCTGAATCGCAACAGGCGGGCTTTCGGTTGGCGCCGTTGGCCCGCAGGGAGCATCCCGATGGAGAGGTTATCCGCCCCGCAGCGTACGCGCGAGGAGCTTCGCGCCTTGATGAACGGAGAACTGGGGACGGCGGCCGGGCGAGGCGATCTTCGAACGGCTGTTCGTCGAGGAACGGCGGCGGCTGAAAATCGTTCCCAATGGCTTCGGCGAGAAGCCGGTGCTCAAGCTCATGTTCGGCGCGCTCATCCGAGCCGCCGAACGATGGCGCGGCCTACGCTTCACCGAGTTCGAACTCCGACAGATCGCCGCTGTCAGAAAAGAACTCGACGACGAATATCACGCTTCAATCACGCCGCTGGCCCGGTCAGCCCAGCCCCGAGTTTCCAGCAAATCCAAACCTTGACCCGCGGGCTGTCGGCATGGCGGCCGTATAGCTGCGCTTCCGCTCTTTAATCGTTAACCTGACGGTGCCGATCGGCGAGATGCTGCTCATGTCGACAATGATTTTGCCTGGCGACAGGCCCTCGGAGGCGCCTTCCCGACCAAAAAGGGCGTCCTCAACATTCGCCGTATCGTGGACCATGGTGATAATGATGTCGGCGCAGCGCGCCACGTCGCGAGCGTTCGAGCAGCTGACGCCGCCCTTGTCCAACAGCTCCTTAGGCGACGTGCCGTGACCATGAAGGAAGAGCTTGTGGCCGCCGGCAACGAGATGGCCCGCCATCGGGCGGCCCATGATCCCCAGACCGATGAATCCGAGATTGCTCATCTTCTTGCTCCGGCGTCAGGAGGAATGCGATTGAGCAGACCGGCGGGCCATCATGGTGAGGTTGGCTGCGAATCTCGGCATAGTTCCTCCTTCCCGCCTCTGGCGGTCTCGAGGCGGGAGTAAGACAATCAATAGCGTTCATCGTTTCTCGGCGAGAGCGTCTTTCAGCTTGCCCGGCGCTTCGACACTTTCCAGGTCCTGGGCCCGACGGATTGAAAGCGTGGGATCGAGACAGAGGATTTCCTCAAACTCGTTCACGCCTTCGATCTCCGTCCCCATGGAGATGTTGGTGACGCGCTCGAGAATGAACTCGAGCACCACCGGAACTTGATATTCCTCCATAAGCTCGTGAGCGCGGGCGAAAGCAGCTTTGAATTCGTTTGGGCTCTTAACCCGGATTGCCTTGCAACCGAGGCCCTCCGCCACCGCCACATGGTCGACGCCATAGCCAGGCACGGCATCGCCATCAGGCGCTGCGTTGATATTCTCGAAGGCGAGACTGACCTCAAAATCCATTTGGAAGCCACGCTGCGACTGGCGAATGAGCCCGAGGTACGAGTTGTTCACCACCACATGGAGATACGGCAATTTGTGCTGTGCGCCGACCGCGAGCTCCTCGATCATGAATTGAAAGTCGTAGTCGCCTGAAAGGGCCACGATCTTCCGATGAGGGTCAGCGGCGCGAACACCGAGCGCCGCGGGAAGGGTCCAGCCCAGGGGCCCAGCCTGACCGCAATTGATCCAGTTTCGCGGCTCATAAACGTGCAGAAACTGCGCTCCCGCAATTTGCGAGAGGCCGATGGTTGTCACGTAGCACGTGTCACGATCGAGGCACTCGTTCATCTCCTGATAGACGCGCTGCGGTTTGAGCGGGACCTGATCGAAGTGCGAGCGGCGGAGCATGTTGTTCTTGCGATGCAGGCATTGGGCCGCCCACTCGGACCGATCCCTAAGCTTGCCTTCCGCTTTCAGCGCACGCGCCGCCTCAATGAACAGTTCAAGCGCCGCGCGCGCGTCGGAAACGATGCCAAAGTCCGGACCAAACACCCTTCCAATCTGGGTTGGCTCAATATCAACGTGAATGAACTTTCGGCCTTTGGTGTACAGCTCAATTGAGCCGGTGTGCCGATTGGCCCATCGATTGCCGACGCCAAACACAAAATCAGATTCGAGGAAGGTTGCGTTGCCGTAGCGATGGCTTGTCTGAAGGCCCACCATTCCTGCCATCAAGTCATGATCATCGGGGATCGAACCCCAACCCATCAGCGTCGGGATGACAGGAACGCCCGTGAATTCGGCGAACTCGACAAGCTGGCGGTTTGCGTCGGCATTGATAATCCCGCCCCCCGCAACGATTAGGGGCCGCTCGGAAGCGTTCATCATCTCGACAGCACGCCGAGCTTGCGCTTTCGTCGCCGCCGGCTTGTACACCGGCAGGGATTCATAGGTGCCGATGTCGTATTCGATCTCAGCGGTCTGAACGTCGATAGGCAGGTCGATCAATACGGGGCCCGGACGGCCCGAGCGCATCACATGGAAAGCCTGCTGAAGAACCATGGGGACGAGCGCCGGCTCGCGCACCGTCACCGCCCACTTCGCAACCTGCTTCGCGATCGACTCGATGTCGATCGCCTGGAAGTCTTCTTTGTAGAGTTTGGCTCGCGGCGCCTGGCCGGTAATGCAAAGGATAGGAATAGAGTCCGCAGCGGCGGCGTAGAGCCCGGTGATCATGTCGGTGCCGGCGGGGCCCGAGGTGCCGATACAAACGCCAATCGCACCAGGTTTGGCGCGCGAATAGCCGTCGGCCATGTGCGAGGCGCCTTCTACGTGGCGTGCCAAGATATGGCGGATGGAGCCCCGCTTACGCAGCGCAGCGTAGAGCGGGTTGATGGCCGCGCCGGGCACTCCGAAAGCGACCGACACACCTTCTCGCTCGAGCACCAGCACTGCGGCGTCCACCGAGCCCATGCGTGCCATGACTTAGTTCCCTCCGATACTTCTCGCTCCGTCGTGTTTTAACATTTTGCATTCAAAATGTAAAATGCTATTGATTTCGCCTCGGGCGTGAAGCATGGTCAGGGAGGCAAAGGGCCGGATGTTTGTTGGAGAGACAGGCATGAGAAGCACACGTGTACTACGGCGAATTATGGCGCCGCTGTTAGGCGCCAGCCTGTCCTTGGGCGGTGGACCGTTCGCGTTCGCGCAATCTGCAAAAGTTGAGTTCCCAGCTAAGCCTGACCGCACGGAGCTTCCCGAGGTCTGGCCTCAAGAGGCCGGAGTCGACTCCGACCAACTCGTTAAGCTCTCACAGTGGATCCGCGATCAGAAGCTCGACGTGCGCAGCCTCGTCATCGTTAAAGATGGCAAGATCGCATTCGAACGCTACAGCTCTGGACTAACGCGCGATAAGAACTACGAACTTTACTCGATCACGAAGGCGCTTACTTCCGTTCTTGCGGGTGATCTTATCGCGGAAGGCAAAATCAGTCTCGACAGTTCGGTGAAGGATGTCATCGGGCGCTATCGGCCGGACCTCAAAGAGGCCGTCGCGGACAAGGACAAGGTCAGGCTCCGCAATGTGCTAAACATGACGACAGGCCTCTATTACGACTTCAAGCCTCCGAATGATCCGATCTACTACGAGGCGCCGGACCGGTTGAAGCTCGCCGCAACGACCAAGCCTCTGCTCGAGCCGGGCAAGGTGTTCCAATACATGGACGTCAACCCGATCCTCGCGACTGCGATGCTCAGCAGCGCGGCCGGCGAGAAGCTCGAGGATTACGCTGAGGCGAAGGTGTTCAAGTCGCTCGGCATGAAGCATTACGCGTGGACTCGGGCCGACGAGAAGGGCCTTGTCTCGGGTGGCTGGGGCTTGAGGTTGCGTGCAGTGGACATGGCCCGCCTTGGTCTTCTCGCACTTCAGCGCGGCCAATGGGAAGGCAAGCAGATCGCGCCCGCGGCCTGGATGAGGGCGATGACGACCGGCGAAAGCACGCCCTTCTTTGGATACTATTGGTGGGTCAACAACATTCTGGAAGGGGGTGTCGAAGGCGGGAATCAACCTGAGTTCGACACGATGGGCTTCAAGGGTCAGAATATCGTCGTTCTGCCCAAGTACAACGCTGTCGTGACGATGACGAGCATCATGTCTCCTGATGGCGGACTGCGGGACGCCAAGTGCCTCCAGATGCTGCGCTACATGATGAGCGAATTCATCTTGCCGGCGCTGGATCACAAGCCGACCAGGCCGACGAACATGCAGAAAAGCGCGCTGCTTGAAGAGCTTCAGCTGGCAGAGGACAGCAAGGGCGTGCCGGGCTTCCCGCTCGACCCGAACAATACCGACGTCCCACAATGAGCCTAGGTGGGTGCGGCATCTCGGACGCGCCCTCAACGTTTCGCGGCGACGCGGTCCCGGATAAAAACGATGCGGATCCTCATTCTCAATCCGAACACCAGCTCGGACATCACCGCCCGGCTCGCTGCCGCCGCGAAGCAGGCCGCAGCGGCTGGAACGGTCCTCTCGACGGCCACTGCGCCACGAGGCGTTCCCTATATTGCGACGCGCGCCGAGGCTCAGATCGGCGGCGCCATCGCGCTCGAGATGCTCGCGGAACGCCACAAGGACTACGACGCGGCGATTATCGCCGCCTTCGGCGATCCGGGTCTTTTCGGGGCGCGAGAGCTGTTCGATATTCCGATCGTCGGTATGGCCGAAGCGTCGATGCTCACGGCTTGCATGCTGGGGCGGCGCTTCGCCATCGTCACGTTCGCGCGGGCGCTCGGCCCCTGGTACCAGGAATGCGTGGACCTGCATGGGCTCACAGGACGGTGCGCCGGCATTCGCATGCTCGACGATCCATTCCAGTCGATCGGCGACGTCCAGGATGAGAAGGAAAGCCTCCTCGCCGAGCTCGCGGGTCAAGCGGCGCTTGAGTTGGAAGCAGACGTTGTGATCTTGGCAGGCGCGCCGCTTGCCGGTCTTTCTGCGCGCGTTCGCGATCGCGTCCCGGTTCCGTTGGTCGATCAGATGGTGGCGGCGGTCAAGCAGGCCGAGGCGCTTGTGACGCTCGGGGTCCGCAAGGCGAGCGCTGGCGCGTTCCGGCGTCCAGACGCCAAATCAACCATCGGTCTGCCCGATGCGCTCGCGGCGCGTATCGAGCGGCGCGATTGACGGTGACGCGCCCACCTTAAGCGGAACGGGGCGAAACCGCTCTGTTTGTAGCCACTGAGATGATGGAAAAATTTGGCCCCCCTCTACGATGAGGAGGGCCTGCAGTTTTACCGCGGCGCGCCGCCTGGGGCTCGTTCGGCACGACCCAGGCACGCGTCCAGGAAAATCCTTTTTCGTTCATGCCGCGGTCCGAACCCACGTCAAAATAATGACCAGGAGGATCCTGAATGTGCAGCGGGGTATGGACGAATTTAAAGCCCTCTTTCGGAATCGTCAGATACACTTGGTTGCGCGGCCCTTCGATGTAGGGGTTATCGCTTGTGGAAGCGAGGTAGACATGTCCGTCCGCCGTTGCGGTCCCGTTGGCGCCCATCAGCGTGCAGGCCTCGCTGAGCCCGATAAGACTCGACGTCGTGAAGAACGTGGTGAAGAGGGCCAAGCCGAGCGTCCTGTTCATCACTCTCGCTTTATTCGAGTTGCTTGAGCCTGGTATTGCCATTTTTTTTCACTCCCTAATTTCTGCCGCCCGACATGAACGACAGAGGTTTCATTGATCGCAAAGATCGGCGCCGTCAGCTCGGCAGGGCCGTAGCCAACGGGGATGGCCCCGAATCTGGGGCGGCCGATGGCGCTTTCTGCCCAACCTGGGCCGAAGCAAGAAGGGGGTTGGAGAAGAGGCTGCCCCATCCACGGATTTGAGCCGGAGCGGCGCCAGCGAGCAAGAGGCTCTTCCACAGCGTCGTTGCGATCGAATCATAGACCGGAACGCCGAGCTCCGCCTCCAGCTCCTCAGCTAGGCGGGCGCCGCGCATATTCGTGCAGACGATCGACACCGCATCAACGCCCGCTCCTCCGACCGCCCGCGCCATGTCGGCAATGTCGCGTTCGGAGACCGCGGCGAACGCGAAATTCTCGCGAAGGCCAGAGTGGCGCTCGGCCGGACAGAACACGCCGGCCTTGCGCCAATTGTCCATTATTTTCGCCTGCACAGTGGCGACATAAGGCGTGACGAGCCCGATGCGCGAAACGCCGGTGCGCTGGAAGATTTCTCGGAAGGCCAGGACCGACGTGCCCGCTGGAATTCCAGTCGCTGAGAAAATTCGCGCGCAAAGCTGCTCGTCCCGCTCGAAGCCCAGCCAGCTCGCAGACGTCCCGTTCCAGGCGATGACATTGACCTTGGCGTGGGCGAGCAAGTCCGCTGCTCTCAGGATCTCGTCCTCGTCGAACTGTCGGTCGGAAGAGTCGGCGATCGCAATCTCGGTGACCCTGAAGCGGCTGAAATGAGCGGTGACGTTGGGCACACCGGACAGCATGGCCGTTGTCACGGGCTCAAGGATCGTATTTGACGAAGGGGTCAGCATTCCGAGTCGAATGGGTTCAGGCACTTGCGTCTCCAATTACGATTTCCGATTGGGCCGCAGCGGTCTCAGACCGCCAGCTTGCCGCTGTAATCGATCAGCATCGAGCAAACGAAAAGCGCGGCCGCCGCGCAGGCAAAGAAGATCAGGGCTGGAAAGTATGATCCTGTCGCCTGCACGATAAAGCCAACGATGACAGGCACGGTGATTCCCGCGATATTGCCGCCGAGGTTCATGCAGCCGCCGAGGAATCCCGACCGCGCGCGTGAAGCCAAGATGCCGGGGATCGCCCAATACATCCCGCACCAGCGCAGGAAGAACAGTGTCGAAGAGAGCAAGATTATAATTGTCAGCGGATCGCTCAAATAGGCGACTCCGAAGATCGAAAGGCAGGCAATGATCGCCGCCACGCCGAACAGCGTCCTGAACACCGTGTTCGGTCTGCCACCGCGCGCGCGCCACGCGTCCCCGATCTGGCCACCGATCAGTTCGCCGACGAACCCGGCGAAGAACATCGAGAACAGCGCGCCGCCGAGCTGTTTGATGTCGAGGCCATGCACTGCAGACAAGTAGGTCGGCATCCAAGTCAGGAGGCCATAGAAAACGGCGTTGAAGAACATCCAGCCGAGGCACATGCACCACGCCGACCGATACCGGAAATAGGCCCAGGCACTCGATCCCGACGGCGACGCCGTCAAGGAATCTTCGAGGGCGTGCGCTTGAGCGATATGATCAGCTTCAGCCCGGTTGACCGAGGGATGTTCGGCCGGATCGTTGCGGATATACCACCACGCGAAGAGGCCGCAGACCATCGTGCCGACGCCAGCCACAACGAAAGACAATCGCCACGAGCCGAATTCTCCAATGAGGCCCGCGATGATCAGCGAGCCTAGCGCCGCCCCGAGCGGCGCGCCGCCGTCAAGCAGGGTCGCGCCGCGCGCCCGTTCCGTGGAGGCCATCCAAATCGCATTGAGTTTGCCGCCGGCTGGGTAGATCGGCGCCTCCGACGCGCCGAGGCCGAGCCGCGTCAGAACCAGTATCCACGCGTTGGGCGAAACGGCGGCGATGGCCTGAAAGAATCCCCATCCCAAAGTCGCGGCGGCGATGACAATGCGCGGCTTAAACCGATCGGCGAGCATGCCGCCCGGGATTTGCATCAGCGCATAGGTGAGAAAGAACGAGCTGAGAGTGAATCCCTGCGTCCTGAGGTCGAGGTCGAACTCCTTGGAGATCACGGGCATCGCGACCGAGATGGATGCGCGATCGATGTAGTTGATGGCGATCAGCATCAGCATGAGACAAGAAGATGCGCCAGCGCACCTTGGTGGGCGCAAGGGCGACAGCCGCATCGAACGGGCGCGTGGGACTCATAGTCGAACTCATGGATCACGCCTCCTGGCCCTGTCGGGCTGGGATTGATTGTGGAGGATCGCAGCGAAGAAACTGGCCGTGGCTTTCGAGCGCATGGAACTGACCGTCCGACCAAAGGATTTCGCCCCGTGAAACCGTCGTCACCGGCCAGCCGCGCACCCGCATGCCTTCGTATGGCGTGTAGTCGACGTTGTAATGCAACATCTCGTTAGTGATCGTGACCTCACGATTCGCGTCCCACATGGCGATGTCAGCGTCGGCGCCAATCGCGATCGACCCTTTGCGAGGGGCGAGCCCGTACATCTTGGCGGGGTTGGCTGAGGTCAACGCAACGAACTGACAGATGTCGATGCGCCCTTCATTCACGCCCGCCGAGAACAGGAGCGGAAGCCGCGTCTCGAGGCCCGGAATTCCGTTGGGAATACAGGCAAAGCTCGACGCTGCCTTCGCGACCTGCTTGCCCTTTGGATCGTGGTAGCGGAACGGCGCGTGGTCGGATGAGAAGACCTGAAAAAGGCCATCCCGCAGGCCGTGCCAGACTGCGGCCTGACTCGCGCGATCGCGCGGCGGCGGGCTGCAGACACACTTCGCGCCTCGAAAGCCCGGGCGCCTCGAGGTCGTCGGCTGTCAGAAACAGGTACTGCGGCCAGGTTTCAGCGTAGATGGGCAGGCCCCGGCTTTTGGCCCAGCGGATCTGCTCAATCGCTGCCTGACCCGAAATATGAACGATGAGGATCGGTGTATCGACGACCTCCGCAAGGGCTATCGCGCGATGCGTGGCCTCTCGCTCGGCGATCTGCGGGCGTGCTGCGGCGTGGAACTTCGGCGCGAAATGGCCCCCGAGCCTGTCAGTCAACCAACCGATGCAGTCAGCGTTCTCCGCGTGGATCATCACCAGCGCGCCTTCGCTTCTTGCCAGCGCGAGCATGTCAAGGATCTTGCGGTCGCTCAGCTTCAGCGTGTCGTAGGTCATGTAGATCTTGAACGACGTGTAGCCGTCCCGGATGAGCGCCGGCAGCTCCTGGCCTAAAACCTGCGGGGTCGGATCGGTGACGATAAGGTGAAACGCGTAGTCGACGAAAGCCTTCCCATTGGCGCGACAATGGTAGCCGGACACCGCTTCGCGAAGGCTCTGGCCCTTCATCTGCGCCGCGAATGGCATCAGCGTCGTCGTCTCGCCGCATGCTGCCGACCGCGTTCCGCTGGTGAAGTCGTCGGCCATGACCGATTCGTCCCCGGTCGGCTGGTCGAGATGGCAGTGCGCGTCGATACCACCCCGCAGCACGAGGAGACCATTTGCCACGATTTCCCGCTTACCATCGGGAACATCGATGGCGAGTGCGGCGATTCGGCCGGCGCGCACTCCGATGTCGGTTCGGAACACGTCCGCAGCAGTGGCCGCCGTTCCTCCTCGGATGACGAGATCGAACTCCGCCATTTCGGGTCTCCCCAAGATAATTATAGATTTTGCATTCAAAATTATGACGTACGCCTGTTGCGGGGCGAATGTCAAGTAGCTATCTCTGGCTAAGACGGCCCGTTCTAGCCGGAGCGGGCCGTAGCGGAGATTCCAGATGTCGGCTGCGCCATCCTCAAGCGCCGCGCTCAGTGATGACCGTACGGTCGCGCAAATCGGCCGGACGTTTCCTATTCGCCGCCGTCCGCTGCACGACGAGGCGACGGAGCGGATTCGCGACTTGATTGTCGAGGGACTGCTTGTGGCGGGCGAGTGGATCAACGAGTTGGAGCTCTGCGTGCAGCTCGAGATCTCGCGAACCCCTCTTCGCGAAGCTATAAAAGTCCTCGCGGCCGAAGGACTTGTCGAACTTATTCCTCGGCGCGGAGCGCACGTCGCCCGGTTGTCGATCCGTGAGATCGTCGATCTGTTTGAGGCTCTGGGCGGCGTCGAGGGGATGGCGGCCGAACTGGCGGCGGTTCGCATGTCGACGGCCGATTTGGGAAAGTTGGGTGAGCTGCAGATCGCGATCGAGCAGAGGCACAAGACAAAAGCGCGCTTGGAGTACTTCCACGATAACGAGAAGCTTCACGCGTCGATCGTTCGGTTTTCGGGTAACTCGGCGATCGTTGACATCCACGCCCGATTAATCGCTCGGGTCCGTCGCGCCCGCTATCAGGCGATTCTTTCGGAGTCGCGCTGGAGCGACTCGGTGCAAGAACATGCGCTAATCCTCGCCGCGCTTGAGAGCCGCGACGCTCGGCGCGCCGGCGATCTCATGCGACAGCATGTCGCCCACACCGGAGAGGTGGTCCGGGCCTCGATGGATGAGCGCGCTCGGTGAACTAATCACGAATAGCGCCGACTTGGCGTGGGCACTGATCAAGAGCCACGCCAGGTCCGAACGCAACGCGTTCCTCGCGCATAGACGCAACCCGGCCCGCTTGTCCGCCACAGCGGCAAGCAAACTGCAAAAGTGAGGTAGAACCAGCCAACGTCCTCCCCTTCGGTCAGCGGGCGGATTTTTTTCGCTCCTCCACCCGGTAGGCATATTTGTTGCCAGGCCGGATAGTCCGGCCAATCGACATGGCGATCAGCACCGCACCCACGCTCGCTTCCGGCTCATCGTTCGGTGCGAGCGGCGCGCGCTGAGCAATGATTGGGGAGACGCGCGAAGCCATCGACTAGACCATATAGGCCACCACCCGCTCTTGGGTCAGGTCCGGTCCGGCCTCCAGCTCAGAAACCACCCCGCCCTCGCGCATGACATAGACGCGGTCGCTGAGGCCGATGAGTTCCGGCAGCTCGCTACTGATCATGAGGATGGCGACCCCGCTGTCCGCGATCCGATCGATCAGATTGTGGATTTGGGCCTTGGCGCCCACGTCGATGCCCCGGGTGGGCTCGTCCAGCATGAGCAATCGCGGCGCGGTGCTTAGCCACTTGCCGAGCACACACTTCTGCTGATTGCCGCCGCTCAAGGTGGCCACCAGCTGCTCGCTGGAGCGCGCAACGATGTTGAGTTGCTGGATCAGGTCGGCAGCTTGGCGCTCCTCTCTGGGCTTGGACAGGAAGCCGAGAGTGGAAACGGAACGCAGAGAGGCGAGAGTGATGTTCTCGCGGATCGACATGCGGCGGGATGAGCCCTTCGGTCTTTCGGTCCTCGGAAAGGTAGGCCATGCCTGCCCGGATCAGCCGCGCCGGCCCCCAGCCGTCGATCTTCGCGCCGAGGTAGCGCACCTCGCCGCCGTGGAAGCGGCGCACCCCGAACACGGACTTGGCCAGTTCAGTGCGCCCGCTCCCCACGAGACCGCCGAGGCCCACCACCTCGCCCCGTCGCACAGTGAGATCGATGGGCGGCGTGTGGGGGGAGAGGCGAAGGCCGCGCACCTCCAGCACCGGCTCCGGGTGCACCGTGTGGGCGCGCGGATACATCTCGTCGACGGATCGCCCGGCCATCATCCAGATCACCGAATCCCGTTTGAATTCCTGGATCGGCAGGGAGCCGACCCGGCGACCGTCGCGAAGCACAGTGAAGCGATCGCCGATGGCGAGGATCTCCTCGAAGCGGTGGGATATGTAGACAATGCCCATGCCGTCCGCCCGCATCCGCCGGATCAGATCGAACAGCATGTCGATCTCCCGTTTGGTGAGGCTGGCTGTGGGTTCGTCCATGATGACGACCCGCGACTTGAAGGACATCGCCTTGGCGATCTCCACCAGTTGCTGTTGGGCGGTGGAAAGCCTGGACACGGGCAAGCGCGGATCCAGATCCGCCCCCAGGGCCTTGAGCAGTTCGGCGCTGCGCCGGACCATTTCGCCTGCATCCTTGAGCCCGCGCCGACGCGGCTCGCGGCCCAAAAAGATGTTGTGCGCCACGTCCAGATTGGCGCAAAGGTTGAGCTCCTGGTGGATGAACGCGACGCCATTCTTTCGCGCGTCCTGAGCATTGGCCAGGGTGACGGTCTCGCCGGCGATTCTCAATTCGCCCCGGTCCGGCGGGATGATTCCGCCGAGGATCCTCATCAAGGTGCTCTTGCCGGCGCCATTCTCGCCAACCAGCACGTGCACCTCGCCGGGAAAAACCTCGAAGTCCACCCCGTCCAGGATCTTCACTTCGGTGTTGCGGAGCGGCCGGCCATCGCTGCCGTATATGAATTTGGTGACGCCACGCATGGAGGCTAGCGGTTCCACGATCGCCTCCCTCACGTCCGGCGGTTGGACAGGTTGCCGAAGACGATGGCCACCAGGATGATCACGCCCTGGACAGCGAGATACAGGTTGTAGTTGACCCCCATCAGGTTGATGCAGTTCTCGATGATCTTGATGGACAGCACGCCGAGGATGCTGTTCACCACCGACCCCACGCCGCCGAACAGGCTGGCGCCGCCGACGATGGCCCCGGTCACCACTTCGAAGGTGAATGCCCCGCCGCCCATGTTGGGCTGAGCGGCGTTCACCCGGATGGTGAACAGCAGGCCGGAAAGCGCCGCCAGAGCGGCGCAGAGGGCGTAGACGGTGACGTTGATCCGGGCGTTGGGCACGCCGCTCAGCGCGGCCGCCTTGGCGCCGAGGCCGAACGCCTCGAGTTGCCGGCCAAAGATGGTTCGGCTGATCAGCACGTGGAACACGACCGCCACGCCCAAGGCGAGGAACACAGCCGAGGGCAGCCCCAACATTGGCGTGCGCCCAATCGCCAGGAAGTCCTTGGGCAGTCGGTTGATGTTCGAGCCCTGGCTGACGATCTGGGCGATCCCATAAAACACGTAGCCGGTTCCGAGCGTGGCGATGAAAGCCGGGACCCGCATGAACTGCGTAATCAACCCGTTGCAGAGCCCCA
Organism: uncultured Alphaproteobacteria bacterium; assembly: GCA_963833955.1. GTDB lineage: Bacteria > Pseudomonadota > Alphaproteobacteria > Rhizobiales > Beijerinckiaceae > Roseiarcus. Next base: position 225,841 of record CAWHZY010000017.1, on the reverse strand, counting down.
GGCCCAAGCCCAGCACGAGGACCGCCGCCAGCACCGCAGGCGCCGGCCAGGCCCATGTGTTCGCCAGAATTCCGGAGGCGATGGAGGCGAGCCCCACGACGTAGCCAAGGGACAGGTCGATGCCGCCGGTCATCAGCACCATGGTCATGCCGATCACGGCGATTGCGGGAATGGCGGACTGCTTCAGGATCACCGCCGCATTGTCCACGTCGGCGAAATTCTTCACGAACAGGCTGGCGAGGATCACCAGCGCCAGGAAGATGGTCGGAGCGACGTTGCGACCAACCAGGTCGAGGAAGCCTCCGTAGGTGATCCGGGCCGGCCTCTTCAGCGCGGCGGTCGAGGCTTCGGCTGGCGGCTCCTCGCGTTCGCCGGGGCCATTGTTCGGCCGTGATGTCGTCCCGAGCGCTCATAAGGTTCCCCGGGTGGCGAGTTCGCTGTGTCGGTGAATCGTTCCGCTCAGATAGACAATGACGATGATGATGGAGCCGATGAAGACGTTCTGCATGAAGGGATGAATCCCGAGCAGGTTGAGCACGTTGCGCAGGCACCCGATGACCAGTGCGCCGACAACGGCCATGGGCACGGAGCCGCGCCCGCCAGCGAGATCCACGCCGCCGATGATGCAGGCGGCGATGGCGTCCAGTTGGTATGCGTCACCCTGTGTGGGGTGGACGGTGTCCAATTGGGCAGACAGCAACAGGCCCGACACGGCGGCGCAGAAGCCAGAGAAACCGAACACGAAGAACTGCAGCCGGGCGGCGCTGAGGCCCTCCTGGCGCAGTACGGCTTCGTTGCCGCCGAGCGCGTAGATGTGGTTGCCGAGCGCCGTGAAGCGCTGAATGAAAAAGCCGAGCGCGAGGAAAGCCAGCAGCAGCAGGTCGGACAGGGGGACGCCGCCAAGCGCGCCGTTGCCGATGAATACGAAGCGCTCGGGGAAGCCGCCGATCGAGCTGCCGCCGTTCATGGTCAGGGCCAGGCCCTGGCTGATCTGGCCCACCACCAGCGTGGTGATGAAGGCCGGCACAGCGAGCTTCGACACCATGAGGCCGTTGAACAGGCCGAGAAGGATTCCGGCGAGCATGCCAACCGCCATGCTCGCGGGCAGGTCGAACCCGGCGAGCATAAGGATGCCGCTGATCATTGGGCAGAACGCCAGCAGACCGGCCAGGGACAGGTCGATCCCCTTGATGACGATGACGAACGTCATCCCCACCGCGCAGATGCCGGTGATGGACGATTGCCTGACGACGTTGAGCAGGTTCGACAGGTCCAGGAAGTGCGGGACCTGCGAACCGAGCGCGAGGAAGGCCGCGACGGGGATGAGGAGGAACAGTCCTCGCCGCGCCGCGGGATGGAGGTTCACCAGCTCAGAACGCCCACTCAGAACGCCCACTTGCGAGCTTCAGCCAGGTTGCTCTTGTCGTAGACCATAGTGCCGGAGTCGATCACCTTGGGGATGCTGTCGGCGGCCTTCTTTCCTTCGAGCACGGCGAGCAGGTTTTCAACCGCGATTGGACCCATCTTGCCGGGAAACTGAGCCATGGTTCCCACGATGGCGCCTTGTTCCACGAGATCCACCGCCTTCTTGGATCCGTCGACCGACAGGATCTTGATGCCGGTGCGGTTGGCGTCGCCAGCGGCCTGGAGGACGCCGTCCAGCATCACGTCGGAAGCGCTGAACAGACCGTCCACGTTCTTATTGGCCTGGAGCATGTTCTCGGTCACCTGCATGGCCACCGAATTGGTCCAATTGCCGGGTTGCTCGCCCACGACAACAAGGCCGCTGCCCTGGATGCCGGCCTTGAAACCATCGACCCGCAGATCGCCCGCCAGACTGCCATTGGCGCCACGCACGATCAGAACGTTGCCCTTGCCGCCCAACTCCTTGACCATACGCTCGCCGGCCGTCTTGCCGGCATTGAAGTTGTCGGTGCCGACGTAGGAGATGTACAGGCCCTCGTTGCCCTTCTCGACCGAGGAGTCCACCACGATGACCGGGATCTTGGCCGCCTGAGCCTTCTTCAGGACAGGCACCACCGCCTTGCCGTCCATGGGGCTGAGAATGATGGCGTCGACCTTCTTGGCGATGAGGTCCTCCACCTGGTTCACCTGGATGGAGACGCCGGTCTCCTCGCCAGCGGTGACCAGCAGAAACTTGTTACCGGACTTCTCGACCGCATCCTGGATGGAGGTGGCGATGGCTTTCTGGAAGTCGTCGTTGGTCACCGTCTTCACGCTGAAGGCGATCGTACGGGGCGTCTCAGCGAGCGCTGCGGTGGAAAGAAGCGCTAGCCCCAAGGTCATAGCGATGAGATGTTTCAAGGCAGATCCTCCGTTTCGTTGTTATAAATAATGCTTCTGGCTGACGGCTGCGATTGCCATGCCTGGAAGCCCTTCCGTTCATCGCAGCTTCGAGCTTCTCCCATTCGCCAGCCGTGCGGCGTTGCAATATTGCGATTTATCATATAAATCACTTCAGTCAAGATGAGCTCCGCCGTTCGAGGCTTTATGGGGCATGTCGCGGTGCCCCTGCCCAGGGAGGCTTCGGCTGTTGCCGGTTGATTTGTCGACGGGGCGCCAGGTGGTAAGCGCTGCTCGATCACGGCCGCCTTCCGGGCAGGGCTTGTCGCCGCAGTTTCGGCTAGCTCGACCGACGGTCAGCTCCGTGATCGCGGACGCGAAAAGCGAACCTGCGGCGAACGCCGTCCACGTGCGGGCCCAAATTCCCTCTGCGGATTACGACCAATGAAAGCCATAGTCATCCACGCCCCCAACGATCTGCGTTATGAGCAGGTGGCGGACCAGCCTCTCGGTCGAGACGACGTGCGGGTGAAGATCGAGGTCGGGGGCATCTGCGGATCGGACCTTCACTATTACCACCACGGCGGGTTCGGCGCTGTGAAGATTCGTCATCCCATGATCCTTGGGCATGAGATCGCCGGCGTTGTCGCCGAGACGGGCGAGGACGTGACCTCGCTCCGAATCGGCCAGCGCGTAACCGTCAATCCGAGCCTGTCGTGCGGTGTCTGCGCCTTTTGCCGGAAGGGCTTGCGCAACCAATGTTTGGACATGCGCTTCTACGGCAGCGCGATGCGGACGCCCCATGTCGATGGCGGCTTTCGTGAGGCGCTCGTTTGCAAGGCGGAACAAGCCATTCCAATTCCGGACACGATGACTCTCGGCGAGGCCGCCTTCACGGAGCCAGTCGCTGTGTGCCTGCATGCAGCGTCGCGGCCCGGGTCGCTACTCAGTAAGAGGGTGCTGGTGCTCGGCGCCGGGCCGATCGGCACGATTTTGGCCCTTATAGCGCGGAGCGCGGGCGCGGGCTTCGTCGCCGTTGGCGATGTGATCGACGAGCCCTTGCGCCGCCTAGCCGACCTCGGGGTTGACGAAACGATCAACGTCGCAACAGAGGCTGATCGCCTCGCAAGACATGCCGAGGGCAAGGGAACCTTCGACGTCGTCTTCGAGGCTTCCGGCAGCGCAGGAGCCACCATCTCGGCGATCGATGTCGTCAAGCCGCGCGGCGCGATTGTATGCGTGGGTCAGGGCGCGCGGCCGGAGATCAACATGTCGGCGATCGTGACCAAGGAGATCGATGTGATCGGCAGCTTCCGCTTCGATGAGGAATTTCATCTGGCGATCGATTATATCGCCCACAACCGCGCGCAGATCCGAGCGCTCTTGACCGCCACCGTGCCCGCCTCCGAACCGACGCCGGCCTTCGATCTCGCAACAGACAAGAGCCGCTCGGTCAAGGTTCACCTCCAGTTTTGACGGGGTCAGCGCGCGGCCTCGAATGGAGCCCCATGAGTTACCTTGACACCCTTTTTTCGCTGGATGGAAAAGTCGCCTTGGTCACGGGCTCCAACCGTGGCATCGGATATTCGCTGGCGCGCGGACTTGCCCTTGCTGGCGCAAGCGTCGTTCTCAACGGTCGCGACCGCGAGCGGACGGAAGCGGCTGCGCGGAATTTGAATGACGAAGGACTTGCCGCATCGACATCGATCGCAGACGTGACCGATCAGGAAGCCGTCATCCGCGAAGTAAGCCGAATCGAAGAGCAATATGGCGCAATCGACGTTCTCGTGAACAACGCTGGAATCCAGCATCGCGCGCCTTTCGTCGAATTTCCGGCAGAGAGATTTGATGCGATCATGCGCTCAAATGTCTACGCGCCCTTCTTCGTCGCACAGGCGGTCGCGCGAGGCATGACGGCGCGAGCGCGGGGTTCGATAATAAATATTTGCTCCGTGCAAAGCGAGCTTGGGCGTCCCTCCATCGTGCCCTACACGGCATCCAAGGGGGCGATGAAAATGATGACGAAGGCGATGGCCGCCGAGCTCGGTTCGTCGAGTTTGCGAGTTAACGGGCTCGCACCCGGTTATTTCCGCACTGACCTCAATGAAGCCTTGACGAAGAACCGCGCGTTCTCGGACTGGCTGGTCAGCCGAACTCCGCTTGGCAGATGGGGGGAAACGGACGAACTTGTGGGTGCTTCGATCTTTCTCGCGTCGGACGCTGCGAGCTTTGTCACAGGCCAGATCATCTACGTGGACGGCGGGATAACGAGCGCTGTCTGAGCGTGACGATCGTCGGTTTCGGCAAAGCGCGTCTGCTTAGCCCAATAAAGTTTGAAGCCGGGATGAAACGCCGCCTAGATGGACTCGTGGGAATGAGGATGACTTCGGAATGAGGCCATATGCCAAAAGCGACATTCCCAACGCCAACAAAGAATTCGGCGCCTTTGGCTCTGGAAACATCACCGTCGAACTTTTGAACCGCCTGGGACACCAAATCGTTTCGGGTCGCTTCAGCGCAGCCGACGGGCTTCCGAATGAGGGGGTGCTGTCGTCGGAACTGAAGATCAGTCGCACGGTCGTCCGTGAAGCCATCAAGATGCTGACGGCCAAAGGCCTGGTCGGCTCTCGCCCGCGGCGTGGCACGGAAGTGCGGCCAGTCTCCGACTGGAACCTTCTTGATTCGGACGTGCTGAGATGGCTGCGAGAGAGTCCGCCCGACCGCAGAATTGTCATTGAACTCCTCGAACTTCGGTTAGGCTTCGAGCCGGAAGCGGCTGCCCTCGCAACGCGGCGCGCGGACGCAACTCAACTGGCTCGAATCGGCGAGGCTTACGGCTTCATGCGGGAGTCGGCAGCCGGTAACTACGACCCGGTCGAAGCCGATTGCCGTTTCCACGAATCCATCATCGCGGCGACGAACAATCGCTTCTACCAGCCGCTTGGCGCGCTCGTACGAACGGCGCTTTCCCTGACTGCCCCCATCACGAACGCGATCTTCGGTCATGCTGTCGGCGATCTGGTGGCGCACGGTGGAGTGCTTCTTGCGATCGAGAGCAAGAATGAGCAGCGCGCCTTCGACCTTATGCGCGGACTGCTTTCCCACGTCGCAAGGGAGGTGGCAGAGGCCAAGGACCTGCCCCGGACTCCCGATCGTCGACCAGTCGCCGCTGTCGAAAGGTGAGTACGGCTTACTGGTTTAGACTGTCAGGAGCCCTCTCCGTGTGGTCGCGTTCGACGTCTTCTGCGCTTCCGGTATCCGTGGCTCGATTTAGGCGATGGGCGGCCGGACGGGATGTCGAGGTGAACCCTGCGGCATCACAGGCATCCGGCTAGTCGGCCGATTCATCTCAAAGGACAGGATCTAAGCTCTTGAGCTTGATCCGAGCGGTCTCGGTTGTGAAGCGCCAGTCAGCCTTGGCGTGATGCTGGTTGCGGTGATTGGCCCAGGCGGCGACTTCGCGTTTGAGGGCGGCTTTGTCGGGGATGCGACGATCCAGACATTGAGTGGAGAGGACCGCGAGTTCCGACTCCGCCAGGTCTAGCCACGACCCATGCTTGGGAGTGTACACCCACTCAAATCGCTGGACGAGGCGTCGAGCCTCTGGCGCTGGGAAGGCCTTGTAGAGCGAGGACTTGTCGTGGATGTTCAAATTGTCCTGCACGAGCGTGATCTGCTCGGCGTCGGCGAAGCGAATGTCCGAGATCTCTTTTAAAACCTGGGCGTAATCGATGGCCGTGTGCCGGTCCGTCACCTTGACGTGTCGCCATCCTTCAAGAGGGGCGAACATCATGAAGAGGTTGGCGACGCCGTTGCGTTCATACTCGTAGTCACAACGGGCGGGGCTCCCCGGCTTCATGGGGATCGGGGCGCGCGTCTCGGAAATCAGCTGCTTCGACGTCTCGTCGAGACAGACCAGCGGGCGCTTGGGATCGTGCGGCCGCCGGTAGGCCTCCAGCACCTCCTCCATTCCCGCGACGAAGGCGGCGTTGGCCTGCGGCGGAATCACCCAACACTTCCTCGTATGGGGCTTGAGGATGTTTTTTTAAAACACGGCCAATCGTGCTGTCGCTGGCGCGATCGACGATCTGCAGCTCCACGACCTTCTCCTCCAACAACCGCAGGCTCCAGCGCGCGAAACCCTCGGGAGGATCGGAGCACGCCAAGGCGATCAGCTTCGCCTCCTTCTCCCCGTCGAAGATCCGCGGCACAGGCGGCGTCTCTCGCGCCTTGCGGCTTAGCACCGCGTCCAGACCTTCCTCGACCAATTGCCTGCGAGTCCGGTAAACCATCGAGGCGGTCGTATCCAACGCCTTGACGATCTCGCTGTCGCTCCAACCTTCCCCCGCTTCCGAAATGTCCGCCTTCAGCAAGATCTGGACCTTCGTCAGCCGCGTCGCCGGGATCTCGCCTTTCCTTCTCAGGCCCTCAAGGCGCTCGCGCTCCTCAGCGCTCAGACGAACCACGTATCGCTTTACTGCAACCTCTCGCGACCCCATCCTCGCCTCCATCCATAAAGGTGACCAGCGCGAGTGAATCAATAAAAGGTTGCAACTTAGTTGAAGCGCGCGACTAGCCCCCGAATATCGATGGCGGCAAAGGTAATTGATGTATCCTTGTGTGATCTCTTTAACGAATGTGACGTCGATACCTTGTATGAAACAGCATTGGCCTCCGGAGAGTGGGTAAACCTCCCTGCTTTTCTGAGCGTCGTTCGGCCTCATTCGGCTAACGAACGCTGTCTTGTGCGACGGAAGGCATCGCCGTAACGCAGCTTCTCGTGACCAAAGCGCTGTTCGAACAACCGTCGTACCGCAGGCACATAGGAGGTGCCTCCCGTCATGAAGACGGAGTCCACGGTCTCGACTGTCACATCGGCGCGTTCGAGAGCGGCGTCGATCGCGGCGCTGATCCGCTCGATGTCGGCCGCAATCCAGGTCTCGAAATCCGCGCGGGTCACGTCGGCGCACGCTCTCTAGCAGGCTGCTGAAAAAGTGGCGCGGAGAGGCTCTGGAATTTGGACTTGCGGCGTGATTCGATGGCGTCGGCGAGGCGATTCGGAGTGGGACGGATGCGGGGCGAGGATCGGACGAGCGGGGCCCTGTTCTCTTACGTGGATGTCGAGGCGCGCATCCCGGCGAAGCACCCGCCGCGGGCGATGCGGGTGCTGACCGATGCGGCGCTGGCCAAGCTCGATCGGGCGTTTGCCGGGCTTTACGAGCGGATCGGGCGCCCGTCCGTCCCGCCGGAGCGCCTTCTGCGAGCTTCGCTTCTGCAGCTTCTCTATTCGATCCGCTTGGAGCGGCAATTGGTCGAACGGCTGGAGTTTGACATGCTGTTCGCTGGTTCGTCGGGCTTACGATCGACGAGAAAGTGTTCGACGCCTCGAGCTTCTCCAAGAACCGCAACCGCCTGCTCATACCAATTCTATTTGAGCGCGACGCATCGCGCTCAAATAGAATTAGTATTATTTCGGCGTGCAAGCGATGGCGACGGCCGCATGACCGTCGCCACGCGATTTTGCTGCAGCTCCGGTCGGGCTACGCCCTCCCTCCGCCGCAGCAAAATCGCAAAGCCCCGCGCTCAGCCTAACCCGGCAGGAATTCACTCAATTTCCGCGGGGCGCTGTCCGGACAAGCCGAGCCAGCTCTCGTAGACGCGAGTCGGGAAATTGTTCGATCCGACCGAGAGCGAGGCCATGTCCGGCCTGAAGCTGAGCATCCCGCCTCTTTCGCGTCCGGCGGCTGCGCGGCCGCCAGTCGAGGACTGGATCACCATGCCCGGGCAATGCCTTTCGATGCCTTCCTTAAAGAGGGAAAAGCGCTCCGGGTCGGCTGTCGGATTCTGGTTTTCGTCGCGCATATGAGCATGGACGAGGGTTGCTCCGGCCTCGAACGCCTCCTGCGTGCTTTCGACCTGTTCAGCGATCGTCGCGGGCACTGCTGGATTGTCAGATTTTTCGGCAATGATCCCGTTATCGCGACGCATATGACGCAGGGCTTCGACATCGCGCAGTGTCTCCTCCAGGCTGGCCTTGATTGCACTTCGTCGTATGATACTACGGTATTACGGTACCGGGCAATTTGACTGCCCGATTAACCTCGCGGGCATGATCAACGGCTAACAGGAGGAGGGGTCCATGAGCGCTCCATTTCAGGGCACGCAGAATCCTGGATGGTACAGATTTCGCGTCGGTGGACTGGAATGCACGGCGCTTTGGGATGGCTACATCCATCACGGCTATGAAGGCATCTTTCCCAATGCCGATCCGACGGAGATGCTGCGGCTGAAAGAGGCTTATCGGCTTCCGCTCGACCATATTCCGATGGATCTCAACCCCGTCGTCGTGAACGCTGGGGATCGCCTTTACCTTATAGACGCAGGGATGGGGCGCACCTCGACCATGTTCGGGGACACGATGGGCCGGCTGATGGAAAACCTCGTCGCATCTGGAATCACGCCAGATCAAATCGATACAGTGCTGATGACGCATCTCCATCCCGACCACTCGTTCGGGCTCATCAATCCTGATGGCGGCAAGGCTTTTCCGAACGCTGAGCTTTTCTGTACGGAAACCGACTGGGCCGAGTGGACAAACGAGAGCAACCTCACGCGCAACGATTTCCGCGCTCCTTGGACGAAAGGCACGTTAGAGGCCGTTGCGCCCTACCGAGACCGGCTCAAGCTCTTCAAGGCGGGTGACAGCCTGGCGCCAGGCTTGTCGACCTTTTCTGTCGCCGGGCATGCCGCGGGCATGGTCGCTTATATTTTTGAGAGCGAAGGCCAGAAGGTCGTCTTCACCGGCGATGTTGCGCACCACCAGATTTTTGACCCGCACCATCCCGAGTGGTTTTTTCATATGGATTACGACACCAACCCGCAGCAAGGCGCGGACGCCAAGGCCGCAATCTTCTCAAAGGTCGTTTACGAGGCGATCCGCTATCACGGATACCACTTTCCCTATCCAGGGCTCGGCGACATCGTGCGCGTTGACGACGGGACCTTCCGTTTCCATCCCCAGGCCGTCAACCCGAGGCTTTGAGAAAAGGATCGCTTTGGCCGAGAGCCGCGGGCGGCGATGAGAACCGTCAGCCTACCGTAACGCCTCCGCACACGAACAGCGTTTGCCCGGTAACGAAGCTCGCTTTTTCGTCGCAGAAGAAGCTGACCACGTTAGCAACGTCTTCAGGCGTCCCCATGCGACCGACGGGCACGGATGCAACCAATTTCCGCGTCTCGTCCGAGTCCGGCGGATTATTTTTCCAAAAGACTGAAGTGGCGATTGGCCCCGGCGCGACGCAATTGACGGTAATGCTGTCGCGCGCCAGTTCCAGCGCCCAGGTGCGGGCCATCGCTTGCATAGCGCCTTTTGACGCGCTGTAGAGCGTGCGAGACAGTTTTCCGAGCGTAACCCGACTCGTGTTCATGACAATGCGCCCGCCACCTTGATTGCGCATCGTCGGGACAAGCGCCTTTGCGCCGATGACCGCTGTTCGCACGTTGAGGTGCATCAGCTTGTCGAAATCGTCGACCTTTACCTCGTCGAGCGGCGCAGGGGCGACGATGCCCACATTGTTGACGAGAACTCTCACCGGAAGCGTCGCGGCGATCTCGGCGAAAATCCGCTCCGCAGCCATGCGGTCAGACAAATCGACCAGTCTCGCGTTAGCTTGCAGGCTTTTCGCCTCGGGTTCGACAATATCAAGGGTAATGACGCGGAAGCCATCCTCCTGAAGGCGAATGGCGATCGCCTGCCCGATGTTCCGACCTCCGCCGGTGACCACAGCGCATCGTTCCGCCATCGATGGACGTCCTCGACTAAAGTTCTGACACCGAGCGCCAGTCGCAGGGGCCAGCCGGGCCAGCCCCTGCTCGTGTCTCTACGCGGCGTGAGCCTTGGCGGCTGAAAGCCTGTAGCCGGCATAATCGTTTTCGGCGCATCCGTCAGCGTGCTTCATATATTCGCTGAAGCCGCCCATGTAGAAGCTGACAGCCTTGGCCTTGCCGGGGATGTTCGCTCCGGACACCCACCAATCGATCTTATGGAACAGCGTCATCTCCTCGATGCGCTTGCACTCGTCGAGCCAAGCCTGTTCCGCCTCAGGCGTCGCCTCGATGGTGTCGATCCCATGTTGGATGGCGTACTTGATCGCTTTGGCGACCCATTCAGCCTGCCATTCGATCGCCGGCGGCTGGTTGGTGAAGGGGCCCGGCGGTCCATAGATCGCAAACATATTCGGGAACCCCGCCGCGGACAGCCCGAGATAGGCCCGCGGTCCTTGTTTCCAGTGGTCCTTCATCGACACGCCGTTTCGACCCTTAAAGTCTATTCTCACAAAATTCCCGGTGACCGCGTCGAAGCCTGTCGCAAAGATAACATAGTCGAGTTCCACCTCGCCGGCAGTGGTGCGAATGCCCTTCTCGGTGAACTCAACAATGGGGTTCTTGCTGATGTTGACCACCGTGACGTTGTCCCTGTCGATCGCTTCGTAGAAGCCGTTGTCGCAAAGGGGACGGCGCGCATAAAGATCGGTCGGCAGAATCGTCTCGAGCTTTTCCGGGTCCTTGACCATCGTTCTGATCTTCTTGCGGATAAACTCGGCGGCGGCGGCGTTCGAGTCGCGGTTCACGGCGATGTCGTTGAAGGTCCCGAACATGAAGTTGAAGCCGCCGCCGTCGTTCCAAGCCTTTTCGAACACGCGCTCGCGCTCTTCGGGAGAAACCTCCATGGCGCCCTGCTTGGCGTCTTCGAAGTCAAAGACAGTCGCCGTGTTCCGGACGCGATTGAAATACCCGTCCAGATCTGCGGCGATCTTCTCGACGAACTCGGGCGTCAGCCCATGATTGCGGGCCGGCACGGAATATTGCGCCCTCCGCTGGAACAGCGTCAGGTGCGGGACTTTTGAGGCAAGCTCCGTCACGACTTGCACCCCGGTGGAGCCATTTCCGATGACGCCGACGCGCTTGCCCGTGAAGTCGATTCGCTCCTTGGGCCATCTTGCGGTGTGAAGTACCTTGCCTTTGAAACGATCCTCTCCCGGGAAAGGCGGTTTGTTTGGGGCGGATAGAATGCCTACGCCGGTCACGATAAACTTGACCGAAAGCCGGTCGCCCTTATCCGTCTCCACGTCCCAGCGGTTGGTCTTTTCGTTGAAATGCGCCGCCGTGACTGTAGTTGACAAAATCAAGTTCTTCCTGAGGTCGAACCGGTCGGCGACATGCTCGAGATAGGCGCGAATCTCGGTCTCGCGTGGATAGCGCTCGGTCCATTTCCACTCGTGATAGAGCTTCGGATCGAAGCTGTAGCAATAGACCCAGCTTTCGGTGTCAGAACGCGCGCCGGGATAGCGATTCCAGTACCAGGTTCCGCCGACGCCAGTCGCTTTGTCGATTAGGCGGACATTCAGTCCCAGATTGTTTTGGACCTTGTGGAGCATCGCGAGCCCCGCGAAGCCCGCGCCGATCACCAGCACGTCCAGTTTTTGCGGTTCCTTCTCCGAGGTCTTAATGTTGCTCAAAGTTTCCTCCTCATTCCATTTGTTCGGACCGCCGGCTGTTCGACATTAGAGTGCGAACGCGCGGTGGGTGCTTAGGTTTGCGCTTATCGATTGCACGCGCCTTGATCAGCGCCAAGCCTCGCGTTCACCGAAACGTGGTCCCACCTTCCTCGCCGCAAGGCCTTCAACTTTCTGATCTCGGCATACAGTAATACGGTATTACAGTCAAGATTGACCGAACCGGCACACTGCTTTTTCCCGTGCCGGCTCTCCGCCGCCCTTCGTCCGCCGCAGCCCTCCTCTTGCGCTAATGATATTATCGTAATACAGTCATACATGACTGGAAAACGCTCGATATCCGTTAGGGAAGCCTTCTTAAAAACCCTCGGACCCGGCGCTAGCAAACGGAGCGGCTCGTGACATTTCAAAACGTTGCTTTTCCGCTTCCGCAGACTGGACTGTTCATCGATGGCGCGTGGACTGACCGCGCGAATGTGTTTCCGGTAAACAACCCGGCCGATGGCTCGCTCATTGCGGAAGTTGCGAACGGCTCGGCTGACGACGCGACCAAGGCGCTCGATGCTGCTGTTCGCGCACAGCCGAGTTGGGCGCGCCTTGCGCCGCGGGCTCGCGCAGGCCTGATGCACGCCGCCCATCGCTTGATGCTGCAGCGTGAAAGCCAGATCGTTCGCACCATGACGCTCGAAAGCGGCAAGCCGCTTACTGAAGCGAAGGCCGAGTTCAATCTCTCCGCCGACTTCCTGCTTTGGTTCGCCGAACAGACGGCGCATCTGCACGGGACGTATGCGACCTCTTCGAACGGCGGATTTCGCGTCATTACCGGCCACCAGCCCGTCGGACCCTGCCTGCTGATCACGCCGTGGAACTTTCCATTGCTGATGATCGTGCGAAAGGCCGGCGCGGCGCTCGCCGCCGGCTGCACGACAATCACCAAATCCGCGCAGGAAACCCCGCTCACTTGCGCGCTCTTTATCGAGATCCTCAACGAAGCTGGTTTCCCGAAGGGGGTGGCGAATCTGATCCACACCACGACGTCCTCGGCCGTCTCCGAAACATTGCTCGGAGACCCGCGTCTGCGCAAAGTCAGCTTCACAGGGTCTACGCGCGTGGGCGGCATTCTGCTGCGCCTCGCCGCCGACAATATCGTCAGCAGTTCGATGGAGCTTGGCGGCGATGGGCCTTTCGTCGTGCTTGATGACGCCGATATCGATCTCGCCGCCGATCAAGCGATCATATGCAAGTTTCGCAACGCCGGGCAGGCCTGCGTGGCCGCGAACCGTATCATCGTCGACAGCAAGATTGAGCCGGAGTTCACGCAGAAATTCGTGGGCAAGGTGCGCCAACTCAAAGTTGGGGATGGGATGGAACCCGTCGATGTCGGGCCGATGATCTCGGCCAAGCAGAGAGATCGGCTGTATGACACAATCAACGAGCTCAAGAGCGCCGGCGGGGAAGTGCTTACGGGCGGCCGGGCCGTCCAACGCCCGGGCTATTTTTTCGAGCCGACCGTGATCCGTTTCGATGCGCCAAACGCGATCATGTGCAGCAACGAATTGTTCGCGCCCATTGCGACGATCTTCCCTGTAACCGACGCCCGCGCGGCGCTTGAGTTCGCGAACACCTCATCCTTAGGATTGGCGTCTTACGTGTTCACCCGCGACCTCACACGCGCATTGGCTTTTGCCGAGCAGCTCGAATTCGGAATGGTCGGGATCAATCGCGGCATCATGGCCGATCCAGCCGCGCCCTTTGGCGGAGTGAAGAGCTCCGGCATCGGGCGCGAAGCGGGTCACGAGGGCATTTATGAGTTCCTTGAGCCGAAGTATATGGCGGTCACCGTCGGCGATCTATAGGAGACCCTTCGTGAGCATGGAAAACCGCCTGGGCCTGGGTTTCGTCCGCCAGCCGAAGACGGTGCTGTTTGGTCCCGGTCAGCGTCGGCAACTCGGGCTGATTGCGAAGGGTCTCGGTCGCCATGCCCTGATGGTGACGGACGAGCGCATGGCGGGGACCCCCGAGTTCAAGGGCCTCCTGGCCAATCTCGCTGAGGAAGGCGTCAAAACCTCCGTCTATGATCGAGCGCTTCCCGATCTGCCGCGTAGCAACATCGTCGAGGCGGTCTCGCTTTTCGGCGACAAGGGTGCGGACGTCGTGGTCGGGGTGGGCGGAGGCAGTTGTCTCGACCTCGCCAAGTCGGTCGCTGTCGTCCTGGCCAACGGCGGGGACGTGCGCGATTTCTACGGCGAGTTTCGCGTGCCTGGGCCCAGTCTGCCGATCATCACCGTGCCGACGACAGGCGGAACGGGGGCCGAAGTCACAAGCATCGCCGTCATTTTCGACGACGAAACCAATATGAAGATGGCGATCACCGACGCTCATATCGAGCCGACCGCGGCAATCATCGACCCTGAGCTGACTCTGACCTGCCCGCGGGGCCTCACGGCGGCTACGGCTGCCGATGCGCTGTCGCATCTTGTCGAAGGCTTCACCGCGCGTCCGAAGAACCCAACGCCCCAGGAACTTGCGACCAAGATCTATGTCGGCAAGAATCGGATCACCGACATGTTCTGTGTCAAGGGGCTTGAGCTGATGAACAAATCGCTCGGCAAGGTGGTTGAGGACCCCTCAAATCTCGACGCACGTTCCGACGTCATGTTCGCGGCCTATTGCGCCGGGATGGTGATCAACACGACCGGCACCGCGGCGGCGCATGCGATCCAGAGTCCGATCGCGGCTTTCAGTCATGCCTCGCACGGCTTCGGCGTCGGCGCGCTCTTGCCCTATGTCATGCGCTTCAATCTTCCTTACTGCATCGCCGAGTTCGCGGAGATCGGCCGTGTGCTGGGCGAGGCGGGCGAAGGAGACTCGGAAGGCGAGCAAGCGCATGCCGGAATCGCCCGTATCGAAGCCTTGCTGGCGACAGTGGGCGCGCCACTTGAGCTCAAGACGATCGGGGTCACTCCCGATCATTTCGGCCCGGTTGCCGAGCAGGCGCTCAAGGCCAGCCGGCTCGTTCTGAACAACCCAGCTCCCATGACGAAAGAAGCCGTATCTGCGCTCCTCAAGCGCGGATACGAGAACGATCGGACATGGTGGACGCAGCCGTGACTCTGGAACGAAGTGGCGGGCCAGGGCGCCCTTAGTGTGGATCGCGCGGGGAGTCGCAGGCAGCGCCTCTTGGGCACAGTTTCGCTCTCGAATTGAGATCGTGGTATCGTATGACTTAATCAATCGAGGATTCAGATGGTCACGTCGTCCACCATTGCCCGGACTGCCGCTCCACTTCGCCAACAGGTTGTTCGCGTCCTCCGCGAAGATATCGTGGAGGGAAGACTCGGTCCGGGGCAGCGTCTTATCGAGACGATGTTGTGCGAAAGCTACGGGGTCTCGCGGACGGTGGTCCGCGAAGCGCTGCGTCAGCTTGAATCCGAGCGCTTGATAACCGTTCGCCCGAATCTGGGACCGATTGTCACAATCCTCTCGGATTCGGAGATCCGCGCGATCTATATCGTGCGCGCCACGCTCGAAGCCCTAGTTGGGAAGCTTTTTGCGGAGAATGCGAGCGTGCAAGACTGCCGCGCTCTCCTGAAGCTGAAGGATCGGCTGGATAAGGAGTATCGCAAGGGCAACGTCGACAGCCGCGAAGCGATCAAGGCAGAGTTTTACGCTCTGCTCCTCAAGGGCGCATGCAATGAGGTGCTGACAGAGCAGCTTCACGCCATTCACGCGCGCATCGCAATGTTCCGGCGATTCGCATTTCTGAACGAAGCGCGCACCGAGCCCTCAATCCGCGAGCTTGAGGCCATTATCGATGCGGCGGCAAAGGACCGCGATCCCGCCGCGGCCTGGGCTGCCTGCGAACATCATATGGTGATCTCGGCCGACCTTGCGATCATTGAATATGGCCGCGTCGACCGGGCTCTTGCGTCCTGACAGCTCTCGCCACGCGCTCCGGGTCGGCACATCAGGAGCGCGGAACTCGAAATCCGGTTACGCGACGCATTCAGGGCGATTGCCGCCTGGGTCATCGGCGCAGACGGACGTCCCTTCGAACGTAAAGCGCACCGCCAGGCTCACGCCCAGCCTTGCGAAATTCGCCGCCGAAGATCTACCCGTTTTTCAAGAAGAGTTGACGTATGATGGTAATACAGTAATATCTACAGACTCGACGGGTTCTGAAAAAACCGCCAGGAGGAAACGATGAGGCTCAAGGGGAAAGTCGCGCTGATCACCGGCGCATCGCGGGGAATTGGCCGCGCGGTGGTCGAGCGGTTCGCGGAAGAAGGGGCGACGGTCGTTGCCGGAAGCACAAGCAATCCGCCCAACGTCTATCCGGACAAGGTCGAAGGCGTAGTGCTCGACGTCGGCGAAGAGGACCACTGGCAGAGCGCCATCGACGGAATCCTGAAGAAGCACGGGCGCATCGACGTCCTCGTCAACAACGCCGGCATCATCGCCTATTCGCCGCTGCACGAGCTGACAATGAAAGACTGGCTGAAGGTCGTCCAGGTCAACCAGACCGGCGTATTTCTTGGGATGCGCGCTGTTGTCCCAGCCATGCAGCGCCAGAAAGCCGGATCGATCATCAACGTCTCGTCCATCTGGGGCAACGCTGCGGTTCCTGGCGCACATGCTTACCACGCCACGAAGGGCGCAGTGCGGAACATGACGAAGAACGCGGCCATCACCTATGTCTCGGACGGCATAAGGGTGAACTCGCTCCATCCTGGTTTCATCGACACGCCGCTGACTCGCGCGCAAGCGCCCGAGGTGAACGCCTTCGTCGTCGCGGCGACGCCCATGAAAAGAGCTGGCACGCCCCGCGAAATCGCAAACGGTTGCCTGTTCCTTGCGAGCGATGAGAGCAGCTTCATGACCGGGTCCGAACTGGTGATCGACGGGGGCTATCTCGCCCAGTGAGCGTGCCTCGCCGGCCTCCGTTTTGCAGAGGAGGCCTTAGGTCCGGGGGTCGTCAAGGAATGAGGCGGTCTTTGCGCAATTGTCCGAAGAGGTCGGTGAACGAATCCTCGGTGCCTTGATAAACTAGAAACCCGCGCTTGCGGCTAAGGCCCATGTCGGTAGTCACTTCGATCGGGCGGCCGAGGTCAAGATCGGTGTGCCAAGGGGAAGCGACCCGATCAAGGTCGGCTTCGGCGAGGCCGTGCTTCTCGACTAGGCGCTTCCACACCGGCCGATCGTCCCGCATCTGGGCTTCCAGTGAAACCGGGTCCTGTTCAAATCCAATCGATTCCACGCCGAACCACGAAGCAAGCCGTGGCCACATCCATTTCCAGCGGAAGACATCGCCATTGGCGACATTATAAGCGTCGTTCTTCGCGACGTCGTGAGTGCTGGCCCAAACGAGATGTTTGCCGAGGACACGCGCATCCGTCATGTCGGTGAGGCCGTTCCACTGCGCGGCGCTTCCTGGAAACTTGAAAGGACGCCCGGTCTCTTTGCAGATTGAGGCGTAGACGGCGAGGGTCGAGCCCATATTCATTGCATTGCCGACGGCCTCTCCAATTACCGTATGAGGCCGGTGGACGCTCCAGGTGAAACCATCGCGCTTTGCAGCCGCGTAAAGCTCATCCTCCTGGGCATAGTAGAAATTTGGCGTGTCGAGCCTCGGATGCTCCTCCCGGACTGGCGTGAGAGGAAGGGCGCCGGTGCGGACATAGGCATCAAACGGGCCGAGGTAATGCTTGAGGCCCGTGCAGAGGGCGACATGCTTCACCGTTTTTCCCGCGGAGAGCGCATGAAGCACCGTTCGAACGATGCCCGCATTCACCTCGACATTCTGCTGCTCCGTTTGGCCCCGGACCCAAGTGGTCAGATAAACATGCGTTGGGCCAAGCCCGGACAACGCATCGCTTACGGAACGAGCGAGCAGGTCGGCGGAAACATGTTGCGTCCCTGGAACGAGACCTTCGGAGCGGCGCGATACGCCTTGAACCGATGCGCCCTGATCCAGAAGGGCCTGACAAACGCCTCGGCCAGCGATGCCGGTCGCTCCAACGACAAGCGCTTTGATCTGCACGACTTCCTCCCACTTCGTTATAGAGGCGTCTTCTGGACCTTCGACTCGGAGGCCCGAGAGCGTCGAACCCGATCCCGTTCAGTACCTGCGGCCCACGTTGCGACCCGATTCGGACAGCCACATCCCCAAGGCGATCGCAACGCCCTGGATGATGAGTTGGTAAGAAGTCGGAACGCCCAGCATTTTTAGCGAATGATCGAGCTGCACGAGAAACATTGCGGCTCCCGCGACCGCGAACATGTTGCCGATGCCGCCATTGATCGCCGTGCCGCCGAGGACCGCAGCCGCGATCGGCTCGAGCAGGTAGGGCCCGCCCACTTCGAGAGTCGGGTTGCGGATAAACGCGGAAAGCAGAATCGCAGTCACGCCGTAAAGGAGCGCCGCAATCGCGAAGCTGCCGCTTTGGTAGCGGATGATTTCGACGCCGGTCGCGTAAGCTGCGCGCGGATTGGCGCCGACAGATTCGAACCGGCGCCCCACGATGGTTTTCTTCATAAGGACATGAATTGCGATCGTCATGGTCGCGACGATCCACACGCTGCTCGGCACGCCGAAGAACCACGAGCCGCCGAAATTTGCCAGCGCTGCTGGCACTTTCAATTCCGCCGCAAGGCTCTGCCGATACCAGAGCGTAATCCCGGTAACGATGGCGCCCGTCGACAAGGTCACGATGAGCGCGTTGAGCTTGAGGACGCCGACGAGCAAGCCATTGACCGCTCCCACCGCAAGCGCGGCGAGCAGGGCCGCGCCAATCGCCAGCCACATCCTGTCATCGTGGCCTCCCGACACGCCGAGAAGCACAGTGCTCGAAAGAGCGATGATCGCAGGCGGCGACAGATCGATTCCCCGCCCCATGATGACGATCGTCTGACCCATCGTCGCGCAAGTCAGGAATGCCGCGAAGGGGAGAATCGAAAGGAGGGTTGCAAGCTCCACGCTTGCGGGAAGCAGGAGCCGTCCGGTCGCCAGCAGGGCGGCAAGAGCAATCCAGATCGCAGCAAACCGCATCTGGAACGGAAGGCCCGCGCGGCGGGGCGCAGCCCCGACCTCGCCCGGGAAAGTTGCGCCTTTCGTTCCCGCGTTGGTCATGTCCGGCCTCAAACCACGGACGGTCGCATGGGAGTTGGACATTGTCTATTCCGCTGGAGGTGAGACGAGCGGTGCGCGTCGATGTTCGAAAACACGGCGAAAGAAACGATCGATCTCAGCGAGGCCGGAATAGAAGAAGATCGCCATCAAGGTCATGACGCCGCTTGCGATGATCCCGACGGCCGAGCTAAGGCCGAGGATGGAAATGACGTTGATCATCAGCGTGAAGAAGAACGCGCCAAAGAAGGCGCCCGTGAACGAGCCGCGTCCGCCAGCCAGCGCTGCTCCGCCAAGGACCGCTGCGGCAATGCTCGCGAGCGGAAAGTTTTCGCCGACCGTCGGATGCCCGACGCCGACTTCAGCGCCCAGCATGAGCCCTGCCGCGGCAGCCATCAAGGCTGCCAGAACATAGGCGCGCACCTGAAAGAAATCGACTGCTGCCCCATTGCGGCGAGCCGCTTCTTCGCGGAAACCTGTGGCCTTGACCTCGAGACCCCCGCGGGACCGATGCAGCCAGACATCACCGAGGATCGCGACCAACAGCAGAACGACAGTCGCAATCGGCAGCAAGCCGAAGTGAATCTTCAACAACTCCGTGAAGCTTGAATTTATGGCGCCGTCTGGGGTTGGCCTTCCGATCAGCGCCACGCCTTGAAGGATGCTCAACATCGCGATCGTCGTGATGATTGCATTGATCCGCGCGTAACGAACGAGAAAGCCATTGACGAAGCCGACACCCACGCCGATCAGCAGGCAGGCCAAAGTCCCCACAACCATCATCGGAAGAGACATGTCCGACGCAATGAGAAATGAGGCGGCGACGACGGTCAGGCTCATAAGCGAGCCGACCGAAACATCGATCCCACGCACGAGAAGCACGTTCAGTTGCGCCATCGCCACGAGCGCCGCCGGACATGTGGACTGGAGCATATGCCTAAGATTGATCGGGCGAAGGAAGACCGCGCTCCGCGATGCTGCGTAGGTGAACACGAGAACCGTCAGAAGCGACAGGAAAGCGAGCGGCACCCACCATGTTTCGCTGCCATGGACGATGAATCGCGTCACTCTCGAAAGAAGACGTGACGCGCCCGTCGAGCCGAGATCCTGCGTGTGCATTTTGGCGTCGCGAGCGGTTAGAAAGCTCGAGACAATCTCTTCCTCGCAGACCTCTGAGCCGCGGAGTTCCCTGACGATCTTTCCCCGGGAGAAGACAAGCACGCGATCGCAGATGCCGGCGAGCTCCTGGGCATCGGAGGAGTTTACGATGCAAGCCCCGTCTTCTCGGATATTCTCGCGGACGGCCTGATAGATCTCGAAGCGCGCGCTTGCGTCGACTCCCTGCGTCGGCTCATCGATCAGCACCGCCTTCGCGCCGGCGCGGAAGCTGCGAGCGAGTACGGCTTTCTGCTGATTGCCGCCCGATAGCCCGCTGATCGGTTTGTCGAGGCTGGCGGTGACGACCGTGAAGTCGGACACCATTCGCGTCGCGCTCTCACGCTCATTGCCGCGCGACAAGAAACCCAGACGCGTAAAGTCGCCAAGAGCCGAGAGCATCATATTCTTCTCGACGCCGAGATCAGGAAAGATCGCTTCTCCGGAGCGGTCTGCGCTTAGAAAAACGACGCCGCTCGCGAGCGCCGCCCTCGGCGAGGATCCATCCACGGTCGCCCCCTGGCAGACGATGTGCCCTTGAGTCTCCTCAAGTCCGACGATCGCCCGTATCGCCTGCCGCTGGCCGTTGCCTTCCGCGCCGGCGAACCCGAGAATTTCGCCCGCATGAGCGTCGAAGCTCACATCAGAGAATCCTTCTCCACACAGGCTCTTCACCGAGAGAACGACTCGGTCGGAAATCGAAGCGGGTTTGGGCGGATACTCGCTGTCGATGTCACGCCCCACCATCAGCGACACGAGCTTGTGCTCAGAAACTTCAGCGGTGATCGGAAAGGTGCCCTGATGAACGCCGTCGCGCAGGATACTTACGCAGTGCGCAAGTTCGAGAATTTCCGGCAGCCGGTGGCTGACATAGATAATCCCGGTGCCCGCGGCTGTCAGTTCGCGGACAAGAGCCATGAGCTTGCGCACGCCATCAATGTCGAGGGTTGACGTTGGCTCGTCGAGCAGCAGCACCTTCGGATTGGAAAGAAGCGCTTTGACGATCTCGATGAACTGCCGCTGTGCAGGCGAAAGCGAACCGATTGTCGCCTTCGGGTCTATGTCGACGCCGAAGCGCCGCAACTGCTCGTGCGCCCAGCCATGCATGGCGGAGAAGGGGACCAAGCCGGGCGGCGCCGCGACATACAGATTCTGAATGACGGAAAATTCCCTGACCAACGAGTCGTCCTGGTAGACAGTGGCGATTCCGAGGCGGTGGGCAAGGCGCGGATCGGCGGCCGTAAGTCTGGCGCCGCCGATCTCGACAATGCCGTCATCGGGGGCAATTGCGCCGCTCGCGATCTTCATCAGCGTGGTCTTGCCCGATCCGTTTTCTCCCAGAATCGCGTGCACCTCGCCGGCTTTGCAATCGATGCTCACACGATCAAGAGCACGAACGCCGGGATAGGTCTTGGACACGCCTTCCATTCTGAGAACGACGTCCGCCACCGTGGTGATCTCCCGAACGCAAGCTGCTGGATGGCCGGTTCGCGCCGGCCATCCTTGCAGTGCCTTACTTTGTGAACATCTTCACAAGCGTGTCGCCGTCCACAAGCGAGGAAACGGATATTTCCATCGGCAACGCCTTGTTGCACATGCCTTTGACAACAGGCTTCATGGAGAAGGGCACATCGATCGTCGGCGGAACGGCTTGACCCGCCTTGGCCATCATTGCGGCAGTAAGCGCGATGCGAGACTGGAAGTTCTGGCCCGACGAATAGAAGATCTTGAAGTTTGGATTGTTCGCCGCCTCCCAGTCGCAAAACAAGCCCTGCTCATCCGTGCGGAGCGCAGCGACGAAGTCCATCGGCTTCTTGGCCGTGTCGTAAGCGCGGACAGCGCCCCGGAATCCGTCGGCATACTCGTAGATGTAGCCGTCCACTTTTCCGAGTTGAGACAGCGCCGCCGAGACCGCGTTGAACGTTCCCTCTTGGGTCCAGTTCGTGTCGAGCTTGGTGGCGATCTTCACGCCAGGGTGCTGAGCCGCTTCCTTTTCGGCGCACCCCTGCCAGGTCGCACTCAGCGGATTGCCAGGAGTGCCCCCGAGGGCGACAATGGTCTTCGCATCGGGGTTGCCGACAAGAACAGCTTTTACGAATTCCTTGCCCATTTGGCAGATGTTCTCCGAGACGTTGGTCAGGTAGTCCTTCCCGGCCGTTCCGGCTTCGGTGCCGTTGTGGAGCACGACCTCGATTCCTGCTTCTTTCGCTTCGCGAATGGCAGGGCCGAGCGCCTTGCCCGCGTCGGCGAACACCACGATTACGTCGACGCCCTGGGATGTATAGGCCTGGATATCCGCGATCGCCTTCGACACATCGCCACGCGCCGACGAGTACTGGATATGTCCGATATCCGGATATGTCAGCGCTTGCTGGATGAATTCCATCGCCGTGACGCGGCGCCAGACGTTCTCGCCGAACCCGTCGGCGTAGGCGACCTTGATCTTGCCGCCCGTTCCCGTGTCGCAGCCGCTATTGTTCCAACATTCCAAAGCTTTGGCGCGCATTTCCGGCGTGACCGGCTTTGCCGCACGCGCGAACGCGTCCGCGATCACTGGGCTTGCGTCCGCCGTGCCGAGGCGCGACTTCATAAGGCCCGCGGCGTCATCAGCCTCCGCCACTCCCGGCAGCACGCCGATGAGCCCGGCAAGTGCAACGCCGGAAAGCCATTTCTGAAGCATTGTCATTTATTTCCTCCGCTATTGGGGCCGTCTCTTGCGGCCAATGAAACCTTAGGGACGTTGACGCTTTTGCTTTCTTTTTTTGTGTCAAATCGATCGCAAGCTCGAGCTTCGCCCGCATCCATAATACCATATTACGAGAACACAGTCATATCAAGCGCTGGCGC
The DNA here is from genome assembly GCA_963833955.1 of uncultured Alphaproteobacteria bacterium. Taxonomy (GTDB): domain Bacteria; phylum Pseudomonadota; class Alphaproteobacteria; order Rhizobiales; family Beijerinckiaceae; genus Roseiarcus. The sequence goes on along the minus strand of CAWHZY010000017.1, from coordinate 202,894 downwards.
CCGATATGGCGCCGCAGCACCCCGCGACCCCCGCTTCCGGATTGCCCCCCAGTTGGCGTCGACTGAGCTGGCTGATCCTGCGCGCAAAAGCTTCGGCGGCCGGTGCGCTGACGCCAAACTTGCGTGGGTAGAAGTCGCTCGCGAACATGAACTCATCGTCGCTTGCGGGATCGTCGATCATCCGGCGGAGGAGATCCTCAGCGCTGATCTTATCCCGCTGGCTTAAAGAAGCCGCGAAAGACGCTCATTGCAGTCGGCTAAGGAACCGGCGCGCTAGAGCTGGATTGCAAGTGCGCTTTGGTGTTGCTTTCGAAATAAAGACCAACTCTGTGAGCGGCCTTGTTGCGCAAGTCGCTCGCGTAGTCCGTTGTACATTGCGGGCCGCCGAGAATCGCGGTGAGGGGCGCTCGCTAGACGTCTTGGGAACTCGTCTCGAGCCGATCAAGCAGACGGCTCTACAGCAAGAACTTGACATGCTCTGTATCACCGACCGCGTTGAACTCACCCCCGCCGCAATGATCATGCGCTGTTTTGAAGGCGACTTGGACCAGGAGGTGCTAATATCAGCAAGTCCTGCGTCTTTCCCACCTTTGATCAGCGCCTATTTGCGTGGCAGAGAATGAAGTCGACGTAACCGAATATCGATGGCTTTGATCCGAGCGCGGATCGTCCTGCGATCCGGGAGATCGATGCCCTCTTTTAGCAGCGCTCGTGTATGTTGCCAACCAAGTGACTCAGAGTCGGTCGAGTTGGCTTGAGATAGACCTCGCGGATTGCCCGTTCGATGACCTTCTTTTCGCTCGGAAAACTCCAGCTCCCTGCCCTTCTGCCCATAGCTTCTGGCTGGAGTGCTTCGACAGTGCCGGCTGAAGCCAGCACAGCGTCACCCTCCTTACACCCAGCTCCCCAGGCAGTGTCCGCCACCGCAGATTTCGGCGGGGCGGCCTGTGATCCTCGATAAGCCGTCGGCTTCGCCTCATAACGACGGCAACCTTCAGCCCAGTGTGTGGCTTCCAATATTTCAGCGTCGGTTGCCGAACTCTCGTCCTCTTCGGTCTCGAATTAAAATGACGTTCGGACCAAAAATCTCAAATGTCCAAGGGCAACGACAATCTCAAGTTAATGTCCAAGCCGATGTTTCAGCATCACGCCAAGCCATTGAAACACGCAATCCAAAATCTCACACCAAAAATGTCCAGCGACAACAACCATACGCTCAGCCAACCAACACGGCCAGCGCCGCCTCGGCAACGGCGACATCATTGTCCAAGGCGCCGCCGGCGACGCCGACGGCGCCCACCACTTGGCCCCCGCGCTCCACCGGGAGGCCGCCCGCGAAGATGACCATGGGTTGGCGGTGCGACGTCTCCATCGCGTAGAATGGGCCGCCAGGCTGAACATAAGGTGTTACGTCGCCGGTCTTCATATTGAGGGAGCGCGCGGTATAGGCCTTGCCTTGCGAGATCTCGATGCTTGCGAGTAGCGCTCCATCCATCCGCTGAAAGGCGATCAGGTTGCGTCCCGAATTGACAATCGCGATGCTCGAGGGTGAGCCAATCTCGGCGGCCTTCTTCACGCCCGCGGTGATGGCGGCTTGGGCCTGGGCGGCGGAAATCTCAACCATGCGTTTCTCCCGTGTCGTAAGTGCTGCTCGGCCTTGACCGACTTTGGATCGATATCGAGAGCAGCTGATCGTGGCTGCAGTCGGATTTCTTACCCTCGAAGACGATCTCGCCTTCGCGGATGACAATCACTCGCTCCGACAGCGAGATGATCTCTTTGGCGGACGAGGAGATGACGATCACGGCCGCGCCGCCCGCGGCGAGATGCAGGATGATGTCATAGATCTCCTTGATGGCGCCGACATCGACGCCCGAGGTTGGCTCAACAAAGATGTAGACGCGCGCCTCGGACTTCATCCATTTCCCGATCACCGCCTTCTGCTGATTTCCACCGGAGAAGAACTTGACGCGTTTCTCTGGCTGCCGCGGATTGACGGAAAGCTGGTTCATTACGCCGATCGCATAGTCGAGCTTGCGCCGCCGGCCAAGCAGTCCGAAACGCGCGAGACTGTCGAGCTTGGGGAGAGCAATATTTTCCGCAACTGTCAGATTGGGAAACAACGCCTGCTTGCGGCGATCCTCGGGAATGAGGGCTATCTGGGCTGCGCGCGACGCTGCCGGGGAGTGGAGGGAAACCGGACGACCGTCAATGCGAACTGTCCCGGAATGGCTACCAATTCCCCCGAGCGCGAGCTCGATCTGCTCCATGCCTCCGCCAACCGGGCCGGTGACGCCGAGCACTTCGCCAGCTTTGACTTTGAGGTCGACTGGCAGGAGCTTGCTGGTGCCGAGGCCTTTTGCCTCCAACACCACCTCATCGGTCGAATGGCCTGTGTTGTAGGTTTCAAGGTCGTTTCGGCTTCGGTCAACCATCAGTTCGGTGACGCGGTCCTCGGTAATCTCGCCGCGTAACAGCGTCGCCGAGACGAGGCCTCCGCGCAGGATTGTCGCCCGGTCGCAGATGCGTTTGACCTCATTGAGCCGATGCGAGATGTAAACGATGGTGACGCCTTGCGAGCGAAAATTCTGGATAATCTCGAACAGCAGTTCTGTCTCCGCGCCGGACAAGCGCGCGGTCGGTTCATCGAGAATGATGAGTTTGTAACGGCGGTGGAACAAGGTGCCGAGCGTCACGAGCTGCATCTCGGCGGCGCTCAGCGTCGCGGCGCGTCGCGTTACGTCGATCTTAATGCCGACGCGTTCGAGAATTTCTCTCGCTTCCTCATGAATCTTCGACTGACTGAGAATCACGCCGCCCGGCTCGTTTCCAAGCAAGACGTTCTGACCGACCGTAAAGTCGCCGATCACTTCGGTGTCCTGATAGACTGCGCCGAGGCCGATCCTGTGGGCGTCCAGCGGGCTTGAGACCTTGACCCGCTTCCCATCGACGAGGATCTGTCCAGCGCTGGCGGAATAGACGCCGGTAAGAATCTTGATGAGCGTCGACTTGCCCGCGCCGTTCTCTCCGAGGAGACCGTGCACTTCCCCGCGCAGGAAGGCGAGGTTGATTCCTTTAAGCACCTTGGTCCGGCTGAACTCCTTCTCGAGTTCGCGAACCTCAAGGAGCGGGGGGCTGTCCATGATTCAGCTCAGATAAACTTGAGGTGAATTTCCTCGCGATTGAGCGCAGCGTTGGCGCCCACCGCAAGGATGAGGATGAACCCGGAGAAAAGCTGCCGCGCCGCGAAGGGAAAGCCGACCATGTTCATACCGGAGTTCACCATATAGATGAAGAACACGCCGAGCACAGTGCCAAGCACGTGCGGCTTGCCCTTTCCCATAATGGTCGCGCCGAGGAACACCGCTGCGAACGCTTCGAGCAGATAGCCGTCGCCGCCGACCGGCTGGGCCGAGGAGGAAATTGAGGTGAGAATTATGCCGCCGACGCCTGACATCAGCGCGGCCAGCACGAAGGTCAGGATCACCCAGTTATAGACCTTGATGCCGGAATAGAACGCCGCCATCGGGTTATCGCCGACAGCTGCGATGTAGTGTCCCATCTTCGTGCGTGTCGAAAAGATCTGCATGATCGCGGCGATCGCCAGCAGCAGAAGCACCGGAAATGCGATCATGCCGACCTTGCCTTGTCCGATGTAGCGGAAGGCGAGCTCCTTATAGTCCACAGCGACCTGATAGCCGCCCGTCATTGCGATATTGATGCCACCGAGCACGAACATCGTGCCCAGCGTGACGACGATTCCTGAGAGCCGCCCATAGGTGACCAGGAGGCCATTTACGAGCCCGATCGCGCAGGCGACGAGCAGCGCGCAGACGATGGCGCCCCAGGGACCGGTAATGGGGATCATGAAAGCGGCGACGATCGAACAGGTCGTCACGGTGAGGCCGACCGACAGATCGAAGCTACCGCCCACCACGACAAAGGTCAGACCGACCGAGACCAAGCAGCTTACGATCATGGAGAATAGGATGTTGTTGAGATTTGACACCGTTAGGAAATACGGCGAGGCGAGCGAGAATCCGATCGCGGTGAGAACGATGACGGCGATCGTGCCCCATTGACGCAGCACTTTGATCCAGAGCGCTTCCTCGGAGGCGCCTTTCGCGCCAGCAATTGCGGTTACGTCCCGCTGCGTCGCCGTCGCCGACCTGCTCGCCATCTCTGTTCCTCCTTGGTCGGCCTTTAGCTTGCGGTTTGGCTTCAGTTGTATACCCCGCCGTCGACCGTTATCGCCTGCGCGGTCATGTATGACGATTCATCTGACGCCAGATAGACGAACAGGGGGGCGATCTCCGACGACATCGCCTGACGGCCGAGCGGGACCACCGCCTTGACAATGGACTCCTGCCTGTCGCGGCCGCCCATGAAGTTGATGGCGGGCTGGTTGAAGGGCGTGTCAACCCAGCCAGGGCAGATGGTGTTGACGCGGATGTTGTCCTTGGCGAGCTCCATGGCGAGCGCAGTCGAGAAGGCGATCACCGCGCCTTTGGACGCCGAATAAGCCGTAAGCCCCGGGCCCCCGCGCTGACCCGCGAGTGAAGACGTGTTGATGATCGAGCCCTTGCCGGACTTGCGCAGATGCGGAACGGCGTATTTGCAGCCGAAGAAATGCGCGCGCGCATTGACGGCAAATAGCGCGTCCCAGCGCGAAGCCTCAAAATCGGTGACAAGGCCCGAATGCTGCAGGCCGGCGTTCTGCGCCAGAACATCAAGGCCCCCGAGCCAGCGGGCTCCCTCATCCACGAAAGTGCGGACGGCGTCCTCTCGGGTGACGTCGACGGCAAGAAAGTGAGCATTGGCGCCGAGCTCCGACGCCGTGCGCCGGCCTCCGGCCTCGTCGATGTCGCCGATAACGACCCGCGCGCCTTCAAGAATGAACTGAGCGGCGGCTTGCTTGCCGATATTGTTCACCCCTCCGGTCAGCAGGATTTTTTTGCCAGCAAGACGCCCCGGCATTTACGGCTCCATTGTCCTTGTTTACGCCCCGCCGGCGCGGGTCTGATCGATCGGCGCCGGCGTTTCTTAACTTGACCAGTTCGACCCCTGAGCGGTTGGCGCTCGAGGGTTAGCCGCCATATTGCTTCAGGAAGGCGATCGCCTGCTTGTCCATATCCTGGACCTCCTGGAGCGAAGCCTTGGCCTGTTCGGGCAGGATCGCTGTCACGGGGACGCGGTACATCCAGGGTTTGATATCGACGCCCCGACCCATGGCCATGGCCATTTCGCCAACCTTCTTGCCCATCAGATGCCAAGGGACATCGGTGGAGAAGACAATCGGGTAGGTGCCAGCCACCATTTCCTGCAGGAGCTGGTCCGAGAAGTAATGGTTGAAGATCTTGACGTCGGTGCGATTCATTTGCTGCAGGGCCTGACCGGCGCCGATGGTCAGCGGCCACCACCAGGAGACGATGCCGGTGAGCGAGCCAGGTTCCGGATGAGCCTGCAGGAGCGAAAGCACGTTCTCGCGACCCTTCGAGATCTGGTCTTGCGTCGACACCGATCCTGACATGAAGGGCAGAACCTTCATCCGAGGCTCGTATTTGGTCATCAGGTCGAACTGGTCGGCTTCCTGGTCGAAAGGCGTGTAGAAGCCCTTGCTCTCGGCCGTCTGGACGAACGTGCCTTGGCGCTGGCAATAGTTATGGGCGAAATAGGTCAGCGTCATTCCGGTGAGGTAGGTGTCTTCCGTCACAAAAGGGGATTCCTTGACGGGCACCGCGAAGCCGACAGTTTTTATGCCGCGCTTTTTGGCTTCATCGACAATGAAAGCCGTCTCGGATTCCAGCGAATAGATACCCAACACCAGCACGTCGATGTTGCGGTCGAGCAGCGCGCGGGCGGAGTCTTGCTCGCTCTGCTTCGAAGGCGTACCGCGCACGGTGACCGGTTCGCCGCCGTAATCGACCACAGTCTTCAGCAATTGCCAGCAACCGCGCCGCCACGGCTGGTTGAACGGTCCATAATTGAGGCCGAGCCCCACGCGCACCTTTTTGCCTTCCTTCGGCACTTCGAACTCTTGCGCCGAGGCCGGCGCTATGAAGCTTGAGCCAAGCGCGGCCGCGCCTGCGCCGAGGACCGCTGCGCCTGCCAACAGCCCACGGCGGCTAAGTTCGGTAAATTTACGCGCCTCCTCGATGAGGTTCTTTCTCTGAGTGAAATCCATGGCGTTCGTTCCCTCTCTCTCTTGGTTTCTGTTCGGGAGCGCTTTTCCGCTCCTCTCCCAACAGCTCATCGCGCCCTTTCGAGGAAGCCGCCTATCAGGCCGGCGAGTTCCAGTGGGCGTTCAAGGGCAAGCATATGAGCAGCCCTCGGCAAGACGACCAGGCTGGAGCCCGATATCGCGTTGCTCATGCTTTCCATTGTCGCGGGGGGCGCCGATACGTCCTCGGCTCCCGCTACCAAAAGGGCGGGAGCGCGTATGTCGCCAAGCATCGGCGTCAGATAAAGATCGCGCAACGCTGCCGCGCAGCCGAGGTAGCCGTCAACCGACGTGCCAAGGATCATCCGACCCGTCGCCTCAACGAGAGCGGGATCGCGCTCGCGCGTCTCCGCCGTGAACCAGCGGGACAGAGTGGCCGCGACGAGCGGGGCGAGGCCGTCACGACGCGCCGCCTCGATGCGCGGCTCCCAGACGCCTTTGGCGCTCTCTGCAAACGATGCGCAAATCGTGAGGCTTGCGATCCGGTCTCTAGCGGTCGCGGCGACCTGCTGGGCAATCATGCCGCCGATCGATAGACCCACGACATGAACGCGCTTGAGTCCCAAAGCGTCGAGCAGCGCGAGGAAATCCTGGCCAAGCAACCCTATGGAATATTCGCCGGCAGGCGCTGTCGCGCCGCCATGGCCTCGCAGGTCGTAGCGCAGGACGCGATAGGCGTCTCCTAGGACAGCAAGCACACGATCCCAGATGAGGAAGTTGGAAGTGAGGCTGTTGCAGAAAGCCACGACGGGCGCTTCGGCTGGGCCGTCGAGCGCGTAGGTGATCGAGATCCCGTTCGCTTGCACAGACCTCGGGCCCAAAACGTGACCTTCCCCATATCGCCGTCTTTGGCGCCTCGCTTGAGTTCGCGGCCGAGAGTGAGCGTCCATCATTGGGCTTTGATTGTCAACAATCTTATTGAAAATCCCGTCGTCAATGGACGCAGTGGCGCGCCGGGCCGAGCAGATGGGGCTGGTCGGCGAAGCGGCTCTGCTGAAGCGATTGTGTCGCCGGATCTCGGCGAGCTGTGGCAAACGCTTATCTGGCCCATCTGCTCAAGCGCATGAGCAAGACGTCGGCCTCCGCTGTTACGTCATCGCGGATCCGCGCCTCCTCGCGGTCGCGCGACGCGAGTTCGCCGAATGATCGTCATGCTGGAGACTGGCGACCGCGACGGCTTTTCCCGCGTCAAGCTCGTTGATCTGGCCAGCGCTGGAGACCCGGGCGCAGCCTCAGACTCCGGAAGAAGCGCCTGGGTCTCCGAAGATCCTCGCCTTCGGACTTATCGCGGGGTCGGCTTATAGATCGGTCCGCGGTCGATCACCTGCTGCAACATGCCGTTCGCTACGTAGGGCGGCGTGGCGTCGGGATCGGGATCGGGTCGGCTCTCCTGTCCAGGGTAACCGATGAGTTGGCGCACGCGCGGTGAGATGTAGTAGGCGGCGGAAGCAGCGAGCCCGATGGCGCTGAGCGCGACCGGGTCGTCCCGATTGAGCGCATTCGCCGCATCGGCTGCCGGCAAGCCGACGCATTTGTTTATGCCGCGGAGAAACGGCTCCTGCAAATCCGTCCGCAACGCGAGGACGCGGTCGACAATGGCGCCAGGCACATCCACCTCGCTGGCCGACGGCATGCCTTCGGCGTTGGGGATGAGATAATCGGCGATGCCCGCGAAAACGCCGCGCTGTTCAGCTGTAAGCAGGGAGCTCATGCCGCCACCTTCTGGTCCCGACGATTCGCGATGAGGTCCTTGACCGAGCGCAGCGCGATAGCTGCGATTGTCCCGGTCGGATTGAAGCCTGATGACGTGACGAACACGCTGCCGTCGTAGACGAAAAGGTTCGGCACATCGTGCGAGCGCCCATATTGATCGACCACGGATTTGGCCGGATCAACGCCCATGCGAGCAGTGCCCATCAAATGCCAGCCGCAGTCGCGCATCAGCGGAGTTACCGACATGTCAATAGCGCCGGAGGCGCGCATGGCCTCGGTGGCGCGTTTGAGGTGAAAATCGATCAGTCGCTGGGTGTTCTCGGAGTTTTTGTAGATGAGCTTGGGCGCGGTGACGCCGTCGCTGTCGGTCAGGGTGTCGTGCAGTACGACGCGATTGGCCTCATCCGGCAGGTCCTCCGCAATGATTCCCCATTCGAATGAACGGCCGAATACCCGTTTGGTGTTGCGATGGAGGTTGGCGCCCCAAGCCTCATCTAGCGGCTTGCCGCCATAAGCCGCGCGCATGCCGAGGGGACCGCCGCTCGGCATCACCTGCCATTTCGCGCCACGCACGAACCCACGCGAAGAATCGGTCTCGTAGAACTCCATCGACTGGATGGTCTGCCCGGCTGGCCCGAGCCAGCTTTCCAGATTTTCGTCAAAATACCCGGTGACAGCGGCGTACGGATGCATCATCAGATTCTTGCCGACAAGGCCCGACGAATTGGCGAGCCCGTCGGGAAATCGCGCCGACTTCGAGTTCAGAAGCAGGCGCGGCGTGCCGATGCCGTTGGCGCAGACAATCACCGTCTTGGCGAGCTGCCGCCGCTCGCGCCCCATTCGGTCGATATAGACTGCGCCAGTTGCGAGCCCTTCGTCATTGATCAGCACCTCGCGCACCCGCGCGCCGGTGACGAGGACCGCGCCGTCCGCGAGCGCGGATGGCCAATGCGTATGATCGGTCGACGCCTTGGCGCGTTCAGGGCAACCCGTGAGGCAGGTGCCCCGACGCACGCATTGATTGCGACCGCCGTAGGGTTTCGACGGGATCGAATTGGGCGCCGGCCACCAATGCCAGCCCAGTTTGTTCATGCCCTCGGCGGCCTTCATCCCAATCTTGCCGATCGGCAACGGCGGCAGGGGGGGCGCTTTGCCGCGGGGATAGGCGGGGTCGCCGCCAAGACCGGAGACGCCCATCTCCATGTCCATCTGATCGTAGAACGGCTCCAGGTCCTCGTAGGTAAAGGGCCAGTCGTCCGCGACGCCGTCGAGCGTCTTCACGCGAAAGTCCGACGGCATGAAGCGCTGCCAGTGCGCGGCGTACAGGATGGTGCTGCCGCCAACCGCATTGTACATCAGCGCATTGACGTCAGACTCGCTGGTGTCGACCGGGTAGTCCTGTTCGAGGTCGCGCACGTTGGGGTTGGGATGCCAGCGCTTCTGAGACATCAGCTCCCATTCCGGCTTGTCACCCCAGAATTCCGAATTGTCTACGCGCCCGCCCTGTTCGAGGCAGACGACGTTAAATCCGTTTTCGGCGAGATGCTTGGCCGCGATGGATCCTGAGGCTCCGGCGCCGATGATGAGGACATCGGCCACCTTGGGCGCATCCTTCCCTGTGCTCATGGTTCCTCCATAACTCGTTCTTCAACGCGGGTGGCCCGCTGTTCGTCTTGACGCGAGAATGGCACAGGAGAGAAATGCTGACAAGATTATTGACATTTTCGTTGACAAACAGGTCCGACCTGATGGCAATGAAGGTGCCGAGACGGGCGCCGGCGCCTGTGGGCGGCCCGCCGCAAAATAGCAAATAAGGGGGATTTGCCGCAACCGCGCTGCACCCCGGAGGAGCCGTATTATGCACGTCGCGGTGGTTTTGAGGCTGGTCCCGGACATCAGCGAAGACCTGGAGGTCGACGATAGCGGCGCCGACATCGACCGCGAGTGGATCGGCTTCAAGCTCAACGAATTTGACGACCAGGCGCTCGAACAGGCTGTGCTGCTCAAGGAACAGCACAGCGTCAAGGTCACGGCTGTTACACTGAGCGCGGAAGGCGCCGACCGCATTCTCCAGACGGCGATTGCGCGCGGCGCCGATGAGGGGGTTCGGATCGATCATGACGAAAAGCGGGTTTTCGCCGCCTCGCAGGCGGCATCGATGCTCGCGGGCCCCCTCGGTGAGATCGGCGCGACGGTCGTCCTGACCGGAGTGCAAACTCCGGATGATGTTTTTGGCCAATGGGCGCCTATGCTCGCCGGCCAACTCGGTTGGCCCACTGTCAACGCGGTCAGTGGCGTCACGGTGCGCGAGGGCGTGCTCGTCGCGCGGCAGGAGTATAGCGGCGGCCTGTCAGCGCTTTTGCAGATCTCGGGGCCCGCCGTTCTCGGTGTGCAGGCCGCTTCGCAGCCGCCGCGCTACGTGTCCGGGACCAAGCTGCGTCAGGCGCAATCGACGCCCATCCGCGCGCTCCCGGCAGGCGCCAGCGTTGCTTCGGGCGCCAGGATCACGTCGCTAAGCGCACCCGAGCGCAAAAGTCACGCCGAGATGCTGGGGGGCGATGCCGATGCGGTCGCCGCGCGGGTGCTCGGGATTTTGAAAGAACGCGGATTGCTTGGAGCCTGACAATGCGCGTCCTCGTCTACGCGGAAATCCATCAGAGCGCGCTGTCCTCGACGACGCGAGAGCTCGTCACCGTTGCAAAGCGGCTTAGCGGCGCCGACGGGCGCGTAGAGGTGCTTGCGGCTCATGCTGCGCCCGAGAGCGCAGCCAGGGACGTGGGCGGCGTGGACGAAACACTCGTGATGCGGCACGAAGCGCTGGCGCAATATAACCCCGAGGCGCAGCTCGCGTGCCTGCTGGCGGCGGTCGCCGCGCGCAAGCCCGATCTTGTGCTGCTCGGTTATACTTCCGCTGGACTTGACCTCGGCCCTACTCTGGCGGCTCGGCTCGGATGGGGTCTGGCCAGTTATTGCACCGATGCGGAAACCGCCGCCAATGGCGTCGTCGCGACCTGCCAGATTTATGGCGGCAAGCTCAGCGCCGCGATTGACCTCACCCTTCCTGCGGTCCTGATGATGACGCCGGGATCAGCGCCCGAGGACGCCGGAGCCGCGCCAGCGACGCTGACCGAACTGGCGGCGCCGTCCTTGGATGGGCTGAAGGTCAAAGTTCTGGAAGTCACGGCGCCCGATCCTGACGCGGTGGACATCACGAAGGCGCCGTTGCTCGTCGGTGTTGGCCGCGGCGTCGGCAGCAAGGACAAGATCCAGGAGGCGAGCGAGCTTGCCGACCTGCTGGGCGCCGAGATCGCCGGGAGTCGCCCGGTAATCGACGCCGGCTGGCTGCCCAAAGAGCGACAGGTCGGCAAGTCCGGCCGAAAAGTGAAGCCGCGCCTTTATCTCGCGCTAGGCGTATCGGGCGCGCCGGAGCATCTCGAGGGCATGGGCGCCGCCGACCTCATTATTGCCGTCAACACCGACGCCAAGGCGCCGATTTTTTCCTTTGCCCACTACGGCGCCGAGCTCGACTTGTTCGACTTTCTCGAGGCGATGAAGACGCAACTCGGCGGGTAGGAGAACGGGGTGACGGTCAAGTTCTTCGCCATGTGGGTTGTCTTCGTGGCGGGGCTCGCTCTGGCGGCCTATCGCGCTCGTCCCTACCTCAAACCACTTCTCGCGGCGCCGGCGGCAAATCGCTGGGATCGGCCCGGCGAGCGCCTCGCCGGCGTGTTGGCGGATCTCGGCCTCCATCGCCGTCTATTGAAGTTTCATTATTCCGGCGTTCTGCACGCGATGATCTTCGCGGGCTTTCTCGTGCTCTTCAGCGCCATTGTGCAAAGCTTTGGCTCGGGGCTCATTCCGGGCTTCTCGCTGCGTGCGATCGGCGGCGACAGCTGGATCGCTTTCCTGCAAGACGTGTTTGCTCTGGTCGTCGTCGCCGGCCTGGCGCTCGCCGCCTGGCAACGATGGTTCATCAGGCCACAGCGCTTTCAGGGCTCGAACACGACGGATGCGTGGATCATCTATTGTCTCGTCCTGATGGTCGTGGCAACCATGTTGCTGGAGTTCTCCTTTCACCTCGTAGCCGAGGGGCAACTCTCGGCTTGGCGACCGGTCAGCTCGACGATAGCCAGGGTCATGATAGCTCTTGGCGTCGATCGCCAAGGGGCGGAAATCGGCGCCGGGGTCGCCTACGCGATGCACGTGGCCGCTGTGCTCGGCTTCCTGATCTATATCCCCGGCTCGAAACACCGCCACATCTTCACTGCCGCTCCGAACATCTTCTTCCGCAACTTGCGCCCCAAGGGGCAACTCGCGCCGACCGATCTCGCCAAGCCGGCGGCGGGCGTGTCGGAGATCGGCGATTTCGACTGGAAGCAGAAACTCGATCTGCTCTCCTGCACGGAATGCGGTCGCTGTCAGTCCGTTTGCCCGGCCTATGCTTCCGGACTGCCTTTGAGCCCGAAGATGCTCATCATGGACTTGCGTGACCACATGATCGCCGATGAGGACCGCGCAGCGACGGGACCGCTGATTGGCGGCGCGATTGCCGTGGAAACGCTGTGGTCGTGCACCACGTGCCGCGCCTGCATGGACATCTGCCCGGTCCATATTGAACAGATGACGAAGATCATCGATATGCGACGCGCGGTGGTCGAGACCGGCGCCATCGAGCCAATGCTTCAGAGCGCGCTCGGCAATCTACAACAATACGGTAATTCCTTCGGCAAGCCCGCGCGGCAGCGCGCGCGCTGGACTAAGGATCTTGACTTTCCTGTCAAGAACGCGCTCAAGGAGCCGGTCGACGTGCTCTGGTTTGTCGGCGATTTTGCTTCCTACGATCCGCGCGCTCAGAAGATCACGGCCCACGTCGCCAGCCTGTTTCAGGCGGCGGGCGTCGACTTCGGCATCCTGTTCGAAGCGGAGCGCAACGCAGGCAACGACGTGCGCCGCGTTGGCGACGAAGGTATGTTCGAAACCCTGGCGCGCGCCAATATCGAGCAACTTGAGAAATGTACATTCCGCCGCATCGTGACGACGGACCCCCATACGCTGAACGCGCTGCGCCAGGAATACGGCGTGTTCGATTGCCAGTACGAGGTTCTGCACTACACGCAATTGCTCGAGGAAGAGATCCGTGCCGGTCGTCTAAGGTTAGAGAAGGGCGCGGGCCGCGTGACCTACCACGATCCCTGTTATCTAGGCCGATACAACGGCGGGTTCGAGGCGCCGCGCGCCCTGATCGCCGCGACCGGCCATTCGCTGCACGAGATGGGGCGCTGCCGCGAGAACAGCTTCTGCTGCGGAGCCGGCGGCGGCCGCATCTGGATGGATGATTCGGCAATGAAGGAGCGGCCCAGCGAGAACCGTATCAAGGAAGCGCTGGCCCTGGGCGACATCGACACATTCGTCGTCTGCTGCCCCAAAGATCTCGTGATGTATTCCGCAGCGGTAGAGAACCTTGGCGCGCAGGACAGGATCAAGGTCCGCGACGTCTCCGAACTCATCGCGCCCGCGACCGTTGCCTGAAGTCGGGTTCGCCGGCCCGCATCGCGCGCCACACCGTGTCCGGGCGGATGGGCATCGTTAGGTCTTTTACGCCAAACGGTCGAAGCGCGTCGACGACGGCGGCGACGATGGCGGGCGGCGTTCCGACAGCGCCGCTCTCGCCGGCGCCTTTGGCGCCCTGCGGGTTGAGGGGCGAAGGCCAGGCCTCGATCGCGACGCCGTCAAATCGCGTCGGCAGATCAAGCGCCCGCGGCATCGTGTAGTCGAGGAACGATGCGTTGAGCAATTGACCGCGCTCGTCATAGACGCAGCGCTCCATGAGCGCCTGGCCAATGCCCTGCATCACACCGCCTTCGACTTGACCGTGAACCACAACCGGGTTGATGACTTTGCCAACATCGTCGACGGCGGTGAAGCGCTCAACGCTGATCGCGCCAGTTTCCTTATCGATCTCAACCTCGCAGACATAGCAACCGTTGGGGAAGACAAAGGTGGAGGCAAACTCATGCTCCGCTTCGACGCTTCGAGCCATCGCAAGCTCTTCCCAACGAGCGAGCCGATCCGTGCCGACGACCCGGGCGCCCTCGTCGTCAAAGGTCACGTCTTCGACGCGGGTCTCCAGCACATCGCCCGCAGCGTCCTTGAGTTTCGTCGCGAAGGCTGCCGCCGCGCCGCACAGCGCCGAGCCGCCGATGATCAGCGAACGCGAGCCATAGGAGCCGACGCCGCCGCCTACCCGGCTTGTGTCCCCTTGCACGATGTCGATCCGTCCGAGCGGGACGCCGGTCGAACTCGACGACCAGGCGACGGTAGGTGGCGGCGAGCGACTGTCCCATCTCCTGGGTGCCGCAGAGCACTTCGATACGGCCATCTTTGGCAAGTCGGACGACTACGGTTTCCGAGGGCGCGACGCCGCTGGTCGTGTCGATATGGCAGCAGAGGCCGCGGCCGCGCAGGCGCCCGCGCCTTTCGGACGCGCGGCGGCGGGCGGGAAAGCCGCACCAGTCCGAGAGTTTCAGAGCTGCGTCCAGCACCGCCGGATAATCGCCGCTGTCGTAGACCTGGCCCGCATTGTTGCGAAACGGCATCGCGGCGCCCGGGATCAGATTGCGGCGGCGGATCACGGAAGGGTCGAGCCCCAGTTCCATCGCGGCCGTGTCCATAAGGCGTTCAAGGCGATGAATGACCTCGGGCCGTCCGGCGCCGCGATATGGGCCTATCGGGATAGTGTTGGTCACGACGCAACGCACCCTCAGGTCAAGCGTCGGGATGACATAAGGGCCGTTGACGATGCGATTGCCTGTCGTGGTGGAAATAGGGATGGTGAAATAGCCGGGATATGCGCCGACATTCACAAATCCGTCGACGCGCAGCGCCAGAAGACGACCGTCAAGGTCGAAGCCCCCCGTTACGGTCGCGGCATGATCCCGAGCCTGCGGGTCGACGAAACTGCATTCGCTGCGGTCGGCGCACCAGCGCACCGGCCTGCCGGTCTTGCGGGCCGCCAACAGCAGCGCCGCATCCTCGCGAGTCGGGAGCAGACGCACTCCGAATCCCCCGCCAATCCGAGGCACGAGCACGCGGATCGCCTGCGCCGGAATTCCCAATACGGGCCCCAGGATGTCGCGCGCAAGGTGCGGCGCCTGCAGCGGCGCGTAGAGCGTGAACTCGTCCTTCTTCGTCCAGGTCGCCGCCGCTGCGCGGGGCTCCATGGGCATTCCGGCGATGCGCGGACTTTGGGCGTTTGTCGAGACTACGCGAGGAGCCTGCGCCAATGCGGCTGCGGTTCTTTCCGGGTCCCCCAGCGAGAAGGCCGCGACGATGTTTTCGGCGCGTTCCGCAGCCTTCGCAGCGTCGACCACGACTTTGAGCGGGCGATACTCGACCGCGATCGCCTCGGCTGCGTCAAGCGCCGCGAAGCGACTTTCTGCGATCACCAACGCGACGGGCTCGCCGACGTGACGCACACGTCCGCCCGACAAGGGCGACAACGCAGGCGCGTCGCATTCCGCCGGCCGGAACGGGCTCGATCCGTCCCACATGGGGCTGACCGCGCCCAGGTCGTCCGCTGTGAAGACCGCCACAACGCCGCTCATCCTGCGCGCCGCTGAACAATCGAGACTGAGGATGTCGGCATGGGCGTGAGGTGAGCGGACGAAAATAGCCGACGTCTCGCCTTCGAAATGCAGATCATCGGAAAACGTCGCGGCGCCAACGAGAAGGGAGCTGTCTTCTCGGTAGACGCCGAGCGGCGCGCGATCCGCAATCATGGCTTGCGCGAGCAGGGCGCTGGGGAATCGAGGCGGAGACACGGCGGAAACGCGGAAAGGGTCAGCAGCATGGGATGAATCCGATGGCGGGGTCGCGCCGTTGTGCGCCTGCCCATAGCACCCAAGGGAAATCGAAAGCAGCAGTCGATTAAAATGTCGACAATTTTATTGACTGCTGCTGAGGCTCGGGATAATTTTTTGAAGTCAGACCGCCGGAAAGATGAGGGCGTGAAGCTCCCGGCAGGCGAGAACCGGGGGGATTGTCAGCTTGACACGCGGAGGACAGTTTCCGGCAATCGCTCGCGGAGGCCCACGTTCCCTTCGTTCGAAACGCGTCGGCCACCGATGCAGACTTCGTTTCATTCTCACTTTTAAGTTCGCGCGACCCCTGGAACTGCCTTGTGCTTTGGCGCGCGGCGGGCGGTTCGCGGGCCCATGAGGAAAGCAAATGGCTGAATTTAAGTCTTCGGCAAAGCGAGGCGAGAAGGTCGATGTCTTGATCATTGGCGCCGGGCCGTCGGGCTCGGTCGCAGCCAAGCACTTGGTTAAAGCCGGATTTTCCGTCGTCACGCTCGAGCAGGGCCATTGGCCCGACGCCAATGATTTCCCCGGTCGCAAGCCTGAATTCGAGCTGCTGAGCCAAAAGCAATGGCACCCCAATCCCAATGTGCGCGACATGCCTCGCGACTACCCGGTTGAGACTAGCGATAGCGACATCAACCCGTTGATGTTCGCCGGCGTGGGGGGATCGGCGACTCTGTACGCCGGCCACTGGACGCCTTTTCTGCCCTCTGATTTTCGCGTCAGGACACTCGATGGCATCGCCGACGACTGGCCTTTCACCTATGAGGACCTGTTGCCGTTCCTCGAAGAGATCGAACACGAGGTCGGCGTATCCGGCCTGCCCGGCAATCCCGCCTATCCACCGCAGAAGGCGTTTCCCACGCCCGCGCTGCCAATCGGGAAGGTCGGTCGAAAGGCCGCCGAGGGACTGGACAAGCTCGGGTGGCACTGGTGGCCGGGCACCAACGCAATTGCCTCTCTGCCCTATAACGGGCTCAACGCTTGCGTTCGCCGTGGCACCTGCATGACTGGCTGCCCCGAAGGGGCCAAGTCGACTACCAACATCACCTACTGGCCCCATGCGATGAAGGCGGGCGCGCGCCTCCTCACCGGCGCGCGCGTGCGGGAAATTGAGGTGGATGACGACGGCCTGGCGACGGGCGCGGTCTATATTGACGAGAATGGGCGCGAGCGGCGCCAGAGCGCGAGCGTTGTGATTGTCTGCGCCAACGGCGTCGGCACGCCGCGGCTTTTGCTGCTGTCGAAATCGAAGCGCTTTCCCGACGGCCTCGCGAACTCGTCAGGTATGGTTGGCAAACGGCTTATGATGCATCCGTTCTCCGCGGTGCTCGGCGTGTTCAGCGATCCTCTCGACGGGTGGCAGGGCCCCTTCGGTCAGATGATCGATTCGTTCCAATTCTACGAGACCGACCAGAAACGCGGCTTCGTTCGCGGCGCCAAATGGGGCGCGATGCCGGGTGGCGGCCCGCTCAGCGCGACTTCGTTCGTCGGCAGTCGCATTTTCGCGGGGGAAGGCGAACGGGTCGAGGACAGTTGGGGCGAGAACCTGCACAAGATGGTCGACAGCCGCTTCAACCATCAACTCGTCTACGGGATCATCGGCGAGGATTTGCCCGAAGAGTCCAATCGGATCGTTCTCGATCCAGACCTCACCGACACCGACGGAATTCCCGCGCCCAAGCTGCTCTACAAAACCTCCCAGAACTCGACCGACATGCTGAAGTTTCATGTCGACCGCTGCCGGGAGGCGGTGAACGCCGCCGGCGCGATCGAGACTCAGGTTGTTCATCAGGTGCGCGACACTGGGTGGCATCTGCTCGGAACGGCGACGATGGGCTCCGACCCCACAACGTCGGTGGTGAACGAGTGGGGCCAAACGCACGACGTTCCCAATCTTTTCATCTTCGACGGCTCGACCTTCCCCACCTCCGGGGGCGTTAACCCGACCGCGACGATCATGAGCGTGGCGCTTCGGCAGACCAGGCGTCTCATCACCAACCGGCGCAGCGTGGAGGCGAAATGATGTTGAGCGACGGCGATCGGGAAGTTTTCGCGGCGATGGCGGATGTGATCATCCCCGCCTGGGAGCGCATGCCTTCAGCGAAGTCGGTTGGCGTACACAAGAGTCTCCTCGACGCCGTGCTGCTCGCCCGCCCCGATCTCGTTGGCGGCGTGACGTCGGCGATCGCCGCGTGCCGCGATCGCGTGCCGAGCGAAGGCGTCAATCAGCTGTTTCGCTCTGACAAGGCCGCTTTCGATGCTTTCGCACTCGCTGCCACGGGCGCATACTATATGGATCCGACGGTCCGGGAACTGCTCGGTTATCCGGGCCAGGTCAGTCCGCCCTACGATCCGATGGAGACGCCGGATTATCTGACCGACGGCCTGCTCGAGCGCGTCACTCGCCGAGGCGCCATCTACAAGTCGACGCCGCGCTGACAGCGGCGGCCCCGCCCGTCAGGTGAAAACCATAAGCACACCGGTGTAATAATAGAGCCGGTTGTGGGAGACTTCTCCGTTGCCGCAGAAACCAACGAGCGGAAATTCGCCGAGAATCTCGTGGATCTGCTGCGCTTCCTCGAAGTTCGGGCCGAACATGTTGGGTCCGCGAGCGATGCAGTTGAAATAGAGGCCGCCCTTCGGCTTGCGCCCGAGGCTGAGCTTCATGCTCTTCAGCATGCGCTCGAGATCGGCGGTGGCGCTCCGCGCGTCGCGCCGGCAGAATAGGATCTCGCTACGCTCGGCGATCAACTGGGAGACGGCGAAGGATCTGCGCTCGATATCGATATCGAAGATGTAGCGAACGATGTAATCGTTCTCATCGGCGCTATCGAGCGGGAAGCCGACGAACATCTGATGTGCGGCGCGATGAAGGTCGCGCGCCTGTAGCTCGCCAACGTCGGCGCCGAAGACGTCCAGCGCCGGCCGGCCATCGATCTCCAATACCACATTGCCGTCGGCCCGGGTGATGCGATGCCTGCGGCCGATCGGGATGCATCCTTGGGTGACGCCGACGGTTGCAGGTACGTCGCTCGTCAACAGCACGCCCGATAGCCCGCCCTCCAAGATATCATTGGCGATTTGCAACGGCGCCTGCCGCGCCGACGAAGCGGCGCCGACAAATACGGATGAGCTTATCGCGCCGGCGGCCGCGATCGTCTCAGTGAGATTCGCGCGGCGCGGATCGCAATGGACGATGCCCCGCACCGGTTTCGATCGCGCAATCCAGGCCGCGGTCTCGGGGTCGTATCGATCGGGCGTCCCGAACGCGAGGCGAAAGATCTGGAACGAATGCGGTGGCAAAGCCGCGACCATAAGCGCGACGCCTGGTCGCTCGAACACCGCGCAGTGCTCCGTGCATATGCCGAGGCCGACGCTGCCCGTCCAGTCGTGGATCCTCGTGGCCTGGCGCAAGAATTTGAGCAGGTCGGGGAGATGTCCAGAAATCGCGTCGGTTACATAAAGGAAGCCGAGAACCGCTTCATTTGCCTCCCGGGGAAGCTGCCTGAGGCAGGCCTTCGCCAGTTCCCGCCACGAACCATCGATCGCGAAAGCCGACCAGAAACAGTTGTCGGATGAGGAAGGCAAGCTCTTCACAAAGGGCAATCGAAACGCAAGTTGGACGCAGGGTCGCGGTACTCGTACGCGCCCGGGCCCCCGTCATCAAGCGGCGGATAGCACGACAACCTTTCCTTCTCGGCTGCTTGGCGCGCGCGCCGGGCTTCTTCCCACTCGCGAATCAGGCGCGCCTGCGCCGCACGCTCGCGACCTCGCCCTCTTTATCCAGCTCCCGGTCATGAGACGGGCGAGCCAGCCAGCCGCTATGCAGCCGCTTGTAGACGTCGAGCGCTGGCCAGCTGTGGTCGACACAAAGGCGAATGAGCTCGCGACGATTGCCGGCGTGCAGGGCTTCAATAATTTGCGAGTGTTCAGCGCGAATACGGACCATCTGCTCGGGTATCGCCATAGCGTAGCAGCGCACAGCAAGCGTCGCTGTCCAGATCTGGGATATCAGGTCCGACAGGCACTTGTTGTTGCCCGCCTCGCAGATCGCCCGATGGAATTCGAATGTCGTTTCGCTGACGACCTCGAAATCCAGGCCGTCGACCGCCGCGCAAAAGCGGGTGTGCAGCGCCTCGATGCGCCGCATCGTCGCAGGATCAAGCGGCAGGGGAACGCGGCGGGCCGCCTCAGCCTGGAGCAGGGCGCCAACCTCGAAGAAATGCTCAATCTCTTCGGTCGAATAATCGCGCACCACGACGCCCTTGTTCGGGCGGCGCGTGACGAGGCCCAGCTTCTCCAGTTCGACGAATGCGCCGCGAATCTGGTGGCGCGACGCGCCGAACTTGTCGCGCAGCTCGTCTTCGACCAGGCGTTCGCGCGGACGCAGGCGACCGAAGACGATTTCCTGCTTGAGCTGCCGGACGAGCGCATCCCGTTCCTGTTGCGGCTTCGACATTTGCGTAACCGAGCCCCTTCAAACTGCAAAGAGCGGTGAGCGCCGCGACGAGCGAAACGCGATCCCTTTCCGTCGTCCAGGCCCCCAAACACGCGCTCTCGCGGGTCGATGCGCCGCAATATAGCGCCGCGGTCGACATGAGTCGACGTGAATTCCAACAAGCTTGTCGCCCTTATTATTGACAATCTTATTGACGCGTGAAAGCTTTAACCTTGCGGAAAATGCAGGTCGAACGGGAAGTGAGGTGCGTCCATGAAAGACCTGCAGATACGCGCGAACGGCACGACACTTCGGTGCCGCGTCGAGGGGCCGTCATCTGCGCAAGCCATTCTGTTCAGCAATTGCATCGCCGCCAATCTGACCATGTGGGACGCTCAGGCGCCGCACTTTGCCGAAAGGTATCAAGTGATCCGCTATGACGCGCGCGGGCATGGCGGCAGCCTGTCGACACCGGCGCCCTACACGCTCTCGACGCTGGTCGAGGATGTCCGCAGCCTGCTTGACGGGCTCGGCGTTGGGTCGGTTCATTTTGTGGGCCTTTCGCTTGGCGGCGTGGTCGGCCAGTTGTTCGCCGCACGATACCCGCAGCGCCTGCTTTCCGTCGCGCTGTGCAACACCGCCATGCGCGTGAAGCAGGAGGTCTGGAAGGGCCGGATCGAGGCCGTGCGGGAAAAGGGCGTCGGTCCGCAGGCCGAAGCATCGCTCGAGCGCTGGTTCAGCCGCTCCTTTCGCGATTCCAATCCGGATACCGTCGATCGTTTCCGCAGCATGATCCATGGCACGACCAGCGACGGCTATGTCGGCAGCGCGGCCGCGATCGCGGAAACCGACGGATTAAGCCAGCTGTCGCGGATCGCGACGCCGACCCTGGTTGTCGTCGGCCGGGACGATCCCTCGACGCCAGTCAGCGACGCCGAATTGCTGAGCGAGAGGATCGCCGGATCGCAGCTCGCGGTAATCGAAGAGGCCGCCCACCTCGTGAACGTCGAGCGCCCGCAGGTGTTCAACGAAATTGTCGACCAGTTCCTCCGCCGGCAGAGCGCCCGCAACGACTATATGATCGCCGGGCGCCCATGACAGCATCCTGCGAAGCGGCCGATCCGCACCCTCGCTCGCCGAAATTCGCCGTCCCGCCGGGCGCGGTCGATTGTCACGCTCATGTCTTTGGCCCCTATGACCGCTATCCTTTGGCGGCCGGGCGTGGCTATACGCCGCCCGAAGCCTCGATTGCGGCCTATCGCGAGCTCCATCACACGCTTGGCGTGACGCGCGGCGTGTTGATCCAGCCGAGCGTCTATGGTTTCGACAACCGATGCATGACGGACGCGCTCAAACAACTTGGTCCCTCCTATCTCGGCGTCGCCGTCCCCTCTCCCGACTGCCTCGAGCGCGAGCTCGATGAACTCCACGAGGCCGGCGTGCGGGGCGTCCGCTTCAACATCGTGTTCGGCGGCGGCGCGGCGCTGATCGACGCCGAGCGCATGGCGGCGAGGATACGGCGGCTCGGCTGGCATCTGCAATTTCTTGTCGACGTGTCGAAGGTCCCCGATCTAAAGGGCCTGGTGCGCCGCTTGCCCGTGCCGGTGGTCATCGACCACATGGGGCACCTCCCCGCGGCGACGGCCCTTCGCGACCCGGGCTTTCTCGGTCTCATCGAAATGGTGGAGCGGGGGGAGTGCTGGGTCAAGTTGTCGGGCTCTTACCGAATCACCGGCGAACCCCGACCGCCTTATGGGGACGTTGTGGAGGCTGCGCGGGCGCTGATCTCGGCGCGCGCATCGCACTGCCTATGGGCGACCGACTGGCCGCATCCCCAAATCCCCGTGGCCATGCCCAACGATGGCGACCTCCTGGATCAGCTCTGGACCTGGGTTCCGGATCCGGAAACCATAAGACGTATCCTCGTAGACAATCCAAATCGCTTTTATGGTTTTGCCTGAGGAATAACACGCGGGTGGCGTGAAAATAGCCGATTTGCCGATGCGTTTCGCGACAGCCCAACGCCGCCACCATTCGCTCGTAGGCCTGCTCAGCACGCCGCACGTAGTTGGCTTCCCGCTCGCGGATCTCCTTGATCCAACAGTCCCGACCGGGTCCCGCCTTGCCATACGCGCGCGGAGCGCCGGCTTTGAGCGCTGCTTTACGTAGTTTCATGGCGGTGAAGGCGGGCCGCGCGTAGGCGTACTCGGTCCCATCCGTCAGAACATGCCAGATCATCACTGCCAGCTTTCTCGCGGTTGCGACGGCCGCCGCGGGCGCCACCCCGATTGCGCTGGACCCCCGACGTTCGGTAATATCCACAAATGTGGCGACCACACCATCGATCTTGTCTTCGATCGTTCGGTAAGGTCGCATGCGCACGAGATACCAGCGGCCTTTGTGGTCGGGAATCTCCCGCTCAACGGGGACGAGGTCCTTCAACACCAGCCGTGCCTGATCCGCCATGTCGTCATAGTCGAGCGCATGGGTGAAATCGGTGATCGGGCGACCTTCATCATTCGGCGTCACATTGAAAAGATCGGTGAGGCGCGGTGTAAAGCGCTTGATCCGTAACGCGGTATCGAGAAACAGCGTCCCAAAATCAGTTGCGGCCATCAGGTTCTGAAAATCGCTATGGGCGCGCGATATACTTTCAAGCTTCAGCTTGAGCTCATGATTAATGGTCTGGAGTTCCTCATTGATCGACTGAAGCTCCTCCTTGCTCGTCTCCAGTTCTTCAGAGGTTGATCGGTACTCCTCATTAATGGATTGAAGCTCCTCGTTGGCTGCTCGGAGTTCTTCGTTCCCAGCCTCCGATTCCTCCCGCATCGTCCTGAGGCGAACCTGGGTCAGTTGAAGCTCCTCCTGAAGCTGCCGCACGATCTCGGTGACTGACCGCTCGCTCGCATGTTCGTCCTGCTCCAACGGAACATTGTCGAGAGTTTCGCCATCGATAAAAAGGACGAGAGCGAAACGGGACGATTGCTCGTCTTCGACCGCCGGCCTGACTTGCAGGTAAACGCGCCGTGACACCCCTTCGACGGGCATGATGATCGGAATGCTCAGCGAGGCTTCATTTCGTTCGAACGCACGGTGCAAGGCGCTCCGAAGATCAAACCGCAACTCCTCGCGGACAAGGTCGACGACATCCGTGGTAACCGGGCCGGCGGAGGGTCGAAGGAAGCGACCGGCATTTTCGGAAATGTGGATCGCCCGATGGCCGTCGTCGACGAGGATGCTCGGCGGCGCGATCTTCTCCAACATTTGGCGATGCACCGCGGCATCCGAGATCCGGTTCGGAACGGCAGCCGAGCGCGCGACGGAGGCCGCCGATCTCTGGGTAGAAAATTGGCTGGCGAGAAGAGTTGGAGGGGGCGCTCGACGGTTCGCCGAATGTGCGACCGATTGATAGAGTTGTGCATCTCTGTCGATCATGCGGAATAGGCCGTTTGGCTGATCGGCATTTTCCGACGAGCCGAGGAATAAAAATCCGCCGGGATTGAGCGCATAGTGGAACATGCTGCACGCTTGGGCCTGCAGTTCGCGATCGAGATAAATCAGCAAATTCCGACAGGAAACGAGATCAAGCCGGGAGAACGGCGGATCCTTCAGAAGGCTATGACTCGCAAAAAGGACAACGTCGCGAAGCTCGCGGCGAACGCGATAGTGATCGCCCTCGCGGGTGAAGAAGCGGCGCAGCCGATCGTCATCCAAATCATGTTCGATCGTGCTTGGATAGCGTCCGTCCCGTGCAATCGCCAACGCGCCCATATCGAGATCGGACCCGAACACCTGGATCTCCGGACGGATGTCGTGGCGGCCGGCCTCCTCAAGCAAAAGGATGGCGAGCGAATAGGCCTCTTCACCCGTCGCGCAGCCAGGGACCCAGACACGAATGCCTTTTTCTGTGCTCTCAAATAATTGAGGGATGACTTGCTTGGCGAGCGCGGTGAAGGCTGATGGATCGCGCAAGAAGGTCGTCACCGATATCAAGAAATCGCCGAACAAGGCCTGGGCCTCTTCAACATTGTCGTGAAGGTACTGGTAATATTCGCCCAATGTGTCTTTGCGGGTGATCTGAGCGCGGCGCGCGATCCGGCGTACAACAGTCGCCTTTTTATGTTGAGTAAAGTCATGCCCAGTTCGAGCGCGGACATGGGCCAGGATACGCCGCAGTTCATCCTCCTGCGTGCCCTCGACGATGGCGGGAATAGTCCTCTTCCGCGTTTTCAGGAGGTCGACGACATGGGTCGCCAGTTGGCGGACCGGGAGGACAAAATCAGCCATTTCGGTCGCAATGGCGTTGCGCGGCATTGATGAATATTCCGCCTCGTTGGGATCCTGAATAAGGACAATGCCGCCGGCTTCCTTGATCGCTTTGACGCCAACCGATCCGTCGGCGCCCGCCCCGGTCAGTACGATGGCAAATGCATCTCCATGCTGGTCTGCCAAAGAGCAAAAGAACAAATCGATCGGAGCCCGCTGGCCTCGCGGCTCCTTAAACGGGCTCGCGGAAATATAGTGGTCGGCGATCCGCAACTCCTGGTTTGGCGCGATGACATAGACATGGTCGGCCAAAAGCCTGGCGGCGTCTTCGACCTGCGCGACCGGCATGGCCGTTCGGGTGGCCAGGATCGCCGCCATTTCACTCCGAGAAGCGGGATCGAGATGCATGATGACGACGAAGGCTGCTCCGACCTTATCCGGAAGCACCTCAAAAAAGTCCTGCAGCGCCTTTACGCCGCCGGCCGAAGCTCCGATGCCAACGATCTGTGGCGCAGTATTTTCTTGCACGGGCTTTCCTGAGCCGTCCGGCGAATGTTCGGAGATCCTCGGCTTAGACCGGAAAATCTTTAGGGAGCCGTGTCCATCATAGGACCGCGGCATCTGTTGTCACCCTTATTCTCGGTCTTGATCCACGATGGAACCGGAGCAAGGGCGGTGTTCGCCATCGATTGCCGCAAGCGGCATCGATCCAATGCATGTTGGCGAATGGGGCCGAACTCGACAGCGTCAGAGTTAGGAGACGCCGGCACGTCGCCGGCTTTCATACGGGGTTCGGTTGACGAGATCGCTCGGCCTTCCCGTGGAGCGGCGAAGGCCTCGGCTTGAGGGCCGGACGCCGGATTAAGAAACATCGACAATTTCTTGCCAAGCCGGGGAAGACATAGTATTGTTTTTCAGAAAACAGCACAAGGCTGGCTGGCGCTTCCCGAGGGCGACGCGCCATCCGGGCTTCGGCGTTATGGTCCGGGAATGACTCGCAAACCGTGCCGCAAGCCATTGAAATCGCTCGAAATGGACTCGTTAATTCGTCGGCTCTCGGTTGTGGAAGGAGAATCGATCAGGCGAACTCCGTATCAGAGGGTGGGAACGCCGTAGGCCGCGAGGATCGCCTGGATTTGGGGAGCAAGCGCGATCAATGCGCTGTCCACCTCCGCCTTGAGTTCCCTGTCAGTTTTGCTAACTCCCATCGCGATGTCGAAGGTCATAGGCAGGCGCGCCTCGACGCTTCCAGCGATGGACGTGACGACCAGCGGCGGCCTTTCCTTGGCGGCGAAGTAACCCGCGACGGGTCCCCACACAGCGGCGACGTCGACCTCTCCTTTGGCGACCGCATCAACGATTTCGGACAGCGGATGATCGTCGCGATAGTCGCCGTAGACCATGTATCCGCGCACATTTCCTATAATCCCTCGCTCGGCGAGCGCATGCGCCGGCGGCGAATTCATGCCGTCGTCGCCAATGAGCTGGACGCCGATCTTGCGTGTTGCGAGGCTGGGGTCATCAAAGGAGGAGACGGGCTTTTCGCGCGGCTTCGAGATGAACACGTAGGTCGAGCGATAATAGGGCCGGGTGACGAGCGCCATATGGGCGCCCATCGGGATCGCAGTGACCAGATCGCATTCGCCGGCATTCAATCCCTCGCGCAGGAATCCCCGTCGCTCGGCGCGCCAAACGAACTCCAGCGGCCGCTGGAGGTAGTTGGCGATGAGCGTCGCGATCTTGTTCTCGAAACCCTCTCCGAGGGCGTTGGAAAAGGGAAGGTTGTTCGGATCAGCGCAAACTCTTAGAGGCAGCTCATCGGATTGCGCAGGATGAATGCAAACCGCGGTGGCGAGGGAGAGCACAGCGACCCCCTGGGCCAGCGTCCGGATCGCCCGAACCCTCCCGCAGGAGATCACTTGGTCACCTTCGCCCAGCGCGGCACGAAGCCGGCGTGAATTTGCTCAGCGATCTCGGGTTCCTTGCCCTTGCAGAGAGCGTGGCCGTAGCCGGACGCGCTCGATTTGTCGGGAGCGAGGTCGTAGATGATTTCATCATTGTGGTCCGGCCCCACGCCCGCGGGCACCTTGTCCAATCCGAGCGCTTGGCGAATGCGCCAGGCGATGTTGTGATCGGCGCATGACGTGTCGCCGCTGGCGCCAAGGCCGCCGACGACGCTCCCGCCGTCGTACAGCGCGAGCCCGCCGCCGAACGTGATCACCCCGCCGAGGGACTTTCCAACGAACGGGTCGGAGGCGGAGCCGAACTGAGCCGGATCGCCGGAATAGAGAACCGCCGGATGGGGCGGCGCGCTCAAGGCCAGTCCGAACAGATAGCCCCCCGGTTGCGCGCCGGCGTAGAGGTTGGCGGTCGAAAGCGCAAAGCCATCGAGGCTGAGCCCGTTTGCCGTATTCGCCTTCTCGGCTGCGATCGCGCGGCTGCCAGGCCACTGGTCGTCCGGCTTGGCGCCGCTGAACGCAACGGCGCAAACGGCGCCCTCGCGGTTGACGAGCGCGGCCCATTCGTTGTTGTCGAAGCCCCCGTTGGTGGGACCGCCGCTGGGCTTCACGCTCGCTTTGAGCGCTGCCGCGAGCTTGTCGTGGTCCGCCGGGCAAGCTGCGGCCGCCGCGGCTTGAGAGCCCGCGACCAGGAGCGCCGAGAAGCCCACGCCGATCGCCACATAGCCGACACACCGCATGTCTCTCTCCATCTCGTCTTATCGAAGGGTTTCCAGATAGGCCGCGACGTCCAGCGCTTCCGATTCGGTAAGACCGGTCGAAGGCATTGCGTTGCCAGGCACGAAGCGCTGGGGCTCGAAGACCCAGGCGGCCAGATTCTGCGGCGTGTTGCGCAAGAGGCCAGCCACAAATATCCGCCTGCCCATCAGATTGAGCGGAGGGCCGACCAATCCGTTCGCGCCGGTGATGCCGGGTATCATGTGACAGGCGCCGCAGCCTTTCTCGGCGATCAGCTCGGCGCCGTGGCTGGCCGACCCCGGCGCGAGCGGAGGGATGTTCTCCTGGGCCGACGCCGTCGAGCCGATCAGCGCGACGAGCAGGGCGCGCAGCGCCCGCGGAATCAGACCAGCGAGCATGTCGAGAGCGCCCAAAGGTAGACAGTGTCGAACAGGATCGCGACCGTAAAGACCCCGCTCACCATGAGCCCGGCGACGGCGAATGATCTCAACCGATCGCCAGCGCCGTGGGTCCGCTCGCCCGGAGCGCCGGCGACAACAGCCGGTTGGCCGCGCAGGCGGCGCCAGGAGTAGCCGGAGGCAAAGAGGCCGATCGCGCAGATCGCCGCGCAGACGACATTGACGGCGAGCAGGGCGATCCAGAGTCGTTCCCACCCGGATAGGAAAGTTGCTCGGGGCGTCTCGCCCGGGAAACAGGCATGGCTGGCGAGGCCGAAGTTCAGGTAGAGCTGGATCGCCCAGACGAGCGGCGGCGCGAGGAGGCCAAAAAGCAGCGCCCCGCTCCAAACGCCGCCGTTTCGGCGGAGCGAGCGGTGGGTGAGCGATGCTGTGGGAGCCTGGGCCATCGGTTCAGCCGAGTCCCAGCCGCGGCGTGATGTAAAAGGTGAAGAAAAGCACGAGCCAGATCGCGTCGACAAAGTGCCAATAGATCGCGCCGATGCTGACGGGCGCGCTGCGGATGCGATTGAAGTAGCTGAGCGCGCACCAGAGCGAGAGCGTCAGCAGGATGAGAACGCCGGCGGCGACGTGCAGCATGTGGAAGCCGGTGATGGTGTAATAGAGCGAACCGTATGAACTCGAGAAGGGCGTAAACTTCTTTCCGCCCCATTCCACCGCCTGAACGGCGATGAACACGACGCCCATCAACGCCGCGACGGCCAGATAAATCGCCGTCAAGGCGCCGGATCGGCCTTGTTTCAGCAGGGACTCCCCCCGCCAGACGACGACGCTGCTCAGAAGCAGAACGATCGTGTCAGGCAGCGAGAGCTTGAAGTTTGGAAGGTCGTCGGGCAGCCAGTTCCGAGCGTGCTGAACCGCTGCGTAATAGTAGGCGAAGAGAAGATAGACGAAGAGAGCGCCCTCCGTCACAATCAACATCATCATGCCCCACCATCCGTTGGCGTGGCGACCGATGCTGCCGACCGGCAGATCGAGCCGTTGAGACACGTCGGTCATGTCGGCGCTCCCGCCCGCTGCTGAAGTTCGCGTTCGGGCCACAGCCAGACGAGGAGACCCACGAGTGTCGCCGCCGCGCCAACTCCCGCGAGCCACCACGCTTGCAGAAGGAGACCGGCGAAGCCGACCGACAGGGCAAGCGTGACGATAAAGGGCGCCGGCGTATCGTCGGGCATCTTGAGAATGGCGTCGGGAACAGCGTCGATCGCCGTGGTTGCGAGCGCTTCCTTGCCCTGGTCCAGAACCGGGCCGACACGCAATTCAGAGCGGACGCGCCGGTCGCCAAGCCGCGACTCCCAAAGCGGATGGCGGCTGGCGATCTGAGGGACGACGGGGAAATTGTAGGGTGGCGGCGGTGACGGCGTGCTCCATTCGAGGGACGGCGCGTCCCACGGATTGGGTCCTGCAAGCTGCCCGTTGCGGAGGCTGGCGAAGACGTTGATGAGGAAAAGGAGAATGCCGAAGGCGAGCACAAAAGCGCCGACGGTTGTGATCAGATTCGGCGTCTCCCATCCCAGGCCAGCGGGATAGGTGTAGATCCGTCTCGGCATGCCGATGAGGCCGGTCCAATGCATCGGCAGGAACGCCAGGTTGAAGCCGAAGAAGACGATCGCGAAGACCCATTTGCCGAATGTTTCGCCGAGAAAGCGCCCGGTCATCTTCGGAAACCACACGTGCAAGGCGCCGAGCACGGCGAAGAGGTTGATGCCGATCAGCACGTAGTGGATGTGCGCCACCACGAAATAGGTGTCGGTGACTTGCAGGTCGGCCGGCACGGCGGCGGTGACCACGCCCGAGACCCCGCCAATGACGAACATCACCACGAAGCCGGCAAAGTAGAGAAAGGCCGAGGTCAATACCGGCCGGCCGGTCCAAATCGTCGCGACCCACGCGAACACCGCAATCGCGCTCGGAATGGCAATTGCGAAGGACGCGCCGCTGAAAAACGCGAGCGCAAGAAAGGGAATGCCGGTCGCGAACATGTGGTGCAGCCAGACGCCAAAACCGAGCGCCATGGTCGTCACTGTTCCAACGACTACGGCAGAATAGCCGACGAGCGGTCTTCGGCAGAAAAAGGGAAGGGAATCGGAAACAAGTCCCATCGCCGGCAGCACGACGACGTAGACCCAGGGATGCGCGAACATCCAGAAGAGATGCTGCCAGAGCAGCGGATGGCCACCGCTATTGGGGCGAAAAAAGTGCGTTCCGAACTGGCGGTCGGTCCACAGGAGAAAGAACGCCAAGCTCACCGAAGGGACGGCGAGAAGGTTGCCGACGGACACGGTTGTCGTTCCCCAGGTGAGAATGGGAACCCGGTTCAGCGACATGCCGGGCGCCCGCATGCGCAGAAAGGTCACGACGAAATTCGCCGAGCCGACCGTCGTTGAAATCCCGAGGAAGATCATTCCCAGCGCATAGAAGTCGAGATTCATTCCCGGATTGTATTCACGCAGCGCGTAGGGGACGTAGTTGAACCAGCCGTCGTTGGGCGCGGCCGCGGCGAGCAGGCTGGAATAGATGAAGAGTCCCGCCGCCAGATAGACCCAGTAGGAGAATGCGTTCAGGCGCGGAAACGCCATGTCCCTGGCGCCCAGTACCAACGGAAACAGATAATTGCTGAAGCCCGAGAGGACTGGAGACGCATAGAGAAAAATCATTGTGATGCCGTGCATCGAGAACAGCTCGTCGTACTGCTCGGGCGTCAGCAGCGCCTGGTTCGGACGGGCGAGCTGGACGCGCAGCGTGAGGGCTTCGAGGCCGCCGGCGATAAGGAACACGAAGGCGGTGACGATGTAGCGAATCCCGATCTCCTTGTGATCGACGCTCGAGATCCAGCCGAGGAGTCCCGGTTTCGTCGCCCAGATCCGCTCGAGCGAGCGCGCGACAGGCGACTCATAGTCCGCGCCGACGACTTGAGGGACGCGATCGTATTCGGCGGCGGTCATGCCTGCTCCGTCACTTGAGCGTAACCAGAAACGATCGGATGCTCGCGAGATCCGGCCCGGACAGTTCCGGATCCGGCATGAGCGAGCCGGGCTTGAGGTTCTGCGGATTGGCGATCCAGCCGGACAAGAAGCCGGGATTGTTGGGCAGCTCGCCCCCTGCAATCGTGGCTCGCGACATGAGGTGGGTCAGGTCGGGCCCCACGTGCCCATCGGCGGGCGTGCCGCGCACCGTATGGCAAGCGCCGCAGCGTTGTATGAAGTGCTGCTCGCCGAGCCGCGTGTCATCCGAGCTTGGTTGAGAGGCCGCGCGCAGCTGATCTCCTCGCCACGCCTCGAAGGCCTCAGGCGGATCGGCGATGACCGAGAAAACCATATGGGCGTGCTGCTGGCCGCAATATTGCGAGCACTGACCGCGATAGACACCCGGCTTGTCCGCCTCGAGCCACGTCACGTTGGTTTGGCCGGGGATGAGCTGGATCTTTCCGCCGAGGCTCGGGACCCAGAACGTGTGGATGACGTCTTCGCCCTTGAGGGCGAATCGAACCGGCTTTCCAACCGGAATGTGAATCTCGTTCGCCGTTACGAAGGTCTTTGACGGATCGTCGTTGAGATAGGCGAATTCCCACCACCATTGGTGGCCCCGAACTTCGATCGACAGCGCCGGCGCAGTTGGCGGGTTGGCGATTCTCGCCATGGTCACCGACGTCCAGACGACCAACCCGACGAGCACGATCGTCGACAGGCCGACGCCGATCGAAATCCATCCCCTCGCGTCGCCTTCCGTCAGCGGCGTTCCGGCGACAACGCCTGTTCGACCTCGGCGCAAAATGGCGATCAAGACCAGCGCAGCGATGATCACGACGACGGTAGCGGAGACGATCAACAGCCCCTGCGTCAAGGGCAGAATCGTTTTGCTCATCCGACCGTCAGCGTGGAGGTAGTCCATCGGGGATGCGGCGGCCTGACAGAGCGATGCGAATGCCGCGCAGGCCGCAGTCGACAAGATCGTGAGCCATACGCCGCGCATCGGGTCACTCTCCGACTGGCCTTTGGCCGTCGCTGAAGGAGGTTGTGAAGCTCCAGGGGTTTACGGTCTGCAAGAACTCGACAGGCGTCTGTTCGACCGATGGGGATGGCGGCGTTCGGGAGATGGTTCGTCCGAAAGTCGCGCTCGGGGGGTGAGCGATGCTCTGGACGTAGGCGACGAGCTCCCAAATCGTCGACTCCGGCAAGAGCCCGCCCCAGGCCGGCATCCCGTTGGGACGCCCCTGATAAATGCTGAGGAACAAATTCGCGGGCGTCGATCCGTAGATGTACTGGCCCTCGCTCAGCGCCGGGCCCATACCGCCGCCGCCGTTTCCCGCATGACAGCCGACGCAATTGAACTGGTTGAAATCCTGCATGCCGCGCGTCGTGGCCTGCGGGTCTTGAGCCAGCGGGTTGGCGATCTTCGGCGCGAAGGAGACATTTCCCGGATGGAGGCCGGAGACCGGCACATGCAGAATGGGGTTCGCCGACGCAGAGGAGGGCGCGCTTGCGCCCGGCGTGGCCTCAATTGCCGGCACGCCCGTCTCGGAACGGGGCGATGCTTCCGGCTGCATGGGCTGCCCTATCTGGCCGGTCCCATTCTGTTGCGCGCTCGCGGCAAAAACGCCCAAACCGAGGACGAGAGACGCGACCAGGCCAGCGCGCATCGCCACTTCGCTCCCCTTAAGGATTGCGCTGCGGCGCCGGGCCTGCAGCCTCTTGTTTCGGAACAGCGAAGACGACCAGTTCGCCGCCTCCTTGCGTGTAGGAGGGAAGATCCTGGGTTGCGCCGACAAAGCCGAGCGCGGCGTTGCGGACGCGCGGATCGATTTGCGCGTTGGCGACAGCGCCTGGCCAGCCGCCGACTCCCGTCAGGATCGCGACATATTGCTGGCCGTCCGACCCTTCATAGGTGACCGGCTGCCCGATCGTTCCTGAGCCTAGGTGAAATTGCCAAAGCACCTTGCCGTTCTTTGCGTCGAGGGCTTTGAACCATCGATCCATCGTCCCGTAGAAGGCGACGTCGCCCGCCGTGACCAGCGCGCCGCTCCACACCGGCATGTTTTCCTTGATCGACCAAACCTTCTTTCTCTGGACGGGATCCCAGGCCATGAATTCGCCGCGGTAGCCGCCCGGACCCGCGAACATGTCGACCGTCGCGCCGACATAAGGCGTGCCCGCGATGTATCCGACGTTGGAGGTCAGATAGTTCATGCAGAGGTGCTGATGGGGGACGTAGAGAAGGTGCGTGCGCGGCGACCAGGCGGTCGGCTGCCAGTCCTTGGCGCCGGGCGACGCGGGGCAGACGTTGCGGGATGTGCGGTTGAGATCGGGCTTCAGATCCTCATTGGGAATGATACGCCCGGTCTTCAGGTCGACGCCCTTGTAGGCGGTCATCGCGTCATAGGGATCGGCAGACAAAACCTCTCCCGTCTGTCTGTCGATCACGTACATGAAGCCGTTGCGACCCGTGTGCAGCAGGACTTTTCTCGTCTTGCCGCCGAGATCGAGGTCGACGAGCACGTTCTCCTGAATCTCGTCATGGTCCCAAAGGTCATGCGGATTGAATTGATAAGCCCAATGGGCCGCGCCATTATCGGGATCGCGCGCGAACAGGGTCGTGGTCCAAAGGTTGTCGCCAGGGCGCTGGTTCGAGTTCCAGGGGCCGGGGTTGGACGTTCCGTAATAGAGGAGATTGAGGTCCGGATCGTAGGAGAACCAGCCCCACATCGTTCCCCCGCCGATCTTCCAGGCGTCCGGCGGCCACGTGCTGACGCCAAGATCCTTGCCTTTCATGGAAGCATAAAAGGGCT
The DNA here is from genome assembly GCA_963833955.1 of uncultured Alphaproteobacteria bacterium. Classification (GTDB taxonomy): domain Bacteria; phylum Pseudomonadota; class Alphaproteobacteria; order Rhizobiales; family Beijerinckiaceae; genus Roseiarcus. The sequence continues at coordinate 169,459 of CAWHZY010000017.1, read as the reverse complement.
TGAAGTCAGCGCCGATGAGGATGTCCTTGTCAGGACCGGTCGAGTAGGCGATGTAATCGATCTTGCCGGTGCTTTCGTCGAGCGCAGTGACGCGGCCGCGAACGCCGAGCTCGCCGCCGCTGATGCCGACGAACACCTTGCCCTTCACGACGAACGGCGCGGCGGTCGTCGTTTCGCCTAAATTGATTTCGCCCGTCTGCGTCGCCCATTGCTCCTTGCCGGTCTTCGCGTCGAGGGCGACGACGTGATTGTCGAGCGTGACCAGAAATATCTTGCCGTTGTCGTAGGCGATGCCGCGGGTCACGACGTCGCAGCAGGCCACGCCTTGAGACGCGCGATTCTGGTTTGGAGTGTAGGTCCACTTGAGGTCGCCGGTCGCCGAATCCAGCGCGAACACCTTGTTGGGATAGGAGCTGACGACATAGAGCGTGTCGCCGATGATGAGAGGCGCAGCCTCCTGTCCATGCTGGGTTCCGACCGAGAACATCCAGGCGACTTGCAGCTTGCCGACATTCGAAGCGTTAATCTGATCAAGCGGACTAAAGCGGGTGCTGGCGTAGTCGCGCGCCGGCATAATCCATTGCTTCGGGTCCTTGGAGAGAGAGACGAGATCGTCGGCCCACGCGGGCGTGTACGTAAGCGCGACCGACAAAGCGAGAAAGATCATCTGAACCCGCAACGCCGTCCCTCCCAAAAATGCGCCTTAAGCCGCCTTTTCCCTCGCCGGCGAAACAACCTGGGCGTCCAACCGCAACACCGCGCCAAAAGCGACGACCGAATAGGCGGTCAGCAGCAGCCCTGCGGGCACCCACATCACGAGACCGCCCAGCTGCTGATCTTGCAGCCACGTGAGGCCCCAGGCTGCGGTTGTGAACTCGTGCACGGAAAACAAGGGAACGGCGGCGAAAGTCAGCAAGGCTCCAAGCAGCGACATCTGCACGCCCGTCGCGAACAGTACAAGGAACGCGAGTGGCGCGCTGGAATTGAAAACGGCCATCCACAGCGCGAGCGCGGCGACAATCGTCGTCGTATGCATCAGCCAATAGACGAAGTTGTTGCGCAACGTCTCGTCGTAAAAAGCGGGGCTATGCCAGATCCAAAAGATTGCGGCGAAGGCGACCGTGGTCTGCCAAGCGACGCTCGCCGCTCGGCGTGAACCCGCAGGCGCGAATACCAATCCTCGCGCGATTAGCGGCGCCGCGAGCAATACGATCACCATGTGTTGGGTGACGCGAGCCGAAAACAGGGCCACGCTTAAATTGCAGAGCGGTGAAACAAACGAGAGCAAGAGGATGAGCCAGCCGAACGCGCAGGCGGCCATGTTCCAATTCGCCAAACCATGCAAGCGGGCGAAGCTTATATGCGCGACCCCGAACGCCACCAATGCGACAATCAGAAGAGGGTCGAGATTCCAGTGGAGCGCGCCGGGCACAGGCGCGGACCCGCAGTACGGAATGAAGCCGGCCACGAATAAGCTCTCCAGATCGCCTTACTACCCCCAGCGCGTGGAAACCCGGCTCCCGCGTCGATGTTCCATCGCGCTCAAATAATTTTCGCTCGCTCCCTCGGCCGGAAGCGGCCCAGGACTTGCGTCGTGTTCCTGTCGGGATGGGCGGGCCCCTGTCGGGCGCCAATGCTGCCCGTCTTTGTCGGCGATCACAACAATATCTCCAGCGCCATGCGTAAGCACCGCACGAGCGAGCGGCGAGAAATACGAGACGGTGCCGTGCGAGGGGTCGGCTTCGTCTTCGCCGACAATCTTGAAGCTCTGTTTGCCCCCATCCTCCCTGCGCAGGGTGACCGTCATTCCGAAGGACGCCTTGCTTTTGTCCTCTGGAGTTTTGACGACTTCGGCGCTTGGCGTCGCTCAATCGCCCAACCGAACAATCTCGACTCAGCTGACGCCTTGCATGCGGCGATCTTCAACACTCACCGTCCGGTCCTATTCGTTCCATTGAAAGGTGGTCTACCGCTTGCGCTCGGCGAGCACATGGTCATTGCTTGGAAGCCGCGAACGCAGGCCCGCAAGGCGATCCTGCATGTGCTTCCTTGGCTGAAAGCGGCCACGCGTGTAACGATCGTTACGGTCAGCGAACCAAGGGCAGCGCAAGACTGCGAAGAAGTTCTTCGCCTTCTCGACCAGCATGAGATATCGGCGGAGGTCAGACAAGCTATCGCCAGGAAAGACGAGCATATTGCCGTCCGGCTGCTGTCCGAGGCCGAAGCAATCAACGCGGATTCACTGATCATGGGTGCGTTTCGCTTCGGCCAAATTTACGAATGGGTATTCGGAGGCGTGACGTACGAAGTGCTTAATCGCACGCGCGTCCCCGTCTTCATGATGCATTAACGGCGCCACGTCGCGCTGCCGCGTGTCTTCAACGTGGCGTTCAATGCGTGCAATTGCGTCCCTGGGAGCCAGGTAGCATTGCTAGTCCCGCCTGCCGTTACGCACCTTGATTTCGAGGAACGCAGTAAGACAACCGATGAATAATATGCCAAACACGATATCGTCCGTAAGCGGCGCTTTGATCGCACCTTCAAGTGCGTTGGCGAGTGGGCGATTGTCTGACGTCGTTTGAGTCGGAAGCGGGTTAGACACGTGTCGGACACTGAGCTTTTGCACAAATCGAAGGGTGAGCCGGTTCGTCGGCTTGAGATCTTCACCGGATCTGGCCGAAGGCGCGCGTGGACGCCGGAGCAAAAGGCGGCGATTCTCGCAGAGAGCTATGAGAGCGGGGACAAAGTCTCGGCTGTTGCAGGGCGATATGGTCTGACGCCGCAGCAACTGTTCGGCTGGCGGCGCGATGCGCAACGGCGAGCTGTCCGTCGCCAAGGCGCCGCCGCGGGCAGCGTGACTTTCGCGCCGGTGATTGTGGAGGCTGCGGCGCCATCTTCGGCAGCCTCCTGCGCAATTCCATGCGGGACGATCGAGATCGCGCTTGGCGCGGCGGTGGTGCGCGTCAGTCCTGGAACCGACGTTGCGACGCTGACGAAGGTGCTGCGCGCGGTGAAGGCCGCGACGTGATTGCGGTTCCCTCTGGCGTTCGGATTCTGGTGGCGACGAAGCCGGTCGACTTTCGGCGCGGCGCCGACAGCCTGGCGGCGCTGGCGAAGGACGAGCTTCAACGCGATCCGTTCTCCGGGACGATCCTCGTCTTTCGCTCGAAGCGGGGGGACCGGTTGAAGATTTTGGCCTGGGACGGCTCCGGCCTGATTTTGTATTGGAAGCGTCTTGAGGAAGGCGCGTTTCGCTGGCCGCCGATCAGCGACGGCGTCATGCGGCTGTCGGCGTCGCAACTGGCTGCGCTCGTCGATGGGCTGGATTGGTCGCGCCTGCACGCGCGCGACATTCTGGCGCCGGAGACGGCGTCGTGAAGCTTGTGCGAAGCGGCTGATTTCTCTCCACAAGCACGAGCAAATCTGATTCTCTTTCAGGTGTGAGCGCCGCCGCGAATCAGCCCCCGCCCGACATCGACGCGCTTGAGGCGCGGCTGGCTGCGGCGCTCGCGGAGCGGGACACCGCGATCATCGAGCGCGACGCGGCGCTCAGGCAGAACGATCGCCTCGCGCATCTTCTACGCCAGCTTCAACGAATGCAGTTCGGCCGCAAATCCGAGAAGCTCGATCCAGACCAGTTCGCCCTGGCGCTGGAGGACATCGAACAGGTGGTCGCGGCCCGCGAGGCGGCCGACGACAAGCAGAACAAGGCCGCCGCGGCGGCGCGGGCCGAAAAGCGCCGGGCGAGCCGCGGCGCGCTGCCCGCTCATCTTCCGCGCGTTCACGTCACGATCGAGCCCGAGGACTGGAACTGCCCATGCTGCCGATCGCCGATGCATGCGATCGGCGCCGATGTCTCGGAGCGGCTAGATGTGGTCCCGGCGCAGTTCCGGGTGCTGGTGACGCACCGACCCAAATATGCGTGCCGCGCCTGCGAGGAGGCCGTGGTTCAGGCGCCGGCGCCCGAGCGGCTGATCAAGGGCGGCCTGCCGACCGAGGCGATGGTGGCCTCCGTGCTGGTGTCCAAATATGCTTGGCATCTGCCGCTCTATCGTCAGGCCCAGATGCTGGCCGCTCAGGGCCTCGACATCAAGCGCTCGACGCTGGCTTTCTGGGTCGGCTACGCGGCCGCCGAACTCCGGCCGGTCTATGAGCGCCTTCGCGAACTCATCCTGACCTCGGCCAAGATCGCGGTCGACGAGACGAAGGCCCCGGTGCTCGATCCGGGCCGAGGCCGCGTCAAGGAGGGCTACTTCTGGGCGGTCGCCCGCGACGATCGGCCATGGGGCGGCGCGGACCCTCCGGCCATCGCCTTCGCCTATGCACCCGGCCGCGGGGCGATCCACGGCCTGAAGCTGCTCGACAATTATGCGGGCGTTGTTCAGTGCGACGGTTACGCCGCCTACAAGACGATCGCCGCCAAGGCGCCCGATCGCCGGATCACGCTCGCCTTCTGCTGGTCGCATCTGCGACGCCGCTTCTTCGACCACGCCAAGGGTGAAGCGCCGATCGCCCGCGAGGCGCTGGAGCGGATCGCCGAGCTCTATGCGATCGAGAAGACGATCCGCGGCATGGGCGCCGACGAGCGTCGCCGCGCGCGCCAGGAGCAGAGCAAGCCGCTCGTCATGGCGTTCAGGCCGTGGCTCGAGCATCAGTTGGCGCGCGTCTCCGGCAAGTCCGGGATCGCCGAGAACCTCGTTATGGTCTTGAACCATTGGGAAGGGCTCGTCCGCTTCCTCGACGACGGACGCATCGAACTCGACACCAATATCGTCGAGCGCGGCATCCGACCGATCGTTCTCAATCGCAAGAACGCGCTCTTCGCTGGTCATGACGAGGGGGCCGAAAACTGGGCCTGCGTCGCCTCGCTGATCGAGACGTGCAAGCTCAACGATGTCGAGCCGCAAGCCTACATCGCCGGCGTCCTCGACAAGCTCGTCAATCTCTGGCCCGCATCGCGCATCGACGAACTCATGCCATGGGCATGGCCCAAAGCTCACGCCGCCCATCGACTCGCGGCCTGACGCGCTCGCTCAAATCCCGTCAACCTCCCAACGCCGTGGGACGTGAAGACCGCTTACGATCATGCTTATGCTGTCAAACATATTCACGTACCGATCCCAATTCAGAGCATTTCGCGAATCTGCCACCTCACACGTCGTCGAGGAAGGAACTGTCAGGCTGCCCGAGAGATGCCAGCCGGCCTGATCGACGAGAAGCGCCGCGTGCGCGCCCGGCGCGATCTGCGTGGCGATTTCGGCGAGGCGGAGATTCATCGCCTCTGTATCGCACCTGGGCATGACGAGCGCCGCGCCCTTGCCATCCCCGGGACAGATCGCCCCGAAGATATAGGCCGATGCGGTTCGTTGGTCTTTCGGCGCGCTGGGGCGCGTGCCGCGTTTGGCCCAACGTCGCGTGATCTTGTTCTTCTGGCCGATGCGCGCCTGGTCCGCAAACCAGATTTCTATGGCGTCGGGCTCGACGCCTTTTTCGCGCCCGATCTGCGCCAGGCGCTCGGGTAGGCTTTTTTAAAATCCTCATACCAAGACTGGATGATCGGAACCGATCATCGCCTTATGGCCGAAGCGCGAATGCGCGCCCGCGCCGTTGCGCGGGGTTGAGCGCGATGAGTTCGCGCTCAAATAGAATGGGTATTACGGCGCCGGCGGCTTGCGCGTGATGACGAGGACGAGCCGAGAGCTTGCGATAGCCCATGGCGCGCAGTTCGCGGCTCAAAGTCTGCTTTGCGACAACGACACGGAATCCCTCCCATACCCATTGGCAGAGATCGACGATCCGCCATCGGATGGCCCCATGAACCGCAGGGAGCGGACCGCTCTCGATGACCGCGGCCAGCGCGGCCCGATGAGCATCGTTCAATCGAGGCGGTTGCCCAGGCGGTTTTCGATCGATCAAACCATCCGGCCAGTGAGCGTTGAACTCGAGAACTCAATCGCGAACGATCTGGAGCCTCACGCCGCCGATCTTTCCGCCGCGCCGCGCGAAGCCCCGTCGTAAATTGCCGCCAGGGCTAAAAGCCGCCGCGCCTGCCGCCCGTCCTTCGACCGCTTCGCGGCCGCCCTAATCTTCTCAGCATCAAAATCAGACCGAAGCGCAATGGGCATGGCAAACCTCTCGTGTTCGCCACCTTGAAATCAACTCGACGCTGATTTGGGAAGCCGAGAGCCAAGCCCTCCGGGACTTGGTATTATCCGAAGGGGCGCGTCACCGAGAGTGCGCTCTTCAAATTTCGGTCGGAGAACAATGAAATTGCAACGTCCCTCGAGCGTGGTCTCTGCCGCAAAACCGTTCAAACAAAAGGAGCTCACTTGAGACGAACGATCTAACCGACGTCCCAGGAAACCTGTTGGAAAGTTGGAACCACTCGGCCGACGCGCAGCTACTCGGCCGCCCTGCGCATCTCCGGATAGGCGCAATCGAGGGCTGACCGACGCCGGCGCGAAAGCGGTACGATTTGCGCTGTTTTGAAGGGGAGCTCGAGTGTTTTCCAGACGTCGACGAGAGCTTCGACGAGATTGGAGACGTCCGCTTCATTGTGACGCGGGGTCGGAGTGATGCGCAACCGCTCCGCTCCGATTGGGACCGTTGGGTGGTTAATCGGCTGAATGTAGATGTTGTGCCTGCGCAGCAGAAGGTCGCTCGCCGCCTTGCATCGCTCTGCATCGCCGACCATCAGCGGCACGATATGGGACGGGTTCTCAAGCACCGGCAAGCCAGCCGCGCTCAGAGCGTGCTTCGTTACAGTTGCCATATACTGATGGCCTTCGCGTTCTACGCTTGACTCTTTCAAGTGCCGAATTGCCGTGCACGCGCCGGCGGTCACCATGGGAGGCAAGGCCGTGGTAAAGATGAATTGCGGCGCGTAGCTCCGAACCGCGTCGACGATAGCGCTGTCTGCGGCGATATAGCCGCCGAGCGAGCCGAATCCTTTCGCGAGCGTGCCCTCGATGACATCGATGCGACCCATGAGCCCTTCGCGTTCGGCGATGCCGCCTCCGCGGGGGCCATACATGCCAACCGCATGAACCTCGTCGATATAGGTCAACGCATCGTGCCGCTCGGCAAGCTCCACGATTTTCCGAACAGGCGCGATGTCGCCGTCCATCGAATAGAGGCTTTCGAAAAGGATCAGCTTTGGCCGGCGGGGTCCCGCCTCGATCAACAATTGCTCGAGGTGAGCGACATCGTTGTGCCTCCAGACCCGCTTGTCGCAATCCGACCTCCTAACCCCCTCGATCATTGAATTGTGGTTGAGGGCGTCTGACAAGATCAGGCAATCCGGCATCAGCGACGCGATTGTCGAAATGCCGGCGAGATTCGAAACCCAGCCCGAGGTGAAGACCAGCGCGGCTTCTTTCCCGTGAAGGTCGGCAAGCTCCTCCTCAAGTTCGACGATGCGGTGATGCGTTCCGGAAATGTTGCGTGTGCCGCCAGCGCCCGCACCGTGGCGTTGTGCCGCGGAGATAGCGGCGTCACGCACCTTTGGATGACCTCCCATGCCGAGATAGTCATTAGAACACCAGATGGTGACCTCGCGTTGCTTCTCTTCCCCTCCCGGGCGCCACATGGCTACGGGGAACCGCTCAGCGTCACGCTCTAAGTCGATAAAGACCCTGTATCGCCGCTCATCCTTGAGGCGCTGAATCGCATTGGTGAAATGCACGCGGCACTCTTGATTTCCTGCCGTCACCGATTCCTCCTTTTGCATCTTCTTGTCCGATCCTGTCAGGCGAGCGCCGCGCAGCCATCGAACGCGGCCTGCAGCCGCGCCCGGTCGAATCCCCGCCCTCTCGCAATCACCAAAGGCTCACGAAGCCGCCGCGGGGCAAGTGGCGCTATCGACGCGCGTCCTTCGCTCAGCTCAAAGCAAACCCAATGCGCCTTCGTCCTCACGAGGCCTTGGATGCTGTCGACTTCGCCGAAACTTCCGGTGGCAATAAGTTCAAGGAGCAGCTGAATATTGCGGGCGTCGCAGACCGCCGGCGGATCGGCGCTCCAATCGTAGCCCGACTGCGGTTCGGTTGCCCGCACCTGGCTCATGTCGTGGTTGCGGGTGTCCCTGGGCACGTGGCTTTCGGCAAGCTCAAGCTCGACACGCAGCGCCGATTTGAACTCGCCGGATTTGGGCGGTCCGCGAAACCCCCGCCACAGGGCGTTGGCGTCGATCGGCGCGACGAGGAACCAATGCTCGATGACGGCAAGCCCCATAAGGGCGCCAAGGATCGTAAAGCCTGCGACCTCAAATGAGCTGGCGCCCTCCCGGAGCGCTCGTTCAAACAGAAGCCACGCCACGATCGTCCCGCCCGTCACTGAAAAAGGAAAGAGCGCGTTCATCGGCCTACGCTTCATGAACGTCGTGAGATAGGCGAGATGGCTGGGCAGCAAGTCCTCGCCAAGATTGGGGACGCCCAGAAAGACGTTCAACTTCGCGCTCGCGTGCATCAACCACAGGATCAGGTAGGTCCACAACGCGAACATATTCGGCTGACCGTTAGTGAGGACGAACAACACCAGCGCGCCTGCGGCGGCTGAGAGCTCATGATAAAGGCTGGTTTCAACGGCCTGGCGGAATCGCGATCGCCGAGCGGAGTCTGTAGAATATGCCGCTTTGTTCGGGCCGGTGACGAATCCTGTGTAGAACGCGAGAAGCTGGCCCCCCCACAAGACGATGCCGCAAGCAAAAGCGACATAGGCGGAGGCGGGCGTCATTTCAGCTGATGTCGTCGTCACGAGCCAGAGTGAGAGGGCGAGCAGCCCGATCGCCCCTACCATGCTGCCTACGAATGTTCGGCGGTCCTGACTGTCGAGATGCAGGATTACGCCCGTCGAACCCCACCACAGCGCGAGGGTCGCCACAATTGGGAGGCCGTAGGCGATCATCCGGGCGCCCTCACCAGGCTGGCGCGAGACGAATATCGGCTGGAAGCGGATTGGCTTTGCTGGGCAACATGTAGAGGCTGCCGAACGCGAGAGCCGCCGTACCGGCCAACCAAGCCCTTCGAAGTTTGCCGCCCAGGCCTCCACGAGCTTGCGCTTCCTCAATCGATCGCGCGATCCTGCACAGCCGTTCGAGGCCACGTTTGAATGCAGGATTGTCAAGGTCGAGCGTGAGCGGGAAGGTTTGGCGCGAGATTTCCGAGGTCAGACGAAAGACCGCGAAATCATAATCCGTCGGATCCATTCCAATCGCCTTGTGGAAGGCGGGCCGACAGTGATCGCGCACATACATGGTCGCGAAAACGGCGAGCAAGAAGAACTTGATCCAGTATACGTTCAAGCCGGAGATAAGCTTTGGGTTAGAGCGCATGAGCAGCGCAAACGCCTCGCCGTGGCGAAACTCGTCGTTGCACCATTTTTCGAACCATTTGAAGATCGGATGGAATCTTCGCTCGGGATGGCGCTCAAGCTGGCGAAAGATCGTGATGTAGCGCGCATAGCCGATTTTCTCGGATAGGTAGGTCGCGTAAAAAATGAACTTCGGGCGGAAATACGTGTACTTCTTCGCCTTGGTCAGAAATCCAAGATCGACTCCGATGTCGAAGTCCTTGAGCGTATCGTTGATGAAAGCGGCGTGGCGGGCCTCGTCTCAACTCATGAAGGTGAAGAGGTCGTGGATGTCCTTGTTCTTGGCGCGCTTTTTCATCTCGGCGTAAAGAACGCAGCCTGAGAATTCTGCGGTGATCGAACTGATGAGAAAATCGCGAAACTCTTTGTCGAGGTCCGGCGGCAGGTTCGAGAAGTCGGCGTCGAACTCGTCCGTTCGGATGAAGTGTTTCTTGTTAGGATCGGAGCGCAACTCCGCGATCAGCGCATCCCACTCGGCACGCACCGGAGCGACGTTCGTCTTATCGAGTTCGTCGAAATCTGTGGTGTAGAAGCGGGGGCTGAGCACTGTGTCCTGCTGAGCCACGCGCGTCGCGTCAAGCGTCGCGTCTGCCTTCAGGGAAGCGTTCATAGCCGTCTCCTCTCGGTGAAGCTAACGTCGTAGAGCTCGCCGAGCTCGAAATTGCCTGCAAGGCGAGTCCAGATCCGTTCCGGAAGCCCCGCTCTTGTGATGGTCGCCATGCGTCGGACGACAATCCGCTCGCCAAAGGGCGAGTTGGTTGGCGGGTCACGGACGAGCACCTCGTCGCCTGGCCTAAGGTCATAATCGCCGTCAATTACGACATGCGCCTCGAGCGTTTCCGCCGAGCGCTCGATCTCGACGGTGCACGGGGACTCGAAGGTCTGCCGCCGCAGTGCTGGCAATAGGCTCATTTCTGCTCTCCGGAGACGAAGAGCCTGGCAAAGGCGCCCGAGTTTGTTTCCCCGAAGGCATCGAGAGCCACATCGCGGCCGGTCGTTACATCGTCGAGCGACATACGGCCGTCGCTCCATCGGGTGAGCAGGAACGGAGTCGTGTCGTCGATACCCGAGCGCCGGCGCTCCTGAGCGAGACCGCGGAGCGTCGCTCGCATGAAGCCGTTGGTCTCTGGGGCGATTGTATAGATGACAACCTGATCGCCTGCTCGGCGGACAAGCACCGAACCGTTGGCCTGGTCGTCAAAGCGAAGGGAAAGGCTTTGGACGGCTCGCCCACTGAGCTCCGGGGTCTTGCCGACGCCCGTCAGTCGTGCTGTGGTCGCGCCGATCACAGTCAGTGCAATCAGCGCGGCGGCGGCGAACAAGACCTCCTTCGGCATTCCGGCGGGGGGGCGCTTGATAGCAGCATCGCTCATTGAACTCTCTCCTCACGCGGTCGCTTGTGTGGGAAGCGCGACAGCGCCCGCGCGCGAGCCCGCCGGGACAATGATCTCCTTTGAGATCGCGCCCTCGGGCTGGCCGCTGGCTTCACGAAGCGCGCGGCTCAAAGTCTCGGCGACATCGCCGACGTTGGCTACGGAGCGCAGTGACGGCTCGGGGTTCCCAAAGTGAAACGGACGCGCGTGCGGCCAGAGGACGAAGTATCCAATTCGCGCGCTGGAAGTGAGCCTGACCGGAATATCTCCTGTTCCGTCGCCGTAAACGCAGGTGGACGCGGAGACGATCTGCTTAAAGGGGATGTTGATGAAGATAGGCAGCGCGACGCCAATCTTCATGACGATCCGTCGAGAGGTCACGACGTAAAGCGTCGTGCGCCCGGAGAGGAAGCTAAGCAGCGCGACGAGCGCCAGGGCGGCGGCCCCGATTCCGACAGTTTTAACCGCCACTCGCGCAGCCGCCCCCCACCCCGATTCGCCCGCCGCCGAATAGACGTTCCAAACGGTCAGCGCGGCAAAATAAATGATGATAAAATCGGCGCGATAGGCGCGGCGCGCCAGGCTGATCCATCGCGGCCTGCCATGCCAGAGAATCCGCTCTCCAGCGGGAATGTCGTGGGGCAGCAGCTTTTCGAGATTGACCGCTTTCATAGCAGAGGCTCCGCACGCGCCGCCGTCGCGTAGAGCGTCCCGGCGCCGTAATAGGCCGTGATCTTGTCTTCCTCGAGCAGCGTGACCTTGTCGGGGTTACGTATCCCCGGCACTGCGGCGAACTGCCCGGCGAGCAAGGCGTTGACGCCGATACGGCGACGCTTCGTGTCGACGTTCGCGAAGTTCACGGGCAAAAGTACGCGCCTACCGTCGGCCGTCTCGACTTCGTAATAGCGGAGCACACATTCCGCCCGGTCGACCCAGAGGTCACGGATGATGCCAGCCTGAGCCCGATCCGCCGCCCACACTGCGAACCCGATCGGATTCACGCCTTCGGCTGGAACGCCATAATTGGTCGCGACGCGCAGCGGGACTATGAGGTCATGGCCGTCGGCGGTCTTGTAGGTCTCATCGGCGCGCTCGGCGTAGCTGCCCGGCCCGACACCCGCGAGCATGGGATCGCCATTGGGTTGGAGCGGGGCTCCGGGCCACGGTTCCGTCTTCGTCGCATTGACCGGGCGCGTATCGGCTCGGAAATTTGGAACCGAAACCTCACGGCCGTCAGAGCGTCGGAAGGTCTTCGGCCTCGGAATCCAGATGATGTCGCGAGCCTTCAGGCCTGGCTCGGCCTCGCTCTCGAGCGGATAGCCTTCACGACGATCCTCGCGCCTCAGATAGAAAAGGAGGCCGAAGAAGAAGAGCCAGAATGCGTAAAGCACGATCTGTGCGACGTCCAGATTGCCGATGGCGCCTCTCATTGGCCTAAATCTCCAGATCGAAGCCCGGCAACGACAGCGGGGCCAAAACTCGCCCGCGTTGAAACGCGCATATCCATTCGGGCGCGCACGAGCGGCCCAATGACGACGAGCGTTGCAACGAGGAGCGCGATTTCGATGGAATAGACGATGGTGTAGCCGGTCACGGGGTCCGCGAGCGCGTCCCCGAAGGCGCCGCGTGAAGCGAGCGACGAACCGAGATCGTTGACCACGCCACTGAACGCGATCGCGAGGCCGGCCGCAGTCGATTGCGCCGCGCCCCAGGCGCCGAGCGCCAGGCCCCGATCCTCGGGCTTCGCAAACGCCATCGACGCGGTCAACGTGCCGTGGGCGAAGAGGCCGCCGCCAAAGCCGATCAAAGCCACGCCAAGCCCGAACAGCGGGCGCGAATTGAGCGGCGCCGAGAAGATGACGCTGCAGAAGGCGATAATGCCGACCAGCACGCCCGATCCAGCGACGCGATGGGGGTCCGCGCCGAGGTTCAGGCGACGCGCCGCGAGCGCAAGGCCGCCGCCGCCGCCCAGCGCAAGCATCGCCGTCAGGGCCGTGGTCGCGCTGACCGGGAGATGCAGGATCTTTCCGCCATAGGGCTCGAGCAGAATGTCCTGCATGCTAAACCCCGCGGTGCCGAGCGCGGTTGCGATAAGGCGCCGGCGAGTGCGGGCCGTCGTCGCAAACGCGTTCCATGCGTCGCGGAACGTCGCCCGCGCGGGCGACGCGGCGGCCATGGTCGAAATGCGCGGCTCCTGCTTCCAGAGCGCCGCGCAGTTGAGAACCATCGTGACGACCGCGGCGCCTTGCACGACCTGTATGAGTCGGACCTCGCTGAAATGTCTGAGCAGCAAGCCAAATACGACCGCGCTGACGGCCATGCCCGCGAGCAACATGGCGCACAAAAGGGCGACAACGCGCGGCCTCGCGCGCTCGGGAGCGAGATCTGTGGCCAGCGCCAGTCCCACTGTCTGAACGGTGTGCAGTCCGGCGCCCACGAGAAGGAAGGCCAGAGCGGCAGCAACCTGCCCCGCCCAGAGGGGTCCCGTTGTGTCGCCGGAAAGGATGAGCAGCGCGAAAGGCATGATCGCGAAGCCGCCGAACTGCGCCATCGTCCCGAACCAGATGAAGGGCACACGCCGCCAGCCCAGCACGGAGCGGTGATTGTCCGAACGGTAACCTATCAAAGCCCGCAACGGCGCGAACAGGAGCGGCAGCGCCAGCATGCAGGCGACGATCCATGACGGCACGGCGAGCTCGACGATCATCACGCGGTTCAACGTGCCAATCAGAAGGACTGCCGCCATGCCGACGGTAACCTGAAAGAGCGACAGGCGCAGGAGACGAAGAAACGGCAGCTCGGGGGTCGCGGCGTCGGCGAAAGGGAGCACCTGCGGCCCAAGCCGCATGAATCCCTGCACGATGGTGGCGGATGCGCGGCTCATAGACGCGCGAGCTCCACGGCCTGAGAAATATAGAAGCCTCTGTCGATCCGGCTCGCCCGACCGACGCCCCAGTCGGCGAGCTGCTTCTGGCGCTCAAAAAATCGCCTGAGGGCAGGCATTGAGATCGGGGCTATGGACGGAGCGCGATTCCCCCGGGGGAAAAATCTTCCGACGGCATGCATGACGGTCAGCGCCGGCGTGCGCGGCGCCACGGTGAAGACGATCGCGGATCGCGTCCGCGCGGCCAGCGTCGACACGATGCGCGCGATATCCTCGCCCTCATAATGGATGAGACTGTCCATGGCGACGACGTAGTCGAATTCGCCAAGCGAAGAATTGAGCATATCGCCCACCGCGAAGGTCGCCATGCCCCAGCCGGTGCGGATGGGCGCTCTTTCCCGCGCGAGTCCGACCAGGGTTGGCGAAACGTCGACGCCGACGACATTGGCGCCGCGCTTGGCGAGTTCTAACGCGAGCGCGCCTGTCCCGCAGCCGGCATCAAGAATGCGGGTGCCCTGCAGGTCGTCGGGCAGCCAGCCGATAATCGTTTCACGCATTGCGTCCCGCCCGGCGCGCACGGTCGCCCGCACTCGGCTGAGCGGCGCGTCCGACGTCATGCGCTTCCACATCTCGACCGCAGTCCGGTCGAAATAGTGCTCGAGTTGGTCGCGTCGAGCGACGTAAGTCGTGCTGGTCATCAATCGAAGCCCAGGAATTCGAACAGGTCGCGGTCTTTCATCGGCTTAGCCGGAAGCGGCTCGACGCCATCCCACAGCCGCTCGGCGAGGGAGAGATATTCGTTCTTCACCGCCTCCAGTTCCGGCGACGTGTCCATCTCGAACAGGGTCGACTTCTTGAGCCGGCTGCGACGCACCACGTCGAGGTCGCGGAAATGCGCGAGGCGTTGCAGTCCGACGGCGGAGTTGTAACGATCGATCTCGTTCGTGTCGGAGCTGCGATTGGCGATGACGCCGCCCAGGCGCACCTGATAGTTCCGCGACTTGGCGTCGATCGCCGAGACGATGCGGTTCATGGCGAAGATGGAGTTGAAATCGTTCGCGGTCACGATCAATGCACGCTCGGCGTGTTGGAGCGGCGAAGCAAAGCCCCCGCAGACCACGTCGCCGAGCACATCGAAAATGACAACGTCGGTGTCTTCGAGCAGCCGGTGCTCCTTGAGAAGCTTGACAGTCTGGCCGACGACATAGCCGCCGCAGCCCGTGCCTGCCGGCGGTCCACCCGCCTCCACGCACATCACGCCCGCGTAGCCGGTTGCGACAAAGTCCTCGACCCGCAGTTCCTCGCTATGGAACTGTACCGACTCGAGCGCGTCGATCACCGTCGGCGCCAGACGTTTGGTCAGCGTAAAGGTTGAATTGTGTTTTGGGTCGCAACCGATCTGCAGAACCCGGTGTCCGAGCTTGGCGAAGGCGACGGAGAGATTGGACGAGGTCGTGCTCTTGCCAATCCCCCCCTTGCCGTAAACCGCAAACACCTTCGCGGCGCCGATCTCGATGTTGGGATCGAGCTCGACCTGGACCGAGCCCGCGGGCCTTGCGTTTCTGATTGGAATGTTCATGCGGGGATCCCTGAAATCACGCCTTCGAGCCTGTCTTCCAGCTCGTCGCCAGCCTCGAGAAGCGCGGCGAGCGTCTCCTCGTTCGGCTTCCAGTAGCCTCTTTCATGCGCTTCGATGATGCGGTTGGTCAGCTTGGTCGAAGCGGCGGCATTGAGGTCACTGAGCCGCCGCCGCATTTCCGGGTCGAGAACGAACGTCCGGGTGATGCGATCGTAAACCCACGGATCGATCTGACCGGTGGTCGCCGACCAGCCGAATGTGTTCGTCACATGCGCTTCAATCTGCCGAACGCCCTCGTAGCCGTGTTTCAGCATCCCCTCGTACCATTTCGGGTTGAGGACACGCGTTCGGGTCTCGAGCGCGACCTGCTCAGTCAGCGAGCGAACCTTGCCGGCGCCGCGCGTCTGATCGGAAATGTAGATGGGCGCGACGCGCCCGCCGCGCGCCCGCGCCGCAGCCCGGCCCATGCCGCCGAGAGAGTCGAAGTAATGGTCGATGCTCGTGACGCCGAGCTCGACGCTGTCCAGATTCTGGTACGCGAAATCGACGTTCGCGAGAACGCTCTCGAGCAGGTCGAGACGTGGGGCGCAGTCGCCCTTGCGGCCATAGGCGAAGCATTTGCGCCGCGAGAAGGTCTGCGAAATCTCGTCCTCGTCGCTCCACACCCCGGCGTCGATGAGCATCCCGACATTCGCGCCATAGGCGCCTTCGGCGTTGCTGAACACACGCAGCGCAGCGGTCTCGATGTCGCAGCCCGACGCCGACTGATGCGCCAGCGCATGTTTGCGCAGGAAATTGCTTTCATCCGGCTCGTCCGCTGTCGCAGCGAGGAAGCAGGCGTCCGCCAGCAGCCGCATTTGCAGCGGCAGGAGGTCTCGGAAGATCCCCGACACTGTCAGCATCACATCGATGCGCGCTCGGCCGAGCTTCTGCAAAGGAACAAGGCTCGCGCCGCTTAGGCGCCCATAAGTGTCGAAGCGCGGCTCGGCGCCGATAAGGGCGAGGGCCTGGCCGATCGGTACGCCCTCGGTCTTGAGATTGTCGGTCCCCCACAGGACGATCGCGATGGACTCCGGAAACGGATGGCCGTCGGCGGCATAGCGCGCGAGGACGCAATCGGACTGTCTGACGCCCTCGGCAATCGCGAAGGCGCTCGGAATGCGATAGGGATCGAAACCATGCAGGTTGCGGCCGGTCGGCAGGATCGCCGGCGTCCGAACGAGATCGCCGCCGACGACTGGAGCGATGAAACGTCCGTCGAGCGCCCGTATGAGCGCCGGAGTTCTCGTGGTCCTCGCCGAGCAGCTGATTGATGCGCGCCAGTTCGTCGAAAGCCTCGCGGGCCTCCTGAATCTGTGGAGCGGGGAATGCTGCGAGGGCCGCCTCCGCGGACCCGGTTGCGATGAGCGCGCGCACCGCGGCGCCGGCATCGGCAAGACCGAGCGCGCTCTCGGCGATTGCCGACAACGTTCCGGCGCGCTCCTCCGCGCCGGGCGTCTCGCCGAGAACGTGCAGACCGTGGGGGATGAGCGTGTATTCGAGTTCGAGGATCGCGGCGCCGAGCTTGTCGATTTCGTCGCGCGCGCTCCTCCCCCAGGGCGGCTCAGGCTCGGCGAGGTCAATGGCGGCAGCTTGTGACTGAATGAGCTCGGCAATCCGGCCGCGCTCATGATCGGCCTCGGGTTCACTGGCGCGGTAGCGCTCGAGCGCCGCCTTCAGGTCGACGAGACCGCGATAGAGTCCGGCATGGGCGAGGCTAGGCGTGAGATAGCTGACGAGGGTCGCGGCCGACCTGCGCTTCGCCAGCGCGCCCTCGGACGGATTGTTCGCGGCATAGAGATAGACGTTGGGCATAGCGCCGATCAGGCGCTCGGGCCAGCAGGCGGCCGAAAGCCCGACCTGCTTGCCCGGCATGAATTCGAGCGATCCGTGCATGCCGAAATGCAGCACGACGTCGGCGTCGAAATCCTCGCGCAAGTACCGGTAGAAGGCCGAAAAAGCATGCGTCGGCGCGAAGCCGCGATCAAACAGCAGGCGCATGGGGTCGCCTTCGTAACCCATGGCGGGTTGAATCCCGACCAGCACGTTTCCGAATCGCTCGCCCAGCACGAACAGCGCGGCGCCGTCCGTCTGATGCCGGCCCGGCGCTACGCCCCATTGCGCCTCGATCTCCACGAGATGCGCCTCGCGCCGGATGTGATCGTCGACATCGACACGGGCGACAACATTGGCCCCGGCGCCGAAGCGCGCGTTGTTGCCCTCGATGATCCGCTGGCGCAACGCGTCGACCGTCTCCGGGACCTCGACGGTGTAGCCGGCTTCCTGCATCGCCTTCAGTGTCTGATGCAGGGACTCGTAAACGCCCAGGAACGCCGCGGTGCCAGTTGCGCCCGCGTTGGGCGGGAAGTTGAAGAGAACGATGGCGACCTTCCGCCTTGCGCGCTCGCCCGCCCGCAATCGCACGAGCCCCTCGACGCGGTCGGCAAGGCGCGCGATCCGTTCCTTGTGCGGCTGGATGTCGCGCGTCGCGCCGGTCAGGGCGTTGCTCGACCGCCCGCCAAACACGATCGGAGCCGTCGCCCCGTCGAGTTCGGGAATGGCGACCATCATGGTGGCCTCAACCGGCGAAAGTCCGCGGTCGGAACTCTCCCATTCCTCGATCGTCTGAAATTCGAGCGCCTGCGCGGCGATGTAAGGCACGTCGAGCTCGCCCAGCATTTTCGTGGCGCTGTTCGAATCGTTGTAGGCCGGGCCGCCGACGAGCGAGAACCCGGTCAGCGAAACAAGCGCATCGATCTTCACGCTGCCGCGGGCCTTGAAATAGGCTTCGACGGCCGGGCGAGAGTCGAGGCCGCTCGCGAACGCCGGGATCGTTCGGAGTCCGCGCGCCTCCAGTTCCGAGATCACCGCGTCGTAATGCGCGGTGTTGTTGGCAAGCACGTAGGACCGCATCAGCAAGACGCCGACGGTCCCGCGCGAGCCGCCTGATGGACGGGGCAGATGATCGACGGACTCGCCAAGCCGGCCGATCATGCGAGGGTGATAGAGGCCGACATCGGGGTATTCGGCCGGCGGGGGCGCCTTCAGCTTGCCGCGCAAGTTGAGATTGGTGCCGGCGGCGTAGCGGTTGAGCAGAAAGCGGACGAGATTGGCGATGTTCTCTTCCGATCCGGCGAGCCAGTATTGCAGGGTGAGGAAATAGGCGCGCAGATCCTGGGCGGGACCGGGGATGAACTTGAGGATACGCGGGATGCGGCGCAGCATCGCAAGCTGATGAGCGCCCCCGGCGGCGGACGGCTTGCCGCCGCCCCGCAGCCGCTTCAGGAAGTCGAGCGCGCCCCGCTTCGAGCCGTCCATATTGAAACGGCCGATGCGGGTGAGTTTGACGATGCTCGGCTCGGACATGCAGCCCAGAACCGCGTCGCAAGTGTCACGCCGCGCCTGGATCGCCGAATGCACCGCCTGCGCATGCTCCTCCATGAACAGCATCGTCGCGACGATGATGTCCGCTTTGGCGATCGACGCAAGGCAGCGCTGCAAGGCCGCGGGATCGTTCCATTCGGCGGCGGCATGGAAGGAAAGATCGAGCCCGGGAATGTCTATCTCGAGGGCGCGGCGCGCGCGATCCACCGCGCCCGCCAGATGGTTGTCGAGCGTGACGATGACGAAGTGCGGACCCGCGCGTTCAGCGGCCGAAGTGGGCTTTGGCTTCATAGAGGGTATTTACCGTTATGGTTGCCAAACCAAGCTCTCGCGCGAATGTCTCGGTGTTCCCGCGCGCGCGCCCGCGTACGAAGAAGGGAATTTTTTTAAGTTCCTTTTCGGCTTCGGCGCTCCAAATCGTCTCTGGCTGGCCGATGATGTTTCGGTCCGCACTCGCCGCCGCGGTGCGCTCGGGGGCGGAAGCGCGTACCGGCTCGACGACGGCGCCGCCCAGATGTGATGGCGCTACGCCATCGTGGAATTCCGGGTCTTCGCGGAACATCGCCAGCAGATGCTCTTCCAGGCCCATCATCAGGGGATGAACCCAGGAGTCGAACAGCACATTCGCCCCTTCGAAACCCATCTGCGGAGAATATCGGGCCGGGAAGTCCTGAACGTGAGTCGGCGCGGAGATGACGGCGCAGGGAATTCCGAGCCGCTTGGCGATGTGGCGCTCCATCTGGGTGCCGAGAATGAGTTCCGGCTGCAGTTCGTTGACCTTCGCCTCGACTTCCAGATAGTCGTCGGCGATAAGCGCTTCGGCTCCGCAGGCTTCGGCCTCGCTCCGCACCTCGCGGGCGAACTCCCTGGAATAGGTTCCTAAGCCCACGACCTTGAATCCGAGCTCGGTTCGCGCGACGCGCGCCGCTGCGATCGCGTGGGTGGCGTCGCCGAAGATGAAGACCCGCTTGTCGGTCAGATAGGTCGAGTTGACCGAGCGCGAATACCAGGGCGAGCGTGACGAGTCCTCATCGAGCGCCGCAGCGGGATGGACTCCCGCGAGTGCGGCAACTTCTGCGATAAAGGCGCGTGTGGCGGCGACGCCGATGGGAATGGTTTGAGTGAACGGTTGCTTGTGGTTCTTTTCCAACCATTTTGCCGCGGGTAGGGCGATCTCGGGGTAGAGCACGACGTTGAAGTCCGCTTCGCCGAGACGAGTGATGTCCTCGGGGGTGGCGCCGAGGGGTGCTGTGACGCAGATCTCTACGCCGAGCCATTTGAGGATGCCGGAGATTTCGCGCACATCGTCGCGATGTCGAAAGCCGAGCGCAGTCGGCCCCAGAATGTTGCAGCGGGGTCGCGCGTCGGGGACACGCGCAGTTGAAGCGGGGACGAGGGATCTCACCAGCCGGTAGAACGTCTCCGACGCGCCCCAGTTCTCCTTCTTCTGATAGGCGGGGAGCTCAAGAGGAATGACCGGGATTGGCAAACGCAGCGCGCGGGCGAGACCGCCCGGATCGTCCTGCAGCAATTCGGCCGTGCACGACGCGCCGACGAGCATCGCCTGCGGCGCCCATCTTTCATAGGCTTCACGCACCGCGGTCTTGAAGAGCTCAGCGGTGTCGCCACCGAGGTCGCGCGCCTCGAAAGTCGTATAGGTCACTGGAGGGCGCGTGCCGCGACGCTCGATCATCGTGAACAGGAGATCTGCGTAGGTGTCGCCCTGCGGAGCGTGCAACACGTAATGCAGCCCGCTCATCGAGGCTGCGATCCGCATAGCTCCGACGTGGGGAGGGCCTTCGTAGGTCCATAGGGTGAGTTCCATCGCTCAGACCTCCAGCCACTGGCGGCGCATGAGCGGCCGGGCAAAGAGGCCGGCGAGATCGCCGGATTGTTCGTAGCCTTGGATCGGCGTGAACAGGAGTTCGATCGACCATTTCGTCGCGACGCCCTCGGCCTCGAGGGGATTCGCGAGGCCGAGCCCACACACGACGAGATCGGGGGACGCCGCGCGGCAGCGGTCGAGTTGCCGATCGACGTCCTGACCTTCGCTGAGCAGGGGCCCGCACGGCAGGAGCGCAAGCTCCGCGGCCATGAGCGCGCGGTTGAGGTAGGGCGTTCCGACCTCCACGGGAACCATCCCGAGCTCCCGCGCGAGGAAGCGCGCAAGTGGGATCTCGAGCTGCGAATCGGGGAAAAAGAAGATGCGCTTGCCGGCAAGATGGCTGCGTTGCCCCGCGACCGAAGCCTCGGCCCGCGAGCGCGCCTGGGCCGTGACCGCCTCGAAACGCTCGGGCGAAACGTGAAACGCATCCGCGGCGGCGCGCAGCCATGCTGTAGTCCCTTCGGACCCAAGCGGGAAGGGCGCCGCAATGTGCCTCGCGCCCCGCCCCTGGAGGGCGCTCGCTGTGTCCCTCAGGAACGGTTGCGCCAGAAGAAAGACGGTGTTTGGTCCCACGGACAGGTCGGCGTCGGCGCGTCGCATAGGGAGGAAATGCACGGGGCCGACGCCGAGCGCGTCAAACAGACGCGCAAATTGATCCTCGACGATATCCGCAAGCGAGCCGACCACCATCAAGTTCGGCCGCGCATTCGGGCCTTCGTTCGAAAGGGTTGGGACGAGCGACGCGAGGCACGAGTCCTCGCCTTGCGTGAAGGTCGTCTCGATCCCGCTGCCGGAGTATGCGAGCACGCGGACCTTAGGAGCATGAATCATCGACTGCCGGGATGCGGCGCGCTTGAGATCGATCTTGATGACTTCCGACGGACAGGAGCCGACGAGGAACAGAAGCTTGATGTCAGGGCGCCGTTCGATCAGACGGCCAACGACCCGGTCGAGTTCGTCGTCGATGTCCGCGATCCCCGCCAGATCGCGCTCGCCCAGGATCGCCGTCGCAAAGCGCGGCTCAGCAAAGATCATCACGCCGGCAGCCGATTGGACGAGATGGGCGCAGGTTCGCGAACCGACAACAAGGAAGAACGCATCCTTGATTTTGCGATGCAGCCAAACGATGCTGGTCAGCCCGCAGAACACCTCCCTCTGCCCTCGCTCCCGCAGGACCGGCGTGGTCTCGCACCCCTGCTCGAGCCTCCGATGCTGGACGTCCAGGGGAACCCTCACGTTCATGACGAGGGCTCCAGTTGAACGCCGTGACGTGGTGTGCGGCTCGCCCCGGCGTCAAGGCGGGCAGCCCGAAGCTTCAGAAGGAATTGCGAGGCGTTGACGACATAGGTGGCGTAGGCTGCAAGCGCGAGCAGCATGAGCGCGCGCGGCTCAAGCAGACCGAAGACAAGCGCCGCCAGGTAGGCGGTGTGGAGGGAAAGGACGAGGATTGAAAATGCGTCTTCCCAGAAGAACGGCCGAGCGAACAAGTACTTGCCGAAGACTACTTTTTCCCAAATCGAACCTGTGAACATGATCGCGTAGAGAGCGATCGTTTTGACGACGACCGAGATCGTCGCAACTGATTCTCCGGCCCCCGTCAGCAGGAACCGAACAACGAGCGTGAGGCTCATCAAGAAGATTGCAAACTGCAACGGAGCCAGCGCTCCCTGTACGAGCGTCCAGCGGGTATTGTCGCGCCGCGCGCGCTCCTCCCGCGAATACAGCGGCCTCTTTTGCGCTGATGCTGGACGTCCTCGGCTCATCGGCCCGCGTTTCCAGTCCTTGAGGTTGCCGACCCAGGCTGGAGTGGCCAGGGGTCGGAGCCAAATGTAGGACCAGGCGCGCAAGACTGTCAATCTATCTTGACGTCTTTTTTAATTTACACTAGGTTTATCCTCGGGGCCTTCGTCGTCCCTGGATAGGGGGCCATTCGGTCAAAGAGGCCACGGAGGGCGCCGATGGGAAATATCGACAGGCGCAAACGAGGTTTGCGAACTGGGGCCGTTTGCGCGAAGACATCGGTATCCTCTTCAGCAGTGTTGAGAAGGGGGCGGGTTCGCGTTTTTTGCCCGCCGCCCCTTTGGTCGCTTCGGGGTCCAGAACCGGCTAGTCGGTCAGGACGACGTCGATCCTGCGCGCAGCGCAAGTTGTCATTCTTAGACGGAGTTTGTTAAAGCGGCGCGGCTATTCGTAAACATTCGAGCGCGGGCGTCATGTCAGTCACTCCTGTCAAAAGGTTCGGGGCGAACCAGTGATAGACCCCGCACACTCAGCCCGGTTGGCTCGGTTTTCAAATCCAAACGAGACGTTGTCTCATTTGGATACCGAACACGCTGGAGCGCTGATCGCTTCTGCGGCCGACGTCGCGCTGGTAATGGACCGAGACGGCGTCATTCTCGATATCGCATTCTCGGAAGCGGATTTGTCGAGCAAGATCGGCGCAGACTGGATCGGCCGTCGTTGGGTCACGACGGTCAGCCCCGACAGCCGCCAAAAGATCGAAGAAATGCTCGGCTCAGCCACGCCAGCAGCATTAGTGCGCTGGCGGCAGGTCAATCACCCAACCAGCCACGACGCGGACATCCCGGTGCGCTACCGGATTGGCCGGTTTGGGCCGAACGGGCGGCTTCTGGCGGTCGGCCGGGATCTCCGGCCCATGGCGGTTCTCCAACAGAGACTGGCCGAAACGCAACAGGAGATGGAGCGTGAATACATCCGCATCCGGAATGCGGAAAAGCGCTACCGCCTTTTGTTTCAACTCTCCTCTGAGGCGGTGTTGATTGTGGACTCGAACAGCTCAAAGATCATCGAAGCAAATCCCGCAGCCGTGACCTTTCTGGGGATCGACCCGAAGAAGCTGATTGGACAGACATTCGAGTCCTTGGTCACCGAGAGCAGCAGGCAGGTTTCACAGTCTTTCCTTTCCGCGACGCGCGTAGCGCCGCGTGTCGATAACGTCCATGTTCAGCTTGAACGCGACAAGAGCAGCGTCCTGCTGACGGGTTCCCTGTATCGTCAAGACGGCGCTCCCCATCTTGTGGTCTTGCTTTCCCGGCTCGGGGAGGCAGCGGGGATGGCTTCGAACGACGACGCGAATATTCTGCGGCTTGTCGACGCCATTCCAGAGGCTTTTGTGGTGGTCGACGAGAATCGGCAGATCGTAACCGCAAATGCTGCCTTTCTCGACCTAGTTCAAGTAACAAGCCTTGTTCAGGTTCGCGGAGAGCCCGTTGAACGCTGGATCGGGCGTCAGGGAAGCGAAGTTGACGTGCTGTTCTCCAATCTTCGCGCGCACGGATCTGTCCGCCACTTTTCAACTGTCGCGCGGGGAGACTTCGGCACGGTGGAAGATGTGGAAATCGTCGCCGGTTCTGCAGTTGGCGGCGGGGCGAGCTGCTATGGCCTGGCGATCCGATCGGAAGGATGGCGAGGCGGGCGCGAAAAGCTCGGCGGCCGCGAACTTCCCCGCACAGTCGAGCAATTTACTGAGCTCGTGGGACGGGTGCCCATGAAGAATCTCGTGCGGGAGACGACTGACCTAATCGAACGCCTCTGCATTCAGGCGGCCCTCGAACTTACACGCGAGAACAGGCGCTCTGCGGCTGAAATGCTGGGACTGAGCCGACAGGCTTTTTATGTGAAACTTCGCCGATATGGCCTCGGCGGCGACGCGCCGGAAGAAGACGAGGCGCAGAACTAACTAACTTAATACCAAGAACTCGATGATCGGAACCGATCATCGCCTTATGGCCGAAGCGCGAATGCGCGCCCGCGCCGTTGCGCGGATTTGAGCGCGATGAGCCGCGCTCAAATAGAATTGGTATAAGCGGCGCTTTCTCTCGATTTTGAGTCAAGATCGATTGTCGATCATTGTGTCATTATATATTGACACGCCGCAATCTCGCTCCTACGCTTTCGTCCATGCAGGGTCCTCAGCCGGCGGCCGTTCTAGAACTGCTTAAGCCGATTACGTGGTTCGCACCCATGTGGGCGTTCGGGTGCGGCGTCGTTTCGAGCGGGCTTTTCGCCCCTGCGCACTGGAAAATTGTGGTCGCCGGGATAGCGCTCGCTGGCCCCCTGATTTGCGCGACCAGCCAGGCGGTCAATGACTGGTATGACCGCGACGTCGACGCTATCAACGAGCCTGAGCGCCCTATTCCATCGGGCAGGATTCCCGGCCGTTGGGGTTTTTACATCGCCTGCATCTGGACGGTCGCTTCGCTGATCTGGGCCGCGTTTCTCGGCCAGTGGGTTCTCTACGCGGCGATTGTCGGTTTGGCGCTTGCCTGGATTTATTCTGCTCCGCCGCTTCGGTTGAAGCAGAATGGCTGGTGGGGCAATTCTGCGGTAGGCCTCGCGTATGAAGGTTTGCCGTGGTTCACGGGCGCGGCGGTCGTCGCTGCAGGCTTGCCTGACGCCCGAATTATCACGCTCGCGATCCTATACAGCTTGGGCGCGCACGGGATCATGACCCTGAACGATTTCAAGTCGATCGAAGGGGATCGTCGACTCGGGGTTCGCTCGCTGCCGGTCCAACTCGGCGTCCAGCGCGCGGTGCAACTCGCCTGCATCGTGATGGCGGCGCCGCAGGCCGTTGTCATTGGGCTCTTGGTCGCATGGGGACGCCCGCTCTTCGCCACACTCGTGGCTGCGTTGCTGATTGGCCAGTTCATGCTGATGCCCAGGCTAATCCAAAACCCGCGAAAATGGGCGGTCTCCTACAACGCGACGGGAACTACCCTCTACGTCCTCGGCATGTTGGCGAGCGCCTTCGCCCTTCGCTCAACCGCATAGGCCTAACATGAACCCCGCGACCTTTGAATGGACGAAGATTCTCCGGCTCGGGCTCGTTCAGACGATGTTGGGCGCGATAATTGTTCTCATGACGTCCACGATCAACCGCGTGATGGTTGTGGAGCTCGCTTTGCCCGCGGTAGTTCCGGGGCTTTTGGTCGCCTCGCATTACGCCATTCAAGTTCTGCGGCCCGCCTGGGGCTACGGGTCGGACGTCGGCGGACGCCGGACGCCCTGGATCATCGGCGGGATGGCCGCTCTCGCGCTGGGCGGAATGGGGGCGGCGCTTGGAACGGCACTGGCGGCGAGTTCGCGGCCTCTCGGCTTGTCGGTCGCCGCGCTTTCTTTTCTTTTGCTGGGGATCGGCGCTGGTTCTGCGGGAACTTCGGTCCTCGCGATGCTCGCGACCCATGTCGAGCCGCGCCGGCGCGCCTTCGCTGCATCCGCCGTCTGGATGATGATGATTCTAGGCTTCGTGATTTCAGCGCCCCTCGCCGGCAGCTTCCTCGATCCGTTTTCGAACACGCGGCTCATGGCGGTGACGTCGACAATTTGCACAATCGCCTTCGCGGTCGCGTCACTTGCTGTTTGGGGCGTCGAAACGGCTCCTGCGGTCTCTCGGGAGCTAAGGAGCCGGACCGCCGCGAAGCCGCCGTTTCGACAGGCATTGGCGGAAGTATGGCAGGAGCCCGCGGCGCGACGGTTCACCATCTTCATCTTCGTTTCGATGCTCGCCTATGGCGCTCAGGAATTGCTCGTCGAACCTTTCGCCGGACTCGTCTTCGGCATGTCGGCCGGGTCTACTACCAAGCTCGCTGGCCTGCAGCACGGTGGCGTCTTTGTCGGGATGGTCGGCGTAGCAATTCTCGCTTCCGTGATCGGGGGGCGTGTTCTGGGCTCTCTGCGGGTGTGGACGATCGGCGGGTGTGCTTCCTCGGCGCTGTCGCTTTCGGCAATCGCGACCGTCGGCTTTCTATCGCTCGGCCCCGATGCGTTCCGGGCCGCCGTCTTCGCGCTGGGCGTCTCGAACGGCGCATTCGCTGTCGCAGCCATTGGCTCGATGATGGGCCTCGCCGCAACGGGCGCGGGCTCCCGGGAGGGCACACGGATGGGTCTCTGGGGCGCGGCGCAAGCTATCGCATTCGGCCTCGGCGGCGTAACGGCTACCCTGTCGGTCGATCTTGCGCGCGCGTTCGCAGCGTCCCCGTTGGTCGCATATGCCTCGGTCTTCGCGATAGAATCCGCGCTCTTCATCGCAGCGGCGATACTTGCATCCCAGGTTGGCGGCGGCGCCTACAAGGAGCAGGAGGCGCCGGCGCCGAGGGGCGCACTTGCCGTTTGGCCATGAGCAAGGGCATCCCATGATCGATCACGAGGAGATTTTCGATTTCGTCGTTGTCGGCGGAGGTCCCGCTGGCGCGACCGCGGCTCACGATCTTGCGAGCCGTGGTCGCAAGGTCGCGCTTCTCGACAGGAGCGGACGCATCAAGCCTTGCGGCGGGGCGATCCCGCCGCGGCTGATCCGCGATTTCGCAATTCCGAGTCATCTTTTGAAGGCGCGGGTGCGGCTTGCAACGATGATCTCGCCAAAAGGGCAGTCCGTGGACATGCCGATCGATGGCGGCGGTTTTGTCGGAATGGTGGACCGCGACTCGTTCGACGAATGGTTGCGTGATCGCGCTGCCAAATCCGGCGCGACACGGTTTGTCGGCCGGTACAAGAAAATCACTCGTAATAGCGATGGCGTCGTTCGCGTTTATTTTTCCCCAAAGTTGGGGGCCCCTGAGCAAATTCTCAAGACGCGGTTGGTGATTGGCGCCGATGGCGCGAACTCGATAGTCGGCCGGCAGGAAGTGCCAGGCGCGAACTCGCGGCCGCTTCGTTTTCGCCTACCACGAGATCATCGCGACCCCCGCGGGCGAGGCGAAGCAATCGGAAGGATCTCGCTGCGAGATACACTACCGGGGAACGCTTTCGCCCGATTTCTACGCATGGATATTCCCGCATGGCGACACGATGAGCGTCGGCTCGGGCAGTGCGAAACAGGGCTTTTCGCTGAAGACGTCCGTTGGCGCACTGCGTTCGTTGACGGGACTTGAAGACGCCAACACAATCCGACGGGAGGGGGCACCCATCCCGATGAAACCTTTGCGACGTTGGGACAACGGGCGCGACGTCCTCCTCGCCGGAGATGCGGCGGGAGTTGTCGCCCCGGCTTCCGGCGAAGGGATCTACTACGCGATGCTCAGTGGGCGGCTGGCGGCGGAGGCCGCCGAGAAGGCGCTCGCGACCGGCGATGCGCGGGCGCTGCGGTTCGCGCGCAAGAGTTTCATGCGGGAACACGGGCGCGTGTTCTGGGTTCTCGGAATGATGCAACATTTCTGGTATAGCAACGATAAGCGGCGCGAGCGCTTCGTCAGCATCTGCCGGGATCCAGACGTACAGCGGCTGACCTGGGAATCCTACATGAACAAGGTCCTTCCCCGCCGCGATCCGATGGCGCACGTCCGGATCTTTTTCAAGGATCTCGCTCATCTTCTGAGGCTTGTCCCGCCATGATGATGGGCTTTTTTTCTGAACGCGGAATCGAGATCGTTATTGCAGTGGCGGCTGTTAGTGTGGTTGCGCTGATCGGAGGCCTCATGACCGATGTTGGCCCCTGGTATGAAAGCCTCAGATTTCCCAGGCTTCGCCCACCCAATTGGCTATTTGGGCCCGCCTGGACGGTTATTTTCATCCTGATCGCCGCGGCAGGCGTCGTCGCTTGGGAGAGCGCAGAAAATCCGCCTACCCGATTTCGTCTTGTAGCCCTCTTTCTGATCAACGGACTTCTGAACCTCCTGTGGAGCCCACTGTTCTTTAAAATGAGGCGGCCGGACTGGGCGCTCTATGAATTGCTTTTGTTCTGGCTATCGATTCTGGTTCTTCTCCTAGAGCTGGCTCGAATTTCGAGTTTCGCGGCATGGCTGCTCACTCCCTACCTCGCCTGGGTTACGTTCGCGGGTTGGCTAAACTGGCGCGTCGTCGAGCTGAACAAGCCGTTCGGCAGCGGGGCTGCGAGGGAAGCTTCAGGCAGGGTTGGAAGTGATGGCCGCATTTCCCGCTGATCTCTGGATCGTTGACGCAATTATAGCGCTCGTCGCGGTCGAGGGAGTTGTGTTGGTGCTATGGCGCGCGCTAACCGGCGGCGGCCTCACCATGGCGGAAACCCTCGCGAATTTGTCGTCCGGCGCAGCGCTCCTGTTGGCCCTGCGCATGGCTATCACCGGCGGCTTGTCAGCGTCTGTTCTGGCCTTTCTATCAGTTGCGCTCATCGCTCATGTCGCCGATCTCGCAAGCCGATGGGAAGCCGGGTGGGCGCGCCGACCCCAGTGTTCGCCGGTCACGTCAACGAGTTTCATTAGGCATGGTCACGGAGATCGGCCTAAAGCTGTGAAAGTTAAGGCGATCAGGTTTTGTCGAGGACGGGCGCTGTTGTAGCGAATCGTTGCCGCAGAAAATGAAGCCCACTCGACGGCGTTCATATCGAATCCGAAGTAGCGGGTGTCGCATCTTGTTTACAGTTCGTAAACCAGTCAATTGGTCTTTACAAAGCTAAAAAATTCGCGTTCACTCCGACCTCAACAACCATCCTTTCCGACTCTTCGGCCGACATAAAGCTGGCTCGCCTTGGGAGGTTCGACATGGGCGTCGAGGGAGAATCTTATCGGGTCCGCTGCGCGGACGTTTTCCCGCCACCCTCCGACGCGTCGATGATAAGGCGCCCAACCCCAAGATCGCCGATATTTGCGACGACGCGGATCCCCCTACAATCACCCCTTGAGCACGTCATCGAAGTCGATATTGGCCCGCGGCTCGTTCTTGTTCATCACGAGTGCCCGGTAGCGCCACCCGACCGACGACCAACTTCCGCAGAGTGCGAAACGCTCGCGCGCCTCTCCATTGGAGGAAACGAGGCGGCTCTTTTCGGGTATTTCGATCAAATAAAGTCCCAAAACCATACTTTCGCAACGCTGCTCGCTTTTTTTATCGCACCGGCGGCGCTCCATCTCGGCGAACTGTGGCAACAGGACCTCTGCGACTTCTTCGAGGTGACTCTCGGCGTCGGTCGACTGCAAATGCTGATGAATCGCCTGGAGCTTCCGGGAACGCCCCAAAGGAAGGACGGGGACCGCCGTGCGCTTCTGATTGCCATGCCGGGCGAGACCCACATCCTTGGTCTCCGCATGGTCGGCAAGCTCATGGACGCTGCGGGGTGGGACGTGACGTTCGAGGAACAGCGATCTGCGGAGGACTGCGCGCAGACCGCCGCGGAACAATGGATCGGCGTCGTCGGCGTGACTGTCGGCCTACCTTCAGGACTCGAGCGAGCCGCCAGAACGATAGCCGTCGTTCGAGATGCCTCGATGAACCGCAATCTCGCGGTCCTCGTGGGCGGAAACGCATTCGCTGACCATCCTGAGCTTGTGGCTCAGGTGGGAGCCGATGCGGGAGGGTTTGATGCGCCGACCGCGGTGGTGCTGGCTTCCCACCTTCTCACTTGTCAGCCGCCTTCGCGCTAACGACTACGCCGAAGAATCCACCTCAGTTCTCCATCCCGCCATCCAATCTTCAAAAGCTTTGAAAGTCGTGACGGCGGCATTTTCGGCCTCCATCGCTTCTTCGCCGTCTTCGCGGAATGACTCGAGTTCTTCCACGAGTTCGCGCCACATCGCCCCCTGACGCTCTTCCCGGCCAACAAAGAATAATAGGGCATTCTCCAAGCCTTTGCCGACCCGATCCTTCAGCGCACGCGCTATCTGTACGCCACCCAATGTAGACCCTTCGAGCACATAGAGTGCGCCGAGGAGTGAGCCCTTGCTCACTAGGCGGACTGACGGACGCCAGAGGGGAAGAGTCACCGCGGCATTCGAATCGAGGCCGATGGTTTGCAAATCCGCGAGGAGCAAGGCCGAGCGGGCACGGGCGTTAATATCCAGATCGATCTTGAAGGCCTCCGTGGCCGAGCGCGCGATTTCTTCGAATGGCCGATGAAAGCCATAGAGGCGGACTAACAGTCGTCGATAGTCGGAGAGCTCGATCGTCCCAGCCGCCGCTGCTTCGAACCCCGGATGGGCGTGCATTCGTTCGTGCGTGGTAGCCGTTGCAGCGCGCAATCGCCGGCGCAGGGCCGACCTGCTGGAGTGCGCGAAGGAGACGAATTCGGTCATCGGGCGTCGCCTTCGCGCGTCGGATCCGCGACAGCTTGAGCAAGCTGGTCGAGAACGACCGCGGTGCGCGCGACCGACCTCCGAACACTTTCGAGCAATGCGGGAGCCTCGGAAATATCGGTCGCATCGGTAATTTCGAGCGCCGCGAGTTGAGCGTTTTCGACTATCGACGACATGAGTGTTTGAACCGCTAGGTCCCTCGACGATCCGGCCGGAGCAGACATCTTTCGGTTGCTGCGAAGAATGCCGTCGTGGAAGCGCCTTCGCGCCGCCTCGGCCGCCTTGCGATCTGTTAGGTCGGTAAACAGCAGAACGAAGCCGAGGACGCGTTCGGGGGCCACAAACACCGGATCCGCCCGCACCAACACCGCTGTCGTTCGCCCTTTGGCCGCGCGAATCACCGCCTCGCCTCGCCACGGCTTATTTTCGCTGATCAAAGCCTTCAGTCTTCGGCTCACGGGATCAGGGTCGGCGAAAAAGTTGGGCAATTCGTCGAGACTCTGGAGAGCGCCGTCATCGATCCCCAACCATTCGCTAAAGGCCGCGTTACTTTCGAGAATAAGGCCGCGCGCATCAGCGACGACAACCTGCTGATCGGAGCCCCGGACCTGACGCAGCACCTGCTCCAGTTGGTCCTGCGCCATCAGGATGCGGACAGCGCGAAACTGAACGACGACATCGGTTACGCTTGAGCCGATGAGCCGCGCAGCGCTAAGGTCGGCGACAGTCCAAGGATCGGACGTCCCTTTGACGATTTCATGCCATTGAGCGAAAGACCGGCGAGGCGAAAGTTCAGAAGGGTGGTCATCCGAAGACGGCGATTTGAAAGGATTTCCGCCCCAGGTTACGGTTCGAACGCGTTCGTTTCGGAACCAAATCAACATTTCGTCGACCTGGGCCGAAATCGGAGCGACGACAACCCCGCTCGCGACTCCGGCCAAGGGCGCGAAGAGCGGTTCTTCTTCTCCAAGGCTCGCCGTCGAGAACAGCCCTTGCTTCAGCTTGGGACTAACCCATCGCGCAATGTCTCGGATTTCGTCGGTTCCCGGCACATCGCCGGTCGTCAGGATCTCGTCTTCGAATATGAGCGCCGCCCCGTCCGCCGCGAGCGGCAGCAATAACGGACGTGTGCGATCGAACAGGGCGCCTCTCCAATCGCCGTCGCGTGAGATCCATTCTGTCATACGCTGTTCGAGCCGCCGCGCCGCAAGCTCACCCTGGCCGCGCATGAAGCTTTCCAGCGCCGCAATCCGGGTGCCGATCACTTCCGCCAGAAGCTCGCAGAGCGCTCGCGATTCAAAATGCAAGACTCTCGGCGAATAGTGATGACAGGAGATAAGGCCCCAGAGTTGTCCCCCGACCATCAGCGAAACGACCAGGGTGGCGCCAACGCCCATGTTCTTAAGGTACTGAAGGTGGATCGGCGAAACGCTGCGCAAGTAGCACAGCGACATGTCAAGTTCTTTCCCCGAAATCGGAGAGTGCCGCGGCCACAGCGCGGAAGGCGTATAGTCAACATCGGCCAACAGCCGGACGCGATTGCGCTCGTAAAGTCGACGCGCCATTTGAGGTATATCGGAAGCTGGATAGCGATTGCCGAGCAGAGCTGCGAGCTCTGGCCGCTTGGTTTCCGAAAAAACCTCACCATGGCCCGCTTCATCGAAGCGATACACCATGACACGATCGTATCCGGTCAACTTCCGAAAGATGCTCGCGCTATCGTCGCAAAGCGTTTGAAGGTTTGTCGCAACGACAATAGAGCTCACCGCGCTTTCTAAGATGTCCGGAAAGTCGTTGGCGGGTTCGGTTCTTTCGATCTCAACCACGAGCTCGCCCTCTGGCGCTCGATGGAGCAACGCGGTGCACGGCTCGTTGCGGGTGCCTACCGTGCACCGTACGGCGGCCGGAATGGTCTTGAGGCTATCGGGGAGACGTCCGCTCGTCCGCTCCCACAGCGTTCCCCCTAGAGCTCGCAAACGGAGGCCCTGGAGCCTCGTATCGATACCGAGATAGGCGGCGGCGTTGTCGCTTGCCTGCATGATAATTGGATCGGATGCGCCAACCACCAGCAACGCACCGTGCGGCTGAATAGACCCCGCGAGGTGGATCTGCTCCCTCTCGCAATTTGATAGATTAGCCGTCCCAAACGCGGGCGATGAAGGCTGGGCGACTGCCAAAGGCCGGACCTCCCTTGCAGCTTCTTTTCGAAGCCGTCTATCGGTTCTCCAACCTGTATTTTTTGAGCTTGGAGTGCAAGCTCTGCCGGCTCAGTCCGAGAGATTTTGCCGCTATCGTTCGGTTGCTGCCGGCCCGGACGAGCGCCTCGGCAATCCGTTGGCGCTCGATCGCTTCGGTGGAAGACCTGACGAGGCTCTCAAGCGGCGCATCCGGCGATTTTTCGAGGAGTGCAGTCACCGAAAATGCTTCCTCCGATTCGCGGCTGCGGGACGCAACATCCCGGATAACGAGACCGAAATAACTCGGCTGCCCGAGCCGATCGCCGACCGCAGAGATCTCGACTTCCGTTGCCGCGCCGAGTTCGCCGCTAAGAGTGGTCCTCATCGCGCGCACCGCTCCATGACGCTCGACGAGGTTCATGATAACCCGAATACCCGTTCCCGGTTGCGAGAGCCACCGCTTGAGATTCTGGCCGATCACGGTGCTCTCAACGCCCGCTTGAACCAGATCAAGAAACGTATGGTTTGCCTGCCTAGCAACGCCTTCGCGATCGATGACTACGAAGCCGTCGGGCATCCGCTGCACGAGATTGTCAATAGAAACTGTCTCCCCGTCGCGACCCGGGGGGGTTCCCTTGGCCACCTCTCTGCTTCCAGCAAGCGATGCCATTTGAAACAGGTAAAATGCGCCAGCTTCGCTTGTCAGCATCGACGTGCGAAGGCTCCAAGAACCATGTTTCAAAAGATGCAGCGCAATGCTCGGAGCTCGGCCGTTTAATCGAGCCGTGTCGAGCGTCGCTTCGAGGCTCCGGCGATCCTGGTCCGTCAGCCTCGGCAAAAATTCTCCGCCAGGAACAAGACCGAGCAACCTTGTTGCCGCAACGTTCGCTTCAACCACGCGCAGATTCGTCACGCGCACCAGCACCACCGCTCCTGAAGAAGCGTCGAGGAGAGCGCGATATCGAGTCTCGATTTCGCGAAGCTTCCAATAGTCCTGCTCGCGCTCCTGCTGCACAAGCGCAAGGCGCGATCGGAGCTCAGAAATCGCCTCAAGATTCTTTCCAATCGCGACGAGGCCGGACTTCCCACCGAGCTTAACGGTCGTGTATTCGAGCAGAAGTTCGCGACCGCTAGGCAATCGCTGATTTACAGTGAAGCAGTACGAATTGCCTTCGCGTTGCGCCCCCTCGACTGCTCTTACGACCTGCCGAGCCATGTCGGACGGAACGGTGTCAATCCACCGCAAGCCACGCCACTGCTCAATCGGTTCGCCAGCAAGGGCTTCTGCGGACACTGCGTTCCGGATCACGCCGCCGCCGTCGACGGTCAGTGTAATATCAGGACGAAAATGTGGATCGTCGATCATGCATTGCCCACTGCCGGTCGGCGGATGCCCGCCTCCTATTTGTTGTCCGAGTGTTCCTTCGAAAACAGAGGCCGCCCCACGGGGTTAGTCAACCTGATGATACATTAGCCGCTTCGGTTAAGTCCAGCCGGCGCCGCAACGCGCTGATGAAAAGGGCCTTCGATATAGCCAATGCCCAAGCGCCCGCACAAGCATTGAAGGGCGGCGCGATTTCGGCCAATCAGGAAGACTGCTTCAGGAGCATGTCAATCCGTTTTTCGTGACACGTAGTTGTAAGTTTTAATTGACATGCATCGAGGTCCGGTTCAATTTTATCGTCTCCGGGTTAAGTCGGGAGGCGGCAATGCGTTTTTCAATTGCGGCCGTCTCGCAAGAATCTCAGGCCTCGGAGCTTTACCGCTCTGCGAGGGTTGAGAATGGAGGCGAGTGCACAGCGCCGAGTTTTTAGGGAGGAAACCATGCGAGACGGACGCCAGAAGGCGGGCATAAATCGAAGAAAAGTCCTTATTGCTGCAGTGACAGCGACGCCAGCTCTTGCACTCATGGCCGGAACGGCCACAGCAAAGATACAACAAGCTGCGGTGAAATATCAAAACGAGCCGAAGGACGGAAAGCAATGCTCGGATTGTAATTTCTTTGTCTCGCCGAACTCGTGCAAGCAGGTCGACGGGACTATCTCCCCAACAGGCTATTGCCTTCTTTGGGCGAAGAAGCCGACTTAACCTAACGTTGTGATTTGCTAAAATAGCCCTTTACGGTGCGGCAGTCTGAAACTGTTACAGAAGTACGGTTCCGAGTTTTGTGTGAAGCTGGGCAGTCAGACTATCAAACGTCACGGCACGGACCGATGGTGAATCCTACTTCGCTCGATCTTAAAGCCTGACCCAAAAGCTTCTGGCGCTGACGCTAGGCCGTGTGGACGAATTTGATCAAGCAAAGGCCGGCGGCGAAGCTGACGATTGATCTGAAGTTTCGTTCGGTCTTTTCGCATCGGAGCGCGACCCGCTTGAAGCGCTTGAGCCGTCCGACGCCCTGCTCGATGCGGGCGCGGGCCTTGTAGAGGGTGCGGGCGAAGAAGGCTGGCTTGTTGTTTTCGCTGGCCTTGTGCGGGATGACGGGAGCGATGCCGCGCGCTCTCGCGGCTTCGCGATTGGCCTTTCTGGCGTAGCCTTTGTCGAGAGATGACGGCGCGGGGCTGAATGTCGGGCCCGATATCGAGCAGGGTTTCGAAGTGACGCCCGTCGAAGGCTTCGCCGCCGGTCAGGTCGAAGGCGATGATGTCGCCTGAGGCGTCCGATTTTGCGTGAATTTTCGTGCTGAAGCCGCCACGCGAGCGCCCCAGCGCTTGGCCTTCTTGCCCCCCTTTGCTCCAGCCCCCGACACGTGAGCGCGCACGATGGTGGAGTTGAACATCTGAATAAGATGCGCCGTGGAACTCATGGACGCGAGCGTGTCGAAGAAGGCCTCGAAGACGCCAGCCTTGCTCAAGCGATCGAAGCGTTTCCACACGCTGTTCCAAGGACCGAAGCGTTCCGGCAGCGCGCGCCAGCGCACGTTCTCGACGGTGAAGAAATGAAGCGCCTCGAGGAAGCGGCGGTCATCCTCAGCCTTGCGTCCTCGCCGCGGCAGACAGGCGCGAAACACCGCAAGCGTGTGCGTCCAATCGTCCTCATCCATCTTTGTCGACATCGGCTCCGGCCCCTGATTCGGTCGGAGTCCTATGAATCATGCCCGATTCAACGAAGGAATCCCAAAAAACACCATCTGTCGAAATTTCGTCCACACGGCCTAGCGTTTATTTTTTCGAATCGGGCCTTTTCAATGGGTTACGGCCGATTGGAATCAAACCTCTCCTCCCCTTTAGAACTTATTCTGATTGTGCAATGCAGACGACGCGCTGCGTCGTGATTTTTCGCACACGCACGACCGTGCAGCTCGGGGATGAAGCGTCATCCGAAGATCATACGAACGATTTCTCTTTTGAGCAAGAAATTGTCGGTGACTGTGTTTCCGTTAGGCCCCCGTCGTCATGGCCGGGCTCGTCCCGGCCAACGCTGTTAGCGTCAAGGTCGACGAACCGCCAGCCCTCACTGACCGCAGTCGACGCTGCCGCAGGGCTCTCCGCTCGGAGACCGGTCGATGAAATTCTGGCTCGAGTTCAGCAATTTTATATTGTTCAGCGTCGTCTGATTGTTGGGATCGAGCGCCAAGGCCTGTTTGAATTTGGCCCGCGCGGCTTTGAGATCGCCGCGCAGCATATACGAATAGCCTTCGTTATTGAGCAGCCGCGGGGTTTCCCCCTCGAGTTTCGCCGCGGCCCCGTAGGCGTGGTCCGCGAGATCGAACCGCCCCAGCCGATCGTAGCTGGCGGCCAGTCCGATCCACGCCATCACGTCCTCCGGCGATTTCTCAACCGCATCTTGAAAGTACTGCTGCGCGAGGCCAAAATTGCCCTCGTAGAACCGCTGGGTGCCGAGCCTCACCGGTTGATCGGACGGGTAGTATTTCACGTCGCCCGGATTTTGTCCGGTGACCGGATTGGGGACGGGCGACGGGGTCAGCGCTTGGTTGCACCCAGCAGCAAACAACGCCAACGCGATCACGAGAATCAACCGCGCCACGGTCTCAACG
Source organism: uncultured Alphaproteobacteria bacterium (assembly GCA_963833955.1). Lineage (GTDB taxonomy): Bacteria > Pseudomonadota > Alphaproteobacteria > Rhizobiales > Beijerinckiaceae > Roseiarcus. Next base: position 132,771 of record CAWHZY010000017.1, on the reverse strand, counting down.
CCGAGCCGGAAAACTGCCCTCTTCACCCTCTGCAACCTGGCGATGCGTCTATCCCCGACTTCCGCCCGTTAGAGCCGTGACGGCTTGATTTGGCGGAAATCCATAGCCCGGTGACAAGGATGGGCCAAATGCGCCAGTAACGAGGCGAGTGGAACAGATGGTGCATGCCGTGAGGCCGCGAATCTCCCGCTTCCGGGATTTGCAGCGAGATCGGCCGGTTTTCAAGAACCGATAAGCCGCAGCAATTTCAAAATGACCGGCAGAAGAACGATCATTAAAATCACCGGAAAAATGCCTAAAGCCAGCGGAATGACCATTTTAACCGGCAATTCATTCGCCTTTTTCTCCGCCAGCAACATTCTTTTGGAGCGCATGTCCTCGCTGAATTCCCTGAGCGTCGTGGCGACGTCGCCGCCCAGCTCCACCGAATGCCGCAAGACAGCGACAAAGGACGCCGCCTCCTCCAGCCCGAGCCGATCCGCGAAGGCGCTCAAGGCGTCAACCGAGCTCCTTCCGGCGCGCATCTCGGCCCCCATCAATTCGATGTTGCGGCCAAGCGCCCAGCTTCGCTTCATGAGCCGATCCCGGATTCTCTCGAATGACGCCTCGACAGTGAGACCGGCGGTGACGCACACCGTCAACAGGTCCAGGAGATCCGGGAAATTCAGGCGATACTCGGCGATCTGCCAGGACTGACGGCGAGACAGATAGGCGTCCGGCCCCAGAACCCCGACCCCGACGGAGACCGCCGCGGCCAGCACGAACTGCAGCGTTGAAAGGCTCTGCAAAAGTAACGCGCTGCCCAGCAAAACCAGAACAGGCGCGGCAATGACGGCGCCGACACGGGCAAAGAAGTAAAATCGGACGGCGCGGGGGCTGAAGTAGCCTGCGCGCACCAGTTTCAGCCTCAGCTCTTTGCTCAGTCTCTGACCAAGGCCAAATCGATCGTCTTGAAAAGGCTCACCCGCAAGCGCGCCGACGTCGTCGCCTGAGGCCAGCGCGAGCGCATCCGACATCATTGCGCCGGCCGGCAGCCGCCGCTGCAAGCGATTGCGGCTCGTGATCAGATGGCCGACAGCGAAAGTGATTCCCGCCGCCGAAACAAATGCGGCCGACACGAACAGAACAAGCCAGACGTCCATTGCCGCGGCCTAAATCCTGAAGTTCACCATGCGGTAGATGATAAAGTTCGCAACCACCAACGACACCCCTCCGTAAACCAGAGCCGGCACAAGGGCCGCACTGCCCGTCAGCTCGGCAAAGTAGTCGCGCGAAAGCAATCGAACGGCGCCATAAAGGATGAAGGGCATGGCGGAGAGAAACCATGCCGACAATCGCCCTTCGGCGCTCAGCGCCTTGACCTTGAGCTGAAGCGTGCTGCGCTGGCGCATGAGAGTCGCGAGCCGGGCGAGCACTTCGGCCAGATTGCCGCCGGTCTGGCTCTGCACGCTGACGGCGGTGACGAAGAACAGCAGATCATCCTGGCCGACGCGAGCATGCAGGTTGACGACGGCCGTCGTGACATCCTGACCGAACGCAATTTCCTCGGCCGTCATGGCGAGCTCGGCCGCGACGGGATCGCGCATTTCCCGGGACGCCAGTCCGATCGCGCTCACGAGCGGGTGGCCGATGCGCAGGCTGCGCACGATGATGTTGAGCGCGTCCGGCAATTGGGCGGTGAAGGCGTCGATCCGCCGTCGGCGCACGGTCGCCAAATAAGCGACGATGCTCAGCGAGCCGACGACCAGGCCGATCGCCGTCGCCATCCACAGATGGGACAGAAAGAGCGACAGCGCCAAAGCGACCAGAGCGCTCAGCGACAGCGTCGACAGTCCAAGCGTAGCCATGGAAATTCTGAGGCCCGTCTGGGCGAGGAACTCGTTCAGGGCCGCCAATCGGGGATGATCGAAATTGGCGAGCCCGCGCTCCTGACGAAGAACCTCGACCGGGTTGCGCCGCGCTCCCTCGCCCGCGCTTGCGGTCAGGCGTCGCCTGATCGTGTTGCGGTCGCGTCGAGCGCGAGCTCACGATGCGGTAGAGCGCCAGGACCGCGAGGACGACCCCGGCGAAGACGACCCCGCAAACAATCCAAAGCTCGCTCATCGGACTCACAGGTTGGCGCTCACAGGGTTCGGGCGGGGTCGAAGCAGTTCGACGAAACGTCGATGCCGTAAGCCTTCACGTCGGCGAGAAAGCGGGGGCGAATTCCTGTCGCCTTGAAGCTTCCATGCAGCGTTCCCTTGCCGTCCGTGAAGTCCTTCACGAACTTGAAGATCTCATGCATCTGGATGACGTCGCCTTCCATGCCGGTGATCTCGCTGACGCTGGTCAGGCGGCGGGCGCCGTCGGGCAGCCGCTGCACTTGAACGACGAGCGTGATCGCGGAGGCGATCTGGCTGCGTATGGCGCCCAGCGTCATCGGCGTGCCGGCCATGCCGACCATTTGCTCGAGGCGCTTGAGCGCGTCGCGCGGCGAGTTGGCATGGACGGTGGTCATCGACCCTTCGTGGCCGGTGTTCATCGCCTGCAGCATGTCGAACGCCTCTTCGCCGCGGCACTCGCCGATGATGATGCGGTCGGGGCGCATTCTGAGCGCGTTGCGAACGAGGTCGCGTTGTCTGACTTCCCCCTTGCCCTCGACGTTGGCGGGGCGGGTCTCAAGCCGGCCGACGTGCGGCTGTTGCAATTGCAGTTCGGCCGCATCCTCGATGGTGATCAGGCGCTCGCGGGGCGGAATGAAATTCGACAGCGCGTTGAGCATCGTCGTCTTGCCGGACCCGGTGCCCCCTGAGATGAGCGTCGAAACCTTGCCCGCGACGGCGGCTGCGAGAACCTCCGCGATCGCCGGCCGCAAGCTTCCGACTTCGATGAGCCGGTCCATGTCGAACACGCGCTCGGCGAATTTTCGAATCGAAACCAGCGGTCCGTCGATGGCGATCGGCCTGACCGCGACGTTGACGCGCGAGCCGTCGCGCAACCGCGCATCGACCATGGGCGAGGATTCATCGACGCGCCGTCCGATCGCCGAGACGATCCGGTTGATGATGCGCAAGAGGTGCGCTTCATCCTTGAAATGGACCTTGGCTTCCTGCAATTGCCCGAAGCGCTCGATGTAGCAGCGCTTGTGCGTGTTGATGAGAATGTCGGTGACGGTCGGGTCCTTCAGCAGCGGCTCGAGCGGGCCATAGCCGGTCATCTCGGCGATGATCTCGTTCGAGAAAGTGTCGAGCTCCTTCTGATTGAGCGACAGGCTTTCGCGGCGAACGTGGTCGCCGACGTAAGCTCGAACCTGCTTTGCGAGTTCGTCAGGCAGCTTCTCCAGCGCCGTCAGATTGAATTCGTCGATGATGCGCTCGTGCAGCTTCAGCTTTTCGTCCAACAGTCCCGGCCGGCGCGCGATCAGATCGGCATAGACGTCGTCCGGCCGCGCCGATGGCGTTTCGAGAGCCTTGTCCGCAATCGCCGGCTCGGTCTTGACTGCGCTCTTGCTATTGAGAAATCCCATGGGCTTTATCCGATCGACCGGCGCGGAGCCGAGTTCAGCCTCACGCAAAACGCCGCTATCGCGGCGATGTCCTTGACCGACTTGTCCGACGGATAGGCGAGCGCAATCGGCGTTCCGACGTTCACACACTCAATCGCGACCGCGGCGTTCCTGACGCAGAAGCGCTTTTCCTCGCCGAGAATCCGCGCCACATGATCGGCGCGCGCCACCTTGCCGAGGAAGCTGAAATCGCATCGGTTGATGACCGCTCGGACGTCGGCGGTGATGGTGGCTTCCTCGCGGAGCGCGCGCATTGTCTCTTCGATTTGCCTCAGGCCCGGAATGGTGTTGAGGCCGGTGACCAGAATCCCCTTCGACGCCGCAAGCAGCGGAAGCGTCCAGGAATGAACGGAGAGCGGCAGATCGATGACGATGGTGGAATATCGCTGCGCCATGCGATCGAACAAAGCGGACAGAGCCTCGACGCTGAGATCGCGGGCGTGAAACCGGCTGCGGCTCGCCGCCAGAACGTCCAATCCGCTCGGGTGATGGCTGATGAAGGCGCTCAGCAAATGGTCGTCGAGACGGTCCGGGGCGGCGACGATCTCCTCGAACTGAAACTTGGGCGCGATGTCGAGGTAGTCGCACACATGGCTTGACTGGAAATCGAGATCGACGAGCGCGACCCTGGCGCCTTTGGTCGACTTGGCTCTCATGAGATGGATGGCGGTTTCGATCGCGAGGGTGGAATTGCCGACGCCTCCCGCGCTCGGCGTGAACGAAACCACGACCGGCGATTCGCCCGCGACATCCTCTCTGGCCGGCGCGCTGACGCGACCGACAATGTCGAGAATCTCGTGCGGCAGTCCTGCGTCGGCGACCCAGTCGGCGTTGCCGGATTGAATGAGCCTTTTATAGTCGCTGCGCGGAAATGTCGCCGCCGACGACGATGAAGAACAGGTTTCGCGGATCGCGCCTGACGACATCGATCAGCTCGTCGACGTTGGCGCCTCAGGCGCCGCCGCGGCCAGAATGACGAAAGATCGTTCGCGCCATTGACCGACTTCGGGTCGATGGCCTCGACGCTCGGAACGCGCCTGAGGTCCGGGATTGTCGATTTGAGTTTGCCCTCGATCTCGTCGACCTGGGTCTCGTCGCCGCCGCCTTGGGTCAGATAAATCGCCATCGGCCCATCCCCTAACGGTACAGCTGGACGAGATGGAAGATTTTGACGTTGTCAGCGGGAACGGGCGTCCCGGTGATCTCGCCATAGAGATTGCCGTCCTTGAGCGCGGTGTAGGGCTGGGTCATGAAGAACTTGCCGAAGGCGGCCACGGGCGTCTTGGAGGACGCGCCGGCGCCCGTGATATTGCCGAGCGCCGTCTGGGCGAGGCAGTTGATGATCGGCACGACCAGATTGCGCCGATCGACGCCGCCGGTCGTGGTGTCGATTCCGCTGACGCCGCGCGCGTTGGCGCAGAACGGCGCGCCGCTCTCGGTCTGGAAATGCCCCGCCGGGATTCTGGAGCCCTGCGGATCAGGCTGGCCGTTGCTCGCCCAACCATTTTTTCCCGACCAGTCGCTGATCCCGCCCGCGTTCGACCCTAAGCTGATTTCATACCGATAAACCTGGTAGCGGCTGACGCTTGTCTGCGCCGGCGCGCCGCACACCCCGCCAAGCGCCGTTCCGACGGTCGCGGCCGAGGGCCCATGGGGATGATTGATCGCCCAATAGTTTGCGCAATCCCACTGGCCGTTCCCCTCGGCGCCGGCGAGGTTGGGGAACGAGACGTCCTCGGGCAATCCGCTCGTCGTCCATTCGATCGTGAGGCCGTCGGAGGCTTGCGTCTCGCTTGCGGGAGTCCCGACCGTGACCGTCGAGCCGGTGGAATTGGAGACGCTGACAGGATTGTCGGCGGTGCTCGCGAAGGCGCCGCCTGAAGTCAACCACCGGCTCGCCGGCTGAGATCCCGATCGGGTTGGCGACGTCTGTGAGGGCCGGCGAATTCTGGGTCGCCGCGCCGACGGTCCGGTCCGAGGGGTAGGTGTAATAGAGGGCCGACCCGCTGGCCGGCGTCGCGCTGCACCAGTCGACGGCGTTCGACGTGTGTCCTGGAAGATAGCCCTTTCGCACATTGACGGCCGGCGGAGCGGCGCTGGGCGAGGCGAGCGGCGGGTCCTGATTGTAGATATCGAATCGCGTATCGAAATAGGGCTCGACGGCGTTCTTGTCGCCGATGGCGAGGCTCACGCCCGCATCGCTGTAACAGGCGCCGCTCGCGCCCGCGACATTCTTCGCCATGCAGGTCGCATCGTCGCAACCGTCGGCCGTGCTGAGCCAACCGAAATGGCCGGGGCCGACGCCGTTTCTGTTGAGCTTGAGCTGGCGCCTCAGGATCGCCGGATCGTCGAAGGCGGAATAGAGGGCCGCGGTCGCCTGCGCGTCGGTCATCGATCCGGCGCTCTCCTCGTAAGGGTTGCAGACGAACACAGGCGCGACGGAACACACGCTCGTCCCGGCGAAGCCCCCGACCGCATCCGCGCCGACAGCGAACGCGTTGGTCGAAATAGCCTTGAGGAACGTCGCCGGAAGGACGGTTGACCAGGTCTGCGGAGTGATCTTCACCGCGACATATTTCGCGTCCGAATCCCCGCTCGCCGCGGAGCCGCCAATTCCATCGCTCGCCGCGGACAGGCTCGAATAGAAAACGAACGTGTAGTCGAGCGCCGGCGACGACCCGGCCCCGAAGAGCGTGTTGGACGATTTGGTCGCCGCATGCGCGTTCGCCATCGCGGAAATCGCGCGCGACTCGGCGCCCGCCTGCTTGTTGAGTTCGCGCGCTCCGGCCAGCGCAAGGCTGTCGGCGGCCGCCTGCATCTGCGTCTGCAAGCTCATGCGACGCGAGCCATCGAGGGCCAGGAGAGCAAAGCCGACGAGAACCGGCAGCATCACCGCCACATACGGGACCATCAATCCGTCCGTGTCGCGCCACAGCGCGACGGCGCGCCGCGCGAGAGTTCCGTCATTGCGAGGAGCGCAGCGACGAAGCAATCCAGAGAACGTGGGCGCGCTACGGTCCCCTGGATTGCTTCGCCTAGCCCGTCCGGAAGGACGGGCGTCTCTCGACGCCCTGTGGCTCGCAATGACGACGCTGGTTTCATCCAATCACGGCGCACGCTAGTCGGCGGCCGAAGCCGACAAGGCTTCCCCCGTTATCGTGGTTGTCACCTGCGGTATGTTGAGCATGGCGAACGGCAGGAAGAAAAATCTGAACGGCAACTTGGTCTTGGACGAAGCGGCGTTGAGCGAAACCGTGATCGTCGGAACCGGTCCGAAACTCCGTCCGGCGTAGCCGAGGCCCGTTTCCTTATAAACCACCGTCACATATTGAGGCGCGATCGAGCCATGGAGGTTGCACATCCCGGCGAAATATTGAGAGGCCGGGGCCATGCAATTGCTATTTCCGGCTCGCCCATAAACGATGAGCCCCATCGCCTCGGCCGAATACGAACCCATGCCGTCGCATGCGCCGCTGGTGCACGCGCAGGCCGACGCGCCGCCGTCGCACTCGACGGTGAAGTCGGGCATCGGACTTCCCGACGCCAGGCCTGAACTCAGCGCATTGTCCGCAATCGAGGCGAGGCCCGAGGCGATGGGATCGGACACCGCCGCGATGCGCGCGCCGATCTCGACCGCCTTGGCCGCGGCGTTCCACTGGTAGAGCGCATTCATGAAATCGACCCCGCCGAAAAGAAACAGGATCAGAATCGGCAGGATTATCGCGACCTCGACAAGCGGGCCGCCATCTTCGTCCCGAGCCAGTTGCGCGATGAACGAGGACATGGCCATCAACCCGGCCCTATGAACCGTTCCTGATGGGAGAAGGAGAGCATCGGCGCCTTCAGTCCCAAAGCGGCAAACAAACCGAGCGACGGATCGGCGAAGCGGGTCGCAACGTCGATGATCGTCATGGCTGTCGAGCCGTCGGCGTAGTTTCCGTTATCGAGCGCGGCGCTCGAAGAACAACTGATGGTGACATCGGCCGCGCTCCAGCCGCTGACGCGCGCCGAGCCGCCCGTGACTTCAGCCGTCGTCGCTATATTCGCTGCGTCCGCCGTGTAGAGGAGCGCCGTTCTGATCCTTTTGCGCGCAGGGATCGCGATTGCCGTCGGTGAGTTCGATCCGGGTCATGTAGCGCGCCGCGTCGCGCAAGCCCGACACGACCAGCTGCTGATTGTAAAAAAACCACGAGAACTCGAACACGCCGAGAAAGAGGCTGAGCAACAGAGGCATGACAATGGTCGCCTCGACCAGCGCCGACCCTTCCTCGTCACGCCAGAACGACAGGGCTTTTGCTGGCGCGCCTTCCCGCATCGACAAGAACCTTTGCCTCTCTAATAGCCTGAGGATTGACCGGGAGGAGACAGCCGTCATTCCGGTGGAGGCGCCGTTCGGCGCTCCGGCGCCGGCGTTCCCGCCCGGGCTCGCCGCGCCCGACGTCGCGCTGTCGCTTGCGCTTGCGCTCGCGACGCCGCTTTCGTAGCGCGTAATCACCTTCGTGATCCGCGCGCCATTCGCCGGAATGTTGGTGTCGTTGGCGTAGCGCGGCCAAGGGGTCGCCGTTTGCATGGCGGTATTCGTCGCCTGGGAATCGCCCCCTGTTGTCGAGACCAGAGCGGTCCGCTGAAGATAGTCGGCGGATGGATCGTCGAAACCGACGGTGGAGGAGCAGCCGGCGACCGGCAGGCAGGCGGCCAGGAATGAAATCGCAATGACGCTTCGCAAGGCGAAGTGTCGGCCTTTCGACCGATCCGCCATCGAGCTCACTGGCCACCGAGAATATGGCCGTAAGGCCCTTGGAGGCCGCCGCCGCTCGTCACGTAGTCGGTGTACCGCTTCTTGCGTTCGGTATCGCCCATCAGGAACAGGTCGACGTCATTCGACTGAAGCGCCGTATCGAACGGGGTCCCCAGATGCTGCCCCGGACGCACGGGCCTCACGAGATGCGGAGAGACGATGATGACGAGATCGGTCTGGCTCTTCTGAAAGTCGGTGGAGCGGAACAGGGCGCCGAGGACGGGCACGTTGCCAAGCCACGGAAGCTGATTGATGCTTTGAGAAGTCTTGCGCCTGGAGGAGGCCCTGCGATCGCGAAGCTTTGTCCGTCCCTGCAGTTCGACCGCGGTATGCGCTTTGCGCTCGGTCAATGAGGGCACGGTCGTTCCATTGATGTTCAGGCTGTTGGCCGAGTTGATCTCGGTCACGGACGGATTGAGGCTGCAAATTGATGATGCCGTTGTTGAGGACCGTGGGCGTGAAATCCAGGCCGACGCCGAATTGCTTCCATTCGATGGAAATGTTCGGCGTGTAGTTGACGCCGATTCCAAGCGTGGTGTTGGTCGCATTCGTGCCTTGCACGACCGGCACGGGAATCTCGCCGCCCGCAAGGAACGTCGCCTTTTCTCCCGAAAGCGCAACGAGATCCGGTTCAGCCAGGCTCTTGACCAGGCCCTTGCTCTCGAGCGCGGACAAGAGCGCGTCGATGCTCACCCCATGGGTGTTGACGACGTTGGCGAGCAGCACGCCGAACGATGACGCCGTGGAGCCTGCGCCCGGGAATCACGCCGCTGTTGTTGGTGGCGGTCGCCGGCTGCGAGCCGAGACCGGTGGCGAAACTCACGCTGTTCGTCTTGCCGAACCAGCTGATGCCGAGATCGCGTCCCGCATTGCGGTCGACTTCGAGAATACGCACCTTCAGCATGACTTGCTGCGAGGGGGAAACCTTCATCGCGTTGACGATCTGGGCGTCCGGCGACAGGCCCTTCGCGACGTCGACGGCGCGCGCGGCCGCCAGGCCGTCGCTCGCCTCGCCGCTCAGAACAATCTCGCCGTTCGCGCTGGTGACATTGATGTCTCTGCCCCCGGTGCTGGCGGCGATCTTGTTCTGCAGCGACGTCGTGTCCGGCGTGACGTCGAGATCGATCACCGACACCAGGCGCCGTTGCTGATCGAATACGGAAATGTTGGTCGCGCCGATTTTTTTGCCCTGAACGTAGAGCATCGAGTCCGTCATCGGCAAAAGGTCGGCGATTTCGGGCGCGCCAATGACCGCCGTCGAGAACGGGTCGGGAAAACAAAGCGTGCGCGATTTGTTGAGCGTCACCTTCAAGGCGCTGACTTGCTCTCTCACCGGGTGGCATGGGCTGGCTTTTAGCGCCCAAGCGGGAGCCGCGGCCTGCACGAGACCGAAAGCGGCCAGTGCGGCGCCAGCTTTTGCCATGATGGCGACCCAAGGACGGGGGCGCCTTGACGCGATCCGTCGCTTTCGCGGGTGGGAAGAGGGTGTTCGCTGTTTCAACACGCCGTCTTCCGTCATTGGAGCTCTTCAGGCACGTCGTATTGTTCGCTCTTGACCGATCGAAACACGGTGATCTTCCGGGTGTTTGCTTCGGGAGGAGGGGGGGCAGGAGGCGGGATCGCTCCCGGCGTCAGGGTCGCGCCGCCCGGCGGCAGGCTGGGACCTGGCGGAGGGTCGGGCTGAAAAGCGGCGGGCTGCGCCTGCACGGCGGGAAGAGCCGCCGCGGCTTGCGCGTCGTCGGTCCCGAACAGATCCCGGTCGGTGATCTTCGCGTCGGGCGCCAGCGCGACTTCCGCCGGCTGGCGCAGGATCAGCGACAGCTTTCCGACATTGGCGGCAAGCAGGATCCTGAGCGCCTGCTCGGGGTCCACCTCGACGGTGACAGCCTTGGCGACGGTCGGATGTTCCTGGCGTTGACCGGCCATCTGATCGATCGCCAGCACTTTGACATGCTGCAGGATCACGGCGGAAAAATTCTGCCGGCCAGCGCTGTTGTCGGTTCGCGTCAATGCGACGTCGACGAAGTCGCCGGGAAAGATGAAGCCCGCGACTCCGCGCACATCGTCGACCGCAACGGTCACGGCCCGCTTGCCCTTCTCGATGACCGCCGACAGCGAGGCTCTCTGGTCGGGCGCGCTCACCTTCGAGGAAATGATCGGCTCATCGCGGACAAACGGGGACAGGGCGATCCGACGGCCGTTCTTGGTGAGCTCCGCGAAGTTGGCGAATGCGCCCTCCGGGCTCGACTGCGCGGGCCAGTCGATCTCTCTCACGTCCTTGGCGCCGATTGGCGCGCCAAAAGCAAGCGTGTCGGTCGCGACCAGAATCGGCACAGTCTTCTGAGCGTCAGTCCGCTCCGAGTGGCTTTGAAGCCAGCTTCTGGCAAGAAATGCGGCGACGCCGCCAAGAATTACAGCAACAACAAGGATTGCAAGATTCGTACTCCGGCGCATAAATGTATCAATCCTTGCCCCAAAGGAACGGTTTCGTGCCGGATATTATTTATCACCTTGCGCTGATCTATTCGCATATGTCAACGGATCGGACTTGTCTCCCAGCAGATTGGCAAGGTTTTCCAACCTTTCGTCAAAACACAGTCAATTAGCGCAAGAACAATTTTCGATGCAATCACAATGTTGTCTCCACAATATTGTCGGCGAGCGTATTTCCCCTTCCAGAATCGCCGAATTCAGCCTGCAAATTCCTTGTGAGGCTAACTCCGCGCCATCGTGACCGCAAATCGCATCAGTACATTAGAGATCGAGAGCAAAACCGAAACCTTAGGTTGAATACTCGGCTGATCTAAGCGCATAATTGGGTGAAATCTCAAGAACCAAAAATGACAAAAGAGTTTCATTATGACTTTGTATATTTTCATTTCTTTAGCGCGAAAGCGGAGTTAATTCGAAAATATGGACAAATGGACAATTGCGCATGTGATTTTATTTATGGCGAGCCAGTTTTACTCGGTATTGACCGAGCCGTTCCCTAACGGATAATAGCGCGCGAATGGCCCCAGGCGGCCTTCAGCCAAGAACGCATCGACGCCGTCAAGTGCAAAGTCCGTCAGGAGCTCGCATGTCCAAAGCTGTGAAGGTCTTCAACCAGTTCCTGAAGGACGAAGACGGCGCTGCTCTTATCGAATATACAGTCTTGCTCGGGATACTCTTGATCGCCGTCATCGCCACCATCGGCTTGGTCGGCACCTGGGTCTCCAAGCAGTGGCTCGCGCTGGATAAGGCGCTGGCGCCCTGATTTCGGCCAATCCACCTCGAAGACCAAGACTCGATGATCGGAACCGATCATCGCCTTATGGCCGAAGCGCGAATGCGCGCCCGCGCCGTTGCGTGGATTTGAGCGCGGTGAGTCGCGCTCATACAGAATTGGTATAACGCGCGCGTCAGCTGTTGGGCGCTACGAGACCCAGCGCCAGCGCGCCAATGAGCGCGCCCGCGAGCGGCGGCGCGAGCGGAATCCGCAAGCCCGCGGCGGTCTCTTTCGCCGCCGCAAATCCAAATCTGGCCGCGACATAATAAGCGCCGGTGAAAATCAGCAGGAGGATCACGAACGGCGCGGCAAACCACGGGCCGGTCCAGAGGAAGGCGACGGCCAGCAGTTTCAGGTCACCGCCGCCGATTTGCTGAAGCGAATAGGCATAGGCCCCAGCCGCCAGCATCAAAAGCGCAAAGGCGAAATTCCACTGCATGGACACCCACGCTCCCGACGAGAGCGCATGGGCGACAAACAGAGCGGCCAGGATCGCGACGAATTCGTTGCGGACCTTGAATTCCCTCAGATCCGTCAGCGCCACCCAAAACAGGGTCGCCGCGGTCAGGGCCAAAATCCACAGCGAGAGCATCGGGTAGACGGGAACGCGATGGACCGCGAGCAAGTTACGCCCTTACGACGGTATTGCGTTGCGCAGCCGTTTCCACGACCAGCGAAAACGGGCCGGCCCTCGTGGCGGCCCGGGATCCGGCCCGTCCTAGCGCGCTCATCGCCAGGGATCGAGCACGCCAGGACGGCCGAAGCCATTAGGGGACCGCGGGAAGACCGAATACTCAAGCCGCCTGTTCTTCGATCTCGCCTGCCGGCGCCGGGAAGGGCTTTCGCAGCCCGGCTTTGACCCTTCTGCAATTGCGCCTCGACCGCCTTCAAAGCGTCGATCTCGCTCGACTTCTGCACCGCGGCGATCTCGCGAACCATCCGGTCGAGAGCGGCCTCGTACAATTGTCGCTCCGAATAGGACTGCTCGGGTTGCGCCTCCGATCGGTAAAGGTCGCGGACGACTTCGGCGATCGCGTTGATATCGCCGGAGTTGATCTTGGTTTCGTACTCCTGAGCGCGCCTTGACCACATCGTGCGCTTGACGCGCGCGCGTCCGGTCAGAATGTCGAGCGACCGCCTTGCGGCGTCGGGATCGGAGATCTTGCGCATTCCAACGCCTGTGACCTTCGACGTCGGGACGCGCAACGTAAGCTTGTCCTTCGAGAAACTGATTACAAACAGCTCAAGCTTAAACCCGGCGACCTCCTGCTCCTCGATCGAGACGATCTGCCCGACCCCGTGAGCGGGATAGACGACGAACTCGTTGAGCTTGAAGCCTTGACGCTGGCTCGCGCTCTTCAAAGCCTTTGCCGCGGGGGCTTCTTCCGCGACGACCGCCTTTTGGACCTTGACGACGGGCGCGGCGGCCTTTGCCGGCGCCGTCCCGCTCGCATGGGCGACGTGGGCGGTGTGACCGGAACTGGGCTTTGACCCAGCAGCGGGCGCTGCCCCTTTCTCGGTCGCGGATCGAGCCTCTTGCGCGCTTCGGCTTGCTGTCGACAACTTTGCTTCCTGTTCCTTCAATTGCGCCCGGACGGCCGCCGCTCGCTTCGCGGCCGCCGCGGCTTTTGCCGCCTTGCTTGGGCTCTTCGACGCCGCCACTTTTCGAGAGGCGGCGCTGGCCAGCCTCTTGGCCGCGGCCGATTCATGCGTCACAGTTCTGCTATTGGCGCTCGTCCGCTTTCGCTTCGCAAGTTTCGCCGCAGTGTTTTTCGTCTTGGCCTGACCCGTTTTGCTCGTCTTGCGCGCGACCCGGGTATTCGACGCCGTTTTGCTCTTGCTGACACGGCTTCGAGCGCTGGATGAAGAGGCGGCCTTCGTCGTACGCTTTGCCCTCGTTTTCGCGGTGGAGGCTGCGCCAGCTTTCTTCGTCTTTGGACTTGCCGTCTTTTTAGATTTATTACGCGCCACCATAATTAACCTCTCCACGCGCAAACTTTCCCGCACACGCTAGATCCGCGCACGAATACTACCCTAAATTCGTGCTCGAATATTACTCTCGGAACGGCGAACTGACATTTCGTCCAGGAAAAACCACTTGCGTCTTCGCCATCAGGCTTAAGCGACTCCCACTCGACGATTAATTGGTCGTTTAGCACAAATCCGTCGAAAAATCAAAGAGGAAGATAAACTCGAACAACTCCAGCCGCGGCGCCGCCGGCTCGGCCGCGCGCCGAATGGCCGGTGAATCGGACTTAGGCTTAATCGCCCTCCCCAGGCTGAGCCGAGAAAAACTCGGCATACTTGTTGGCGCGTCCGTCGAAGTCCTTGCCGTCCGCCGGGGCTTCTTTCTTACTCGTTATATTTGGCCAAGACTTCGCGTATTCAGCGTTCAGTTTGAGCCAGAAGGCGAGGTCGGGTTCGGTGTCCGGCTTGATGGCTTCGGCTGGACATTCCGGTTCGCAAACGCCGCAATCGATACACTCGTCCGGGTGAATGACGAGCATATTCTCGCCCTCGTAGAAGCAGTCGACGGGACACACCTCCACGCAATCCAAATATTTGCACTTTATGCAATTTTCCACGACCACGTAGGTCATATGTATATCCTCATGAGCTACCCACCGAGGTGGGATTGCGCCCGTTTTCTATGAATTTCGAAACCGTCTGCCAACATTTTTGTTGTCGATGCTTCGACGGCGATGGCGCAGCTATCGGCGTTTGTTGGCTTGCTCCTCAAGCAGCGAACGAAGCTCGAGAAGCTTGGCGAAGGGTGAATTCGGGTCAACCTTGGCCGGTTTCTGCGGCGCCGTCGTTGGCGTGGCCCGCGCCATATCATAATCCTTAGGCCGCTGGCGACGTTTTTCGTCGGCGCGGACCGAATTGGGACGATTGGGCCGTGGCTTCGGGCGGAGGGGTCGCCGGCTCGCGCCGCCAATTGGGCGCTGCAACCGGCGCCGGGCCCTGAGCCTCCGGGCGGCCCGGCGCCTTCGCTTCGCGAGCGTTTAGCTTCCCGCCCGCGTCGGGGCGCGGTTTTGCGATGGTCCGGTCGCCAGACGATGATCATTTCGTCATTTTTTGCCGGTTCAGCGCGTGAGTCCGAAGTCCGCGGGCAAACGGATTGTCCGCTGGCGCTCTCCCCCGGGCTGTCGTCTGAGGAGGCTGCGGCGGAAGACGTCGTCATATCGACCGGGACGGGCTCGCCGCCCTCCGCAACGGCAGCAGGCGCCCTCAGGAAGCGCGTCTGCGCCCTCCCGAGAGCGTCGTCTGCGCCGACGTCAACGCCCTGAAGGGCGATCTCTACATCCTCCGGGGCCGCGACAGGCTCAGGGGAGGCCTCGACATCCGCAGCCAGGACGTCATCACCCTCGGGGACGGCGCCGACATCCTCTGCGCGACCGCGTCGGCGTCCGCAAGGACCCCCTCGGACGACGGCTCAGCGAGCGGCGCGGCCGGAGCCGTCGCCGCCGAGACCTCGTCTTCGTCCGCCGCCGGCGGCTGCGCTGTGCTCGTCCGCGGTCGATCCCTGATCTTCCGCCGGCTTGGGCGGTTCGCTTTGCGCGGGCCGCTTCATTGGCCGATTGGGAGCCAAAAAATTCCGATCGTTTCATTTCGACCGACCGGAATCCCATGGAGCGCAAAATCGAAGCGAATTGCTCGCCCGAGCACCCTGTCAACGATGTCATCGCCCCGCTGACGACGAACCCTTTGGAAGTCCGTTGGCTTGGAGGGCCATCGGCGCCTCCAGGCGCTTCGCCAGCGATGGCCGCTCGGATCATTCCGGCCAGGCGCTCGACAACGTCCACGCGCACAATCCGTTCGCCGCACGCCCGATAGCCGGCGACGCGATACCCTTCTTTCCCAATCCCTTTGTCCGATGAGAGCGAGGTCCGACCCGACGAGGCGACCGGGGCAAGGGTCCGTACGAGCTCAGTGGCGTCGCCGGACGCTTGAAGACCCCACAGTTGAAGCGCCAACGTTCTGGCCGCTGGCTTGAGCAACATTGGCAGAAACAGATAATAGGCGCCGAAGCGCACGCCTTGCTTTCTCAGCTCCGCCCGGTCGTCCTGACTGAGCGCCCTGATCTTCGCCTTGATCGGTTCGCGCTCCAAAACCCCGAACGACCGCACCAGTTCTTGAGCCAGATCACGAACGATCTCCGGTCCTTCCTGAAGGCCTTCAAGCGCGAACAGCGGCGCCAGAAGCCGTCGCGTCGTTGCCGCGATCCAAAGCTCAATTCGGGTCTTTATTGTCTCCCGGGAGGCGTCCGGCAGGGATTCATCGGCGAAGATCAAGGCGCCGGGGTTGAGCGCATTTGGCCCTGGCGAGAGTTTAGCGACCGGATCGCCCAGCCAACGAATGATCCCATCGTTTGAGAGCACAATCGCGGCGTCGACGGCTTGACGCAGGCGCTCCGCGCGCGCCTCCAGTTCCAGTTTCAGCGCTTCGCGCCAAGCTTCGTCGCCCGCTCGTGCTGCGCGATGATCTTCGGCGTCGACAACCTGGAAGCCTTGAACAACGGAAAAGTCATGGCGCGGCGGTGGCTCAACGGCCGGCGGATCGTTTTCCACGGAGCCCGGCCCCTCTTCCACCATCACAAGCTCCTTAAGGACGCGCGGGCTCCACCCGATCATGGCCTACGCCAGAAACCTTGCTCGAGCAGCGGCGCACTGCCGATGCGGCTCCGCGCGCCCAGACAATCCAGCGGCCGCGCTCGGCGACGCCTCTATAGGCTTTTGCTCAGGCGAGCGCACGGTCATCGTAGTCTTCGGGGGAGGTCTCATCGCTGGCCTGAGAACGCAGAACCAACGAAAGCGTTGCCGCGACAAGGAAATTGACCAGGACCGCCGTCAAGCCGTTGTAAGCGGCGAAGCCAAGGCCGAGATCGAAATGGCCCATGAGCGGGATATCCCAATTCAGCGCATGGACGGGAGCCCAGGCCTTCCCGGTCCAGGAGAGGGAGGTGCCGACAACCATCCCCACCGCCCAACCGACGAGCAGCGCCCAACCGCTGAACCAGCGGGTGAAGAGGCCCAAAATCATCGCCGGGAAGATCTGCACCATCCAGACGCCGCCCAGCAATTGCAGGTCGAGCGCGAATTGCGTCGGCATGAAGAAGATCACCAGCGAGCGCGCCGACCTTCACCACCAGCGAAGCGAGCTTCGCGAGAACCGATTCCTCCCGCGGCGTCATCTCCGGGTGAATGAACGGCTTCCAGATGTTGCGGGTGAAGGTGTTGGCCGCGCCGATCGACATGACCGCCGCCGGCACCAGCGCGCCGAGCGCGATCGCCGCGAAGCAGAAGCCGGCGAACCAGTCCGGGAAACGCCCAGAGCACAAGCTGCGGCACGGCGTCCTGCGGGCGTGTCGACCTTCACGCCGGCGGCGATCGCCATGAGCCCGAGTAAAGCGATCAGGCCGAGCACCAGGGAATAGGCGGGCAGGGCCATCGTATTGAAGCGGATGGCGCTTGCGCTCGAGGCCGCGAGCGAGCCGGTCAGCGCGTGCGGATACATGAACAGCGCCATCGCCGAACCGATCGCCAGCGTGATGTAGGGACCGACTTGCGACGGCTTCAGCGTCAGCCCCGCGGCGAGGTTGGGGTTCGCCGCGACCTTCGCGTCAAACGCTTTGCCCGCCGCGTCGAAAATGGCGCCAAAGCCGCCGAGTTCGGCGGGAATGACGACAATTGCGGCGATGATGAAAATATAAATCATCGCGTCCTTGACGAACGCGATCATCGCCGGCGCGCGCAGGCCGCTCTTGTAGGTGAAGAGCGCGAGAATGACGAAGGCGATGGTGATCGGCGCATGCGCCATGATCCCCTGGCCCGAGAAGCCGAGCGCCAGAATGACCTTCTCGAGGCCGACGAGCTGCAGCGCGATGTAGGGCATCGTCGCCAGAATGCCGGTCGCCGCGACCGCAAGCTCCAATCCCTTGTTGCCGTAGCGGCCGAGCACAAAATCGGCGGCGGTGATGTAGCCATGCTTCTGCGAGACCGCCCACAGGCGCGGCAACGTCAGATAGAGGAACGGATAGACGATGATCGTATAGGGCACGGCGAAGAAGCCGTAGGCGCCAATGGCGAAGACGACCGCCGGAATCGCGATCACCGTATAGGCGGTATAGAGATCGCCTCCGAGCAGGAACCAGGTGATCCAGCGGCCAAAGCGCCGGCCGCCAAGGCCCCATTCGTGGATGTGGTCGAGATCGGCCGCCTTCCAACGCGCCGCGACGAAGCCCAGCACCGACACCAGGCCAAAAAAGAACACGAAGACGGCGGTGGCGACGACGTTCAGGTGATCGAACATGCTCAGTTCTTACCAACCCGGTCCGCCGCGAGAATTGCGAGGGCGGAAATCGGAACAAGAACGAGCTGGAACCAGAAGAAAAAAGGGATGCCGAAAACGACAGGCGGGATCGAGTTGTAGAGCGGGACCCAGAGCGCAATAATACAGGGAACAAGCAACAGAAAGAACTTCATTGTCCCCCCGGGATCAGCGAACGCGCCATCATCAGCGCCGCTGACATGATGTGTTGGCCCCCTCTATCGAAATTCCCAACGCCAGTCGAGAGGCTGCTTGTTTCGAACCGCTAGCGACGAAGCCCTGCGATCGCATGCTTTCGCGCTGATGGTCGTCGTGGTAACGAGCGCCCCATGACCGCACGCCTCGATTTGCGCTTTCAACGGGTCGCAGCCGAAGGCCGGGCCGCGCTTTTGACCTTCATCATGGCCGGCGATCCGGATACCGAGACCTCATCGGCGATCCTTGCCGCCCTGCCTGCGGCCGGCGCGGACATTGTCGAACTCGGCATGCCGTTCAGCGACCCGATCGCGGACGGTCCGGCGATCCAGGGCGCCGGCCGCCGGGCGCTCGAGGCCAACCAGACGCTGCCAGCGACCCTCAGAATGGCGAAGCAATTCCGCGCCGGGGATCCGGACACGCCGCTCATCCTCATGGGCTATTACAACCCTATTTACATCTACGGCGTCGAAGCATTTCTGACCGACGCGAAGGCGGCGGGAGTCGACGGGCTGATCGTCGTCGATTGCCCGCCTGAGGAAGACGACGAGATTTGCCTGCCCACGCGCAAAGCGGGGCTCGCTTTTGTTCGTCTGGTGGCGCCGACCACGAGCGATGATCGTCTGCCGGAGGTTCTCGCCAACGCCGGCGGCTTCGTCTATTTCGTTTCGATCACGGGAATCACCGGAGCCGCCGCGCCGGACGTCAAGCTGGTCGGCGAAGCCGTAGCGCGCCTCAAGCGGCGGACCAAGCTGCCAATCGCCGTCGGGTTCGGCGTCAAGAACCCTGAAAGCGCCCGGGCGATCGCAGGGACCGCGGACGGCGTTGTGGTCGGTTCCTCCATCGTCGAGGCGATCAGACTTTCGCTGGACGGCGGAGCCGCGACCTCGTCGACAGTCGTCGCGGCGACTGAGCTTGTCAGCAAACTCGCGCAAGGCGTGCGCGCCGCGCAGAAGTGAGCGTTTGTCAAAGACCGACATAACCGGAGCCAAAGCCGCGCATGAATTGGATCTCGAACGTCGTGCCGCCGAAGATTCGTTCGTTGCTGCGGCGCGACACGCCGGAAAATCTCTGGGTCAAGTGCCCCGAGAGCGGCGAACTGGTCTTCCACAAGGATCTCGAAGCCAATCTCATGGTTGTCCCGGGTTCCGGCTACCACATGCCGATCAGCCCCAAGGCCCGTCTCGCCTCGCTTCTCGACGCCGGCGCTTACGAGGAATTCGCCACCCCCGAAACGCCGTCCGATCCGTTGAAATTTCGCGACATCAAACGCTATTCGGATCGGTTGAAGGAAAATCGCGCCAAGACCGGAGCGGCGGATGCGGTCACCGTCGCATTCGGCAAGCTCGAGGGGCAGGACGTCACCGTCGCCATGCAAGACTTTGCCTTCCAGGGCGGAACGCTCGGGCTCGCGGCCGGGGAGGCGATCGTCGCCGGCATCACGGCCGCGATCGAGCGCGCGACCCCCTTTCTCATTTTCACCACCTCAGGCGGCGCGCGCATGCAGGAAGGCATGTTCGCCCTGGCGCAGATGGTCCGCACCACGGTCGCCGTTCGACGTCTGCGGGCGGCGAAGCTTCCCTATATCGTCATCCTGACCAACCCGACCACGGGCGGCGTGACCGCGTCCTACGCCATGCTGGGCGATGTGCATATCGCCGAGCCCGGCGCGGTGATCGGCTTTGCCGGCGCCCGCGTGATCGAGCAGACCATTCGCGAGCGCCTGCCCGAAGGCTTCCAGCGCGCCGAATACCTGCGCGACCACGGAATGGTCGATATGGTCGTGCCGCGGTCAAAGCAGCGGGAGACGCTTGCGCGCCTCTGTCGGCTGCTCACCCACGCCCCCGCGGCGAAAGCCGCCTGAGCGAAGCGGGTTGGCGGTTCGACCGGCCGCCCCGTTTTGTTTTCCGCACGGATGACTATCTAAAGCGGCGGTAGCACACTCGCGCCCGGTTCGGGGCGCAATGGAACCGGTCTCAACAGGAGGCAGCGTCATGGCAGGTTCAACGGAGCGGGCGGTTCTCGCAGGTGGATGTTTCTGGGGCATGCAGGATTTGATTCGCCGCTATCCGGGCGTGATCTCGACGCGAGTCGGCTATACAGGCGGCGAGGTCCCCAACGCGACCTACCGCAACCACGGCAATCACGCCGAGGCGATCGAAATCATTTTCGATTCCGCCCAGACCAGCTACCGCAAGCTGCTCGAGCTGTTCTTTCAGATCCATGACCCGACGACCCGAAACCGGCAGGGCAACGACGTCGGCGCGAGCTATCGCTCGGCGATCTTCTTCACCAGTGACGAGCAGAAACGTGTGGCGCTGGACACCATCGCGGATGTCGAGGCGTCGGGCCTATGGCCAGGCAAGGTGGTGACGGAAGTCGCGCCGGCCGGCCCGTTCTGGCAGGCGGAGCCCGAGCATCAGGATTATCTCGAGCGCTATCCGAACGGCTACACATGCCACTTCGCGCGGCCGAACTGGGTGCTGCCGAGGCGGGCCGCGGCCGCGGAATAACGTCGGCGAACGACTAAGCCCGCGAGCGATCGCGGCGACCCGGGTTGGAGGGCTTGCAGCACAGGCCCCAGGCCGCCGCGTCTCCCGGGTTTTCTCGACCGCGAGAATTCTACCGCGACAACCTCTCCCGCGAGGGCGTATCGAGCCCTCGCTGGGTGTCCCGCAAGTTTAGATGCTCCTCGCTTTCAGCCCCGTCGCGCTCGGCACTTTCACACACGGCGTTGAAAGGAGATTTGTCTCTTGCCCGCGGCTCAGGCTTGACCCGCGTTATGAGGTACGCCAATGCTGCGCGGTTCGCACCACGGTCAGCGTTGGAGCATTGCACTTGGGCTTCGGCGGTGAGAACTCGCAATATCAACGGGTCGAGGTCCTTAGGGGGCTCGCCGGGTTCGCCGTAGCAATCATCTGGGCTTCAACCGCGGCGGCTGCGCCAGCCCAGCCGGCTCGTGGAGAGAAGCTGGCCCGGCACTGGTGCGCGTCCTGTCATATCGTCGCCAACGATCAGAGGGGCGGTTCTGACGCCGCCCCACCTTTCGCGACGATTGCGCGGAAGCCGGGATTCGATGGTGGTAAAATCGCGCAGTTCTTGATGGATCCGCATCCGAAGATGCCAGACATGCAGCTATCGCGCGACGAAGCCAAGGATCTCGGCGCTTATATCGCGAGCCTAGCGAAATAAGGGCTCCCCGAGCGTCATGGCGGCGGGCGGCGGCTTAAGCAACGACTAACTACCTAGTAGTGATGGTAGTAGTGGTGATTGTAATACGAGTGCCGATAGTAACGGTGATGGTTGGTCATCGAGTTGCCGATGGCCGCGCCGCCCACCCCGCCCACGACGGCGCCGATTGGACCGCCCACCACCGCTCCGCCGACCGCGCCAGCGACCCCTCCCGTCACCGCTCCAGCTTGGTCGGCGAGCGCTGCTGAAGACGAGGCGCAGATCAGTGTTGCGGTCGCGGCCGCAAGCATCCATCGAGACATAAAAACCTCCATCGGAATTTGGCGGAAGGCGCCGGTGTCGCCGGCGCGCTCCCTCCTCGCGCTTCATGAACCGCTCTGGGGGCCGAAATGTTCCCCTTGGCGCTTCCAGATCTAGTGGGAAAGACATGTCTTTCTTGTCGCCCATGAGGCCCCGCACCGGGGGCGCCGACGGACTTCCTCGTTCTTATTTATAACGATCTAAAATGGTATGTTAGCGGGTTGAGCCGAATCCGCGTACTGACGGCGCGGGTTGCAAAAAAACGAGCTTAAGCCTCTGAAAAGAAACAGTCGCGAGCAAAATTGCGGATCTATAGGAGTGCCGGCGAACCTAGTGCGCCTTCAAGAGCTCGCCGCGCCGCTCCGGGCTGAAGCGGATCACGACCACGATCGCGACCGCGACCACGCCGGCCACCAGCGCGAGCGCCAAACCGTAATTGCCGCCGTTCGCCTGGGCGATCTGCGCCTGAAACGGACCGTTATAGGAGGCGAGGAAATTACCGGCCTGATAGACGAAGGCCGGAATTGTCGCGCGCGCCGCGCCCGGCGACAATTCGTTGAGATGGACCGGAATGACGCCCCACGCGCCCTGCACCGCGATCTGCATGATGAAGGCGCCGAGCGCGAGCAGAATCGGGGTCGAGGCGAACGCCCATAACGGAAGCGCCGGCAGCGCGATGAGCGCGGCGATGGTGATCGCGTTGACGCGGCCGATCTTCTCCGACAGGTGGCCGAAGATGAGGCCGCCGGCGATCGCGCCGAGATTGGCGACGATGACAATCCAGCTGACCGTAGTGGGGTCGAAATTATGCTGCTTCTGCAGGAAGGTCGGATAGAGGTCCTGCGTCCCGTGGCTGAACAGATTGAAGCACATCATCAAGACGACCATGTAGAGCGCCAATCCTCGGTGCGCCTTGATCGTCTCCCATAACGGGGGCTTCGCATGCGCCTTCGACGCTTCGAAGGCGGGCGATTCCGGAACGCCGCTGCGGATGAACAGCACGAGGAAGGCAGGCAGGACGCTGAGCAGGAACATCGCCCGCCAGCCGACCGTGTAGTCGCCGAATGTCCGGCCGTAGATGAGGCCATAGGCGATTGCGGCAAGCAGGAAGCCGGTGGGGTAGCCGCATTGCAGAATGCCGGACACCAGCCCGCGCGCCTGCGGCGGAATGGATTCCATCGCGAGCGAACTGCCAAGGCCCCACTCCCCGCCCATGGCGATGCCGAACAGCGCGCGCAGGATGAGAAAGATCGTGAGGTTCGGCGAGAACGCGGCGAGCGCGCCGAGGATCGAATAGCAGAGAATGTCCAGCATCAGCGCCGGCTTCCGGCCCCAGAGGTCGCCGAGCCGGCCGAAGATGAACGCGCCGACAAACCGCATCGCGAGCGTCAGGAAGAGCGCGTACGCCACCGCCGGCACCTCGACGCCGAACTCCTTGGCGATGTCCTTGAGCAAAAAGGTCAGAAGGAAGAAGTCGAAGGCGTCGAGCATCCAGCCGAGAAATGCGGCGAGGATGGTCATCCTCTGCTGTGACGTAAGGTCCATCATCGCCCTCCCGCAGCGGCTGCAAGGCGTTGGCGTCGCCAGGTGCTTGCCGTTCGATGGTTTCGATGAATACGCGCGCGCCGGCGCCGGCACAAGCCGAAGGGCCGCTGTCGGCGTCCGATGGAGCGCGACAGCAACTCAAATCGCGGCGGTCACCGGAGCGGCAGGACGAACGGCCGCGGCCGACGGCGTCACTGCGCAACCCTGTTGTCCTTTGCTGGGAGCAAAGGCCGCGACGGCGCCAGCGGATGAATAAACTGACCGGCGAGCGAGTCGGGCATCGGCTCGTCGATTCCGTAACGCTCGGGCCATGCCTGGGGCAGGTGATGCGTGCCGAAAATCCTGTCGAGCCAGGGAAACATCGAGGCGTAGTTGCAGTCGCGCCGGTGGCGATCGTTGGTGTGATGCCAGTGATGAAAGGCGGGCGTCGTCAGAAGCCATTCGAACGCACCCATACGCCAGCGGATGTTGGAATGGATGAAATATCCCCACATCGACCCGACGAGGAGGATGCTGGTCGCAACGAGGCCGTCGCCGAATTGGAGCGGATTGGCGAGCCCCAGGGCGAAGATCGGCGTCAGCATGATCATCCGCGACCACACAAGATCGACGGGATGCATGCGCGTGTTGACCAGAAAATCGAGCTGCTCCGCGCTGTGATGGACGGCGTGAAAACGCCACAGGAACGGAATCTGGTGGCTCAAGCGATGCGCCCAGTAATAGGCGGTCTCGCCCACCATCATCGTTGCGCAGGCCTTGAGCCAAATCGGCCAGGCGGCGATCGTGGCCAGGGCGCGGCCAGGGATAAAGTGATGAATCCCAAGCACAGCCAAGGAAACCGGCGCGGCGAGAATGAGGCCAGGCAGGAGGCCCGTGAGAAAGTAATAGCCAAGGTCGACGGCGATCCCCTTACGGAAGATCTTCTGGCTATGCAGCGCGAAGACACGCTCGATCGGCACGAAGATCGCCGCGAATACGGCCAGCCAGACGCCGAGCCGCGCCGCCGCGTAAACCAGCACGAACAGGTCTCGGGTGGGGTCAGTAGCCATGGGTTACGTCCGTTCGACCGTAGGTGGCGCCGTCGAGACGATAATTGGGACGCGATAAGCAGCCATGCCGCTCGCAAGCGAGCGGCATGGCTTTTTGTCTCTCAGGGTTACGTCGACGTGTTCACGCGATGGAAATCGCCGATCGACGGCGGTTTCGGAAACCCACGTAAGCGAGGCCGGCGAAGCCGATGAACATCATCGCCCAGGTCGACGGCTCAGGCGCCGAACCGGTCAGCGATACGCCGTCGAGCAGCGAGAATGGCGGTCCGCCGCTGGCGGCCGGGTTAATCGGCGCACAGTTCTTGAAGTCGGCATTGCAACCGCCCATCCCGTTGTTGACGAATGACAGGAGGCCGGGGTTCTGACCCCCGCCGTCATAGGTGAACGTCACCAACTCGGTCTCCCAGCCAGAGAACCGGTGGCTCGGAAGATCGATGTGCGTTGTGGCGATGGTCTGGCCTCCCAGCGTGACATCCCACATGTCTATCGTGTTGCCGTTGTAATCGAACTGCTGCGCGGCGGCATAGTCGAAGGTGAGCGTGTAGGTATGGCCGACGACGAGGTCGCCGATTTCCTGTGTGAGCGCCGACGGGTGATAGGTCGAATCGACCCCGTAGAAATAGTTCCCGTCAGGGCTGGCGTCGCGCGAATTGCCCCACAGCGGCAACGTGTTGAAGCCGCTCGGGTTCGCGCTCCCCGAAGCCGGGCCGACATGGCCGTTCGACATCGTGAAGCTGTCGTTGTTCTTGAAGACGAACGCATAACCGTCCGGAAAGCTGGAATCGGTCCCGATGACGGTCCAGCCGTCCGCTGTGGTTCCGGGATGATTGGCGTTTTGGCCCCCGGCCGAGCCCGGCAGCGCCTGGTTGAACTGACCCGCTCCGAAATTGTCCTCAAAGCTGCCGTTGGTGACGAGGTTGCCTGCAAACGCGGGCATGGTCACGACAGCCGCAATCGCGGCCGCCCCGAAGGCCATTCTATGTTTCACGATGGAGTCCCTTCCCTTGGAAATGCGCGCCAAATCCGACGCGTTGCAGCGTGTTCCAACCAGCCGCATCAAAAGACCGGTCATAGTCTGTGATAACAGGCTGGTTGGCGAAGGGTCAAGAAGTTTTACGTTTAATTTAAGCTATTAGGGTTAAGCCGCATGGCTTGCGGTCGAGGCGACCGGCCGCCGGGCTGGAACCGTCGCGAGCGACGCCGTCTTCCGGCTCAAATACCAGTGTCTTCAATTGGTTGCGTCGAAATCGCTCCACCGGGCGATGTCTCCGATCAAGCTGGCCCGTTTGCCGTCTCGACAGCCGCCTTGCCCCGCTCTATGAGCGCCATTCAGGCCGGAGAGCCTGGAGAAGCGGCTCGCGCATGATCATCGCCATCGACGGGCCCGCGGCTTCGGGCAAAGGCACCATCGCGCGCCGAATCGCCGCGCATTATCGGCTGCCTCATCTTGACACCGGGCTGCTCTACCGCGCGACCGCCGCCGCCTTGATTGCGGAGGACCGAAGCCTTTACGACGAAGCCGCGGCGGTTGCGGTCGCCCGGGGACTGGGGCTGATCGATTTCAACGACGCGGCCCTGCGCAAGCGCCAAATGGGCGAGGCCGCCTCCGTCGTCGCCGCAATGCCGCTTGTCCGCGCGGCGCTGATCGAGGCGCAGCGCGCCTTCGCGGCGCGGGCGGGCGGCGCGGTGCTCGACGGGCGGGACATTGGCACGGTCATTTGTCCCGACGCGGACGTGAAGATCTTCGTCACCGCCAGCGCGGCGGCGCGGGCGCAGCGGCGCGCGCTCGAGTTGGTCCAGCACGGCGAAAGGGCTGACTACAACGCGATATTGGCCGACATCATCCGCCGCGACGCCCGCGACTCCAACCGGTCCGTGGCGCCGCTGCGCCCGGCAGACGATGCGGTGACGTTGGACACGACTCATCTCGGAATTGAAGCCGCCACGGCCGAGGCGCTGCGGATCGTCGAAGCGGCGCGGACCAGGGTTTAGCCGGATCCGGCGCCGCCGATCTGTCGAACGAGCGGCGCCAATCAGGCGGCGGCGCCCTGGGCGATGCGACTTTGCGTCGCCCGCAGCCTCTCGATCGCTCCCTCGATCTCGTTGCGTTGCCGCTCGAGGTGGCTGATCTGGGTCACGATCTGTTGCGGATTGAGCTGATCCTCGAGATCCGTCATTTCGGTCGCCCCTTTGCCGCCGATCAGGTCCTGGATCTCGGTCAGCGTGAAGCCGAGCTTCTTGCCCTTGAGGATCATTTCCATCCGAATGCGATCGCTTGCCCGGTAATAACGGGCGTTCCCCTCACGGCGGGGCTTGATCAGTCCGCGGTCCTCGTAGAACCGCAGGGTGCGCAGGCTGACCCCGAATACACGCGACATCTGGCTAATGGTCAATTCCGGCTGCGTCGAATCGAGCGCAGTGCGGCCTTCTTCTTCGAGCATCGCGGCCGAAGCTCCAGCGGAAGCGTGAGCTAAAGACGTTATCTTGTTCATGGCCTCTCCTTTCGTCGGCGCCGTTGCGTTCGCGCCTCGTGACTCGCGGCCCTTGCGCGAATCGAATCACTATGCCCTAACGGAGCGGATTTGCAACTGTTAGTTGCTGCAACTCAGGCTGCAACTTTGGCCAGAAGGCGACGGAGGGACAGCCGAAGGCCGCCTTAACCGTTTTTTCACCATGACCCCCGACAGAATTAGTCCGCGGCGTCGCCTCCGTTCATCCGGCGATTCGCAGCCTCCGAGCGACGGTCGAGGACATGAATAGAGCGATGGCGTGGAATATCGCGAGCCTGGACCGGCGGACCCGCGAGGCCGCCGTGGAGGCCGCCCGGCGCGCCGGCATGCGCCTCGACGATTGGCTCGACGAAGTGATCACCGACTACGCCGGTCTGGATCAGCCCGCGCGGCCAGAACACAACGGCGCCGAAGTCGATCGGCTCGATGCCGCCGCCGGACGCCTGGAACGGATCGCCCGACGAAACGAACGCGAACGGGCCCACGCGCCGCGCGCGCCGGCACCTTCGGAAGCCTTTAATTCGGCGATCGAGCACTTTGAAATGAGGCTCGCGCGCGCCGAAGCGCAGGCGGCTCGCGCCTTTGAAACGGTCGCCCAAATTCTGGACCGGGACGACGCCGCGCGAGACAGCGACCGCCGTGCGCTCATCGACGCCGTGCGTCGGCTCGAATCGATCCGGACAAATTTGACCGACGCCGCTCAGACTGGCGAGATGGCCGGCAATCGCTTCCCTCCGCCCGCAGCGCTCGATCCGAAGGCGCCATTTGATCTCAAGGCCGCGGTGTCGCAAATCGCCATGCGGCGCCACGAGCTCGAGGAGCGCGCCGGCCGCGGCGGGACCGGCTCGCTGGACGCCAGGTCTGGCATGGACGGCCCGCCTGCCGAAGGCGGCCCGGAAGCGGCGGCGCCGCTCTCGCAATTGCTGCTCGACGACGTTCGCGCCCTGGGGCTTAAGCTCGATGACATGCGCCGCGAGCGACCCGATCCTGAGCGCCTCGGTCGATCTCGGCGCCATGCGGGCGGAAATCGAAACCATGAGCCGGAGCCTGGCCGACCTTGCGCCGCGCAACGCAATCGTCGCGCTCGAGGGCGCCATTCGCGACCTCGTGCAGCGGGTGGAAATGTTGCGCCAAAGCGGTCACGGCGAATCGATGCTCGCTCCGCTCGAGGCGATGGCGGCCGAATTCCGCGCGGCGTTGAGAGCCCATGACCCCCAGCCGGCGGTTGCCGCGCTGGAGCGCGAAATTCGGGCGATCGGCGGCAAAGTCGACAGCCTTGCCGCGGCGGCGATAAAGCCTGAAACGTTTGAACTCATCCGGCGGCAGACGGAAGAAGTGCGCAATCTCCTCGCTTCGGCTGCGCTGCGCACGGCGCCGCTTGAGCGGTTGGAGCGCCAGATCGGCGAACTGGCCGACCGCGTCGAGCGGCTCGGCGCAAGTCCCGCTCCCCACTTCGAGTCCGCCGAGATGGCCGCGCTTCTTGCGGAGGCCTGTCGACAGATCGAACGCTCGACGCCCCCCGCGGCGCTCGTCTCGATCGAGCGGCGTCTCGAGGAGATTGCGGCGCGGCTCGATCAGGAGATCGCTCGCCCGAACGCTCCCGCGGCGATCGATCCAGGCTCGTTCGACGAGTTGGCGCGACGGATTGACGGCGTCCGCCAGTCTCTCGAGGCGCTGCCGCCCGCGACGATCGACACCGGCCCCATCGAAAGGCTCTTGCGCGACCTCGACGCCAAGCTCGCCGCCACCGGCCGCAGCGACGCCGACGCCCAGGCCTTCCAATCGATCTTCGCCGAAATCGGCGACAAGCTCGACCGCCTCGCTGACCCTGACATCGGGGCGGGCATACCGGTCCGCAGCTGCGCCGGCTCGTCGCGGTCGGTCTCCGGTTGATCTCAACCCCATCGAGACGATGCTGCGCTCGCTCGAGGCCAAGGTGGAGGCAAGCGCGGCCGCGCCCGTCGACCGTCAGGTCGTCGAACAGGTCGCCGACGAGGTGGTTCGGCGGCTTCATAATGTGAGCGCCCGCCAAGTCGACCTGGAGGCCGTCGCCCAGCAGATCGACACGATCTACGATCGCATCGATACGCTGGCTGTAAAGAGCGGCAGAGCCGACGAAGCGCAGCCTGTCCTTCAGCAGCTTCTTGAGAAATTGCGTGAGGCCGAACAGGCGAGTGGATCTCTCGCAACCGAGAGTTCGGCCGCCATCAATGCCGCGCTCGACGCGCACCTGGCTGAACTTAGAGTCCGAACAGGCGGGCGCTGACCAGCGCACGCAATCGCGCCTCGCGGATCTGCAAGGGATCCTGGAGATGCTCGGCGCGCGTCTCGCCAGCATCGAGAGCGAGCTCACGGCCGACGACGTCGACGAAGAGCTGCTGCCGCCCGCCAGATCGGCAAGCCCCGCCCCGCCCTTAGGCTCCGCCTCGCCCGGCGCCGACCCCGCGCCTGAAGCCGCGCCGCAGGGCACGGCCCAAGCGAAGCCCGCGAGCGCCGGCGATCCGCCCTCCCAGCCGGCCGACGACGGCGAGGATTTCCTGATCGAGCCCGGCGCCGGCGCGCCGCAGCGCGCGCGCGAAGCCCGTGATCTCGCCCAGGTTATCGGGCCTAAGACCAATCCCGCCGTGAGCATCCACATCGCCGCCGCGCGCCGCGCCGCGCAGGCGGCGCTGACGGAGAGCAACGCCGCACTCAACAGCGGCGGCGCGCACACTCTAGCCAGTTCCGAAAAAGTGCAGTTCGCGGCGCACGGAGTTCAATCCGCGAGAGCCTTCTACGCCAACCACAAACGCACAGTGCTGCTCGGCATCGCGATCGCGATCGCGACGACGCTGGCCGTCAGAATGGTTGGCGTGCGGGCGCCATTTCTGCAGCGCTCCGACGTCGGGGGACAAGCGTTCAATACGGCTAAGCTTGACGCGCCGAAGAGCAAGCCGTCGGGCGCCGGAGCGATCGATGTGGCGCCGACCGCATCAATTGCTCAACCCTCGGCCAAGCCGGAGGGACTCGATCTTGCCCCGCCGAGCGGGCCTTCCGCGGGCGAGCTCATGCCGGCGATCCCGCCCGGGATTTCCACATCCTTGCGCGAGGCGGCCGCCGCTGGCCAGCCCAATGCCCAATACGAACTCGCGATGCGTCTTTACGAAGGTCGGGGACTGCCGAAGGATCAATCGGCGGCGGCCCGGTGGTTCGAGCGCGCAGCCTCGCTCGGCCTTGCCCCCGCGGAATATCGGCTTGGCTCGATGTACGAGAAGGGAATCGGCGTCACCCGCGACCCCGCGGCCGCCAAACGCTGGTACCTCAAGGCGGCTGAGGCAGGCAATGCACGGGCCGCGCACAATCTCGCGGTCATGAGCGCCGAGCCCGGCGAGGGCGCCCCGAACTATGCGGAAGCGGTGAAATGGTTCCGGAGAGCCGCGGAACTCGGCGTCCGCGACAGCCAGTACAATCTCGCGATCCTTTACACGCGCGGACTTGGCGTCGAAAAGGACCTCGGGCAATCGTTGCTGTGGTTCTCGCTAGCTGCCCAGCAGGGCGACGCGGACGCCGCGACAAAGCGCGACGAAATCGCCCGCGAGATGGATCCGATCTCGCTCGCCGCCGCAGTGGCGGCGGTCGTGAAATTCAAAGCCGCAAGGCCTGATCCAGTGGCAAACGAGGTCGCCGCGCCGCCGGGCGGGTGGGACGCCAAGACGGGCTCGTCCTCGCTTGGCCAATCGCCGCCGCCCGCCGAGGCTGGCCATCCGCAGGCGCCTCTTTGACCGGGACGTCGGCCGGCGCGGCGCTTGACCTTGCACCATTCCCCGCTTCCCGTCATGACGGCTCATGCACGGCCGCGAGCTTGAAATGGATCCTCCGCTCGCAGGCCCCAAGCCCCGGCTTCGCGTGCGTCTTCTCGGCCTCACGGACCTGCACGCGAACCTCTATCCTTACGACTATTACCGTGATTGCCCGGACGATTCGGTCGGTCTTGCGCGCGTGGCGTCTCTGGTCGCCGAGGCGCGCAGGGAAGCGCCAAACTGTCTCTTGTTCGACGACGGCGACATCCTTCAGGGCACGCCCCTCGGGGATCTAGCGGCTGAGGCGATTGTCGCGGATCCCGAGGCTGTGCACCCCGTCATCGCCGCGATGAACAGGCTTGACTATGCCGTCGCGACTCTCGGGAACCACGATTTCAATTACGGCCTCGAGGCGCTCGGGCGCGCTTATGCGCAAGCGCGCTTTCCGGTCGTCTGCTGCAATGTGCGCAAAAGCGATGGCTCGCCCTGGTTTCCGCCTTCGATCGTGATCGAACGGGCGTTTGTCGACGAGTCCGGAACCGCCCGCCGGCTCAAAGTCGGCGTGATCGGCGTCGCGCCGCCGCAAATCGCCCAATGGGACGAAGCCCATGTCCGCGGGCGCTTGGTCGCGCTCGACATTGTCGAGGCCGTGGCCGCCGAGCTTGGCGAACTTCGAGCCCATGTCGATCTCATCGTCGTGCTCTGTCACTCGGGCGTTTCGCGGTTCGCCTCGAGGCGAGGGGAGGAGAACGCGGGCCAGGACCTCGCCAGGCTCGACGGCGTTGACGCGCTGTTCCTGGGCCATCAGCACCTGCTGCTTCCCGGCGAGGATTTTGCCGGCTTGCCGGGCGTCGACGCAGGCCGCGGGACCATCCACGGCAAGCCGGCGGTCATGGCCGGTTTCTGGGGCAGCCATCTCGGAATCATCGATCTTTGGCTCGAAATGGAGAGAGGCTGGCGGGTCGTGGAGGCCGAGATTGAGGTCCGGCCGATCGCGCGACGCGACGCCGACGGCCGCGCGATCGCGCTGGTCGCGTCGGACCCATCCGTGCTCGAAGCGGCCAAGACCGCGCACGAAGCCACGCTCCGCCACATCCGCACGCCCATCGGCAGGCTCGCGACACGGCTGCAGACCTATTTTTCCCTGATCGGCGACAGCTCGACGGTCAACCTCGTCAACGCGGCTCAGCGCGCCTATGCCGCGCCCCTCGCAGCGGGGCGCGCGGACCTGGCCTCGCTGCCCATGCTCTCGGCGGCCGCGCCATTCAAATGCGGCGGCCGCAGCGGACCCTATTTCTATACCGACATCGCTGCAGGTCCGCTCGCGATCAAGGACGTGGCGGACATCTACCCGTACCCCAACAGCCTGAGAATGGTTAAGGTCGACGGCGCGACGCTTGAGCGATGGCTCGAACGCTCGGCCTCCATTTTCCGCCGCATCGATCCCGGCCAGTCCGGCGAGCAGCCGCTGCTCGGCCCCGCCTTCGCGGCTTACAATTTCGATGTGATCGACGGCGTCGATTACACAATCGACGTCACCCGGCCCGCGCGCTACGACGAATCGGGCGCCCTCATTGCCCCAGAGGCGCGCCGCATTCGCGACCTGACGTTCAAAGGCGCCCCCGTCGATCCGAACCAGACGTTCCTTATCGTCACCAACAATTATCGCGCCAGCGGGGGCGGCGGTTTCCCCGGCTGCGACGGAACGAGCGTCGTGATCGAGGCCCCGGACGCGAATCGCGACCTGCTGCTCAAATATGTCGAAAGCAAAACCGAAATCGCGCCGAAGCCGAAGGGCGCCTGGCGCTTTGCGCCCTGGCCAAGCGCCGTGGTCGCAACCTATCTGACATCGCCCGCGGCGTCGGACCCCCCGGCGCCGCCCGACCTGAAACTGACCTCGATGGGCGCAGCGCCGGGCGGCTTCCTGAAGTTTCGCGTCGAGACGGCGTGAACGGCGCAATCGGGAATCATGCACTGGCTTTAGTTCCGCCTAATAGCGCGTCGCGTTCCGCCTCCTTGGTGACGGTAGAGAGAAGTTCCTCCCTCGCTCGCTGTGCACATGAGACAACTTCAAGCCATGCTGGATCGTCCAAAATCGCAGCGTTGTCGTGGTCGTCACCTCGGGGGGCCGAGTGACTCAAGATCGTGTTGCAGAGATCGCTGAGGATATTGAACTGGCGCGCAGCTAACCACCCGCGCGCACGAGCGTCGGTCAGTTGGTCCGAATCCGGGTATGAGCAGACAAACTCGATATAGGACCAATGCGGGTTTGTATTAGTCGGATCGAGCCACCTGCGACGCTGTAGGTCGATGTCGGCGATCTCCGCGACGCTCGCAAACCACATGGAGCGAAGGCGGCCGGCGACTTCATTGGACTCGTCTATTTCACCGATCATGGTGCGCACTTATACCAGCTCCCGTTGATCCTGACTCTGGCAGCGGATTTTGCTTCCGGCGCCGCCGCGAAAGGTGGTATCATTTCCACATGACAAAATTGCTCGAAGAGGCCGTTCAGAAGGTGCGCTCGCTGCCGCTCGAAATGCAGGAGCAGGCTGCCCGCATGTTGCTGGCTTATGCGGGCGACGAAGAGCCGATCCTGGTGCTGACGCCCGAGGAAGAGGCCGACTTGCTCGAAGCCCAAGTGGAGATGCGCCGCGGCGAGTTTGCGACCGCCGCCGAAGTCGAGGCGGTTTTCGCTAAATATCGCCGGTGAAGCTGCGCTATCAAAGGCGCGCGCTCCAACAGATCGACAAGGCGCTTGGGTATATCGCAGCACGATCCCCGGACGGCGCCGCGAAGGTTGAAGCACGATTGACGGCTATTGCGGCGCTCATTCAGCAGCAAAGTCTTGTTGGCAGAAAGACGAGCGTTCCCGGTGTGCGTCGCATCGTTCTGACGCCCTATCCCTACCTCCTCGACTACTATGTCGGTGACGATGAAATCGTCATTCAAAGATTTCGCCACACGACCCGCAAGCCTGACTGACCATGATTTTTTGAATACGCCCGAGTTTCGACGGACGGCCAGGCCATCGCCACGCAGGAGCGGCAGCTACGCGACGCCGCGGATCACGGTGACACTTTACTCAATACTCAATTCAACGATTTCCCGTCGAGTTGGGACTGAATGAAGTGTTGCTGATCATCACCGATAATCGGCGAAAGCGCCCGTCGGCGGTTCGAGAAAAATCGACAATTTCTGTCGGCGGCAATTGATTGCAGAAAAGCAGAAAATGAGTTAGGGTTGCTCGATGAGTAATACTGCATTTCTGTATCGTAGGAATACCGGCTCCTGTCCCAGCGCGCTGTCGAGCGGCAAAAGGGGCGCGCGAAATTTTCTTCGCGGAGGATCCCGCGTAACCCATTGAAAAGTCTCGATTCGGACGAGAGAATCCAAGGAAATCCAAGGAAATCCAAGCCTCGTTTTCGGGCCGTTGGGGGCCAAAATCGCGCTGGCCCAAGAAAATCCAAATCGATCGAGCAAGCGATACGGCAGACGGCCCGATTCCGTCCAACTGCGCAGCGCTCCGGCGCGACGGCGGGCCCGATCCTTTGAGGCGGCGCGGAGGCGTTAGATCTCGCCTTCCGCCTGCCCAGCGGCGACCGGTCGAGGCCTGCCCTCCTCGTCTATGGCGACAAAAGTGAAGGTGGCGTCGGTGACTTTTTCGCGGTCATGCGTCAGCCGCCGGCGCGCCCATGCTTCGACATGGACTTTCATCGAGGTCCGACCGACCCCGTCAATGGCGGTGTAGACGCAGAGCACGTCGCCGACCTTGACGGGTCGGATAAAGGTCATCGCATCGATGGCGATCGTGACGACGCGCCCTTTCGCGTATTCGGCGGAGGCGATGCCGCCCGCCGCATCCATTTGGCTCAGGACCCAGCCCCCGAAAATATCGCCGTTGGCGTTGGTGTCGGCCGGCATGGCGGCGACCCGAACGGTCAGCTCGCCGCGCGGCTCGACGGGAACCGGCAAAGCTTTGTCCGCCGCCGTCACTGGTTCAAACTGGTGGCTTGCGCCGCGGTGTCGACCGACCTCTCGCGCTTGGTCGGATCGAAGACCTCGCTGGGCGCGGCGACGGCGCCGGTGGCGACGCCGGCGGCGACACTGATCGCGCCACTGGTGAACGTGCCGAGCGATTCGACGAGGCCTCCCTTGGCGTCGTTGAGCGACTGGCCCTCGGCCAGCCGCTGGCCGATCGCGCCAACGACCTCTCCGCTGGCGAATTTGCCGTGGTTGGTGAAGTCGCTGGAGGCCATGCCGGTAAGGTCGATGACTTGCACCCTGCCCTGCTCCAGGATCGAACGGTACGGCTCCTTGGCGGGATCGAGCGCGCCGAGGCGCGTCGAATCGCGCGCCAGAAAGCTTGACAGGCCAAGCGCGCGATCGTCTCGCGAAATGAACAAGCTAAACTGGGCTGGTCGCGGCCCGGCGTCGATTTCGGCGATCTGGCGGCGGAAAACGTCGACGTCGATGTCTGGTGAAGCGAGCATCACATCCCGGATCTTGGGCGAGAGCCCGCGATCACGGATCGACATTTGTCTCAGCGACTCGATCGCGAGGTAATTGCCCATCGAGTGGGCGAGGATAGATATCGAGTCGACGTTTGGGTCTTTGACTAAAGCCTGGAGCACCACCTCCAGCGCGTCGCGGGAATACATGGCGCTGTCGCGATCGTAGACATAGTCGGTCACGTTGCCGCCCGACGGCCAAGTGAACAGGACCGGCGCAACGTCGACGCGCGCGTCATGAACGATTTGCGCGAAGCGATAGACGGCCTCCTCGAAACGGGTGTTGAAGCCGTGCACGAAAATGAGAACCCTTCGGCCCGGCGTGCGCCTGACGCGCGCATCGAAGCTTGCCTTCGCCTGGGCCAGGTCCATGCGATCGGCGCGCAGGATGGCGAAATCACGCTCCGGATTCGCTGGCAGAGAAGACGGAAGCGTAACGTCGCCTGGCTGGCGGGCGCCGGCCGGCGGGATCGACACGACGATATCGGCGAAATCCAGTCCTCGTCCCCTCGACCCGCCGAACATGACGCCTGGCGGATCGAGGACGGGCGCGCGCGTCGTCGCCACAAGGAGGTCGACCTGGCTCGCGTCCGGCGCGCTCGGTCCGACGACCAGGGTGCCGTAGGGGCGGCTGGAGCAGCCTGCCGCGATCGCCGATAGGGCAATCACACAGATAACGCCGACTTGAGATCGCGCCACTGCTCCTCTAAGCGGCGCGCATATCCAGAGCCACAGCCGGCCCCCCCGCCCCATGACGCGGGCTGTTTAGTCGAGCTGCGCGAAGGCTGGAGCGGGTGCCGCGCCCAAGGCGTACTCGACCGGGGCCGACAGGAAGCCCGTTTTCGCTGGCTCCGCCGGCTTTTGATTTTGAGTCATGAACCACCAGATCGCCAGCAGCACGACAATGACGATCAGAATGATCGCCCACATAGGGAAACCGCTCGACTTCGGCGCGGGCGGCGTCGGGATCCTCGATGCGGCGGTTTGAGCGGTCCTGGCGGCGGAACTAGCCGTCGAGCTTGCGGCGCTTGCCGCGCTCGAAACCGTCGACGCTGCGGTTTGGGTCGCGCCGGCGGCCGCCGCGCCGAGCCCGGCCAGAAGCCCGGAAGCGCCTAGCGCTCTCGAAAGCTCGGGCGGAAGCGCGGCCGAGATGGCGCTTTTCTGACTATTGAGCATCGAAAGAATTGCCGATGGGTCCGACCAGTTCGAAGGATCCTGCTGACCGATGGTGCCGACGGTCGCATGAGTAATCGTGCCGAGCAGCGCCTGCGTCGCGGGCTGCGGAGCGCCAGAAAACTGGCTCAGCGCCCCTGTTAGGCTCGAGAGCGCGCCGCCGCCGAGAAGGCCGCTCAGGAGCGTGCCGCCTTCGTTTAGGAACCGGGTGTTGCCGCCGGTGATCGCGCCGGTGAGCTTCGTCAGAATATCCGGATCCGACCCCGAGACGGCGTCGGAGACCTTCTGAGCGCCTCCTGGCGCAGCCGCCGCTGTGGCGAGCGAAGCGAGGATTGCCGGGATTGCTGCAGCGGCAAGTTTCTGCGCGACTGCTTCGTTGATGCCGAGCGCCCGCGCCAGGCCGCCGATCAGTTGCGGCGTAAGGAACTGGGACACGAGACTAACTAGATTGATCGCCATTGCAGCTTCCCCTCGCACCAAAAAGGTAAACGACCCGGAGCTTTTAACAGACTTTCACGCGCTTGGCGCGTCCTGGGCCATCGAAAAATGAGTTGCAGCCGGGGTCCGCCGGCCGTCGCCCAGAGAAATCCTGGCTTCGGCAGGAAGGGAGCTTACGGGCCCTCCGGGCGCCGGGCGATAAGGACAGCGCTCGAAAAGACCAGAACCACCTCCTCGCGTTGGTTGACGCCGCGAAATATGTTGGTGACGAGACCCCATTGCGGCTTGGAGGTCTCGCGTTTCGACACCGCCTCCACCGAATACGAAACGATATCCCCCTCATGGACCGGGTACGGCCAGCGCATGTCTTTGAAACCTGGCGACACGCCAAGCTGAGGAAGCGTCTCGCCGCGCTCGGCCAGGGCTGCGCGCAAGGCGCCGCGCGTATCCACCAGTCGGCGCATCCCTGCGGCCGCGACATGCATCCCCGCGGCGGCGAGCCGCGCTTGGCCGTCGGCGGCCTGAGCGACGATGCGCGGATCGAACCGTTTTCCGTAGGCGAGAATCGCTTCCCGAGAGAACTCGGTCTGGCCAAGGTCCGCTGACTGCCCGATGAGGATGTCCTCGTAGAACATGAGACCCGGTTAGTCCCTGAGCGCTTGTGGGCGCTGCTTGAGCAGCAGCACGCTGCGCTGCATCATGGCGGCCATGCCATTCTGATTGACGACTTCGTAGAGAAACTCGACCTCGCCGGCGCTCGTCCGGCCCTCGCGGGAGCGGCAAGCGAGCGTCCGGCGGCGCACGTGCAGCCGATCGCCCGGCCTGACCGGCTGCTGCCACCGGACCTCTTCGACGCCGGCCTCCTCGAGGATGGCCGCGCGCATGAGGAACGCCTCGCAATTCATTCTGAGCAGCAGCGCGGACGTATGCCACCCCGAGGCGATGAGGCCGCCGGTCGCCGCGCGCGCGGCCTCTTCGTCGGTATGGAAAGGCTGGGGATCGAACTCGCGGGCGAATGCGGTGATCTCGTCAACCGAAACGTCGACGCTGCCATACTCGACCACTTCGCCGAGCGGAAAGTCTTCGAAATAGAGCGCGTCCGGCATCGGCCCTCAATTTGCGAAGCGGAAATGCAGAACGTCGCCGTCGGCGACCACATAGTCCTTGCCTTCGAGCCGGAACTTGCCGGCCTCGCGCGCACCGGCCTCGCCGCCATTACCGACATAGTCGTCATAGGCAATGGTCTCGGCGCGGATAAAGCCCTTTTCGAAATCGGTGTGGATGACGCCGGCCGCCTGCGGCGCCCTGGTTCCCTGTTCGATCGTCCACGCGCGGGCCTCCTTTGGCCCCACGGTGAAGAAGGTGACAAGGTGCAAAAGCGCGTAACCTGCGCGGATAACACGGCTGAGACCCGGCTCACTCAACCCGATCGCCTCGAGGTAAGCCTCTTGGTCGGCCGGGGGCAAAAGGGCGATCTCGCTCTCGATTTTCGCTGACACGACGGCCGCGACGGCGCCTTCCTTGGCCGCCTGGTCCCTGACCAGATCGGAATAGGGGTTGCCCCGGTCGGCCGATCCTTCTTCGACGTTGCAGACATAGAGGACCGGCTTCGACGACAGGAGGCCCAGCGACTGGAAAAGTCGCCGCTCGTCGCGACTGACGCCAATGGCCCGCGCCGGGCGCCCCTCTTTCAGTTCGCCGAGGCTACGCTCGGCGAGCGCCAACAGTTCCTTCGCCTCCTTGTCGCCGCCCTTGGCCTTCTTCTCCATTTGGGCGATGCGGCGCTCGAGGCTTTCGAGATCGGCCAGCATCAGCTCGGTTTCAATCGTGGCGATATCGGACAACGGGTCGACGCGGCCTTCCACATGGGTGACGTCGCCGTCGTCGAAACAACGGACGACATGGGCGATCGCGTCGCATTCGCGAATATTGGCCAGAAATTGATTGCCGAGCCCTTCGCCCTTCGAGGCGCCGCGCACCAGGCCGGCAATGTCGACGAAGGACAGCCGGGTCGGGATGATCTCCTTGGAGACGGCGATTTTCGCCAGCGTCGCCAGCCGAGGGTCCGGCACCGCGACATCGCCGACATTGGGTTCAATGGTGCAGAACGGGTAATTGGCCGCCTGCGCGGCGGCGGTCTGCGTCAGCGCGTTGAAAAGCGTCGACTTGCCGACATTCGGCAGGCCGACGATGCCGCATTTGAAGCCCATGGAAGCCGTCGTCGGAGAGGGGAAGGCCGGACCTCATGCGCGGGCTCAAGGCAAAAGGCAAGAGGCTCGCCGGGCCGCGACCATCCGACGGCCGACGATTGAGTTCGCGTTTCCTTTCGGCGCACAATGGGCGCTAGCGATCGCCGCGCGAGAGGCGGCCCGGAATAGCGATGGAGACGAGTTTGGCCGGCGCGCCGCAGCACCATGACGAGCAAGACGCGGTGGCCCGCCTTATCGCGCTGCGGGAATCAGATTGCGCGGCGGGCGCGCGATTGCGAACGGGCGCCGGAATTGATCAAACTCGTCGCCGTCTCGAAGACGTTTTCCGCCGACGAGGTGTGGCCCACGATCGCGAGCGCCGGCCAGACGCGCTTTGGCGAGAACCGGGTGCAGGAGGCTATTCCGAAATGGCGCGATTTGCGAGCGCGCGCCGCCACGCTCGGCAAGACGATCGAGCTTCATCTCATCGGCCCGCTGCAAAGCAACAAGGCGCGCGAGGCGGTCGAGGCGTTCGACGTGATCCAAACTGTCGACCGGGAAAAAATCGCCGCCGCGCTTGCGCGTGAAATCGACCGGGCCGGCAAACGCCCGCGCCTGTTTGTCGAAGTCAATACCGGAGGGGAAGCGCAGAAGGCGGGCGTCCTTCCCGGGGATGCCGACGCCTTTATCGCGCTCTGCCGCCAGACCTATGGATTGACGATCGAGGGCCTGATGGCCATCCCCCCGGCGAACGAGATGGTCTCGCCGCATTTTGCCCTGCTCAGCGTCATCGCGGAACGCAACGGACTGACCGAACGTTCCATGGGCATGAGCGCCGACTGGCCGCTTGCGGTGCAGCTCGGCGCGACGTATGTGCGCGTCGGTTCGGCGATTTTCGGCGCCCGCGATTCACCTCATTGAAACGCGAATTGGCCGACATGCCTGTTTCCAGGATAGGTCGCTGACCCGATTGAGGTTTTGATAAAATGTGGGCGTTGGCGGTCTCGTGACGATCCTGATCTTCATCTTGAGCCTCATTTTGCTGATCGCCGCCGCGGCGAGCGGGTATCAGAGCATCGACCTTTTGCCGACCAGCACCGGCGTCTTGTACGCCCTGTCGGGAGCGGTCGCGGCTTGCGGCGCGGTCGTGACGTTCGCCATTGGGGTTCTGACCTGGCGGATCGGCGCGCTCACGAAACTCTTGCGGCAGTCGTCCGCGCCGTTGGCCGTTCCGGCAGCCGTCGAGGCGGCGCCCCCAGCCGAGACCGCGGCCGAGGACGTTTCCGCCGCGCTATCGGCGATTGAAGCGGGGCGGCCGGAAACCGTGGACGAAGCGCTTGCGGCCGAGGACGAGAGCCCGATCAACTTCAACCGCAGCGGGCATCTCCCTTCGCTCGAGACGATCGACACGGTCCTCGAGACGCCGGAAGAGCCGCAGGGGCCGCCGAGCCTGATCGGCAGCTATTCGTCGGCCGGGGCCAATTACAAGATCTTCTCCGACGGCTCGATCGAGGCCGAAACGGGCGAAGGCACGTTCCAGTTCGCCTCGATGGGCGACTTCAAGCGCTATCTCACCGAGACCAAGGCCAAGACGACGTCCGCAACGGAATAGCTCCACGGTTCGTTTGATGGAGTGGATGCCCCTCCTGACGGCATCGCAATGCGCCAAGGTGGCGATGGTTGCACATCCCACGAATGAAGGGGGCATCCATGGAAGAAGCTAGTCGGCCAATTCATCTCAAAGGACAGGATATAAGCTCTTGA
The DNA here is from genome assembly GCA_963833955.1 of uncultured Alphaproteobacteria bacterium. Classification (GTDB taxonomy): domain Bacteria; phylum Pseudomonadota; class Alphaproteobacteria; order Rhizobiales; family Beijerinckiaceae; genus Roseiarcus. The sequence continues at coordinate 92,186 of CAWHZY010000017.1, read as the reverse complement.
GCTTGATCCGAGCGGTCTCGGTTGTGAAGCGCCAGTCAGCCTTGGCGTGATGCTGGTTGCGGTGATTGGCCCAGGCGGCGACTTCGCGTTCGAGGGCGGCTTTGTCGGGGATGCGACGATCCAGACATTGAGTGGAGAGGACCGCGAGTTCCGACTCCGCCAGGTCTAGCCACGACCCATGCTTGGGAGTGTACACCCACTCAAATCGCTGGACGAGGCGTCGAGCCTCTGGCGCTGGGAAGGCCTTGTAGAGCGAGGACTTGTCGTGGATGTTCAAATTGTCCTGCACGAGCGTGATCTGCTCGGCGTCGGCGAAGCGACTGTCCGAGATCCCTTTTAAAACCTGGGCGTAATCGATGGCCGTGTGCCGGTCCGTCACCTTGACGTGTCGCCATCCTTCAAGAGGGGCGAACATCATGAAGAGGTTGGCGACGCCGTTGCGTTCATACTCGTAGTCATAACGGGCGGGGCTCCCCGGCTTCATGGGGATCGGGGCGCGCGTCTCGGAAATCAGCTGCTTCGACGTCTCGTCGAGACAGACCAGCGGGCGCTTGGGATCGTGCGGCCGCCGGTAGGCCTCCAGCACCTCCTCCATTCCCGCGACGAAGGCGGCGTTGGCCTGCGGCGGAATCACCCAACACTTCCTCGTATGGGGCTTGAGGATGCTCGTATGGGGCTTGAGGATGTTTTTTAAAACACGGCCAATCGTGCTGTCGCTGGCGCGATCGACGATCTGCAGCTCCACGACCTTCTCCTCCAACAACCGCAGGCTCCAGCGCGCGAAACCCTCGGGAGGATCGGAGCACGCCAAGGCGATCAGCTTCGCCTCCTTCTCCCCGTCGAAGATCCGCGGCACAGGCGGCGTCTCTCGCGCCTTGCGGCTTAGCACCGCGTCCAGACCTTCCTCGACCAATTGCCTGCGAGTCCGGTAAACCATCGAGGCGGTCGTATCCAACGCCTTGACGATCTCGCTGTCGCTCCAACCTTCCCCCGCTTCCGAAATGTCCGCCTTCAGCAAGATCTGGACCTTCGTCAGCCGCGTCGCCGGGATCTCGCCTTTCCTTCTCAGGCCCTCAAGGCGCTCGCGCTCCTCAGCGCTCAGACGAACCACGTATCGCTTTACTGCAACCTCTCGCGACCCCATCCTCGCCTCCATCCATAAAGGTGACCAGCGCGAGTGAATCAATAAAAGGTTGCAACTTAGTTGAAGCGCGCGACTAGGAACGACTGGCATTCCGGCCCGATTGCGTGTAAGAGCCGCGCCTTCTCGTTCCGGGCCTCGCGGTCCGCCTCTGCATTGGAGTTTCCCCGGTGGCCGTTCCCAGACGCAAAACTTCGCCCTCGCGACGCGGCATGCGCCGCTCCGCCGACGCGCTCGAGGCGCCCTCCTATGTCGAAGATAAGGATTCGGGCGAACTGCGCCGCCCGCACCATATCGACCTCAAGAGCGGCATGTATCGGGGCCGCCAGGTTCTCAAGCCGAAATCCAAGAACGTCGACGCTTAAAGAACCTCGACGCTCGAGAGTCGTTAACGAAACGGCTCGTCCGGGCCCTCGATCAGCGGCCGGGCCGATTTGCGCCTGTTCCAGGTTTGCGGGATCCCTCGATGCGGGGCCGAAAGCCCGCGCCTCGAGCGGGCTGTAAACCACATTACCAAGCTTTCATGTTCGCGCCATCGCCTGTTTAGACGCCTGGGCGCATTCTCTCGATCGTGAGGCGGGGACAGTCTCCGCGGCAATGATCGAGATGGCTCGGAGCTTTTGATGTCGTTTGATCGACCCTCCTATTCCTTCCGCGCGGCGCTTCTGGGCGCTGTCGCGCTGGCGGCCCTTGGCGGGATCGCGGCCGAAACGTCGGTCGCGCCCGTTTCCGCCGCCGCCACGACAGCGCAAGCGCCTGCCGCTCTACCTCCCGCAGGCCCGGCCTCATTTGCTGACGTCGTCGACCGCGTGAAGCCTGCAGTGGTGTCGGTCAAGGTCAAGCTCACCGACGCCGACCCGGTCGATGACGAGGATTTCTGACGGGATCCCGGGAATGCCCGACATCCCGAAGAACAGCCCATTCTACCATTTCTTCCGTCACTTCGGCATGCCGGAGGGCAACAATGGCGAAGGCGAGCACGCGCCGCACCATCATTTCTCGCAGGCTCAAGGATCGGGCTTCTTCATTTCGGGCGACGGCTATATCGTCACCAATAACCATGTCGTCGATCATGCCTCCGAGGTGACCGTCACGACGGCCGAGGGCAAGTCGATGTCGGCCAAGGTGATCGGCGTCGACAGCAAGACGGATCTGGCGCTCCTGAAGGCCGAAGGCGGCAACTTCCCCTATGTGACGTTCGCCGCTCACACGCCGCGCGTCGGCGATTGGGTGATTGCGGTCGGCAACCCGTTCGGTCTCGGCGGAACCGTGACCGCCGGCATCGTCTCGGCTCGCGGACGCGACATCGGCTCGGGCCCTTATGACGACTTCCTGCAGATCGACGCGCCGGTCAATCACGGCAATTCCGGCGGCCCGACCTTCAACGCCGAAGGCGAGGTGGTCGGCGTCAACACGGCAATCTTCTCGCCGTCGGGCGGCAGCGTCGGCATCGGCTTCGCCATCGCCAGCGACGTCGTCAAGAACGTCGTGCAGCAGCTCAAGGACAACGGCTCGGTCACGCGCGGCTGGATCGGCGTTCAGATCCAGAATGTGACCGCGGACCTGGCCGATGACCTCGGCCTCAAGGATCAGACTGGCGCGCTGGTGGCTGCGGCGCAGAAGGATTCCCCAGCCGCCGCCGCGGGCGTGAAGAGCGGCGACGTGATCACCGCGGTCGACGGCGAAACGGTCGCCGATCCGCATGATCTCGCCCGCCGGATCGCGGCGCTTGGCCCGAAGAAGACCGTCAAGCTCGCGCTTATTCGGAACGGGTCGCCGATGACCATCGACGTGACCCTCGGAACGATGCCCGCCGACAAGACGGCGGCTGCGGAATCGCGAAACTCGGACGATGGCAACGGAGCTTCGGCGCTGGCCAAGCTCGGGCTGACCTTGCGCCCGGCGCATGGACAGGACGGCGTCGTCGTTGCGGAAGTCGATCCGGACGGGGCGGCCGCGGACAAGGGCCTTAAGCAGGGCGACGTGATCCTCGAGGTCGCTGGCAAGTCGGTCAACCGGCCGGCCGACGTCGTCGACGCGATCGACGCGGCCAAGTCAGGCGGCAAGAAATCGGTTCTGGTGCGTGTCAAATCCAACGACGGAGAGCGCTACCTGACGCTGCCCACGCGCGCGTCCTAAGTTTACCCGGCGTCCGACGGGTTCCCCCGCAGGACGCCGGGATGAAATTGGCGGAAAGGATCAAGGGCACGTCCCCGGCCCGGCGCATAGCGCGCCTTTCCGTCCAAGTCGGCGTCGCACACATCCCCGCCCGCGCGACTCCGACAAAAGTGGCGGCAGGTCCCAATCCCCCGCGGGCCTGCCGCCATCTTTTTTCGCCCTAGCGCCCGGGTTTCGCTATATGTCCGACATGCGCATCCTCATTATCGAAGACGATCGCGACGCGGCCGCGTATCTGGCCAAGGCGTTCAAGGAGGCCGGACATATCGCCGACCAGGCGAATGACGGCGTCACCGGATACGATCTGGCGCTTGAAGGCGCTTATGACGTCGCCATCGTCGATCGCATGTTGCCGAAAATGGACGGCCTCACGCTGGTTGGCGCGCTTCGCGAGCAGAAAAACGAGACGCCGGTCCTGATACTCTCGGCGCTCGGCCAGGTCGACGACCGGGTCAAGGGCTTGCGCGCCGGCGGCGACGACTATCTGTCGAAGCCTTATGCCTTCTCCGAGCTTCTGGCCCGGGTCGAGGCGCTGGCGCGCCGCGGCCCCAAGGGCGCGCCGGAGGAGACGGTGCTCAGGGTCGCCGACCTGATGCTTGATCGGCTGTCGCACAAAGTCACGCGCCGGTCTGAGGAAATCGTCTTGCAGCCGCGCGAATTCCGGTTGCTCGAATATCTGATGCAGAACGCTGGCAAGGTGGTGACGCGCACCATGCTGCTCGAGCATGTGTGGGACTATCACTTCGATCCGCAGACCAATGTGATCGACGTGCACGTGTCGCGCCTGCGCGCCAAGATCGATCGCGATTTCGATGCGCCGCTGCTCAACACGGTCCGCGGCGCCGGTTACATGATTCGTGACGGCGCTCGGTAAGCTCTTCGGAGCCACCGCTTTTCGACTCGCGCTGGCGATCCTTCTTCTCAGCGCGATCGGCTCCGGCATCGTCCTGACCGTCATCGCCTGGCAAGTCGTTTCGGTGGTGGACCGAGAGATCGAGCGGACGATCGACGCGGAATCGCAGGGCCTCATCGACGCCTTCGACAATCAAGGGATAGGAAGGCTCGAGGCCGTGATCGAGGCTCGCAAACGCGAGCCTGGCTCTTCCCTCTACCTGCTCACCAACCCGATCGGTGAGCCGCTCGCCGGCAATGTCGACCAGATCCCCGCCGAGGTGCTGCTGCACCCGGGCTTTCTGCCGATCATCTACCGCGGCAGCGGGAGCAGCGATCGCGGGCGCCAGGCGCTGGTGGGAGTCTACATTCTGCCAGGCGGCTTCCGCCTGTTGATTGGGCATGATCTCGGCGACCGGGCCCGCATTGGCAAGGTGATGGTGCGGGCGCTGGCGATTTCGCTGGTGTTCTTCGCCGTGCTGGGGGCGGTTGGCGCTCTCTTTGTCGCTCGACGGGTTCTCAAGCGCATCGACGACATAAGCACTTCGGCGCATGGGATCATGGCCGGCGACCTCACCCGTCGCCTGCCGGTGTCCGGCTCAGGCGACGAATTGGACCGGCTGGCGGAAGGCCTGAACGAGATGCTCGGCCGGATCTCGGAATTGATGGAAGGCCTGCAGGAGGTTTCCGACAACATCGCGCACGACCTGCGCACGCCGTTGACCCGCTTGCGCAACCATGCCGAAGCCGCGCTCGCGTTCGGCGGCGACGCCGCGACTTATCGTCAGGCGCTGGAGAAGACGATCGAGGAATCAGACCAGCTCATTCGGATCTTCAACGCGCTCCTGTTGATCGCACGCGCGGAAGCGGGTGGCGGCCTGGGGCCGCTTCAACCATTCGACGTCGGCGAAGCGGCCAGGAGCGTCGCCGAACTCTACGAGCCGATCGCCGAAGAGGAGGGCGTCGCGTTGATTGTTCGCGTCGACGACGGGCTCACGGTCCGGGGCAACCGCGAGCTGATCGGCCAGGCGGTCGCCAATCTCGTCGATAACGCGCTCAAATATGGCGCGTCCCGGAAGGGCGTTGGCGACGCCGAGGCGAAGCCGGACGTCGTCATAACGGCGCGGCGGGCTGGCAGATCCATCGTGCTCACGATCGCCGACCGGGGTCCGGGGATTGCGCCGGAAGACAGGGCGCGGGTCCTCGACCGGTTCGTCCGGCTTGAAGGCTCGCGTTCGCGGCCGGGCTCGGGCTTGGGACTTTCGCTCGCCGCTGCGGTCGCCCGCATGCATGGCGGAACAGTCGACCTCGAGGACAATCAGCCAGGGCTTCGCGTGCGCCTGACCTTGCCGGCGGCGGACGACCGGCCTCAATCAATGGCCCCCGCCGAGCTGGTCTTGAATGGCCGCAACGCTCGCTGAGAGCCTTGTCGATGCGCCGCGGCTCGCCGCGCCGGCCGAAGCGCGCCGTCGCCTGACTGGTTTGCTCAATACGCCGTCGTCCGCGGAGCTCGCGCGCGAACTCGAACGCGGCCGCACCCGCGATGTCCTTCTCGGCCTCGCCGATCATTCGCCCTATCTCTGGACGCTGGCTCAGGAAGACCCGGCCCGGCTCGTCCGGCTGCTCAAGCGTCCGCCCGGCGACTCGCTCGATTCGCTCGTTCAAACGCTCCGCTCGCGAAGCGACGAGCACGAGGCGGATCTCATGCCGGCGCTTCGTCGCGCCAAGCGCGAAGCCGCGCTCCTGGTTGCGGTTGCGGACGTCGGCGGCGTTTGGGACGTCGTTGCGGCGACTGAGGCGCTGACCCGTTTCGCCGACGCCGCTGTCCGGGCGTCACTCGCGTTCCTGCTGCGCAAGCATGCGCGCGCCGGACTCCTGGCGCTCGACGCGGAGGCGCCGGACATCGAGAATGGCTCGGGCCTCGTGGTGCTGGCGCTCGGCAAGCATGGCGCGCGCGAACTCAATTATTCGAGCGACATCGATCTCATTGTCCTTTTCGACTCCGCCGCGCCCTCGATTCCACACGGAACCGAGCCAGGACCCTTGTTCGTGCGCCTGACCAAGTCGCTTGCGCGCCTGCTTCAGGAGCGGACGGGCGAAGGCTACGTGCTGAGGGTCGATCTCCGCTTAAGGCCCGATCCGGCCTCGACGCCAGTCGCGCTCTCAACGTCAAGCGCCTATCAATATTACGAGACGGTCGGCCAGAACTGGGAGCGCGCAGCGCTGATCAAGGCTCGTGCGGCGGCGGGCGACCTCGAGCTTGGCGAGCGCTTCCTCGCCGACCTCGCGCCGTTCATCTGGCGCAAGTATTTCGATTATGCGGCGATCGCCGACATCCACGCGATGAAGCGCCAGATCCATGCCGTGCGTGGCCACGAGCAAGTCGTCGTGCCCGGCCACGATGTCAAACTTGGACGCGGCGGCATCCGCGAGATCGAGTTTTTCGTCCAGACGCAGCAGCTTATCTTTGGCGGACGGCGCCCCCAGATGCGGGGATCGCGCACTCTCGACATGCTGCAGCAACTATGCGCCGACAAGTGGATCGGCGCGGACGCGGTCGACGACCTGAGCTCGGCTTACGCGCTTCTGCGCCGCGTCGAACATCGGCTGCAGATGGTCGCTGACGAGCAGACGCAGCGCCTTCCGTTCGAGCGAGAGGCGCTGACGCGCTTCGCCAAGTTCTGCGGCTATGCGCGGGTCGATGGCTTTGCGAAGGATCTCACTCATCGCCTGACCCAGGTCGAGCGCCACTATGCGCGGCTGTTCGAGGACGCGCCGGAGCTCAGCGTCGCTTCGGGCGATCTCGTGTTCACCGGCGTCACCGACGATCCGGCGACGCTCGACACCTTGCGCGCCCTTGGGTTTCAGCGCCCGGAAGCCGCGGCGGAGACCGTTCGCGGCTGGCACTTCGGTCGACGCGCGGCGGTCCGCAGCGCCCGCGCGCGGGAGGTGCTGACGGAATTGACGCCGGCGCTGCTCGAAGCCTTCGCCGGATCGGGCGACGCGGACGCCGCGCTTTCCGCCTTCGACGAAGCGCTGGCGCGCATGCCCGGCAGCGTCGAGCTCCTGTCGATCCTGCGCTCGAACGCATCGTTGCGCGAGTTGTTCGGCGACGTGCTCGGCAGCGCCCCGCGGCTGGCGCAGGTGATCGCGAGCCGGCCGCACGTGCTCGACGCAGCCATCGATCCGGCGCGCAGCCTCGACTTCGACCTGAGCTTCGGCGATGAGGCCATGGGCGCGCGGGTCGAGACCTTTGTGTCTCAGGGGCAGAGTTTCGAGGAGGCTCTGAACCGAGCGCGCGACTTCGCCGCAGAGGAGACGTTTCATATCGGCCTCAATCTCTTGTCGGGGCGCCTCGACCCCGACCGGGCGGGCCGCGCCTATAGCGCGCTGGCGCAGGGGCTGATCGCCGCGCTGCTCAAGCGCGTGATCGAGGCCTTCGCGGCCGAGTACGGGCGCATTCGCGGCGGCCGGGTCGCGATTGTGGCGCTCGGCAAGCTCGGCTCGCGCGAAATGACCGCGGCCTCCGATCTCGACCTTATGCTCATCTACGACTTTCCGGCCAACGCGAGCGAGTTGGACGGCCGCAGGAAACTCGGTCCGAGCCTCTACTATGCGCGCCTGACGCAGCGGCTCATCTCGGCCCTGACGGCGCCGACCAAAGCGGGTCGCCTGTACGAGGTCGACATGCGGCTCAGGCCCTCCGGGCGCCAGGGTCCGCTCGCGACCCAGTTCGCGTCGTTCAAGCTCTACCAGCAGGACGAAGCGGAGACCTGGGAGCACATGGCGCTTACCCGCGCGCGTTTCGTCGGGGGCGATGCGAGCCTCGGCGCCGATATCGCCAAGACAGTCCGGCGGACGGTGACCCGAGAGCGCGGCTCCGCCAAGATCGCTCAGGAAACGCACGCCATGCGTCGGCTGATCGCCAAAGAAAAGGGCGATAACGACATCTGGGACCTGAAGCTTGTCGCCGGGGGTCTTATCGAGATCGAGTTCATCGCCCAGTATCTGCAATTGGCCTTCGCAAACAAGCTTCCGGCGATCCTCGACGTCTCGACACGGAAGGTCGTGGAAGAGGCAGGCCGCGCCGGTCTGATCACGGCCGAACAGGCTGAGGTCCTCGTCGACGCGCATCGGCTGTACACCGACGCGACGCAGTTCATGCGCCTGTCAACCTCCGGCCCTTTCGATCCCGTCAGGGCGACAACCGGCGTCAAGCGCCGCATCGCCGCGGCAAATGGCTTTCCCGACTTCGAGGCGTTCGCGGCCGCGCTCGGCGATGCGCGCAAGAGCGTGCGTTCTGTATTCGAGGCGATTGTCGGCAGCTAGGCTCGGGACCGGCCCGGCGCTTGGCGCCACGCCGCCTCGATCTCTTCCAGCGAGCGGCCTCGCGTTTCGGGCACGTCGACAATCACCCAGATGAGCCCGATCAGGCAGAATGCGGCAAACAGCCAGAACGTGTACGCCTGTCCGATCGCCTTGACCAACGACAAGAAGAAGCCGCTGACCAGGAACGCCGCGCCCCAGTTGACTGCGGTCGCCACCGCCACGGCCCTTCCGCGCACCTCGCCTGGATAGATCTCGTTGATGACGGTCCATGTCACCGGGCCGAGGGAGAAGGCGAACGAGATGATGAACACGACAAGCGCGACGAGCGTTATGACGCCGGCTGAGGCGCCAAGGCTGCCTTGCGTCCCCGATTGCCAAAAGGAGAAACCGACCGCGGCAAGACTGAGCCCCATGCCTACGAGCCCCGCAATCAGGAGCGGGCGGCGCCCGAGGCGATCGATAAAGGCGATCGCGATGAAGGTCGCGGCCACGTTGACGGCGCCGATCCCCCAAGTTGTGGCTTGGGCTTGCGCCGCGGGCGTCGCATAGCCGGCGGCGGCGAAGATGCTGTTCGAGTAATAGATGATCGCGTTGATGCCTGTGACCTGCTGCAGGACCGCGAGGCCGAGGCCGATCCTCAACGGCGTTCGCCAGCGCGGCGCGAATACGTCCTTCCACGACGGCGTTTTGACCTCTTCGCGCAAAGACGCCGCGATGGCCGCGAGTCGCGCTTCGGCGTCCTTCTCTGCGCCGAGAGCGACGAGCGTGCGGAGAGCGTCGTCACGGCGGCCAACCTTGGCGAACCAGCGCGGGAACTCGACAGCGGTCAGAACGGCGAGCGCGAGGAGCACGCCAGGAACCGCCGCGGCTCCCAGCATCGTGCGCCAGCCCTCGGGACCGGCAAGGGCCTGGTTGACGAAATAGGCGACGAAAATACCGAGCGTGATCGCCAGCTGATACGACGAGACGAACCGCCCGCGCTGCGCGGCGGGGGCGAGTTCCGCCGCATATAGCGGAGCGGCGACCGCGGCGACGCCGACGCCGAAGCCGGCCACGAGCCTGGCAAAGACGAGGATCGGCACGTTAGGGGCGAAGGCCTGCACGAGCGCGCCGGTGATGAAAAGAGCCGCCGCGGCGAGGAGCGCGCGCTTGCGGCCAAAAAGGTCGGCCGCGGAGCCGCCTGCGAGCGACCCGAACAGCGCGCCCAGAGTGACCCAGCTGGTGACGATCTCGAGCGCCATATGTCCGACGTCGAACGCTTTCTGGATGCCGAGGAGGGCGCCGGAAATGACCCCTTGGTCGTAGCCGAAGAGGGCGCCCGCCAGCACGACGACCGCGATGATGCTCGCGACGCGGGCGAAAGGAAGGTGGTCGGGGACGAGACTTGGAGCTTCCGGCGAATCGCCGCTGAGAGCGCGCGCCGCACCCCGCCTCTTTGGCTCAGCCATGGCGCCCATCCCCCTTCCGACACAACATCGCGGCCTTGAGACTCAACTCTACCAGAAATCGACCGTCGTCCTCACGCCCAGCACAAACGCGTTGCGGTTGTCTGGGGCCGTGTACCCGCCCGGGCAGATCACGTATTGCGCGTCGAGTTTCAAGTTCAGCCAGGGCGTCGTCTGCCACCCATACCAGGCTTCCGTTACGTATTCGTTGTGCTGCACAAAGCCGGGGCCGACGCCCAAGGCGTTGGCCAAGATTTGCCCATTGGCGATATACGGATTGACGTGCGTCGTACCGACCGCAATCCCGTATCCGTCCCTGGGCCTCCAGGGCCCGAGGCCATATTGCACGATTCCCCCGAAGATCTGGTAGTCCGTGGTGGACGTGCGGCGATCCGCATAGGAGGCGAGGAGAAAGACGTTCAGCCCGTTGTTCTTGGGGTCCGGGTTCGCGGGATCACGAGTGAGTTGCTGCTGCAACACCGTGGAAAATCCGTAGCGTCCATGGCCGGGAATCCCGGGCAGTCCTGACACCAGGATGGGCTCTCCATTGATGCTGGTCGCGACATTCGCCGCGCCGTCGCTGCTCCACCAGCCGCCAACCTGGTAGCTTCCCGCGAGGCCATTGAATTTTGGCGTCCAGGCGATTTCGGCGGGAAAGATGGCGCCTTGCGACTCGCCGGGGAAGGCGGGCAACGACGCGGGATTGGGCGTCGTATCAAGGTAGGCGGTGTTCGAATCGAAAACGCCGGCTTTGACATAGCCCTCGGAGCCGAAATTCACTTTGGCCACGGCGGCCCACTGGCTGACCGGCCAATTGTAGATGTAATCGCCCACGATGTTGCCGGCCTGGCCTGGGCAAAAAGTCAGGTTGATGAAGTCGCAAGGGTAGGTGAAGAACTCGTCGCCGAAGGCCATCCGGCCCGCTGTGGTTTCGATGGTGTCGCCGAACCATTTTTGATCCCAGGCGAATTGCTCGAGGCGAAGGATGTTGCCGCGCCCGTAGACTTCGTTGAGCAATTGAAGCGCCGGGATGCCTGCGTCGGTGGCTGCGTCCCGGCCCCAGCGATCGACCAGCGTCACCAGGAAGCGCGCGCCCTGGAGGCCCAAACTCTTTTGCAGATCAAATTCGGCCTGAAGTGCGACTTGCCCAGCCTCCTGGGCGATGCGGCGCTCGCCGCCTGAGAAGTTCATCACCGCTTCGTCGACGCCGGTCAGTGAGACATTGATGCCGAGGTCGTTCAGCTTCGAGCGGATGCCTGGCCACTCGCCGAGAAGATGCGGCGCGGTCGCGAAATAATCGGACGGCAGCGCCGGCAAAACGAGGAAAGGCGCGGGGCCGCTCACGGAAGCGCCTGCAGCCGCCGCGGCGGGCGATGCTGGAGCTTGCGTTTCCTGGGAAGGCGCCGGGGCGTCTGCTGGCGATGGATCGGCGGCGAGGGCCGCAGAACCGGCTAAGAGGATGAAAGCGATCGAGCCCGCCGCCCCACGGACCAGCATCGCGTTCCCCATTCCCTGGACTTCCGCGCCGACTCGACGCCTCACGCTGTGGATAGCACGGCATTGCGTTCGGCGGCGCGGGTCGAGTTCTGCGATTCACAGGAACTGTGCGCGAGCCCCTTAGGCGCGACGCTTCCGCGTCGGGACGCGCCCAGGGAAGCGCTCAGCGCCGACAACGGGTCGGCGCGATTGCGGCCAGCCACGGAGTTTGCCTTCTTTGCCCTCGCGGCGACTGCCTTTTCTGCTGTTTCGGCGTCAATGCTGTGCTTGACGATCGTCATTGGCTTTCCTCCAAGTCCTGTCGCGACGCGAGGAGGCATGGCGCTTCGATCGGGCGCATGCAGAGACTTGACGCGGACTGTACAATCGACAGTCCCGGAGGTCGGGAGTAGACTTGCATCCATGACGTCGCGACGATCTTCGCACGACAACGATTTCTACGCCTGCAGTCGCGAACAGGCGCTCTTGCGCGCCGGGCGGGTCGGGGAGGCCGATCTGGCGACGATCGCCGGGGGAAATCGAGAGCATGGGCAAGACCGAGAGGCGCGAACTTGTCGGCCGTCTTACGGTCCTCCCGCTCCACCTGTTGAAATGGGAGCGCCAACCGGCGGGGAGCAGCAATTCGTGGCGGCTCACAATCGCAGACGCGCGCGACGAAATCGCAGACCTCCTGGAGGACAATCCAAGCCTGAAGGCCGTCATCGACGCCGTGATGGCCTCCGCCTATCGATACGCGCGCCGCGAGGCGGTCATCGAGACGGATATGGCGCAGGATGCGTTTCCGGCGCAATGCCCGTGGAATTTTGCGCGGTGATGGATGAGGCGCTTTGGCCGGTCGGCTAACAGCGCGACTGAGGCCGTCGGAAGAAAAATGATAACGACAGGGGCGGCCGCGAGGACAAACGAAGCGCAGCGCGCGGGCCTCGGCAAGATCGCGCTCGCGAGCCTCGTCGGCACGACGATCGAGTTCTACGACTTCTATATTTTCGGCACCGCGGCGGCGCTCGTATTCGGGCCGATGTTCTTCCCGAAATCCGCGCCCGAGACGCAGACGCTCAACGCCTATCTGACATTCGGCCTCGCCTTTCTCGCGCGGCCCGTCGGCTCGTTTCTGTTCGGCTATTTCGGCGATCGCATCGGACGCAAATCGACGCTGGTCGCAACCATGCTGACCATGGGACTGGCGACGACGCTGATCGGCGCGCTGCCGTCCTACGCAAGCGCGGGCGTTTTCGCGCCATTTGCGCTTGCTGCTTTGCGTTTCGTGCAAGGGGTCGGGCTTGGCGGCGAATGGGGTGGAGCGGCGCTGATTGCAGTCGAAAACGCGCCCGAGGGAAAGCGCGCCTGGTACGGCATGTTTCCCCAACTCGGCCCTCCGATAGGCTTCCTCATTGCGACTGGCCTGTTCCTTCTCTTGCTCATCGGATTCGGCGAGGCCGCCTTTGTCGATTGGGCGTGGCGGGTCCCGTTTCTCCTGAGCGCCGTGCTGGTGGCGATCGGACTCTATGTGCGCGTCTCGCTCGAGGAGACGCCGGCGTTCAAAGCTCTCGAGCAGGATGAGCGCGCCGCAGTTCCACTGGCGACCATCCTGCGAGACCATCTGGCCCCTCTGATCCAGGGGTCGCTCGCGATCGTCGTCTGTTATGCGCTGTTCTATATCGCGACCGTTTATGTGCTCGGTTACGGCGTGCGGGCGCTCGGGATTCCGCGCACACACTTTCTCGGCTTGCTGTGTGGGGCAATTGTCTTCATGGCGCTTGCCACCCCGCTCTCCGCCGCGCTCGCGGACCGTTTTGGCCGGCGGCCGGTGCTGCTCGTTTCCGCCCTCGCCGCAATCGCCGTGGGTCTCGCCATGCCGGCTCTGCTTTCGGCGGGGACGCTCGGCGTCTTCGCCTTCCTCGCGCTGGCGCTCGGCGCGATGGGCCTCACCTTCGCGCCGCTTGGCGCACTCCTGCCGGAGCTCTTTCCGGTCCCCGTCCGCTACACCGGCGCGGCAAGCGCTTACAATCTCGGCGGCATCCTGGGCGCCTTGTTCGCGCCGTCCTTGGCGCAGATTCTGGAGGCAAGCGGCGGCGTCGCCTGGGTCGGCTATTACATCGCCGTCGCCGGCGTGATCAGCTTTCTCGCCGTGTTCAGCATGCTGGAGACGAAGGGATAGATGTTTTCACCAGACGGGAGACTTGCTCTCCTCCCGCAAACCTGCTATCCGCCGCCCCTTCACGGAAAACGTGGGAGAACGTCCGGTCGCCAGCCGGATCAAACGTTCGCACCACGAACTGCAAACCTGGCGTAGCCTTTAGGGCGCGACCCTGAAGTGCTTACGTCCGCGCATGGAGCAGACTTATGGCGAAGAAAATTACCGGCTACATCAAACTGCAAGTGCCGGCAGGCGCGGCCAATCCGTCGCCGCCGATCGGTCCCGCGCTTGGCCAGCGCGGCTTGAACATCATGGAATTTTGCAAGGCCTTCAATGCGCGCACCGCGCAATTGGAGAAGGGGACGCCGATCCCGGTCGTGATCACGGCTTATCAGGACCGCTCCTTCACCTTCGAGATGCGCCAGCCGCCGGTGACCTTCTTCTTGAAGAAGGCGGCGAATCTCAAGATCGGCAAGAAGCCGGCGTCCGGCGCCAAGACGCCGGGCCGCGGCTTCGTCGGCCAGGTGACGAAGGAGCAGGTGCGCGAGATCGCCGAGAAGAAGATCGTGGATCTGAACTGCGATACAGTCGAATCGGCGATGAAAATGATTGAAGGCTCGGCCCGTTCAATGGGCCTGCAAGTGGTGGAGGGCTGATCCATGGCGCATCACGGCAAAAGAGTACTGAAGTCGCGCGAAGGCGTTGAGCGGACCAAGCTTTACCCGCTCGCTGACGCGGTCAAGCTGGTCAAGACCAACGCCACCGCCAAGTTCGACGAGACGGTTGAGCTTTCGATCAATCTCGGCGTCGATCCCAAACATGCGGACCAGATGGTGCGCGGCGTCGTCAACTTGCCCAACGGCACGGGGCGCACGTTGCGCGTTGCCGTGTTCGCGCGCGGCGCCAAGGCCGACGAAGCGCGCGCGGCCGGCGCCGACGTGGTCGGAGCGGAGGACCTCGTCACCCAGGTGCAGGGCGGCGAAATCAACTTCGACCGCTGCATCTCCACGCCCGACATGATGCCGCTCGTCGGCCGTCTCGGCAAGGTGCTGGGCCCTCGCGGACTCATGCCGAACCCGAAGGTCGGCACGGTGACGATGGACATCAAGGCGGCGGTTGCGGCGTCAAAGGGCGGCGCGGTCGAGTTCCGCGCGGAAAAGGCCGGCATCGTGCAGGGTTCGGTCGGCAAGGCCTCGTTCGGCGAAGACAAGATCGCTGAGAATGTTCGCGCCTTCGTCGATGCGGTGAATAAAGCGAAGCCGCCGGGAGCCAAGGGCCATTACGTCCTGCGCGCCGCCGTCTCCTCGACGATGGGCCCGGCGGTCAGGCTCGACCTCGCGACCCTGCAGACGACGCAGTCGGTCGGAACGTAGCCTTTCGGCGTCAAAGGCGGCAGAGGACTTAGCGGGCCTGCTGCTCGTCGTTTTGGAGGGCCTCCGATTTGGCGAGGTCCTCGGTGATTCGCTCGAATGTGGCCGGCGAAACATGGAATAAGCCGGTATAGGGTTGGTTCAACTCCAGGATCAGAAAGATCGCGCTCGCCACCGAAAATGCGCCGAACGCCATCGAAGTCAGCGTTGTCGCATTCATTTGGGACAGCAGTCCGGCCCCGCAGAACAATAGAAGAGACCACGAGACGACGATCGCCAAAAGCGGCCAAGGCACGGGACTGTCCATCTGCAGGGACATTGCGAGCCGCGTCTGCCCCATGGATGCCGTCAGTTGACGGGCTGTGGCGAGCAGTCGCTTTTGACGCTCGGTCGTCGGCTGGAGGGTGTCGAGGAAACTATCCCTCTCGCGCATGTTGGCGAGCGACGTGGATACGTTGGCGAGCGCCTCGGAATAGACGGCCGAGCCAGCGCTGAGATGGCCTTGCCAAAACTGCCGCCGATCTTCCGTGGCCTGCTTTTTCAAGAGCGCACGGCCACTGCTTCCCTCAGGCCTCCATCAGGGCTTGATCGTATTGAAGCGCCCCGGATACGAGGCTTTGCAGACCGGCCTTTTGAGCTGTGTAAACGCCGTAAGCAGTCCAAATCAGCAGGCCCAGGACCAGCGCCAGCAACAAGGTTGTCGTCCCGACAACGGAGCCGATCATGTCGCGCGACCGATCAGAAGTATGCGGTTTCGGCAAAAGCTTTTGCAGAAACAATCCAAAGACGCCGGCCGCGAAGATCATCCCAGCGACGAGGGAAGCAACGGCGAAGGAGGCCATGCGCGCCTGATGATGTGAAATTTCAGGATTTATTCTTGATGACGTCGAGGAGGCCATTCGGATAAATCGCTTCAGCTGCAACGACGACGTCGATCGCCTCGCGGAGCCGTTTGATTTTGCCGTCCGCCGCCTCCAGATGCCCAAAGAATTGCTGTTTGATGTCCTTGCCCGAGATACCCGACTTGTGATTGATGTGATATTCCGCGAAGGCCTGCTCTGGAGTCTCGATGTGGATATTGACATCCTCGAAAGAGAAACCGGGGTAAAGCTTGCCATGCAGAAAGCTTAGGAACTCGGTTATTGCTCTCGGTCCGGTCATCACAGGCGGCAAGCCGATCGACTCGAGATAGGGAAGCTCCAATGTTCCATTGTCAGCAAATAGTGCGCCCGACTGTTCGGCGCTGCCGCCGATGTAACCAAGCATAAGCGCTTTTCCGGACTTCATTCTGGGTGCTCTCTTTTGTTGGGCTAGTCAGTCATCTCGACCGCCCCGGGGTGGCGGCAGAGCGCGGTCACTTCGACCGTCATGAACGGGTAAAAGGGAAGCGAATTCAGGATGTCGTGCAGCTCGGCCGGGCTCTCGACGTCGAACACACTGACGTTCGCCAATTTTCCGGCGACCCGCCAAAGGTGAAGCCACTTCCTTTGCAACTGCAGTTCCCGCGCCCGCTCGTGCTCCAGCGCGCCCAGCTGTTTGATCGTCTCGGGGTCGGTCCCAGGCGGGACACGAACGTCCATACTTACGTGGAACAGCATGCGATCTTTCTACGGCGGCGACCGAAGCGCCGTTCCTGATCTTGAAGTTTCGCGGCGCTGGCGCCGATATCAAGCAGCCATCACCGGGCTTCGACCATGCATTTCATGGAGGAGCGCGAGGGCATATTCTGACGCCGATTGTTGGTTCTGACCCGTCACCAGCCTGCCGTCGACGATTACATAGGGATCGTTGAGCGCGAGGCGCGAGTACACCGCGCCAACCTCTTCGAGGACGGTCTGCGGATAGTGCGGAATGAGGAACCCGCTCCCAAAGAGACGTTGCAGGTCGCGGTCTCCCTCGAGCGTATATCCGGTCACTCGGCGGCCTCGAATCCGATCGGGAACATTTCCAAGCGCAATCGCGCCATGGCAGATCGCGCCGACGACCTTGTCGGCCGCCCAGAAATGCTCAAGCGCGCGCGCAACGTCAGCGTTCGGATAAAGGTCGAAAGTCGCGCCGCGGCCGCCGGCCACGTGAACGGCGTCGTAAATGTCCAAATTGACGTCCTGCAACCTTAAGGTCGCCTCGAGTTTCGCCACGAGCGCCTTGTCCGACAGGAGGCCTTTGCTGACGAGATCGTCAGGCTCTGTGGAGTGTTCGAAGTAGGGATCGCTGTACGGGTCCCACACGACCTTGCCGCCGTTCGGGCTGCTTAGATCGACCTCGACGCCGCGCTCAGTCAGGTGCCAGTACGGATGGGTAAGCTCCGAGAGCCAAAACGCAGTCTCCGAATTGGAAAGGACGAAGAGAACTTTCATGCCAGGTCTTCCTCATCGCAAGATCGTGGGAAAGCGATCGCGCAACGTGACGTCAGGGACGGCGGACGATGGCGTTCGGCCAATTGGAGGTCTTGGACGATCTTGCGCTGACACTAGGCGCAGGCGGGAGGGACGCTTAGGTTGAAGGACGATGAGCCCAACGACCACTAAGGCGTCGGAGTGGACCCGATTTTTCCCGGCCGAGGGAACGATCCGTCCCGATGTCCTGCATGCCCGGTTCGTCCGACACGCCTACAGCCGGCACACCCATGACGAGTACGTGGTAGGGATTATCGAAACCGGCGTGCAGCGTCTCGACCTTGAACGCGACGTTCATTACAGCCCTGCAGGCTCGATCGTCCTGATCAATCCGGGAGAGTCGCATACGGGCGGCCCCGGTGTGCCGGACGGCTATGTGTATCGGACCTTCTACCCGTCGGAGAGCCTCATCCGCACCGCGGCTGCCGAGCTCGGAACGACTTCTGCAGTCTTACCGTCGTTTCGGAAACCGGTGGTTACCGATCAGCGCCTCTACGACGTTCTTTTCGCCTTTAATCGCAGCCTCGCCGACCCAGCCTCGGCATTGGAACAGGAGACTCACCTTCGTCACGCCATGTCCCTGCTGGTGAGCCACTACACCGAGCCGGGTTCGTCGAAGTGGCCGCTTGAAGGGGCGCCTCCCGTAGTCCGGCGGGCGCGGCAATATCTCGAGGAGAGCTATTTGCGCGATGTTTCCCTATCCGAACTGGCCAAAGCCTGCGGCTCCAGTCCTTTTCATTTGGCCCGCGGGTTCACAGCGCGATTCGGCCTGCCGCCGCACGCCTACCTCAACAACCTTCGTGTGATGCACGCAAAGCGGATGATTCGTGCTGGCGCGCGCCTGGCCGAGGTCGCCTACGCCGTGGGCTATTGCGATCAGAGCCACCTCAATCGAAGGTTCAAGAGAATTGTTGGTGTGACCCCGAATCAGTACGCGCGGCGAACGGGGCGGTGAGTCCCTCGCCGAGCCTCCGCCGATCGACGACGTGCTCAGCGCATTTTGCTCGGCGCTCGCCGATCATTTAGGTGCTGCGGTGTGGCGCCGCCCAGCGCCGGCAAGACGACGCGCGCACGACGGCGGCCGGCATGGCCCGCGCATTTCGGCGACCCTCTTTCACGTCAACATCGGGGCCATGCCCGGCTCCGCCTTCGCCATCGCGCGTCGATAGGCGGGGCGCTCCCCGATGCGCTCAAGGTAGCTTAGAGTGTTCGGCAGGTCGTCGATGCGGCCGCCGCGGAACGTCCGCGCGGTCGTGAGCGACCACACCATCATGATGTCGGCCAGGCTGAGGTTGCGGCCGCCGAAGAACGGGGCAACGCCCAGGCGTTGCTCGATCATGGCCCGGCTGCGCTCCAGCCGGTCCTTGATCAACGGAACATCCGAGGGGCTCTTGCCGGCGAGCGCCAAAGCGAGGCCGGCAAAACCGGCGGACCCGTATGTGCCATTCGTCCAGTGAAACCAGAAGAGGTGCTGGGCGAAATCCGGATCGGAGGGCGCAGGCGCCAGCCGGCCTTGGCCGTACCGGGCATTGATGTAATCGCAGATCGCGCCGCTCTCGGCCAGCACGACGACGCCGTCCGTGATGACTGGAGCGACGCCCATCGGATGCAGAGCCTTGTAAGCCTCGGGAGCCAGCCGGTTGTCGGCGCGGCGCTCGTAGCGCTTCAATTCGTATTCGAGGTCGAGCTCTTCGCACAGCCACACGATCCGCTCCGATTGTGAGACGCCAAGATGATGAATGGTGAGCATGCCTATCTCCTGAGGCCCTGGTCCGCGAGACGGGGTGATCTGCTTGTCTCCGAGATGCAACCGAAAGGAAAGGCCGACTGGCGTAGGCGCCTTGAACCTGCGCCTCGAATTGTCGAAGAGACGGGCCTAACCGCCGAGCGCTTTGCACAAGGACGCGCAATTGACGTCTTTCGCCGCTCCTCTTCCCATCGACGACGTGCTGCCGGCGTTGCGGTCGGCGCTCGCATCGCAGACCCGCGCTGTGCTCGTTGCGCCGCCCGGCGCCGGCAAGACCACGCGCGCGCCGCTGGCGCTCCTCGACGAGCCGTGGGCGGAGGGCAAGCGCCTCATCCTGCTTGAGCCGCGCCGCCTTGCCGCTCGCGCCGCGGCCGCGCGCATGGCCGCGACCTTCCGCGAGAAGGTCGGCGAAACAATCGGCATTCGCGTGCGTCTCACGAGTCTCGTTTCGAAACGCACACGCATCGAGGTCGTGACCGAGGGTGTGTTCACGCGCATGATCCTCGACGACCCGACGCTTGAGGGCGTGGCGGCCGTTCTGTTCGACGAATTCCACGAACGCTCTCTCGACGCCGATCTGGGTCTCGCCTTCGCGCTCGATGCGCAGCAGGGGCTGCGCGAGGATTTGAGGCTTCTCGTCATGTCGGCGACGCTCGATGGCGCGCGCGTGCGCGCCCTTCTCGGCGATGCGCCATTGATTGAGAGCCAAGGCCGCGCCTTCCCTGTCGTGACACGATATGCCGGTCGCAACCCCGGCGCCCGCATCGACGACGAGGTGGCGCGGGTCACGCTGGACGCGCTCGACAACGAAGGCGGTTCGATCCTCGTGTTCCTTCCCGGGCAGGGCGAAATCCGCCGCGTCGCCGAAACGTTGCAAGCGCGCATCAAGCGCCCCGACATCGACATCGCGCCGCTCTATGGCGCGCTCGACAGCCGCACCCAGGATCTCGCCGTCGCCCCGTCACCTGCGGGCCGGCGCAAGATCGTGCTCGCCACGTCGATCGCCGAGACATCACTCACGATTCAAGGCGTGCGGGTCGTTGTCGACAGCGGACTCATGCGCGTTCCCGTCTATGAACCCGACGTCGGCCTGACGCGGCACGAGACAGTCCGCGTGAGCCGAGCCAACGCGGATCAACGACGCGGGCGAGCGGGGCGCATGGAGCCAGGCGTTTGCTATCGGCTGTGGGAGGAGGCCGCGAATGGCGGCCTTCAGCCCTATGCCGCGCCAGAGGTCCTCTCCGCCGATCTTTCCCGTCTCTTGCTCGACTGCGCTCTTTGGGGCGTCGCCGATCCGTCGACGCTCGCCTTCCTTGATCCGCCCCCACGCGCTGCGCTCAAGGAAGCCCGTGCGCTTCTGACGGAGATCGGGGCCATCGACGGCGACGGGCGCATTACGGAGGAGGGCCGCGCGGTCGCGAGCCTCGCGTTGCCGCCGCGTCTCGCGCGCATGGTGGTCGACGCCGCCCGCGCAGGTGAAGCGAGGACGGCGAGCGAAATCGCCGCCCTGCTGACCGAACGCGGGCTCGGCGGCGATGCGGTTGATCTTGCGGCCCGCCTCGAGGTCTTTCGTCGCGACCGCTCGCAACGCGCAGACGACGCACGGCGCTTGGCGCGCGGGTTGGCGGCGAGAGCGGAGGCCGTCGTCGCTCTCATCCGGCCTTCGGCCACCTTCTCCCCGGGGGAGAAGGGCGCGCTCTCCTCTCTAGATAGCTATTCGAGGGAAGGACGCCGTTCGGGGAGAGCAGAGCGATCCCTTCTCCCTCCGGGAGAAGGTGGCCGGCCACAGGGCGTCCGGGAGGACGCCCGTCCTGCCGGACGGGCTATGGGCCGGTCGGATGAGGGCGCGCCCGGCCCCCTTCTCGCCTCGGCGTTCCCTGATCGCATCGCCGCCAGTCGCGGCAAGCGCGGTGAATTCCTCATGGCCAACGGCCGGGCGGCGGCGCTGGATGCGCATGATCCGTTGGCCGGAGAGCCGTATCTCGCCATAGGCGAAATCGCCGGCCGCGCGGCTTCGGCGCGGATTCTGACGGCTGCGGCGCTCACGCTCGACGACATTGAAAGGATCGCGGGCAGCTCGATCGAGACCGCCGATGAGCTGACCTTCGACCGCGCCTCCGCATCGCTGCGGGCGCGGCGCCGCCGTCGGCTCGGCGCCCTCATCCTCGCCCAGCAGACGCTTCCAGTTGCGCAGGACGAGGCGGCTGCGCTTGCGCTCACGCGCGGCGTTCTTGCGCTTGGACTCGCGCGCCTGCCGTGGACGAAAGCGCTCAAGCAGCGGCGCGACAGGGTGACGTTCCTGGCCCAAGCCGAGCGTGAGGCGTGGCCGGACCTGTCGGACGAGGCTTTGTCCGCTGATCCTGGTTGGCTTGCGCCATTCCTCGTCGGCAAGACGAAGCTCGACGAGATCAGCGCCGATGACCTTGCCAGCGCCCTCGACGCGGCGCTACCCTGGGACTTGGCGCGGCGCCTCGCCGACGAAGCGCCGACTCACTTCCAGGCCCCGACCGGTACCGCGGCGCCGATCGACTACGAAGCCGAAGGCGGCCCGGCGATTGCGCTGCGCGTGCAGGAGTTGTTCGGGCTCAGCGAGCATCCTTCGTTGGCCGGCGGACGCATTCCGCTGACGCTGCATTTGCTCTCGCCCGCCAACCGCCCGATCCAAATCACCCGCGACCTGCCGGGCTTCTGGCGCGGCTCCTGGGGCGCCGTGCGCTCCGACCTGCGAGGCCGCTATCCCCGACATTTCTGGCCCGAGGACCCTGCCGCCGCCCAGCCGACCGCCCGAGCGAAACCGAGGGGAACGTGAGCGACCGCATTTGACCGCGTCGTCTGCTCGTCGATAGCGTCGCCGCCAATGGCTCTCGACCTCTCCTCCTTCGATCGCGAACTCCTCGGCGGCGCGCATGGCGCTGGCGCGGCCTTCGCGATGCGCCTCCTCGTGCGTTTCGCCGAAGCCGTCGATACGCGCTCGTTCATCGACATCGAGGCGGCGCATATCGATGGCTGTCTCTATCACGGACGCGCGAGCCTCGACTTCACTGAGCGGATGATCGAACTCGGCGGCAAAGTTCGCGTGCCGACAACCCTCAATGTCGGCTCGGTCGACCTTATCCATCCCGAGCTCTTTCGCGGAACGAAGGAGCATGCGGAGAACGGCGCCCGGCTCATGCATGCGCATGTCGAGCTCGGCTGCGCGCCCACCTTTACCTGCGCCCCCTATCAAACCGCTTGGCGCCCGCGCTTCGGCGCGCAGATCGCCTGGGGAGAATCGAACGCGATCATCTTCGCGAATTCGGTGATCGGCGCGCGCACCAATCGCTATGGCGATTTCATCGACCTCTGCTGCGCCATGACCGGCCGCGCCCCCGCATACGGCCTGCATCTGACCGAAAATCGCGCCGCGCGGGCTTTGGTCGAGATCGTCTCGATCCCGGAGGATTGGGACAACGAGCGGCTTGCGGTTGCGGCCGGCCATACGATCGGACGGCGCTGTGGCGGCCTCGTTCCGGCGATTGTCGGCTTGCCCGCCGACATAAGCGAGGATGATCTGAAGGCGCTGGGCGCCGCCGCTGCTTCGTCCGGCGCGGTGGCGCTATTTCATGTCGTGGGCCGCACGCCCGAAGCCCCGGACCTTGAGACGGCGTGCGGCGGCCTGACGCCAAAGCTTCGCTTGCAAGTGACCGCCGAGGATCTGCGCGAGGCGGCGCGCTCGCTTTCCAACGTCGCCGATGGCGCGCCGCTTGGCGCGGTCTCGCTCGGCACGCCGCATTTCTCGACAGCGGAATTCGCTCGCCTCATGCCGCTCCTCGACGGCGAGCGTCCGCTCATCGATATCTTTGTCAACTGTAGCCGGGCGACGCTAGATGAAGTCCGCAAGCGGGGCTGGGAAGCGCCGCTCCGCGCCGCCCGCGTGACTCTGGTCGCCGACACCTGCGTTTACGTCAGCGCCCTGATGAAGCCCGGCGTCCGAGCGATCATGACCAACTCCGGCAAATGCGCCTATTACGCGCCGGGTAATCTCGGCGTCGAGATCGCCTACGGGTCGCTCGCCGAATGCGTCGCCTCGGCGCGCGCCGGCAAGGTGGTGCGACTGTGAAAGAGCACGCGTTCGACGCTGTGACCCTTGTTCCAGGCGCCGCGTCGGGGCCGATCCTGCGGCTCGACGAACCGCTCAGCTTCTGGGGCGGGCTCGAATTCGGCGACCGGAACGATCATCGATCGCCTGCACCCGCAGCGCGGCGCATGCGTCGCGGGCCGCATGTCTTGATGATGCCGAGCGGGCGCGGCTCGAGCTCGGGCAGCGCCACGCTTGCCGAGGCGCTGCGGCTCGGCAATGGGCCGGCGGCGATCCTGATGCTGGAGCGCGACGCGATCGTCGTTGTCGGCGCGATGGTCGCAGCCGAGCTCTACGGACTTGCGTGCCCCGTCGCGCTGGCGAAGGGCCAAGACTGGGAAGCGCTGGCGGCCGCGGCCAGCCTCACACTCGAGGCCGGCCCGGACGGGGCTGCGATCAGCGCCGTCCTTTGACCTCACGCCCGCTGACCTCACGCCCAAGACGCGCGGCGCCCGAGCGAAAGTCCGGACGCTGGCCCGATCGGGGCTCGACGGCGACAGGCCTGCCGCCTCGCGCGTCCCGATGCGGCGCGTGATGCGGGCGTTTCGGCGCAGGCGCAGCCACTGCCGCGCTGGCTGCCTTGCGCACGACGGGCGCGGGCTTCGGACCCGCTGCGCCGCGACGATCGGTCTTGAACAGAGTGAGCCGCGTCAGGCGCTCGATCGCCCGCAGGAGATCGCGTTCTTCATGGTCGCAAAGCGAAATCGCCTGGCCCGGCCTTGCCCGCTCGCGCGGTGCGGCCGATGCGATGAACATAGGCCTCGGCGACCTGCGGCAGTTCAAAATTGACGACATGGCTGACGCCGTCGATGTCGATGCCGCGCGCCGCGATGTCGGTCGCAACCAGCGCCCGCGTCTCTCCGCCTCGGAAGGCGGCCAACGCGCGCTCGCGCTGGCCTTGGCTCTTGTTGCCATGGATCGCGGAAGCGTTGATGCCCGCCTCGTCGAGGGTGCGGGCGACGCGGTCGGCGCCGTGCTTGGTGCGGGTGAAGACGATAACGCGCGTGAGTTCGGAATCGTCGAACAGTTCGACCAGCAGGTCGCGCTTCTTCGCCGCTTCGACAAGGAGGACGTTATGCTCGACGCGGTCGGCGGTCTTCGCCGCCGGCGTCACCGAGACCTCAATCGGGTCCCGCAGCAATTCGCCGGCGAGCGCGCGAATGTCGGTGGGCATCGTCGCGGAGAAGAACAGGTTCTGCCGCTGCCTGGGCAATTCCCGGACGATGCGGCGAATCGGTTTGACGAAGCCGAGATCGAGCATCTGGTCGACCTCGTCGAGCACCAGAAATTCGACCGCGTTGAGACGGGCGACGCCGGCGTCGAGATGATCGAGCAGACGGCCGGGTGTTGCGACAAGCACGTCGAGGCCGGCCTGAAGCGCGCGAATCTGAGCGCCATGCGGCACGCCGCCGAATATGACCGCGATCTTCAGCCCAAGCCCGTCGGACAGGTCGCGGAAGCTTTGGGCGATCTGGCTCGCGAGTTCGCGCGTCGGGCTCAAGACGAGCACGCGCGCGCCGCCTCTCGGCGCTGGGCGCCGGTCGGTCACGATCCGGTTGAGGATCGGCAATGCGAAGGCCGCCGTCTTGCCGGTGCCCGTCTGAGCGATGCCGACGAGGTCGCGGCCCTTCATCAAGGGCGGGATGGCCTGGACCTGAATTGGGGTCGGACGCGTGTAGCCGAGTTTGGCCAGCGCAGTATTGAGGGGCGCGGCGAGGCCGAACCCGTGAAAATTATCCAAGGTGAAAGTCTTTCAAAATGCCGCGGCGACGCGAGACGCGCCGTATGGCGGCGGGGGGTTAGGGAACGCCCCGCGTGTCCGGACGTCGAAGGAAGATTAAAGGGCGGTCGGCAGGCGGACTGAAAGTCCTTCACGCGGCCGAAGCGCCAATGACCGCGCGATTGGCGGCTTGCCCTGCATGTGGACGTAGGCAGCTGCTAAGTCAAGAATAAATCGTTGCGAACGATGAGACTTGGCGGCCATCGCCTTACGCGCTTACCGCCAGGTGTCCGTGGAATTGCTGGCGCAACTCGGTCTTGAGCAGCTTGCCCGTCGCGGTATGCGGAAGTGCGTCGACGAACACGACATCGTCCGGAACCTGCCACTTCGCCAGCTTTTGTGACAGGAATTGCAGGAGCGCCGCTTTGGTCGGCTTTGTTCCGTCGCGGGGATGGACGATCAGCAGCGGCCGCTCCTGCCAGACTGGATGCTCGACCGCGATGACAGCCGCCTCGAACACGTCCGGATGCGACATGGCGAGGTTCTCGATCTCGATCGAGGAAATCCACTCGCCGCCCGACTTGATGACGTCCTTCAGACGATCGGTGAGCTGCACATAACCGTCGGGATCAATCGTCCCGACGTCGCCGGTGCTGAGCCAGCCGTCCTTGTCCACGGCCTCGCTGCCCTCGCCCTTGAAATAACCCGAGATCACCCAGTTTCCCCGCACCTTCAATTCACCGACCGAAACGCCGTCGTGGGGCAGGTCGCGCCCGTCGCGGTCGAGCAGCTTGAGTTCGATCCCGTACACCTGGCGCCCCTGCTTGACCTGCATGTCGGTGAGTTCGGTTGCGCTGGCGCCCTCGTGCTTGGCAAGCGGCGCGCCGGTCGTGGCGAGGGGGCTCGTTTCGGTCATTCCCCAAGCGTGCAGCACGGTCGCGCCAAACAGCTCGCGGAACTTTTCGATCGTCGCGCGCGGCGCCGCCGAACCGCCCGACCCAACCACCCTCAATTTCAGCCTGGAAAGGTCGAGCTTGGCCTTGTTCGTTTCCACCCAGGCGAGGAAGTTCAGCCAGATCGTCGGAATGCCGAAGGCCTTGGTGCACCCCTCGCTCTCAAGCAGCCTATAGAGGCTTTCGGGATCGAGCTTCGGACCGGGGAGCACGAGCTTCGCCCCGCACATCGCCGCGGAAAACGGCAGGCTCCACGCGTTGGCGTGGAAGAGCGGCACCACGGTGAGGATCGAATCGCGCGCCACAAGGCCGAATGCGTCGGCGGCGCAGGCGGCGAAGGCGTGCAACACCGTCGAGCGGTGGCTGTACAGCACGCCCTTCGGATTGCCGGTCGTGCCGGAAGTGTAGCAGAGCGTCGAGGCCGTATTCTCGTCGAGGAGCGGCCATTCGTAGTCGGGCGACGCCTTGGCCAGCAGCATCCTCGTAGGCGATGAGCCCTTCAAGCTTGGTCTGGGGAAGCTGGCTCTTGTCGCAAAGCGCGACCCAGCCGCGCACAAGCGGCAGGCGGGGGGCGAGCGCCTCGATGAGCGGCGTGAAAACCGGGTCGAAGAACACAAACGCGTCTTCCGCGTGATGCATGATGTATTGGATCTGATCGGGAAAGAGGCGCGGATTGACCGTGTGCAGAACACGTCCTGAGCTCGTCACGCCATAGTAGATTTCGAGATGCCGATAGCTGTTCCAGGCAAGCGTCGCGACGCGGTCGCCGGAACCAGCCCCAAGCGCGTCGAGCGCGTTGGCGACGCGTTTGGCGCGCGCCGCGACTTCGGCGTAGTTTGAGCGATGGACCGCGCCTTCCGCGTCGCGGGACACGATCTCCCGGCTTCCATGCCAGGTCGAGGCGTAATCGACGAGGCCCGATATAAGAAGTGGGCGGCTCTGCATCAGTCCGAGCATGTTCCCCTCCCTTCGCGTCTTGGGTTTCATCGAACCCTCGGGCGCGGCTTGAACGATCGAGCCGCTTTGCCGCGACCGTGATATCCAAAGCCGAGTTGAACTTATCCAATCCGGGCCTGTTGGCAATCCGTCGAAGACCTGCCGCGAATCGGACGTCGCCATTTGCGCCGTCCCTGAGCCGGCAGGCGAGCCCGTGAAGGGGACCCCCAGCTGCCGCCTGCCTCGGATTGACCACAGGCTCCCGCCAATGCGAGGAACCGCTTCTGCAAAAAATTCGAGAGGGACGATGAGCGCGATGGTCGAAGTCTTGGGGCTGGGCAATTCACTTGTCGATCTTCTTGCCTATGCGGACGACAATTATCTCTCCGCCCAGGAGATGCTGAAGGGCGCGATGAACCTCATCGACGAGGATCGCGCCGAGGCCCTCTATGCCGCCCGCATCGATCCGCGCGTGATCTCAGGCGGCTCGGCCGCCAACACCATTGTCGGCGTCGCCTCGTTCGGCGTCTCCGCCGCCTATATCGGCAAGGTCAAGCAGGACCCGCTCGGCGCGACGTTCGCCGATGACATCCGCTCGACCGGCGTCGCCTTCTCGACCTCAGCCCGCCGAGCACGGACCGAGCACAGGGCGCTGCTTCATCTATGTCACGCCCGACGGCGAGCGGACGATGAACACCTATCTCGGCGCGAGCTCCTATCTCGCGCCCGCGGACGTTGACGAGGCCTTGGTCAAATCGGCGAAGGTCGTCTATCTCGAGGGCTACATGTGGGACCGCCCAGCGGCCAAGGCGGCGTTCCAGAAAGCGGGCGAGATCGCCCGCGCCGCCAACCGCCGGGTGGCGCTCACGCTGTCGGATTCATTCTGCGTCGACCGGTTCCGCGGCGAATTCATCGAGCTCATGCGCTCGCGGACCGTCGATACGATCTTCGCCAACACCGACGAGATCCTGTCGCTATACGAAACGCCGCATTTCGACGAGGCGCTCGACAGTCTGCGCGCGGAGGGCGTGCTTGGAATCGTCACCCGCTCGGAAAAGGGCTGCGTCATCGTCGATGGTGATCAGACCTGGGAGGTTCCCGCCTTCCCGATCGCGAAGCTGGTCGACACGACAGGCGCAGGCGACATGTTCGCCGCGGGCTTCCTCGCCGGGCTCGCCCGGGGGCGAGACATGGTCGCTAGCGGGCGGCTCGGCGTGCTGGCCGCGGCGGAGATCATTCAGCATATCGGCGCGCGGCCCAGTGTCTCGTTGGCGGGGCTGGCCAAAGAGAACGGCGTGGCGTTTTAAATCCCCTCCGCATCGTCAAAGGCGACGGCGCCTTAGCCAACAACGACTTCCTCCGCGTTTAGACGCCCCCTAAGCAGAAGAAGGCGGCGCAGCCCAAGGGCCGACCTCGCCTCGCGCGGCGTCGAAGCGCGCCGGCTTGAGCGTCAGGGAGGAAAGCATGTCGGGTTGGCGGACTCTGTCACTAGCCATATTGGGCCTCGTCGCCGCCCTGGCTGTTCTCGCTTCGCAAGCTCTCGCGGATGAAAGTCCGACGCCCGAGCAGCAGGCCGCGGCGCTGGCGAACGTTCCGAAAGACGCCCAGCAATATTATCAGGGCTATTGGTACTCGACCAAGATCGTCGCCGACCCTCTGGCCAATTGGCAGCCCCACAAGGCGCCCTGGCAGATCTGTCATAACGATTCCTATCTCGGCAATTCATGGCGCGCCAATCTCGTCGCCGAGTTGCAAGACCTGACGTCGCAACTCGCCAAGCAGGGACTGGCCAAGGACAAGCTGATCGTCACCAATTCGAACGGCGACATCAACCTCGAGCTCACGCAGCTCAAGACGCAGATCGCGCAGGGGTGCGATCTCATCATGATGTATCCGGGCTCGGCGACGGGCCTCTGCTCCGGTATCCGCGACGCCTTCGACAAGGGCGTCCTCGTCGTGACGATCGATGCGCCGGTCGATTGTCCCCAGGCGATCAACGTCGCGCGCAATCCCTATTTCTACGCCAAGCTGCAGGGCGACTGGATTATGAAACAGCTCGGCGGCAAGGGAAACGTCGTTCTCATGAACGGGCAGCCAGGCACCACGGATACGGTGGCCGAGCATGAGGCCTTCCTCGAGGCCGCGAAAGCCAACCCCGACGTCAAGATCACCGGCGACCTCTACGGCATGTGGACGGGCGCGGTCGCCAAATCGGAGATGCTCAAATATCTCGCCACCCATCCGCAAAGCGTGGACGCGGTGTGGTCGACGGGCAACATGGGGGTCGGCGTCGGCCAGGCGCTGGAGCAAGCCGGCCGGCCGGTGACGATCGTCACCGACGTCACCAATCAGTGCAGCTTCCTCGCCTTCTGGAAGGGTCACAAGTTCTCGAGTTCTCACGATGGCCCAGGACGGCGGCCCAACCGGCTACGAGGCGTTCGTGCCGGCGATCCGGATCATGTCCGGCCAGAAGCCGAAGGTGAACACGATCTTCTTTCCGTTGCCGATCATCACCAATGACAACATCGACGATTATTACGATCCATCGATGACAGTGCAGAGCACCTGTTTCGCCAACGGCAAGGATCGCCACCTGGTCACCGACGCCTATTATGACCAGTTCTTCACCGGCGGCGAGAAAGCGCCGACGCTCACGCCGTAGAATAGGAAATCCAACGCTCATAATTGGGGGTTTTCGCAGCGAAACGGCCGGAGCCCAAGAAAACCCATGTATGGATGCCCGCGTTCGGGCAAGGTGTTTTTCGAATGGCTTGGTCGCGTGATCGGGTGCGGTCATGTATCAGGCCTGGGATTGCGGCTGTTTCACGCCGCGGGCCGGTATGGAGATGCGCGGACCAGGCGCAGATCAAACAGGCGAGCTTATGAGCTCGTTGGGTTTTCTTGCATTTCCTGGCCCGGATCTGACCGATCATTTGCCCTTACCGTTCGTCGACCTCCTCACGCGCCCGACGTTCCCTTGGCCGCAGTGTCCGATCGTGGATCAGAGCGCCGCAGCTGCCGGAACCCGATAATCTTCGCCTCTCGTCAGCATGGCTTCCGTGCCATTTGCCGCAGATGTCAACCGGATAGTTGAACTTGGTCGGCCGGATGGCCGGTAGGAACCGCGGCTTCAATATCTCGTCGATCAATCGCTGACAGGCGGCGGTGATGGCGGCCTTCTCGGCCGGAGATAGGGCACCCTGGCTCCTCACCTGGATCGATTGCCGTTGCCGCATGGTCACTCCTTCACGCCGCGACAGCGTCGAGTTTTGGATTGTACCAGTTCCACGGCAAGAGTTCATCGACTTTGCTCGTCGCCTGATCAGCAATGCGGGCAAGAACGTAAGCCAGCCAAGCCTGCGGATCGACGTCGTTGAGCTTGGCGGCCTTGGATCAGCGTGTACATGACCGCGGCGCGCTCAGCCCCGCGCTCTGAGCCGGCGAAGAGCCATGATTTTCGTCCCAGAGCCAAACCGCGCAACGCGCGCTCGGCGGGGTTGTTAAAGGGTATGGTGTGCGCGACGCCGCTGTTCCAGCTGGCATTCATTGCCTGAGAAGGTCATGGATGGGCCACCGGGATCGGGGCGTTGGGAGCACGAAACGGCGGCAGGCCGTCATGACCATGAGCTGCGAGCTCGAGTTGTTACTTGGCCGCCCCTACGACTTGCCCGGTTGCGCTGCGAGCGCGGATCCGTAGATGTCGTGCAAGCCCGCTGGCTCCCGAAGAAGACTTAGGAGGAGTCATGGCGATCATCGGCATGGATATTGATCGCTCGTTCGCGCAAGCGGCGTTCTTGCAGGACGGGCAGGTCAAGCGGGAGCAGCGGGTCGATCTCATTCACGACCGCCTCATCAGATTCGGGAAGTCGCTCTCGGTTGAGGACGAGGTTGTCATCGAGGCCACCGGCAACAGCGCCGCCGTCGAGCGGATCTTGCGATCCTTTCGTCAAGCGCGTGGTCGTGGCGAATCCGCGAATGGTTCGGGCGATCGCCTATGCCCGGGTGAAGACGGACAAGATCGACGCGGTCATATTGGCCAGACTTCACGCCGGCGGCTTTCTACCGGAGGTCTGGGTTGCGGACGACAACACCCAATGCCAGCGGCGACAGACGGTTGAGCGCATGGGCGTTCTTGAGCAGGTCGTCCGCACCAAGGGACGCATTCACGCGATCCTGCATGCAAATCTGATCCCGAAGTACTCGGGCCATCTGTTCGGCAAGGCCGGCAAGAAATGGCTGGCTGGCTTGCCGTTGCCTGAGGAGGAACAAGCGATCGTCGGTCGGTTGGTCGACGAACTGGAGCGCAATTCGAACCGGCTCGCCAAACTCGACATGACGATCATCCGCGAAGCGCTCGAGGACCCCCGAGTGATTCGCCTGATGACGATCCCTGGGATCGGGCCGGTCGTGGCATCGACCGTCTTGGCCTCGATCGGCGATATCTCGCGGTTCGAGACGCCCGAGAAGCTGAGTTGCCACTTCGGATTGACGCCGAAGGTCCGCCAATCCGGCGATCGCCCTGCGCGCCACGGACCGATCAGCAAGCAGGCAAACACCCACGCCCGCAAGATGCTTGTCGAGGCGGCATGGTCCGCGAAGACGGCGCCGGGTCCGTTGAGGGCTTTCTTTGAACGGGTCCAGCGCAATCGGGGTGGCGCCCGCGGCGGCCGTCGCAACCGCGAGAAAGCTGGCAGTGATGATCTGGCATGTTCTGACGGATGGGACCGAGTACGCCTACGCGCGGCCCGCCTTCACCGCCATGAAACTACGTAAAGCAGCGCTCAAAGCCGGCGCTCCGCGCGCGTATGGCAAGGCGGGACCCGGTCGGGACTGCTGGATCAAGGAGATCCGCGAGCGGGAAGCCAACTACGTGCGGCGTGCTGAGCAGGCCTACGAGCGAATGGTGGCGGCGTGGAAGGAAAAGCCGCCCACGGCTCCGGCCATGACCGCTACGCCTCGGCTGACGATTCCCTCTTGTCAGCACCATCCGTGGACATTTCGATCCGCCCATAGTCGAGGTAGCGGGTCAGGCCCGCCCAGCGCGAGAGCGCGTAGCGGATCGCCTCGGCGAGTTTCGATTTGCCGGAGACAGCGGCGAGCTTGGCCTCCAACCAGGGCTTCATCGCCTCGAGGATCGGTCTGGCGCGGGCTTGGCGGGCGGCCAGCCGCGCCGAAGCTCCGAGCCCCCGGATATCGCGTTCGATGGCGTAGAGGCCGCCGATCCTCGCCAGCGCCTCGACGGCGATCGGGGCCGGGTTCGCGGCCTGGATGTCGAAGAAGTTTCGTCGCGCGTGCGCCCAGCAGAAAGCCAGCGTAACCGCGTTGCCCTCGGCCAGCGCTTTGTAGGCGCCGTAGCCATCGACCTGGAGGCATCCAGCGAAGCCGGCCAGATGCGCGGCGGGACGCTCGTGCTTGCGGTCGGGCTCGTAGACATAGGCGACGCCCGGCGGCTCGGGACCGCCCCAGGGCCGGTCGTCGCGGGCATAGGCCCACAGCTGGCCGGTCTTGGTCTTGCGTCGGCCCGGATCGAGCACCGGCGCGCGCGTCTCGTCGGCGAAGAGATTGTCCGAACCCTTCAATACCAATTCTATTTGAGCGCGACTCATCGCGCTCAAACCCGCGCAACGGCGCGGGCGCGCATTCGCGCTTCGGCCATAAGGCGATGATCGGTTCCGATCATCGAGTTCTGGTACAAGACGTCGAACAATCGCCCGTAGACGGGCCGTAGCGCGAAGGCGGCGCGCCCCGACCAGCCGGCCAGCGTCGAGCGGTCGAGTTCGACGCCCTGGCGGCCATAGATCTGATACTAGAGCATCGGACGCTCATTTGAATCCGTACCCTGCGGCTTCGAAGTAATTTGCGCATTCTTCTGAGGTGAAGAGATCGCAGATTTGGCCGATCGCCTTCCAGAGTTCGTTGATGGTGCGCATGGCCAAGGCGCGCAGATGCGCCTTGAGTTTGGCGAAGGCCATTTCGATGGGATTGAGGTCGGGGCTGTAGGGCGGCAGAAACATGAGCCAAGCGCCCCGCTCGCGGATGGCTTGTTCGGCGGCCGGGCTTTTGTGGGCGGGCGGGTTGTCCAGGATGACGATGTCGCCTTTTTCGAGGGTCGGGGCGAGTTGGGTACTCACGTAGGTCTCGAAGATTGTCCGGTCCATCGGCGCGTCGATGACCCACGGCGCGGTCAGGGCGCCGCAGCGCAGCCCGGCGACGAAAGTCTGGGTCTTCCAATGGCCAAAGGGGGCCTTGGAGTGAAGGCGCTCGCCCCTCTCGCAGCGTCCGCGCGCGCGGGTCATCTTTGTGTTGGTTCCCGTTTCGTCGATGAAGATCAGCCGATGCGGCTCGGTCCGCATCTTGGGCTGCCGTTCAGCCTTCCACGCCTCGCGCGCCTGGCGCACGTCGGGCCGATCGCATTCGCTGGCCTGAAGGCTTTTTTTTAAAGCTCAGGCCGTTGCGGATCAGCCAAGCCGCGACAGCGAGGCGGGGTCGACTTTCACGCCGCTGGCGGCTTGAAGTTCGCGCGCCAGCTCCGGCATGCTGATGTCGTCCTTCTCCGCCACGCGGCGCAAGATGAAGTCGCGGTGCGGGTCGAGCTTGCTGTGTCGCCAGCCGCCAAGCGCCTTGGGCGCAACCGCCCCGCGTTGGCGAAAAGCCGTCATCAAATTGATCACAAACGAGGGCGACACCCTGAAATGGGCCGCCGCCGCACGCCGCGAACACCCGCCCTCAACGTAACTCACCACACGCTCGCGAAGATCAAGCGAATAGGGCTTCGGCATCGCAAATCACCTCCAACCGGAAGTGAATCACATTCCCATCCCCGCGGGAATCCCCGACGATTTCAATCTGACAGTCCGATGCTCTAATTCTATCTGAGCGCGAACTCATCGCGCTCAAACCCGCGCAACGGCGCGGGCGCGCATTCGCGCTTCGGCCATAAGGCGATGATCGGTTCCGATCATCGAGGCTTAGTATCAGCCGGCGCCTCCAACATCGCCGGCGCAAAGCCGGGCGCGTCCGACCTCTCGATCGCGCGGCCCCTAGCGGACCGTCGCCATCCAAACAGCTGCTGCGAGGTGATCCCGTGACCCCGCGCGACCTTCGACACCACTGCCCCACCCCCAGTGTCTCCTCGAGAATCCAAGCTTTCTCGTCGGACGACCCCCGACGGCGACGCCCCGTCCCCGTGAATACCTCGACCCGACGCGCGACGCTCGGCTTAGGCTCAAGCGTAAGCGGTCGTTAGACCGCACCTACCGCGGTGTGGTGCTGGGTCGATAGTCTGACGTCGCTGAGTTGAGAGCGAGTTAGACACGTGTCGGACACTGAGCTTTTGCACAAATCGAAGGGGGAGCCGCTTCGTCGGCTTGAGGTCTTCACCGGATCTGGCCGACGGCGGGCATGGTCGGCCGAACAGAAAGCGCGGATTCTCACCGAGAGTTACGAGAGCGGGGACGAAGTGTCGGCTGTCGCGCGGCGGCATGGGCTGACGCCGCAGCAGTTGTTCGGGTGGCGTCGTGACGTGCGCCGGCGCTCGACCCGGCGTCAAAGCAGCGACGCGGCCGAGATGAGCTTCGCGCCGGTTCTTGTGGAGACAGGAGAGCCTCAGGCGGGGCCGCCCGTGGCGCCGTCCTGCCCAACGGCGATCGGGACGATCGAGATCGCGCTCGGCGCGGCGGTGGTGCGCGTTGGACCTGGAACCGATCTTGCGACGCTGACGAAGGTGCTGCGGGCGGTGAAGGCCGCGACGTGATTTCGGTTCCCTCTGGCGTTCGGATTCTGGTGGCGACGAAGCCTGTCGACTTTCGGCGTGGCGCTGACAGCCTGGCGGCGCTGGCGAAGGAGGAGCTTCAACGCGATCCGTTCTCCGGGACGATCCTCGTCTTTCGCTCGAAGCGGGGGGACCGGTTGAAGATTTTGGCCTGGGACGGCTCCGGCCTGATTTTGTATTGGAAGCGTCTTGAGGAAGGCGCGTTTCGCTGGCCGCCGATCAGCGACGGCGTCATGCGGCTGTCGGCGTCGCAACTGGCTGCGCTCGTCGATGGGCTGGATTGGTCGCGCCTGCACGCGCGCGACATTCTGGCGCCGGAGACGGCGTCGTGAAGCTTGTGCGAAGCGGCTGATTTCTCTCCACAAGCACGAGCAAATCTGATTCTCTTTCAGGTGTGAGCGCCGCCGCGAATCAGCCCCCGCCCGACATCGACGCGCTTGAGGCGCGGCTGGCTGCGGCGCTCGCCGAGCGGGACGCCGCGATCATCGAGCGCGACGCGGCGCTCAGGCAGAACGATCGTCTCGCGCATCTTCTGCGCCAGCTCCAGCGAATGCAGTTCGGGCGCAAGTCCGAGAAGCTCGATCCGGACCAGTTCGCTTTGGCGCTGGAGGACGTCGAGCAGGCGGTCGCCGCCAGCGAGGCGGCCGACGACAAGCAGAACAAGGCCGCCGCGGCGGCGCGGGCCGAAAAGCGCCGGGCGAATCGCGGCGCGCTGCCGGCCCATCTTCCGCGCGTTCACGTCACGATCGAGCCCGAGGACCGGACCTGCCCATGCTGCCGATCGCCGATGCATGCGATCGGCGCCGATGTCTCGGAGCGGCTAGATGTGGTCCCGGCGCAGTTCCGGGTGCTGGTGACGCACCGACCCGAAATATGCGTGCCGCGCCTGCGAGGAGGCCGTGGTTCAGGCGCCGGCGCCCGAGCGGCTGATCAAGGGCGGCCTGCCGACCGAGGCGATGGTCGCCTCCGTGCTGGTGTCCAAATATGCTTGGCATCTGCCGCTCTATCGTCAGGCCCAGATGCTGGCCGCTCAGGGCCTCGACATCAAGCGCTCGACGCTGGCGTTCTGGGTCGGCTACGCGGCCGCAGAACTCCGGCCGGTCTATGACCGCCGTCGCGAACTCATCCTGACCTCGGCCAAGATCGCGGTCGACGAGACGAAGGCCCCGGTGCTCGATCCGGGCCGAGGCCGCGTCAAGGAGGGCTACTTCTGGGCGGTCGCCCGCGACGATCGGCCATGGGGCGGCGCGGACCCTCCGGCCATCGCCTTCGCCTATGCACCCGGCCGCGGGGCGATCCACGGCCTGAAGCTGCTCGACAATTATGCGGGCGTTGTTCAGTGCGACGGTTACGCCGCCTACAAGACGATCGCCGCCAAGGCGCCCGATCGCCGGATCACGCTCGCCTTCTGCTGGTCGCACCTGCGGCGCCGGTTCTTCGACCACGCCAAGGGTGAAGCGCCGATCGCCCGTGAGGCGCTTGAGAGAATCGCCGCGCTCTACGCGATCGAGAAAACGATCAGGGGCGCAAGCGCCGACGAGCGTCGCCGCGCGCGCCAGGAGCAGAGCAAGCCGCTCGTCATGGCGTTCAGGCCCTGGCTCGAGCATCAGCTGGCGCGCGTCTCGGGCAAGTCCGGGATCGCCGACGAACTTCGTTATGGTCTGAACCATTGGGAAGGGCTCGTCCGCTTCCTCGACGACGGACGCATCGAACTCGACACCAACATTGTCGAGCGCGGCATCCGCCCGATCGTTCTCAATCGCAAGAACGCGCTCTTCGCTGGTCATGACGAGGGGGCCGAAAACTGGGCCTGCGTCGCCTCGCTGATCGAGACGTGCAAGCTCAACGACGTCGAGCCGCAAGCCTACATCGCCGGCGTCCTCGACAAGCTCGTCAATCTCTGGCCCGCATCGCGCATCGACGAACTCATGCCATGGGCATGGCCCAAAGCTCACGCCGCCCGATCGACTCGCTGCCTGACGCGCTCGCTCAAACTCTCTCGTCAACCTCCCTACGCCGTGGGACGTGAAGGCCGCTTACGATTATCGCGCATGACTGCCAAACATTCTCACGTGCCGATTCCAATTCCGGGCATTTCGCCGGCAGCGGCGATCACGTGTCTTGGGGCGGAACTGTCAGGCTGCCCGAGAGATGCCAGCCGGCCTGATCGACGAGAAGCGCCGCGTGCGCGCCCGGCGCGATCTGCGTGGCGATTTCGGCGAGGCGGAGATTCATCGCCTCTGTATCGCACCTGGGCATGACGAGCGCCGCGCCCTTGCCATCCCCGGGACAGATCGCCCCGAAGATATAGGCCGATGCGGTTCGTTGGTCTTTCGGCGCGCTGGGGCGCGTGCCGCGTTTGGCCCAACGTCGCGTGATCTTGTTCTTCTGGCCAATGCGCGCCTGGTCCGCAAACCAGATTTCTATGGCGTCGGGCTCGACGCCTTTTTCGCGCCCGATCTGCGCCAGGCGCTCGGGTAGGCTTTTTTAAAATCCTCATACCAAGACTGGATGATCGGAACCGATCATCGCCTTATGGCCGAAGCGCGAATGCGCGCCCGCGCCGTTGCGCGGGGTTGAGCGCGATGAGTTGCGCTCAAATAGAATTGGTATTACGAGTTCATCTGCAAAGCATGGACTTCCCAGCCCCAGCGATTTAAACTCAACCCGCTCCAGCAAATGCCGGGACTAAACAGCTAGCTTCTTCCATGGATGCCCTCTTCATTCGTGGGATGTGCAACCATCGCCACCTTGGCACATTGCGATGCCGTCAGGAGGGGACTTCCACTCCATCAAACCGGATTGATCGGACTGAACGTCGCGCCCCGCCGAGAAGGAGCCAAATCAACTCCAGTCAATAGCGGCCGGACCGCCATCGACCTCCTTGATCTTATCACCCACCCAGGCTTCACCCCCAGTGCGCGAGCGAGCGAATTCGGAACTGTTCGCGAAATTGCTCCGTCGAATTCGGCAGCAGTTCCCCGCTGCCCCAGTCGAGGATCACGGCATAGCGGCGCACGGCGTCGAGCGCGTTGATCGCGCCAGCCCGGTATTTGGCCGCCACCGCCTCGGGTTCCTCTTCTTGCCATCCGCGCCGATGAGCGCGGATGGCAGCGCGCTCGCGCTTCGTCGCTTCCCGGTCGACTTCGTAAGCGCAAAGATCCTGGTCGATCACCTTGAGGATGACCCCGTAATCCATGGCCGCACGCTCGATCGAAACGTAATTGTCCGCGACATCCTCCTTCACCTTTTCCGGATCGCGCTCCAGCGGATCGCCGTAACCGCCGCCGCCCGCCGTAGGCCGGCTGAACAGGTCGCCCGGTTGCAGCGGCACGTCTGAGAAGACGGAGCCAAGCCATGTGTCCTCTTGAGCGCCACTGCGCCGCAAATGCAGGCCGTGCGGCATGGAGGGCAGGCCGCCGTTGGTCCCCCAAACCACGGCGCGTTCGCGGTCGCAGATATAGGATAGAACGGTGTTCTCACCCGCGAGCAGGATGGACGCCTTGCGGGCGCCAACCCCGCCGCGCCACTTGCCAGGCCCCCCCGAATCCGTCACGGCCTCGAATTCGGTTGTGAGGATCGGCGCGCCTCGTTCCTGACCTTCGACGGGCTGCGATAGCATGCCCGTGCCGAACGAGGCCTGGGTCACATTGGCGCCGTCCTTGCCATTTCGGCCGCCCCAACCGCCTGGCAACCAATCGTAGAACATGAAGATCGGTTTTTCGGGCCTGCGCGCGTCATTGCCGCCGGTGAGCAGATATTCAATGTTGAAAGTGCAGGAGATCGCGCGGTGCGGCATGATGCCGGACCAGATCTCGTAGATCGAGTTCATGATCTTCTCGAAGGGCATCAGGAAGCCGGTTACGGCGACCGGCCATTTCGCGCTCACCACGGTGTCGGGCGACGCCACCACCTCGATGACCCGGTAGAGGCCGGAATTCAGCGGCAGGTCGGGGAAGAAGGTTTTCATCCCGGCGACGCAGGCCGAGAAAGTGGCGCCAAAGGCTGAGTTATAGATGGAGCCGATGGTCGGATGACTGCCGGTAAAGTCGTAGATGACCTTGTCGCCCGCGATCGTGGTCTTGACGCGGATCGGGATCATGCCCTCGCCGCCCGACACATCGCGGTCGATATAGTCCACCGTTTCCCACGAGCCATCCGGCAGAACCGCCAAGCGTTGGCGCACGGTGCGCTCGACGTAATCCTGCACCGCCGCCATGCCGGCCAGCACAACGTCCTTGCCGTATTTATTGACGAGCCGCAGCACCTCGCGCGCCGCAACATTGGTGGCCTCGGCCTGGGCGTGCATGTCGCCGATGAGGGAGGCCGGGTCACGGGTGTTGCTGGCGATCATATGGGCCACATCGCGGCAGAAGCGCCCACGATCGAAGATACGCACGGGCGTGATGCGCAGACCCTCGCGGAACATGTCCTTGGCCATGACGTCGAAGGAGCCAGGCACCGAGCCGCCCATGTCCGACCAATGGCCGTTCGACTGCGCGTAGCCGATCACCTCGTCGCCGACGAAAATGGGTCGGACGAGCCGGACGTCGCTGAAATGCGTGCCCCCGGCATAGGGGTCGTTGATCATGTAGACGTCGCCGGGGTGCATGTCGCCTTTGAAGAACGCTATCACCGCCTTGCAGGTGTAATGCAGCGTGCCGACGTGGACCGATATATCGCCATTGCCCTGAGCCACGCTGTCGCCGTTAGCGTCATGGAGCGCGTTGGAGAAGTCGCGGTTATAGATGACGAAGGAATAGCAGGTCCTGAGGATCTGCTCGGCCATCTGATCCACGGCCGTTATGAAGGAATTTTTCAGAACCTCGAAAGTGACGGGATCGAGCGTCGCGGGCTTGGACATAGTCAGGCCTCCTGACGAAGGATGATGTTGAGCCAACCGTCGATCCTGGCCGCGAAGCCGGGGGGGACCACGGTGGTTGAATCCACCTGCTCGACGATGGCGGGCCCGTTGAACGCAGCGCCTGCCGCCAGATCCGGCCGCCAGTAGACAGGCGTTTCGGCGCCGCCGGTCTCGGCGAACCAGAACTCGGCGATAGGACCGCGGGCCAGCCGGCACGCCGGAGGGGGCGCTTTTGGCCAATTCAGCCTTTGGCACGACGCCCACCGCCTTGAGGTTCAGACGGAACAGGCCGACCGGCGTGTCGTCGCGGCGGAAATTATATTCGCGCTCGTGATGCTCATGGAACGCTTCGACGAGGGGCGCGAGGTCGACGATCGGCGAAAGCGCGGGCACGGCAAGCGAGCGCCATTGTCCCTGGTACATCATGTCAACGGTGCGCTGCATCATCACGTTCTTTGGCGCCACACCCTCGTGGGCGAGGCGCTCGGCGGCCTCAAGCTCCAGCGCCTTGAAGGCGGCCTCGAGGGCGTCGGGATCCGCTTCCGCGGCCGGCGTCAGATAGCTCGTCGCGAGGTCATGCTGGACGTCAACCAGCAGGCAGCCCATTGCTGAAGTGATGCCCGGATGGGGCGGCACAACGACGGCAGGGATCGACAGTTCCCTCGCGATGTCGGCGCCGTGCAGCGCGCCCGCGCCTCCAAACGCGACGAGAGCGAAGTCACGCGGATCATAGCCGCGGCTGATGGAGATGAGCCGCACCGCGTTCGCCATGTTGGCGTTCGCCACACGGATGATGGCGTCCGCGGCCTCTTCCAGGCCGAGCTTGAAGGGCTCGGCGACGCCTGTGCGCGCCGCTTCGCGCGCCTTTTCGGCGTCGAGGTGGATGCCTCCGGCGAGCTTCGCGCCGAGTCGGCCGAGGGCCACGTTGGCGTCCGTATTGGTGGGCACCGTATTGCCGTTGCCGTAGCAGGCCGGCCCG
The DNA here is from genome assembly GCA_963833955.1 of uncultured Alphaproteobacteria bacterium. Classification (GTDB taxonomy): domain Bacteria; phylum Pseudomonadota; class Alphaproteobacteria; order Rhizobiales; family Beijerinckiaceae; genus Roseiarcus. The sequence continues at coordinate 51,715 of CAWHZY010000017.1, read as the reverse complement.
GGATTCGCGCCGGCCGATTGTGGGCCGTTGCGCAGGCCGCCCGCCTCGTCGATCCAGGCCAGTGAGCCGCCGCCGGCCCCGATAGTCAGCACCTCGATCGAAGGGAATCGGATCGGGTAGCCGAACTCGACGAACCAGTCCTTGGTGACGCGCGACTGGCCCTCGTAGGCGAGCGACACGTCGCAGCTTGTCCCGCCCATGTCGAGGCCGATCGAGTTCGGAAAGCCGCATTGCGCGGCGATGTGGCGGCTCGCGATCGCGCCCGCGGCGATGCCGGAGCCAGCGAGGCGCCCGGCAAATTCCTTGACGCCGCGCGGCGTCATCACGCCGCCGCCCGTGTGCAGCAACAGAAGGTCGCTTTTGTAGCCGGCTTCCGCCAGCCGAGCGCCGAGCCTCGTAGTGTAGTCAACCACGACCGGGCTGAGCGCGGCGTTGACCACCGTGGTGGAGAATCGTTCGTGCTCGAAGATCTCGGGCAAGATCTCTGAGGAAATCGAAACCGGGAGGCCGGGCAGCACCTCGGCGAGAATCGCCTTCATCCGCTGCTCGTTGGCTGGGTTGGCGTAGGAGTTCATGAAGCAGACCGCCACGGCCGCGACGCCGCGTTTCTTGAGGATCCGTGCGACCTCGCGCGCGCCCTCTTCATCGAGCGGCGTGACGACCGTGCCCGCTGCGTCGACGCGCTCCGCGACCGTGAGGCGATCGCGGCGCGGCACATAAGGGGGCGCCACGTCCTTGTAGATGTCCCAGATGTCGTCCTTGTTGGCGCGGCGGATCTCGATCACGTCGCGGAAGCCCTGTGTGCACACCATGCCCGTGCGAGGCAGGCGACGGGTTATCAGAGCATTCGTCGCCACCGTGGTGCCGTGGGAAAACAGGACGACGTCGGAGAGGTCCACGCCACCCGTGCCGAGCCCCGTCATCACGCCGTCAATCGGGTCTGGGGTCGAGCTGGTCTTGGCGATCCGAATGACGCCCGTGTCCTGATCCAGGATGCAGATGTCCGTGAAAGTGCCGCCAATGTCGACGGCCACGCGTAGGTTGGGCAAATCGCTCTCCGACGAGGATTGAGTTCAGCGCAGCGGCATGGCCACCGGTCGCATCGGCGCGCCAGTGGCCCCCCGCAGCTTGATGCAGGCGCCGAAAAAGGCAAATTCATAAAGCTTGTCGGCCGCGAGCTCGTCGAGCTGGGCCATTTCCAGGATCGGCACTGCAGCTTCGGCGAGAAGGTAGGTATGCACCGGGAAGAAATTGAGTCCAGGGGCGGCCGGGGTCTGCTCGAGGGTGAGGTTGTCGGCCCCAATCATCACGGCGCCGTGCTTGGCGAGATATTCCGCGCCCTCGCGGTTGAGGCCGGGTGTGTCGCGCACGAAGCCAATGTCGGGCCAAAGGCTCATCTGCCCGGTACGGATCAGCACAACGTCGCCGACACGTAGCTCCGTGCTTTGGTGTTTCAGGCAAGCTTCAAGATCCGCCTTGCCGATGGCGTGGCTCGGGGGAAGCCTGTCGACGCCGTGCATGGCGGCCACGTCGAGCAGCACGCCTCGAGCGAGGATGGGCGGATGTTTTTCTGCGCCGCATTTGGTCCAGGCGCGGCTGCCGAGATAATCGTCGGCGGAGAAGCCGTTGAAGATCTTTCCGTTGTAGCCGAAGTGGTTGAACGTATCGATGTGCGTGCCGCAATGGGTGTACATCGATATGCCGTCGCCCGAATAAGCGACCAGCTGGTTCGCCTCGAGGCTCACACCCATGGAATTTGCCGCGATCTCGCCGCGCGGCGTATGGGTCATCCAGATCTGATAGGGCTGGTCGCCGGCCCCGAACCACCCCGGCATGCCGATGAAATTATCCACCGAGAGATCGAACATCTTCGAAGCGTCCGCGCGGCTCAGAATGGCCGAGCGGGAGGCGCCGTCGATGAGATGCAGCATGCCGATCTCGTCGTCGCTGCCGTAGGGGCTTTGCGTCACCTCGTGGAATTTCGCGCTATAGGCGATGATCTTGTCTTTGACGGCTTCATCGACGTAGCAGGCGACGCACATGGCTCATCACTCCTTGGGGCGGCCAGGATCGGGAGACAGCGTCCCGCTTGTCAGTTCGGCGCGACGGTTTTGGCGAGAGATCATGTCATGAGGCAGGCATGCCGGCCTTGACCCAAGCCGTCGTGAGTTCGAGAGAGCGCGCAAATCGGTCGATCATTTCATCCACTTGCGCCTCAGTGATGATGAGAGGCGGGCAGAAGCACATCGAGTCCCCGATGGCGCGAACGATCACTCCGTTCTCGTGGCCCCTGTCGTACAAGTAGAGCCCCACCTTGCCGGGCGGGTCGAACTTGGCCTTGCTGGCCTTGTCGGCCACCAGCTCCACCGCGCCGATCAGGCCGACGCCGCGGACCTCGCCAACCAGCGGATGATCAACGAACTCGCGGAGACGGGCCTGCATGTGAGCGCCGACCATTTTTGCATTTGCAACGAGGTTGCGCTCCTCGAGGATCTTCAGGTTCTCGACCCCAACCGCAGTCGCCACCGGGTGACCGCTTGTGGTGAACCCGTGGCCGAAGGTTCCCAGCGCGTCAGACCCGTCCGCCACGCCCTGGTAGATCTTGTCGCTCATCAGCACGGCCGCAAGCGGCAGGTAGGACGAGGTAATCTGCTTCGACACCACTAGGATGTCCGGCTCAATCCGATAATATTCGCAAGCAAACGTCGTCCCAAGCCGTCCGAAGCCGTTGATCACCTCGTCGGCGACCACCAACACATCGTACTTGCGGCACACCGCCTGGACTTTGTTCCAGTAGGTGGCCGGAGGCGCCAGCACGCCGCCGGCCCCGATCAGAGGCTCGCCAATAAAAGCCGCCACGGTGTCGGGTCCTTCCGCCAGGATCTTGGCCTCGAGCTCGGCCGCGAGACGGTCGGCGAAGGCCTCCTCGCTCTCGCCGGCCTCGGCAAACCGATAATGATGCGGCGTCGTTACATGCGTGACGAACGCCAGCGGCAGGTCGAAGCCACGATGATTGGTCGGCAGCCCGGTCAGGCTGCCGCTCGCGATGGTGATCCCATGATATCCGCCCATGCGGGCGATGAACTTTTTTTTCTCCGGCCGCCCGATCGCATTGTTATAGAACCACACGAGCTTGATGACGCTGTCGTTGGCCTCGGACCCCGAATTGGTGAAGAAGACGCGGTCGAGCCCCTTTGGCGACATCTTCACCAGCCGCTCGGCCAGTTCGATTGTCGGCTCGGAGGATTTGCCAGAGAAGGAATGATAGTAGGGCAGCTTGGCCAACTGGCGAGTTGCCGCGTCGACCAGGCGCTGCTCGCCGAAGCCTACGCCCACGCTCCAGAGCCCAGCCATGGCCTCGATGTACTGTTTTCCCTGATCGTCATAGACGTAAATGCCCTCGCCGCGGTCGATCACGATCGGCCCGGTTTTCTCGTGGCGCCGGGCGTTTGTGTTCGGATGAAGCAGGTAAGCGACGTCCCTCGCGTGGATCGAATTCGGCGCGTGGATCGAATTCGGGATGACGGTCATATCGGCCTCTGGTTTTTGGATCTGGAGGGGGGGACAGCGAGTGGTCTCGACTAGCGCTTCAGTCCGTAAGCGGACCGCGCCTGCTCCGGTGTAATGAAGCCGTCGAGAAGATCCTCTTTCACCATGTCGGGATCGCGTTCACCTGGCGGCCCCCAGCCTCCGCCGGCTGGCGAGGAGATCTTGATTCGGTCGCCCGGCGCGATCGGCACATTGGAAAACTTGCTCGGCGAGACTTTGTTGAAGGCCTGAGTGATCGTCAGCCACTGATCGCTGCCATTGCGTTCGATGAACAGCTCGGCCTTCGCGCCTGGATGACCGCCGTGAATTCCCCAGGGGCTCACCTTCTGGCGGTCGCTCATATAGCTGAATGTCATGGGCGTATCGGTGCAACGCACCGTCTTCGACAAGGCGAGGCCGCCGCGGAATTTGCCTGGCCCACCCGAGCCGTCGACAAGCTTGAACTCCTCCACATGCCACGGAAAACGAAATTCGAATACTTCGACAGGGATGTGCGGGCAATTGCCGTTGATGCCGCCGACTGCGTCATTGCCATCCGCGAAGCTGCGACCGCCCCAGCCGACTGGTGTCAGATCGTAGCAGCAGAAGAATTCGCCCGTTTTGGCGTCCGTGCCGCCAAACAGGAAGTTGCTGTGGCTTGCGCCATCGGTCGCGGCGGAGCGTTCCTTCAAGCCAGGCGCCAGCGCGCCCATCACTACATTGGCGATCCGGCAATGCGTCTCTGTGTTGCCGCCGACCGAAGGCCCGGGAAAGTTCACGTTCACCACTGTGCCCGGGGGCGCGAGAACACGAATCGGCCGGAAGCAGCCGGAGTTCTTCGGGATCGTGGAATTGGTGAGTTGCAGGACCGCATTGTAAGCCGCGCCATGCGCTACGCCCAGCGTGCCGTTGATCGGTCCTTTCGCCTGTGGCGAGCTGCCGTGATAGTCGACGATAAGGTCGCTGCCTTTCACGGTCACCTCTGCTTTGATGACGTACTGCTGGTCAACGATTCCGTCGTCCTCCATCACGTCCTCGAAGACGTACCGACCATCCGGGATCTGTTCGATCTCAGCGCGCATCCGGCGCTCCGAGTAATCCATCAGGCCGTTGACGTTTTCGAGAAAGCTCGCGATTCCGTATTTTCTGGCGAGGTCGCCCATTCGGCGCTCGCCCAAGTCGACCGCCGCGATGAGCGCCCGGAAATCACCGTAATTGTAACGAGGCGTGCGGACGTTCGCGAGCAGCAGGCGCCACACGTCATCGACGTCCTTGCCGGCTCGCTTGATCTTGACGGGCGGCACGCGCAGGCCCTCGTGGAACACTTCCGTAGCCTCGCCGGCGAAACCCGCGGGCGCCATGCCGCCGACCTCGCACAGGTGGCCGATCGCGACCGCGAAGCCGATCGCCTTGCCGTCGACAAAGACCGGCTTGAAGATCGTGTGCTCGGGCGTGTGAAGGCCGCCGCGATACGGATCGTTGTGCAGGAGAACATCGCCCTCTTCGAGATCGGCGATGTCGATCTCGTTCACGCAAGAGCGCAGAAGGAGCGGCATGCCGCCGATCATCGAGGGGCAAAAGTCGCCGGTCGCCACGAGTTCGCCGCTCGGCAGCGCGAGACCGCAGGTGAAGTCAAGCGACTCGCTGAAAATGGTGGAATAGGAGGTGCGCATGAGCGTAACGCCCATGTCCCGGCAGATCGATACAAGTATGCCTCCGACGATATTCATCGAAACCATGTCCATGGGGCTACTCCGACGAGTTAGTGGCGATGAGGAGGTTGCCGAAGCGATCGACGGCTAGGGACTTGCCAGGGGCAAGCACGGTGACCGAGGCGCTCTCTTCCACGAGAGCGGGGCCTGCGATCGTGTGGCCCGCGCGCAGACTGTCGCGATCGTAGATAGGCGTGTCGATCCAACCCTGATCGAACATGATCGCGCGCTTCGAGCTCGGGACGGCTTCCCCCTTGGCTTCACTGATCTCAGGAAAAGTCAGCTCTCCGGTATTGGCGGTCCCAGTCACCAGGAAGTTGACGATCTCCATGTGGTCGTCGAGCCGGAAGCCGAAGCGCGCATCATGTTGCTCGTGGAAGGCCTGGAACAGCCGGGCGACCTCGGCCTCGGTGAACGCATCGATGTCGATCGGTAGTTCGAGCTCGTAATTCTGGCCTAAGTACCGCATTTCGACGGCGCGTGTGATCGAGACCTGATCGTGGCCTTGGGCCGCGAGTTCGCCTCGGCATTCGGAGACCAATGCCGCCATCGCGCTGCGGGCGCGCTCCGCGTCGAAGAAGCGCGAGTTGAGCTGCACCGTCCGGTAGCGATCGACCCGCGCGTTCGCCATCGTGAAGCCGAAGGCCGAGAACTGGCCGGGGAAATTCGGCACGAGTCCTTTCGGGATCGAAGCTTCGGTCATGAGGTCGCTGATATGGAGCGGTCCGGCTCCGCCGAACGCCACGAGCACGAAGTCACGCGGGTCAAGACCCTGTTCCGTCAGCACGGTATGAAGCGCGCCCACCATGTTGTTGTTGGCGATCTTCACGATGGCGAGCGCAGCCTGCTCGACCGACATGCCCGACGCATTCGCGATCGTTGCGACCACATTATGGGCGGCCTTGGCGTCGAGGCTCATCGTCCCGCCGAGGAAGTTCTGGGCTGAGATACGGCCAAGCACCACATTGGCGTCGGTGACTGTCGGAAGCGCGCCGCCTTGCCGATAGCACGCCGGTCCCGGATTGGCGCCTGCGCTCTCGGGACCAACCACCAACATGCCGCCCGCGTCGATGCGAGCGATCGAGCCGCCGCCGGCGCCGATGGTGCGGATGTCGATCATCGGGATCTGTATTGGCCGCCCCCACTCGATCTCGAAATCGGTGGTGAACTTCTCCTTCCCGCTGACCACTGTGGACACATCAGTCGACGTCCCGCCCATGTCGAGGGTCACGAGATTGGGGAGGCCCAGAACCTCGGCGGTGCGTTTGGCGGCGATCACGCCGCCCGTCGGCCCGGATACGGCGATCTGGATCGGGGTTTCTACGGCCTTGTCGAGAGTTATTTCGCCGCCATTGGATCTCATTACGACGACCTTGGCGCTTATACCGTGCTCGTCGAGTTCGCGACGCATGCCGCCGAGCTGTCTTTCGACTACGGGCTTGATGAAAGCATCGCAGATCGTGGTCGAGGAACGGAAATGTTCCTTCCACTTCGGCAGCACCTCATAGGAGATGGAGACCGGAATATCCGGGATCTCTTCCGCGAAGATCGCCTTTATCCGCTGCTCGTGGTTCGGGGTCAGATAGGAATGGAGCAGCACCACGGCGATCGCGTTGACTGCGCCGCCCGCCTTGATGGATTTGGCGAGCGTGCGAACCTGGGTTTCGTCGAGCCGCTGGATGGTCTCGCCCGACGGTCCAACGCGCTCGTCGACCTCGAAGGCGTGGCGGCGCTGCACGAACGGCTTTGGCTTCACCCAGGCGAGGTCATAGTGGTGCCGGCGGTTGCCACGTCCAATAAAGGGAATGTCCTTGAAGCCGCGGGTCGTAACATACGCGACCGTCGCGCCCTTGCCCTCGAGCAAGGCGTTGGTGGCGACCGTGGTGCCAAGTCGGATGCTGCTGACGGCGTCGATCGCGCCGAAGGCGCCAAGGCCGGTCATGATCCCTTCCATGGGATTTTGTGGCGTCGACAGGTTCTTCCACGCCCTGAGAGCCTTGCCGTCTTCGTCGTAGGCGACGAAGTCCGTGAACGTCCCCCCGATGTCGACGCCCAAACGATAACTCATGAGATCGGAACTCCCATTCCTTGAAACAGATCAGACGGCGGCTGCGACGTCGGCATAATCGACGGGCGTGGCGTGCCATCCCGCTGCACGCTTGGCCCAGAAGGTGTCCTTGATCTTTGTCGAGATCGGTCCGGGCCGGTCGTTGCCCATGATCCGGCCATCGATACGGCTCGCCGGCATCACGCCGCCAGCCGTGGTGGCGAGAAAAATCTCGTCGGCTTCACGGGCCTCCGCTGCCGGGACCTTGCCCACCTTGGCGGGGATGCCGAGGTCCCTGCAGATCTCGATGACCGACTTGCGCGTGATCCCTTCCAGCACGCCCGCGTCCGGGGTCAGCACGACACCGTCGATCACGAAGAAGACGTTGAAACCCGGGCCCTCGGTAACATTGCCCTCGCTATCAAGCAGGAGCGAGAAGTCGGCTCCGCGATCGAGCGCTTCGAACTGGCCCCGGGTGAGGTCGGCCCAATGGAAATTCTTCGCGGTGGGATCGACGGAATCGGCCGGTATGCGCACGGTCTCCGCGATGATGAGATGACCCCCGCGCTTCTGGACTTCGGGACTCATCACCCAGACCCAGGGGATGGCGAAGGCTGCGATGTAGTTGCGGGCATGGACGGGATGATAGGGCATGCCGGGCGCCGGGCGGCCTCGGAGGCAATCCATCGCCACGTAGGCGTTTTTCAATCCGGAGAGAGCGACGCAGCGGTTGAGGATCGCCTTGATCTCCTCATCTCCCTCCCGAGGTTCGAAACGGAATTTTCGCATCGATGAGCGGAAGCGCCGGATGTGATCGCCGAGACGGAAGAAATTGCCCTCCCAGACTCCCACCACGTCGTATGTCACATCCGAGCGGCGATAACCCCAGTCCGTGATGGGAATAGCGGCCTGGCCAATAGGCATGTAACGGCCGTCGATATAGGCCGCGCCGGCCGCAAAAGGATTGTCTGACCGTGGATCATTCATGACAGGGTTTCCGACGCGACAGCGTTGGAGTCGCTGGGGAGGGTTGGCGCGGCCGCGCCGCTGACGGTTTCCTGCGGCGCGCCCTTCGGGGAGGCGATCAGGGTCAGCTCCCTGCCGCCCGAAACGCCGTTGGGGCGGAAGATCAGGATGAGCGCGAGCAGCACACCCAACCCCAGTTCGCTGCTGCTTTCCGGCATTTTGAGCTGGGTCGAGCCGAACATCACGCCATGTTCGCCATACCGTAGCAGTTGGACGATGACGGTCACCACGATGACGCCACTGACCGCCCCGGTCAGGCTTCCCATACCGCCCACCACCAGCATGGCGATCGTGATGAAGGACAGGCTCAAATAGAAGGTGTCGACGGTCAGGATGCCAAGAAATTGGGCGTATAGGCCCCCTCCGGCGCCAACGAGCGCGGCACTCAACACAAAGGCGATGAGCCGGACGCGGACGCTATGTATGCCGCAGGCCTTGGCCGCGACATCGTCCTCGCGCGTCGCCCGCAGCATGATCCCATAGCGAGAGATCTGGAACAGGTAGGCGACGATGACGCCCGCAGAAGCGAAACCGAAGGCTACCCAGGGGCCGACTACGGTCGGAATGCCGACCAGTGACGAGACGCCAGCGGTCACCGAGTCCCAGTTCGAATAGACGCTGTTGACGATGATCAGGAAAGCGAAGGTCGCAATGGAGGCCGCGATGCCATTGAGCCGCAGGATGGTCAGGCCGAACAGGAACGCAACGATCGCGGGCAGGACGATGGCGCCCGCCATGGCGACCGGAAAGGGCCATTGATTCTGGGCGAGGATATCCGGCAGCCCCTGGAGCATCACCTGCTTGAAGCTAGGCTCGGCGGAGGCCCAACCGACCGCATACGCCCCAATGCACATGAAATCCGGTCTGACCGAATGAGATGACCCCGGAGTTGCCGATGAACACATAAAGACCCACCACGACCAGCACGCGTATGAGCATTTCAGTCAGCGTCACCTGGAGGCCGTCCAGGCTGCCGATGTCCGAGAGCGCCGCCAGAAGGGCGAGAATGACGATCAGGAGAACCGGCGTCTGGTGGCGGACCATGAAGGCATGCATGAGCCGTCCCCTTCAGACGCGTTCGATGGTGGTTCGGGCCGGCAGCAGGCCGGCGGGGCGTATCAGCAGAACGAGGATGACGACCACGAACGCGAAAGCGTCTCGGAACGCACGCAAATCAGGGGGCAGATAGGCCTGCAGCATGGTTACGATAAGTCCGAGCGTGAAACCGCCCACGACCGCGCCCGTCAAATTCCCCATGCCGCCCACTACGACGGCCACGAAGGCGAACAAGGCGAGCGGCACGCCCATCTGATGAGTAAGCGAGCCGGACTGCGTGATGTAGAGCATGGAAACTGCGGCGGCGAGGACGCCACTGATCGCGAAAGCGAGCCCGATTACGACATTGGCGCGCACGCCGAGATATCGGGCCATGCGGAAATCCTCGGCGGCGGCGCGCATCTGTACGCCATAGGGCGTCCGCCTGAGGAATAGCGTCAAGACCACCATCAGAACGAGCGTCACCACGAGCGTGATGAGTTGCAGCATGGGGACGCGAAGCTCGCCGATATGGATCTGTACGTTCGCGCCGCTCCAGAAGTCCACCGCCTTCGGGCGCGCGCCGTAGAAGATGAGGATGCCGTTCTGGATGATATAGCTCACCGCAAAGGAGGAGATCATCAAGGTCGGCGAGGAGGCGGTTCTCAGCGGTCGAAAGACCGCCGCGTCGGTGATAAGCGCCGCCACGACGACAATCATCGAGATAGCGACAATGACGGCGGCAGGCGTCCAGGAGCCGATCAGCAGGCGGGCGGTGACATCGGCCGATGGCACGATGAGCGCGTAAGCGCCGATGGTAATCATGTCGCCATGAGCGAAATTGATCAGCCGCAGGATGCCGAACAACAGGCCGATTCCGAGCGCCGTCAGCGCGTAGATGCTGCCGAGCGCCAGGGCGTCGACCAAGTTCTGCACGAACTCGATCATGCGGCTGTCTCCACTCGCGGATTTTCGCCGCCGCCGAACCCAAAATAAGCGTGGCGGATGGCCTCGCCGTCGCGGAGATCGGCGGCTCGACCTTCCAACTGGACCGTTCCGCTCCGCAGCACATAGATTCGATCGGCGAATTTCAGAATGCGGGCTGAACTCTGCTCGTTGATCAGCAGCGTCATCTTCTCGCGCTGCCGCAGCTCCAAGAGGATCTCGTAGATCTGGTCAATGATCTTCGGCCCGAGACCGAGCGACGGCTCGTCGACAAGCAGGAGGCGGGGCCGCGTCATGACAGCGCGCGCCACGGCCAGCATCTGTTGCTCGCCGCCTGAGAGCCGGCCGGCGGGATAGCGGAGACGTTCGCGCAGACGAGGAAAATGATCGAGAAGGCGCTCCATATCGCTGCGAGCGGCGGCCCGGTCGCCGCGCAGGTAGCCGCCGATCTGCAGGTTCTCCGCGACCGTAAGCGTTCCAAATATATGTCGGCCCTCGGGCACCAGCGATAAGCGAAGGCGGGCGATCTGCTCGGGACGTTCGCCGAGAATGCTCCGGCCGTCGAGGCGAATGTCGCCCGAGACCGGCGCGACGCCGCCCGCGATCGTGGCAAGCGCGGTCGACTTGCCGGCGCCGTTCGGGCCGATTATGCAAACCACTTCCCCTTCGCTCACCGTGAGCGAAGCCCCGCGAAGAGCCACCAAGTCGGCATAGCGGACCGACAGATCTTCGACCTCGAGAAGCGCCGTCATTACGCCTCCATGCCCAAATAGGCGGCGAGTACGGCCTGGTCGCTCTGGATCTCGGCGGGGGCGCCTTCGGCCAGCGTCTTGCCGCCGTCGAGGACGTGAATACGATGGGAGATCCCCATCACGACTCGCATGTTGTGCTCGATGAGAAGGACGCCACAGTTGAAGGTCTTGGGGATCGATGAGACAAGCACCATCAATCCCTCGCATTCGGCGTCCGACATGCCAGCCGCCGGCTCGTCGAGGAGCACAAAAGCGGGGGGGATGACCATCGCCCGCGCTATGCCGAGGCGGCGCTGGTCGGTATACGGCAAGGCGCCCGCAGGAAGGGCCGCCTTGTGGGCGAGTCCCACCCATTCGAGAATGGCGCGCGAATGCGCGACGGCCTTGCGGCGATGGAGTCCCAATCCGACCGCCGCGACCTCGGCGTTTTCGAGCACGGACATCTCCTTGAACAGCCGTCCGGCCTGGAAGGTGCGGCCGATTCCCATTTCTCGGAACCGCGTCGGCTCCCAGCCGTCGGTGCTTTGACGTCCAACCAGAACACGGCCCTCGGTCGGCGCCTGAAATCCGGTCAGGCAATTGACGAGCGTGGTCTTGCCGGCTCCGTTGGGCCCGATCAATCCGAACACCTCGTGGCGTCGAACCGTCAGGCTCACGTCGGAGATGGCGGCGAGACCTTGGAATCGGACCGTGAGCTTCTCCGCCGACAGTTCGGCCGCATCGACATTGGTCGGGTCGGTGGGTGAAACCGCCAAGGCGGCCGGGAGCTGATTCATCAGAGCGCCGTGCTCGAGCCGGGTGAGGGCGGGCGCCGTCTCTAGCGAGGCGGCGCCCAAAGATCGTGACGCGTTACTCGCTCCCCTTGAGGCGGTAAAGCACCGCATCCGGGATCGTTTCGGTGATCTTCCATTCCTCGACCGGCGTCTCTTTGCCGTCGGCGTAGGACATGACGAACATCGGCTCAGTCGTCTGCACGTGAAGCTTGGACGTGAAAGTCCGCGGCCCGAGAACGGTCGAACTCGTTATCGGCCTTGTTCAGGATCGCCACCACCGGCTTGGCGTCCGCGGTCTTGGCCTCCGTCACAGCCTTCGCCCACATGTCGAGGAACGCGTAGATCGGATAGGCGTATTGTGTGGTCGGCGGCTTGCCGAACTTCTTCTCGTAGGCGGCGGAGATCGCATTGACGGCCGGCCGCGGGTCATCCTTCGCGAGCGCCTGCGAAGGCAGGTAGAAATCCTTGAGGCCGGGAACCGAGTTCAGCCAATAGGTGCCGTCCATGGCAGTTGCGCTGAACACGGGCAGATTGACGCCCGCGGCGCGCAATTGACGAAGCGAGCTCGCCGCGCCCGGATTGGTCGAGCACAGCATGATGTGGTCGACGCCGTCCTTGCTGATCGCGTCGCTGAGGCGGGTAATCTGCGAGCTGATGGTCGGGTCGAGACCCTTGAACGTGTCCTTGCCGACGATCGTTCCCTTGTCGACCTTCATCATCCAGTCGTAGCCGGCGCAGACGGACTTGTTGTACTCGATCGTCTCATCGATGAGCATGTAGCCCTTCTTGACGCCTTTCTTCTTCATGCCCCAGTCCGCCATGACAGCGCCTTCGAGCTGTCCTGCATTATTGGCCGTGAACGACAGCGGGCCAACTCCCACGATGCCAGCCTTCGGATCCGACGCCCCCATGAACACCGAAATGACACCGGCCTTCTGAGCCTGGAGGCCAGCTGGCGCGCCATAGTCGTAGTCCGCCGAAACCAGAAGTAGGTTTGCGCCCTGTTGGATAAGGTCCTGCCCGACCTTGGCGCCCTCGACGCGATCGGTTTTGGTGTCGCCGCTGACGACCTTTATGGGCTTGCCGAGAAGGCCGCCCTTGGCGTTCTGCTGGTCGACCCAGAGCTGCGCCATTTTGTACGCCTCGCCATCATAGGCCTCCATCCAGCCTGTCTGGGCGACCGCCATGCCGATCGTAATTCCGTCATCGGCGCGAGCGGCAGGCGCCGCCGCAATGGCCAGCATGCTGCAAGCCAGCGCCAAAATCGATCCCTTCGTTTTCATCTCGATTTCTCCCAGTTGCGCCGGCTTGCCGGCGTCAGTGTCAACATCCACCGTCTCATTGTGCCGCGCGCTCGGCTCGGCTGCGCGCCGCGCGATCCCTCTCCCAGCTAACGCACCAAGACGAGCAGTAACGCTTGTCGTCTATAAGTATCGTCTGCTCCATATTCTGTTTTGAGTCTTCAAAAATAAGAATTCCGCAATTTGGGCACTTCGTATAACTCTCAATGTACAATCTGTTCTTCGCAAACCTCATCGATCCTCTCCAATTCGAAAAAGGCCCGCCGAGCTGAATTGCCGGGCCCTAAGCCTGCTTTCCGCGTCGGCCGCAGCCTCAAAGAGCCCTGCTCGACGATGCATCGCATGCACGTCGGCCCATGTTGTCTTCAGATGATGCTGCATTGCGGCGACAGCACGCGAAGCATCGCGAGCTTCCAGAGCCTCCACGATCGGTAAATGGGCGGCCGCCGTGAAGGCTAGACTCTCGAGTTCAAGATCCACGCAGGCGATAAGGATCTGCACTTCGGTGTCAATCGCTTCGTGGGCCCGCAAAGTGTGACGGTTGCCAGACAGTTCGCAGATTGTCCGATGCAGGGCGACATCCGCTTCCCGCATGCCCGTCACGTTGCTATCCGCTGAAGCCTGGAACATCCGGTCCTGGATGGACCGCAGGCCGACGAGATCGCGCTTCGTCATGCGCGGGACCCCCTGCTCGATGGCGAAGGATTCGACACAGATGCGGAAAGAGAAAACATCGTCGATGTCCTCCGCCGTGAGCACACGCATCCGGTGGCCTCGGCGAGGCGACGAAACGAGATAGCCTCGCTGAGCGAGTCCCGAGATGGCTTCCCGGATCGGGTTGCGGCTGATGCCTAATTTTCGAGCCAGTTCCGCTTCGTTTATGCGACCGCCCGGCTTAAGACGACCGGACGTCATCTCCTTCAACAGGAAGTTGCGCACATGCTCGGACAGACTGAGCGTGTCGAAGAATGAAATGGCTCCCTCCCACGCTGAAATCTTCGGCAGGTTATGTGCAGACTGTGGACAGAAAGTAACCCGAGTCAAGCGTGCGCCGGTCGAAACGCGGCGGCGACCCCGATCACCGATCTCGGCAAAATGCTCCGCCCCAGTGGGCGCCCGCCGATCGTTCCTGTCGCTGGACTGCATGATCTTCCACACCTACTTCAGGCGCACCGGAGCAAACGTCATGCCATCCGAACCACCAGAGCCGGCTCCGTGGTGTCAGCGGGCGCGGCAATGGGCGGGCGACCTCACCCGAGTGGAGAGAAGAGTTCTGTCCGAGCACTACTTTGGCAGACTTATTCGTGTCTTCGGAGGGTTCGCCTGCAATGGGGCATCGATAGGGCGGCGCGAGCGAGAATGGCGAGGACGGCTCGACGGATCGCGGGCAGTGTCGGCTTGGCCTTGCGCGTGGCCCCCTCGCCTCCTTTCCGGAGTGTGACGTGGATCACAGCGGACGCTGCGGCATGGCGTTAACTTGTTGCTGACGACTTGGAAGGGATTGCGTCATGAAGAGGATCTTGGTCGCGGTGGCCTGCCTGCTCCCGTTCGCGCTGGCCGCGGAAGCGGGGATAAACCGACATTCTCCCGAGGCGGCTGTCAACGCAGCCTACGTTGCGGACGAAGCAGCTCTTGTCGGGCGTGGCGACGGCGTCATGGGTGACAATGCGCTTCGCGCCCGGTTTTTCTCGCGTTCGCTGTTGCGCTCGATCGCGGCTGAGGAGATCATCGCTGGCGTGCGCGACGGGCCGCCGGCTGCCCTCCGCGATCCGTTCACCGACCTGGCTCCCCACCTTGTCGCCCTCAGCGTGGCGCCGATTTCGGAAACCCGCGACGCCGCCAAGGTGCTCGCCGAGTTCGCCCGCGGCGACGGCGCGCGCGAGCGATTGACCTATTCCATGCTGTTCGAACGGGGCGAATGGCGCATTGACGATATCGTTTACGCCACGCTGGATGGCGAAAGCCATACCCTGCGCGGCATGCTCGCGGCGAACTAGCGCAAACGATTGCCAACGGTTCGTCGTGAAACTGAGGCGCGAGAGGAGGCCTAAATCAAGGATGCGTCATAAGGCGTAAGATCCCATTATTAATGGGCAGCAGACGCACCGCTCGCGGCGGTCTTTTTTGGATCGTCCTTGATTTGGTTCTCCTCTCGCGTTTTGTTCCCGCAAACCGCAGGTAGCCGCGCGTCGCCGCTTTCGCCGTGGCCGAGAAGCGAGCAGGCGGACCCGACGCCGCCTTCAAATCAAAGTGACTGCGCGCGCCCCTTCCAGCCCGCGCCTCGCCGCCGTATGCTTGCCCGGCGGGGCGCGCGGAGGAGGCTTTGATGCGCGGCGGCTTGCGGATCAATCCGGCGCTTTGCGCTGCGGTTGTTCTTGCGCTCATCGTCGCCCAGGCGTCCCGGGCGAGCGCTGCAGGCGCGCCGGTCGCGGTCGACGCCGCAATCGTGCTCGCCGCGGACGTTTCCCGTAGCATCGACGACGAGGAGTTCGCGCTTGAGCGGCGCGGCTATGGAGACGCGATCCAGAGCCAGCAACTCCTCGACGCCATCTCAACCGGGCCGCATGGCGCGATCGCGCTTGCTTACGTCGAGTGGGCGGGCGATGGCGAAGAGCGGGTGGTGGTCGACTGGGCGGTGATCCGTAACCAGAACGACGCCCGCGCCTTCGTCGCCGCGATGACCGCGGCGCCGCGCTCGTTTATCGGCCGCACCGCGATCGGCGCTGCGATCGATTTCTCCTTTACCCTGTTTGCCGAGAGCGCCATCGAGACCAGCCGGCGGGTGATCGACGTCTCCGGCGACGGCACCAACAACCAGGGCCGCCCCGTGACCGAAGCGCGCGATGCGGCAGTCGGAGCGGGCGCGGTGATCAACGGGCTCGCCATCTTCAATCGCAAGGCGGCGGCGACCGGCGGATATCTCGCCATGCACACCAACCCGCCCGGCGGTCTCGCCCAATATTACCGCGACAATGTGATCGGCGGCTCCGGCGCGTTCGTGGTGCAGATTGACGATTTCCGGACCTTTGGCGACGCGATGATGCGCAAGCTCGTCAACGAGATTTCTGACGCGCGTCCGCCCGGCGGCTGAGCGGGTCGCGAAAAAGTCGAACCGGCTTTTCTCGAAAAGGGCGCGAAATCAGAGAGATATAGAGTCTTAAACCGGTCTCAGGAAACTTCCACCGATTTCACTGTTTGCGCCACAATACCAAAAATGGAATCCTTCTTCCTTCGAAGGTATCCGGCGAAGGAGAGCCCACCTACGCCCAAAAGCATCATTGCCCAAGTCGATGGCTCAGGCACTGCGGTAAGAGAAACATCTGCCACATCGATCACAGTACCCGCGGGATTTATCGAATTTGCCCAGGGACCAACGGGATTGTCATAGGAATTAGAAAACGTCAGCTCGTTCACTGGAAATGTAACGGTTGGAGTCACATAAAACGTCAACGTCTCAGTTGAAAACAGGCTTAACGCAGGCACCGTAATTTCTTTCTGAAGACCATCAGCGTATACAACCTCAGCTGGACTTCCGCCAGCCTGTTGTACGCCAAAGACCAATTGCGCTGAATTTGGCGAAGAATTTCGGACCATAAAAGATAGCACATACTTGCCGTCTGGGAGGCTCGAAAATCGCTGAAAAAGGTCAGCTCCTACTGGCATACTTGCGTAGTTGCCGGCAATACCGGTTGGGGCTGGGCGCCTTGTGATCCCTGCATTCGTCCAGTCGGACCACGGAGTAAGGTTGTCGCCAGTTCCTATAGGGTCAAGGAAATCACCGTCGAGAACGATCGAGCTTGCTTTGGCTAAACTTGTCGTGAATGCCAATCCTAAAATTGTAAGCAATATCGACGCTACGTTTGAAAATCCCCGTTTCCTCATTTTTACCTCCGAAGCTGACCAGAAGCCATACAAAAGAGATGCAACAGGCGACCCCAACTCTGTTACCCGGTTCAATCAACAAATACCTACCGTAGAAGCGTTGGCTTCCAAAGTCAATAGTTATTGGTACATTTTTCCCTTAGCTCCTGGCGATTCGACCGAATCGCCAGGAGATGAGGCCTGCCAGTTGCGCTCACTGCAGGCGGGGGCGCTTCATGAAGCTCGAGCGGTCGGCCGAACGCAGGCGCAAGCCTATTGCCCGGCCATCGCGGATGATTTCGAGTGGAATCTCGACCCCCGCCGGACCACGGCTCCAGACCTTGTGATAGAAATCGCCGAGACTTTCGATCTCCGATCCGCCGACGCCGGCGAGGACATCGCCGCGGCGGATTCCCGCTTCGGCGGCCGGGCCGCGTTCCGCGACGCTCGCGACGATGATCTCATCGCCATTTTCGGCCGAAAAAACGCCAAGCCAGGGCCGCGGAGGCTTATTGACCCGACCGTAGGTGAGCAGATCGTCGAGGATCGGCGGCAGAAGGTCGATGGGCACGATCATGTTGATGTCGCGCGGGCCGCCCTTCTCGCTGAGTTGCTCGACATGCAACGAGCCGACGCCAACCAGCCTGCCCTCAGCATCGATCGCGCCGGCGCCGCCCCAGAACGGATGGGCGGGCGAGGTGAAGATCGCCTCGTCGAGAAAATATTCCCAATAGCCGGCGAATTCCTGCTTGCCGACGATCATCGCGCGCACCGGTTTTGTCCCGGCGCCAGCGGCGACCGTGACCGGATCGCCGAGCTTGGCCTCGCTCGAGCGGCCGAGCTCGAGCGCCGGGCAATTGAGGTCGCCCAACGCCTGGACGAGGCCGAAGCCGGTCTCCGCATCGACGGCGAGCGCGTGAGCCGGCGTGACCCGGCCTTCGGCGTCGGCGAGCCAGACATGCTCGGCCTCGGTGATCAGGTAGCCGATTGTCAGCACAAGGCCGCTCTCGCGGATGACGATTCCGCTGCCCGAGCGCTGCTCGCCCAGCGTCTGAGCGGTGAAAGCGTCCTCGGGAATTTGGGATTGGACCGTGACGATCGATTTCAACGCGCGGTTCACCTTGGAGGCGGGGCCGCCGTTCGGCAAGCCGGATTGCGGTTCGTCGCGCCGCCGCTTCTCGGTCATCGGCCCTATCCTTTTCCCTTCGGCTCCAAGGCGCGGTTGAAAACACCGGCTCGACAACAAAGCCGCCGGCGATCGCCCCATGCGTTCGCCAGGGGTCGGCCAAGGGTTTGACCGCCGGGCCGCATACCTGACCCATAATTGTGGCGCAGTTCGTTCCGTTCGCGCAAACGGGGGTTCTAAATCAGCGCCGCGCCGGAACCCTGGCTGCGCTCGTCGAGCACGGACTGAAGGTATTGCCCATACGAGCTCTTGCCGAAGCGGGCAATGAGGCGCTTGAACTGGGCGGCGTCGATGAGGCCGAGGTCGAGAGCGATTTCCTCCGGGCAGCTGATCTTTGTGCCCTGCCGCTGCTCGAGCGTCCTCACGAAGCTGGCGGCGTCGATCAGCGAGTTCCGGCGTTCCGGTGTCGAGCCATGCGTAGCCGCGTCCCATCCGCTCGACGCTCAATTCGCCGGCTTCGAGATAGATGCGATTGACGTCGGTGATCTCGTACTCGCCGCGCGCGGAAGGCTTGAGCTGCTTGGCGATTTCGACGACGCGAGAATCGTAAAAGTAGAGGCCGGTCACCGCCCAGTGCGACTTGGGAGCGGCGGGTTTCTCCTCGATCGATATGGCTCGGCCGGCGGAATCGAATTCAACCACCCCGTAGCGCTCCGGATCGGGGACGTGATAGGCGAACACGGTCGCGCCCTGTTCGCGTCGTGACGCCCGACGAAGCTGCTCGCTCAAGCCCGCGCCGTAGAAAATGTTGTCGCCAAGGACGAGCATCGCGGGCTCGCCGCCGACGAACGCCTCGCCGATAACGAAAGCTTGCGCCAGCCCGTTGGGCTCGGGCTGCTCGGCATATTCAATCCGGATGCCCCATTCCGAGCCATCGCCAAGGAGGCGCCGGAACATCGGCAGATCATGCGGCGTCGAAATGATCAGCGTCTCGCGGATCCCGGCCAGCATGACGACCGACAACGGATAATAGATCATCGGCTTGTCGTAGACGGGGACGAGCTGCTTCGAGACCGCAAGCGTGATCGGATGGAGGCGAGTGCCTGCGCCGCCCGCCAGAATGATGCCCTTCATCTCTCGGAAAACCCTGTTCTTCGCTAGGCCAGAGTCCCGGCCTCGGCGATCACGCCGAGACGCTCGCCCGCATAGACCTTTTCCCTGAGCGGGCGCCACCACCACTCGTTGTCGAGATACCAGCGCACCGTCTTCTCGATCCCGCTCTCGAAAGTTTCGTGCGCACGCCAGCCGAGCTCGCGCTCGAGCTTGGCGGCGTCGATCGCATAGCGGAGATCGTGCCCTGGCCGGTCAGTGACGAACGCGATGAGGGATTCGTACGGGCGCGCCGCCGGCCGAAGCCCGTCGAGGATCGTGCAAATGCGACGCACCACATCGATGTTGCGCCGTTCGTTGCGGCCGCCGACATTGTATTTTTCACCGATCCGCCCGCGGGTCACGATCACATCGAGCGCCCGTGCATGATCGTCGACATAGAGCCAGTCGCGCACGTTGGCTCCCGCGCCATAGACCGGCAGCGGCTTGCCGTGGATGGCGTTGAGAATGATGAGTGGAATGAGTTTCTCAGGGAAATGATAGGGGCCGTAATTGTTCGAGCAGTTCGAGATCACAGCCGGGAAGCCGTAGGTTCGAGCCCAAGCCGAGACCAGGTGGTCCGCCGCCGCCTTGGAGGCGGAATAGGGCGAACTCGGATCGTAGCGCGTCTCTTCGACGAACGCGCCCTCGTCTTCCAGAGATCCGTAAACCTCGTCGGTCGACACGTGCAGAAAGCGAAATGCGTCCCGCCGCTGGGGCGGCAGCGCTTGCCAATAGGCTCGCGCCGCCTCGAGCATCGAGAAGGCGCCGACGATGTTGGTCTGGATGAACGCGTCGCCGGCCGTGATCGAGCGATCGACGTGACTCTCGGCGG
The DNA here is from genome assembly GCA_963833955.1 of uncultured Alphaproteobacteria bacterium. Classification (GTDB taxonomy): domain Bacteria; phylum Pseudomonadota; class Alphaproteobacteria; order Rhizobiales; family Beijerinckiaceae; genus Roseiarcus. Next base: position 31,625 of record CAWHZY010000017.1, on the reverse strand, counting down.
CGAGATGGATGACCTGACCGGGAGCGAACGTCTCGAAGGCCTCGGCGACCGATCGTCGGTCGCAAATGTCGACCTTGGCGAAGCGATAGTTCGGCGCATTGTCGATCGTCGCCAGCGATTGCAGATTGCCGGCATAGGTGAGCGCGTCCAGGTTGAGCACCGAGGCGCCGTCGGCCACCAGGCGCCGGCACACGGCCGAGCCGATGAATCCCGCGCCGCCGGTCACAAGCACTTTTCGCTGCATGAGGACCCCTGAATGAATTTCGAGCTACAATCGTCCGCCCCCTCCCGGCGATCATGACAGAAGGCGGTCGCAACAGCCCGCCACCGACTGGCGCCATTCCGGCAGCCTGACGCCGTATACGCGAGCAAGCTTTTCGTTGTCGAGGCGGGAATTCGCCGGCCGGCGCGCCGGCGTGGGGTAGTCGGCGGTCGCAATGCGCTTGACGCGGGTCACACGTCGGCCGCGCGCCGCGGCCTCATGGAAGACGGTTTCAGCCAGATCGGCCCAGGTCGCCTCGCCCGAGCCGGTCATATGAAAGACGCCCCGCAACGCCGGCGCCACGTCGTCCTTCATTCTTGCGGCGATGGCGATCACGGCGTCCGCGATGTCGAGCGCCGATGTCGGATTGCCGCGCTGATCGGCGACGACGCCAATTTCGTCGCGCGTCTCGTTGAGTCTCAGCATCGTGCGGACGAAATTCGCCCCGAAAGGACTGTAGACCCAGGCGGTGCGCAGGATGACGCTGTCTTCGCAACGCTCAGTGACCGCCCTTTCGCCCGCAAGCTTGGAGCGCCCGTAAGCGCCTGTGGGCGACGTCGGATCGTCTTCCCGATAAGCGCGGTCGAGCGCGCCGTCGAACACATAATCGGTCGAGAGATGCACGAGGGGAACGCCGAGCCGCGCCGCGGCTTCCGCGACATGCCCTGCCCCCTCGCCATTGACCAGGACCGCGTTGGCCTCCTCCGCCTCCGCTTTGTCGACCGCCGTATAAGCGGCGGCGTTGACCACAACGTCCGGGCGCGCCGCATCGAGGCCCGCGACGACGGCGGCGCGGTCGGTAAGATCGAACGCCGGCCGGCCGAGCGCGACGATCTCAACCTTGCCTTCGGCGCGCTCGATGAGCGAGGTCGCCACCTGACCCTTCGATCCGGTGACCGCGATGCGCATCATTCAAACAGCTCCGGCGCGTCCTTGAGCCGCGGCAATCGGCGATCCTTGTCCGAGAGAACCGGGCCTCCGGGGGGGACGGCCAGGCGATGCCGATGGCCGGATCGTCCCAGGCGACGCCGCGGTCGTTGGCGGCGGAGTAAGGGGCGGTCGTCTTGTAGAGAACCTCGACGTCGGGCTCCAAAGTGATGAAGGCGTGGGCAAACCCGATCGGGACCAGCAACTGGCGCCAGTTTTCAGCCGACAATTCGACCGCGACATGGCGCCCGAAGGTTGGTGACGAGCGGCGAATGTCGACCGCGACGTCCAGGATCCGGCCGCGCGTGCAACGCACCAGCTTGTCCTGCGCAAAAGGCGGCGTCTGGAAGTGCAGCCCGCGCAACGTGCCAACCGTGGCCGAGAACGAATGATTGTCCTGCACGAAAGTGAGCTCAAGGCCGGCCTTGTCCCAGTCGGAGCGCTTGTACACCTCCGAAAAAAACCCCCGGGCGTCGCCGTGCTTCTTCGGAATTATGATCTTGACCGCTGGGATAGCCGTCTCTTCTACCTGCATTACGGACCCCCGTCCTTGCCGCCCGACCGGCCTGGGCGCGGCTCTTCTTGCCAGAACCGGCGGCTCGCGGCCACCTCGAATCTGAGTCGTGCGTGGGTGAGAAGCGTCGATGCCTTGCGGGGACGCTCGGCAAAAACTCGACATTGTCTGTCGATAGCGAATTAGGTTGTCCGGTTTTGGTAGCGCGTCATTTGTCCGCTTCTTCTGCTTTTGTTCTACCTCGTGGGCGGGGTGGGCAAGCCGGAGGCTTGTCCATGCCGTCCACGAGGGGCTCGCCGCCGAGCGGATTTAAGCGGCGCGTTTTTCATCGTGGCTGTCCTTGAGCGCTCCTTTCTCGTCGTAGCGTCCGATGCATCTGGGTCCGTGGAAGAGGGCGTGCGAGCCGTCGGGGTAGACGTGGACCTTGACCCGCGCCTTGACGAAGTGGGGCCGCATCGGGCTTTCGGGGATCTGCAGTTTCAGCGTCCGGCAGGAGACGCAATTGTCGTTTCCGACCTGACGCTCCTCCTGCACGCACAGGATCTCGTCGAGATCGACGCCTGGAATGGGCGTGAAGGCCGAGCCTTCGCCGGCCGGATCGACGGCGAAGCGGGCGTTGTGCTCCGGCAGGTAGATGTCCTGGATGAAGGCGTTGGCCGCCTCGGCGGTGGTGACGCCGGCGCGCTTGAGTTCCTTCGGCAGCCGGTCCTGCAGCGTCTGGAACGCCCGCTCCGAGCGACCCCGGGCCTGCGGTGAGAAAGCCCCGATATGCTCGACCCCGAGTTGCTCAAGGGCCCTTCCGACCTGGGTCGGAGAGCCGCGGTCGATCTCGCCGGCCTTGGTGGTGCGGAAATAGTGGCTGCCCCGGTCGGTGTAGAGGCTCATCGGCAGGCCATGCTCGGAGAAGACCTCGTTCAGCGCCCGGAAAGTCGAGGCCGTGCCCTCCTCCTCGACGAGAAACGCCGAATAGATCGACCCCGTCGCGTCATCGAGGGTCACAATCAGGTCGAGCGGCGCTTGGCCTTCAAGCCATTCGTGCCGCGAGCCGTCCTGATGCGGCATCATGCCCGGCAGCGGCCGCCGCTCGCGCTTCCTGCGGTGGGCGCCCTTGCGCGGCGCCTTGGGAACAACCCCCGCCCATTGCAGATGCAGCTTCAACCAGGTGTAGCCCTAACCAAAGCCGTGGTCCCTCACCAGATGCTCGTGGAAATGCTTGACCGTGAAACCCTGGTAGCGCTCGCGATAAAGGCGCTCCACTTCGTCCGCCCGGTCGCTCGGAACGCGCCGGCCCGACGCCTTGCCGAGTTTGCGGTCCAAGAGTCCGGCCTCGCCCTCCTCCTCATAGCGCCGCGTCCAGCGCCGGAACGTCCGCTCGCTCACCCCCAAAAGCTCCGCCGCCTCCTCCTGGTTGAGCTCCGCCGATTCCCAGCGGTTCAGAATGTTCAAAAACATCGCCATGCGCACCCCCTGAAGGGCTTCTGTCCGGCGCATCCAACCCCTCCAAAAGGGGCCGGATCTACCGGACAGATCGTGCGCTACCTAAACCGGACATATCGTCTGCTACCGACACTGCGCGCAGCATTTGGGCTCTTATAGCGTTATCTGTTGATTTGCTGCAGACTGGACGGATTGAGGAGCGATTTGATGAAGTCTGAGGATTTTTCGGCTTGGCTGGCGGCAGTTTCAGAGCTGAGCCCGGCGCAGCGGGCCGGGGCTTTGGCGGCGCTGGAGAAGGCCGACGCCGACGCTGGGCGTTCGACGAAGACAAGGGGCAGGCGGACGGAGGACGCGCTTGGAACGGCGGGCGTCGAGCGCGTCGCGGTTCAGGGCTGTCCCCATTGCGCGGGCCGCGAGGTCGTGGGTTGGGGCCGCTCGGACGGGCTGTTGCGGTTCCGCTGCAAGAGTTGCGGACGCACGTTCAATGGGTTGACCAGAACGCCGATGGCGCATCTGCGCAAGAAGGAAAAGTGGCTCGCTCACGCCCAGGCTATGATCGAGGGCAAGAGCCTGGCGAAGACCGCGAAACTGTGCGGCGTCCATCCGACCACCGCCTTCCGCTGGCGGCATCGGTTTCTGCGCGCGCCTGCCGCCGACAAGCCTCGCAATTTAAGCGGGATCGTCGAGGCGGATGAGACCTTCATCCTCGAATCCTTTAAGGGCCGCTGGTCCGACCTGCCGCGCAAGGCGCGCAAGCGGGGCGGAACGGCCCGGCATCCGGGTTCCTATCAGGACAACATTCCCGTCCTCGTCGCCCGCGACCGGAAGGGCGCGACTTTCGACGCCGTTCTGCCGCAGGACGACAACGCCTCGATCGCCGCGGCGTTGGCTGGCGTCGTTACGCCCGCAAATCATCTCGTCGGCGATGGCGGCAAGCCGTTGGCCGCCTTCGCCCGCCGCGCCGGCATTCCCTTCCACGCCGTGCCCGCGCCGGGAAAGCCGACCCCCGAAGCGCCGCACCTGCACATCAACAACGTCAACGCCTATCACGGCCGCCTCAAGCAATGGCTCAATCGCTTCAACGGCGTCGCCACCAAGAACCTGCCAAGCTACCTCGGCTGGCGACGCGCCCTCGAGGCCTGGGGCCAGCAAGTCGATCCGCCAAAATGGATCCTCGGCGCAATCGGAAACGGACCATATCAACAGGTAACGCTATAAGCGCCCGCATTTGCTTGCGGAAAAAGACAAATTCTGCTATAAGATTTCTGCCAGCAGAAGTGAGCCGCGCGATGGAAGGGCATCGATCCGTTTGACGCGCTTTATACCCATTCTATTTGAGCGCGACTTATCGCGCTCAAACCCGCGCAACGGCTTGGGGCGCGCATTCGCGCTTCGGCCATAAGGCGATGATCGGTTCCGATCATCGAGTTTTGGTATTAGCGGCGCCCAAGGTTGGGAGATTGTTTGTATTTGAATCGGCCGTAACCCATTGAAAAGGCCCGATTCGAAAAAATAAACGCTAGTAAATGCAAGCAAATTTACTAACGTTTAGGCGCGTTTAGGAGCGTTTACTGACGTTAATTTGCGCGCTGCGGGGCTGCCGCCGCTCTAGTCGGGGGCGAACCTGGCCGCCTAGAGCATGCTCGGCAGCACCCGGTCGGGCGGCCGGTGGCCGTCGACGAAGGTGCGGATGTTGATGATGACCTTCTCGCCCATGTCGGCGCGGCCCTCGTGCGTCGCCGAGCCCATGTGCGGCAGGAGCGTCACCTTGCCCATTTTCGCAAGCCCGATCAGCTTCTCGTTGACCGCCGGGGCGTGCTCGAACACGTCGAGACCGGCGTTGGCGAGTTCGCCCGCCTCCAGCATCCGGACCAGTGCGTTCTCGTCGACCACCTCGCCGCGCGCGGTATTGATGAGAATGGCGTCGGGGCGGAGATATTTCAGCCGGCGGGCCGACAGAAGGTGGAAGGTGCCGGGCGTATGCGGGCAGTTGATCGAGACGAAATCCATTCGCGCCAGCATCTGGTCGAGCGAATCCCAGTAAGTCGCCTCGAGCGCTTCCTCGACTTGCGCCGCGACCCGGCGACGATTGTGATAGTGGATCGACATGCCGAACGCCCGCGCGCGGCGCGCCAAAGCCTGGCCGATCCGTCCCATGCCGACGATGCCGAGACGCTTGCCGGTAATGCGGCGCCCCAGCATCCAGGTCGGCGACCAGCCGCTCCATCGCCCCTCGGGAATAACCCGCGAGCCCTCGACCAGGCGGCGCGCCGTCGAGAGAATCAGGGCCATCGTCATGTCCGCCGTGTCCTCGGTCAGGACGCCTGGCGTGTTGGTGACCGTGATTCCGCGGCGCAGCGCGCTGGTCACGTCAATATGATCGACCCCGTTGCCGAAATTGGCGATCAGCCTCATCTGGTCGCCCGCCTGGGCAACCATGGCGGCGTTGATCTGATCGGTGATGGTCGGCACCAGGACGTCGGCCTCGCGCATCGCCTCGACGATCTCGGCCTGGGACATCGGCTTGTCTTCGATGTTGAGGCGCGCGTCGAACAGCTCGCGCATGCGGGTCTCGACGAGTTCCGGCAGTCGCCGCGTGACCACAACGAGGGGTTTTTTCCTGGTCATGCACGCCGCTCTCGTCGCTCGCGCGGCGCTGACGCCGCCCTTGCCGCCATCATCGGTTCCGCGCCCTTACACAGTTCACGCCGCGTTAACGACAGACGACGCAAATGGATTCGCCGGCGCGCCCAGAAATTCCGATCCGCCGGGTTGGCCTCCTTAGCAGAAGAACGGGCAAAGACAAGGATGGCCGGATCGCTGTCAGGGAAGGCGGCATGAACCGAGACAAGCGAACAGTTAATGCGCTCGCATTGGCCCGCCGCGGCGTGCTCGCGCTGGCCTGCGCCTTGATCCTGGCGCCCCACGCGGCGCTCGCCGATCCCGTCGGGCCGGTCACCAAGCTGCCGCTGCCGCGATTCGCCAGTTTGAAGACCGACCGGGTCAATCTGCGCGAGGGTCCATCCAAGGACCACGCGACAAAATGGGTCTATGAGCGGGCCGGGCTCCCGGTGGAAATCACCGCGGAGTTTGAAATCTGGCGCAAGGTCCGCGATTCGGAAGGCATCGAGGGCTGGGTGCTTCATTCGCTGCTTTCCGGACGGCGAACGGCCCTGGTTACGCCCAACAAAAAGGGCGAGAACTCGAAGCTCTACGCCCGCGCCTCCGCCTCAGCCGATTTGGCCGCGACGCTTCAATCGGGGGTGATCGTCAACATCCGCAATTGCGACGGCGCCTGGTGCCTTGTCGATGGCGACGGGTTCAAGGGGTATATCGAGCAGGAGAAATTGTGGGGCGTGTACCCGGACGAAAAAATTCAATAAGGACCAAGCAGGCCGTCGGGCCGGGCCTCCGCCGCTGCCTTGCTTGCGAGGGTTCGCCGCTGCGGCTCATGCTTGCAGCGCGGGCGTGAGAGAGCTACGGAGCATGAGCCCCTTCGACAGGAACTCTTCATTCCATGAGAAAAGTCTACGCCAATGCGGACGAGGCGCTCGCCGGCCAGATCAAGGATGGCATGATCTTGATGGCCGGCGGATTTGGCCTCTGCGGGGTGCCCGAGACGCTGATCGACGCAGTGCGCAAATCGGGCGCGAAGGACCTGACCTTCGTTTCGAACAACGCGGGCGTTGACGGGATCGGTCTCGGCGTTCTGCTTGAAACCGGCCAGATCAAGAAGATGATCTCGAGCTACGTCGGCGAGAACAAGATCTTCGCGCGTTTGTATCTCGCGGGTGAACTCGAACTCGAATTCAACCCGCAGGGAACGCTCGCCGAGCGCATCCGCGCCGGGGGCGCGGGGATCCCCGCGTTTTTTACCCGCACCGGGGTCGGCACAGTGATTGCGGAGGGCAAAGAAGTCCGCGAGTTCAACAACGAGGCCTATGTCATGGAAACCGGGCTGGTCGCCGACATTTCCTTGGTCCATGCCTGGAAGGGCGACACCGAAGGCAATCTCGTCTATCGGAAAACGGCGCGCAACTTCAACCCGATGATGGCGACGGCGGGGCGCCTAACGATCGCCCAGGTCGAGCATCTCGTTCAGCCTGGCGAGATCGACGGCGACCACATCGTCACCCCCGGCGTCTTTGTTCAACGCATCGTTCACGCGCCGGGCGAGCTCAAGCGCATCGAGAGCCGCACGACCCGCAAGCGCGACGCGGCCTGAACATTTCGGAGGCAGACTTAATGGCTTGGACCCGCGATCAGATGGCGGCGCGCGCCGCCAAGGAGCTCAGGGACGGCTTCTACGTCAATCTCGGCATCGGCATCCCGACGCTGGTTTCAAACTATATCCCTAAGGGGATGAGTGTGCAGTTGCAGAGCGAGAACGGGATGCTGGGGATGGGCCCGTTCCCGTTCGAGGGCGAGGAGGACCCCGACCTCATCAACGCCGGGAAGCAGACCGTCACGCAATTGCCGACGACCAGCTTCTTCTCCAGCGCCAATTCGTTCGCCATGATCCGCGGAGGCCACATCGACCTCGCCATCCTTGGCGCCATGCAGATCGCCGAGAATGGCGACCTCGCCAACTGGATGATTCCGGGCAAGATGGTGAAGGGCATGGGCGGCGCGATGGACCTCGTCGCCGGCGTCAAACGCATCGTCGTGGTGATGGAGCACTCGGCCAAGGACGGGCCGAAGCTCCTGCATCATTGCACCCTGCCGCTGACGGGCGCGAAGGTCGTCGACCTCGTCATCACCGATCTTGGCGTGTTTACGATCGACAAGCATGGGATGGGGGGGATGGCGCTCATCGAACTCGCGCCCGGCGTGACCTTGGACGAAATCGCCGCCAAGACCGAGGCGACCTACCGGGTTGAGCTGAACGAGCGCATCGAGGCGGCGATCGCGGGTTAGTGCGTTCGCCTACTCGGTCAAAGCCAAGCGCGGACCGAGCGCGACGAGCATTGAACCTGCTGCCGCCGCGCTCTGCCGAGGTCCGCTATTTCTTGATCAGCGGGCAGGCTGAATTCGGCGAGCTTGCCGTACGCCTCGTCGCCCTTCATCGTTTTGAGGATCTTGTAGAAGTCCCAGTCGCCTTTCGATTCGGCCGGCGTCTTCACCTGCACGATGTACATGTCCTTCTCCAGGAGACCGTCCGGGCGGATCACGCCGTTGGTGACGAACATGTCGTTGATCTTCGTTTTGTGGAGCTGCTCCATGACCTTGTCGGAGTCGGTCGAGCCGACCGCCTTGACGGCGTTGAGATAGGCGAGCGTCGCCGAATAGTAAGCGGCCTGGGGGAAGGTCGGCATCTTCTTCGTCTTTTCGAAGAACCGGTTGGCGAAGGCTCGCGTTGTGTCGTTCGCGTTCCAGTACCACGAGGTCGTCAGCACGAGGCCCTGGGCGGTTTCGAGACCAAGCGCATGGACGTCGGAAAGGAAGACGAGAAGCGCTGCCGGCCGCATCGTTTTGGTCAGGCCGAACTCCACCGCCGCCTTGAGCGAGTTCGACGTGTCCGTGCCGGCATTGGCGAGCGCCAGCACCTGCGCGCCGGAGCTCTGCGCCTGGAGGAGATAGGAGGAGAAATCCGACGTCCCGAGCGGCACCCGAACGTTGCCGGTCACGGTTCCACCGCCCGCCTTGACGACCTCCGTGGCTCCGGCCTCCAATTGCTTCCCGAACGCGTAGTCCGCGGTGATGAAGAACCAGCTCTTGCCGCCCTCTTCGAGGATCGTCTTGGCGGTGCCATTGGAAAGGGCGGTCGTGTCGTAGCCGTAGTGCATGGTATAGGGCGTGCAGTCCTTGCCGGTCAGCGACGCGCCGGCCGCGCCAATCGCGAAAAAGGGGATCTTCTTCTCTTTGGCCGCGGAGGACATGGCCAGGCTGACGCCGGTGTTCGAGCCGCCGAGCAGCATCGTCATACCGTCCGTGTCGGCCCATTCGCGGACCTTCTCCTCCCCGAGAGCCGGCTTGTTTTGATGGTCGAAGGTGAGGATCTGGATCGGCTGGCCAAGCACCGATCCGCCAAAATCGGCGATCGCCATTTTGATCGAACTCGACGCCGGCCGTGCCGATGACGTCGGCATAGGGTCCCGACATGTCGTCGACGTCGCCGATGACGACCTTGTTGTCGGCGGCCCAAGCCGCGCCACCAGCCAGCGAGGCGCAAAGCGCGCCTGCCAGCATCAGTGTCCGTCTGAGTGATTTCATTCCATTCCTCCCGATTTCACGATTTATCCGGCGGCGCGCCGCCAAAGCCCAACGCATGCGGGCATAATGCTTGGCGCTCCGGCACATGGCAACTTGCGCTTTAGTCGCACTCCGCCCTGCGCTTGGCGCGCCGACCGCGCGCGCCTATACGTCGTCGATGGCGCGACGAGAGTCCCGACAGGCGAGGGCGGCGAGGACCGAGGCGATCTTTAATCGCCTGGCGGTCGCCAATCCCACTCCGAAGGGCGAGCTCAAATATATCAATCCCTTCACGCTGCTCGTGGCGGTGGTGCTGTCGGCGCAGGCGACCGACGCGGGCGTGAACAAAGCGACGCCCGCGCTGTTCGCCATCGCGGACACGCCGGAGAAGATGGCGGCGCTCGGCGAGGAGCGGGTTACCAAGTTCATCAAGACCATCGGGCTTTATCGGACCAAGGCCAAGAACGTCATCGCGCTTTCACGCGCGATCGTCGAACGGCACGGCGGCGAGACGCCTCGCATTCGTGAGGAGCTGGAAGCCCTGCCCGGCGTTGGCCGCAAGACCGCCAATGTGGTGCTCAATACCGTCTTCGGCGAGCCGACGCTGGCCGTCGACACCCACGTCTTCCGCGTCGCCAACCGCCTCGCCATCGCGCCCGGCAAAACGCCGCGCGAGGTCGAAGACGAACTCATGCGCATCGTTCCGGATCGCTTTTTGCTCCACGCTCATCACTGGCTGATCCTGCACGGCCGGTATGTCTGCGTGGCCCGCAAACCTTTGTGCGCCGTTTGCGTGCTGGTCGATCTCTGCCCATACGAGCCGAAAAACATGACCAGCAGCGGCTGAGCCGCGCGAATTGGCAGCTCGCAATTGTCGCTGATTTAAGCGCGCCGCCTGAGGCGAACGCGCCTCCGCATCGGAACGCCGGAAGCAACCTTGCCCCCCGAGGCGGCGACCGGATAGGACTCTGCCTCGATGCTTAATATCGTCCTGCTCCTGGCCGTCCTTGCGACCTTGCTCGTGGTCGTCGCCGTCTCCCAGCCGGTGGCGGTCCGCCTGAAGGTTGCGCCGGTGGTGCTGCTCGCCGTCATCGGTGTGGCGATCGGCGCAGTCTCGATTGTCTTGGTCCACACGCCCGTTTCCGACCGCTTTGGTAACTACGCAGGGCTGTTCGCCGACCTGCCGGTCGGCGCAGAGACCTTCATTTATGTCTTTCTGCCGCTGCTCGTCTTCGAGGGCGCGATCACGGTCGACGTCCGGCGCATGCTCGAGGACGCCGCGCCGATTCTGATGCTGGCCGTTGTCGCCACGGTCGTCTGCACCGCGGTGGTCGGCTTCGCGCTCTGGCCGATCGCGGGCCTGCCGCTGGTGGTCTGCCTGTTGCTCGGCTCGGTGGTGGCGACCACCGATCCGGCGGCAGTGATCGCGGTGTTTCGCGATGTCGGCGCCGCGGCGCGGCTAACCCGGCTCGTTGAGGGCGAAGCGCTTCTGAATGATGCGGCGGCGATCGTCATGTTCACGGTGCTGCTGGGGGTGATCGTATCCGGACAGCAACCTAACCTCCTCGTTGGCGAGGAGCAGTTCCTGATTTCGTTCTTCGGCGGAGCGGCTCTGGGCCTATTAGCCGGGCGCGCATTGTTGCAGCTCATCCCCTGGACACGCGACGATCGGTTGGCCGAAGCGACGCTGACCGTCGCGCTTCCCTATCTCGTCTTCATCGCCGCCGAACAGGTTGTGCACGTTTCCGGCGTCGTCGCCGTGCTGTGCGCTGGATTGACCGTAAGCGCTTTTGGGCGGTCGCGCATTACCCCCTACAATTGGTCGTTCATCACCGATCTCTGGGCGCAGATCGCCTTCTGGGCGCATTCGCTGGTGTTCGTGCTGGCTTCCATCCTCGTGCCGAAGCTGTTGCTCGACATGCAGTTCCACGACGTCGTTCTGCTGGCGGCGCTTATTGTCGCTGTGTTCGCCGCGCGCATCTTGGTACTGTTCCTGCTCTTGCCGCTGTTGAGCCTGGCCAAACTCACCGAGCCGATCAGCACCGCCTATAAGCTCGCCATCGCTTGGGGCGGCTTGCGCGGCGCCTTGACCCTGGTGCTGGCGCTGGCCGTTACCGAAAACCCGGCGCTGAAGCCGGAGATCCAAAGATTTGTCGCGGTGCTTGCCACGGGCCTTGTGCTGTTCACGCTGCTCGTCAACGGCACGACATTGCGCTTCGTGATCCGCCTCCTCCGCCTCGATCGCCTGTCGCCGGTTGATCAGGCTTTGCGCGATCGCGTCTTGGCGCTCTCCTACACCGAGGTCGCCGAGACAATCCGCTCGACAGCGCACGAGCATGAGATCTCTCCTTTAGCCGTCACCAGCGCGCTCGCGCCCTATGAGGCCGGGATGGCGGCGGCAAAATCGCCTGGCGCCGCGGAAGCAGCCCTCACCGATCATCAGCGCCTCGCGATCGGCTTGGTGGCGCTCGGCAATCAGGAACGGATGCTGGCGCTTGAAATTATGGCGGAGCGAGCCGCTTCGCCCATCACCGTCCAGGCGCTGTTGCGCAACGCCGAAGCTCTGGGCGAAGGCGCGAGGAGCGGCGGGCGTCTCGGCTACCAGAGGGGGGCCGAAGCTGCGCTCGCCTTTCCGTTCTCTTTCGCCGCCGCCTACTTCTTCTATCGCCGTTTTGGAATCGTGCGCTTTCTCGCCGATCGGCTCGGCGACCGCTTCGAGATGTTGCTCGTTACGCGTCTCTTGATCCAGGAGCTCACGGGCGCGCACGCGGTGCGGTCGCGCGCCATTTTCGGCGAGCGCGTTGTCGAACTCATCGACGTCATTCTCAAGGTTCGTCTCAAGCGCACGACCGCCGCTCTCGACGCGTTGCGCCGGCAATATCCTCAGTACGCGGCCGCCCTCGAAGCCAGGTTCTTGCGCCAATCAGCGATGCGCCGCGAGATGGGGCGATACGACGCGCTGTTTCAGGAAGGTCTCATCGCGGCCGAGGTCTATGAAGACCTCAAGGGCAGCGTCGAGGACAGAAAGAAAGAAGCGCGGCCTCGCTTTGACCTTGGCCTCGATACGCGCGAGCTGATCGGGCGCCTCGATCTGTTCGCCGATCTCAACGACCAGCAGCTCGAGCGGGTGCAGAAGCTGCTTAAGGCCCGGTTCGCAGTCCCTCGCGAGCTGATCGTGCGCGAGGGGGACGAGGGGGACGCCTGCTACTTCATCGCGTCAGGCGCCGCCGAAGTGGTCTTTCCGGGTCGCCGCATCCCGCTCGGCAGCGGCGACCTGTTCGGTGAAATGGCGCTGCTCACCGGCATGACACGCCAGGCCGATGTCGTCGCCATGACCTATTGCCGGCTCCTGGTGCTGCGGAAGGTCGATTTCGACCGGTTCATGGAGGATAATCGCGATATCCGTCTCGCCATCCACAAGATTGCCGCGACGCGCTCGTCGATGAACCGCTCAGACGAGACGAGCCCCGGTCTTGCCTGAGCTTAAGTTTCTCGCGGTGGCCCGGATTGCGCCGAAGAGCTCGGCGGCCTCACCGACCCACCTCTTTCCAATTGCCGGCGTCGTAACCATACGGGTCAGCGGCGACAACCGCCTTCGTCGCGACTGCGCGCTGGCCGACGCAGCGCCACGTGTAGATTGTGGCATGGCCGGTCGCGACCATTGGGATGTTGTCCGCGTCGGGATTGGCGCGACAGTACTCGCGCGCGCCAGGCAGCGACCGGCGCGTGTCCGCCTTGCCGCAGTTCAAGTTGGCGCCGACCGAGCAAGCCAGAAGCCTATCCCCTGCGCGGCGCACGAAGGCGAGTTGGCAGGCGACGTCGATGGGGAGGCCGAACGTCCTGGCGACATCCGCCTCGAGGTCCTTCGGAACCGGGACCGGGGCGCGGGGTCCGGCGCCCGAGGCGCAAATGGCGAGGCCGTCAGCCGCCGAGACGGAAACGGCGTGGAGCACGCCGAACGCGAGCGCGGCGACAATCGCGTCGCGGCTCCGCCTGTCGCCCCGGTACATGCCGGCCTCCCCGGTTTTGCGAGCGCCCGAGACTGGTCCTCCCACGCGCTTTGTCAATCGACGGCCGCTCTTCGAAGATCCCGGGCTTTTCGATTGGCGTCTGAAGCGTGTAGAGACTTTGGATGCGCCGACCTCATGGCAGGGACGGCGCCCGGGAGGAAACACATGAAAGCCAAATCCGTCTCTCTCAGGGGCGAGCCAATATCGCGGCGCGGACTGATCGCATCCGCCGGCGCCGCGGGCCTCGCAGCCGCCGCCCGCCCTTACGGCGCTTTCGCTGCGGGGCCCGAGTCAACGCTCAAGGTCGGCTTCATCAGCCCGCGCACCGGCAAGCTTGGCGGATTTGGCGAGACCGACGGCTATATTCTCGAACTCGCCCGGAAATCGCTGGGGTCCGGTCTGAAGGTTGGCGACAAGACCTACGGGGTCAACATCCTCGATCGCGACACCCAGTCCGATCCATCGCGCGCCGGCCAGCTGGCGAAGACGCTGATCAATTCCGACAAGATCGACATGATGCTGGTCGTCTCGACCCCCGAGACGATCAACCCGGTCGCTGACGCCTGCGAGGCGGCGGGCGTTCCCTGCATGTCCACGGTCATGCCGTGGGAGGCCTGGTACTTCGGGCGCGGCGCCAAGCCCGGCCAGCCCTCGCCGTTCAAGTGGACTTTTCATTTCGGCTTCGGCGGCGGCGAGTTCTTCAAGGCCTATGTCTCGCAATGGAATCTGATCGAAACCAACAAGAAGGTCGGCGTGCTTTATCCCAACGACGCCGACGGCAACGCGATCCGCGAGAATCTCGCCCCGGCACTGGCCAAGGCGGGATTCACGATCATCGATCCGGGCCCTTATGAAGACGGCACCACCGACTATTCGGCGCAGATCGCGAAGTTCAAGGCGGAGAAATGCGAGATCTTCAACACGTTTCCGATCCCGCCCGACTTCGCCGCGTTTTGGCGCCAGGCCGCCCAGCAGGGCTACACCAAGATGGTCAAGATCGCCCAGATCGCCAAGACCGGGCTCTTCCCCTCTGAAGTGACGTCGCTCGGCAATCTTGGTTACAACCTCGCGAGCGCGGCCTATTGGCACAAGGCCTTCCCCTATAAATCCTCGCTCACGGGAGTCAGCGGCGACGAACTCGCGGATGGCTACGAGAAGGCCTCAGGCAAGATGTGGACGCAGCAGCTCGGCGCGACCCTCGCGCTGTTCGACGCTGGTGCCGCGGCTCTGACCGCGAGCAGCGATCCGTCGAACAAGGCAGCCCTCGCCAAGGCGATGTCCACTTTGAAGACGGTCACGATCGATGGTCCGATCGACTTCACCTCTGGGCCGGTGCCTAACGTCTCCCCAGGCCCGATTATCGGCACGCAATGGGTCAAAGCCCCGGCGGGGTCGCAATTCCCGCTCGATTATCCGGTGACCGAGAACGCAACCGACCCGAAGGTACCGATCCAGGCGAAGCTCCGGCCGTTCAACAGCTGACGGCGGGGCACGCGTGACCTCCGGCGCGCGAGCCGACGGCCTCCTGCTCGAGGGGGAAGGCTTGACCAAAAGCTTCGGCGCGCTCCTGGTGCTCGACGGTGTCGACTTTTTGGTCGGCGCCGGCGAAGCGGTTGGCGTCGTCGGCCCAAACGGCGCGGGAAAGACAACTTTGCTCAGCCTGCTGGTTGGCGCCCATGCGCCAACCAGCGGGCGGGTGCGCTTTCTTGGCGAAGACGTGACCCTCAAGCCGACAGCGGAGCGATGCCGGCGGGGGCTCGCGCGCACGCACCAGATTCCAAAGCCTTTCAGCGGTATGACGGTGTTCGAGAATGTCTTCACCGCCGCCGCGCATGGCGGCGGGCTCGAGCGGGAACGCGCCTATGAGGCGACAATCGAGTCGCTTGCGCTGACCGGCATGACGGCCGTCGCCAACCGGCGCGCTGAGACGCTTGGACTCATCGATCGAAAGCGGCTCGAACTCGCCCGCGCGCTCGCCACAAATCCGGCCGTTCTGCTCTTGGACGAAATCGGCGGCGGATTGACGGACGCAGAGGCGAACGAACTCGTCGACATCATCCTCGAATTGAAAGCTCGCGGGATCGCGATCGTCTGGATCGAGCACATCGTGCACATCCTGCTGAAGGTCGCGGAGCGCCTCGTGTGCATGGACGCCGGACGCATCATCGCCGACGGACCGGCGCGGAGCGTGATGGCCGATCCGCGCGTGATCGAGGCCTACCTGGGCGGGGGCGTGGTGTGACGCTTCTTTCCATTGAAGGTCTCGAAGCCGGCTACGGCCAGTTCAAGGCCGTACGTGGCGTCAGCCTCAGCATCGAGAAAGGTGAGACGGTCGCGCTTGTCGGCGCCAACGGCGCCGGCAAGACGACGCTTCTGCGCGCCATTGCCGGCGCGCACCGAATTGCGGCGGGCCGCATCGCCTTCAAAGGCGAGGATATCGGCGCGAAGCCTGCTCATGCGCGCGCCGCGCTGGGCCTTGCGCTTGTTCCGGAAGGTAGGCGCTTGTTCGCCAGGCTTACGGTAGAGGAGAATCTCCAGCTCGCGCGCTCAGCCGGCCGAACGGGCGCATGGACGCTCGACGCCGTCATGGAGGCCTTTCCCAACCTTAAGGACCGGCGGCGCAGCCTCGCCGGCACATTGTCGGGCGGCGAGCAGCAAGCCACCGCGATCGGGCGCGCATTGATGATGAACCCGGAGCTGTTGTTGCTCGACGAGGTTTCCCTGGGCCTGTCGCCTCTGGTGGTCGATCGCCTTTACGTCCAGCTCGAGGCGCTGAAATCCTCCGGCGTCGCCATGCTTCTGGTGGAGCAGGACCTGAAGCGCGCGATGTCGACCGCAAGCCGCACCGTCTGCATGCTCGAAGGTTTGATCGCGATCGAAGGACCGACGCGAACCCTCAGCCGAGAGCAAGTCACCGAAGCCTATTTCGGTCTCAGGAAGTCATCGCGCGCCGAGGCGCCGCAGCCTTGATCTTCGTCAACCAAATCATCCAGGGCGTTCTGCTCGGCGGCTATTACGCCCTGATCGCCTGCGGGCTTTCGTTCATGTTCGGCGTCATGGGAATCATCAACCTCGCGCACGGCAGCCTTGCAGTGCTCTCGGCCTACGCGCTCTACGTTTTGGCCGATCGCTTCGCGGTTCAGCCGTTTCTCGGCCTCGGCCTCGTGATCCCGCTGATGGCCGTGATCGGCTGGGCGCTGCAGCGGCTGGTGCTCGAGCGCAGCGCGCGCGGCGGGTTGCTGGTTCCGGTGCTCTCGACTTTCGGACTGTCGATCATTCTCGACAATCTCCTGTTCCAGGGTTTCGGCGCCGACACCCGCTCGCTCGCGCCTTACATCGGCGACCTCTCCTACGACAGCTGGACGCTCAGTGACGATATTTCGATCGGCAAGCTCGCGGCGCTCACCATGCTGGTTGCGATCGTGCTGCTCGGAGGAATTGAGACTTTTCTCAACCGAACGCTGACGGGACGCGCAATCCGCGCCACCGCTGAGGATCCTGACACGGTCGGGCTGGTCGGCGTCAACGCGCGGCGCGTCAATGCGATCGCCGCCGCGATTGCATTGGCGACGGTCGCGGTCGCCGGCGCTTTTCTCGGCATGCGCGCCACCTTCGATCCCTATGCCGGAGCCCCCCAACTCATCTTCGCCTTCGAGGCCTCGGTGATCGGCGGGGCGGGGTCGCTCTGGGGCACGCTGGTCGGCGGCATTGTGCTCGGCGTCGCGCAAAGCCTCGGCGCGCTCGTCTCTCCGCAAGGCTTCTTCATCGCCGGCCATCTCGCCTTCCTTGCCGTTCTGTTCGCGCGCCTGTTCCTCGGCGATCTCGGCCAGCGCGTCCGGACCGCCTTCAGCGGGGCGATGCGCACATGAGCGCGGGCACGGCCGTCGTCGAGCGCTGGACGCCCCAGTCGCGCATCGCGGTCGCCGCGGCCGCCATCATTATCGCCGTGCTCGCGGTCGGACCGGCCATCTTCAGCGCCAACGCCGTCGACAAGCTCACGACCCTATTCATCTACGTCATCCTGGCCCTGATGTGGAACGCGCTGGTCGGATTTTGCGGGCTGGTGTCGATCGGCCAGCAGGCGTTCTTCGGACTCGGCGCCTATGCCGCGATCCGTCTCGCCGATATGGGAGTGAGCGTCTATCCGTCGCTCTTCTTAGGCGCGCTCATTGTCGGCGCGCTGTCCTGGCCCCTGTCGCTCCTCATGCTCAGGCTCAAGGGCGGCGAATTCGCCATCGGCATGTGGGTGGTGTCGGAACTGGCGCATCTGCTTGTCAACCTCGACACGCTGGTGCGCGGCGAAACCGGTACTTCCCTGATCGAGCTCAACGCCTACGCGAACGACAGCCGCCGAGCGCTCACCTATTGGTGCGCGCTCGGCGCGATGGCCGGCCTGCTTGGCGATCGTCTTCGGCCTGCTGCGCAGCCCGCTCGGCGCGGCGATCCAGGCGATCCGTGACAATGAGGAGGCGGCGGAATCAATCGGTGTGCGAGTCATGAGCGCCAAGCGGCTTGTGTTCACGCTCGCGGCCTTCGGCGCGGCGATGGCGGGCGCGCTGTGGGTGGCGACGGCGCTCACCTTCCAGCCCAAGGCTTATTTCAGTCCGCTCTGGACGGCGTACATGATCTTCATGGCGCTGGTCGGAGGATTGGGGACCTTCGAGGGAGCAATCCTCGGCGCGGTCATCTTCTTCGCCATCGAGACCTGGTTCGGCGACATGGGCGTCTGGTATCTTGTCGGCCTCGGCGCGACCGCGCTTATTTTTGCCCTTCTCTTCCCGCGCGGCTTCTGGGGCTGGGTCGAGGACCGCACCTCGCTGAGGCTTCTGCCCGTCGGCTACCGCCTCCGCTTCGCGAGCCCGGACGGCGCACGCACGCAAGCGAACAGCGCCTCGGAAACCAAGAACCAGGATCAGGGAGGGCGCTGACATGCTTCTGGGAAAGACGATCGTCATCACCGGAATTTCGTCCGGCATCGGCGCGCGCGTCGGTGAACTCGCCCAGGCGCTCGGCGCCGACATCATCGGCGTCGACATCAATGAGCCCGCGCGGCCGCTCGACGCTTTCATCAAGGCGGATATCGGCTCTGCTCAAGGCATAGCCGAGATTGTGGAGATGCTGCCGCAGCGCTTCGATGCTTTGTGCAATGTCGCTGGCGTGTCCGGCATGATTGGCGCGGCGAAGACGCTGGCGATCAACTTTTATGGGCTTCGGGAATTGACTCAAAGCCTCGCGCCGAGGCTGCGCGAGGGCGGCGCCGTGGTCAACGTCGCTTCGATCGCCGGTTACGGCTGGCGCGCCAATCTCGAGCGCGCGAAAGCGTTCGTGAGCGCGCCCGGATTCCCGGATCTCACCAAGCTTCTCGCCGCCCATCAGGTCCCTGACGGCGAGGCCTATCCGCTTTCGAAGGAGCTCCTGCTCCTATGGACGATGCGGGCGGCGCATGAGCCGCTCTTCAAGGAGCGCGGATTGCGCGTGAACGCGGTGAGCCCCGGCCCCGTCGCCACACCGATCCTCAAGGAATTTCGGCAGATCTTTGGCGATCCGCGCGTGGACGAGGACATCGCGCGGGTCGGGCGGGCCGGGTCCGCGCCGGACATCGCGCCTGCGGTGCTCTTCCTGTGTTCGGACGCCGCGCGCTGGATCAACGGCGCCAATCTGCCGGTCGACGGCGGCCTCGAAGCCTCGATCAACGCGACTGTACTCGGGTTCTAATACGCAACCTCGTCCTTTGTAACTTGGTTTGCGCGTCTTCTGATGGGATTGAGGGCGCGGTAGCGGAGGGGCGGCTCATCCTTGTACGGTCCTGTGTAAGCAAGGCCCTCGAACGAGCTCCAGTTGCCGGCGCCGTTGACCCGAGCTGGCGCGCCCTTCGAGGCCGCTTCGCGGCGCCTCAGGACGGGGTCGGCGAATGGCGCTTTGGAGCCTTCTGGATTTAGGCTGACGCGTATCGTTCGCCGGCGAGATAGCTTTGCAGCCACCTGGACTATTGGGCCAGCTCGCGTTGCACCTTGGCCTGTTTACCGTGGCCTACCTCGGACCGCGCCCAAGGCGGCGCCTTCAGACCGTCAGGGCATACCGGAGGGCGGTCTCCGCCGCGGCGCGCGCTTCCTCGATCGATATCGGACCGTTGTTGGCGACGCGCGCGGCCTTGACGGCTTCGACCAAGGCGGGTGGTCCTTTGATTTCCGTCAGTTCGCCGGATCCATCCGCTAGCCGCTCGAGCATCGCCGCCTGTGCGTCGTTGTCGGCGAAGGCCACGGCCTGCATAAGCGCCGTCACCGGCCGCGGCGCGTTTGAGCAGCGTGCAAGGCGATAGGCGTTGAGGAAGCGCTTAGCGTCGCGCGGCGAATGTGCGGCGAGGGGCGCTAGCGCCGCAAGCAGCGTGGTTTCCGCGCTCGACAGCGGCTCCATGAGCGCCGCTGCAATGGTCGAATCCGGCGCTGGCGCTGCCGGCGCGCCCCCTGACAGAAGACGCGCGACCACGAGCTCGCCGTCGGCGTCCTTGCGGGCCGGCAGGTTGACCGTGACTTGCAGCCATTTGCCAAGGCGCCGGCGAGCCTCGCGCGCGCCGCCAAGCGCGCCCGTAAGTCGGCCGGGATCGAAAGCCAGGAGACCGATGCAGCCGGGTCCGATCACGCCCTGCGCAGCGTCGATCCAGCTGATGGCCGCGGCCGGGGACAGCGCGTCGAGATTGTCCACGACCACGATGAGCCGATCGAGGGCGGGTCCCGCCGCGGCGGGCTGTCCGACTCGCGCGCCAAGCGCGGCGAGGAATTCGCGCGCCGCGCCCGACGGGGCATGGTTCGATTCCAGAAATTCCGGTCCGGGGGCCCGCATGGTGGCTATGCCTCCGGCGCGTTTGCTCGCGGCTTCGGCGCGCTTCGCCGCCGCGTCAGATTCGGCCGTCAGCGCGGCGACCCGCTGATTGAGGCGGGCGGCGCGGGAGTCGAGGTCGCTACGGCGGTCGCGGACCTCGCTCGTGAGCAACCGCCCACCGCGCAACAGAAGGTTCGAGAAGCCAAGCGCGCGCCATAGATTGAGCGCGATCGCCAGCGCGCCCAGGATGAACAGAATTTGCGCCGCTCGATCGAACCAATCGCCGTGCGCCGCCACCCAATCCCCGGCGGGCTTGAGCGAGTCGCTCCCGTGTTCGATCGCGTCGGTCGCCGTTTGGCCATGCAGAAACCTGAGGACGAAGGCCAGCGCGAAGGCGACGATCCCCCAGAGCAGCAGCCGCGCCTGACTGCCGTAGGCCCAGATCGACCGAATGACGACGCCCGCGCGGGCGCCGGCGCCGAGGGTCGAGACGTCGCGCGCCAGATTGCGGTAGCTCGAGTCTGCGTCCCCCCCAGCCAGCCCGAAACGGCGCAACCGCGCTTCGATCGTTCCTCGATGCGCTCGTGCGAAGACGTCGATGCGCGACCCGGGTGTGTCGAAGGCCAGCGCGTCCGCCAGACGCGCGCGTTTGGCCTCGACCTCGTCGCGCTGCGTGCGCTCGGCCTCGAGCTTCCTGACGAGGTCGTCATGACGATCTGAGGCCGCGCTGGCTGCCCGGTGCGGATCGCCGCCCGCATTGCGCAGGTCATCCAACAGACCCGAATAGTCCATGCCGCCGGGCTGGCGATCGAGCGCGGCATAGGCGGCGCTCGCGATCGCCACCGGCGCCTCGGCGCCGATCGAAGCGTCGACGCGGGCCAAGACCACGCGCTGAAGCGCTTGCCGACCTGCGGTCCCCGAAGCGCTGAGCTGTTCAATCGTCTGCGCCAGCCGTCTCAAAGCGAACGTCTTGCCGGCGCCGGAGGGGCCTAAGATCGCCGCCAGAAACGGCGTCTGGACCTGCGGGGTCACGCAAAGATGCGCCAATGGCTGCACGATTTGGCCGGCGTTCAGGAGGTCCGCCCCGTCGGCCGAATCGCCGAGGAAGATCGGCTCAGCCCGGACCGGAGCGGCAGGCGGAGGCGGGGCGATCGAAACGGGCGGCGCGGCCGATTGTGCGGGGATCCGCGGAGCAAGCGAGAGAGGCGCCTTGTCGCTCGTCCCGACGTCCCCAAGCAGGCGAACCTTGGAATTCACGCTTGGCTCGGACAATCAATCCTCCTCAACGCCGCACGGGAAAACGCGCCGGGCGGCGCCTAATTTGAGTGCGCGGCCCTAACCACCGCAAGGGCCCCGGCAAGTCAAGCCTCGCCTTCCGGCGGAAGAGCCGCAGCCTATGCCAAGCCGGGAAATCAGGCTAAGCCGCCTCCGAATTGTCCGCCCGCTGGAGAATTGAGCCCTTGCTCGCATTTGCTTCGCCAACGCCCGACGCGACGCCGGTATGGCTGGTCAGCGCGGAAAACTGGCCCTCAGTCAAATCCACGATCGGCGAGGCAGCCGCGGCCTTCGCTGACCGCTGCGGCTTCCAGCCGAAAGCCGGACGCATGCAGCTTCTCCCCGGCGAGGCTGGCGCACTCGGGGGCGTCTTGTTCGGAATTGACGAAGCGAACGCGCCGACGCGCGATCCGTTCGGGCCTGGCAAGCTCGCAACGTCGCTGCCCGAAGGTGTGTACCGGTTCGCCAACATGGCCCAAGACGCCGATCTTGCCGCGCTCGGCTTCCTGCTCGCGCTCTATCGGTATGATCGCTTCAGGGTGAGTAAGGCGCCGACGCCCCACCTCGTCGCGCCCGACGAGGTCGACGCAATCAAAATTCAGCGCATCGCCGAGGCGATCGCTTTTGGACGCGATCTCGTCAACGCGCCCGCCAATGTCCTGGGCCCGAACGCGCTTGAACAGGAGGCGGTCAAGCTCGCCGAGCATTTCGACGCCAGCGTCACCATGGTGCGCGGCGACGAACTCATCGGCGCCAATTTTCCCCTCATTCACGCCGTCGGACGCGCGGGCGCGGAAGAGCCGCGGCTTGTCGACTTTTCCTGGGGACGCGAGGACGCGCCGAAAGTGTCGCTTGTCGGCAAAGGGGTCACCTTCGACACAGGCGGCCTCGACATCAAGCCTGCGTCCGGCATGGAGCTGATGAAGAAGGATATGGGCGGCGCGGCGACGGCGCTCGCGCTCGCGCGGATGATCATGGAGGCGGGGCTTGATCTCCGCTTGAGGACGCTGATCCCGATCGTCGAGAATGCGATCTCGGCGCCAGCGATGCGACCGGGCGACGTGATCGTCAGCCGCAAGGGGATCTCGGTCGAAGTCGGCAACACCGACGCCGAAGGGCGGATGATCCTTGCCGACGCGCTCGCGCTTGCCGATGAGGACGCGCCGGAGCTGATGTTCGACTTCGCCACACTGACCGGCGCCGCGCGGGTCGCGCTCGGCCCGGATCTGCCGCCTTTCTATACCGACGACGACGCGCTCGCGGGCTCGATCGCCGGCCATTCCGCGCGTGTGCGCGATCCGCTGTGGCGCATGCCACTCTGGCGCCCTTACGACGCGATGATCGAAGGCTCGGTCGCCGACATCAGCAATTCGGGCTCAGGCGCCGGCATGGCGGGCTCGATCACTGCCGCGCTCTTTCTCAGGCGATTTGTTGAGAAAGCCAGATCGTGGGCGCATTTCGACGTCTACGCCTGGAACCCAAAGCCGCGCGCCCATGCGCCTGCGGGCGGGGAAATCCAGGCGGCAAGGGCGCTGTTTGAGCTTTTAAGCGAGCGCTATCCTAGGTGGTGAGCGCCGGCTTGCGCCTCCTGGTTAGCCAATCAACCATGGCAAGAGCACCGGGATCACCGCGGGCGTCACGACGGCGTTGAGTCCCATCGCAAGACCGGCGAACACCCCCGCGACCGGATCGACCGCGAACGCCCGCGCGGTGCCAATGCCGTGCGACGCAAGCCCGACGGCGAAGCCGCGCGCGGCGTAGTCGGTCACGCCGAGCGCGTCCATAAGCGGGGTCACGATGATCGCGCCCAAGACGCCGGTGGCGATGACGAGGACGGCGGTCAGCGGCGGCGCGCCGCCCAGCGTTTCGGTCACCGCCATCGCAACGCCTGCGGTGATCGACTTCGGCGCGAGCGCGATGAGGACCGGGCGCGGCGCGCCGAGCCCCTTGGCGACCAGCACCGCCGACGCGATCGCCACGATGGCCCCAACAAGAAGAGCCGCTGCGAGCGGCCAGACATTGCGTTTGACCAGCGCGAAATTGGTATAGATTGGTACGCCGAGCGCGACCGTCGCTGGCCCAAGCAGGAAATGCACGAACTGCGCGCCGTTGAAATAGGTCTGGTAATCCGTGCCGGCGAGCTTCAGCAAGCCCCCAAGCAACGCAATAGCGATCAGAACGGGATTGACGATCGGGCGCCGGCCCGCCGCCTTGGCCAGCGCGTCGGCGATGAGAAACGCCGCAAGCGTCGCCGTCAGCCAGAACAGCGGCGTCGTCTGCAGATAGACCCAGAGGCGGAACGGATTCATGCCTCCGCCCTTCGCGCCGGTGAGGCGCTTGACGAGCAGGAAGACGCCGACGGTCGCGAGCAGCGTCGCAACGGTCGAGACGACCAGCGCCACGGCGAGCGTCAATCCCTGCTCGCGCAACAGGCCCATGTACTGCACGACGCCGACGCCCGCCGGCACGAACAGAAGCGGCAACGCGGCGAGCAGCCCCCTTGCAGCCTTGCCGAGGTCGCTTTCCGCCAGCGCCTCCTCGTCGAGCGGCCGCCAGCGCTGGTAAAGGCTTAGCGCAACAACCAGCAGCGCAAGTCCGATCACCGGGCCGGGCGCCGGCAATCCAAGCCCGCGCGCCGCGACCTCGCCGACGAGCTGAAAAGCAAGGAGAATGAAAAAGCCGCGGATCATGAGAAGTTGTCGCCGGAAGCGGGCGGCGCGGTCAACGCTAGCGCTCACGCGCCCGCGATGATCGCCTTCAAAAACGCAACGTGCCGGGTGAGGGCGCGCGGCGTTGTGAGCAGCGTTGGCTTCGCGCCGCCCTTGCCTTATCGGAGGATACACATGGAGGGATGGTATGGCTCTGACGAAACACAAAAGATTGACGGTCGCCGACTTGCGCAAGCTCAAGGGCAAGCGGCAATTGACGATGCTGTTCGTCGAAACGCCCGAGGAGGCGGCCGCGGCGTCCGCAGCCGGCATCGATATCCTCTCGATCGTTGAACACCTGTGGTCGCCCGCGATGCGCGAGGCC
This sequence comes from uncultured Alphaproteobacteria bacterium, assembly GCA_963833955.1. Classification (GTDB taxonomy): domain Bacteria; phylum Pseudomonadota; class Alphaproteobacteria; order Rhizobiales; family Beijerinckiaceae; genus Roseiarcus. Next base: position 7,156 of record CAWHZY010000017.1, on the reverse strand, counting down.
GCCGGTGATTGCTTCGTTCAGGTCGGACTGATCTACGGCCAGCACTGCACCTACGAGGACTACCTGCGCGCCGCGCACAAGAACCTTATGATCGGCGGGGACGCGTTCTACTGCGCCGGCAGTCTCGACACGATCGCCAAGCTTGCGGCCGAGGGCATACCGGTCGTGGGGCATGTGGGGCTCATTCCGGCACGGGCGACTTGGAGCGGCGGATTCAAGGCGGTGGGCAAGACCGCCGCCGAAGCGATGCATGTCTATCATCACGTCAGGCAGCTCGAAGCTGCGGGGGCGGTCGCGGCCGAGATCGAAGTCGTGCCGGCGCGCGTGGCGAGCGAAATCTCGAAGCGCACGACGCTCGTTCTGATGTCGATGGGCGCGGGCTCGGGCTGCGATGCGCAATATCTGTTCGCGGAGGACGTCTTGGGCTATTCGCGCGGCCATCAGCCGCGCCACGCGAAAGTCTATCGCAACTTTCGCGCCGAGTACGACCGTTTGCAGCAGGAGCGCATCGCCGCGTTCCAGGAGTTCCGGGCCGATGTCGAGAAGGGCGCTTTCCCGCAGGACAAGCATCTTGTCCCGATTGCCGACGCCGAATTCGAGATGTTTGTGAAAGGATTGGAGACGCGATGAGGGCCGGCCCGCTGCTTCCAAGCTGAAGTGGACTCGCTGATGAGTGTTTCAGATCACGATCAAGATCGGCAAACGGTTCTCGACGCATTCGACAAGCAGATCGGGTGGTGTGAAAAGCTCGCCTCGCCCTTCACGGCGCGCCTGCTTACGATTCTGCGAGACGACATCGCCGCCGGCGGCGCCAGCGCAGAACTGGCGCTCGGTTGGCCTGGCGATCCAGTCGCGGACGCCTTGGCTCTCAGGATGGCGGGAGCGCTGCACGCGCTCGCCTTGACCGGGTCGGCGCTTGCGCTTGTCCCGTGCTATCCGCCGAGCGCGGCGCCAGTCGAGCCGTTGCGGCCCGTTGTGCTCGACGTCGTCCGGGAGCATCAAACCGCCATTCGCGCTTTTCTGGTCTCACCCCCGCAAACGAATGAGGTCGGTCGATCAGGCGTGCTGGTCGGGGGCTTTCTGCAGATCGCCAAGGCGACGGGCCTGCCGCTCCGGTGTCTCGAAATCGGCGCGAGCGCAGGCCTCGACACCATCTGGGATCGCTATCACTATCGTCTCGGCGCGGTCGGCTGGGGCGACCCGCAGAGCCCGGTCAGCCTCGCGCCCGGTTGGGAAGGCCCGTCGCCGCCGGTCGACGCTTCACTCCGTGTGATCGAGCGCCATGCTTGCGACATCGCGCCAATCGATCTCGAAGACCCCGCCCAGCGCCTGCGCCTCAGAGCCTACATCTGGGCCGATCAGCGCGAGCGCCTGTTCCGTCTGGAAAGCGCCATCGACCTCGCACGCGCCCACGGTCCAAGAGTCGATCAGGCCGACGCCGCTGACTGGGTCAGCGCCAAACTCCATGAGCCCGCGGCGGGGACAGCGACTGTCCTCTATCATTCCGTCATGTGGCAATATATGCCGCCGGACACCCAGGCTTCTATCCAGTCGAGCCTCGAGCGGGCCGGAGATCGTGCGACGAGCGCCGCGCCTTTGGCCTGGCTGCGTCTCGAACCGTTTGCGTCCGCGACTGGATTCGAGCTTCGCATGACTTTATGGCCCGGCGCGCACGACGTTCGCTTGGCCGTCGCTCATCCTCACGGAAGCAGCGTGAGCTGGCTCTGACCGTGATGCGGGGCCTTCGGCCGACAAAAGCCTTGGTCCCCTGGACGGCGCCTGCGCGCCGCCAGACGATCGAGATGCGCGCGGAGGTCGCCTTCGGTCGGCCCGGTCGCCGTCTTGAGCCGGGTGTAGTCGATTGGGCGTCTGGCTCTTGAACCGTTAGGCGGGTGGAGATCGTATTCTGTTTTTCCGTCACGGCCGGGCCCGACCCGGCCACCCACGAGAACACTGCAGCCTCATTATAAACCTCTGAACTGCGGTGAGGGCAGAGATGCTTGACGAAGCACAGGCCCCAACCGAAGCAAGAGGATGCCGACTGGTAGGACAACCTATTCGGCCGATTCATCTCAAAGGACAGGATATAAGCTCTTGAGCTTGATCCGAGCGGTCTCGGTTGTGAAGCGCCAGTCAGCCTTGGCGTGATGCTGGTTGCGGTGATTGGCCCAGGCGGCGACTTCGCGTTCGAGGGCGGCTTTGTCGGGGATGCGACGATCCAGACATTGAGTGGAGAGGACCGCGAGTTCCGACTCCGCCAGGTCTAGCCACGACCCATGCTTGGGAGTGTACACCCACTCAAATCGCTGGACGAGGCGTCGAGCCTCTGGCGCTGGGAAGGCCTTGTAGAGCGAGGACTTGTCGTGGATGTTCAAATTGTCCTGCACGAGCGTGATCTGCTCGGCGTCGGCGAAGCGACTGTCCGAGATCTCTTTTAAAACCTAGGCGTAATCGATGGCCGTGTGCCGGTCCGTCACCTTGACGTGTCGCCATCCTTCAAGAGGGGCGAACATCATGAAGAGGTTGGCGACGCCGTTGCGTTCATACTCGTAGTCACAACGGGCGGGGCTCCCCGGCTTCATGGGGATCGGGGCGCGCGTCTCGGAAATCAGCTGCTTCGACGTCTCGTCGAGACAGACCAGCGGGCGCTTGGGATCGTGCGGCCGCCGGTAGACCTCCAGCACCTCCTCCATTCCCGCGACGAAGGCGGCGTTGGCCTGCGGCGGAATCACCCAACACTTCCTCGTATGGGGCTTGAGGATGTTTTTTTAAAACACGGCCAATCGTGCTGTCGCTGGCGCGATCGACGATCTGCAGCTCCACGACCTTCTCCTCCAACAACCGCAGGCTCCAGCGCGCGAAACCCTCGGGAGGATCGGAGCACGCCAAGGCGATCAGCTTCGCCTCCTTCTCCCCGTCGAAGATCCGCGGCACAGGCGGCGTCTCTCGCGCCTTGCGGCTTAGCACCGCGTCCAGACCTTCCTCGACCAATTGCCTGCGAGTCCGGTAAACCATCGAGGCGGTCGTATCCAACGCCTTGACGATCTCGCTGTCGCTCCAACCTTCCCCCGCTTCCGAAATGTCCGCCTTCAGCAAGATCTGGACCTTCGTCAGCCGCGTCGCCGGGATCTCGCCTTTCCTTCTCAGGCCCTCAAGGCGCTCGCGCTCCTCAGCGCTCAGACGAACCACGTATCGCTTTACTGCAACCTCTCGCGACCCCATCCTCGCCTCCATCCATAAAGGTGACCAGCGTGAGTGAATCAATAAAAGGTTGCAACTTAGTTGAAGCGCGCGACTAGAATGAATGCACGCATCGCCGATGAGAAAAGCGATGGGATCAGGTCGGCTCGGAGACCGGCGGTCTCGGCAATCTGACTTTGGCCAGGATTTCCTCCGCCTGGACCCTTGCGCGCGTCGCCGGAAAGAAGCCATCGACGATCAGATGCGCGAGTCCATGCACGAGGCCCCACGCCGCCATCGCGGCGTGATTGTCATTGAGAGGCCGTGGGTCGATGTTGGCGACGCCGCGCACCAGCACCGCCTCGACGCGCGCGCTCGCCGCCTGGAGCGCGGGGTATTTCGTGCGCTCGGCGAGAACAGGCCCGAACATGAGGCGAAAAAGGCCGCGGTTCTGGTTGGCGAACTCGATATAGGCAAGACCGTCGCGGATGAGGGGATCGGCGCCCGAGTCGCGCCCTGCATCGCCTCAGCGAGCTCGTGGAAACCCTCGGCCGCGACGGAAGCAAGGAGATCCTCCTTGTTGGCGAAATGGCGATAGGCGGCCGTCGCCGATACGCCAACCCGCCGGGCGGTCTCGCGCAGTCCAACCGCCTGCAACCCGTTCTCGTCCAGGATCTCGCGGGCCGCGGCCAAAAGTGCGGCTGGCAGGTTCCCGTGGCGATAGGACCGCATCGAATCCATTTGAACCTCGCCTATCCGCGTTCACAGCGTGAACTAGCGGCATCGATCAAAGTTCCACTTCCCTGGGCACTAAAGATTCTACGCCCGGAAAGTCCGGCGCAAGTCACTCCCACGGCTCCGCGATTTTAAGCCCGCCCTTGAGGCTCAGGAAGGCGATAATCGCTTCCATCCCTTCCCCTATTTTCATGTTTGCGAGCACGAATGGACGGCCCTTGCGCATCATCAGCGCGTCCGTCGTCATCACCTCGAGCGAGGCGCCGACGTAAGGGGCGAGGTCGATCTTGTTGATCACCAGCAGGTCCGAGCGCGTTATGCCCGGGCCGCCTTTGCGCGGTATTTTCTCGCCGCCCGAGACGTCGATGACATAGATCGTAAGATCGGCGAGCTCGGGCGAGAAGGTCGCTGCAAGGTTGTCGCCGCCCGATTCGATCAGGATCAGATCGAGATTGGCGAACCGCTTGCGCATTTCCGAGACAGCCGCGAGATTGATCGAGGCGTCCTCGCGGATCGCGGTATGCGGGCACCCGCCGGTCTCGACGCCGAGGATCCGCTCAGGCGGAAGCGCGCCCGCCTCGACCAGAATGCGGGCGTCCTCCTTGGTGTAGATGTCGTTGGTGATGGCGGCGATATCGAGCTGATCGCGCAAGCGCTTGCAAAGCTGCTCCATGAGCGCCGTCTTGCCGGAACCGACCGGGCCGCCGATGCCGACGCGAAGAGGTTGTCGGCTGGTCATGATCGGAACAGTCTCGAATATTGCGTCTCGTGACGCATGGCGGCGATGTCGGAACGGAAGGCGCAGGAGCCAAGATCGGTCAGGCCGGAGCCCGACGCCTCACGGGCAAGCGCGCGTATGCGGGGGATGAGCGTCGCCTGGATCTTCTGGCCGTCGGTCTGGCCGATCGGCCCGAGGCGCACGACGGCGGAGACGGCGGCGGCGATCTGGGCCAAAATGAAGGCCTGAAGGCTCGCCTCGAGCGGCAGCCCGTGACCCGCCGCGGCGGAGGCGACCGCCGCCGGATAGGCGACGCGCGCCTCCAGGGAAAGCCGGCGCAGAGGCTCGCAATCCCAGGCGGCGCGAGCGGCGAGGACGAAGGCCGCGCCTTGAGCCGTGGTCTCCAGGCGGCGTTCGGCGCAATTGGCGAGCGCGATCGCGAGCGCGTTCGCCTCTGCGAGGGCCTCCCAATCTTCCGCCATCGCGCCGCGAAAGCATTCCGCGAACAGGAGGGCGTCGGCGCGCGGGGCGCCGAAGGTCAAGAGGTCGACCAACCAGCCGCCGAGTGAGCGGGCGTCTTCGATGTCGCCGCACTCCACCGCCCATTCTAACGCTTGCGAATAGGCGAACGAGCCGACCGGGAAAGCCGGCGAGAGCCAGAGCATCAGGGGCAGCAATGCCGCGTCGGCGTCAGCGTCGCCTGACGCGAGAGCGCCCGAGCTGGCCATCAATACGCCCGCCGTGGGGAGCTTAGGCAATCTGCTTCCCGGTCATTGGCGACGCCCATGGTCATGCTGGTGCTCTGGATGATGGCAGCCGGCGTGATCGTGGTCGTGATGCGCATGGTCGTGATGCGCATGGTCATGGCGATGATCGTCGCGAGCGTGTTCATGGCGATCGCCATGCTCGCCGCTGGCTCCGTGGTCGTGCCCGTGATCATGTCGTGATCGTGATCGTGACTCTGGCGGCGAGAGACGGCGGGGTCGCCCTCAACCTTCACGTAAGCGCCGCCTTCCGGATTGAACGGCGCCTCGAGCGCGATCACGCGCGCCCCGAGACCCGTGGCCATCGCCTCGATCACGGGATCGCGGCGGATGCGCAGCGCCTTCGGCAATATCTCGGTTGGCAGATGGCGGTTGCCGAAGTGCCAGGCGACGCGGGTCATCGCCAACGGGTCTGCGGCCCGGATCTCCGCCAGCGGTTCGGGCTCGGCGACCACTTCCACCAGGCGCCCGTCCTCGAGCCGCAAACCGTCGCCGCCACGCAGCATTGTCGCTTCCGCGAGGTCGAGCAGGAATTCGAGGCCGCCGACTTCGGTCATGGCGACGCGCCGGCGATAGCGCGCGTCGAAGTCGAGCACGACCGTATCCGCCGGAGCGCCCGACCAATGGCCGGCCGGGATGACTTTGTCAGCGCGCAGCATCATCGCCCTTCGGGTTCGGGCGGCTCTATAATCGGGAGAAGGGGTCCGCTTGAACCGAGTTTGAACGAGAAGCGAAGCAAACGCTAGTCGGCCTGTAAGCCGGGTTTTGTGTGGCCGGGGCTGATCGCCCTGACGTGACGGCTATTCCTCTGGGACGCCTGTTGCCGGGCGCCTCAAGCAACCAACCCGAGCGGCAGGGCCAACTGACAGGCCTTGCGCGCCGAGTGGCGCCGCGCGTCGCTCCGATTCGGTTTTGCTCCCGGCGTCTCTTGCCATGCCGCTGACGTTGCCGCCCGCGCGGTGCGCTCTTACCGCACCCTTTCACCCTTGCCTTCCCGCTTTACGGCCTTGCGGCCAGCGATCCGGCGGTTCGCTTTCTGTGGCGCTTTCCCTGGGTCGCCGCCGCCGCACGTTATCCGGCGCCGTATCCGTAATCAGCCCGTACTTTCCTCTCGTTTCTAAACGGCGGCTGTCTGGCCGACTGGCGGAGCACGGCATATGGGGCGAAGGCGAGGCGGTCAAGCCAAAACAAGACTTTCCAGGCCGGGGGTGGGAACGAATGAACGGGCTGGTTCATTGAAGCCTCGCCGGAATTATGGGATCGTGGCGCTCGGCGGACTGTAGCTGCTTCCGCTGCCTCGTCTTTCGGGTTAAGGGCGTCGAGACGAGCTTTGGGGCCCTTGGGGACGAGACGGACGGGAGATTGCATCGCCGGAAAAGGTTCGCCTCTTTCGCTGCGTTTGCCGCCGCGGTCACCGTCTCGGCCTGCGAAATGCCCCAGAGCAGAACGCGCTGTTCGGCGGCGCGCTGGGGGCGGGCACCGGAGCCGATTGGTTCGGCGGTGTCGGGCGGAAGCGCGGGAGGCGCGCGCGCGGGCGCTGTGATCGGCGCCGGCTCAGGTGCGCTTATCGGCTCGGCCGCGACCCGCCCGGGGGCCACGATGGCGGGCCTCCGCCGGGGGTTACTACGGTGGACCTCTACCGCGCCGTTGTGCCCAGTGGGCGTACGATTACAACGGCAACCGGGTCTGCACCGCGTTCGATTGAGGCAAAGGGGCATGAAAAACTCTCACTCTACGCTGGCCCTGGTCGGCGCGCTGT